>NZ_PQCB01000032.1:0-394 GCF_002964745.1 Pseudoalteromonas sp. T1lg24 | reverse complement strand
CAAGGTAGCCCTAGGGGAACCTGGGGCTGGATCACCTCCTTATACGATTTAGAACTTTTTGTTCGAAGTGTCCACACAGATGATTGTTAGCTAAGCAATAGCTTAGTTAATTTGCTCTTTAAAAATTTGGAAAGCTGACAAACTTTAAATTAAGTACTTACTTAGTAAGTGCAATATTTAATTTAGAGTTCTCAAAATAAATTTTTGCAGCAGTTTGATTGGGTTTTATACAAGGCAGAGGCTGCGTGGCATAGTTATTCTATGTGAGTCAGCCGATAACACAGTAGAAAACCCAATCAAGCACTGCCGAACGGTTCTTTTGAGCGCACTTTTCTCATTGTTGCTCGATATTCGCTTAGATAGCTAGGCCACACATCGAGCGCCGCGATAAAAG
>NZ_PQCB01000031.1:0-287 GCF_002964745.1 Pseudoalteromonas sp. T1lg24 | reverse complement strand
CATAACAGCAATGGCCAAGAGAAGTAATTAAGCGGTAAATCCAGTAACCACAAGGGCCAGCTTCATAAACGAAATGCAGAGTTGCATGAGGATATTTTGACTCAAACTGACGAATGAGCTTCTTTATGGCTAATTTGGCTGAAGATATTCGTCCAAAGTGAATAGGTTGTGCCCCGCGACTGTCTTCAATGTACGCCACTTCCACAAACTCTTTATGAGTATCTAAGCCAATGAAAAGTATGTTATGTTTAGTCATGCTAGCCTCCGCTATTTAGTTATTTGACAAA
>NZ_PQCB01000030.1:0-212 GCF_002964745.1 Pseudoalteromonas sp. T1lg24 | reverse complement strand
ATTCAGGATTCAGGATTCAGGATTCAGGATTCAGGATTCAGGATTCAGGATTCAGGATTCAGGATTCAGGATTCAGGATTCAGGATTCAGCAACATTCTGAAGTCTGGCTGCTTAATTCTAAAACCTTTTAATGTCTAAAACGCAAAAAGCCCGCTCATTGAGCGGGCTTTTTAGTTAAGAGCATGGTGATGTTCAAGTGCTCACAGCGGTG
>NZ_PQCB01000029.1:0-287 GCF_002964745.1 Pseudoalteromonas sp. T1lg24 | reverse complement strand
TTTGTCAAATAACTAAATAGCGGAGGCTAGCATGACTAAACATAACATACTTTTCATTGGCTTAGATACTCATAAAGAGTTTGTGGAAGTAGCATACATTGAAGATAATCGGGGCGCACAACCTATTCACTTTGGACGAATATCTTCAGCCAAATTAGCCATAAAGAAGCTCATTCGTCAGTTTGAGTCAAAATACACTCATGCAACTCTGCATTTCGTTTATGAAGCTGGCCCTTGTGGTTACTGGATTTACCGCTTAATTACTTCTCTTGGCCATTGCTGTTATG
>NZ_PQCB01000028.1:0-411 GCF_002964745.1 Pseudoalteromonas sp. T1lg24 | reverse complement strand
CCTTCGTCTAGAGGCCTAGGACACCGCCCTTTCACTGCGGTAACAGGGGTTCGAATCCCCTAGGGGACGCCACTTAATTTTAAGCTTAGTTTTAAAAGAGTGGGGTGAGTCATTAAAGCTCGTATGGTAAGAGTAAAAATAACCAGTCCTAGTGACAACACCATGTTGTCCCCTTCGTCTAGAGGTACGCTTTACGCCCAGTAATTCCGATTAACGCTCGCACCCTCCGTATTACCGCGGCTGCTGGCACGGAGTTAGCCGGTGCTTCTTCTGTTGCTAACGTCACAGCTAGCAGGTATTAACTACTAACCTTTCCTCACAACTGAAAGTGCTTTACAACCCGAAGGCCTTCTTCACACACGCGGCATGGCTGCATCAGGCTTGCGCCCATTGTGCAATATTCCCCACTGC
>NZ_PQCB01000027.1:0-421 GCF_002964745.1 Pseudoalteromonas sp. T1lg24 | reverse complement strand
AACCCACACTATCATCGACGCTGTTTCGTTTCACTTCTGAGTTCGGCATGGGGTCAGGTGGTTCCAAAACGCTATAGTCACCAAGCAAATCTGGTTGACTTAAGAGCTTGTCTTAAATCTAAATCTGGAAAACTGTCTTTTTATCTCAATTCGTAAAGTTTCTACTTTAGTACTTTGCTCTTTTTGAGCTATTCAACTTCTGCCGGTTATAAACCACTTTGGCGTTGTAACCATACAACCCAAAATGGTTTGCATCGTCAAAGACAGTTTTTAACTCCGCCAGAAGTTAAATATTGAATACTAAAGTAGATACCAACATTAAAATTAATTAATGCGGCATATTTTCTTTACTTTATTTTGAGAACTCTAAATTAAATATTGCACTTACTAAGTAAGTACTTAATTTAAAGTTTGTCAGCTT
>NZ_PQCB01000026.1:0-220 GCF_002964745.1 Pseudoalteromonas sp. T1lg24 | reverse complement strand
GTTACCGCTCGACTTGCATGTGTTAGGCCTGCCGCCAGCGTTCAATCTGAGCCATGATCAAACTCTTCAATTAAAAGTGTTTTTGGACTTTCGTCCGACTCAATGAATTCTGATTTTGATATCAAAAGATATCGAATTGACTGTGCTGAAATAAACTATGTTTATTTCCGTTGGTCACTCAGTTCAATTAAGTCTAAATTTTGTTACGCTTTAAAAGCGT
>NZ_PQCB01000025.1:0-218 GCF_002964745.1 Pseudoalteromonas sp. T1lg24 | reverse complement strand
TGAGTCAAGTAAAACTGAGTTTTGAACGTTTTCAAAATAAAAAGAAAATAATCAAAATTAAGTGTTGACAAAAAATTAGGAAAGCGTAACATACGCAGCCCTAACAGCGACGAAG
The DNA here is from genome assembly GCF_002964745.1 of Pseudoalteromonas sp. T1lg24. Taxonomy (NCBI): domain Bacteria; kingdom Pseudomonadati; phylum Pseudomonadota; class Gammaproteobacteria; order Alteromonadales; family Pseudoalteromonadaceae; genus Pseudoalteromonas; species Pseudoalteromonas sp. T1lg24. Next base: position 103 of record NZ_PQCB01000025.1, on the reverse strand, counting down.
CGTCGCGGCAAACACAAAGTTGTTTGCACTGTTCTTTAAAAATTTAAGCAATCATCTGTGTGGGCACTCGTACAGGTTAAGTTCTAACATACGCTTTTAAAGC
>NZ_PQCB01000005.1:0-7161 GCF_002964745.1 Pseudoalteromonas sp. T1lg24 | reverse complement strand
ATAGTGTGGGTTCGCCCATGTGAAAGTAGAACATCGCCAAGCTCCTAATTAAAGAAAGCCTCAACATTATGTTGAGGCTTTTTTGCATTTTAACTCCAGAAAAGATAGGGCGAACGCCCATGTGCCTCTCCACCGCTGTGAGCACTTGAACATCACCATGCTCTTAACTAAAAAGCCCGCTCAATGAGCGGGCTTTTTGCGTTTTAGACATTAAAAGGTTTTAGAATTAAGCAGCCAGACTTCAGAATGTTGCTGAATCCTGAATCCTGAATCCTGAATCCTGAATCCTGAATCCTGAATCCTGAATCCTGAATCCTGAATCCTGAATCCTGAATCCTGAATCCTGAATCCTGAACTAAGCTATCTCGGCTTCTTCTTGCGGTGAAAAAATCACTGTTGGGTCGATAATAATGCTGTGTTTATTATTCATATTAATTAGCCCTTTCATCATATGACGGGTTTGTGGGTCGATATCAAAACCAATCGAAGTTAATTGTTCGAGTGGTTTAATATCGTCTTTATTAAGCGTTGGCTATTGTTCTTTGGGCAAGAAAAAAGCTGGAGGAGAAAACCAGCTTTTTGCAGATCAGACAATGGAAAGATGAAAATCAGTATACGCTAAACAGTATAGTAATATTTTCTGTCTTTTGTATAGTTATTTTGCTGTTTTTTTAAACTGATTTGCGCTGGCTAACTAATTGATGAGTGTTAAACTGGACAACATATAACTATGCGATTATAAAATTGACTGCCTAGTTACACTAAATAAGTCCTGCTAAAAAAGGGAAGCAAATGACAAAAATAATAAAATGGCTTTCATTATTCTTCATTATTGGTGCATTAATCGCCACAGCAATTGTTTATGGCATACTCACTTTGAGTTTACCTGAGTTATCGGGTAAAACGCAGGTTTCTGATATATCAAGTAACACTTCTTTGGAACGTGACGCATTAGGCCACGCTGTGATCAATGCTAAATCACGCAAAGATGCTGCGTTTACATTAGGCTACGCGCATGGACAAGATCGTTTCTTTCAAATGGACTTACTGCGTCGCAACGCTGCTGGTGAGCTTTCAGAATTATTTGGAAAAGCAGCGGTAGGTTTGGATAAAAAAATGCGCTTTCATCAATTTAGAAAGCGAAGTAAAAAAATTCTTAAAAGTCTACCGCTAGAGCATACGGAAATTCTTAAACGTTATGCGCAAGGTGTTAATTTGGCGCAAAGTCATATACCTTACTCAAGCTTTGAATACTTATTAACAGGTGCAAGCCGTAAGCCATGGCTACCTGAAGACAGCTTGCTTGTTATTTTCAGTATGTATCTCGACTTACAATCAAAAACGTTTAATCGCGATTTAACTCTTACTTATATTGCTGAACAATTTGGCAGTGAAATGGTTGGCTTCTTAACCCAACCAAGTCAATATCAAGCTGCGCTTGATGGTTCAGAGTTTGAATTGGTTGAGTATGCAATTCCATCGATTAACAAATCGCTGTTTACTAATGTAACGCATGAAATTCATGAACCTAAAGATATTGGCAGTAATAACTGGGCTGTGACTGGTAGGTTAACTGAATCTGGTAATGCATTATTAGCAGATGACATGCATTTAGGGTTAGCCGTACCGATTATTTGGTACCGCACCCAGCTTAACTATGTTGAAAACGATAAGAACTATCAAATAACAGGGGTTAGCTTACCTGGAGCACCAGCTGTTGTTGTTGGGACAAATGGTCATGTCGCTTGGGGATTTACAAATGCATATATCGATACAGCAGATTGGATTGCACTGGATGAAACACAAGAGACGAAGACAATTCATGAGCGCATAGTCACGCCAGATAAAGAATATATGTATTCGCTTGAAAAAAGTGAGTTTGGTCCGGTAAAACATATCGCAGGCAAGAAATATGCGCTGAAATGGGTTGCTCATCAAGATTACGCAGTCGACATGGAGTTAATGAACTTAGAGCGCGCAACGAATGTTGAAGAGGCATTATCGATTGCAAAAACGATCGGTATACCGGTACAGAACATGTTAGTCACCGATAGTTTGGGTAATGCAGCATGGCAAGCAACCGGCGCAATTCCTGCACGCACAACGCCAACTGAAATTGCAATTAAGCCTGAAGTATTTGATGCCAATTGGCAATACGATGCAGTAGACGTTCCTTTTATGGTAAATCCAGATAATAATCGTTTATGGAGCGGAAATAGCAGAGTAGTGAGTATTGAACAGGATAAACGTTTTGGCAACGGAGGATACGCTTTAGGTGCTCGCGCTAAACAAATACAGCAGCGCTTATTCGAAAAGGAACAATTTAGTGAACACGACTTTTATCAAATTCAACTTGATAACCAAGCAATATTTTTAAAACCATGGCAAGCGCTATTGCTTAAGGTACTCAACTTATCGCCTGAAAAGTATGCACAAGATATCAAGTTAGTTGAAAATTGGGGTGAATGCGCATGTGCAGATTCTGTAGGGTACACCTTGGTTAGACGGTATCGCTCGGCATTGATAAATAAACTGTTCTCCCCAATTGAAACGCAATTAAGAGCAGAAGGGCTAACATTAGCACCAATTAAGAACGATCTCGAACCTGCAGCATGGCAATTAATAAGTAGTTTTACTGATCAATGGTTGCCGCCAAGTGTAGCTTCATGGCCAGAATTATTAAGCACGACATATATCAATATGAAAAGCGACTTGCTCAATAAGCACACTGGAAGCGATAGTGGATCTTTAAATCAATTAACATGGGGAGCTGTGAACGAACTTAATATACAGCACCCGTTTAGTGAACAGATCCCTTTATTAAGTAAGTTGCTTGATATGCCTAAAACACCAGCATTTGGCGACAGTTTTATGCCAGCTGTACAAGGGACTAGTTTTGGCGCATCACAGCGTTTATTTGTGCAACCAGGGTTAGAGAAAAAAGCGATTTTAACTCTGCCTGGCGGGCAAAGCGGCCATCCTTTATCGCCTTATTATCGGGCAGGTTACAATGACTATATTGAACAAAAGAATACGCCTTTGTTACCAGGTGAAATAGTGCATCGTATCGACTTTGAGAAAAGGTAAACCTAAAAAAGGGCATCATATGATGCCCTTTTAACAATCGCTTCTGCTACAAAGCAATAGTTCTCGGGAATTAATGTGAGCTTACCTTGATACGTTCAACTAAATCCTTTGATTTATATTCTTCCGAAAGAGCAAAGTCTAATTGTACTAGGTGTTGTTTGTTAGTGTTTTTTGTAGGTGTGTACTTCCACTGTTTTAATGCGCGTTTTGCTTCGCGATCAAATATTCCTTTTGGTTCAGCAGATATAACTTTAACGTTATCTGTTTGACCATCTGCTGTTAAAGTAAACCCTAATACTACCGAGCCTTCAATCCCCTGATCTGCGGCCTGTTTAGGATATACAGGCTCAATGCGTACAATAGGTTGTGCTTCTTCTTTGCTGTATTCTTTAGTGCCTTCGCCGTATTTAGCAAAGGCTACACTGGTGAGTCCTGCAAATAGTACTAAGCTAAGTAATACATTTACAATAACATTGCCTTTTGGCATTTTTTGAATTGTGTTTAAACGTTGTTTCATCGTACTTTTCTCCATGTAGTAACTGTAACTAGAAAGTGAGTTATGGTTGTCAGAAACACATGCAATTAAAGCGCGACAATATGCTATTCGCTGTGTTCTGTTTGCGTGAGCTAATACTGCAGCATCACAGGCAACTTCTTGTTGTTTTCTGTATTGGCTATAACCGATCCAGCAAAGAGGGTTAAACCAAAATATAAGTAGTAAGGCGATGGCAAATGCATTGCTCCAGTTGTCTTGGCGCGTGTAATGAACCCATTCATGTTGATATATGAGCTTTGCTTGCTCAGTATCGTAGCTTGCATGAAAGTCACGGGGGATAAAAAGGCGCTGTTTGAGTAAGCCAAAAAGCACAGGACCATTCACTGAATCGCTATAGTAAACTGGTAAATGGCTGTTTATTTTATGACTAAATTGCTTATTTTTATTAAACTTTTTACCAATTGAAATGTGTTCGTAGATGACAAGAAAAGCCATTAAGCTAAACCCAAGTAGCCAAATCATGCTAACAAAGCCATAAATATCTAATGACTTAGATTGCGCTTTTACTGACACTACATAGTGATGCAACTCAGTTTCTAACGATAAGCTATTAGAAATTGGTAAGTTATTTAAGATGAGCACAAGTGGAACTAATAGCCACAAGGTATACTGAAACTTAGCGCTTAAAAAACTGTGGAGTAACTTACTACACAGCAATACGCAGACAATGGCTAAGCTTAACGGCCAAAGCTGCTCTATTAGCCAATCAATCATTATTCTTTTCCCATTTATCGATCAAATGCTTTAGCTCATCGATATCTTGCTTACTTAAGTTTTTATTTTTAGCAAAGCCTGTAACCAATGGCGCAATGCGGCCATTGAATAAACGCTCAATCAGGCTTTCACTTTCTTGTACTTGATATGCTTCAATTTCCAACACCGGAGAGTAAATATAGCTGCGGCCATTTTTTTCAAAATTAATTGCGCCTTTTTTCACCATTCTGCCAAGCAGGGTTTTGACGGTTTTTTCGTGCCAGTCTTTTTCTTTATTAAGTTCATCGACAACCGTTTGCGCGTCGGCTGGGTGAACTCGCCATAGTGCTTGCAGCACTTCAAATTCAGAATTACTAATATCCATAAAGATTACACGTGTAATTAAAACTAACATAAGAATTACAGTTGTAATCAATTTCGTCAAGAATTATTTTTGCTGTTTTTTAAACCATAAGTTGCTAAAACTCGTAGTAGCATAAAAACCAAAAGGCCTTGTTATGAATAAATTAACGTTACTACTGTTGTTTTCAATGGGTTGTCTAAGCTTGCCAGTTGTTGCTTCAAACGTAGAGTTTAAGCTTGAAAAGCTGTCAGATAATTTACATGTGCTATATGGGCAAGGTGGCAATATTGCCATTAGCAGCGGGGAGGATGGTATTTATATTGTAGACGATCAGTTTGCTAAATTAAGTGATGGTATTAAGGCGCAAATTAGCAAGTTACAAGATGGAGCGCCAGAGTTTGTTATTAATACTCACCATCACGGCGATCATACTGGCGGTAATGAGAACTTTGCTAATGCGGGAAGCCATGTAATTGCGCATCACAATGTATACCAGCGTTTAAAAGACAAACATGGCGAAGGTTCAAAGTACCTACCCGTAATTAGCTTTGGTAAAGATATGACACTGCACTTTAACAACGAGCATGCGCAGCTATGGCATTATCACAATGCACATACCGATGGCGATGCGGTTATTTTCTATGACAAAGCCAACGCAGTGCACATGGGGGATATCTTCTTTAATTTAAAAAGTCTACCGTTTGTTGATGTAGATAGTGGGGGCTCGTTAGACGGTGTTATCAATGCGGTAACTGATGTGCTTTCAAAAGTGAATGATAATACTAAAATTATTCTTGGGCATGGTCCGGTAACCTCTAAGCAAGGTTTGCAGTCTTACTTAGCGCTGTTAAAAAATGCTAAACAGCTAATGCTAAGTGCTATGGCGGATAGCAAAAGTCTAGAGCAAGTTTTGGCACTCAAACCACTTGCTAGTTTAAATCTCACTTATTCCAATTGGTTGCCCGAAGAACGCGTTACAAAGCTATTTTATTCGAGCCTGAAAAATGAAGCTAAAAGCGATTAAATTTAGTTAAATTGATTTATTTACCTTTTAAAAGTGTCTAACTCCGTTTGGCATGGCGTTAGACCTAAAATCATTTATTTGCCCAATTAAGGTAATTATTTGTTACTGTTTGTGTCACTTAATACATTGGAGTAACAAGTATGTTGAATGATAAAAATGATTTACCAGATTTAACAATGGCGGTACCAAAGAAAAAAGGACCAATCGTAGGTGCGATTGTTGGTGTTGTCGGTTTATCACTGATTTATTCAGCGATGTACACAGTTGATGAAGGTCACGTTGGTATTATCAAACGTTTTGGTGAAGCAAAAGAACAAGTAAACCCAGGTCTACACACTAAAATACCGTTTGTTGATGATGTTGAGGTACTGGAGATCCGTACTCGCAAAAATGTTGAAAAATTAAATGCATCAACACAACGAGCAAATGCCAGTAACAGCTGAAGTATCGATCAACTGGACGGTAATGCGCGAACAAGCATTTGATCTATTCAAAAGTTACGGTGGTTTAAGTCAGTTTGAGAGTCGAATTCTCGATCCAAAGCTGCGTTCAGCGACAAAAGATGCACTAGCTCGATATAAAGCAGAAGAGCTAATTCAAAATCGTTCGCAGGTAATTGCACAGATTGAAGAGCTTTTAGTTGAAGAAATGAAAGAGTACCCAGTAAAACTAGACTCGGCTCAGTTAGAGAATTTAGTGTTACCGCAAAAGTACATTCAATCAATTGAAACCAAGCAAACTGAGAAAAACCTAGCGGCAGCAGAAATGCACCGTTTAGAACGCCAAAAACTTGAAGCTCAGCGTGAAGTAAACACGGCAATGGCGCAACGTGATGCGGCTAAAGCAAAAGCTGATGGTCAGGCATATTCGATTCGCGTTGAAGCAGAAGCACAAGCTGAGGCAATAAAGCTTAAAGGTCTTGCAGAAGCACAAGCTATTCAAAAGAAAGCTGAAGCAATTAAAGCAAATGCGACGCTTGTTGATTATATGCGTGCACAGCAGTGGAACGGTCAAATGCCAACAACCGTAATGGGTGCAGACCAAAGTATTTTATGGTCAATGGATGGTAAAAAGAAATAATAAATAGGAGGGGTATGGCGAGTTGGTCTTGCCCTAAGTGTCAATGCGAAAGCTATGACACAGATGAAATAGCCACAACGGGTAGTGGCTGGTCAAAAATCTTTGATATGCAAAATAGGAAGTTTACCGCGGTAGTATGTAAAAACTGTACTTACACTGAGTTTTACCGAGGAAAGACAAGCACCTTAGGCAATATTTTTGATTTATTCACTAACTAGCTTTAAATAAAAAACGCTGCAATTGCAGCGTTTTTTATTTTGTCTTTATGTGTGAATCTTTAGACCTTGGCTGACACATTTTTATATATTTATGATGTGTTAGTTGAGGTTTTAGATGAACAGAAAAGAAGAGCAAGAA
>NZ_PQCB01000024.1:0-390 GCF_002964745.1 Pseudoalteromonas sp. T1lg24 | reverse complement strand
ACGCTTTTAAAGCGTAACAAAATTTAGACTTAATTGAACTGAGTGACCAACGGAAATAAACATAGTTTATTTCAGCACAGTCAATTCGATTTCTTATCTCTTGAGATTGGAGATCAAAATCAGAATTCATTGAGTCGGAACTTATGTTCCAAACACTTTTTAATTGAAGAGTTTGATCATGGCTCAGATTGAACGCTGGCGGTCAATAATAACCTCGATAGTTTTATTTCGATTGTAAAAGATAATGAAGCCGTTTTAGACTGTTTTTGGAATTCGTTATACTTAGAGTTTTTGAATGATGAGAATAAATGTAAGGCTATTCTAAAAGAAAAAAGAATATTCGAAAGCTTACTTCAAAGTGAAAGCTTATTGCTGCCCATATTAAAGAAT
>NZ_PQCB01000023.1:0-473 GCF_002964745.1 Pseudoalteromonas sp. T1lg24 | reverse complement strand
CAACAAGCATCAAACGGTTCAAATACTGATGAAGACCGTCTAGCGCTGCAAGAAGAAATCCGTCAATTGATGGATGAAGTAAATCGTGTTGCGTCTGATACAACGTTTGGTGGTACTAACTTACTTGACGGTTCATATGAAGCGAGTTTCCAGGTGGGTGCAGATGCTGTACAAACTATCGGCTTTAGTATGAAGAGTGTAGGCGGAACAGCTGCGGGTAATAGCTTAACGGCAAACGGCGGTTTCACACTTTCAGGTATCGCAGGAGCTGCGTCAACTGTAACAGGTAAAACTCTACACGGTGCGTCGTCGGATGGTGCTTTAATTGGTACATCTCAACAATCAGTATTGTCATCAATCGACTCTGATTACGATGCGTCAGGTACATTTGCGACAGTATTTACTGAAACAGGTATTTCAGTATCAACACAAGCGAATGCGCAGCAAGTTATGGCTGGTATGGATGCGCTAAT
>NZ_PQCB01000004.1:260454-352740 GCF_002964745.1 Pseudoalteromonas sp. T1lg24 | reverse complement strand
GTTACGCTTTCCTATTTTTTTGTCAACACTTAATTTTGATTATTTTCTTTTTATTTTGAAAACGTTCAAAACTCAGTTTTACTTGACTCATCCAACTCGTGATTCGCTGCTATGCTGCGTCGTTCCCCGTGTTGGTGGAGGCGCATTATAGAGAGATTTGATTTGAGCGCAACCCCTTTTTTGAGATTTTTGTAAAAAATAGCGATTTAATTCTAAATTTAACATTAAGGCTACAAAACCGAACGTTAAACGTACGATTTTGAGCATTTGAACTCAAAAAGAGGAATTTAAGTATCGATCAATCTTTCAGGATTGCAAATTTATATGTCAGATTTTTTAAAACAATATGAAATAAAAAAGGAGCCTTTTGGCTCCTTCTCCTTTATATGGTGTGTATTAGTATAGAATACTGTATAGCTTGCGACGATATTTCGCTGCTAACTCATCACCATCTGGCAATGTCGCAATCACATCTAAAAACATCTTACGTGCATCACCAAATGCTAAATCCTTTTGCAGTACACTAAACAAGGTTTCTAGCGCTTCTTCTTTGCGACCAACCTGATCGTATTGCACTGCTAGTTTTACTTTTGCGTCAAAGTTAGTTTCGTCTTTTTCAATTTCAGCTTCTAACTGTTTTATCTCTGGCGAATCCTTAGCTTCTTGCGCTAACTCAACTTTAGCCTTTAAGTTATTAAAGTAGGCATCTTGATCAACCATTGGAATAGTCGACAACAACGCCTCAGCATCATCTACTTTTTGTATGTTTAAGCAGATATCTGCAAGAATAAGCTTAACCTTACTGTTTTGCGCATTTATGTCATAAGCTTGTTTTGCTTTTGTATAGGCGTCAGAGTAATTACCTTGGCTCAGTAATTGTTGTGCTTGAGTAACAAGTAAATCTTCAGCATTAGGTAAATGCTTTTCAAATGCAGCATCTAACATCTCTTGCGTTTGCGGACCTGGCAACATGTCTACAGGTGCGCCGCCTTTTAAAAGTAAAATGGCTGGGATGCCCTGAAGACCAATTTGTTGTGCAAGTTGAGATGCCAACGCTTGTTCAACATCGCAATTTAACTTGGCTAACAGTAAGTGCTCAGCGTATTGCGCTGCTTTTGCTTCAAGCAATGGCGTCATAGTAGCGCATTCAGGCGCTTGCTGAGTATGAAAATAAAGAGCAATAAGTGTTTCAGGTGCTGTTTCTGAGATAACTTGCTGAAAGCTTTCAGCTGTTAATTCAATAATATTCGACATATAAAATTAATTATTAACTTCAATTAGTTTCAATATGGAGGCAATATAACTAAAAAACAATGCTTAGAAAGAGAATAACAAATGAAATATGCATTCCTATCAGCACTGCTTATAAGTAATAGCGCATTTGCTGCCAGTCAATTTACCCCAAACACAAACCAGCAAAACGCTCTAAACGAATTGTATAAACACCTCCATCAAAACCCTGAACTGTCATACCAAGAAAAAGCGACGTCTCAGCGACTTGCCAAAGAGTTAACGCAATTGGGCTTTAGTGTTACTGAAAATGTTGGTGGCTTTGGCGTCGTTGGTATTTATAAAAATGGTAACGGACCAACTGTTATGCTGCGAGCAGATACTGATGGCTTACCTATTATTGAAGAAACTAATAAAGATTACGCTTCAAAAGTAACCGTGATAGATAAAAGCGGTAATAAAGTAGGTGTGATGCATGGTTGTGGTCATGATATTCATATGACCAGTTTTATTGGTACAGCTCAACAGCTAATTGAACACAAAAGTGATTGGCAAGGCACCTTGATGATGGTTGCGCAACCAGCTGAAGAAGTTGGTGGCGGCGCAAAGGCTATGTTAAAAGAAGGCCTTTATTCTAAATTTGCCAAACCTGACTATGTTGTTGGCCTACACGTAAGTGCATCAGCACCTGCAGGTAAAATCGCAATTGCTCCAGGGTATGCATTGGCAAATGTGGATTCGGTTGATGTGATTATAAAAGGTCGCGGTGGTCATGGCGCATACCCACACACGACTATCGACCCCGTGGTACTTGCCTCACGAACTGTACTGGCATTGCAAACCATCGCAAGTCGCGAAGTATCGCCACTCGAGCCAAACGTGATAACAGTCGGTTCTATTCATGGTGGTTCAAAACACAATATTATTTCGAACCAAGTGAAACTACAGCTTACTTTACGTTCGTATAACCCCGACGTGCGCAATCAACAAATTGCGGCGATTAAACGTATTACTAAAGGGATTGCACTAAGCGCTGGTCTTTCAGAAAACGAACACCCTGAAGTAATAGTACACGAGTCGGAAAGTATTCCTTCCACTTATAATAACCCAGAGCTTGCGACACGTGTTACCGCCAGTATTAAAAAAGCAATTGGTGAAGACAATACATTAAAAGCGAAACCAGTAATGGCCGGTGAAGATTTTGGCCTGTTTGGTCGCACCGATGAAAATGTACCTATTACCATTTTTTGGCTTGGTGGTGTAAACCCAACAGAATATGAAAGCGCAATTAAAAATGGCACTAAGCTACCCTCGCTTCATTCAAGTAAATTTGCGCCAGATTACCCACTAACAATCAAAACAGGCGTAACGGCTATGAGCCAAGCCGCTGTTGATCTATTTAATAAAAACTAAAGGAACCTACTATGAAATACATCGCATTTGTTGCATCACTACTATTTAGTGTTACTTGTTTTGCTAATACGCCAGTTATTACGCAGCAGCAACTTCTTGAAAACCAAATGTCGGCTAATACTTACACCATAATAGATGTGCGCTCAAAAGAAGAATTTAACGATGGCCATGTAAAAGGCGCACTTAATATTCCGCATAATCAAATTGAAGAAAACATGTCAGTATTAGAAGAGCTAAAAGATCAGACGCTCGTTGTGTATTGTCGCTCAGGTCGTCGCGCGGGCATATTTGAAGAAGCGTTATCAAAGAAAGGCTTTAAATTAAAGCATTTAGAAGGTGACTACCTCGCTTGGAGTGAAAAACAATTACCGTTAATTAAAAAGTAATTTCTCTGGGCTTTTTTAGCTAAGCAATTAAAACAAAAAAACCAGCCACATCAGGCTGGTTTTTTATATTCATTTAGCACTTACTCTTCAATTAACAGTGCTTTAATTTCTTCTTTTGCACCAAGAATGTGCTGCTTAAGTAGCTGACAGGCATTGCTCGTGTCACCGGCACGGCAATAATCGATTAACTGCTTATGCTCACCACCTGCTTTTTTGATACCACCAGCAAGTAATAAGTGCATACGAATATAGCGGTCAGAGTTTTTATTTAAAATATTTACTACCTCTAGCGTCTGTGGGCGCTCAGCTGCTTGATACAAATAGGTATGAAAACTGGTATTCAAATCTGCCCATAAGTTAGCACTGTCTTCATGGGTAAGCGCTTCATCTAACTTAGATAATAATTCTTCAGCATGATCAAAGTCAGTTGCATTCATATTTGGAATAGAGCGAGCAAGGAGATCAGCTTCTAACATTGCTCTTAATTCAAAAAGCTCATCAACATGTGCGGCATCAAGTTCAGTTACTACCGCGCCTTTGTGCGCTTGGAACTTTACTAAGCCTTCTGCTTCAAGTTGTAATAGGGCTTCACGTACAGGAATACGGCTTACATCCAACTCTTCCGCAAGCGCTGCTTGGCGTAACGGTTGACCGGATTTTACTTCGCCTTTTAAGATTTTTTCACGAATTGCATCCACTACAAATTCAGTACGTGTTTTATATGCTAGCCCCATTTTATCTCTTTGTATTTTGTATAAACTTGGCAATAGTTTATACAAATTATAAAAAAAGGCCAGCAAAGCTGGCCTTTTACCTTAGAACGGGAACACACAATTATTTCATGCGAACTCTAGGGTCCTTTAATCTTTGCTGTTCTATTTTTGTTTTTCTGAGCGTGTTTTTATCGCGGCGCTCGATGTGTAGCCTAGTCGCCTAAGCAAATATCGGGCAAAGCTTCCGCGTCCTGCTCTCGCCCCTTACCTACATCCATGTAGGCAACAATGATAAAAGCGCGCTCAAAAAAACCTTCCGGCAGTGCTTGATTGGCTTTTCTGCTTTGTTATCGGCTGACTCGCATAGAATAACTATGCCACGCAGCCTCTTCCTTGCATAAAACCCAATCAAGCTACTGCAAAAACGAACTTGAAAGATCAACAGACCCTAAAATGCATTTTGTATACATAGAGGACGCAAGAATCGTTCTATTGCTTGGCTGCCGACAGATGTACTTCTCACATCGGTTGAACTTGGGAATGGACCGCCGTGCATCATCGCATCACACACTTCCACTCCCGTTGGCATTTGGTTGTATATTAAACGGCCAACAACATAACTTAGCGACTCGGTAATATCAGCATGTTGCTGTACTAATGCTTCGCTACCATGAATTGTTGCTGTTAATTGACCTTCAAGTTCTTCAATCAATGCTACTAATTCATCATTCGATGAATACGTTACCATTAACGCTGCTGGGCCAAATACTTCTTCATGCAAGGCTTTGTTGTTTCTGAACTCAGTTGCTGTAGTGGCAAATACTTGCGTGCTACAACGAAGCTCTTCAGATTGACCACTTGCTACAAGCGTTGCATTGCTTGCGAAGTTTTCACATCCTGATTGATACGCTTTTAAAATAGCAGGCGTTAACATGGCTTGCGGTGCAGACACTTCCACTTCTTTTGCTACAGCTTGCTTAAAGCTTTCAGCTTCTTCTTCAGCAATTAACCACAAACCAGGGTTAGTACAGAATTGACCTGCGCCCATATTTAGCGACGCGATAAATGTTGCTGCTAGTTTATCTTCTTGACCTTTAACAAAACCTGGAAGCAATACTTGCGGATTTGTTGAGCCAAGCTCACCATAAAATGGAATTTGCTGCTTGCGTTGTTTAATGCTGCCTTGCAGTGCCATACCTACACCAAACGAGCCAGTAAAACCAACCGCTTGGATTTTTGGATTTTTAACCAGTTCGTGGCTTACATCATAACTTTTTGAGTGTAATAACTGATAAACACCTTTTGGCATATCGCATTTAGTAATTGCCGCTTCAATCGCGCTAACCACAATTTCGCTGGTACCCGGGTGTGCTGAGTGAGATTTATAAACGACAGGACACCCTGCCGCTAATGCCGAGGCTGTATCACCACCTGCCGCGCTGAACGCAAGTGGAAAGTTACTTGCACCAAATACCGCTACCGGACCAATCGCAATTTTTGCCATTTTTAATGTTGGACGCGGCAGAGGCTGACGCTCAGGTAGTGCTGCATCTTCAGCGATAAACTCAACGTCTTTTTCTAAATTTGCTGCAAACAAACGTAACTGACCAACAGTACGACCTAGCTCACCTTTAATACGCATTTCAGGTAAACCGGTTTCAAGAGGAGTACGTGCAACAAGTTCATCTTCTTTGCTTGCTAGTTCATCTGCAATCGCATTTAAAAACGCAGCGCGCTGGGCTTTAGTGGTTTTACGATAAACCTTAAATGCAGCGTCTGCCACATCACATGCTTGTGCTAGCTGATCAAGGCTACAGTTTTTAAATGCAGGCTCAAGCGGTGTATGGTCAAATGCGTTAATTGCGTTAAATGAACCTTCACCTTGTGAAGTCCATTCGTTATTAATAAAACTTAATCCTGTAAACATTTACTTTCCCCTTTATACAAGTTGAAAACCATTAACATAGGGATCATCATCATCCACTAGTATTTGATTGTATCCGGTAATTTTTGCCCATCCTTGAATCGATGGTTTTATGGCAGTAATACCGCCAACTTCGGTTACTGACTCAATAGTGCCAACAAACTGACTGCCAATAATGCTTTCATGTACGAACTTTTCGCCTGGCTTTAATAAGCCTTTCGCATGCAGTTGCGCCATACGTGCCGATGTACCTGTACCACACGGGCTGCGATCAATCGCCTTATCACCATAAAACACCGCGTTGGCGACGGTAGACCCTTCAGTTTTTGGTGCGCCGGTCCATAACACATGCGATAGCCCTGTTACTTTACTATCTTCTGGGTGAATACATTCCACTGCACGACCCGCAATTTCACGTACCAATGGACTGAATTTTAAAATATCCCCAGGTGACCATTTATCAATACCAGGGAAATTTTCTTGCGGCTCAACAATGGCATAAAAGTTACCGCCATAAGCGATATCGAGTTTGATTTTGCCAAGCTCTGGCACGTCAATTTCAATATCACGATGTGCTAAATAAGCCGCAACATTATAAATTTTGACCCAATCAACTTTGTTGTTAGTCATCTGATATTCAACATTGATCTGCCCTGCAGGCACATCAATAATTAATTTACCCTGCTCTTTGGGTTGAATAAGACCCGCTTCTAAGCCCGCTGTAATGGTACCGATAGTGCCATGTCCGCACATAGGTAAGCAGCCAGAAGTTTCAATAAACAAAATGGACGCATCGGCATTATCTGAACATGGGGGATATAAAAACGCGCCCGACATCATGTCGTGACCACGAGGCTCAAACATCAAAGACTGGCGGATCCAGTCAAATTCGCGCATAAAGTGCATACGTTTTTCACCCATGGTATTGCCATCAAGCACAGGGTGTCCCGAGGTTACCAGTCGCACTGGATTGCCACAGGTATGGGCATCAATACAAAAATAGGTCCCTTTCTTCACTTGCTGCTCTCCTATCTATTGTTACTTCTTATAATGCGAAATAGGCGTGCACCTTGATGCACACCTTGGCTAAGGGGAAAGCCTAATTGTTATACGTCGTACGCTAAAACCATATCTGGGTGTGTCGTTGCGTTTTTGCATTGTGTTGTGAAAAACGGCTGCACATATTGCCAATTTAGTTTCATTTGTTTTTACTTCGAAAAGTGATACTGTACATTGTATACCGATTAAGTTAATGTATATTGTATACAATGTAAAGCAATATTTTAATCTAATGGAAAACACCTCTCGATCGGTTAATCAAAATGTCGCTGTAATTGGCGCAGGCGTAATTGGAATTGCAACTGCAATTCAGCTGCAACAATGTGGTTACCAAGTCACATTACTCGATAAACAAGGTATTAGCGAAGGCTGTTCAAAAGGTAATGCGGGGCACTTTGCGACAGAGCAAGTATTCCCATTGGCACAAGCCTCTTTATTGCCGCAACTGCCAAAAATGCTGCTCGATCCAAAAGGCGCGCTGCGTATTAGCCCGAGTTATTTATTTAAGGCATTACCGTGGTTTATACGGTTTTTAGCAAATATGCGTCCGCGCACTTTCAAGCAAAACAAAGAAGCGTTAAAAAAACTAAACTGCGCAGCAATAAACGCATGGCAGCGGCTTACCCAAGCAAGTAATAGCGAGGGGTTATTCCATTTAAATGGCAGCTTACTCACCTTTGAGTCAGACTCGCGAAAAAATGCACTAGCAACTCTAGAGCACTATAAAAATGAAGGTGTTAATGTCACGCTACTTGAACGCAATGAGCTTGATGAATTACAACCGGGCTTACATCAAAATATAACGCATGCTTTATATTTTACTGATGTAGGGCACACCTGTAGCCCATATCAATTAAACCTCGCGCTATTTGAGCATGCAAAATCGTTAGGCGTTAGCTTTAAACAAGTTGAAGTCACATCGCTATTTACTACCGATTCAGCTGTAACAATAAATACCAACCACGATGACCTCGTGTTTGATGCACTCGTAATGTGTACCGGTGCTCACAGCAAAACGCTGTGTAAACAACTTGGTTATAAAGTGCCACTTGATACAGAGCGCGGTTATCATTACATGGTAAGTAGTGAGAACATGCCAACTATGCCGGTTGTTTCATTTGAGAAAAAGTTTATTTTAACCCCAATGCAAGAAGGGCTTCGCCTGGCAGGTACAGTGGAATTTGCAGGCCTTTCAAAAGCACCAACTTATCGCCGTGCGGATATGTTAAAGCAGCTTGGCGAATCTATTTGGCCAAATATAGTGGATGACTACCCTGAGCAAGATAAAAAGTGGATGGGCTTTCGCCCTACGCTACCCGACTCACTGCCTGTGATCGGACGCGCACCTAAACACAACAATGTATTTTTTAACTTTGGCCACCAGCACCTCGGTCTAACCCTGGCGGCAATTTGTGCCGAGCTTATCGCTTGTGATGTGCAAGGAGTTAAACCCTTAATTGACTTAACCCCGTATTCAATCGCTCGCTTTAATTAACAGGCAACACCACTTTTGCAACGCAACCACGTTCAGGGTGGTTGCTAAGTGAAATCACTCCGTTATGCGCTGATACAATTTGGCGACACAGCGCAAGGCCAGTACCTGTGCCTTGCTTTTTGGTGGTGTACAAAGGTACAAAAAGGTTATCAGGGTTACTAATGCCTGCGCCTAAATCTCTGATTTCAATCACTACTTGTTGCTTATCTTGCTTAAGTGAAACATCTATTGTTTGCTGTGGCGCCGCTTCATGGGCATTTTTTAATAAATTAATTAAACACTGTTCTAATTGAGCGGCATCCACTTCAACAATACAGTTGTCAGCTAAATGTAAAGTACAAGGGTAACCAAGTAACTCTGTACTACTTGAGATTATTTTCACTAAATCATGCTGTTTTTTCTGAGGCTCAGGCAAAGTAGCCAGTTGACGATAACCTTGAATAAACGATTTTAAGCGTGTTGCACGTTCGCCAATAATGGTTAAACCACCTTGAATATCTTCTTTGTCTTCGCCGTCAATCGGCAAGCTCGATGATATTTTGTTTATCGTGTCGGTTAAGCTAATAATGGGCGACAGCGAATTATTAATTTCATGACTCAACACACGCACTAAATCTTTCCATGCTTTTTGCTCTTGATGGCTCAGTACTGTTTCTAAATCCGATAAAATAAATAAGTTATGCTGCTTACCGGCTTCTCTAAAATTATCACGATATAAATGCAAGCGAGATGATGCTTGTTTATTCGCAACCATCACTAATTGATTATTTGGCGCATCAATAAGGTCAACCAAGTTTAAATCCGCAAGTGTATGGTTAATCAACTTAGATTCAGATTTTTCAAAAAAGCGCTCTGCCGCAGGGTTTGCCAAGGTAATTTTTTGATTTTCATCACAGGCAAAAATAATCACGCCAATTTGTTTAATTAGTTTCGCTAATAACAACTGGCTTTCTTTGTATTCAAAGCGAGTGGTAGATAAGTTATCCGCAAGTCGGTTAATCTGCTGAACTAAATCGCCGAGCGCCGATGACTCAGCAGCGCCCTTAGCACGCAAGGTGTAATCCCCCACATTTAATGCTTCAACTAAATTTGCTAACGACAAGAACTGTTCGTTTAATTTATCAAACAAGTAATAAAGATTTACCAACACCACTAAAATCAGTAACACACTTACCAGCGCTTGCAAATAGATGCTGAGGTCTGCCTGCCATATCATCACCAGTGCAATAAAATTGCCCGGAAGCGCTGCCCACAACACCGAACGTTGTAACTGATTGAAAAAGTTTTTCACGATTAAATACCAAATTTATCGAGTCGACGATAAAACGCACTGCGACTTAAGCCAAGTGATTTTGCCGTATCCAATGCATTACCTTGGTATTCCATTAAACGCTGTTCAATCACCGCTTTTTCAATTTCATCCATGGTACCTTGGTACTTAGTGGTTGTTTGCTCAAGAATCTCTGGGGTTTGAGCTGCACTTGGTGTTAGCATTAGATGCTCAGGACTGATTTCGCTTACTGCAAGTAAAGTCGCGCGTTCTAAGGTGTGAGATAGCTCCCTTACATTGCCCGGCCAATCGTATGCCATTAGTGCATCACACGCCGCAGGCGATAAACTTGGCGCTGGTTTATTAAAACGTTTGGCCGCTTTAGCAATAAAATTATTTGCCATTGGCAAGATGTCGTCTTTGCGCTCAGCTAAACTTGGTAAACGCACCACAAAGGTGTTTAACCGATAAAGTAAATCTTGGCGAAACGTTGCATCTTCTACCATTGCATCTAAATTGGCATTGGTTGCCGAAATTAAGCGAATATTAGCAGTTTGAGTTTTACTTGAACCAACTTTTTCAAATTGGTGTTCTTCTAATAAGCGCAGTAACTTTGCTTGCTGTGGCAGTGGAATATTACCAATTTCGTCCATAAACAAGGTGCCCTTTTCGGCAAGTTCAACGCGGCCAATACGATTCTCCTTGGCATCGGTAAAAGCGCCTTTTACATGGCCAAATAGTTCAGACTCAAATAAGCTTTCGCTGATTGCGCCCATATTTACCGAAACAAAGCGTTCGTTATTACGGCTGCTCAACGTATGAATATGCTGCGCAAGTAAACTTTTACCGGTGCCATTTGGTCCGGTGATCAGCACATTGATATCAGCTTTGGCAATTTGCGCTAGTTGTGCAAGCAGGGCTTTCATCGGTGCAGATTCAACAATCAACTCACCTTCACTTTGTGCTAGTTCGTTTTTTAAGTTTTGGTTTTCTTGGTTAAGCACTTGGTTTTGAAGTTTTTGCTCGCGCAATTTAAGCTGATTGGTGATGACTGTTAATAAGCGTTCGTTTTCCCACGGCTTTTCGACAAAATCACCCGCTCCGGCTTTCATTACCTCAACGGCAATTTCAACACTTGCCCATCCAGTCATACAAACAATTGCCAAGCTTTCATCAAGAGCTGCGAGCTGTTCGGTAAGATTAATGCCTTCCTGACCAGAGGTAGTATCAGCGTGATAATTTAAATCGATTAAAGCGAGATCAATGTCGTTTTGTTTTACAAAAAAAACAGCTTCTGCTGGTGAACTTGCTGTAGTGACTTTAAACCCTTCGCTTTTTAAAAATAAGCGAAGTGCGGCAACAATACTGGGATCGTCATCAGCAATTAAAATATGAGACAAAATTTATCCTTTACTGCGTTAATTCTTATTTACTTATAAGAGTACTAGACACAATGCCCGATAGTGGTTTTAGGGTAAAAGTTAACTTTCGTTAAATCAATAAATAATACCAATCCTTATAAATAATTAGGATTGAAAAAAGCCAGTGCAAGCACTGGCTTTTTAAGTTTTATCTATTCGTGCCTAAGTGCACTTGATGGTTCCATATTAAGTGCGTTACGAACTGGTAGCACAACCGCAAGGATAATTACTAAGCTGATTAATACTGGTACACCAATATAAACAAGCAGTGAGCCCTCGGCCATACTGCCTTGCTCTAGCATTTTTACTAACAGCACACCCGCAGGAATACCTAAAATTAACCCTGCCACTAGCTGTTTTGTCGCTTGCATTAGGTAATGGTTATACACATTGCTGTTATCTGCGCCAAGCGCTCGGCGAACACCGATTTCTTGTGTTTTTTGCACAATCGAGTTAGCCATAACACCGTAAATACCACTAAATGCAATTACCATTGACGAGATAGCGAATAAGATAAAAATATTTGCAATAAAGTTCATACCCGATAAACGACTGTCGATACCCGCTTGAATGTCAGTGATGCTGTAAGGTGCAACATCGGCATCTAACTCAACCGCAGCTTTAGTTAATAAGCTTACAGGATTATGCATTGCAGTTGCTGTAGGCGCATTTTTAATTACCGCTTTCATATGTAAGCGAGGGAATTGCTCGTAAGCCAAAAACATCGATGCTTTATCACTATTATGATCAAATGGTTGGCCGAATATGACATTGTTAGTAACGCCAACAATAGTCACTACGGCATTATCCATTTCCATTAATTTAATACGCTTGCCAATTGGGTTTTCACCCGCTAACTGTTTTTCAGCAAAGTTTTTAGTAACAACTGCATTTAGACTGGTTCCTGCTGAATCAGTGTTATTGAATAAGCGCCCTTCCAACAATGTCATCTCCATTGCTGAAAAGTAGTTATTCGTAACAATGTTCACATTAGAACCTGGGTAACTTGGGTTTTTGCCGTAATCGACACCCTCAACCGAGATATTTTGGAAAATGCCCCATGTGTGCGGTAACGACTGACTAAACGTAACACTTTCAATTGCTGGGTTTGCAGTTAGCTTTTCTTCAAGTGAACGATAATACTGTTTTGCTCTTTCAATGTTTTCTTTTCCGTAGCGTTCACTTGGCAGTGCAATACGTGCCGCAACGCGGTTATCAATTGCAACACCATAATCAGCATCATTCATCTTGCTTACTAAGTTAAGCATCGCTGCTGAAAGCATAATTAGCGCGCACGATAAAGTTACTTCTAAACCAACAATTACCTTGCTAAGTAGACCTGCCGTTTTGCTTTGCGCGCCACGTGTGCCATCACGCAGCACTGCGTTGATATCGGTTTTAGTTGCGCGCCATGCAGGTAAGCCACCTGTAATTAGTATGGTGCTTAATACCGTTACCACAGTAATAATTAAGCTTGCTTGCGTAAGCCCTGCTTGCCACCAAAACGGAGGCTCAATTGGCAGCGAATTTAAAAAGTAGTC
Organism: Pseudoalteromonas sp. T1lg24; assembly: GCF_002964745.1. NCBI lineage: Bacteria > Pseudomonadati > Pseudomonadota > Gammaproteobacteria > Alteromonadales > Pseudoalteromonadaceae > Pseudoalteromonas > Pseudoalteromonas sp. T1lg24. The sequence goes on along the minus strand of NZ_PQCB01000004.1, from coordinate 340,288 downwards.
AAACGTTAAATCTAACCCGTAGCCTGCAATTAAAACTGCTAAGCAGCCAGACAGCACACTAATAATTAAGCTCTCACACATTAATTGGCGAATAAGTACCGAACGTGGCGCACCCAACGCTGTACGAATGGCACTTTCTTTATTGCGTTCAATCGCGCGAGATAACAACAAGTTACCTACGTTTACACACGCTAAGATTAAAATAAACAACACCGCTAACGCCATAGCAAGTACCAGCGCATCACCGCCTTTACCAATTTTTTCCAGTTGGAAAGTCCAAACAAAACCAATTTTTGTTGAGTTTAGCTCTGGATACTGGCGTGCAAATTCCGCAAAAATGGTCTCCATTTCGCGATTTGCCTGCTGCTCTGACACACCTTCTTTTAGTACACCGTAAACCGCTACGTAATTAGAATCTTCTCGCGCAATACCTTGGCTTTCAACTTTAAACGGCATATACATTTGTGCAAAATCTGGAAAGCGATAACCAGGCGCTGTAACCCCTACTACTGTATGGTTTTTGCCATCGATACGTATTTTTTGACCGACAATTGTTGGGTCAGACGCAAACATTTCACGCCATACAAAATCACCTAACACTACTACACGCTCATTGCTGGTAGAATCTGCTTTTGTTAATAAACGACCAAGCGCTGGTTTTGCTTCCGACACTTTAAAGAACTCTTCACTGACAAAGTGTGATGAATAGCGAATAGCGCGGTCGCTTGTTGAAACGGTTACTGTGTACGTATCGTAAGCATCTAAAAACTCAAAGCTGGTTTGTTGATTAACAATATCAAGGTACTCTTGGTAACGTACCGACGTACCATCGTACGCTACACCGTTTACTACAGTCGTAACTTTGCGTAAACGCTCGCCATCTTCAAGTGGAATAGTGCCGCTTAGGGTATTGAAAATAAAGCTGAACATATAAATACATAAGCTTAAACCAATGGTCATAACAAAGGTCGTTAACGCTGCAAAACGTGGGTTTTTAAGCATTCCACGCACAGCATATAAAATATCGTCTAACATGGCATTTCTCCTTATGCTACTGCAACTTGCGCTTGCGTATCGCCAACAATACGGCCATCAAATACTTCAACAATGCGCTCAGCACGTTTTGCACCACGGGGGTCGTGAGTAACCATACAAATAGTGGTGCCCTCTGCATGTAACTTGTCCAATAACGCCATCACTAACTCAGCATTTTTAGAATCAAGGTTACCGGTTGGTTCATCCGCTAGAATAATTGAAGGGTTGCCAACAATGGCACGCGCTACAGCAACACGTTGCTGCTGACCACCTGAAAGTTGCGCTGGGTAATGCTTTGCTCTGTGGCTCATATCAACTCTTTCTAGCGCTGCCATTGCCATTTGCTTACGCTCGGCTTTAGTTAAGTCTTTACGGTAAGTCAGTGGCAAAGTAACGTTTTCTTCTACCGTTAAATCACTAATCAGGTTAAACGATTGAAATACAAAACCGATTTCTTTATTACGAATATACGCGCGCTGTTTGTGATCAAGTCCAGCGACCTGATGACCATTTAATTCAAAGCTGCCTCCCGAGCAGGTATCGAGTAAGCCTAAAATAGATAGCAAGGTTGATTTACCACAACCTGAAGGACCTGAAATTGATACGTACTCGCCTTGTTTTATATCTAAATTAATCTCGCTTAGTGCATGAGTTTCAACTTCGTCAGTAGCAAATACTTTTTTAAGGTTTGTTAGTTTAATTAATGTATTCATATGATTATTCCTTCAAAATTCGTTATTAATGTGGCTTTGGATTAGTTAAGCGCAACACGTGCATGACGTGAAAATTCGCTTTGCTCAGAGATGACCACCTGATCACCCACAGCTAATCCAGTTACAATTTCAATTTCAGTACTTGATGCTTTACCGTAGGTCACCGCTACTTTTTCAGCGTAACGGCCGTTTTCAACCAGTTTAAAAGCACTTAGGGTGCGCTCAGCTTGCGAAAATGCTGGGCGACGTACAAATAAGGTGTTACTTTTTTTAGCAACTATGATGTCGCCATCAACAGAAAGATCGGGACGCGCTTCTTGTGGTAATGGTGTTTCAAGCTCAACATCCACTTGTACTGTACCTTCTACAACTGCAGGGTCGATGCGTTTCACTGTGCCCATAATGGTGTTAAAGCGGGTATCAATGGCTACACTTTGGCCAAGCGCGATATCGGACGCTTTAAGCTCTGGGATTTTTAATTCAGCAATTAAATCATCTTGCTTAGCAAATTTTGCAACATTACTACCAAGTGATACTCGCTGACCTAATTCAAGCGGCATTGCTTGTAAAATACCTGAAACCGGCGCCACTACTTTTAGTGATGCAAGTTGAAATTCGGCACGCTCAATGGTTTTGTTGAGTTTTTCCAAACGCGCTTGCTGCGCGGTAAGGTTTGCTTTTAAGTTTTCGCCAAGTTGCATTTCACGGCGCTTATCAATCGCAAGTGTTTCTTTTAGTTGTGACACAGTCAATTTTGAGCTTTCGTAATCAAGACGAGAAACTGTTGCGTTGCCTTTTTGAATTAACTGCTCTTCTGCTTGCAAACGTATATTGGCTTTATCGTAGGCCATTTTGGTTTGTAGCAAGCTTGCTTGCATATCCAGTAATTTGGTTTGTTGGCTTACTTTTAGTGCAGCTAGCTCAGCTTCAAGCGCTGTGCGTTCCCACTGTAGTTCTTCCACTTTTTGCTTTAGTTCAGGGTTAGCAAGCTCAACAATTAAGTCACCTTGATTAACTGCAGCCCCTGGCTTCATAAGAATTTTTTCGACTTTACCTTCAACATTACTGGCTACCCAGCGCACATCGCGCGGTGCTAATACACCATGGCCCGATACTTTAATTGTAAATTCGCCCGCTTTAACTTCTGCTGTTAGTAAGTTAGAACGCTTAACCGTTGCGCTTGCAAAATCCACTTGCGCAACACCATAGACGGCACCTGCGAAAAGCGCTGCTGCCACAGAAAATACTGCAGCTTTCTTTTTGTAAAACGGTGTTTTTTTAGTTTTGATAATGTCCATTTTAAATGCCTAATCATGTTTGCATTGGTAATAGACTTATATCAAAGAGCGTGCCAAACAATAAAAACTAATAATAACAGCATGTTACTATCAAATCGAAATTTTTAGACTTCTATCACATCCCAATTTTGGGATGACATTTAAAAAACCACATCCCAAAATTGGGATGTGGTTTTTTACTTAACAGGTTGTTTTTGCTTTGCGTTTATAGCGGCGCTTAAACGGCTTTTGTTTGGGCGGGGGTAAATTACTAAAACCAGTGACGGGTGTTTTGCTAGCCAACGCAATATGACCTTGTAGCTCATTGAGTAATGGCGTCATAAAGCTGCTGTAACTACCGTGCTTTTCAGCAATATGAGTCAGCTGCGACTCCCAAAGCGCGGTCATATCGGGCTTTGTTAGTTTTTCAGGTAATACATTGATTAAGGCTTTGCCGGTTTCGGTGGCTAATATGTGTTTACCTTGGCGCTGTAAAAAACCGCGTTTAAATAGTAATTCAATAATGCCCGCACGGGTGGCCTCGGTGCCTAAGCCGTCGGTGTCGCGCAGAATTTTTTTAATTTCAGCATCATCCACGTAGCGCGCAATTCCGGTCATGGCACTTAATAAACTGGCATCATTAAAATGCTGTGGCGGCTCAGTTTGTTTTTCAACTAAGCGCCCTTGTTGGCAGGTAAATAATTGTCCTTTTGAAAGCGCGGGTAGCGTTGCTTCGTCTTTTAATTCGCTTTTACCCATCAGCACTTTAAAGCCTAGTTGGCTTTCGCGCTTTGCTGTCGCTTTAAACTTACCGCCGGCAATTTCTACCAACACGGTTGTGTCGTGATAAATATAATCTGGGTAAAACAGTGCTAAATATTGGCGGCAAATAAGGCCGTAAATTTTTTCTTCTTCAAAGCCTAAACTCGCGCTTTTAAGCTTTTTACTAGTAGGAATAATAGCGTGGTGCGCCTCCACTTTTTTATCATTCCAGCATTTATGCTTGCGTGACGTATCGGCGTTAGCAATTAACTCACTCGCTTGCCCTTTGTTATTTTCTATAGCACTAAGCACTTGTGCTGCTTCAAAAAAGTGTTCATTTGGTAAATAGCGATTATCGGAACGTGGGTACGTAATCAGCTTGTGTTTCTCATACAAACTTTGGCAAATATCCAACACTTTTTTAGCTGGCATTTTAAATAGCTTTGCCGCATCAATCTGTAGTGCCGATAAGTTATAAGGTAACGGCGGCGCTTGCTTTTTGGTTTTTTCTTCAACAGATAACACCTGCCCTTGCAGCCCCGTAATGCGACTAATCACGTTTTCACAAAGGCCCTTATGCAACACACGACCATCTTCATCCTGATATGGCAAGCACGCCTCGCTCGGTAGCCATTTAGCTTGAAATTGCTCGCCTTGTTCTGTGATATTCTCAGCGAGTACTTCAAAAAATGGGCGACTGATAAAGTTTTCGATTTCTAAATCGCGACGTACAACTAACCCTAAAATAGGCGTTTGCACCCGGCCAACCGAGAGTACTCCGGTATAGCCGCCTTGTTTACCTTTAATGGTATAAGCACGGGTTAAATTCATGCCAATTAACCAATCAGCACGCGAGCGCGCTAACGCAGAGACAGACAGCGGTATAAAATCGCGATTTGATTTTAAATTAGCAAGCGCCTTTTTAACGGCATTTAAGTTTAGGTCGCTAATCAGTAAGCGTTCGGTACTATCAAGTTTTGTTTTTGATACTTTCGCTTCACTAATGACTTCATCCACCAGCAATTGCCCTTCTCGGTCAGGGTCGCCCGCATGCACAAGCTGGCTGGCTTGTTTTATGAGTTTTTTTAGCAAGGTGAGTTGTTTGCGGGTTTTAGCTTTCGCTTTTAATTGCCATGTGTCGGGCGCTATAGGTAAGTCGCCCAAGTTCCATTTTTTATAGCGCTCATGGTATTCATCAGGCTCGGCAAGTTCGAGCAAATGGCCTATACACCAAGAAACTACATCGCCATTGCCCACAATAATATGGCCATCCATTTTTTTATGCGGTTTTGGCAAGGCATCGGCGATAGCTCGCCCTAAAGATGGCTTTTCTGCGATATAGAGTTTCAAATCAAAATAAATAACTGTATATAATTACAGTTAACTATATCGTATTATGAAGTAAATGCTAATAAAGAATTATGCAGGTTGCGATTTTACAAAGAATTTGTTTTTTAAATAAACAAAAATTGGCATCCAGCAAAGTGCAACAATGGCTGTTTCAAACACAGGGTATATAAATTGATAGGGTGCCAGAGAGAAGTTAAAGCTGTTAAAGCCCATATCCATTGCACGAAATGCATTTAAGCAGATAATTGGAATACAAAAAAGTTGACCAAGTACTGATTGACGCCAGGAGACTTTATCTTTTAAACCTAAATAAGCAATGCAGCCCATCCATGCTAAATCATGAAGCAACCAAATAAAATAGCGATAAAGGTTTTCAGAATCCCATTCAATTAAATACGGAAAGTAAAAATTAGCGAATAGAAAAAAGAGTGCTGTGGTGCCAGCAAAAATAGCTCCTTGTTTTTGCTTTAAAGCCACAAGAAGAATAAATGCAATAATAACTAGGGAAGTATGATAGCTGCCTAATACAATAAGCAGCTCTTTAATAGGCATTAACGAATGCTATTTTTTATTTTCATCATCAGTGCCACCACCAGTGCCACCGGTACCTGGCATATAAGAAAATTTATCTACTGTTTTCATAATTATCTCCTTGTAGTTGTTTTGCCAAAAGGCATCTTTCAAATTACTGAAATTACTAAAAAACACAAGTACTTTTTCATGAAAAATTATTTCATGTTATGACAAAGGAGTGTTTGCCTATAAAACAAACACCTATTTATTCAGTCTCCATGCAAATAACTGTTTACTTTGCGATACTTGCAGCACCTTCAACGTGTAGTAGCTTTGATTTATCGAGTGACCAAATACTCTCTTTGCCACCAAAGTAAGCGCGTTTTTCGAGGCGTTGATATGCTTTAAAGTAAACAAATGCCGTTATTAATGCACATACTTCGAGCGTTATTTGCGACAATCCAGTTGCTGGCCATAAACCAATTGTGGGGATCACTAATGCAATAATCGACGTTAGCGGCACCCATAGGCACGCAACAATGCTCAATTTAATTAATACCATTGCGGCGCTCGTTGCGCCTTTGTAAAAACTTAAACACAGCGCACCAATAAAGCAGCTGTAGTAAATCCATATATACGCCGCATTAATGTTAATACTGCCAATGCTTAACCATTTGGTGGCCGCAAAACAGCTTATTACACCAAGTAATGACCCCAAACAAACACCAATAGTTAGGTTTGCCATAAAGCGAACCGACTTTGTTTGCACACCTTGCTTTTGGCGACGTTTTTCAAGCCATAACAAGTTGCCTGTGTAAAACAACAACGCACCCGCTAAGCCCATAATAAAGTAAAGCCAGCGTCCAAAATTGCCACCATAGCTGCCAAAGTGCAGAGCAAAGAACGTACTTACGGCGCTGCCCCACACACCTTGGTCGCCGTTTGCGACACTGCTGGTTTGTATTTCAAGTGTATACGGGTGCATAAAAATAAAATCGTTATTTGGTCCTCGCATAACTTGGTTTTCATTAACCAAAGAAATAGCCGCATTGGCGCGTGTACCGCTTAAACTCGACAAACGAATTTCACTCACAGAATAACCGGGGGCATATTCCTTAGCCTTATTTATGTAATCTGATAAAGTCGGTAATTCAGCCAAGGAATATTCAACCTTGCTTGGCGGATCAGATGGAAACATTGGCTTATCGCCATATACTTTTGAAAGCCCTGCATACAAAAAATCGTGAAACGCAAACACCACCACAGTGAATGCAATAATGATATGAAAAGGTAAACTCGCGATGCCTACTAAATTATGGGTGTCAAGCCAAAAGCGGCTCGCCCCTTTTTTTGTGCGCAGTGCGAAAAAGCTTTTAGTTAATGTAGGCAGTAAAAAAATCACCCCAGACACTAAGGCAACAAAATATAAAAACGCAGCGAATCCCATTATAAACTCACCGAGGATATGGTGCCCCGCTACATCGCCTAAAATACCGCCTGTTCTATGCAGCATATCAACCAGTGCCGAAAGCTCATTTACATTGGCATCTTGTGTGATTATCTCGCCATTTTGGTCAACACTGGCATTAACCACTTTGTCATCAAGCCGTAAACCGCGGCCTTGACCTTGGCTATACCATTGAAATGGCGAATAGGCCTCATCAAAACGTATGGTGAGTTCTTTTTGTGCTTGCTCGTGCTGCGCTAAAAGCTTTGGCAGTGCCGATTCAATTTTTGAAAACTCAACTTGTTCAAGCTTTACACTTGGTGGCGTGGCCCAATCATCAATGGCCATTCGAAACATGGTAATGCTGCCAGCAAAAAAGCCAATAAATAAAAACAGCCCTGCAATAATGCCCGTCCATGTATGAACGTTTTGATAAACCCTTAAAATATCACTTCTTACTTTCATAGCGTACTCCTTAGTAATACCCAAACGCTATAAACAAACACATTCGCTAGGCCTAGTTTAAGCCAAGCGACTTTGCCACTTTTAAATAAGTACACAAAGGCAATAACACACAACCAAATTGGCGTAATTAACCACATATTAAATTGCACACGCCACAATGCGCGCTCGTTTGATAAGCTTGTTGTCAGATTATCAGGGCCAAACCATGCAAAAAGTGCTACCAGCCCATAACTTAAGAAAAGCCCCAATACCACGCCCGCCAGTGTTTTTGACCACCAGTCAGGCTGAATCTTATTTTGCTGCCGACTTAGTTGTTCACTCACGTTTTATTCCCCTTTAAAAATAGCGCCATCAATGGCAAAACAATCACACACAGCATAGTCACCATCAGACCGATAAATATCGAGGCACTAACAGCGTATTTAGCTGCCATTAGCACAAAAGCAAGTAGCAACATAAGATAGGCGATTGGGCGCAATTTTTTTGTAAGCGGTTTAACACGTAGCAACTGATGTTTATTTGATAAATACAACAAGCCAACTGCAAACAACATGATTGTTGCAGGCAATACAATAAAATAACTCATTAAACGCCCCGTTAAACTAGTTTAAAAATTAAATAAATTTAAATTGATATGATAATTATTTGCATTTAGAATTCAATCCGCATTCATAATACTATTAATATCTTACAAAGGAAATCCCACAAATGCCTACAGCAAAGTCAATTGCTAGTTTTAAACTTAGTACCCTTACGTTAGTTATTTCAGCAAGTTTGTATTCCGGTTTCACCATTGCAGAAGATGAGCAAGAATTAGAATCAATCGAAAAAATTATTGTGATTGGTGAAAAAGCCGACCGCACCTTAAAAGACACTGCATCGAGTGTGTCTGTTATCACCGAAGAAACGCTGCGTTCAATACAAAACATTACGGTCAGTCAGGCGGTATCTGAAATTCCAAATGTGGTTACATTAACTGGTGCAGTGCCTGACATTCGAGGTGTATCTGGTAACGGCTCAGCAAGTGGCTTTAATGGCGTAACCGGCGGGGCTCGTGCGCGCGTTTCAACATTAATTGACGGCGTTGCCGAACCCTTTATGGCTGATTTAACGGGTGATAGTGGTATTTGGGACGTTGAACAAATTGAAGTATTTCGTGGTCCGCAATCTACCAGTAATGGCCGTAACAGCTTAGGCGGCTTAATTTACATTAAAACCAAAGATCCTAGCTACGATTGGGAAGGCGCAGCACGTGTTGGCTATCGCAACCAAGATCAATATATCGATACGTCAGTTATGGCTTCTGGTCCATTAATCGACGACCAACTTGCGTTTCGTTTTACAGGCCAGTTACTGAGCGGTGAATCGTACGATAACAGTGTAATTTATGAAAGCCACAATCCAACATTTGACTTAGATGAATTAAAAACAACACGACTAAAAGCAAAATTACTGTGGGAACCATCAGCATTAGAAGATTTTTCGGCATTGTTAACCATTTCAGATAACCGTGAAAAAGGCGATACCGGCCGTAAATATTTTAAAGCTGCTAATCCTTGGGATTATATTCCTACAGGTCAACGTTACATGGATACAGACAGCACAACGGTAAGCGCTAAGTTTGACTATAAAGCATCAAACAATATTGCATTTGATCTATTAATTGCGGGCATGGATTATCAATGGGGCTTTGATAGTTATGACCCAGACATTACGCGCCAGCAAACACTAACAACCGAAGAACAAAACCTTACTATCGATGGCAAGATGCGCTTTGGTTTAAACAATGATGCGCTTTATGGTTTTGTTGGTTTAGCCTATTTTGAGCGTGAACAAGATTATGAGAGTGTTGGCGGCTCAATTTATCATGGCCATGATGAAAGTGACTCAAAAGCCATTTATGGTGAAGTAAGTTATGTTTTTGCTGATGACTTTACCCTGATTGCAGGCGGTCGTGTGGAAAAAGAATCACAGTATCGCGATTATTTTGAGAATGAGCTATCGGTACTTGACCAAGACAACACCATTACTCTGCCAAAACTGGTACTGCAATATGCCATTTCAGATACGACAACAGCAACAGTGAGCGCGCGTAAAGGCTATAACTCAGCAGGCGGCGCACTCGATTGGTTTGCGGGTGAATACTATTATTATGATTCTGAATCGGTTAATACCTTTGAAACAGGAATTCGCTCTAGCCTAAATAATGGCAATATTAACGTAAGCGCTAACCTTTTCTACAATGACTATTCAGATTATCAAGCAACTAATTTAAAGCGCCGTATTGCAAATATCGACTCGGTCGTTACATACGGTTTAGAAGCCGAAATCAGCGCGATGGTAACGCAAGATCTTCGCTTAAACGCAGGTCTTGGCATAATGAACTCAGAAATAAAAGATGATAGCCCACAATACGAAAGCATTAATGGCAACGAACTCAGTTCGGCACCGGGCATTACAGCCAACTTAGGCGCAAGTTATTGGTTTACCGATGCCTTATCGGCCAAAGCATCCGTGTCATTTGTTGATGATTATTACGGTGAAATATCAAATACAGAAGAGCGCATCGCAGGCGATTACACGGTAGCGCGTGTCTCGCTTAACTACGAGCTTGAAAACTGGATCATCAATGCGTTTATCAATAACTTAGCTGACGAAGAAGCGGTTACGGTTTACGAACCAGCAGGTCGTCGTTTCCCTGACGGTTATGCCGCGGTTGTTGACCCACGCACATTTGGTGGCTCAATCACGTATCGCTTCTAATAAAAAATAACCATAAAAAAACCCCGCAGCTGCGGGGTTTTTTATTGAAAACGTTGGTCTTTGTGGTCTAATTTGACTGTAAATCAATTGGTGTCGATTCTTTTGCTTTACCTTGCATAATCGATATTTCAACCCGGCGGTTACGGCGACGCGACTCTTCATCAACATTCGGCTCTAACGGCCTAGTATCTGCTCGACCAATTACCACCATGCGACCTTTGTCAAACGACGGTACTTTTTGCATTTCCGTAGCTACCGCAACGGCTCGCTTAGCAGAAAGATCCCAATTATTAGTGTAAAGCTCGTTGCTTACTTGAAAATCATCGGTATGACCCGATACCGTAATTTCGCCGGGCACATCATTTAGTAATGCCGCTATTTCTTGAATAATCGGCTTAAACTGTGGCTGTAAAAATGCACTACCCGACGGAAATGAGCCATTTTCCCGAATACGGATCACAATTTGCTGACCGAGCGATTCTAATTCAATTGCGCCATCAATAATTTGTTGTTCCAGCTGCTGCGCGATTTTTTTAAGTAGCTCGTTGGTTTTTTCTTGCTGCGCTTCGCTGGCGGTTTGTTTAGAGGTACTTGCCGATTCGCCACCTCGGCGATTACCGCGTTGCTCTTGTCTGCCGCCTGCACTGTCTTCTTCACCGGCTTGAAATTCAAGCATTTGCTGAGTCATCTCAACGGTTTGCTGCTGAATTGTTTCTATCGGCGTTGGGTCGGGCTTACCTGGACGAAACTCCATCGCAATAACGCTAGTACCTTTGGGAATGTCTTTAACTTCAATCTTATTTTGTACACCAAATGCAAACTTCATCGAGCCTGCAATCTGCTTAAACTTCAGTACATCCATTTCTGAGAAAGCTAATAACAATACAAAGAAGCACATTAATAGCGACATTAAATCAGCAAAGGTGCCCATCCACGCCGGTAATCCGGGGGGCGGGCATTTACACTCTTCTGCTTCGTCCGACATCGTCTACCCCTCAGTATCCACTTGGCGTTTAGACTCTGCTAAATAGTTTTTCAAAATACCTTCGATCACTTTTGGATTTTGGCCATCTTGAATACCTAAAATAGCGTCTAAAATTAAGCGCTGATTGAGTTGCTCTTCGTCTTTGCGGTTTTCTAATTTAGCTTGAATTGGAATGGCGATTACGTTCGCAAGGAATGCACCATAAAGTGTTGTAAGTAAGGCAACCGCCATTGCTGGACCGATAGCTTTTGGGTCATCCATGTTCGATAACATGGCTACCAGACCAATCAAGGTACCAATCATGCCCATCGCAGGCGCAACATCACCCAATGCTTTAAATAATCCAGCACCAGCCTCATGACGAGTTGTGGTTAAACTAATATCTTTTTGCAATGTGGCACGCACTACATCAGCGTCATGACCATCCACTAACATATCAATGCCTTTACGCATAAAAGGGTTAGGAATATCAGCTTCTTCTAGTGCTAAAAAGCCGCCTTTACGGGCAGCGTCTGCCAGCTCTACTGATTTTTCGATAAGTTCTTCTGGCGCTTCAATTTTAAACATAAAGGCCTTACCAGCGACTTTACCTATGCCAAAAAATTGCCCCATAGTGTAGTTAGAGAGTACAACAAATAATGAACCACAAAATACAATGAGTACTGAGGGCACATCGACAAACATGCCAATATCACCACCCATGACCATTGCCATCACAATGAAACCGATTGCACCGACAATGCCTATAACCGTTGCTAAATCCACTTTGACTCCCAGTTGTAATACTTATAAACCAAGTTTGGGTTTTAAATTTGAGGCTCAATATGCTTGCGTGAAGACAAGATACCGTAACTATTATAATAATTTACTTTTATTTATCGGCAAGCGCTAGCAAAGTATTAGTAATTTATTTTGCATACATCAACTTAGCTTTCAATAAAAACACTGACATGATATCAGCCCCAGACAGAATCACCTTAATACTGCTAGATACTGATAGTAATAAAGTTTAGCTGCATTTATGACAAATTTATGCGCTCTAACCCAACCTTTAACAAATTAATTTAGCTCAAATAGGAGTAAAACAAAGCGTTAAAGCACATTCGTTAGGATATTTAGCAAGTTAAATTGAATTAGCGCGGCAATAACCATAAAATTAGCCAATTCTTTTTTACTTTGCGTGGCAGGTAACTTATGGCGAGCAAAAAGCCTGAAAATTTAAGCTTCGAAGAAGCCATTTCAGAACTTTCAACAATTGTAACTGAAATGGAACACGGTGATTTGCCTCTCGAAACAGCGTTAAAGCAATTTGAGCGTGGTATTGCCCTCGCCTCAGCTTCATCACAAAAGCTTGAGCAAGCACAACAAAAAGTGCAAATCTTGATGGGCAAAATGACAATGCCCAACTTGTGGATTTTAACCAATAGGCGTTCAATTGAATTCTGTCGACTCTATAATCTCTGCGTATTTGCCGCGCATTGAAGAAAATTTGAGTGCGCTGACCCCAGCGTCACATCACACGGATGAAAAACTCGTAGCCGCATGTCGCTACAGTTTATTAAATGGTGGAAAACGTTTACGACCGATTTTGGTTTACCTAACAGGTGAATTATTTAACGCCGACAACGCCGACCTAGACCGAATTGCATGCGCAATTGAGTGTATTCATAGCTATTCGTTAGTGCACGATGACCTGCCAGCGATGGATGATGATGAACTGCGCCGCGGCAGACCAACATGCCATATTGCCTACGATGAAGCGACTGCTATTTTAGTGGGCGATGCATTACAGTGTTTAGCATTTGAAACCATTACTGAATCACAATTCAATGGCACTACTGTTAACAACCAGCTAAAAATCGTAAACACGTTAGCAAATGCGTCTGGATTATTAGGTATGTGCGGCGGACAAGCACTTGATATTGCGGCAACCGATTCGGTAATTACCCTAACTCAACTTGAGCAAGTACATAAATTAAAAACCGGTGCACTGCTTAAATCGGCAATTAAGATGGGCGCTCTTGCCGGTAATGCCAACGAATTAGAAATTGCGGCACTAGCACGCTATGCTGAAGCAATTGGCCTTGCATTCCAAGTTCAAGACGACATTCTTGATGTTGAAGGTGATACGCACACTTTAGGTAAACCACAAGGGTCAGACATCGAAGCCAACAAAGCAACCTACCCTGCTTTACTGGGCATTGAAGGCGCGAAAGATAAAGCGCGAAATCTTGTGAACCAAGCAATTAACGCTTTGTCTGAAATAGATGCCGATACAGGTCGACTCAAAGCGATTGCAGAATATATAATTGCTAGAGATCACTGATCCCTAGTACGCCAAATAAGCGATAACAATAAATTGGCGACTCATTTTTAGGATAGAATTTAAAACATCATGACATTTGATAGTAGCAAGTATCCATTATTAAGCTTAGCGAATACGCCAGAGCAACTGCGCGAAATACCGCAGCAAAACTTGGCTGAGCTAAGCGATGAACTGAGAGAGTACTTACTTAACTCGGTATCACAAAGTAGTGGGCACCTCGCCTCAGGTCTTGGCACCGTTGAGCTAACTGTGGCGTTGCATTACGTATATAACACACCATTTGACCGTTTGATATGGGATGTTGGCCATCAGGCATATCCACATAAAATCTTAACTGGTCGCCGTGAGCAAATGCATACCATTCGCCAAAAAGATGGTTTGCACCCATTCCCTTTCCGTGAAGAAAGTGAATACGATACCTTTAGCGTAGGCCATTCAAGTACCTCAATCTCGGCGGCACTTGGTATGGCGCTGGCGTCTGAAAAAGAAGGCCAAGACCGTAAAGTCGTTGCCGTTATTGGTGATGGTGCGATTACTGCGGGTATGGCATTTGAGGCAATGAACCACGCCGGTGACTTAAATCCCGATATGCTGGTTATTCTAAACGACAACGAAATGTCGATTTCAGAAAACGTAGGTGCGCTCAACAACCACTTCGCGCGTATTCTGTCAGGTAGCTTTTATACCAACATTCGTGAAGGCGGTAAAAAACTACTATCAGGCATGCCACCGGTAAAAGAGCTGGCAAGTCGAATGGAAGAACACCTAAAAGGTATGGTGATACCAGGTACGTTTTTTGAAGAGTTAGGCTTTAACTACATAGGGCCAATTGATGGCCATGATGTTGGCATGCTAACCGACACCTTACGTAATATGCGTAACTTAAAGGGCCCGCAATTACTTCACGTTCGCACGCAAAAAGGTAAAGGCTATAAACCAGCAGAAGCAGATCCTATTGGCTACCACGGCGTACCGAAGTTTGACCCAAGCGAAACCAGCTTACCAAAGTCAAAACCAAGCGCACCTACTTTCTCAAAAGTATTCGGCGATTGGTTATGCGATATGGCCGCAAAAGACCCGAAGCTTATGGCAATTACGCCTGCGATGCGTGAAGGTTCAGGCATGGTGCGCTTTTCAAAAGAGTTCCCAAGCCAATATTATGATGCGGCAATTGCCGAACAACACGCGGTAACCTTAGGTGCGGGCTTAGCCTGTGAAGGACTTACCCCAGTTGTGGCGATTTACTCAAGCTTTTTACAACGTGGTTACGATCAACTTATCCACGATGTAGCTTTGCAAAATTTACCAGTAATGTTTGCCATCGATCGCGCTGGCGTGGTGGGTGCAGACGGTGAAACTCACCAAGGTGCATACGATTTAAGCTATATGCGCTGTATTCCAAATATGGTGATCATGGCACCAAGTGATTTAGACGAATGCCGTCAAATGCTTTACACCGGCCATCTTCATCAAGGACCAAGTGCGGTACGTTACCCTCGTGGCAGTGCAGGTGACATTATGCCAAATGATGCGATGAGCGCACTTGAAATTGGTAAAGCTAAGGTTATTCGTGAAGGTAAGGACACAGCAATTTTAAGCTTTGGTACCCTCCTTGATGAAGCAAAGCAAGTGGCTGAAGGGCTTAACGCGACGCTACTTGATATGCGTTTTGTTAAGCCACTTGACGAAACGGCAATTAAACAGCTTGCAGCTTCTCACAGCACCTTAGTTACCCTTGAAGATAACGCGCTTATGGGTGGTGCAGGCTCTGCTGTGAACGAGTTTGTTATGGCAGAAAAGTTAAACATTCCGGTACTTAACTTAGGCTTACCTGATGTGTTTATTAAACACGGTACGCAGCAAGAGATCCATCAAGAGCTTGGCCTTGACGCTGACGGTATTCAAAAGAGTATCGAAGCGTACTTAGCCAAATAGCGCATCCCTTAAGAATTCAGGTTTCAGCAACTTTCTGAAATCTGAATTCTCAATCCTCACACTTACCTATTTTATATCTCAGAAATATGCAGCTTAGCTTGCTCGGAATCTAATAACGATTCTAACTGCTGAGCAACACGTTCACTATCTTCAAATTCAAACGCATCGATATTATCTGAAAAGCTAAAGTAAGCGACACTGCCCGGTTTTTTCGCCTTTGCTTTTTGCAGTGCAATATCGGCAATTTTAATGGATGTTTCCCAGCTAATAATTTGCCCGCCTAGCAACGGTAGCGGATAAAATGCCCAACCAACCGAGCCTGTTAGTTTTGTTTTACGGCCATCAGGCATAACAAAGTTTTGCCCAGCAAGCTGATGACTAATACTGCGCGCAAACTGATGTACAGCGCTCTTTTGCATATCCCTTAGTAAAATCAAAAACTCGTCGCCACTCCAACGTACCACATAGTCGGCACCTTGTACCTGCTCTGTCAGCAAGGACGCAATTTGCTGTAAACAGTTATCGCCAGCAAACGAACCAAACACATCGTTTACGCGACTAAACTTATCCAAGTTCAAAATCAGCAGTGCCATACATTTACCCTGAATCTCAAGGCTTTCGCGGTTACTTTGGAAATGCTCGATGTCTTTCGGAAGTTGATCAAATAAGAAGCGACGGCTGCGAAGGCCTGTAAGCTCATCTGAGTGACTTACCAGTTTGAGCCTGTCATTGGCTTTATTAAGTTGCTCATTCGCAGAAATAAGCGCTTGAGTGCGCGTTTCAACTAAGCGTTCTAGTTCTTCTTGCTTACGACGCTCTTGATTGCGATAGAACAGAAACACAATATACAGGGCAAGAATAAACGACATCACAACGATTAAACGAAATACCACAGTTTCATCAAAGGCTTTTGGAATAATCAAGGTTTGTGAAATTGTATCGGCACTACTCCACTCTTGCCCGCGTCGTTTTGCTTGTAGTTCAAAAACAAATTTCCCAGCCGGTAAGTTAGCATAGTTTGCTTCTCGGCTATTGTTTGCTTCACGCCAAACCCCATCAAGACCTACAAGACGGTAGCGAAAATCAATTTCAGACGCAGTTTGGAAATTAATTGCGGTATAACCCAGTGTTAAATTTCGTTCCTCGGTTTGCAGAGTAAGGGTATCCACCTCAGGTACTGAATAGGTATTTTTCTCGCCACCGTTATCGGCCGTGACCGTTTCAATAATCGGGCGAATATCACTTTCACTAAATAACCGAATATTGGTTGGAATTTCAACCAAACCAGATTTACTTGGATACCATAAGCTCGAACCAACACGGGCAATTGCACCAAGCGCATTACCCGAACAACACTGACTGGTTTTGCCATCAAGCTGTTTGTTGTAAGGCGAGATGACTTGTTCAACTTCAAGCGAGTGAATGCCTTCTTCAAACTGTTTAAGCGGCAAGCGATAGACACCTTTGCTCGTGCTCACCCATAAATAATTCAGCGCTTGATCAAAATGCAAACTTAAAATAGGTCCGTAAGGTAAGCCATTAGATACATCTAACTGACGCCAAACGCCTTTTTCACTGCGATAAAATAAGCCATTATTTTGCGTTGCAACAAACAGCCTATTTTCAACGGGAAGAATAAAACTGATATTTGATTCAGCTAATGCGCTGCCCATGGCTAAACGCTCGATACCACGCTCACTGAAAAAATAAGCGCCGCGCGAGGTGCCTAAGTAACCTTTGCCATTTTGCTCATCGATAAAAGTAATGTATTTACTATCAAGAAACGAATTATAAACAAACGAGCGTAAACCGTTAAACGCCAAACGATATAAACCACGATCTGTGGCTAGCCAAACGCCGCCTTGCTCTGCACTCTCAATAGCAAACACGGCTGTTGCACGTAAGGTTGCGGCATCAAGTTTAAGTAATTCTTTGCCGTCGTAAACAAAGGCCCCACGGTTGGTTGCGATAAATAAACGCGAGCCCTGAAAATGTAAATCATGAACAGTCAAACCACCGAGTTTTGCCGCCGCGATTTCTACGTTAAATAAACCGCTTTCATCTAAATAACCAATACCATTTTTGGTGGCTAGCCATAAACGCTGGTCCTCTCCAAACTTTAGCGTAGTAACCGATTGATTTAAGCCTTTACTATCGCGATGACGTTTTACTTGGCTAGGGCGCGCTTGCCACAATCCTTCGGTTAAACTTGCAAGCCAAATAATGTCGTCTTGCCCTCTGAAAATATCGGAAAACCAAACCGTTTGTTCAAGGTCTGATTGTTCAATCCACTGCCAAATACCACTACTATCGCGATACAATAATCGCCCTTTAGTCGAAACCCACAATGAACCATCCGAATCGTACATAAATTTATATACTGTGGCGTTATTGGCATAGGGTAATGAAAAAGGTCTTAATTCTTGGTCAATATCAAGAAAGTAAGCGCCAACTTCAGAGGCAATAAACAAGTCCCCTTCCAGCCACGCTAAGTCGTATAATACCGATTGTGCTAAACGCTGCGGCAATGAAATACGTTCGGTAATTTCAAAGCGAATTTTACCGGTAGTTTCATTCGCTAAACTTTGTAAATGTAGTAAAAAACGGTCGTTAATAAGCCAAATACCGTCAGGCGACAGTGCCATTTTGCGCACTTCACCAATCAGTTTCACTAAGGCATTTCGTTTATTGCTAAAGTTATTATTAGTGTCACTTACGCCAAGCAGCTGAGAAATGGTGTTGAGTTTTTGGTTGGAGTAAAGGTAAAGACTGTTCGATGCAATCCAGATACGGCCGTTGTTATCTTGTGCGATATCACGTACTGGGCCGTTTAAACTAAAGCGCTCTGATGTCAACTCACTTGGGCTAAACTTTACTAGCCCGTTATCGGTGCCAATCCATAAAAAGCCGTCGTTATCGATAAGCAAACTGTTAATTGCATTGCTTGGCAAAAAATCACTGTTATTAACATTAAAGTTAGTAAAGCGATTACCGTCGAATCGGCTCAAGCCAAACTGGGAGCCAATCCACAAATAACCTTGTTGGTCTTGTACAATGTTTTTAAGTGATTGTGATGCAAGCCCGTGCTGAATATGCCACTGTTTTACCACATAGTCATCAAGCGAAGCGTATGTCGGTTTGAGTGTACTAAGCAGTACAACTGTAAATAACAATATTAAGCGAAACAGCACGGTTTATCTCATTATTAAATTAGCCCGTAATAAACAACTAGCTGTAAACATATAAGTGAAAATATCCCTGCCAGAATATCGTCAACCATAATGCCAAAGCCACCTTTTACGTGTTTATCGAGCAGTGTGATCGGCCAAGGTTTAACAATATCGAAAAAGCGGAATAAGATAAAGCCAACCAGTAAGGTTTGCCACGAAATCGCTGCGCCAATCATGGTGATATAAAAACCCGCCACTTCATCCCAAACAATGGCAGGGTGATCATGTACGCCAGCATCGCGACTTGCAACGTCACAAAACCAAATACCAATAGCGCAAATTGCAATCGCAACAACCAACTGTAGCCACAGCGGCGCCATCATGGTAAGGAAAATAAACGGAATTGCCGCTAAGGTACCAAAGGTGCCAGGTGCTTTAGGCGCCAGCCCTAAGCCAAAACCCAGCGCACAGAAATGTGTAAATTTTTTTAAGTTAAATTGTGCCACGCACACTCCGATTATTCTGCATTAAAGTGCTCAAAGCCACATTGCGTTAATGTTAACGGTTTACCTTCAAGCGTCAATTCAACCTTACCAACATTATTATTGATTTGACCGATACACGACAGAGCAACGCCGTACTGTTTGAGCGTCATTTCAACTGTGGTACGACGTTCTTCCGGTAACGTGAATAGTAGCTGATATTCATCACCATAGGTTAAGGCATAATTAAGCGCTGACTCTAATGGCAATACGTCTTTTATTGTTGCCGCCAGTGGGATATTTTCAGCAAACAATTTTGCGCCAACGCCCGACATCTGACAAATATGGCCGAGATCGGCAATCAAACCATCCGAAATATCAATACAACTGGTTGCTTTGCCACGTAACATCTGCCCTGCAGCCACTTGTGGCGTGGGGTAATCAAACGCTTTATTGGCATTGGCAAACTGCTGCTCAGTAAGCGATACTTTGCCATACTTGCTATCAATTGCGAGCCCAGCATCACCTAAAGACCCCGTAACAAACACCCAATCACCATT
The DNA here is from genome assembly GCF_002964745.1 of Pseudoalteromonas sp. T1lg24. Lineage (NCBI taxonomy): Bacteria > Pseudomonadati > Pseudomonadota > Gammaproteobacteria > Alteromonadales > Pseudoalteromonadaceae > Pseudoalteromonas > Pseudoalteromonas sp. T1lg24. The sequence continues at coordinate 320,505 of NZ_PQCB01000004.1, read as the reverse complement.
TTTTGCACCACTGCGTGTTAACGCGCTGCCATTTGGCACAAAACCTTTGGCACAAATACTAATGGTTAGTGGACCTTGTGTCGTGTCACCACCGACAATTTGCACATTATAGTACTCAGCAATTTCATGCATTCCTTGGGTAAACTGCTCAAGCCATTTTGTCTCGGCGTTTGGCAGCGTAAGCGCCACAGAAATCCACGCAGGCTCTGCGCCCATTGCTGCTAAATCACTTAAGTTTACGGCAAGCGCTCTGTAACCGAGTGCTTTTGGGTCAATATCTTTAAAAAAGTGAACACCTTCAACAAGGGTGTCTGTAGTCACGGCTAATTGACAGTTTTCAGGAACGTTTATCAGTGCTGCATCATCACCAATGCTCAATGAGACATCTTTACGTGCGACACCGCGGCCTTTGAAAAAGTGAGAGATTAATTCAAATTCTTGCATGCACAAAAAAGCCGGCCTAAAGCCGGCTCTCCAATTATTTTTTTCTAAGCTGATTTTGGGTCTTGTCTAGCACCCCATTCACAAACTTATGGCTATCTTCAGCAGCAAATAGTTTTGCCAGCTCAATACCTTCATTGATAGCAACTTTATAAGGTACGTCTTCGCGGAACTTAAGTTCATAACAAGACAGACGCAAAATCGCTTTCTCGATTAAATCGATTTCTTCAAAAGGACGATCTAAATGCGGCGTAACAGCTTCATCTAGTGCCTTATGATTGACTGCAACACCACGTGCTAAGTCTTTAAAATAATCCACATCAATTTTGCTTACATCGTTTTCAACAAGCATTTGTTGTTCGATATCTGCAACCGGATTACCGCTTACTTGCCATGAATAAATTGCTTGTAACGCCAGTTTACGGGCTTTACGTCTAGCTGCTGGTTTCATTAAGTACCCTTAAATTTGTTCTAACAGGTTAACCATTTCTAGCGCACCTAAAGCAGCTTCGCCACCTTTGTTGCCCATTTTGGTGCCCGCACGCTCAATTGCTTGCTCGATGTTTTCAGTTGTTAAAACACCAAACGCTACAGGAATATCGTAGTCTAGCGATACACTTGCTAGGCCTTTGTTTGACTCATTAGCAACTAAGTCAAAGTGCGGCGTACCACCACGAATAATCACACCAAGTGAAATGATTGCATCAAATTCTTTCTTTGCTGCGATGCGCTTAGCTGCTAGAGGAAGCTCTACAGCACCCGGCACATAAACAACGGTAATATCGTCGTCATTTACATCACCAATACGCTTTAAGGTATCAACTGCACCATCAAGTAAGCTTTTACCAATGAAATCGTTAAAGCGAGAAATAACGATAGCAAACTTTTTCCCTTGAGCGTTTAATTTACCTTCAATCACTTTCATTTTATGCCCTTCTCTTTGGCTAATTCATTTATCGCGCAATCGCAAAGGCGCGGATTTTATCATACTAAATTAAATTTTTTTAGGCTTATTTTTAGGCTTGTGGTTGAGCCTATTGCGGCTCAACGTATTCAACTACTTCTAAGCCAAAACCTGAAATCGCATGGTACTTCTTCGGCATGCTCATTAAACGCATTTTATGAATGCCTAAATCAGCCAAAATTTGTGAACCTACACCTACGGTGCGCGATGTACCTTGGAACTTGCGCACGCTCGGGCTTTCGCCTTTGTCTTGTGCTTCAAACGCTTTAAACAGATGTTCAAGTTCTTCTGGGTTTTCGTGTTTCGCTAAAATAACTAATACACCGTTATTTTCAGCGATGTATTTCATCGCACCTGACAGTGTCCAGCTGCGATCGGATGCGCGATCTGACAATAAAATATCGTTAAACGTACTTTGTAAGTGAACACGTACTAAGGTTGCATCATCTTCTTTTACATCACCTTTTTTCATTGCGTAATGAAGTTGACCGTCAATTGTGTCTTTATACGTCACAAGGTCAAACTCACCGTGTTCAGTTGGCAATTTACATTCTGCTACACGTTCAATAGTCGCTTCATTTAAGTTGCGGTATTCAATTAAATCCGCAATTGTACCCATTTTTAAACCGTGCTCTTTAGCAAAAATTTCTAAGTCTGGGCGGCGCGCCATGGTGCCATCTGGATTGAGTATTTCAACGATCACTGAAGATGGCTCGCAGCCTGCTAAGCGCGCTAAATCACAACCGGCTTCTGTGTGTCCTGCACGAGTCAATACACCACCCGGTTGCGCCATAATTGGAAAAATGTGACCTGGCTGTACGATATCTTCAGGTACCGCCCCCTTTGCCACTGCAGCTTGTACTGTGCGTGCACGGTCTGCTGCTGAAATACCCGTTGTTACACCCTTTGCCGCTTCAATCGACATGGTAAAATTGGTAGAAAACTGTGCGCCGTTATTGCTTACCATTAGTGGTAAGTTAAGTTGCTGGCAACGCTCTTGTGTTAGCGTTAAACAAATCAAACCACGGCCATGTGTCGCCATAAAGTTAATTGCATCGGCACTGATGTGCTCAGATGCCATAATTAAGTCGCCTTCATTTTCACGGTCTTCGTCATCCATCAGAATGACCATTTTGCCTAGACGGATATCTTCAATAATTTCTGCTGCAGTGTGTAAGCCCATTTTGTTACCTTTGCTTGCGACTGGTTATCGATTCATAAAGCCAGCTTGCGCTAGAAGCTCATGAGTGAGAGAACTGGTTGGTTTTGCATCTTGCTGTGGCATCATTAAACGCTCTAAATAGCGTGCGAGCTGATCCACTTCTAAATTCACTTTGCTACCTACTTTAAAGCCACTAATCGTGGTTTCACCTGCGGTGTGCGGCACAATAGTTAGCTTAAATTCGTTGTCGTTTATTTCGTTTACCGTAAGGCTAATGCCATCAATGCAAACCGAACCTTTATACGGGATATACTTGAGTAATTGCGCTGGTGCACACAGCCAATAATCGGTTGCACGGGCATTGGTTTCAATACGGGTTACGGTAGCAATGCCGTCTATATGCCCAGAAACCAAATGACCGCCTAAACGCGATTGTGGCATTAACGCTTTTTCAAGGTTAACGGTTTGCCCAACTTGGTAGTTTTCAAAGTTGGTTAACGATAGGGTTTCTTTTGATACATCGGCTACATAGCCGTGGCCTGTTAAAGCAATAACCGTTAGACATACGCCATTGGTTGCGATGCTGTCGCCTAATTTAACATCAGCCAAATCAAGTTTGCCTGAGTTAATGGTAACGCGCATGTCGCCAGCAATCATTTCAATTGCCGCAACGTTTCCGGTTGCTTCTATAATGCCTGTAAACATATTAATTTCTTTTTACTAATGCATGTAGACAGATATCCTGTCCAACTTGCTTGAGTGTGTTTATTTCAAGTTCAGGGACTTGCGACATGGTTGTAAATGTTGGCAAGTTAATCAAGCTCTTACTAATGTGCCCCATCAATTTAGGCGCCATAAACAGAACAAGTTCATCGACCAGCTGTTGTTCAAACATTTTACCTGCCAAGGTTGCGCCCGCTTCTAACAATACTAAGTTAACGCCGCGCTCAGCTAATAATGACAATAAAGCGCGTAAATCTACTTTGCTATTGTTTTGCTCAACCACTACTTGTTCAACAAAATGCGGCCAAGTATGCGATTTATCAAGTGTTGTTCGTGCAATAATTATTTTAGATGGTTGCTGAAATAACGCGAGATCCGGCGTTAGTCGGTTTTGCGAATCAATAATCACGCGTATTGGCTGGCGAGTACTGAGTTTTGCATCAGTATCTGTCAATTCATCAGGGCGGACATTTAGTTTCGCATTATCGATAATAACGGTATCAGCCCCTGACAGTACCGCACAACTTTCTGCCCGTAAATCTTGCACAGCGCGGCGCGATTCACTGGAGGTAATCCATTTACTTTCACCATTTTCAAGTGCCGTTTTGCCATCAAGGCTTGCCGCTAATTTACAGCGAACAAAAGGCAAGTTGGTGCGCATGCGTTTTAAAAAGCCCAAATTGAGTGCTTCGGCTTCATCGTTTAGTAAGCCAAAATCGGTTTCGATTCCGGCATCTTCGAGCATTTTTAAACCGCGTCCTGCGACTTCTGGGTTTGGATCAACCATAGCAGCGACAACGCGGCTAACGCCTGCTTTAATTAGGCCTTCAGCACATGGCGGCGTGCGGCCGTAATGCGAACACGGTTCTAGCGTGACGTACGCGGTTGCCCCTTTAGCGTTATCGCCAGCCATTTTCAGTGCATGCACTTCGGCATGAGGGCCACCTGCTTGAATATGAAAGCCTTCACCGATGATTTGATTATCTTTAACTAAAACACAACCTACGTTGGGGTTAGGTGTGGTGGTAAATCGACCACGCTTTGCAAGCGCGATAGCGCGCGCCATATATTTGTGATCACATTCAGAAAAGCGATTATTGTGCATCTGATTACTCACCTAAGCGTGCGATTTCTTCGCCAAATTCTTTAATGTCTTCAAATGAGCGGTAAACAGAAGCAAAACGTACGTAAGCAACTTTATCGAGTTTTTTCAGCGCTTCCATAATAAATTCGCCGACCGTTTTACTGTCAACTTCGCGCTCACCTGTGGCACGCAATTGCGATTTAATTTGGTGTACTACTTCTTCTACTTGTTCTGTACTGACAGGGCGTTTTTCTAGCGCACGATGCAAACCATTGCGAAGTTTGTCTTCATTAAACGGTTCTCGGCTGCCGTCTTGCTTGATTACACGTGGCATAACCAGTTCTGCGCCTTCAAAGGTAGTAAAACGTTCGTGACATTCATTACATTCGCGACGACGGCGAACCTGATGACCACCACCTACTAAGCGTGAATCGATAACTTTGGTGTCATTGGCTGTACAAAAAGGACAATGCATAAACAACTCTCGAAAGAAAAAAGGCCGCAAAAAAGCGGCCTTATCATATCATGTTAACAATGAGAAAACATTATGCGTAAACAGGGTGTTTTGCACAAATTGCTTTTACTTTCTCACGTACTTCATCTTGTACTTTTGTATCTTCGATGTTGTCTAGCACATCACAGATCCAGCCAGTTTAACTCTTTTGCTTCTGCTTCTTTAAAACCACGACGGGTGATTGCAGGAGAACCAATACGTAGACCAGACGTTACAAACGGAGAACGTGGGTCGTTTGGTACTGAGTTTTTGTTAACTGTAATGTAAGCATTACCAAGTGCTGCGTCCGCATCTTTACCTGTGATATCTTTGTTGATTAGATCAAGTAAGAATAGGTGGTTGTCTGTTTTACCAGAAACAACGTCGTAACCACGTGCTTTAAATACTTCAACCATAGCTTGCGCATTCTTAACAACTTGTGTTTGGTATGCTTTGAACTCTGGCTCTAGTGCTTCTTTAAATGCAACCGCTTTAGCAGCGATTACGTGACATAAAGGACCACCTTGACCACCTGGGAATACCGCAGAGTTTAACTTTTTGTAAATCTCTTCGTCACCACAGTTAGACACGATTAAGCCACCACGAGGACCCGCTAGTGTTTTGTGTGTTGTTGTCGTAACCACGTGTGCAAATGGCACTGGGCTTGGGTAAACGCCTGCAGCAACAAGACCAGCAACGTGTGCCATATCAACTAGCAGGTAAGCACCTACTTTGTCAGCGATTTCACGGAATTTAGCCCAATCAACAATACCTGAGTATGCTGAGAAACCACCGATGATCATTTTAGGCTTGTGCTCTAGTGCTAGCGCTTCAACTTGTGCGTAGTCGATTTCGCCAGTTTCTTCGTTTAGGCCGTACTGAACTGCGTTGTACGTTTTACCTGAGAAGTTTACGTGTGAACCGTGAGTTAGGTGACCGCCGTGTGCAAGGCTCATACCTAAAACTGTGTCGCCCGGCTGAAGTAACGCTTGGAATACTGCCGCGTTTGCTTGTGAACCTGCGTGCGGTTGCACGTTTGCGTAATCTGTACCGAATAATTCGTTAGCGCGATCAATTGCTAATTGCTCAACAACATCAACGTGCTCACAACCACCGTAGTAACGCTTGTAAGGGTAACCTTCCGCGTATTTGTTAGTTAACTGAGAACCTTGTGCTTCAAGTACACGCGGGCTACAGTAGTTTTCAGACGCGATAAGTTCGATGTGCTCTTCTTGACGCTGCTTTTCTTTTTCCATTGCGCCAAATAGTTCTGGATCAAAATCCGAGATATTCATGCTACGTTCTAACATGGTTACTCCTAAATAGAAGATGGTTGTGGGATAAAGGGCGTATTGTACGCTTAAAAAGCGCCCTTGCCTACTTTGTATATGTGAAGTTATTTAAACAGGGATTGAAAATTTTTCACAGTGTATTTTAAATGATATTTTTAAATCGGAATATAAATATTTAAAATACAACACAAATCATTCATTAAATTTAATTATACAACTACCAGTGTTTGCCTAATGATACAAAAAAGCTGGATTCGCCATCGTCGGTTGCGCCAAAACCAAATGCAGCTGGGCCAAAGCGTGTATCGGTGCCAACAAACAAACTGCTAGCAAAAATAAGCTCAGATAAATCGACACTTTGTTGAATATCCCACACATTACCTACTTCAGCACTCACACCAAGGTAAAGTGGCATGCTGGTCATATTAAGCATATCGCGACCTAAATCGTATTGATAAATCACTGCGCCAAACGCTTTTTTAGGACCGTTTAACACGTTTTTACCGTAGCCCGATAAGTTTAAAAAACCGCCCAAGCGCTCAGTATTAACGGTAAATGTACCGTCTGATTCATAACTGGTATACGATGCTGTGCCAACTAAGCCGTGGTGGCGAATAGAAAAAGCGCCGCGCCAATCAATTTTGTATTTACTGGCATAGCGACTGTCGATTGGATCAAGGCGATCGTCATACGCTTCTTTAAAACGCCCATAATAAACACGTAGTCGATTGCCTTGGGTTGGAAAACTAATGCTATCTAAGGTGTCATACATCAAACTGCTGTAAAAACCCGTTTGATCAAAGGGGAATTTATCATTTATCAATGATTTTTGTTCAAGTTCGCCTACATCACGTATTGTGCCAAACTCAAATCGCCAAAAATTATTAATGTTGTAACCGAACGCCAAATTACCACGTAGGTGATTCTTTTCTAAATCAAAGTACGCTTGCGTTACCGTTTGTAGCTTGTATCTGTCTTTAATAAACGCGAGGCGAGCACTCGCATAATAGTCATCTTCAGCGTTTAGTGGTTGATAAAATTCGGTCGCGATATACTCTTCAAAACCAAGCGAGATCTCATTGCGCCAAAGCCCTCCATAGCGATTAATATTGCCGCGCGTAAACGCCATATCAATTGAGAGCACCGAGTTTACTGTCACGTCACTTTGATAATTAGCGCCAAAATCTAAGTAATTTGGCCCCCACGATTTACCCAGTGTTTTTAATACTAACACCCGCCCTTGCTCGGTATCTTTAAATTCGGTTTCAACACGCTCAAATTCATTGAGCGCATAAACGCGATTTACCGCCTGCTGCACATCATGCTCTGACGGAGTGTCTCCTGGGTTAATCGAAAAGTGTTTGAGTATCAATTTATTATTAACGTCTGACAAATTATCCAACGAGATCGCAAGTACTGGGTTATAAATTGGCTGAAACCACACTTGGCTGCGCTCGCGTTTAGCAACTTGATACGCCTCAAATGCACTCGGTGAAATAGCTAAGGCTTGCAGTTTTGGTTCCGCGATTTTTGCAGCGGCAAGGCCGCGCACTAACGACTCTTCTAAATCAGCCCAATCAGTGGTGCTTAAGTCATCAATGTCGGGTCGTATATAAATATCTTTTTCACTTAGCAAACGTTTTTGCCATTGTGTTGAGGCATTGGTCAAAATAGTAGAAAGTTGGCCAAGTACTTCCATGGTTGATGTGAACTCATTTGACTGAGCAAGTGATGCACCTATATCGACGGCTATAACGATGTCTGCACCCATCTCTTTTACTACGTCAACCGGCAAATTATTGGCGATGCCACCATCAACCAGCAAGCGACCATCAATTTCGGTCGGCTGCACAGCCCCGGGTACCGAGGCCGAAGCTTGCATTGCTTCAGCAATACTACCAGATGAAATTACCACGGCTTCACTGGTCGATAAATCGGTCGCAATTGCGCGATACGGGATTGCTAACTGGTCAAAATCATCAAACAAATGCACTGAACGTGTGGAGTTTCGCAATAATCGGCTCATACTTTGCCCGACAAGCAAACCTTTAGATGAGCGCAATGCACCGTCACGAATACCAAAATTCAGCTGTAGATTATATTTATCGCGTAGCTCTTTATCGCGATAGCGTAATACTTCTCTTGGGATATCATCTGAATAGCCTTGGTTCCAATCTTCATTAAGCATAAATTTTTCAATTTCACTTGCTGAATAACCCAAGGCATACATACCTGCAACATAAGCACCAATGCTAGTACCGGCGATATAATCGATTTTTACATTATTCGCTTCAAGTACCTTTAACACACCGATGTGCGCGCCGCCTTTGGCGCCGCCACCACCGAGCACTAAACCTATTTTTGGCTGATTCGATGCAGTCAGTTCAAAACTCATCAATATTGAACAAAATAAAAGATAAAGAGAGGTTTTATTAAGCGCCGGCATAGGTAAGCAATTACTATTATTTTTATGTGACTTTACCTTAACTTAACAGAATGACATTTTAAATCTACTACGACATTGAATGCCCCCATTTATCACACTACAATATGCAGCAATTACATTATTAAAATCACTATAGGATTATTCATGCCTTTACCGGATAAGTTTATCTACACGATGCATCGTGTAAGTAAAGTAGTGCCGCCAAAGCGTACTATTTTAAAAGATATCTCGCTTTCATTTTTCCCTGGCGCAAAAATTGGTGTGCTTGGTTTAAACGGTGCAGGTAAATCTACCTTGCTTCGTATTATGGCGGGTGTTGATACCGAGTTTGAAGGTGAAGCGCGCGCGTTCCCTGATACAAAAATTGGTTACTTACCACAGGAACCTGTACTAGACGAAAACAAAACTGTTCGTGAAACAGTTGAAGAAGCGCTTTCTGAAGTGACGAATGCACTTGCACGTTTAGATGAAGTTTACGCTGAATACGCAATGGACGGCGCGGACTTTGACGCATTGGCAAAAGAGCAAGGTGAACTTGAAGCAATTATTCAGGCGCACGATGGTCACAACCTAGATAATGCACTAGAGCGTGCTGCCGATGCACTTCGTTTACCAGAGTGGGACACGCCAATTAAAGTACTTTCAGGTGGTGAGCGTCGCCGTGTAGCGATTTGTCGTTTATTACTTGAAAAGCCAGACATGCTATTACTCGACGAACCAACTAACCACTTAGATGCTGAATCAGTAGCTTGGTTAGAGCGTTTCTTACACGATTACGAAGGTACTGTTGTGGCGATTACCCACGACCGTTATTTCCTAGATAACGTTGCAGGTTGGATTTTAGAGCTTGACCGTGGTGAAGGTATTCCTTGGGAAGGTAACTACTCATCATGGCTTGAGCAAAAAGATGCGCGTTTGAAGCAAGAAGAAAAAGCGGAAAAAGCACGTCAGAAATCAATTGCGCAAGAACTTGAGTGGGTGCGTTCAAACCCGAAAGGCCGTCAGGCTAAATCGAAAGCACGTATGGCACAATTCTCAGAACTACAACATTCTGATTACCAAAAGCGTAACGAAACCAACGAGCTATTTATTCCACCAGGTCCTCGCCTAGGTGATAAAGTACTAGAAGTAAACAACATCAAAAAAGGCTACGGCGACCGTGTACTAATTGATGATTTAAGCTTCTCAGTACCAAAAGGTGCAATCGTCGGTATTATCGGTGCTAACGGTGCTGGTAAATCAACCTTATTCCGTATGTTAGGCGGTCAAGAAACACCAGATGCAGGTTCATTTGAACTAGGTGAAACTGTTGAACTTGCAACAGTTGACCAGTTCCGTGACGATTTAGATGGTTCAAACACCGTATTCCAAGAATTATCTGAAGGCCAAGATGTATTGAAAATTGGTAACTTTGAAATTGCTAGCCGTGCTTATGTATCGCGCTTTAACTTCAAAGGTAACGACCAGCAAAAATACGTGAAAGATTTATCAGGTGGTGAGCGTAACCGTCTTCACCTAGCTAAGCTGTTAAAAGCTGGCGGCAACATGATCTTACTCGATGAGCCTACCAATGACCTCGACGTTGAAACACTACGTGCCCTTGAGAATGCGATTTTAGAATTCCCAGGCTGTGTAATGTGTATCTCGCACGATCGTTGGTTCCTTGACCGTATTGCTACGCATATTCTTGATTACCGTGATGAAGGTCAAGTTAACTTCTTCGAAGGTAACTACACAGAATACGAAGCATGGCTTAAGAAAACGCTTGGTGCAGAAGCGGCGCAACCTAAGCGTATTAAGTACAAGAAAATCGGTTAATTGATTTTCACACAATACAAAAAAGCCCGCACATTGCGGGCTTTTTAATGCATAAACGTTATTAACGTTTTAGCACAGCTTCTGGCTGATTGAGCAGTTTGATTAATGGGTTTTCAGCAAGCACTTTCTCTTTTAAGAAGTAACCAATCACTAAACCAACAACAAAACCACCGATGTGCGCGCCATAATCAACACCATCTTGTAATACGATTAAACCGAAAATATTAATTGCTATCCAAATTGCAAAGAACCAAACCGCGCTCAGTTTCTTTTGATAAATAACAAACATAAAGGTTAAGCTAGCGTGTCTAAACCACATTAAGTACATGCCAAATAATCCTGCAATTGCACCACTGGCGCCAACTGATGGAATATTCGGGTCTTGTGACATAACTAAGCTAAACAGCGATGCACCTATGCCGCATATTAAATAATACATAAGGTATTTTTTATGGCCGAGCGCATCTTCTAAGTTATCGCCAATAATGTATAAGAAATACATGTTACCCACTAAATGCATTACAGAGCCATGTAAAAAGACGCACGTTAATAAAGTCCAAATCTCTTGGCCGTTGTTAACATCTGCAGGTCTTAGTGCAAAGTTTTCTAATACAAAACCAAAGCTCTCGATATTAAAGAAATACGCACAGAAAATCAGAATGTTAATCGCAATTAAAGACCAGTTCACCCAAGGTTTCGACTTGGTTTTTAAGTTATATTCCACTGGCATTTGCGTTAAAAATTGGAATAAGTAGGTTTTCCAAGATACTTTTTTATTTAGTTCATCAAGTGCACCACGTAACTCAGGACTGTTTTCAACTGACGTAAGTTCATCTTTATCAATCCAGCTACCATCACACTTACGACAAATATCCAGTTCAGTTTGATAATCTTTTAATAAGTGCACCGCTTCTAAATGGCTGCCGCAATCAGGGCAGTTTAATTCTGTGCTACCTTGAGGCTCACCAAAGTGATGGCTATAACATTCGCCAATCGGACCGTCATTAATCTCTTCAATCATGCGATTAACTTGGTTTTTCTCAAACCACAAACCGCCGCACTGACGGCAAACATCAATTTCTTCACCGCAATAATGGGTAACTTCAAGTGCTACATTAACGCACTTTGGACAACGTTTGGTCATAGCTCATTACTCTCCTTTTAATACGCCAATTTGAATATCTTCTTTCGCTAACAAGCGTTTTAGCTCGTCAGCACTGTCTTTAAGTTTTAACAGCGGGCCATTTTTAAAATATTCCGTTTGTTCTAACAATAATTTTGATGCATGGCGTGAACCAATGGCCCAGCGACCTACCTGATCGATGGTGCGGTCGGCTTTACCATAAAAGCGGCGCACTTCAGAAAGAATTTCACTCGGCGTTTCCAAAGTAGTGGGATTGTACTTCATGGTTTGCCAAACGTATTTGTCGAGCATTGGGCGCTGCTCTGTAATCACTACTTTTGGCGGGCTTTTGGCGAGGACTTTTGCGTACGTTTCAATTTCTTTAACCGCGTCATCTAATTCATCGTATAACGACATGCGCAGATAATAGTTATCTTCCATTTTGCTTAACGTATCGAATTTTAGCGCTTGTTCAAGACCGCTTTGTGCAGCTAAATATACACCAACAATTGTCGATACAATCATAAACGCCTGATTTAACCAAAATCCGGTTTTTTTCAATTCACCGTGATCAATCTTTTGTTTTTCAGCGTGTTCTGGCATTGTTTTTCCCTTTAAAAATAAATTCCATAAGTGGCGCCCGCTATTTAAACATATCAGCATGAAAATATTTAATATTTTTTGTTAATCGGCTATGCTTTAAAGATGACGATAAGGAGCGCTCCTAATGCAAGAAAGACGACATTTCACTCGTATTATTTACCACACGCCTGCAAAATTAACTTTTATGGGCGTAGAGTATAACGCTGAAATCCTTGATTTATCGCTTAAAGGTGCACTTTTAAATAAGCCTGATAACTGGCCTACTGCGTGTGATCTTTCGCATCACGCCAAACTAGTATTTCAACTTTCTAACAGTGATATTGCGATTGAGATGTTGGTGTCGCTGGCACATGTTGAAAGTGACCAATTGGGGCTACGCTGTGAGCAAATTGAAATTGACAGTGTGACGCATTTAAAACGCCTTATCGAACTCAACATGGGAGATGAAGAAGAGCTTTATCGTGAGCTTGAGCATTTATCGGTATTAAACGATTAGACGGTTTCAATATCGCAGCAAAAGTTAGCTGCAGGTAATGTGTTTAAAATCGCAACCTCGTTTTGAGGTGACCAACACGCGCTAAAGCGCGTTTTCTATTTATTGTGAGCTTGAAGCTCATTCGCGCAAGTCATTTTTAGCATTGCCACTTCCTCCTTTGTTAACCTTTTTGTCATCAAATGTAGCCAAGACAACTTTTGGATTGATTGCGACTGTATAGATTTAACACCTTTGACAGTCTGTACAACCTCTACCACCATTGTTACCTGTTAAAAAGCGCCCCCTTATACACGCGTTAACCCTGCAAATATTGAATCATTATTTTCATTAAAAACGTGGCGTGTTGAGAGTTTGACAGCGTTGCAATTACACTCATTAAGCGGTACGCCTTAAAAGACAAAAGACTTTATGATTATTGGTACTTATACATTTACGATTAAATTAATTGATAATCATTATCATTTTTATTGACTTGCAATTCTGCGCAGTATAATCTAACCAACATGTAAACCTAGCAGGGAAAAACCATGGAAGTTATTTTGATTGCTTTTTCATTTATTACGGTAATTATTGCAATGTCGTGCTATTTCAAAAGTAACCAATGCGCTGAAAGTATTCGCTTTGATAGCAATAGCCCGATTGGTCTTTATTGGTTGCTGGCGGTCGTATCGTCTGCACTTGCCCTTTTTACAGCAGTTACAGCGTTAGGCGTATATGAAGGAACCCTTGCTTGGTTATCAATTCACACATTGATTTTAGTGCCTGTCTTATTGTTCTCCCCGTTCAAACTCTCACAAGATAAGCCGCAATAAAAAATAGCGCCATTTGGCGCTATTTTTTTGTACTCGATTTGTCAATACAACACAGAAGCTTACTCTTGAAAGTAAGTGCCCCAGCCATCGTATTCCACACCAGCTTTTGCAGCAAGGTCGATAAGTTTATCTACATCTTCAAGAATAAGTTCTGCGTCAAGTTCACATTCAACTACAACGTCAAAGCCCCAAATTTTGCTGCCATCTTCTAATTCAAGTTCAGCTGGATCTTCCACGTCAAAACCAAGTTTGAATGCAGCAAGTGCCGCTTCTTCTAACTTATCAAAATCTTCACATACAAAGTGGTGTTCTACTTCGTACAGTTTGTCTGGGTTTGAGCCGTCTTCTAATAACGACTCAACAATGTCTTCACTTATTTCGCGCCAGTTTTCCACAATCGCTCTCTACTTTAGCATCTAGCTGTTCAATTTTACTCTGCATCATAGCATGAATTCGCTTTGCGTGCTCTCTTGCCGATACATCCTTTTCCAACGAAATCGGATCAAGTAATTCAACATAAATGGTTGGGTTAGCCCAACGATTTAATTTAATACGCCCTGTTGTTGTACTCATACAAACCGGCACAACCTCCACACCGGCTTGCATAGCCGTGTGAAACGCGCCTGTTTTAAATGGTAATAAACCGCGGCCATAACTGCGCGTACCTTCAGGGAATAACCACACAGAAATCTTATCGTTTTTAATTTTTGATGCGGCCTTATCAATTGTGCCTTTTGCTTTCGATTTATTATTGCGGTCAATTAAAATATTGCCTGACAACCAGTACAGCTGGCCAAAAAATGGAATAAAGCGAATGCTTTTTTTACCAATACTTACGGTATTTTCTGGTACCGCATTGGTAACCGTAAACAAATCATAGTTATTTTGATGGTTAGATACATAGACGTAGGATTTATTTTTATCCAGTTTGTCTAATCCCTTCACTTCAACTTTTGCGCCCAGTAACACCTGCATGCTGCCATACCAAGAAGCAAAACGATGAACATGGTTGCGGTTAAACGGCATCACTAAACATAATAGCAAGCCAAAGATCGCACTAAAAAAGATAAAAATCGCAAGTAGTACTAAGCGAACAGCAAATATCAAAATAACGTCTCCAATAACTAAGCGCGCCATTATACGAATTTTAGCTAACATGTGTAAGCTAAAAAACACGGTTTATAAAAAAACCAGCCCGATATTGAGACTGGTTTTCGTTATTTTAACGCTTTTCGACGCAAAGAAGCACTAATCTTCGCTATTTTCCGCATCAATAGCATCGTCGATCAATTCTTGTGCGGCAGTAAACTCGACTTCCATTAAGTCTACACGCTGTAAACCACGCGGTAACTTATTACCTCGTCTGCCACGCTCGCCGTAGTAATGTTCTAAATCACTTGGTTTTAACGTTAGTTTACGCTTACCTGCATGTAACGTAACAGATGCGCCATCTGGCACGATGCCCAGCACTTTAACAAACTCTTCTCGCGATTTGACACGGGCACTCGGAATGGAAATGATCTTATTTCCTTTACCTTTACCTAGTTTTGGCAAATCACGAATTGGGAAGATCAGCATGCGACCCTCGTTGGAGATTGCTAAACAGCGATCTGTCGTAATGTCGTGAATTGGCTGTGGTGTCATTAATAATGCAGCTTCTGGAATCGTTACCAGTGCTTTACCGTTCTTATTTTTACTCACCAAGTCGTTAAACTCGGTAATAAAGCCATAACCTGCATCTGATGCCATCAGGAAGTTGGCTTTTTCTTCACCCATAACCACGTGTTCAAGGTTCGCTCCAGGTGCCACATTAAAGCGCCCTGTCATTGGTTCACCTTGGCTACGCGCAGAAGGTAAACTATGGGTATCGGTTGCAAATGCTCGGCCAGAGCTATCTAAGAATACACTCGGCTGATTGCTGCGCCCTTTAGCAAGAGACTTAAAGCTGTCACCTGATTTATAACTCAGGCCTTCCGCGTCAATATCATGGCCTTTAGCAAAACGTGCCCAGCCTTTTTCAGAAAGCACAACAGTAACGCTTTCTGATGGCATTAAGTCTTTTTCACTTAAGGCTTTAGCTTCACCGCGCTCAACTACAGGCGAACGACGGTCGTCACCATAAAGCTCAGCGGCTTCTTGAATTTCTTTTTTCAGTAGCGTCGACATACGACGCTCTGAACCAAGAATCTGCTCAAGCTTATCGCGCTCTTTGGCAAGCTCGTCTTGCTCACCGCGAATTTTCATTTCTTCTAATTTAGCAAGATGGCGAAGTTTAAGTTCTAAAATAGCTTCCGCTTGCGTTTCAGTGATACCAAAACGCGCCATTAAAACTGGCTTTGGCTCATCTTCGCTGCGGATAATTTCAATTACTTCGTCGATATTTAAAAAGGCAATCAATAAGCCTTCTAAAATATGTAAACGTGCCAATACTTTGTCTAAGCGGTATTGTAAACGGCGACGAACCGTTTCGCGCCTAAACACTAACCACTCAGACAGAATTGTTTTTAAGTCTTTTACTTGAGGACGGCCGTTTAGGCCCAGCATGTTTAAGTTAACACGGTAGTTTTTCTCAAGGTCTGTGGTCGCAAATAAGTGTGCCATAAGTGGCTCAGCTTTTACGCGATTTGAACGCGGCACAATTACAATACGCGTTGGATTTTCATGATCAGATTCATCACGTAAATCAGCAACCATAGGTAATTTTTTAGCGCGCATTTGCGTAGCAATTTGCTCTAACACTTTCGCACCAGAGCACTGATGAGGTAACGCCGTAATGACAATATCGCCTTGCTCTTCAGTATACACAGCGCGCATTTTGATTGAGCCTTTACCACTTGAGTAGATTTTGCGAATTTCAGCCTTAGGCGTAATGATTTCCGCATCCGTTGGGTAATCCGGTGCTTGTACTAAATCAAGCAGCTCTTCAAGTTCGGTTTTTGGTTTATCCAGTAATGTACAACACGCATCTGCCACTTCACGTACGTTGTGCGGCGGAATATCGGTTGCCATACCTACAGCAATACCAGTAATACCATTCAATAAAATATGCGGTAAACGTGCTGGCAGTACTTCCGGCTCCTTCATGGTGCCGTCGAAGTTTGGGATCCAATCGACTGTGCCTTGGCCTAGTTCTTTTAATAAAACCTCAGAGAACTTAGATAAACGTGCTTCGGTGTAACGCATTGCCGCGAAAGACTTAGGATCATCTGCCGCCCCCCAGTTACCTTGACCATCCACCAGCGGATAACGGTAAGAAAACGGCTGCGCCATCAGTACCATGGCTTCATAACACGCGCTATCACCGTGAGGGTGATATTTACCGAGTACATCACCCACGGTACGGGCTGATTTTTTGTATTTTGCCGCTGCCGATAGGCCTAGTTCACTCATCGCGTAAACAATACGACGTTGTACGGGTTTCAAACCGTCGCCAATGTGTGGCAAGGCACGGTCTTTAATTACGTACATTGAGTAATTTAAATAGGCGCTTTGCGTAAACTGCGCCATTGTTTGTTTTTCTATCCCTTGCATCGCGAGGGTATCGAGATCTGACATGCTCGTTTACCTAAATTTTTTAATGCTAGTTATGAGTTCCATGAATCCGCTTGGTCGCCACTGGTTTCTAACCACTCACGACGATCGCTTGAGCGCTTCTTGGCAAGTAACATATCCATTACTTCCAACGTTTCTTCGTCGCCCTCTAAGCTCAGTTGCACTAAGCGGCGAGTATTTGGATCCATTGTCGTCTCGCGCAGCTGCATTGGGTTCATTTCACCCAAGCCTTTAAAGCGTTGCACATTCACTTTGCCACGCTTTTTCTCTGCTTCAATACGGTCTAAAATGCCGGTCTTTTCATCTTCATCAAGAGCATAAAATACTTCTTTACCCACATCGATTCGGTAAAGCGGTGGCATTGCTACATATACGTGCCCTTGCTCTACCAACACTGGAAAGTGTTTTACAAACAGTGCACACAACAAGGTTGCGATGTGTAATCCATCGGAATCCGCATCCGCTAAAATACAAATTTTGTGATAGCGTAGATTAGTTAAATCTTTTGAATCTGGATCCATACCAATCGCTACAGAGATATCATGTACTTCTTGCGACGCAAGAATTTGCCCTGATTCAACTTCCCACGTATTAAGAATTTTACCGCGCAGTGGCATTACCGCTTGGAACTCACGATCACGTGCTTGTTTAGCTGAACCACCCGCCGAGTCACCCTCTACTAAAAAGAGTTCACTGCGCTCGCTTTCTTGCGTGCTACAGTCGGTTAATTTACCCGGTAACGCTGGGCCTGAGGTGATTTTTTTACGAACCACTTTTTTCGCCGCACGCATACGCTTTTGCGCGTTGCTAATACAAATTTCGGCAAGCAACTCGGCAATATCTGTGTGTTCATTAAGCCATAAACTAAACGAATCTTTTACCACACCCGAAACAAATGCTGAGGTTGCACGTG
This sequence comes from Pseudoalteromonas sp. T1lg24, assembly GCF_002964745.1. Taxonomy (NCBI): domain Bacteria; kingdom Pseudomonadati; phylum Pseudomonadota; class Gammaproteobacteria; order Alteromonadales; family Pseudoalteromonadaceae; genus Pseudoalteromonas; species Pseudoalteromonas sp. T1lg24. The sequence continues at coordinate 302,583 of NZ_PQCB01000004.1, read as the reverse complement.
ACGATAACTTTTCTTTAGTTTGACCTGCAAATTGTGGGTCCTGCATTTTGACCGAAAGCACATAGCTACAGCGGTCCCAAATATCGTCAGGTGTTAGTTTTACCCCACGCGGTAATAAATTGCGGAATTCACAAAATTCGCGCATTGCTTCTAGCAAACCTTGGCGCAGACCATTTACATGGGTACCACCTTGCGCTGTTGGAATAAGGTTTACATAACTTTCATAAACCCCTTCGCCGCCTTCAGGTAACCACAATACCGCCCAATCTACACCTTCGGTGGAACCGGCAAATTCACCGGTAAATGGTTGTTTCGGTAAAACTTCGTATTCTTTTAACGCATCAGCAAGGTAATCTTTTAAGCCATCTTCAAAAAACCATTCAATGGTTTCTTTAGTTTGCTTATTGATAAAACGAATTTTTAAGCCAGGACACAGAACCGCTTTGGCTTTTAATAAATGCTTGAGCTTTGATAGCGAGAAATTTGCCGAGTCGAAGTAGCTTGGATCAGGCCAAAAGTGTACTGACGTACCGGTATTGCGCTTGCCCACGGTACCGACCTCGGTTAAATCTTGTACCTTATCGCCGTTCTCAAACGCAATTTCATATACTTTTGCATCGCGTCGTACGGTAACTAATACACGCGTTGATAAGGCATTTACGACGGAAATACCTACCCCGTGTAAACCACCTGAGAATTGATAGTTTTTGTTTGAAAACTTACCACCGGCGTGTAGTTTGGTAAGAATAAGCTCAACGCCCGGAATACCTTCTTCGGGGTGAATATCGATTGGCATACCACGGCCATCATCGACTACTTCCAGCGAGTTGTCTTCGTGCAGGATCACATCAATTTTCGATGCATGCCCAGCTAAGGCTTCATCCACACTGTTATCGATAACTTCTTGGCCAAGGTGGTTTGGACGTGTGGTATCGGTATACATGCCGGGACGGCGCTTTACCGGTTCGAGTCCATTTAAAACCTCAATGGCTTCTGCATTATAATCTTGTGTCGTCATGAAATGCGGTTCTTTTTATATTAATTATCTTTGATACCTAGCTGCCCTTTTCTGGGTATTTTTTTACTAGGTTTTAGCGCGTTTTTATAGGTTATTCCCTTATCACTATTGTTTTACGATATTTTCAGGAAATCTACAATAACAGGAAAATAACGTTCGAACCCTATAAAGCTGTGATCGCCAGCAAATTCAACGTGCTGACGGCAGTTTTTATAATAATCGACCGCCTGTGAAAAATCTAATACTTCATCACCCATCTGTTGTAAAAGTAAAATCAACTCAGGCTGTGACAAGTTGGCAATGTAAAACTGCTTTAACTGGTCAACATGACGTTCAGTCACATCGTAGTAGTAATCTTGATACGGGTTGTACTGCGTACCTAGGTAATCATGCATTAGATCAAATGGTGCAACGGCCGGATTAACAACCACCGCTGGCAGTTGATAGCGTTCGGATAAAATAGTCGCAAAGTATCCGCCCAATGAACTGCCAATCAATTTTGTATTAGGTGTCATTAACGCTTCGAGCGTCAGCAAAATTTCACGCGGTTCATGGTTTAATTTTGGTACTAAATACTCAACATCATGATGTTTCGCTAAATACTGACCAAATTGTTGTGCTTTAAATGATTCTGGTGAGCTATTAAAACCATGAATGTATATTACGCGTTGTTTAGCCATACTACCTGAGTGTTTAAACTGCCATTTTGCTGTAATCGTATCATACGAAAGGCAGGACCTAAGTCGACTTGTTGCCAATCGCTGGTATTTTTTTCAAATTGTATCGAGGTGGCGGGCGTAGCAAATACTGCAAACTCGTTAAACAACCAGCTGTATTCGTTGTGAACATGACCATGGATTAACCCTTTCACCTGTTTAAATTGGGTTAATTGTGAAAGCAGTGCTTCACCATTTTCCAACATATGTTTATCAAGATAACCCTGAATGGGGATTGGGTGATGATGAGTAAACAGCATAGTATGCTTGGTATTGCCCGTTAACTCATGTTTTATCTCGTTGAGGTGCGTCTCACTTACACACCCAGCAGGCGTTGGCCCTTTAGAATTAGCCAATAGCACTTGCCAGTGATCATTTTCCAACACTTTGCTGTCGCGAATGCCATACTGACTAAAAATCTCGCGATAAATATCTATTTCGTCGTGATTGCCCGGTAGCCAAAACAACTTATCACTAAGGCCTGCTTGTTGTACCAATTGAGCGAACAAGTGATATGACGCTTCACTGTGGTCTTGTGTTAAATCTCCGCCAAAAATAATCGCATCGCATTCAATTGATTTAATACACGCCAATGTTTTTGCTAAATTATTTGCGGTATTTACACAAAAATATTCACCATTTGGTTCCGCAAAAACATGACTATCGGTGATATGAACCAGTGTTAATTGCGCTTTATCAAAGTGTTCGCGTTGGCTAAACCATGTCATGATCGGTATCCCAGTGGAAAGTACTACGCCCTTGGTTAATACAGTATTCTAACCAATCTTTTAAAAATGCATTCAATTGATATTTTTCATCTTTTTGATGCATATCAGGGTTTGGGTAACCATATGCCGGTTTAACCCGTTTGGGATAATATTTACATACTACTTCTGCAACTTTGGCATCGTGATAGACGCGCACGTTTAAATCAGGTCGCGTAAACCCTATCACTTGGTGGTCTGTTTGTTTAAGCGAGACTAAATTAGTGTAAGGAGATGCTTCTAATACGGTAAGCGTAAATTCAAAACCACCAACCAATACCTTATTCACCGCCCCTCTATCATTTTCTTTTGGCATCAGGCGGTTTATGCGTGCATAGTTTTGCTCACATAAACGAATGTACTTAGGTAAATTTTGTCGATAAGCCTGTGCTAACACGTACGGTACTTCTCTCTTATTGCATCAATATTTAATTTAAGCCACTGCAAGCAAATTACGGTTGCTGCGTTATCCATTTCACCTTCATCAAGTAGTTGAAACGCCTGTTCTACTGGGATTACATGTACCCTAATATCTTCACCTTCTTCAGGTACGCCATAAATGCCACCAGCTTGCGATAAATCCGCTTCACCATAATATAAGTATAAACGCTCTGATGTTCCGCCGGGGCTTGAAAGATACGACAGCATAAACTCAATATTATTAAGTGCTATGCCAGACTCTTCTTTCGCTTCTTTTTTTACCACGGCTTCGTAATCTTTACTGCCATCAGCCATACCCGCAATCACTTCAAGCAACCATGGCGATTTATCATCGTTAAATGCACCAATGCGTATTTGTTCGATAAGCAGCACCGCATCCAATTTTGGATCATAAGGTAAGACTGCCACTGCATCGCCGCGTTCAAATATTTCTCGCACAATCACATCGGATTGCCCGCCAGCAAATAATGCGTGACGAAAGTGATATTCATCAATTTTAAAAAAACCGTTAAAAGTGCGCTTTTTCGCGACGATTTCTACGTCTGATTGCTTGAATTTTGTAATTTTGGCCATATAAAAGGTGATTAATTAGTTTAAAATCTATTCGATAATCTATCGAATTTTCGGTATTTTAGCTGATAAAGTGAATAAAACGAATTTTTCATATTCTGTTACACTTGAATACTTTGTTTTACTGTATTGTTTTTCTAATCAATAAAAAAACACGCTAAGATGCTTTCAAAAATTGTCTGGGGATGACAACCACTATGAAAAAGAAATTACTATCTGCGCTTGTTGCATTAAGCTGTGGCTTTTCAGTTACACACGCTAATGCAGAAGACCTTATGCAAGTATACGAAATTGCACTTGCAAACGATCCTGTTGTACTAAAAGCAAAAGCAACACGTGATGCGCAAAACTACAACACAGACATTGCAATGTCGCGTTTATTACCACAAATTGGCGCATCAATGGGTTATAGCAAAGTTGATGGCGATGCAGGCGATTCTGACACGTTCAGTCGCGGTATTTCACTTAACCAAGACCTATTCAACTTAGGCTCATGGAAGTCACTAAACATTGCAGAAAAGCAAGCGCTACAAGCTGATGCTAGCTACCGATTAGCACAGCAAAACCTGATTGTACGCGTATCAAATGCTTACTTTAACGTACTCGCACGCCAAGATGATTTAGAGTTTGTGCGCGCAGAAAAGCGTGCGATTGAGCGTCAGTTAGAGCAAACGAAACAGCGTCACGCAGTAGGCTTAACAGCAATTACTGACGTACACGAAGCGCAAGCACAGTACGATAACGCAGTAGCCCGTGAAATTGTGGCACTTAACGATGTTGAAACAGCACGTGAAGAACTAGGTGAAATCACAGGTAAATATCACGAAAAGCTTAACGCACTTAATACAGACAAATTCTCAACGGTAAAACCAGCGCGTAAGAGCACTGAGTTTGTTGAATCTGCAAAAGAAAACAATATTTCACTGCAGGTATCACGCGTTTCTGTAGATATTGCGAAAGAGCAAATTGAACAAGCAAAAGCAGGTCATTATCCTAAGCTTACGTTATCAGCATCTTATGGTGATAAATTAGGCGAAACAGGTCCACGCGCTGACCAAACAAGTGTTGGTTTAGACTTCACTGTGCCGATTTATCAAGGTGGCGGTACGCAAGCTGCTGTAAACCAAGCATCTGAGTACTTTGTTGCTGCAAGCCAAGAGTTCGAAAGCGCATACCGCAATGTAAATAAGCAAGTACGTACTTCTTACAACCAAGTAGTGTCAGATATCGCAACTTACCGCGCCCTTGAGCAAGCGGTTGTTTCAGCAGAAAGTGCATTACAAGCAACTGAAGCGGGTTTTGAAGTAGGTACACGTACCATCGTTGATGTATTGCTAAGTACACGTAACTTATATGACGCAAGCCGTAATTTATCTGCGGTACGTTACCGTTACGTAGTTTCTACACTAGGCTTAAAACTTGCTGAAGGTACACTGTCGCGCAGTGATATCGAAGCAATTAACCGCGGTTTAAACTAATCTCGGTGATGTAATTCCACGTGGGAATAAATCAATTCCCACGTTTTCCTCTCTTTTTGTTATACTCGCGCTAATTTTTACTTTTTCCTTCGAATATTGTGATCACTAAAGCGCCATTTTCATATTCTTTTCTTGCTCCAAAATACTGGCTTACTTGGTTAAGTGTGCTGATTTTGTATCTTCTGTCTTGGTTACCGTATCGACTGCAAATTTGGCTAGGTAAGTTATTAGGTCGCCTAGTTTATCGGTTTGTAAAAAAACGCCGTAAAATCGCCGAAGTCAATATTGCGTTAGCCTTTCCCGAACTAGACAAAGCAGCGCAGGCAAAATTAGTAAAAGAGAACTTAGAAAATACCGGCATTGCGATTTTTGAATCGGGTATGGCGTGGTGGTGGCCTCAGTGGCGTGCAAAAAAGCACTTTGGTGGCATTACTGGTTATCACCATATTGAAAAAGCGATTAATAATGGCAAAGGCGTATTGTTGCTGGTTCCTCATATGATGCACTTAGAAGTTGCGGGCCGCATGATGGGAATACAAAACAACGGTGTTGGGTTTTATCGCCCTCACAATAACCCATTAATGGAATACATTATTGTCAATGGTCGCCTACGCTTTAGTGAAGCACTGGTTACAAAGCGCGATGTAAAGAGCTTATTAAAAGCATTAAGCCAACAAAAGTTATGCTATTACTTGCCTGATCAAGACTATGGCCGCAAACGCTCTGAATTTGTACCGTTTTTCGCGGTTAAAGAAACGTGTACTACAACTGGCACGCTTATTTTTGCCAGCAGCAAGAAAAGTGAAACCGTCGCACTATCTACCTACCGTAAGAATAATAAGTACTATCTTGACGTAAGCCCAGTGTTTGAAAACTTCCCAACCGGGAACGATGTTGATGATGTGACACGTGTCAACCAGGCTATGGAAGAGGCTATTGCCAAAGCGCCTGAGCAATATTTGTGGCTTCATCGTCGCTTTAAAACACAAAAAGATCCAAACGCTACGTCGCACTATAAAAAATAATACATAGCCGCTTTACACTTCAAATTGTAAAGCGGCTTTTCATTTAACGCTGTCAAAAAACAGATAAAGTGTTATCACTGTTAGCTTATTACCTAAAAATACGAATTAAGTATTATGCAAATTAGTATTAGGTTACAGCTATTATTGACTTGCTTTATATTTAATCATTGTGAGTGTCGTTGTGTGGTTTTGGATTAAACATTTATCGTTAGGTTTTATCTTAATTGCGGCCGCACTGTATCTTCTACTTGGCAAAGGGCCTGTATTAGAAGCTAACAAATCAAATGCAGCAGCAGAAGGCTTATCTAACTTCTATAATAGCTTTCGCAGTACCTTAAGCTCGATGACTGAACGCGAGAAATACGTCATTCAGTTAGGCGAACCCGACACCACTTTGGCAGAGCAACTAAGACAGCGTCGTACCTCAAACAAAATTCCAGCGCATTGGCGTGGTGAAATTAAAGCGCGCCGCTTCGCGAAAGGCGATACATTAAAAGAAGTGATGTCGGATTTTGCCAAGCAAGAAGGCATTGAGTTTTTGTGGTATCTCGACAAAGATTACGTCATTAAAGATAACTTTCGCGTAGACGAAACCTTTATAACAACCCTGTACCAAGTTTCTAAAGCCATCGACAGTGACTTCGAAAACACGGTATACGGCTTTTTCTGTTATAAACACAGCACCGCAGTTATCACTGAAAATCCAACCCGCTATGTGCGTGATAACTGCGTAAAAGCGACACTCTAAGCTAAATACTTTTGCCAAATTGTCGTAACGGCGTTCACATCGTTTTGCACGCTTTCAAGGCTCACTAGCTTCGCTTCTTGGCGTAAACTTACTTGGTGATATAGTTCACGATAATCGCAATATGCTGATGTTAGCTGCTGCATTTCATTAGGCTCAATAAAGCCATACTCTGCTGCACTGGCAAATATACGTATATTATCGGAATACTGAGTTATTTTTGGCTGAGCATAGGCATTTTTTAAGACAAAATATTGCGCCAAAAACTCAATATCCGCCATGCCCCCTACGCCTTGTTTAATATCAAACTCAGCACCACTGCCTTTAATTAAATGGTCGCGCATTTTTTGTCGCATGTTTACGACGTCCTCACGTAATTTTTGTTCATCACGCTGACGCGACAGCACTTCATTTCTAATTTCATTAAAACGCGCGAGTAACGACGTTTGACCATAGGTCATGCGCGCTCTCACTAACGCCTGATGCTCCCATGTCCACGCTTGTTTTAACTGATATTCACGGAAGGTTTCAATATTAATAGCCAATAAGCCAGATGCCCCTTCCGGGCGTAAGCGTGTATCAAGCTCATAAAGAATGCCAGAAGCGGTACGAGTATTAAATAAATGCAATAAACGCTGTGCTAACTTCAAATAAAACTGGCGCGCATCGATTTGTTTATCGCCATTAGTTTGCCCAACACCATCACAGTTATGCACAAATACCAAATCAAGATCAGAGTCGTAGCCTAGCTCTACCCCACCCGCTTTGCCATACGCGATAACTGCAAAGCCTTTTTCATCATCGCTAGCCTCAGGTGGATAGCCAAAACGCGTTACCATTTGCTGCCAAGCCAGATTAACACACTGAGCTACTATCGCTTCTGATAATGCCGTAAGGTGATCGCTTACTTTCATAACATCGAGCACACCGGTGGCATCTGCCGCGGCAATACGTAATTGATGTGTTTGTTTAAACTGACGCAATGCTTCCATTTGAGCTCTAAGTCATTTTCATCGATACGTAAAAAGTACTGACGGATTTCCTGCTCATAGCCACTTAATGGCAAGGTTTTATAAAGCTGGGCTGGGTCAATTAATTCATCCAGCAAAATAGGATAACAAGCTAAATGGTCGCCTATCCATTTGCTATGCGCACAGAGTTTAAATAGCTGATTGAGTGCCCCTGGATTTTCTAGCAATAACTCCAAATAGGCTGTACGTGAAATCACTTTCTCTACCACTGCGAGTACGCGCTTAAGAATACTCGGTTCACAACCGCATTTATCTGCTTGCTGTAGTAATAGCGGCATCAATTTATCAAGCACATCGCGCCCGCGCCCGCCCAGTTTGCGCTTGGTCCCCGACACTTTAAAATCATAAACGATATTAAAAAACTCGGTATTTTGCCCAAACAACTGATGCGAACTAATCACCTCAATACTTGGCTTTTCCCACAGCAGTTCATAACGCGAATCGACATCTTGTTCATCGTCATCTTCCGCGCCTATCATGGCATTAAACTCATCGTGAATAAGTCGCATTTGTTGGTTAATCAATGCCGTTGCATCACCATAATTCGACGTTTCTAACAACGCACTTAACCGCATTTGACCAACGTCATCTTGTGGCAATGTTTGTGTTTGTTTGTCATCAAACTGCTGTAAATATTGCTCAATACGGCGCAAAAACAAATACCCGTCAGTTAATGTATTGGCAACGTCTTGTGGTACTTCGTTAAGCGTTGCTAATGCTTCCAACGCTTTACAAAATGATTGCACCTGTAAACTTGGCTCGCGCCCTCCTCGGATCATTTGCAGTGCTTGCACCACAAACTCAGCTTCACGAATACCACCAGCACCAAGTTTAATGTTTTCAGTAAGCCCTTTACGACGCACATCTTGTGCGATAAGTGCTTTCATTTTTCGAAGCGATTCAATCACCGAAAAATCTATGTATTTACGATAAACAAAAGGCCTTAGTAAATCATAAAACTCTTGCCAGTAGCTTGATTCAGTACCAAGTAACCGCGCCTTTAACATGGCATAGCGTTCCCAATCACGACCTTGCTCTTGGTAATACTCTTCCATTGCATTAAAGCTCATAACTAAAGGGCCACTGTCACCAAATGGTCGAAGACGCATATCAACGCGGAAAACTTGTCCTTCAGGCGTGACCTGATTCAATGCGGCAATGGTTTTTTGCGCTACTTTAGTGAAGAAAACTTGTGCTTCACACGATTTACGTCCACCTTGGGTTTCAACTTGGTATGGATAGGTAAAAATCAGGTCGATATCTGACGAGTAATTAAGCTCATAACCGCCCAGCTTGCCCATGCCTAAAATCAGCATCGGCATGGCATCCCCTTTTTCATCAGTAGGCTTTCCCCAAACGCTAGCAACCTGCGCATAAGCCCAGCGATACGCTGAATCAATTAACTGTTCACTTAATTGAGAGGTGTAACTAATGCTGTCGCGAATATCATTTTTAAGCACAAGATCAAGGTATGCGAGCTTTAACCAATGCAAGTTGCGATACTCTCTGAGCGTTTGAAATGCATCACTTTCTGCAATCTGAGCAAGTGATTGCGTATCAAAAACAGCGCTGGTATCGCGTGATGCAAGCCATTGGTCATTGTGTAAATAGTCGATAAAGTGTGGATGCTGCGCCAATATACGAAAAGCAAAGTCGCTCAACGCTAATAGTGCCACTACATTTGGTTCAGCTTGCTTATCAGCAAAAATCTCGATAAATCGCTGCTGCCCCAGTTGTTGTAAACCTTGTGCTAACCCCATAACTTACTTACACTCTTAAACTAAATTCTAAAGCTATCCAGTATCTTAGCAAAAAAGAAAGCTATTTTTATGTCTTATATCAGTCTATCTAACGATCTTTTAGTCGCATTCGCCATCACCGGACTATTGGTTTTGGTTGTCTTAATGGTGGTTAAAAAGCAATTACAAGCCGACAGCAGCGAACATGATTTAATGGATGAATTAGCGAAAAAAGATAACTTTGCTATGGGCATTAGTTATGCGTCTTCTATTTTCAGCATTATTTTAGTTGTTAGTTTTATTGCAAGGGAATTTGACTTGTCGCAATGGCAAGAAAGTTTACCGCACATGGCAATCGCACTCTCGCTCGCATTAGTGTTTATTTGGTTTGGTAAGTGGATCCATAACCGCCTCATTCTAAGAGATTTTAATGAAGCAAGGGCAATAGAAAAGCGCAATGTATGCGCAGCACTCATCGATACCGGCGTATTGCTGGCAAATTCAATCATTGTGCTTGGTCTTTACAAATGGTCTAAAGCGACAAACTTTAATACTTTACTGATTGATATTATCGCGTTTATTGCCATTCAATTTATTATTTTGCTGCATACTCGCTGGCAAGAGAAACGCTTTGCCGCGACTAACCAAGGCGCTTCAATGCAAACTTATTTTGCCTACGACAATACGTCAATAGGCTTGCGCTTTGCATCACGCATGATTGCGTTATCGCTAGCAATTTTTGCCGCACTTGCCAGTATTCAGTTTATTGCTGGTAACTTTATCGACAATATCATTATGATTTTATTAAACGTAGTTGTGTTTGTTGCACTGCACCAAATTACCGCACTATTGGTATTAAAACTAGCGCTACCAAAAGTACAAAACAACATTGAAGTGGAACAACAAGACAACATCGGCATCGCCAGTATTGAGCTTGCTGTTCATATTGCGATAGGAATTTTACTACTGCGTTTGTTCTCGCTGTAACATCTGCTTTAATTGGAATTTGAGCAAGCGTGGTTTATCGCGTTTGCCCTTTCCAGCTAAAGAATAGAGCGCCAAGCAATAGAAACACCACACTTTGCCCGATGAGAATAAACAGCTGTGGTGCAATTTCAACAAAACCTGCCCCCTCTAACATCACGGCACGCGCACCAATCAACATTTGCGTAAGCGGAAATACCTGAGAAATTGCCTGTACAAATGCCGGGCTGCCTTCAAGTGAAAACCACACTCCCGACAACATCATCATCGGCCATGACACTAAATTAAGAATGCCACCGGTAAATTCTTCAGACTCCGAGCGACAGGCGATCAGTAGCGATAGCGAAATTAGTGAAAACGCACCGAGTACGCACAGCACTAATAACCACAACATACTGCCGATTAAATAAAAATCAAAAATAAGATGACAGGCTACGAATATGGCGGACGTTAATGCCACAACAATCAATAAACGCGAAACGATTTGCGCTGCCAGGAATTCTACCGGCTTTAATGGCGTGGCACTTAAGCGCTTTAGCACCGCGTTTTTACGATAACGTACAATCACATAACCCACGCCATACAAACAAGAAAACATCATGTTCATCGCTAAAATGCCGGGCACAACCCAATCAAGGTAGCGGATTTCTTGGCCTTCTATTGCCTCTTTTACAAACGACGCAGTGGCTTGTGTTGTTTCAGCAAGTAGCAGTTTTTCTGCGATATAACCGTTGGCAGAACTTGAATTTACCCAATACTTTTTTGCATCAAAGCTCACCAGTAAATCCAGTTTATGTTGGCGCAGTTTTTCGATTGCCACACTTTTATCTTGATACTCAATAAACTCTAAATGCTTATACTGGCTAATACTGTGTTGCTGTAAATCACCTACGTAGCCAATTTTAAACAGTGTCGGGTTATCATTTTTAAAGATAAAGGCGAAACCAACCACTAACAAAATAGGAAATGCTAAATTCCAACCGAGCGCCGAACGGTCGCGGAAGAACTCTAAATTACGCGCCACCAAAACAGCAAAAAATCGTTTAAACATCTGTTTTTTCCTCGTTAGTGTGTAATGCGTGACCTGTTAACTTTAGGAATAAATCATCTAAATTAGCCGACTTAACTTGCAGTCCCTGCAATGAAATTTGCTCCGTTAACAACTGAGCTAATGTGGCCTCTGTATTATCACTATGAATAAGCACACTGTCTTGGCTGTAATGGGCATTCGCAAACGAAATTTGTGACGCTACATTCTGTTTTGGTAACGATATTAATGAACCTTTAAAATGTTCCCTCAATAGGTTTTCAGGGCTATTCATCGCGATAATCTGCCCCTTATCCATAATTGCAATTTGGTCGCATAAGTACTCGGCTTCGTCCATGTAGTGAGTCGTCAATAAAATGGTTTTGCCCGCCGCTTTAATATCATTTACTAAATCCCAAAATAAGCGCCTGCTATGGGGGTCGAGTCCGGTGGTTGGCTCATCCAAAAAAATTAGCTCTGGGTCATTAATTAATGCCAGCGCCAATAGCAAACGCTGCTTTTGCCCGCCCGACAATTTTCGGTGGTCAACATTAATAAAGTCAGTTAACTGACATTGCGTAATAAGGTCATCGATTGGCACCGTCTTTTTATAAAACGACGAGAACAAATTTAGCGTTTCTCGTACCGTTAAATAATCTTGCAACGCGGTATGCTGAAATTGAATACCTAGCTTTTGAAAATCTTCTCGTGTAATGCCCTGACCATTAAATAAAATTTCACCGGAAGTTGGCGTTAAAATCCCTTCAAGCATTTCAATGGTAGTGGTTTTTCCCGCACCATTTGGTCCTAACAAACCAAAACACGAACCTTTAGTCACTTTGAAATCAATTTTATCGACTGCACAAAAGTCTGAGAAATGCTTACTAAGCTGCTTAACCTCAAGAATTGTTGTCATAACTGCCTTTATTACTTGCCTTTGTTATTGCGCTTTTCATACCATATAAGCATATTAATCGCTGAGAGTCATTATGCGCATTCCCCATATCTACCAAGCTGGCACAATTGAAGTCGGTACAGAATTACAACTCGGCGATGATGCCGCAGGACACATAGGCCGCGTTCTAAGAATGCAACCAGGTCAACAGGTTAGCTTATTTAACGGTGAAGGTGGCGAATACTTATGCACCATTTCACAAGCCAATAAAAAAAATGTATACGTTAGCGTTGATGAATTTCACGATGTCACCAGTGAGTCACCGCTAAAAATCCACTTAGGGCAAGGTATTTCGCGCGGTGAAAAAATGGAATTCACCATTCAAAAATCAGTGGAGCTTGGCATTACTGAAATCACCCCATTATTTAGCGAGCGCTGCGGTGTTAAATTACAAGGTGAACGCCTTGAAAAGAAACACCAGCAATGGCAAAAAATCGCAATTGCGGCAGCAGAGCAATCAGGTCGTAACTTTGTACCCGTTGTTCACCCGCCAATAAAATTAGAGCAATGGCTAACCCAGCCAAGCAACGAAACTAAGCTAACCCTGCACCCGCGAGCTGAGCACAGCATTAAAACCATCGATAAACTTGCGAGTTTTAATGCAACAGCGATGCGCTTTGTGGTTGGCCCAGAAGGCGGATTTACCGATGCAGAAATTGCTGCAACAAAAGCCGCAGACTTTGTTGATATTAAGTTGGGACCACGTGTACTGCGTACTGAGACTGCAGCACTTACTGTTCTCTCTGCGCTGCAGCTTGTCTACGGTGATTTAGCTTGATTTAAGCTGCAAGCATCCCCATAACATAGAGAGTTGAAAATAAAGGAAACTAACATGACGATTAAGCTTGGCATCATTTCTGATCCTATTGCTGGATTTAATATCAAAAAAGACACCGGCTTCGCCATGATGCTCGAAGCGCAAAAACGCGGCTATGAAATTCATTACATGGAAATGAATGACTTGTTTTTACGTGGTGGGCAAAGTTTCGCAACGTCATCAGTTGCTACCGTGTTCGATAACACAGAAAAATGGTATGAACTTGAAGACAAGCAAACCATTGCTCTAGCTGATTTAGACGTGATTTTAATGCGTAAAGATCCACCATTCGATACTGAATATATTTACGCAACTTATCTGTTAGAGCGTGCCGAGCAAGCGGGTACACTCGTAATTAACAAACCGCAAAGTTTACGTGACGCTAACGAAAAACTATTTACCGCGTGGTTTAGTGAACATACACCAGACACTCTCGTCACCCGTGAGCAGTCACATATCCGCGCGTTTTTAGAAGAACACAAAGACATTATTCTAAAACCCCTTGATGGAATGGGCGGCGCGTCAATTTTCCGCGTTAAACAAGATGACCCAAATATTGGCGTTATTTGCGAAACACTAACAGCACATGGCAGCCAATATGCAATGGCACAAAATTACATTCCAGCGATCAAAGATGGCGATAAGCGCGTATTAGTGGTTAACGGTGAAGTTATTCCCTATTGCTTAGCGCGTATTCCACAAGGTGGCGAAACCCGCGGTAATTTAGCCGCCGGCGGTCGAGGCGAAGCGCGCCCTATTACCGATGTAGAACGCAAAATTGCCGAAGCAGTGGCGCCAACATTAATTGCAAAAGGCTTAATTTTTGTCGGTCTTGATATTATTGGCGACAAGCTCACCGAAATTAATGTCACAGCGCCAACGTGCGTAAAAGAAATTGAAGCGGCATTTGATATTTCTATTACCGGTAAGTTATTCGACGCAATTGAGCAAAAAGTGGCGCATACTTAAAGCTGAAGATAATACAAAAGGTGCAATCAATGAGTAATCAAACCCAGTCATTACAAAATACCTTTTTAGTTGCAATGCCAAACATGCCCGACCCGCGCTTTAAACACAGCGTAACTTACATTTGTGAGCACAATGAATCAGGCGCAATGGGGCTTGTTATTAATCAACCTACTAACCTTACAGTAGGCGAATTACTCGACCAAATCGATATCGAGAATAACAAAATGGCTAGTAACAGCAGTGTTGCGGTAATGTCAGGTGGTCCAGTTCACACTGACCGCGGGTTTGTATTGCACAGTACTAAGCCTGGTTATAGTTCAAGCTCGAATATCAGCTCTGATATTATGATCACCACCTCAAAAGATGTGCTTCACGAGCTGACAAGCCATGAAGCACCAGATCAATTTCTGATTACCTTAGGCTATGCAGGCTGGGATCCCGGTCAACTTGAAAAAGAGCTGATTGAAAACACTTGGCTTACCGTACCTGCCGACCCTGAGATTATTTTTAATACGCCAGCGCACTTGCGTTGGCAAAAAGCAATAGAGAGTTTAGGTATTGATATCGATAAACTTTCTCTCTATTCAGGAAATGCGTAAATGAGTAAAAACCCTATCGGGCAACGTACACTAATTGGTTTTGATTTTGGTACCAAAAGCATTGGCATTGCCGTAGGTCAGGAAATATCAGGTACGGCAACCGCACTGAGCGCTGTCGCTGCAAAAGACGGTATTCCAAACTGGGACAACGTAAAAAAAATTCTCGATGAATGGCAACCTGATTTACTAATAGTCGGCTTACCACTCAATATGGATGGCACCAACCAAGAAGTGACGTTTAAAGCCAAAAAATTTGCAAAACGATTGCATGGCATGTTCGGTTATCAAGTTGAAGTGCAAGATGAGCGCCTTACCACAACGGATGCAAAAGCACGCTTGTTTGATCACGGTGGCTACCGAAATTTAGCGAAAGATAAAGTAGATAGCATGTCGGCACAAATTATCTTAGAAAGCTATTTTGAAAGCTTGTATGGAGACTAAGCGCCTCGCTTAGTCTTTATTTATCAATTCACTATTTAGCACTTTCACACTGCCTTTTTCAGGAATAAAACCCGCTTCAATATATGCCGATTTAATGCGTTTTTGCGCTGCGAGTATTGCTAACCCTTTTTGTAACGCGTCAAACGCCGCCTTACCGTCAGGGTGGGTTTTGCTCACCACATAATGACGACTATCATCAAATGTAAGTGCAATGCCCGGCACAGCTAGTAACTCTAACGAATGCAACTTGTAGTGGTTGTTAACAGCAGGCATAAACGGCAACAAAGCAAAGTCCGCCCACTTTTTATCAACTGCACGAATTTGCTGTAACCATTCATCATCTTTGTACAGCTTTTTTAACTTTAGGCTTTTGAGAGTTTGCCAATCGGCGTGCCAACGGGGAGTGGAAATCGATGTGAATTGAGAAAAATCATCTAGGCTGTCAATTGCGAAGACTTTTCGGTTTTCAGGATGAGCGAATACGCCTGCTAGGTACTCACCTTTGTTAAACACAGCTGCAGAAATATAAGCGTGCTCTGCTATTTTTTCTGCATCTGCGTACCAGTAAGTGTCGAAGCTAAGTAATTGCTTACCACGCTCTAAAATATTGGTGTTGCGCAGCGTTACTTTACCCACTTGGTAGTTGAATGTTTTATCAAAACCACCGAGTTTTAATGCTTGCAATGCAAGCACCATATCTACTACGTCGCGACGCATGCGATAACCGCTAAACGAGGTAATCTGATGTACATCACGTCCAGCAAGAAAAGCCTGAAAATCAACATACACATCATCGCGAATATACATATCAACGGTGTTACTTGAATTCGCAGCGTTCGCCGCAAAACCAAATAACATACTCGCTAATACACAAAAACAAATTTTAAAACGACTTAACTTCAACATAAGCGTATCACTTACTACTGGTTTTTATCTCCATCAAGGCCATCAACCGTAACACCTTGTAAAAAGCCTGCACCTTGTTGCTCATTATTGCGTAATTTAATCATTAAGCGCAGATCGTTCGGTGAGTCAGCATGGTGTAGTGCATCGGCATAATTAATGCGATGCTGCTGGTAAAGGTCAAAGAGCGCTTGGTCAAAGGTTTGCATACCCATTTCGCGCGATTTAGACATGGTTTCTTTAATTGCCCCTACTTCACCGCGTTTAATTAATTCTGCCACCATTGGCGAGTTAAGCAATATTTCAATTGCTGCTGCACGACCATGACCATCACTGGTCGGCACAAGTTGCTGTGCAACGATAGCACGTAAGTTAAGTGCTAAATCGTACTTTAACTTATCGTGCTTTTCTTTTGGCACCAAGTGCATAATACGGTCGATTGCTTGGTTCGCGTTGTTTGCGTGCAGTGTAGCCACACACAAGTGACCTGTTTCAGCAAATGAAAGCGCATATTCCATGGTTTCTTGCGAGCGGATCTCACCAATCAAAATCACATCAGGGGCCTGACGTAGAGAGCTCTTCAGTGCCGATTCGAAACTTTCAGTATCCAGTCCCACTTCACGTTGCGTTACAATACTCTTTTGGTGTTCGTGAACAAATTCAATCGGGTCCTCAATAGTTAAGATATGACCACGCTGGTTGCGGTTACGATACCCTAACAGTGCCGCAAGTGAAGTTGATTTACCGGTACCCGTACCACCCACAAACAGGACTAAGCCACGTTTTGACATTATCACGTCGGTTAAAACCGGTGGTAAGCCAAGGTCGTGTACTTCCGGAATGGTGGTTACGATACGACGAACAACCATGCCCGCTTTGTCGCGCTGCCAAAAAGCCGAAACACGGAAACGACCCGAATCACGTGCGATCGCAAAGTTGCATTCTTTGGTTTCATGAAATTCGGTTTTCTGCTTGTCGGTCATTGCCGATTCAACGAGCTCTAACGCTTCTTCTTCAGTTAAATCTGAATGACCAATCGGTCGAAGTTCGCCATTAACTTTTACACTTACAGGCAAGAATGTAGACACGAATAAATCCGATGCTTCACTCTCTACCATTTGTTTTAAAAAATGATCTAAGCCGTGCATAATTTACCCCTAGTAAGATCGTGCGCCTGCTGCGCCAAAGTTGCTCTTATCGTGGGCTTTTGCATATGCATCTTGCTGTGTAATTAAGCCGCGATTTAGCAAGTTACCTAAACACTGATCCATCGTCTGCATGCCGTGTGATGCACCGGTTTGTAGCGATGAATACATTTGCGCAATTTTATCTTCACGAATAAGGTTACGAATTGCTGGTGTACCTATCATGATTTCGTGTGCTGCGATTCGTCCGCCACCTACTTTTTTCACGAGTGTTTGTGAAATTACAGCACGTAATGATTCAGATAGCATTGAACGTACCATGTCTTTTTCTTCACCTGGGAATACGTCGATAATACGGTCAATGGTTTTTGGTGCTGAGGTGGTGTGCAAGGTGCCAAATACTAAGTGACCGGTTTCTGCCGCGGTCATTGCAAGGCGAATGGTCTCTAAATCACGTAATTCACCGACCAGAATAACATCTGGATCTTCACGAAGCGCCGAGCGAAGCGCGTTATTAAAGCTGTGTGTATCACGGTGTACTTCACGTTGGTTAATTAAGCTTTGCTTATTGTCGTGTACGAATTCGATAGGATCTTCAATAGTCAGAACATGGTGATGCTTATGCGAATTAATATAATCAATCATCGCTGCAAGCGTTGTTGATTTACCGGAACCTGTCGGTCCCGTTACCAACACTAAGCCACGCGGGTTATTGGAAATATCTTTGAATATTTCAGGACAACCTAAGTCATCAAGGGTTAAAACGGTGCTTGGGATGGTACGAAATACCGCGGCCGGACCACGGTTAGAATTAAAGGCATTAACACGGAAACGCGCTAGGTTTGGCACTTCGAAAGAAAAGTCACATTCTAAGTTTTCTTCGTATTCTTTTCGCTGCTTATCATTCATAATATCATACACTAAGCCGTTTACGTCTTTTGGTCCAAGTGCGGGGATATTGATTCTTCGAACGTCGCCATCAACGCGGATCATAGGTGAAACACCTGATGATAAGTGTAAATCTGATGCATTATGTTGCACACTGAATGCCAGTAATTCAGTAATGTCCATTGGATTGCTCCACTAAGTTACTTATTTGAATAATTATATGATTACAATAGCAGAACGACTTAAAATAGCCTATGACAGAATCGCAAAAGCGATAAAAAATTCTCACATTTTAGGGCAAAAAGTGGCTTTATTGGCGGTCAGCAAGACAAAGCCTAGCACTTTAATACGAGAGGCCTACCAAGCTGGCCAACGTCAATTTGGCGAATCTTACGTGCAAGAAGCGGTCGATAAAATCGCTGAATTATCCGATTTAAGCGACATTGAATGGCACTTTATCGGCCCTATTCAATCGAATAAAAGCGCACAAGTAGCAGCTCATTTTGACTGGGTGCAAAGTGTCGACCGCATTAAAATAGCCAGACGCCTAAATGATCAACGCCCCTCTGAACGCGCTAAATTAAATGTGCTTATACAAGTTAATATTGATGATGAGCAGAGCAAATCTGGCTGTTCGCTGTCAGAAGTGGATGCCTTAGCTCAGTACATTGCAACATCTGACAACTTGGTATTGCGTGGTGTTATGGCCATCCCTAAAAAAAGCGATTCACTAAACGAGCAACAACACAGCTTTGCCAAACTGCAAACTTGTTTTAATCAATTGAAATCCCAATATGATAGTATAGATACGCTTTCAATGGGCATGAGTAACGATGTTGAAGCAGCAATAAGTCAAGGCAGCACTATGGTGCGTATTGGCACCGATATCTTTGGCCCAAGAAACTAACGATTAACCAAAAAGAGAGTTCCTATGTCACAAAACACCATTGCATTTATTGGTACCGGTAATATGAGTTACGCCATTATTGGCGGATTAATCAATGGCGGCTTTGCCCCAAACAATATTATCGCAACCAACCGCAATGCAGAAAAACTTGCCAAAGTTGGCAATGACTTTGGTATTCAAGTAACTAACGACAACATAAAAGCAATCGATCAGGCCGATTACGTTGTACTCTCGGTTAAACCGCAAATGATGGCAGACCTATGCCAAACCATTAAAGATTCAGGTATCGCCTACCAAGACAAAGTGTTTATTTCCGTTGCGGCAGGCATTAAAGTGGCGCGTTTACAAGAAATGCTGGACCACCCGGTTAAGATGATCCGCTGCATGCCAAATACCCCTAGCTTACAAAGCAAAGGCGTAAGCGGCTTGTTCAGCAATAATACCAGTGAGCAAGAAAAACAATTTGCTACCGAGGTATTTAGTGCAACAGGTATTGTTACTTGGCTTTCAGAAGAAGACCAAATTAACGATATTATTGCGGTAACGGGTTCATCTCCTGCGTATGTATTTTTGTTCTTAGAAGCGATTGAACAAAAAGCAAAAGAGCTTGGTTTTAACGCTGAACAAGCAAGAGAACTGGTACAGCAAGTGGCTGTAGGTGCCAGCGATATGGTGGCAAAATCGCCTGACTTATCAATCAGTCAGTTACGTGCTAATGTTACTTCAAAAGGCGGTACAACTGCCGCGGCAATTGCGCATTTAGAGCAGCAAAACTTAACGCAAACCGTCGCCGATGCGATGGATGCGTGTATCGCACGCGCACAACAAATGGAGCAAGAATTTTAATGAATGACGCGTTTCGATTTTTAGTTGAAGTCGTTTTTGACTTGTACTTGATGGTTGTATTACTGCGCTTTTGGCTACAATCCGCGCGTGCTGATTTCTATAATCCGCTCAGCCAGTTTGTAGTAAAAGCCACCAGCCCTTTACTTAACCCAATTCGCAAGGTAATTCCTGGACTTGGCGGTTTTGATCTTGCCTCATTAGTGCTTGCGCTGATTGTCGCCGCGCTCAAAATAGTGACCATTTCACTGCTTTTCTTTGGTGGAATTGAACCTGTTACCGTATTGGTTGGCAGTTTAATTACTGTGATCAAAGAAGGTTTAAACTTGGCCTTTTGGGTACTAATTATCCGAGCAATTTTAAGCTGGGTAAGCCAAGGACATAACCCAATCGAAGCGATTTTCCATCAACTCACTGAGCCAATGTTACGCCCGATTAGAAAAATCATCCCACCAATTGGCGGGTTAGATTTATCAATCTTAGTGCTGATTATTGGCTTACAGTTTCTGCAAATCTTATTCCTTGATTTATTTAGATAAAAACGAATAAATTCAGGTAGAATAAAAAAGCCGCAGAATGCGGCTTTTTTGTCATCTATACTAATATTAATACTTAATTTAAGGGGCGGATTATGAAAACCCTAATTTCACTTTGTTTAGCATTTTGTGCATTTTTGGCTACAAGCGTTTTAGCGAATACCGAGCAAGGTGGGCAATATAAAGAGCTTGGTAATTGGCAAGTGCATTACATTGCTTTTCCATCAACTGTATTGCAACCAAAAATAGCGCAACACTATGGTATTGAGCGAAGTAATTACAATGCGGTTATCAATATTTCGGTATTGGATAAAGCAACGAAAAAAGCACAAAAAGTAGCTATTTCAGGCACTGCCAAAAACTTACTTGGCCACAATGAAACGCTCGCATTTAAAGAAATCATTGATGGTGATGCAATTTACTATATTGCAGAACTAGGCTACAGCAATGAAGAGCTGTATCGCTTTAAGCTTGATATTAAAGGGCAAAATAAAAGCGAAGTACTCAGCTTTCAACAAAAATTTTATGTTGATTAATATTTTTTCTTAAACAAATTAGTCTACACATTAAAAAAGCGCCTTACGGCGCTTTTTTAATATTGGCTAGTGTTACTCGATAAAAGTGCTTACAAGCCAAGCGCTGCCATCATTTTCTGACCAATATCAACATGGTGTTGCATGGTTGAGAACTGCTTAGTTACACCTTCTGGACCAAACGCATAAACTGGAACAGGTGCTGCTGTATGTGTACCTGTACCCCAAACAACATTTTGGTGACGAGCAAGTGCACGACCAATTTTTGCAGTGTGGTCTTCGTCTGCGTATACATAAAACTCGTTAAAGTCGTCAAACTTTGGCGTTACATCAGCACTTTGATACGAGTGTTCTGGGTCATAGTAAGGGTTGTTTTCACGCTCACCTACTTTCTCAGCTTCCTCTAGTGTCACTTTATACGCGCTGTAGTTATTGATTGCAGTCATCCAATCGTTTGCTGTTGCAGCGTCAAAGTTCCAATCTGCGTTTGCCATATCAAGCATGTTATAGAAAGTACCCGACTGCTTATACAACATTTCTAAGTGGCTTAAATCACCAAAGTTGAAGTTAGGCTTGTAGTCGCGACCTTGCATGCCATCGCCTGGAAGTGTTGTTGCTTCAGGCATATTGTAACGTGAGTAACTAAAACCAAAGCTACCAGTTTCATGGTCAGCTGTTACAACAACTAGCGTATCGTTACGATCTTTTACCCATTCGTAAACCGCTTCTACCGCTTCATCAAACTTTAATAGTTCATGTAGCATCCAACCCGCATCGTTCGCGTGTCCTGCCCAGTCAATTTGACCACCTTCAATCATTAGGAAGAAGCCATCTTCATCTTTAGAAAGCACATCAAGTGCCTTTTTAGTCATTTCTTTAAGCGATGGCTGAGAACAGTTATTTGCTTCTTTACATGCTGAGTAGGCAATACCGTCAGCCATACCCGAGTTTGCGAACAAACCAAGTAGTTTAGTTGTTTCTGTTGCAGCTAGCTGCGCTTTATCAAACGCTAGTTCATAACCAAACTGCTCTTTCGCTTCAACGACTAAGTTACGGTTGTCGCTACGCTTTGATTTTTTATACACCGACTCAGGTGCGCCAAGTGCACTCATAACGTCACGATCGGCTGCATCTGTTTTAATATCAGACGGTAAGAATACGCGAGCACCACCTGAAAGTAATACATCAACATTACCACTTTCGATTAGCTCTTCAGCAATCGCAGGTTCAAGTGAACGATGTGGTTGGTGCGCGGCAAATGCCGCTGGTGTTGCATGGGTAATGCGAGTATCTGATACTAAGCCTGTTGCTTTACCTGCTTTTTTCGCTTTTTCTAAAATGGTTTCAACGATATTACCTTGGTCATCAAGGCCAATCATTTCAGAACCTGCCGCCAAGCCTGTTGCTAATTGTGTTGCAGAACACGCTGAGTCAACAACCAACTTACCATTGTCACCATGCGGTGCATTAAGAGATAAGCCCATTACACCTTGATTGGCAATGTTAGATAACGCAGTCACACCATTTTTAGCACTGTACGTTGAATTAGGTGCGCGGCGTGCATACTCTTCAAGTAAGCCAACTTGCTGAGGGCCCATACCGTCACCAATCATTAAAATCACGTTTTTAACTTCAGTAACCGCTACTGGAGGTACTTCCACCTCTTTAATCACTTCAACTTCTTTAATTACTTCTACGATTTCTTTATCGTCAGAACCACAACCCGTCATAAGTAAGCTAGCAACTGCTAGGGCGACACATGTTTTTTTCATTATTTTGTACCCGTATGATTTAAAATTTGCGATAGCCTACTTATCTATTGTTAAACTAAGATTTCATATTTATGGCATTTAGAATAATCACTCAGACCCTAACCTATTGAAAAGTAACAATATAACATTTCATAAAATCCACAAAGCAATACCCGTGCGCTCTTGATATAATAACTAACATCATTCCTTTAAGAATTTCGTTTTATGTCATTTGAAAAAATCGTTTTGGCAACGGGTAACCAAGGTAAAGTTGCTGAGCTTGCAGATAAACTCGCTAGTTTGAATATTGAAGTAGTCGCACAATCAGAGTTTGATGTGCCAGAAGTTGCTGAAACCGGCACCACATTTATTGAAAATGCCATAATCAAAGCAAGGCATGCGGCAAAGATTACCGGCTTACCGGCAATCGCGGACGATTCCGGTCTTGAAGTTGAAGCCCTGGGCGGTGCTCCGGGCATTTACTCAGCACGATTTGCAGGGGTTAATGCGAATGACTCAGATAACATTGATAAGCTATTAAGTGAGCTGGGCGATAATCCAAATCGTACAGCCCGTTTCTGGTGTGTATTAGTATTAATGCGCCACGCGGACGACCCTACTCCATTAATTTGCCAAGGCGTATGGCAAGGTGAAATTTTACCTGAGCGTCAAGGTGAACAAGGCTTTGGTTACGACCCAGTATTCTTTAGTCACGAGAAAAATTGCAGCGCTGCAATGCTAGATAAGGCTACTAAAAATAGCCTAAGCCACCGCGGAAAGGCGCTTAATCAACTGCTCGACTTGCTCAAGGCTAATTAATGAAACTGCCACCATTAAGTCTTTATATACACATACCTTGGTGTGTGCAAAAGTGCCCTTACTGTGACTTTAATAGTCATGGCGTAAAGTCAGATATTCCTGAATCAGCTTACGTACAGCACTTGCTAGATGATTTAAAAACCGACCTTGCCTATGTTCAAGGCCGTAAACTCACTAGTATATTTATCGGTGGCGGTACACCGAGCCTGTTTAGTGAAAAAGCTATAGCTACCTTATTGCAAGGTGTTGAGCGCCTTATACCGTTCGCAAAGGATATAGAAATTACCCTTGAAGCTAACCCGGGCACGGTTGAAACTGAGCGCTTTATTGGCTACCGCGCCGCTGGCGTCAATCGTATTTCCATTGGTGTTCAATCGCTGCAACAAGACAAACTAAAAAGCCTTGGCCGTATTCATAATGCCGATGAAGCAATTAATGCAGCAAAATTGGCAAAGACCATAGGTTTAAACAGCTTTAACATGGACTTAATGCATGGATTGCCAGATCAATCCATTGATGATGCACTGAGTGATCTTAAACAAGTTATCGCGCTCAATCCGCCCCATATTTCGTGGTATCAACTCACCATTGAGCCTAATACCCAATTTGCGTCAAAGCCGCCTGTCCTGCCTGAAGACGAAACCTTGTGGCAGATTCAAGAACAAGGCCACCAGCTGTTAACAGATGCAGGTTACGAGCAATATGAAATATCAGGCTACGCCAAACCGGGTTATCAATGCCAGCATAATTTAAATTACTGGCGCTTTGGTGACTACTTGGGTATTGGCTGCGGCGCCCATGGCAAAATCACCGATTTAACAACACAAAAACTGGTACGCACTGTTAAGGTAAAACACCCTAAAGGCTACATGGACTTAACCAGACCATACCTATTTGATAGCTGGCATGTAGCAAATGATGAACTGCCTTTTGAATATTTCATGAACCGCTTACGCCTACATGAATCATTCAACATCAACGAGTTTGTTGAATTTACTGGGCTGCCACTTGAATACGTTGAAACTAATTTAAATCACGCGGTTACTGCAGGATTAATGCAAAAAAACGACAATATCTGGCAAGTTACCGCAAAAGGACACCGCTTTTTAAATGACTTGTTACAATTATTTGTGTAACGTCGTTTGTAGCGCCCCCTGTAAAACAGTAACGTTGAGTAAATACTTCGTTATAAAGTCATAACTATAAAGGTAAAACAAAATGCTTAAGCGCTCATTAATTGCAGCAGCAATCAGCTCTGTTTTTTTAGTTGGTTGTCAAACACCAGCAACAACACAAGATACAACTGCTGAAGTCGTTAAACAACAATCAGAAAGCGAACGTGCAAACGCGTTCTTTGAAGAAGTTTTTATGCGCGGCGTAATGCGCAGCCCTGTTTACCAAACCTACATGGGCATCAAAAAAGACTATGACAAATGGGACGACGGTTCTGAAGCACGTGCGTTAGAAGATTTAGCGCTTGCGAAAAAAGATCTTGAAACGCTGCGCGCTTTTGACCGCAGCAAGCTAGATAGCACGACAAAAGTTAGCTATGACTTAATGGAACAGCGTTTAGTACAAAGCATTGATGACTTTAAATGGCGCTACCACACGTATCCAGTAAATCAAATGTATGGCACACACTCAATGATCCCTGCATTTTTGATTAACCAACATCAAATTGCCGATTTAAGTGATGCAAAAGCGTATATTTCTCGTTTAAATGGTGTACCAACCGTATTTGAACAACTTGAAAAAGATTTAGAAACTCGTGCTGAAAAAGGCATTATCGCGCCTAAATTCGTGTTCCCACATGTAATTGATTCAAGCAAAAACATCTTAAAAGGTGCTCCTTTCACAACTGGTGAAGATTCAACCCTGCTTGCTGACTTTAAACGCAAAGTGGCAAAGTTAGAAATCGCACAAGCTGAAAAAGACGCTCTTATCACTGATGCAACAAATGCGCTTAAAACAGCGGTTGGCCCTGCGTATGAATCGCTTATCAGCTACTTAATTGGCCTAGAATCTCGCGCTGATAACCGCGATGGTGCTTGGAAGTTCCCGCAAGGTGAAGCTTACTACAACAATGCATTAGCACGCACGACAACAACCGATCTTACGGCAAAAGAAATTCACGCGATTGGTTTAGCTGAAGTTGCACGTATTCATGATGAAATGCGTGAAATCAAAGATAAAGTTGGTTTTAAAGGCGACTTAAAAGCATTCATGGAATTCATGAAAACCGACAAGCAGTTCTACTTGCCAAACACGGAAGAAGGTAAAGCAAAGTACCTTGCTGATGCGACGGCAATGATCGATAACATGAAGGCGCGCCTTGATGAGTTATTTATCGTTAAGCCAAAAGCCGACATGATTGTAAAACGTGTTGAAGCATTCCGTGAAAAAGCAGCAGGTAAAGCGTTCTACCAGCAACCAGCGCCAGATGGCTCACGCCCTGGTATTTACTATGCCAACCTGTACGATATGGAAGCGATGCCAACTTACCAAATGGAAGCGCTTGCTTACCATGAAGGTATTCCAGGCCACCACATGCAAATTGCTATCGCGCAAGAGCTTGAAGGCGTTCCTAAATTCCGTAAATTTGGCGGTTACACCGCATACGTTGAAGGCTGGGGTTTATACTCTGAAATGGTGCCTAAAGAAATGGGCTTATACGAAGACCCTTATTCAGATTTTGGTCGTCTTGCAATGGAATTATGGCGTGCATGTCGTTTAGTTGTGGATACAGGTATTCACGCAATGAAGTGGACCCGTCAACAAGGTATTGACTACTATGTAAATAACACGCCAAATGCAACGTCAGACGGTGTGAAAATGGTAGAGCGTCACATTGTAATGCCTTCACAAGCTACGGCTTACAAAATTGGTATGATTAAGATTGTTGAACTGCGTGAAAACGCGAAGAAGCAACTTGGCGAAAAGTTCGATATCCGTGAATTCCACGATGTGGTACTTAAGAGCGGTCCTGTGCCACTTAATACTCTTGAAGGCTTTGTAAACGATTGGGTTGCAAGCAAACAAGGTTAATCTTTCTTACCATGAAAAGGCGCGATCAGCGCCTTTTTTTATTTTTAGCTATCAACAAAAAAGGCCGCAGTTGCGGCCTTTTTTACTGTAACAACTTATCGGGGAATTAACCGTTGATAAAGTCGATACCTTCGTTGATATCTTTGTTAAGCGTTTCAAGCATATCGTTTTTCGCTTTCTCTTCGAATGCGCTAAGCTCACCGTAAGAAAGGATTTCTTCCACACCGTTTTTACCTAAACGTACTGGGTGTGCGAAGTAAGCTGCGTCACCGCCTTCTACAGCAACGTATGCGTAATCGATAACACCTTCTTCACCTTGTAAGCCTTTAACTAAAGACTGAGTGAAACGTGCAGCTGCTGCGCCCATTGAAAGTGTCGCTGAACCGCCACCCGCTTTTGCGTTAACAACTTCAGTACCTGCATTTTGAATACGTGGAGTAAGTGCTTCAACTTCTTCTGCTGTGAACTCAACACCTTCAACTTGTGAAAGAAGTGGAAGAATAGTTGTACCTGAGTGACCACCGATTACTGGTACTTTAACAGAAGCAACGTCTACGCCTTTAAGTTCAGCGATGAACGCTTCTGAACGGATAACGTCTAGCGTTGTAACACCGAATACACGGTTAGCTTCGTAAGTACCTGCCTTTTTGAATACTTCAGCAACGATTGGTACAGTGCCGTTTACAGGGTTAGTGATAACACCTACAAGCGCCTTAGGACAGTTTTTAACAATGCCTTCAGCAAGTGTTTTAACAATGCTTGCATTAACATTGAATAAGTCTGCACGGTCCATACCCGGCTTACGCGGCATACCTGCTGGAATAATTACGATATCTGCGCCAGCAAGTGCTGCATCTAAATCGTCTTTACCAAAACCTTCAACTTTAACTGCAGTTGGGATATGTGATAGGTCAACAGCAACACCTGGAACAACTGGCGCTACATCGTATAACGATAGCTCAGAACCAGCTGGTAATTGTGTTTTAAGTAATAAAGAAAGGGCCTGGCCGATACCACCAGCTGCGCCTAAAACTGCAACTTTCATGTGAATTCTCCGTGATTAGAGGTAGGTATTTAAAAAAGTGCCATAAAGATAATGAAAAGTGCGCATAAAAACAAATAAAACAGGTATTTTTTATATAAATCTCGACCATAGTTGTAAACTTTATCCGACTAGATTAGTTGACAACGCTATCAATTAAAAAAATCGCGTTTTCATTGAGATTAATTCAACTCTAATTGAATTAAGATGACGATTTTATTAATGCAATTAAGCCTAACTTGTGTAAAATTTAAGGTAACGTCCATCAATTGGTTAAACAGCCCGTTCACATGCAAATACAAGATAAACAAGAAGCGCTGGTTAAAGCGTTCAAAGCCCTCTTAAAAGAAGAAAACTTTGGTTCACAAGGCGAGATTGTTGATGCCTTAAAAGACATGGGTTTTGACAATATTAGTCAGAGCAAAGTGTCTCGCATGTTAAGTAAATTTGGTGCTGTACGTACACGTAATGCAAAACAAGAGATGGTGTATTGTTTACCTGCAGAAATGGGTGTACCGACAGCGAAAAGTCCGCTGCGCCAACTGGTAATTGATATTATGCATAACGAAATGATGATCATCATTCGTACCAGCCCAGGTGCAGCACAACTAATTGCACGTTTGCTTGATTCACTTGGCAAAGCAGACGGTGTGTTAGGCACTATTGCCGGTGATGATACGATTTTTATTGCGCCAGCAAAGATTTCAGAAATTGATGTCACGCTTGAACGCGTAAAAAACTTATTTGAAAACGTGTAACTCTATTTTTGAGAGTCCATCCTCATTGATGAACTCTCTGCTACCTTGCTAATTCCCTTAACATATTCACTGATGGTGCAAAAAATGCCGCACCAAAATCACTTTTCGCAAACTCCAGCCACATATCAGGGCCATTATCATCAATGTAGCCTAAACGGTGTTTGAGAAGCGTTTGAAAGGCATAGCCGTTATTTGCACAGCTAATAAATAAAAAGCCCTGCTGGTTAATATCAGCAAATGGCATGCCTTGATTTAAAAATAATGCATTGCCATGGTCATCGTAAAGCTCTGTACGCGCACTATGACTGTTTTCCGGAGCGCAGCTAACCGCTTGGTTAGAATTAGCCATTCGACCCATTACAATTTCTTGTTCAGCTTTTGAGATTTCTTGCCACGCCTTTAAATCATAACGATAACGCTGCACATGAATATAGCTGCCCGCAGAAAATGCAACGTCTTCCTCTCCCACTAAAGCAACAAGCTGCTTTTTGCGACCATGGGGATTGGCAACACCATAAATAAAGCCATTTAGGTCACGACCATCTAAATAATGAAAACACTTAACTTGGTCAATCAGCTCAATATCACCACTCAGTAATTCAATCACTTCCATCACAAACAAATGAACAACATCAAGGCGATCTGCCCTAATTTGAATCATTAAATCTATTGGACGTGACGGCGTAGCATGCTCAATATGTTCAAATTGCGGAAAGCCTGCCAAGGTTTTTGGCATTTTACTGGGGTAAATATGTGGCCAGAATTGCGAACCTATCGCCACAACACAAGACACAAGCGCTTCTGAAAATTCGTGATCAAACCGCTCTTGCATATCAATAATACTTGCCAATTTTTTCGACAAGCTGAGTTCTTGGCCATCTAATACATTTAAAAATAAATGCACACCATGTAAATTGGCTTCAGCACAAACTCCTGATTGCGCTTGTGGCATAGCGGATTTCCTACTTAATTGTTATTAGTATAAGCGAAATAATTAACCAAATGCGGACGAACATCAATAGCTAATCGCTGACCATAAGCATAGCGCTGATGTTGTGTGCATGGAATTTCAAGTTCTTGTTGCCCTAGTTTTACACGACATAAATAACGGTTACCAACAAAACGGCTCGCGATAAACTCGCCTACTCCCTGTTCGTTTTCGCTTAAAGTTAAGTATTGAGGCTTTAAGTATATACAGCCTTTTCCTGACACTTCATCTTGGTCATTGGTAACAGGCTCAAGTGAAGTAATGGTACCAAACTCAGTTTTAAATTCAGTGCTCGATGTCGCTTCTGCATCGATAAAAATACCAGCACTTAAAAATGCCGCAACGCCTTTTGTCGCAGGTTTGCGATAAAGTGCTTCTGCCGTGCCTAATTGTGCAATTTTGCCCTCTTCCATAATCGCCAATTTATCAGCAAAGGCAAAAGCTTCCTCTTTGGAGTGGGTTACAAAAATAGCGGATACTTTCTGATCTTTAATAATACGGCGAATATCATCAATTAATTGAAAACGTACTTGGTGATCGATATTGGAAAATGGTTCATCAAGCAATAATAAACTCGGTTTATATGCCAGTGCGCGAGCAATGGCCACGCGCTGTTGCTGACCACCTGATAATTGGTGAGGATATCGCTCGGCAAATGCCTCTAGCTTAATCAGTGACAGCATTTCTTTAACACGCTCGTTGCGTACACTCGAGGATTCTTTGTGTAAGCCAAACGCAATGTTTTGCTCAACGGTTAAATGAGGAAACAACGCATAGTCTTGAAACATCATACCGATATTGCGCTCTTGTGGCGGCACATAAAGCGAATCACCGTTAACCGCAACTTGCGCAATCGAAATATCGCCTTTGCTAGGTTTCAACAAGCCAGCAATTGCTTTTAACGTGGTGGTTTTGCCACAGCCACTTGCACCGAGTAAACACACAATTTCATTGTCTTTTACCTGCAATGACAAATCTTTTAAGATCGGTTTGCCATTGTAGCTATATTCTAAATTGTTAATCGACAAATTACTCATGAGATGCTTTAGCTTCCATAGTGTTATTAACTAAATATAAAGGGATTAAACCGACAAGTACGATAAATAACGCCGACACTGAGGCAAGCTCAAGTTGCTCATCACTGACGTATTGGAAAACATAGGTTGCCAGCGTTTCAAAGTCAAAAGGGCGTAATAGCAGTGCCGCAGGTAACTCTTTCATACATTCAATAAATACAATTAAACCAGCAGTAAGCATACCGCGCTTAAGCAGTGGCATATGGACTCGGCGCAAGGTATTGCCTGCACTTACTCCCATTGAATGACTTGCCATATCGAGCGATGGTGAAATACGCGCATAGCTAGATTCAATGGCACCTTGTGAAATCGCATAAAAGCGCACTACGTAAGCAAACATTAAGGCAAAAATAGAACCACTAAACAACAATCCTGGTTCGGCAAACCACTGTGTTGATTCGGCAAAAATATTGAGCTGTTGATCAAGTGCGGTAAGCGGCAGTAGCACTGCTATTGCTAATACGGTACCAGGTAATGCATAACCAGTACTGGCAACTTTGCCTGGCACACCTGCCCAGCGCGCTACGCTTGAACGTTGATAGAAATTCACCAGCACACTTAAAGCAACGCAAACGAAACTAACGATTAGCGCTATTTTCAAGCTCTGCCAAGCATATAAAAACGCATCGCTATTGAACGCTTCACTAAAATAGCTCACTGCGTAGCTCATCAAAATAAGAATTGGCAGCACAAACCCTGCAAAAAGTATTAATGCACAATAGGCTGTTGCTAACCACGCTGATTTTCCCGATAGGTAATAAAGCGGTCCGTTATTCTCGCTTGCACCACGCTCAAATACCGCTTGGTTGCGTCGACTAAATTTTTCTACGCCTATCACGACAAACAAAAACAGCAACATAATGCCGGAGATTTTCGCTGCCGCCGTGAGTGAATAGTAACCAAGCCAGGTATCGTATACTGCGGTTGTCAGGGTACTTACTGCAAAATAATTTACAGTTGCAAAATCTGCCATTGATTCCATGCTGATAAGTGCTAATGCCGCAGCAATTGCGCCACGCCCTAACGGAATCGATACTTTAAAAAAGCTTTTAACAGGCGAGTAACCCATTACTTGGCTGGCCTGAACTAATTTATAAGATTGCTCTTTAAGTGCGGTTTTAAAAATCAAAAATAAATATGGATATAGCACTAATGCAATCATTACGATTGCACCGCCTAGCGTGCGAATATCAAAAAACCAATAATCACTCGGTGATTGCCAGCCAAAAACCGCGCGCAACCATGACTGAATGGGGCCCGCATAATCAAATAAGTCGGTGTATATGTAGGCGATAATATAAGTTGGCATTGCAAGTGGTAACATCAATGCCCACTCAAAATGTTTTTTACCGGGAAAGTCACTGTATGCACAAAGCCATGCTAGTGGCAACGCAATCACACAACTGAGCAAGCAGACGCCAAAAATCAACACTATGGTATTAAAGGTGTAATCCCACAATACTGTTTGTTTTAAGTGTTCAAAGACTTCCTTATCAGGCTGGAAGGATTCAAAAATCAGGAACAATAACGGAAGCGACAGGCAAAAGCCTGTCGCGAAAGCAATAAACTGCCATTTAGACAGTGAAAAATTAAGGCGCATTAAAGATCAAATTTTACCTCGTCGATTAGCTTCAATGCCAATGGACGGTATTCACTTACCTTTGTTAATGGCAGTGCATCTTCCTTAAATTTGCCCCAAGACGCCACTAACTCAGACACTTCAACATCCGTCTTTACCGGATATTCCATATTCACTGAAGCATACATATTCTGAGCTTTGTTGTCAGTCATAAATTCGATTAATTTTAATGCGTTAGTCGTATTTTTACCATGCTTGGTTAAAACCGCACCAGATACATTGATATGTGAGCCACGATCTTGCTGATTTGGGAAGTTAATGTACACAGACTCAGCCCAAGGCACTTGCTTTGGATCGTTCAGCATTTTACCAAAGTAATAACTATTACCGAGCGCTACATCACACAAGCCTTCTTTTACTGCTTTTACTTGTGCACGGTCGTTACCTTGTGGCTTACGTGCTAGGTTTGCTTTTAAGCCCTTTAGCCACGCTCGCGCTTCTGCTTCGCCATGATGCGCAATCATAGAAGCAACTAAGCCCAAGTTATAAGGGTGCTTGCCTGAGCGCATACAAATTTTGCCTTTGTATTCAGGTTTAGCGAGATCTTCATAGGTTAAGGTGTCTAACTTACCAACACGCTCTTTTGACGAATAAACATTACGTACACGTTTAGTCAGTGCAACCCAATTTCCTTCGTCATCACGAAATTGCTTTGGTACATTTTTTTCAATAACGTTACTTTTAATCGGTTGCACTAAGCCTTCATCTTCAAGCTGTAACAGCGCACTAAAGTTAGACGTAAGCACCATATCGGCTTTCGTGTATTTACCTTCTTTTTTAAGTTTTTCAATTAAGCCTTTTTTGGCAAAAACAACTTTTGTTTCAATACCTGTCTCTTTTGTGAACTCTTGCAGAATAGGTTCAATTAAAAAGCCCTGACGATAAGAGTAAATATTAACAACATCTTTTGCTGCAACTTCACCAGCTGCTAGCAGTGCGAGTAATGCGATTGCTTTTTTCATATTCTAGAACCATTAATAAGAAGTATTATCACTTGAATTGTATCTATCTGATATTGAATGTACAGCGTTAAATGCACTCAATTTAATTAAATGAAAACAATTTTCAGTTAGAAGAGCAAAAGACATTAGCGAATTTAACTGTAGGATATATCTCACAGAACACTCCTACTTATCTCAAAAAACTAGGTGCACACACGCACCTAAAATAGTTAACACTTTGTTTTATAAATATATAACCACGTCAAACTCTATATTTCAGCAATAAAACAAATTTACCAAGCCATTTTATATAGTTTTATTCAACAACCACTGCTCTAGAATTAACACTGTCAAAAGGAAATGGACTGAATTGACCTTACTTAGGATTAGTAAGCGGCAGGAGCTGGTAGGATTTACTAGATGGATTTTGGGCTAGGATGCCAAGGGAATTGATGGTTTACAGGATGTGGAGCTTAAACGGATTTTCTTACAGGATTGTAAATAGGATAGATGGATTGAGCACGGATTTAGCTCATTGACGAGTCATGTCAAAATAGGGATATCAAGGATTGCACTAATCAAACAACGATATGTGCATAGCAGGACGCTAATAAGATTCCGTTAAGGCGCAGCTTCAAGCTGCGCTTTTTATTTGCCTAAAATTCACATATCACGTTTTGAATATGCGCTTTAAGCCACTAGTTCACAGCACTTACCCTTCTAGAAATTGCTCATTTCTAAAATCAACAATGCCATACTTCAAGTTTTAATCCCGTTATTATGGCACCAATTTACTGCGTTCACCCTTTAGCTATTGGAAATTGCTCATTTCTAAAAACAGCAACGCCATACTTCAAGTTTTAATCCCGTTATTACGGCACTAATTTACTGCGTTTACCCTTTAGGTAAGCATTTCTAAAATCAATAAAATGACGCTCTAACTTTTGAGACGCATCAAGCTCTCCTGCAAGCTCTAACACCATAATTGCAACCTCAGCGGTACCCAATTGATGTTCAAATGCGGCAACACGTAAATGATACTCGGAGAGCTTTTCAGGGCTAATAGATAAAATCGGAAAACCGTCTAAATAAGGGCTTTTGCGAATCATTTTCTTCGCTTCACGCCACGTACCATCTAAAAAGACAAATAACGGTTTTTTACCTGCAATACGACTGACCTGTTTAACAACCCGTTCTACTGGCATATTATCTTCAGGAAACACGATAAAGGGTTGGTATTTATCACTTTGTAATAAATCTAAAAGCGCTTTATCTGGCTCTGTTCTGTCCCAACGAAAGGCATAATTGTCAGGCACAATATCAGCAATTAAACGTCCTGTATTTGACGGCTTAAAGCTTTCATTGTGATACATCAGCAAACAAACTGCAGCATCACAATCTGCCTCTTCGATACCATCGCAAATACATAAGTTTTCAGATAACAAACAATGCTCACAGCGCGATAATTTTGAACCGCGCGCTTTATATTCACGCTTTGCTGCAGCGATCTGTTGTTGCCTAAGTGCTAATACTGAATTTTTCAATCGACCTCTCCCAAACAAGCGGCGTATTCTAACTTTTTTTGGTGCTTTGAGCTAATACTAAGCCGATGTACATAATCCAGATAATAAAAACCCAGCACAGTGGCTGGGTTTTTCTAAAGAAGCACTAGATTACTTCTTTTTAACTGCTTTTTTATTTGGAAGGTCAGTAATTGAACCTTCAAAAATTTCAGCAGCTAGACCGATTGATTCGTTCAGTGTTGGGTGAGCGTGAATTGTTAACGCTAGGTCTTCACCATCTGCGCCCATTTCAACTGCTAGGCCGATTTCGCCAAGCATTTCACCTGCGTTGATACCAACCATAGCACCACCGATAACGCGACCTGAGTCTTTATCGAAGATAAGCTTTGTTGAACCTTCAGTACGTGCTGAAGCGATTGCACGGCCAGATGCTGCCCACGGGAATACCGCAGTTTCAATTTTAAGGCCTTGCTCTTTTGCTTCTTTCTCAGTTACACCTACCCATGCGATTTCTGGATCTGTGTATGCGATTGAAGGAATACATTTAGGATCGAAGTAATGCTTCTTACCAGAGATAACTTCAGCAGCAACGTGTGCTTCGTGAACCGCTTTGTGTGCAAGCATTGGTTGACCAACGATATCACCAATCGCGAAGATGTGGTTTACGTTTGTCTTCATTTGCTTGTCAGTGTTGATAAAGCCACGCTCATCAACTGCAACGCCTGCTTTTTCAGCGTCAAGTAGTTTACCATTCGGAGTACGGCCAACAGCAACAAGTACTTTGTCGTAACGAACAGCTTCAGCTGGTGCGTTTTTACCTTCAAATGAAACGTATAGACCGTCTTCTTTCGCTTCAACAGCAACCACTTTCGTAGAAAGCATTACGTTGAACTTGTTCTTAACGTACTTTTGGTAAATCTTGATAACGTCTTTATCAGCTGCTGGTACTAGTTGATCAGCAAATTCAACTACGTCGATTTGTGAACCTAGTGCACGGTAAACAGTACCCATCTCTAAACCGATGATACCACCACCTAATACAAGTAGCTTTTCAGGAACGTCTTTAAGTTCAAGCGCGCCTGTTGAGTCAATTACACGATCATCTTCAGGGATGAAAGGTAGGTTTACAGGTTGAGAACCCGCAGCGATAATTGCATTATCGAAAGTAACAGTAGTTGTACCGTTTTCGCCTTCAACAGCAATGGTGTTAGAACCTGTGAATTTGCCGTAACCGTTAACTACGTTAACTTTACGCATTTTCGCCATGCCGTCTAGGCCGCCAGTAAGTTGACCGATTACAGACTCTTTCCATGAACGGATTTTGTCTAGGTCGATTTGAGGAGCACCGAAAGTAACACCGTGAGACGCCATTTCAGCTGCGTCATCAATTACTTTAGCTACGTGTAAAAGTGCTTTTGAAGGAATACAACCTACGTTTAAGCACACACCACCTAAAGTATTGCGTGATTCGATTAATGTTACATCTAAACCTAAATCAGCAGCACGGAATGCTGCAGAGTAACCACCAGGACCACCGCCTAGTACAACAACTTGAGTTTTGATTTCGTTGCTCATGTTATTACCTTAACTGTTATTCGAACGGGATAATACGAGAATTGTATCACCCAAACTCCTGCCTATTTATCTCTATTAACAAGACTTTGGGCAGATAAATTAATATTGCGCGAAATTCTAGCATTGCCGTTTACATATGTCGTGCAATTTTCAAGAGATTTCGTTCAATTAATACTATTTGCTATAAACAAAACGCATAACCGAAGTTATGCGTTAAGCTCTTTTCTTACATTACTAACTGGCGAATGTCGCTCAGGTAAGCTGCAAGTGTTGCAGTAAAGCGTGCTGCTAACGCACCGTCAATTACACGGTGGTCGTATGAACAGCTTAGCGGCACCATTAGGCGCGGCTCAAACTCTTTACCATTCCACTTCGGCTTCATGTCTGACTTAGACACACCTAAGATAGCAACTTCTGGCGCGTTTACGATAGGTGTAAACGCAGTACCACCGATGCCACCTAGGCTAGAAATAGTGAAACAACCGCCCTGCATATCTGATGCAGTTAATTTGCCTTCACGTGCTTTGCCAGAGATTTCCATCAACTCGCGAGATAGCTCAATGATGCCTTTTTTGTTCACGTCACGTACAACAGGAACAACTAGACCATTTGGCGTATCTACTGCAATACCAATATTTACATACTTCTTAAGGATTAAGCTTTCGCCATCTTCAGACAGTGATGAATTAAACGTTGGGAACTCTTCTAGTGCTTTAGCAGCGGCTTTCATTACGAATACTAATGGAGTGATCTTCACGCCCATTTTCTTCTTCTCAGCCAGTACATTCTGCTCTTTACGGAATGCTTCTAGCGTCGTGATGTCTGCTTCGTCAAACTGTGTAACATGCGGGATCTGTACCCAGTTACGGTGTAGGTTTGCACCAGAAAGCTTTTGAATACGAGACAGTTTCTTCTCTTCAACTTCACCAAACTTGCTGAAGTCTACTTTTGGCCAAGGAATTAGGTTTAGCTCACCACCGCCAGTGTTGCCACCTTTAGATAGCTGACCTGATTCAACTTGCTTCACTAACTCTTTCACGTAGTTTTGTACGTCTTCTTTAAGTACACGGTTCTTGCGACCCGTGCCTTTAACGCGCGCTAGGTTTACACCAAACTCACGCGCTAGGCGACGAACTACAGGTGATGCATGAGCGTATTGGTCGTTCGCTACAAACTCATCTTTTTGTGCTGAAGCTGTAGGTGCCGCTACTGGCGCTGGTTTTGCCGCAGATGCTGCCGGAGCCGCTTGTGTCGGTGCTGGCGCCGCTGCAGGAGCAGGTGTAGAGCCTTGCGTTTCGAAAACAAAAACAAGAGAACCAGTCGACACTTTACCGCCAACTTCAACCTTCACTTCTTTAACAGTACCTGCAAATGGTGCTGGTACTTCCATAGAAGCCTTATCACCTTCTACGTTTAAGATTGATTGGTCAGCTTCAACTACATCGCCTACCGCAACCATGACTTCAGTTACTTCAACTTCGTCACCGCCGATGTCTGGCACAAAAACTTCTTTAAGTTCAGCCGCAGCTGCTGGAGCAGGCGCTGCCGCAGGAGCCGCTTCAACAGCTGCCGGCGCAGATGCACCAGTTTCAAATACGAATACTAGCGAGCCCGTTGATACTTTGCCGCCAACTTCAACTTTGATTTCTTTAACTGTACCGCCAAATGGTGCAGGTACTTCCATAGAAGCCTTGTCGCCTTCTACGTTTAAGATTGATTGGTCAGCTTCAACCACGTCGCCTACAGCAACCATGATCTCAGTTACTTCAACCTCGTCACCACCGATGTCTGGTACGTGAACCTCAACTAATTCAGATGCCGCTGCTGGAGCAGGTGCAGCCGCTGGGGCTGCTGGTGCTTCAGGCTCGGCTGCTGCAAGTGCATCACCCGCAGCATCAAAAATCATAATTAAAGAACCAGTTGCAACAGTGTCGCCTTCAGCTACTTTAATTTCTTTCACTGTACCCGCTTGTGCAGCTGGCACTTCCATTG
This sequence comes from Pseudoalteromonas sp. T1lg24, assembly GCF_002964745.1. Taxonomy (NCBI): domain Bacteria; kingdom Pseudomonadati; phylum Pseudomonadota; class Gammaproteobacteria; order Alteromonadales; family Pseudoalteromonadaceae; genus Pseudoalteromonas; species Pseudoalteromonas sp. T1lg24. The sequence continues at coordinate 264,360 of NZ_PQCB01000004.1, read as the reverse complement.
AAGCTTTATCACCTTCAACTGAAATAAGAGATTGATCAACTTCAACTGTATCACCTACGTTAACTAGGATCTCAGTTACTTCAACCTCATCTGCACCAATGTCTGGAACATGAATTTCGATTGCCATTCTATCTGCCTCTTATGCGTATAGTGGGTTAGTTTTCGTTGTGTCGATATCAAATTTCTTGATAGCGTCTGCCACAACTGATGCGTCAACTTTACCTTGCTTAACAAGCTCTGTAAGCGCAGCTACAACTACGTAACCTGCATTTACTTCGAAGTGACGACGTAAGTTTTCACGGCTGTCTGAACGACCATAACCATCAGTACCAAGTACTTTGTAAGATGCGCTTGGCATGTAAGCACGTACTTGCTCTGCATAGTTCTTCATGTAGTCAGTTGCCGCAATTGCCGGAGACTCACCTAATACAGATGTGATGTAAGGCACTTTTGCATCGCTTGTTGGGTTAAGCATATTGAAACGCTCAACGTCTTGACCGTCACGCGCAAGCTCATTGAATGACGTTACTGAGAATACGTCAGAACCAATACCGTACTCTTCGCTTAAGATCTGACCTGCTTTACGTACTTCGTTTAAGATAGTACCTGAACCCATTAGCTGAACGTGTGCTTTGTCGCCTGCGTTTTCTTCAAGCTTGTAGATACCCTTACGAATACCTTCTTCCGCACCTTCTGGCATTGCCGGTTGTGCGTAGTTCTCGTTCATTAGCGTTAGGTAGTAGAACACGTTTTCTTGATCAGGACCGTACATGCGACGGATACCGTCTTGCAGGATTACCGCTACTTCAAATACGAACGTTGGGTCGTAAGAAATACAGTTAGGAATAGTACCCGCTTGAATGTGCGAGTGACCGTCTTCGTGCTGCAGACCTTCACCATTAAGCGTTGTACGACCAGCCGTTGCACCTAGTAAGAAACCACGTGCTTGTTGGTCACCCGCCATCCACGCCATGTCGCCAACACGTTGGAAGCCGAACATAGAGTAGTAGATGTAGAATGGGATCATAGGTAGGTCATTTGTCGAGTATGACGTTGCAGCAGCAACCCATGAAGACATTGCACCTAACTCGTTAATACCTTCTTGAAGTACCTGACCTGATGTTGCTTCTTTGTAGTAAGAAACGATATCACGGTCTTGAGGCGTGTAGTTCTGGCCATGCGGGTTATAAATACCGATTTGACGGAATAAACCTTCCATACCAAAGGTACGTGCTTCATCCGCAATGATAGGTACGATGTTTTTACCTACGCCTTTATCTTTTAATAAAATATTTAGCGCACGTACATAACCCATAGTCGTAGAGATATCACGCTTTTGCTCTTCTAGAAGTGGCTTAAACTGCTCTAGCGTTGGAATTTCTAGTGCTTGCGTGAAGTTAGGCAAACGCTGTGGCGTGTAACCGTGTAGTGCTTTACGGCGCGCATGCAAGTATTCGTACTCTGCAGAGCCTTCTTCGAGCTTCAAGTATGGTAAGTCTTTGATTTGCTCATCAGATACCAAGTCTTCAAGACCAAGACGTGAACGAAGGTGTTCAACGTGCGTCATGTCCATTTTCTTAACTTGGTGCGCAATGTTTTTACCTTCAGCAGCTTCACCCATGCCGTAACCTTTAACAGTTTTAGCTAGGATTACAGTTGGACGGCCTTTTGTCTCTTGCGCTGCTTTGTAAGCTGCGAAAAGCTTAGACGTATCGTGACCACCACGCTTAAGCGCGAAGATCTCGTCATCAGTCATATCTGCAACAAGTGCTGCAGTTTCTGGGTAACGACCAAAGAAGTGTTCACGCACGTAAGCACCATCTTTTGACTTATAAGTCTGGTAATCACCGTCGATTGTTTCGTTCATAAGCTGTAAAAGCTTACCAGACGTATCTTTTGCAAGTAGTAGATCCCAACCAGAACCCCAAACTACTTTAATTACGTTCCAGCCAGCACCTTTAAATAGACCTTCAAGTTCTTGAATGATCTTACCGTTACCCATTACTGGGCCATCTAGGCGCTGTAAGTTACAGTTGATTAGGTAACATAGGTTATCTAGCTTCTCACGGGCAGCGAAAGAAATTGCACCACGTGATTCTGGCTCATCCATCTCACCGTCACCTAAGAACGCATATACGCGCTGCTCGTTCGTCTCTTTCAGACCACGACCTTCTAGGTATTTAAGGAAACGCGCTTGGTAAATAGATGCAATTGGACCTAGACCCATAGACACGGTTGGGAACTGCCAGAATTCAGGCATTAATTTAGGGTGCGGGTATGAAGAGATACGTTGCCGTCTACTTCTTGACGGAAGTTATCTAGTTGTTCTTCAGTTAAACGGCCTTCTAAGAAAGCACGTGCGTAGATACCCGGTGAAATGTGACCTTGGTAATAAACTAAATCACCACCGTCTTTCTCGTTTGGTGCACGGAAGAAGTGGTTAAAACACATTTCGTAGAATGCAGCCGAAGACTGGTAAGACGCCATGTGGCCGCCTAGCTCTAAATCTTTTTTAGATGCACGTAAAACGATCATGATTGCATTCCAACGCACGATTGAACGAATACGACGTTCAATTGTTGTGTCACCTGGATACGCAGGCTCTTGATCTGCTGGGATAGTATTCACATAGTTAGTTGTGATACCAGTTGGCATATCTACGCCGTCAAGACGTGCTTGCTCTAGTACTTGTTCAAGTAAAAACTGTGCGCGTTCAACGCCTTCTTCTTTTACTACTGACTCAAGCGCTTGCAACCACTCTTGGGTTTCTAACGCGTCAACGTCAATTTTATTGACTTCAGACATATGGAGTGTTCCTTATGTTTAAATTCAAATTTATCCCTAACAGATAAATCGAGTTATGTTTCAAATCGTTTAATTTTTTTGCGAACGGCGTAAACTACGCTCAATACGAGAGTGCTCTTTACCCGCTTGCAATAAAGCTTCTTCAATAAAGGCTAAGTGCGCATTACTTGCGTCACGTGCTTTATCTGGTTGTCCTGTAATTACTGCATCAAACAGGAATTTTCTGTGTTCAGCCAGTTGCGTTTTAACATCTGATTTTTGCACTAACACCATTAAATTTTGCTGAATATTTTGCTCAAGTAATGATTTCATACCGCGAATTAAGTGCAGCAACACTACGTTATGCGATGCTTCTGCTACGGCAAAATGAAAGGCATTGATCATTTGGGCTTGGGTTTCAATATCATTTGCAGTTGCAATGGCATCAAAACATTTAGAAATATATTCGAAATCCGTATCGGTACCACGAAGTGCTGCATAATAGGCTGCAATGCCTTCTAAGGCGTGACGGAATTCAAGTAGGTCAAATTGTGATTCAGGGTGTTTGGAAATCAAATCAAACAGTGGATCTGTCATACCACCTTCAAGCTGGTTTTTAACATAAGTACCGCCACCTTGGCGACGTGTTACCAGCCCTCTGGCTTCCAATTTTTGAATCGCTTCACGTAATGAAGGACGTGACACTTCAAATTGTTTCGCCAGCTCGCGCTCCGGCGGTAGTTTTTCGCCGGGCGCCAACGAACCCTCAAGAATCATATTCTCAAGTTGTTCTAAAATCACATCCGACAGCTTAGCGGCTTTTATCTTAAATGACATAGGCTTTTGAAGTAACCTTCTGTTTTCCGTTCCTAATCAAGCAAATAGTGTGTCAAATTCGCAAAAGGTAAATTGGTCATACCAAAAATTAGCGCTTAAATTATCAGAAATACGGTGAATAGTCAAAATTATCAAGATTAATGGCATAACTATTCAATGCAGTGTTTTTTGCCTAAAAATAGTTTGGCAACGATGCACTAAACCTCAGGTTACGTACGAGATAAGAAATCAAACACCATTAAAGGTAGACAAAAAATAACAGAATAATTATTTAATTGGTGAAAA
>NZ_PQCB01000004.1:0-260250 GCF_002964745.1 Pseudoalteromonas sp. T1lg24 | reverse complement strand
AGGGTTCAGGGTTCAGGGTTCAGGGTTCAGGGTTCAGGGTTCAGGGTTCAGCAAAAATTCTGAAACCTAAACTCTGAAATCTCAATTCTTTTTTTAACCAACGGACCCCAGTAAAGTAAGAATTGCTATTGCCGCTAGCATTAGCAGCATGTTTCGTTTTACCAAACGCACCATGCATTTGGCTTCAAAGCTGCAGCCGATAAACTCTTGTTCTACACGTTCAGCAGCATGGGCAATGTCACCGATGACTCGTCGATTTGGTACTGAAAAGTTAAATACATATTTTAAGTAAGTTGCCGTGCCTTGGCTAAAGTTACCAATAATTAAATAACCAAAGCTGACAATGCGTGCCGGTAACCAGTCAAGCCAATAAAGTGTTTTATGAAGCACCTTTTTGTGTTTTCGAAAGGCTGATTCAGGGTCATTACGGGTCAGGTCTGCAAAATTTCGAATCAACGCATAACCAAGTGCGCCACACACTCCAAATATAACAAACCAAAAAATAACCGCGCCATAAAAACGGAAGTTAATCCATGCGATTGTTTGGCCGAGCGTTTCACCACCATCCTGTTCAGTTCGCTTTTGCCCTAATTGAAGCGCATACAGTGTTGCTGCTTCTACATCATCTCGCTGCAGCGCGTTTAAATACCCTTTGTATTTCTCACGCAAGTAAGCACAACCAAAACACACTAGTAACACAACCACGTTAATCACTAATTCAAGCAAAACAAAATCAAATGTTTCACTCACGGCAAAGAGTAGTAGCACAGGAAGTAATAACCAAAGAAAGAAGTCCACTCGACGCGTGTAAATCTTTCTAAATAAGCCATTTGATTCACTTACACTAATAAAATGCTTAACATAGGTATTAAGCTGCCATGCATCTTCTTTTGCGGCTAGTCTTTCAATAATAAGTGCTAAGATTACTGAAATTAAAATCATCTTTTTCTCTGCTACGTTAATGAGGCATGAAAGCGGGCCCAATCAAAGTGTGGACCAGGATCTGTTTTCCGACCTGGCGCAATATCACTATGACCCGTGATCGCTTTTGAACTTAACTTAGGATAATGTTTTAAAAGCATTTTGACCAGTTCTTCAAGACTAGCATACTGCTCATTTGTGAAAGGAACATGATCGCTCCCCTCTAACTCAATACCAATACTAAAGTCATTACATCCCTGCCTACCTTTATACTCAGACACACCCGCATGCCATGCCCGTTTATTAAATGGCACGTACTGAATAACTTCACCACCGCGGCGAATTAAACAATGCGCTGATACTTCAAGCCCTTCTAAATCAACAAAACTCGGGTCAGCCTTGCAATCCAAACAACCTAAAAATAAATCAGAAATATACGGTAAGCCAAACTGACCTGCCGGCAACGAAATATTGTGAAGTACAATTAGGGAAATATCTTGCTCATCGGGTCGTTCATTAAAATGAGGAGAAGGTAAAAAGCAAATACCTTTTAATACGTGTTGTTCTATTTGCATGTTTCGAAGTAGCCTGCAGAAATTAGATTTAGATTAACACTTGCCGAAAGAAATCTGAAATCTGAAATCTGAAATCTGAAATCTGAAATCTGAAATCTGAAATCTGAAATCTGAAATCCAATAAAATCATAGCCAACTTAAAATCAACAGGATAAAATTATAACAACGTTCATTATCTGTAATTTCACTATGGCTCTCTCTCAACAATTAATTTCTCAACTTGTTAAATCTGCACTCGACGAAGACTTAAACTACCAAAGTGCTGATGGCGATATTACCGCACAGCTTATTCCAGCAACTCAACAAGCAAACGCAAAAGTAATTACACGCGAAGCGGGTGTTTTTTGTGGCAAGCAACTTATTTTAGAAGTATTTGAGCAAGTTGACCCTAGTGTTGAAGTAAACGTACTTGTTGAAGATGGCGATACCATTGAAGAAAACCAAACGTTATTTACCGCGGTTGGTAATGCACGCGCAATTTTAACTGCCGAGCGCACCGCGCTTAACTTTGTACAAACACTTTCAGGCACAGCAACGACTACCGCCCACTATGTAAAAGAGTTAGTTGGTACAGGAACACAACTGCTCGATACACGAAAAACAATCCCGGGATTACGCTTATTACAAAAATACGCAGTGAAATGCGGTGGTGGCGAAAATCACCGCATCGGATTGTTTGACGCTTTTCTAATTAAAGAAAACCATATTGCTGCCTGTGGTGGCATTGAAAATGCGGTAGCACAAGCGAAAACAAATCACCCAGATAAAAAAGTAGAAGTAGAAGTAGAAAACTTAGCAGAACTAGAGTTGGCTCTTGATGCTGGTGCAGACATTATAATGCTTGATAATTTCACAGTTGAGATGATTAACAAGGCGGTAACAATCACCAACAAACGCGCCAAACTGGAAGTGTCAGGTAATATGACATTAGAGACTTTACGCACCTATTCACAAGCAGGTGTCGACTTTATTTCGTCAGGTGCATTAACAAAACATGTAAAAGCGCTTGATTTATCAATGCGTTTTGAAAATAATGGCGACTAGTTAGTGAACTTTAACTTTTTTCATACAGAAAGAGCAATCCTTTTGTATTAATTTAGGAACATGTAAGCTAATTGTAAAAAAAGATGCTACACAAGTCATAAATGTCGTGCTAGCATCTCATTAGAAATAGCGAGTACAGGAAGTACAGGCTAGTAATAAGGAATTAGTTTTGTTCCTAGTAAGCCAACTTAGTAGTACCTTTAGGTGGTTTTTAGAAACAAATTAATAATTTTTTATGGTTTGGTATTAATCGCTTAGGGAAAAGTTACTAATACTTACTTTCTCATTAGAGAAGTTTAACTATACTAATTAATGGAATGAGTATGCCCTGTTTAACAGGCAGCTCTTTTTAATAACTTAGCCCCATAAACACTCGTTAGAGGTACATTATGAAAAACATGAAACAAACAGCCCAAAAGGGTTTCACACTAATCGAATTAATGATCGTTGTTGCAATCATCGGTATTCTTGCAGCAGTAGCACTTCCTGCGTATAACGATTACACTCGCGATGGCGCTAACAAAGCATGTCTAGCGGAAGCAGCTGCACACGTACGTGCCGGCATCGTGCATACTTCTCAAAATGGCACTGCATACCCAGCAGGCACTGCGGAACGTTGTACCGCGTTAAGTGGTATTGCTGTAGGCGCAACAGGTGCAGCGCAATTCTCAGCAAAAGCTCCTGGTGAAGCTAATGCTGTTGAATGTCAGCTGGCGAGTGGTAGCTGTAAATTAATTTAGTAATTAACTAATTTTGTACTTTGCACATCTTAATACTAGATGTGCAAAGTTGTATCAACTCTCACCTAATCTTTCTATACTCTAATATTTTTTATTCCCCTTGATTTCGAGGCATGTTTGTTTATAAATAAGTATTCAAGAGTCGTATTCTATACTCTATCTCTTACATTTTTTATTTTACCTTTTATTCCAACCTATACGATTGGATATTATGGATTAGCAGAGCCTACTAATAGCTTAATAATTTTTCCTTTTATTTTTATTGCCTTGGCATCCTTCGTTAAATCAAATAATAAACGCAACGAGTTGTTTTTATCTAAAAACATACTGGTATTAGCTAGTTTATGCGTAGCTTGCTTATTTATATACACACTTTTTTATAGCCCTCAGTTAAGTTGGGTAGACTCGACTAAAGTAAAACTATATGTGATTGTCTATTTCCTGATGTTTATTCAGGTACTTTATTGGTTAAAACCAAATAAACTGCTAATTATAATTTTAGTTTTTTATTTTCTATTTTCTCAACAAATTTACGGTTTATATCAGCACTTTATATCATCTCAGATATATACATACACATCAGGACAAGAAATTAAAATGGTGGGTGTGATACGACAAGTTAACGTATTTGCCAATATGGTAGTCATTGGTGCCGTAATCGCACTTTATTTAACACTTAAACTGAAACCAAATAAAAAGTTTAAACTAGTAACTTTAAGTGCTTTAACTTATTTACTTTTAACCCCTTTAGTACTTTACATCGCTACATCTAAATCAGCATTTATAAGTTTTGCAACCTGTACAATTCTTTTAATAATATATTTACTAAAAGAAAGGAAAGCTAAACGTGCTAAAAAAGCATCAATAGCCTTAGTTTTGGGATTTATTCTTCCAGTTATATCAAACGCCTTTACAGAACCATCTCGTACACCTAGCCAAATAACAAACGTGTCAGCTCGAGTTCAAATGTACGAACACTCTATATGGATGATTCAAGAAAAACCAATTTTAGGCTGGGGAGCTAATTCATTTAAATCTAGTTATCATTACTCCTTAATGGACCGGTCTTTTAACAATCAAGATATAGTTCCTGTTGATAACTATATAGATCATCCTCATAACGAAGTTTTGTTGTGGGCTATCGAACTAGGGTTGTTTGGCCTCCTTTTTATCGTATCTTTATTCTGCGTAACACTATACATACTAGTAAAACATAAACGATTCAAAGGTGCGCCTTGGGCAGCTATAATATTGCTACCTACTTTCATTCTTTCTCAATTAGAGTTCCCTTTTTATTTAACTAGTTATACTTTTATACTATTTAGTCTCATTTTTTATGTCTTCGTATCTCCTAAAAACTATGCCAGTATAAGACCTAACATGAATTTGTGTTTGGTATCTACTTTCTTGTTGACTAGCCTAATCCTTCCATTAATTTGGTTTTCTGCGCTATCAGCGATGAAATATACCGGGAATTACAGTTTAGAAGTACGCTTAAACGCCAAAGAGAACATAATTTGGGGGCTTCCTACTCAGGATTACACCCGCCAGATAGATATTCTCATAGCGAACCTTTACGCAGGTAATGATGTTTCTAACATAAAAAGTGTTAACGCAGATATCCTGAATACCTTAAAAGAAATACCTTCAGAAAAGCTAGCAATAACATTTTTAGAAAATTGTGACAAAACAAGCAGCTGTGATGAAAGTGAGGTTTTTCATGTTAAATCATATTTTCCTTATGCAAATTTAAAGCATCAATACAAAAAAGAATTACTAGAACATAAAAACAATGAAACTAAGCTCACCACTGATTAGAAAACTTGTAAGTTTTGGTTACATAGATCAAAGCAGACTAAGTGATAAAGACGAAAGCACAACAATCCCTGAGTATTTGTGTCAGCTAAGCTCATTTACCGCCGAGCAACTTGCACAAAAGGCAGCCCAGCTTTTTCAGGCTCCCTTTTTGTCAATTAAAGAACTTGATTTAGCGTTTATCCCCGACGGTAAAGAAAGAAATGAGAAGCTCATAAAAAAACATCATGTTCTTCCAATAGCTTTAAAAGGAAAAACTCTCTATCTAGCGAGTGCTGATCCGACAAATTTTGATGCCTTTGAGGACTATGAGTTTAATACAGGACTTCAGACAGAAGTGGTGGTCGTCGCATATGACGAGTTAGATAAAGCAATCGATTCACTTTTTGAAAAAAGCGACGGAATAGAACTAAATGATGACCAACTAAGTGAACTAAGCGGCGTAACAGCTGATGTAGATGAGCGAGAGACCGAAAATGATGTAAATAATAAAGAGGAAGACGCTCCAATAATTGTTTATATCAATAAAATATTGATGGACGCAATAAAACGCGGCGCTTCCGATTTACATTTTGAACCTTACGAACATGTATACAGAATTCGATTTCGTGTTGATGGTGTACTGCATGAAGTTGCAAATCCACCAATTGGGTTGGAAAGCCGAATATCAGCCCGAATTAAAGTAATGTCTCAGCTTGATTTAGCTGAAAAACGAAAACCGCAAGATGGCCGTATAAAATTAAAGATTACCGCTAAGAAAAGTATCGATTTTCGTGTTTCTACTCTCCCTACACTTTGGGGTGAAAAAATCGTAATGCGTATTCTAGACTCATCTAGCGCAATGCTAGGCATTGATGTATTAGGCTATGAGCCCGAGCAAAAAGAGCTTTATTTAAATGCCTTAGCTCAACCTCAAGGCATGATTTTAGTTACCGGCCCTACAGGTTCAGGTAAAACCGTATCGCTTTACACAGGCTTAAATATACTAAATAAGCCTGAGCGTAATATTTCGACAGCCGAAGACCCAGTTGAAATAAACCTTGTTGGCATAAATCAAGTACAAATTAATCCTAGAGCTGAAATGACTTTTGCAAATGCCTTAAGAGCATTCTTACGTCAAGATCCTGATATTGTTATGGTAGGTGAGATTCGTGACTTAGAAACTGCTGAAATTTCTATAAAGGCAGCCCAAACTGGTCATTTAGTTTTAAGTACATTGCATACAAACTCTGCACCAGAAACGCTTACACGTTTAATGAATATGGGTGTTCCATCATATAATATTGCAAGTTCAGTAAGCCTTATTATAGCTCAGCGATTAGCCAGACGATTGTGTCCTTTATGCAAAGCTCCTGAGACTCTTCCTGAACAAGAGCTAAGCAATTTAGGATTCACTGCGTCGCAAATATCATCAATACAATTATACAAAGCAGTTGGCTGCGACAAATGTACTGAAGGATATAAAGGCCGTGTTGGTGTTTACGAAGTAATGCCTATAACACCTAAAATTGCTGACGTAATCATGCAAGGTGGTAACTCTTTAGAAATAGCCAAAATTGCCGAGCAAGAGGGCATAAATAACCTACGAAAGTCAGGGTTGATTAAAGCAATGTCTGGGGTTACCAGTATAACCGAAATTAACCGAGTGACTAGCTATTAATCAGTTCTTATAGAAAGATACTTTAGATAAAGTTAAACTATAACTATATTCAGGCTATTGAGCTCTTCACGCTTAATATTAAGGATGAAACATGGCAAAAAAAGATAAAAACAAAGGTCTTACTACGTTCGCTTGGGTAGGCGTTAATGCTCGCGGAAAACGCATGGAGGGTGAATTAAATGGCCCTTCTATAGCTATTGTAAAAGCGCAATTACGAAAACAAGGTATCACCCCATCTAAAGTAAAAAAGAAGGCTCAACCTCTCTTTGGGATGAGTAATGACAAGCCCATAAAGCCGAAAGATATTGCAGTGTTTACGCGCCAACTTGCGACCATGTTATTAGCTGGTGTCTCGCTTATTCAAGCGCTCGATATGATAGCAAATGGTTCAGAAAACAAAACGCTACAAAAATTAATAGTTAAGATTGCGGATGAGGTCAAAGCAGGTGATCCATTGAGCACAGCACTACGAGCCCATCCAAAATATTTTGACGAACTATATTGTGACTTAGTCGAATCGGGTGAACAGTCAGGTGCGCTAGATAGAATTTTTGATCGTGTTGCACTATACAAAGAAAAAGCAGAAGCGTTAAAATCAAAAATTAAAAAAGCAATGTTTTACCCAATTGCTGTACTAACTATCGCGTTTATTGTTACTGTTATTCTTCTTATTTTCGTGGTTCCACAATTCGAACAAGTTTTTGCCGGTTTTGGTGCAGAGTTACCTGCGTTTACTCAATTTGTAATTGGAATATCTGAGTTTATGCAATCCTACTGGTGGATTGTATTTGGAACAATGGGGGTTGGTTTTTTCCTTTTCAAACGCGCTCACCAATCCAGTAAAAAAGTACGAGACAATACTGACAAAACTATTTTAAAGCTTCCTGTAATAGGATTGATCCTAAACAAAGCTGCAGTAGCAAGGTATGCTCGCACACTTTCTACAACATTTGCCGCTGGTGTGCCTCTTGTTGATGCACTTGACTCTGCGGCTGGAGCTTCCGGAAATGCCGTTTACCGCGACGCTATATTAGATATCAAAAATGAAGTGAGCTCAGGTAACCAAATGAATTTTGCGATGAAAAATTCTGGAGTTTTCCCAGATATGGTAATTCAAATGGTTGCGATTGGTGAAGAGTCAGGCTCGCTTGACGATATGTTAGGGAAAGTTGCAAGTATCTATGAAGCTGAAGTGGATGATGCAGTTGATGGTTTATCAAGTTTGCTAGAGCCTTTAATTATGGCTGTGTTGGGTGTTCTTGTCGGCGGTTTGATTGTTGCTATGTACTTGCCTATTTTCCAATTAGGCAAAATTGTTGGCGGCTAAATTCAATGAGTAGTGTCATAGAGTTATTTATTGAAACATCTTGGTTCTATTACTTAACAACTTTTTTGGTCAGCATCTGCATCGGTAGCTTTCTAAACGTTGTCATCTATCGTGTGCCAAAGATGATGGAGAATGAGTGGAAAGCAGAATGCAGTTTGCTACTTGCTGATAACCTCAAAACACCTTATGAGGCAAGCACAGAAACATTTAACTTAATTACACCAAGTTCAACTTGCCCTCACTGTAATACACAAATTAAACCTTGGTTTAATTTGCCGGTATTTGGTTGGTTATTTTTACGTGGTAAAGCGGCCTGCTGTGGTACCAAGATTTCAGTTCGCTACCCGAGCATTGAGCTTTTAACTGGCCTGTCTGGCCTTGTGATAGCGTATTATTTCGGTGTAACTGAGCAAGCAGCTTTGTACTTAATACTGACATACGCGCTAATATCACTTATTTTCATTGATATTGATCATATGTTATTGCCGGATCAAATTACATTGCCATTGCTGTGGTTGGTATTAATAGCGTCTGTTATGGGACTTACTATTGAACCATCGCAAGCTATTATTGGTGCAGCTGCAGGTTACCTCGTTTTTTGGTCGGTATATTGGGTATTTAAATTACTCACCGGCAAAGAGGGTATGGGCTATGGTGACTTTAAGCTAATGGCTGTGTTTGGTGCCCTTTTAGGCTGGCAGTATTTACCAATGATAGTGTTAATGTCGAGCTTGGTAGGTGCAATAATTGGGATTACGCTTCTTTCAATACAAGGGAAAGATAAAGCAACACCAATTCCATTTGGGCCTTACATTGCGATAGCAGGCTGGATTTCCCTCATTTGGGGTGAACAAATCCAAACAGCTTATTTTAATTTTTTATCCTTATAATATGCCAGCTCCAGTAATAGGGTTAACCGGTGGTATTGCCACCGGAAAATCCACTGTATCAAACTATTTCAAAAAACTTGGTATCACTATTGTTGACGCGGATGCTATAGCAAAGCAAGTTGTTGCACCTAACTCGCCCAGCCTTAAAAAGATTAAAGCACATTTTGGCTCTCAGATTGTTTTAGATAATGGCGAACTCAATCGAGCCGAACTCAGAAAGCTTATCTTCTCAAACGAATCCGAGAAGCTGTGGCTTAATAACTTATTACATCCAGTTATTCGCCAAGAGATCTTAGTGCAATTAAATGCAGCTAATGGATCCTACGTTATTTTGGACGCTCCTCTGTTATTCGAAAATAACCTTGATAAGTTATGTGAAAAAACACTATTAGTGGATATTCCCGAGGAACTGCAAATTATGCGAGGTAGTGAGCGTGACGGTGTCAATAAACAACAAATAAAACAGATTATTGCAGCTCAAATGCCTAGGAGTATTAAATTAAAAAAAGCAGATTACGTTATTGATAACACCTTGTCACTTGAAAATACCTATGCACAAATCACTGCTATTCACCAAAAGCTATCAAACAGATAAAATTTCTGTATTCATATCGTAAACAATCAGTAGCGACGTTATAGTTCGCTCGCAAAGTAAAACTCCACATCCTAAAGCGTAATTAATTTCCTGATTTTTCTTAAAACTTGCAATCCAAATAATCTCAACAACACTTAAAGTAGATTGAATTGGAGGCAAGCGATGAATGTAAACTCTCCGCTTATTCGTAAATGTGTTGCGATGGGGTTTATTGCACATGAACAGGTTAGCTCTTCAGCAAACGCATCGGCGCATACCTGTGAATTTATACTTAACAATAGCAAACTGTCTTCAAAGCAACTAGCAGCGCACTGCTCTTCTTGGTTTAACCTACCAACATTAAATATTGCCAAAGTCGATCCTAATAGTATTCCTCTCGATAACATTAGCGAAGAGTTAGTTAAAAAACATCATCTGCTCCCCTTATCAAAACGTGGAAGAACGTTGTTTTTAGCCACCTCTGACCCTACAAATTTCGATGCCTTTGAAGATTTCGAATTCAATACAGGTCTTCAGACAGAAGCCATCGTCGTCGACTTCAATGGACTTGAACAATTTATCGAATCTATTTTCAGTAAGACTGATAATTTAGAACTCACAGATGATGAATTTGAACAATTTGGTGATATCGAAGTTCAAGAAACAAGTGCTAATCTTAGCGATGCTGCACAAGAAGACAAAGACGATGCTCCTATAATTGTATATATCAATAAAATTTTGATGGATGCAATACGCAAAGGTGCCTCTGATTTACATTTTGAGCCCTACGAGAAAACCTATCGCATCCGTTTTCGTATTGATGGTATTCTGCATGAGGTCGCATCGCCGCCGCAAATGTTATCGTCACGAATTTCAGCTCGTGTGAAAGTAATGTCTCAACTAGATATTGCAGAAAAGCGTAAACCGCAAGATGGCCGTATCAAATTAAAAATTACAGCGAAAAAAAGTATCGATTTTCGTGTCTCTACCCTACCCACTTTATGGGGAGAGAAAATTGTAATGCGTATTTTAGATTCGAGCAGTGCAATGCTCGGTATTGATGTACTTGGTTATGAGCCGGCGCAAAAAGCCATGTATTTAGATGCACTGTCACAACCTCAAGGCATGATCTTAGTTACAGGTCCAACAGGCTCAGGTAAAACGGTATCACTCTACACCGGCTTAAATATTTTAAACAAAGCCGAGGTTAATATTTCCACAGCCGAAGACCCTGTCGAAATAAACCTTGTCGGTGTTAATCAAGTACAGATTAACCCAAGAGCAGATATGACATTCGCAAACGCACTTCGCGCTTTCCTTCGCCAAGATCCCGATATTGTAATGGTTGGTGAGATACGTGATTTAGAGACCGCTGAAATCGCAATCAAAGCAGCGCAAACGGGTCACTTAGTATTAAGTACGCTGCACACTAACTCAGCACCCGAAACCCTTACCCGCTTACTTAATATGGGCGTACCCGCGTACAATGTTGCAAGTTCTATTAGCTTAATCATTGCGCAACGCCTTGCTAGACGCCTTTGCAATAACTGTAAAACTCCTGAAACCTTACCGATCGAAGAACTCAAGTCGCAGGGTTTCTCTGACGAGCAGATTGGCAATATTACATTATTTAAAGCTGTTGGGTGCGAACATTGTACAGAAGGTTATAAAGGTCGAGTCGGTATCTATGAAGTAATGCGAATTACCTCTGAAATATCACAAATCATTATGTCGGGCGGAAATTCTTTGGATATCGCCAAAGCATCATTAGCGAGTGGGTTTAATAGTTTACGACTTTCAGGGCTAGAAAAAGCTGCGTCAGGGGTAACTAGTCTTGCCGAGATTAACCGTGTTACCAGTTACTAAGCGCATGAATTGAGGGTTTAAATTACGCTATAAACTTGGGTTAGAGAACGATGAACAAGATCTGCATTGCCTATGGGATATTGAACGGCTGATTTAAACCAAGCGCTTTACTCAAACACAGTTATTCTCTAACATTTGCGTTATCAACATAATTGAAGTTATTTTTATGCCAACAACAGTAAAATGCCCTACTTGCCAAAAAGAGGTTATCTGGCAAGAAAGCGCTAAATTTCGCCCTTTTTGTTCTAAACGCTGTCAACTTATTGATTTAGGCGAATGGTCAGAAGAAAATCATACGATTTCCACACCTCTAACACCCGAGCAAGCATTTACTCCTGAGTCTATCGAAGACATCGAAGCAATGCTTGCTGCAAACCAGGAAGGCTTTTTTAAAGATTAGTTAACCAAACCTAAGGTTAATCAGTAAAGGCCACTGAAATATGTGAAATAAATAATTCAGATGGCCCTTCAAAACCTGAGTCACTACCAACCATAATCCATACATCGCCATTATCATTAGCCGTGACAGGAATACTTAGCTCGGAGGTCATCTCTTTCGCAATATAACGATTTTCAGCCATACAATCGATACCGTTACTAATATCCCCTACCACCAGGCTATGCTCTCCTCGTTCGCCTTGTGTGCCTACATCCCAATTAAGGCGATACATGCCATCTTTAAGGCTATTTTTAGGCTGCTCTGAGTGAGTTGCGACTTTGATATAAACGGACTCACCTGGTGGCCCGCCAATGCCTGCACAATTTGATTGAATATTGGTAACTATGGTGGCTTTTAACGAAAGGTTATAGCGCTTTGCTGGCTTTAAATTATCAATTTTGCCATAAAGCCCCATAAATAAATCATCTGAACGGTTACTACCATATAAGCGATAGGCATGCCTATCTTCATAAGGTGTTGGTAACTGTTGGTAAGAAGATGCCAGTTCGAAAAAACCTTCTTGCCCTTGCGGGTAGTCCGTGAATAGTGCTGAAAAATCATGATGGTCATCATTAAAGTCGATGACGACCGGTTGAGACGTATCTCGATATTGATGCGAGTCACTATCACACGCAACAGACAGTACACATAATGCCGGCACAACAAATGCCGTTCCTATTTTGTTTTTTATATTATTCATAATGTAATTTCCTTATTGACCTGAAATTACATTAGCGCCTTGGGCTAGAAAAAAGTGTTTAACTTTGTGATTAAATGAATAAAATTCGTACACCTAGCACGGGTCAAACTGTACAAAATTTCACAAACATAAATAAAAAAGTAAAAAGATGCACTAACCAAACACAAACAATATATTTGGTTAGTTACACTATCTGTTAGCTACTTTTCTGCATGTTGCTTTGAGCGCTTTTGCTTATTTTTACGTTTCATTACTTTTTTAAGCTTTTCCTGCTGCTCCGTCGTTAACGTATTCCAAACTGCATTTTTATTTTTCGCTTTCATAACAGCAAGCTCGGTGCGTTCAGCTTGCTGTTTAGCAAGCATTTGTCTAAATGCCACTTCGTCAAATACTTCAGCATGCACAAGTGCTTTAACATCAGCACGTGCATTCGGATTGCGCTCTTTAAATGCTTTTAGCGCCGCTTTTTCTGCATCAGCAATACTTTTTATTTTGTCTTGTTGCACCTTAGTTAAGTCTAAACGTGAAACACCGCGCTCTGAAAGTAACATTCGGTACATGTTAAAGCCCTCTTTATGCGGTTTTGCCATAACTACGCTGCTTGAAAGTGCTGCAATTGATAATACTGCCGCCGAAA
Organism: Pseudoalteromonas sp. T1lg24; assembly: GCF_002964745.1. NCBI lineage: Bacteria > Pseudomonadati > Pseudomonadota > Gammaproteobacteria > Alteromonadales > Pseudoalteromonadaceae > Pseudoalteromonas > Pseudoalteromonas sp. T1lg24. Next base: position 247,062 of record NZ_PQCB01000004.1, on the reverse strand, counting down.
CTAACATTTTAAATTTCATAACATTCTCCAGTTGTGTCTTATTTGGTGTTATGGTTACTTTAGCAAGCTCAATGAAAAGCAACGCAAAGCAATGTAAAGGTTGTGTAAATTGCTTTTTGGCTGCATAAATTCCCCTTAAAATAGGCGTATCAGTTGTATTGCAAGGCAAAGAAATGAACGTACTTCTAATTGATGATGACATAGAACTTAGCGAGTTACTTACCGAGTACCTTTCTTCCCATGAGTTTAATATCACAGCGTGTCACCGCGGGGATACGGGCTTAGAGCAAGCGCTTGCACAAAACTATGACGTTATTTTACTTGATGTGATGTTACCTGGCCTTGACGGGTTCGAAGTATTAAAACAGCTGCGCCAAAGTAAACTTACCCCTGTTATTATGCTAACCGCAAAAGGTGAAGATTTTGACCGTATATTTGGCTTAGAACTTGGCGCTGATGATTATTTAGCCAAGCCATTTAATCACCGCGAATTATTAGCCAGGGTGAAAGCAATCACACGCCGAATCGAAAATATTCAGCAAATGCACAGCAACGCCATTATTGAAGAAAATGGCATTAGGCTAACGCCGCATACCCGCGAAGCATTTGCTGCAGAGCAAAAAATTGAGCTTACTGGTACTGAATTTGAAATTTTGTTTTTACTGTTAAATAACCAAGGTGAAATCGTTAGCAAAGAGACAATTAGCGAGCAAGTGCTAGGTCGAAAACTCGCCGCCTTTGACCGCTCTATCGACATGCATGTCAGTAATATTCGGAAAAAAATAGCAGAGCACATCGAGCAAGAAAAAATAAAAACCGTGCGTGGTGCAGGCTATATTTTGCTTGGAAATTAACTGATGCTAAATAAATTTAACCCAAGAAATTACCTATTTTTTAAAGTGTTTAGTTGGTTTTGGTTAACCATTTTATTCACTTTAGCTGTGCTTTTTGTTTTTAGTCAGCTTACTGAGTCTAATGTTGATAGTCATAAACTTCATGGCCCAAAGCTTATCAACCTAAAACGTTTGGCAAATGGTCTCGAGCGTGCACAGCATAAAAAGCCCGATAAAACGCTAGAGCAACTAGCGTCACACCCACGCATTGCCCGTCATCGTTTGTTGTATTTTACGCAAGTCGACTCCAATCTGGCGTTTTTTAACCAGCAAAATACGCAACAGCCTGATGTAAGTTTACTCGCTTTTACCCAACAGCTAGAGCCACAAATTATCACCACAGATAAATACCGCGCGTTAGGACCATTTAAAGTATCGTATCAACAACAAACATTTCTAATGTATGAGATTGAACCTTGGCGTACTCCACCACTTGGTTTGCGTATTATTTTAATGCCAGCATGGCTAAAAACGCTGGTCGTTATCGGTGCAACCTTATTGTTAAGTTTACTGTTTAGTAGAACACTAATAAAACCGATAAATAAAATTAAACGCGCAACAACGCAACTTGCCAATGGACAACTTGATACCCGTATTGAAATGAATCGTAAATCAGGCGATGAGCTCACAATGCTGGCAAACGACTTTAATGTTATGGCGCAGCGCCTAGAATCTTTAGTCACCAGCCAAAAGCGCCTAATGGCTGATGTATCACACGAGTTACGCTCCCCCTTAACACGCTTACAAATGGCTACGGGGCTTGCACAACTTAAACAATCAAGCGAGCAAGAAAGTTATCTATCACGCATCGAAAAAGAGGCAAACAATCTTGATCAGATGATCTCAGATGTATTAAAGCTATCCAGGTTAGAAGCGAATAATCAATTTATTCAAAAAGACCTTCAGCCATTGCAATCAATTCTACAGCAAGTGCTCAAAGATGCGGAATTTGAATCGGAGCAACAGCATAAACAACTAAAAGTAACAGGCTCTACCAGCAAACAACTCGAGTTAGATGCTGCACTTATCGCCAGCGCATTTGAAAATATTTTGCGTAACGCAATTAGATATGCAAAAACAACGATTCACTGCGATATTAAAGATTACGACAAAGCCGTAATTGTAACAATTAGCGATGATGGTGAAGGTGTTGAAGCGTCAGAATTACCTATGCTACTTGAACCCTTTTACCGCATTTCACAATCGCGAGAGCGTAATAGCGGCGGCACTGGATTAGGTCTAGCAATAACTAAACATGCTGTAGAAATACACAAAGGTACCATTACACTCGAAAATCAACACAATTCAGGCTTAAAAGTAACCATTACCCTAAATCATGACTAAACAACATAACATCGAACAATTTTGGTCAACCGTCACTCACGCTAAGTTAGCGCTTCATGGCAATCAACTTGGCTACGCGTTTATAATACCGAATAACGCCAAAGCGGCTGTGACCATAGTAAATGGTCGCTGTGAAAGCTATTTAAAATACCAAGAGCTCGCCTATGATTTTTATAGCAAAGGATTTGCCGTTTTTATGTGCGACCATCTTGGGCAAGGTGTGTCGAGCCGTATATTACCCGTTGCAGATAAGGGCTACATTCATAGCTTCGAAGACTATATACAAGGGCTTTCACTCTTTGTTGAACAAGTCGTAAAGCAAAACTGGCAAGGTAAACACTATTTACTGGCACACTCAATGGGCGCTGCAATTAGCTATTTGTACTTGGCAAATCATACACACCCATTTGAAAAAGCTGTGCTCAGTGCCCCTATGTTCGGCATTCCAACACCTGGCTTTCCATACCCTGTAGCAAAATTAATCGTAAATATACTCAGTTTACTTGGCTTAAATACACATTACTTTTTTGGCCAATCTGGATACCTAGAAAAGCCATTTCAGGACAATCCACTGATGCAATGTGAAACGCGCTACAATGCATTTCGCACTCTGTATAAAGAGAACCCAACACTGCAGCTAGGCGGGGTAACGGTAGGTTGGCTCAAACAGGCATTTCGGGCAATTGACCAGATCCAATCCACCTCCACAGCATTACCTATTTTATTGATGCAGGCTGAGCGCGATATGATAGTTGCCAACACATGGCAAGATAAGGTTGTAGCACGCAATAAAACAATGCAAAAGAAATGTTATCACGGCAGTTTACATGAGATTTTATTTGAGCAAGATGCTATTCGCGATCTTGCTCTAAACGATATTTTTCAATTTTTTAAAACGGATCTTTATGAATAAGCACATCCACTTCGCCATCCATGATACTGTGAATGGCCTCTTCCACCTCAACCGAAATACGATGAGCATTTGCTAAAGTAAGGTTACTATCAAGTTCTAAGTGCAATTGAATAAATTTGGTAGGCCCGCTTTGACGAGTGCGTAACTCATGAAAACCAAGCACCTCAGAGTGAGATAACACCGCCTGTTCAATTTGCAACTTAATGTCATCAGCTAACTCTTTATCCATTAAATAATCAGTTGATTCTTTTGCAACATCATAAGCGTTATAAAATAAATAACCCGCAATCAGCAAGGTAAATATACCATCACTGTATACCCAACCAATATTGGCCAGTACAAGGGCAACAATAACGCTCAAATTTAGCAGTAAATCGCCTTTGTAATGCACTGAATCAGCCTTTATCGCTACCGATTTAGTTTGCTTTAATGCCCAATGCTGAATTGCGATAATTAATAAGGTACACACTACGGCATAAATACTAACAACAACGCCGGTAAATACGGCTTCGCTTTTTACCGGGTTAAATAATCGCTCTACACCATAAAACGCCAACAAGCACGCGCTACCAGCAATAAATGCTGCTTGCCCAAGCCCTACTAACGATTCAGCTTTTCCGTGACCAAAGCGGTGGTCATCATCTGCTGGTACAAGTGCAATTCGAAGCACCCAAAAGTTAATGGCAGATGCCGTAATATCAAGCAAAGAATCAGTTAACGAACCCAACATAGTGGTAGAGCCAGTGCTCATCCAGGCCCAAAACTTTGCTGCAACCATGGTGCTTGCTAAAACAAGGGTTAAACTGCTCGAGAGTTTAACCCAATATGCATAATCTTTTTCTTTCATTTTTAAAATGACAAACCTTACCTGCATCACGCTCAAAACATATAGTATCTAACCTGAAAGCTTTGTTAAACTAAGAGAAACTATAAATTTGAGACTTCCCATGTTAGACATTGTACTCTATCAACCAGAAATCCCACCCAACACTGGAAATATTATTCGCCTGTGCGCTAATTCTGGTTTTAACCTTCACCTTATTGAGCCATTAGGCTTTGAATGGGACGACAAAAGAGTGCGTAGAGCTGGACTAGATTACCATGAGTTTAGCCACGTTGAACGTCACGCAAATTTAGATGCCTTTTTTGCTAAAGTACAACCAAAGCGCGTTTTTGCCTGCACTACAAAAGGCTCAGGCCATTACCATAAAGCTAAATTCGAACGCGGCGACTGTTTAATGTTTGGTCCTGAAACTCGTGGCTTACCAAATGAAGTGATTGAGTCACTGCCAACAGAGCAAAGGCTGCGTATTCCAATGATGCCAGATAGCCGCAGCATGAATTTATCCAATGCCGTTGCCGTATTTATTTACGAAGCGTGGCGTCAGTTTGATTTTGAAGGCGCTGTGTAAACCAATTGAATAGAACTACGTTATCAAAAGATATTCAAGGCTAATAAAAACAAAGGCTTTACCACACTTAAGCGGTAAAGCCTTTTTAAACAGATATAGCTATTTTTGAAATTAGAACTAAGCTTCCGCTTTTTTCTGCCTGCCTAGTAAGTTCATTGCAGCAAGCTTTACGTCTTGCCCTTTATAAAGCACATTGTAAATTTGCTCACAAATTGGCATTTCAATACCACTGCGCTCAGCAAGTAAAAACACTTCTTTAGTATTGCGATAACCTTCAACCACTTGGCCAATTTCTTGTTGTGCTTGCTCAACTGACTGACCTTTACCAAGCGCTAAACCAAAACGGCGATTACGCGATTGATTGTCGGTACAGGTTAAGATTAAGTCACCTAAACCGGCCATGCCCATGAAAGTCTCAGGTTTAGCGCCAAGAGCAACGCCTAAGCGCGACATTTCAGCCAATCCACGGGTGATTAACGCAGTACGTGCATTCGCACCAAAACCAAAACCGTCAGAAATACCTGCTCCGATTGCGATCACATTTTTAATCGCACCACCAAGCTGCACACCAACCAAGTCATCGTTCGAATAAACACGGAATGAACGGCCACAGTGAAGCATCTCAGATACATCATCAACTAATTTTGTATCCGTTGATGACAGTGAAATAGCGGTCGGTAAACCAATAGCCATTTCTTTCGCAAATGTAGGCCCCGATAACACACCAAGGCTCACATCATCACCTAACACTTCGGCAGCAAGTTGCTGTAACAAGCGCCCTGTATTTGGCTCTAGCCCTTTAGTTGCCCATAGCACTCTTGCTCCCGCTGTTAAGTGCGGTTTAATTGCTTTAAGCGTTTCGGAAAATGCGTGACTTGGCACAACCACCAGCACTACATCAGACGATGCCACTGTCGCAGCTAAATCATCATTTAATGATAGTGATTCAGGAAACTGTGCACCAGGCAAGTATTGCTGGTTTTCACGTGCTGTTGCTAATGCTTCAATATGATCTTTGTTGCGACCCCACAGGACGACATTGTGACCATTTCGTGCAAAACAAATAGCAAGGGCGGTCCCGTAAGAGCCCGCCCCTAGTACTGCAACAGCATTATCTGCTGAAGTAGTCATAATTAATTATGCGTCAGCAGCTTGAGCGGCTTGTTGTTGCACGTATTGTGCAAATAGCGCATCAAAGTTAACTGGCGCTAGGTTTAACTGTGGGAAAGTACCACGGTTAACCATGTTTGACACAGTTTCACGTGCATATGGGAATAATACGTTCGGGCAGAAAGCACCTAGCATATGTGCTAGTTGACCTTCGTTTGCAACACCAATTGCAAAAATACCAGCTTGTTGAACTTCACATAAGAACGCAGTTTCTTCACCAAGTGTCGCATGAACTGTTACTGAAAGTACTACTTCAAATACGCCGTCTTCTAACTTGTTAGAACGTGTATCTAAGTCAAGTTTAACTTCTGGTGTCCATTCCTTTTGGAAAATAGTTGGTGAGTTTGGTGTTTCGAAAGAAACGTCTTTCACGTAAATACGTTGAACTGCAAACTGAGGACCTTCTGCTTGTTGTTCTGCGCCTAAGTTTTGATTCTCTTCTGTCATTTTATTTTCCTAAATTTTGTTTTAAACAAGCAAACTGTCTAAACGACCAGACTGTTCTAGTGCAAACATATCATCACAACCACCAATGTGTTGGTCGTTAATAAAAATTTGCGGCACTGTGTATCCACCGTTTGCTTTAGCAATCATTTCATCGCGAAGTTCAGGCTGAGCGGCAATATCAATTTCCGTGTACTCAACATCTTTTTGCGCTAACAGCATTTTTGCTCGCACACAAAAAGGGCATGTTGGTTTCGTATAAATAACAATATTTGCCATGATTATTTTCCTGTAGTCAGCGGTAAGTTAGCGTTTTGCCACGCAGTAATACCACCCGATAGTACATTAACCTGTTCATAGCCTGCTTTAACCAGCCCATTTGCAATAGACTGCGCAGTCATGCCTGAAACACATACCAAGATAATTGGGTCGTTCTTTGACTTTTCAAGGCCTACAAATTCACCTTGCTTGGCTTTTTCAGCAGCTAAGTGAATGCTGCCTGCAATATGACCTTGATTAAAGTCTTTTAAGGCACGAATATCAACAACTAAACCGTTCTCACGGTTGACTAAATGTGTCAATTGTTGAGGATTAACCTGTTTTATCGCTGAAAAGCGAGATTTAAACCACCCAAGTACAATGGCGCCTAATAAGCCAACCCAAATTAAACATAAAATCAGGTTGTTAGTTACAAATTCGACAAATTGTGCCATCACTTTCTCAATTTTTCTTTACATTAAAAGTGGCCAAGTATACACGGATGATATGAATAAATTCTAGCTCTGCTAGAGTTTCAATTGAAAATTTTAAATGTGAATACCTTAACTGCTGAATCTGTGGTTAAAAAATGGTATAAATGTCGCGCTATTTTGTGCGCCGTGCTGATACGCGCAATTCTATTTGGATGAGGAATGAGAATGTCGTTACAGAAAAAACCTTTGGTACTGATTATCTTAGATGGTTGGGGATACAGTGAAAAAACAGAAAGCAATGCTATTTTAGCGGCTAACACACCGGTTATGGACCGTTTGTGGCAAGAATACCCAAGTACCCTTATTTCAGGCTCAGGTTTAGATGTTGGCTTACCTCATGGCCAAATGGGCAACTCTGAAGTAGGTCACGTTAATTTAGGCGCTGGCCGCATCGTATACCAAGATTTCACACGCATTACCAAAGCGATTGATGACGGTGAATTTGCTGAAAACCCAGCAATTGTAAACGCAATTGATAAAGCAGTTGCTAACGATAAAGCCGTTCACTTAATGGGTCTTTTAAGTCCAGGTGGCGTACACTCTCACCATGAACATATTATCGCTGCCATTGAAGTAGCTGCAAAACGTGGCGCGAAGAAAATCTATGTACACGGCTTTTTAGATGGTCGTGATACCGCACCAAGAAGCGCAGAGCAACCGATTAAAGATGTTTTACAAAAGTGCGAAGAGCTCGGTGTAGGCCGCATTGCAAGCTTAGTTGGCCGTTACTTTGCAATGGACCGCGATAACCGCTGGGAACGTGTAGAGAGCGCATATAACCTAATGACATTAGGCACTGCAGAACATACTTATACTTGCCCGTTAGAGGCGCTAAATGCAGCCTATTCACGAGACGAAAATGATGAATTTATTTCAGCATCCGCAATTCTTGATAACGACAGCCCCGCTACCATTAATGATGGCGATGCTGTGTTATTTATGAACTTCCGTGCTGACCGCGCGCGTCAAATGACACGTGCATTTGTGGATGCTGATTTCACTGGGTTTACTAAACAAAAATCACCACAACTTGCTGATTTTGTGATGTTGACTGAGTACGCAGCAGACATCAAAACGACCGTGGCTTTCCCACCAGAGAAACTAGCAAACGTGTTTGGTGAATGGTTAGAAAAACACAACAAAACCCAACTTCGTATTTCTGAAACAGAAAAATATGCGCACGTAACTTTCTTCTTTAGTGGCGGCCGTGAAGCCGAGTTTGAAGGCGAAGAGCGCGTACTTATTCCATCACCGCAAGTAGCAACTTACGACCTTCAACCAGAAATGAATTCAGCAATGCTAACCGACAAATTAGTTGAAGCCATTGAATCCGGTAAATACGATGCAATTATTTGTAACTACCCGAACGGCGATATGGTTGGCCACTCTGGGGTATTTGATGCCGCGGTAAAAGCGTGCGAAGCGGTTGATAGCTGCATCGGTCGTGTTGTCGAAGCGTTAGAAAAAACGGGAGCAGAAGCACTTATTACAGCCGACCACGGTAACGCCGAGCAAATGGTTAACCCAACAACGGGGCAAGCACACACGGCACACACCAGTGAGCCAGTGCCATTTATTTATGTTGGCCGCAATGCAACACCGTTACAGGGTAAAAAGTTAAGCGATGTAGCACCTACAATGCTTCACTTGATGGGCATGGAGCAACCAAGCGAAATGACTGGCGAAACAATTATGAAGTTAAACTAAGCCATGCGTCGCTGTTATTTATTTGTTGTTTTATTGGTATTAGCTTGCGCTTCGCAAGCTAATACCGAACGTACTAAAGATGATCTTAACCAAGTTCAAGAACAACTTAAGAACACTAATAAAACCTTTAAAGAGCAGCAAGCACTGCTAGATAAAACTGAAAAAGACCTTAAAAAAGCCGATCTCGCCATTGCCGAAAGCTCTAAAAAACTAAAACAGCTAAAGTTTGATGTTGAGTTAAATCTAACGGAACAGGCAACGCTTAAAGATAAAATAAAATCGCTCGAAATCGACAAGAAAAATCAGCAGTCAGCACTTGCCGCGCAACTGCGCAGTGCTTTTATGACCGGCAACCATGATTATGGCAAGTTGCTCTTAAGCCAAGATCAGGTGCAGAATGTTGAGCGCACATTAAATTACTATCAATATTTAAATAACGCGCGCATAAAAGAACTCGAAAAATTAAAAACAACACTAATTGAATTAGAAAATAGCCGACAATTACTGGCACAAAATCAAACCCAACTTGAAGAGCTGCTAACTACGCAACAGCAGCAGCAAGAAAAACTAGTGGTTGCTAAAAAAGAGCAAAAAGCGAATTACCAATCGCTGAAAAACACCTTACAAAAAACCCAATCTCAACTTGTGTATTTAAAACAAAACGAACAAGTATTAAAGCAAACCCTTGAACAACTTAATCAAGAACTCATCGAAAGCGAAGTTAAGCTAGTTGGCCTACAAAAACAAAAAGGCAAACTCGATTGGCCGTCACACGGAAAGTTAGCCCACAGGTTCGGTCAGAAAAAACACGGTAGCCTGCGCTGGAAAGGCGTTTTAATGAACGGTAAAGAAGGTGCGCCGGTAAAAACAATTGCCGACGGACAAGTATTATTTGCCGATTGGTTAAAAGGATTCGGCTGGGTAATTGTAATTGATCATGGTAAAGGGTTTATGAGCCTGTACGGCCACAGCCAAGCGCTTTTGAAGGAAGTTGGCGATAAAGTAAGAGCCGGAGAACAAATTGCTTTAGTGGGACAAAGCGGTGGACAATCAAATCCTAGTCTATACTTTGAAATACGGCATAAGGGAAGAGCGGTAAACCCTATTAAATGGTGTAGACGAATTTAGGATTCATAATTGGCTACACCTCATTTGAGGAGTGAGCCAATGACTTTTTTTCTTAATAGTTTAAAAATCTGTGCTTTAGCATGTTTAATCTGGGTGTCGGCTGTATCAGCTGACGCGAAGACTACATCTCATATTTCGATGGCTGAAGTGCTCGCCAATATCGAGCATTTTTACGTTGATGATATCGACGCAAACAAACTTAACCAACATGCTATCGAGTCCATTTTCAAACAACTCGATCCCCATTCTGAGTTTCTTGACCAAACTGAACTTGAAGCCTTGTTTAATGTTGCAAATGGCCGCTACACCGGATTAGGTATAGAGGTAGAGCAGCGTGAGAAGCACATTGTAATTGTTGCTGCGATTGAAAACTCACCAGCTCAAACAGCGGGCTTAACAAAAGGTGATATTCTACTGAAAGTAAACGATGTTTCAGTTATCAACCAACCAATCAAGCAAGTCTCTCAATTAATTAATCAGCAGCAAAAACCACACGTTAAACTCACCATTGCACGAAATGGCCATGAACAACCATTACTTTTCGAGGTGGAGCGTAAAAAAATCGACCTCAAAAGCGTAAAAGGTAATATTAACAGCCAAGGTATCGCCTACTTACGCATTATCAATTTCAACAATCATACTTTGTATGATGTTGCCAAAGAGCTTGCCCATCTTTCGCAAATTGTCGCCGGTGAAATTAACGGACTAATTATCGATTTACGTGACAACCCTGGTGGCATTCTTGATAGTGCAATTGAAGTCTCTGATTTATTTTTAGAAAGCGGCGTCATAGTGAGCACCAAAGGGCGCTTTGCTGAAGCAAATCAAGAATATTATGCACAAGAGGGGGACGTACTAGGCGGCGCGCCGATTATTGTGTTAATTAACGAAGGGTCTGCATCTGCTGCAGAAATTCTTGCCGGTGCGCTGCAAGATAATCAACGTGCACAATTAGTTGGCACACGTTCATATGGCAAAGGCTCTGTGCAATCACTTATTCCACTAGGCGATGGACAAACTGCTTTAAAGCTTACGACAGCTAAATATTACACCCCTAGTGGTCGTTCAATCGAAGGTTCTGGCATACTACCTGACTACCCTGTTTTACAGCATAACTTTGCCCATAATGGCGATTTTACACAGCCACAAACAGAGACATTCATTAATGCCAAAGTCCATGATCTACAACTTGAAAAAGCGTGGCAATTACTAGAAAAATAGGTCATTATTAGCAGAGTTTCGAGAAAGGCTCAGGATGAGCCTTGACTAAATACCCTTTTGTTAAGCGGCTGAGTTTCGAAGATATCCGCTAAGATATTTAGCCACTTAGGTGAATTGGTATAATAATTAAAAAGAATAATAAGAATACCTGTGCGTTCAATTACTTGTTTGTTTCTACTAGCAGCAACCCTTTTCAGCAGCAATTGTTTTGCCGCTCGTGTGGCGATTTTAATTGATGATATTGGTAACCACGCTAACGACTTAACGGCATTAGATATCTCGGGTGAATTGTCATACGCAATTTTGCCTTATACCCCTTACGCTAAGCCTTTTTCAACCAGAGCATCGCAATTATCGCGCGATGTAATTCTGCATGTGCCAATGGAAGCAATTAGTGGTAAAGCACTAGGACCTGGCGCATTAACGTCAGATATGGACAAACAGGCATTACAAACCCAATTGGTTGAAGCATTGAATGATTACCCTGATGTTATCGGCATCAATAATCATATGGGCTCGTTTTTAACACAAAAGGTAGTGCCTATGGCGTGGACCATGGAGATCCTGCGTGATCGCTCACTGTTTTTTATTGATAGTAAAACCACCAAAGACAGTCAAGCGCAGAATATGGCTAAGCTGTTTGGCGTTGCTAATGCATCGCGTCAGGTATTTTTAGATAATATTCCGAATGAGAAACAGATGATGTTTCGCTTAAAGCAATTAATTCATATTGCTAAAAAGTCAGGAAGCGGTATCGCAATTGCTCACCCCTACCCTGAAACCATTAAATTCCTACCCAATGCGATTACTGCATTAAAAGAACAAGGTATTGAACTGGTGCCTGTGTCAGAGTTAATCGGTGATAAGCCGATGCAACTCGCGAATCAAACTACGGCGGAATAGCAACATCACATAAAATGCTATGTGATGTTGTTAGTTGTTAGGCAAACATTGATTTTACATCATTGAGTAGTTCTGAGTATTCATCACCCTCTAAAACACCTACATCACTAAGCACACCTTTATCTACGTAGGCTTGCAACGACTTTTCTTTGTCTGCAACATTAAGCAGACCTTCACTAATCGCCGCCATGCGAATAAAATCAACATAACATGGGTTTTCAGGCTTATATTCTGGGTTTGCCCAAAGTTCTGCCACTTCCACAAACTCGTCAGTAAAATCCCACGCACGCATAATATGACCACCGATACGACCACCGAGTTTTTGAATCGCTTGCGCTAAAAACTGTGGGTTAGCAAATACATCTTGGTGGCGCTCTGCTTCGGTTAAAATTGGTAAAATACCAATATTATAAACTAGCGATGCCAAGGTAATGGTGTCGATGTTAAGCGAGCTGTGCTTGTTATTCTTTAAATGCAGGCTTAACAGCGTAATTGCCGACGATGCAACATCAACTGTTTTTTGCCAACTTTTAGATAAATACTCTTTTACCACTTTGTTTTTTGAAACAAACAGTTGTTCCATTGCCATTGCTGTAGCAATGTTTTTAATTTGCCTTAAACCAATTCGTGTTACCGCTTGATTAAGTGTCGATACTTTAACGGCACGTCCTAAAAATGCACTATTAGCCACCTTAATCATACGCGCAGAAAGTGCCGGATCATGAGCAATAACATCACCCATATCCATTAAATTAATCTCAGGGTTGTCAGCAGCTTCTCTTACCTTTACTGCAACTTCCGGAAGGGTTGGTAATACCAGGGTATCATTGTTAATTTTTTCAACCAAAATGGTAAGTAATGCGTTTTCTGTCGACATATAAAGATCGTCCTTTTTATAGTTTTCTGTTTGCTCGAGCGAACTCGTTGCACCGATTAACCAACAGGTCTTTACCAGCATATTTAAGTAGTTTTATGTTATATTTCAAAGCGCTTTAAGAGCGTGTTGATCTTTACGGTCTAAATTCTGTTCAAATCCAAACCGTTTTGATTGCGGCGTCGCTTTGTAGACCTAGTGGGCTAAGTCAAAAAGCGACAACAAAGAGCACAACGGTTTGGGTTGAACCCTACTGGCAGCGCTTGTTTGGCATTTATACTGTGTTATCACTCATTTATGTAAAATAACTACACCACAATCGCTCTGCCTCGTCTAAATGCCAAACAAACTGCTGCAGAAAAAGACAGAAAAGGTCAACACGCTCTAAGCTTAGCCTATAAATTTTGCTGCGCTAAACAATTTATTCAGTTAAGTTAAATTGCTCAATTAATTGTAGTAATTGTTCGTTACTATATGGTTTCACTGGGAAAGCTCCCCATACAGGTTGTGGCCATGCAATATCGTTTTGGTAACGCGCAATGTGATGAATATGTAATTGCTCTACTACATTACCTAGCGCTGCCACATTTAATTTATAAGGCGAGAATACCTCACGAATTAAGTGCTGTAATTGACGTGACTCAAGTTGTAATTGATTCTGCTGCTGCTCTGTTAAATCAATAATATCTCGCGCACCTTCTACTTTAGGTACCAAAATAAACCAAGGATATTGGCTATCATTCATTAATAGCACTTTACAAAGTGACCAATCGGCGATCTCTAAACAATCGCGTTTTAGCTCTTTTGCTAATTCAAACATCACATTACCTTATAATTTGTTTACGTCGTTTATAGCAATTTGTTGCCATTAATTCTATATCTTCATACCATCTGGTTATCACACATAACAGCAACTAAGAGTAAATAATGAATAAAAGATTGATTGCTTTGGCAAGTGCAAGCTTAATCAGCACGAGTGCACTGGCTCAGCCACTGTCTCTTGAGCGCATTTTTTCTGATCCAAGTTTGGCAGGAAAAGCACCGGTAAAGTTAAAATTTTCACCTGATGGTAGCCGAGTAACCTACTTGCAAGGCAAAAAAGAAGACTACAACCGTTACGACTTATGGGAATACAACCTAAAAGATAAAACCAATCGAGTATTAGTTGATTCAAACAGTATTTTTTCAGGTCCAGAAACTTTATCAGATGAAGAAAAAGCGCGTCGTGAACGTATGCGCGTATTTGGTAAAGGCATTATGGAGTACATTTGGTCTAAAGACGGCAAAGCACTTTTATTCCCACTAAATGGTGATATTTATTATTACGATTTAGCTAAACAGCAATCACGCAAACTTACCGATACACCCGAGTTCGAAACCGACGCAAAAATTTCACCAAAAGGCAATTTTGTATCTTATATTCGTGCACAGAATTTATATGTACAAAACCTCACAACTGGTAAAGAAGTTCAGCTAACAACCGACGGCGCAGATACCATTAAAAATGGTATGGCCGAGTTTGTTGCACAAGAAGAAATGAGCCGAATGACAGGTTATTGGTGGAGCGGCGATGAAGCGAAAATCGCGTTCACCCGTATTGATGAGTCACCTGTTGCTGAAGCTATTCGCAACGAAATTTACGCTGACGAAGTAAAACTATTTAATCAGCGCTACCCATTCACTGGCACCAATAATGTTGATATTCAACTGGGTGTAGTTAGCCTTAACTCGCAGCAGATTGACTGGGTTGATATGGGCAAAGATAAAGATATCTATCTTGCACGCGCTAAATGGTTAAACGACGACAAGACACTCTCATACCAATGGCAAAACCGCTCTCAACAACGTTTAGAGTTACGTTTTTATAACAGTGAAAGCAAAAAACAAAAAGTTGCACTGACTGAAACCAGCGATACTTGGATTAACTTGCATTTTGATTTACGTTTTTTAAACGATAAAAAGCATTTTATTTGGGCATCTGAGCGCGATGGTTTTAAACACCTATATCTTTATAAAGTAGATGGCACCTTAGTGCGTCAAATCACTCAAGGTGATTGGATTGTTGAAAGCATTAAGAGCATTGACGAAAAAAATGGCCTTATTTACTTTTCAGGCCGTGCTGACACACCACTTGAGAGCCATCTTTACTCGGCAAAGCTATTTGAAAAATCAAAACCTCGCCGTTTAACCGACACAGGTAAATTCCACTCGGTCGTTATGGCGAAAGATAACAAAACCTTTATTGACCGTAGCTCAAGTGTAAACCAACCGGCACAAGTATCGCTGCGTGACAACCTAGGTAATTTTATTACTTGGTTAGAACCGAATCGCCTTGATAACAACCACCCTCTTACACCGTATTTAAACGACCTAGTTGAACCAGAATACGGTACATTAAAAGCTGATGACGGCCAACAAATGCATTACCGTTTGTTTAAACCGAAAGCGCTTGAGGCTGGTAAAAAATACCCTGTAATGGTTAACGTTTATGGTGGTCCACATGCGCAGCGTGTTACTAATAGTTGGCGCAGCAAAAACCTCTACTTCCAATACATGGTGCAGCAAGGTTACATTGTGTTCCAATTGGATAACCGTGGTTCATACAACCGAGGTAAAAAGTTTGAAGATCCAATCTACAAACACCTAGGTGAAATTGAAGTACAAGATCAGATCAAAGGTGTCGAGTTCTTACGTACTTTAGATTTTGTTGACCCTGAACGTATTGGTATTTATGGCCACAGTTACGGCGGTTACATGGCGTTAATGACAATGTTTAAAGCGGGCGACTACTTTAAAGCTGGCGTATCAGGTGCACCGGTAACCGATTGGGCGCTTTACGATACTCACTACACAGAGCGTTATTTAGGTCACCCACAAACCAATGCTAAAGGTTATGAACAAAGTGCAGTTTTCCCGTATGCTGAAGGACTCTCAGGCCCACTGATGATCTATCACGGCATGGCAGATGACAACGTACTGTTTACTCACGCAACTAAGTTATTTAAACAGCTGCAAGACAACGCACAGCAGTTTGAAATGATGACTTACCCTGGCTCAAAGCACAGCTTGCGAGGTAAGAAAGTACAAACTCACCTACATCAAACGATCACCGACTTTTTTAACCGTCACTTCAAACAGTAACAGCTACACAATTAGTCTTATAAACGAAAAGCGGGCTTGCCCGCTTTTTCTATTTCTTTTATAAAAATAATGTCTTAGGTCAAAATATATTTCGAAATTTATAGTCTAATATTAAAACATTCAACGTACCCGAAAGGTGGCATTATGACAACACTTCGCCGCATAAGCATCCAACAAAGATTGGCCATATTAGTCGGCTTAATCGTACTCGGCCTTGCCTTACTCAGTGCCGCTACATTAAATTCTCAATACGATTTACTTAAAAACGAGTCCTACCAAAAAACTAAAAGCATTGTTGAAACCGCACACAGCGTAATCGCCGCCTACCACACAAAACAAATTAGTGGTGAACTAAGCGAACAACAAGCAAAAGACGCAGCCAAGGCAACCATTAGTAAATTACGATATGAAGGCAATAACTACTATTGGATCAATGACACAACGCCAAACATGATCATGCACCCGATCAAACCTGAGCTTAATGGCAAATCACTCAGTAACGTGAAAGATCCTAATGGCGTGAGATTATTTGTCGATATGGCCAATATCGTCAGACAACAAGGGGAAGGCTTTGTGCCATATCAGTGGCCTATGCCGGGAGCTGATGAACCGGTTGATAAAATCTCGTATGTAAAAGGTTTTAAGCCATGGGGCTGGATTATCGGTTCTGGCATTTACCTAGACAATCTCAATAAATTATTTATGCAGCAGGCAACTGCGTTATTAATCGAAGCGCTTTTAATTATTTTAGTTGTCGGCGCAGCGGCATATTTGATTGGTAAAAGTATTATTACTCCTACTATCGAAGCAACTAAATTAATGAAAGATGTTGCGCAGGGTGAAGGCGACTTAACGCGAAAACTCACGACTGATGGCAATGATGAAATTGCGCGACTCTCTGGCTACTTCAATCAATACTCAGACAAAATACGCGATTCATTAAAACAAGTCGCAAGTGCCTCAGAGCAAGTTCTGTTGCAAGCAAACACAGTGTCAAAAACCAGTGATAACAGCCAAGAATATATTCAAATGCAGTCTGATAATACCACGCAAGTGGCAACAGCAATGGAGCAAATGACCGCACAGATAAGAGAAGTAAGTGATAACGCAAATGCCGCAGAGCAAGCGGCAAATCAAGCTAGAGAAAACACTCAAGCAGGTAAAGAGGTCGTCACTAAAACTATCAGTCAAATAGAATCGCTATCGAATAACATTGACCATGTAAGTGACGTCGTTGCGTCACTTGCAGCAGAAAGTGACAATATTGGCGCTGTACTGGATGTAATTAGAGGCATTGCAGAACAAACCAATTTACTTGCATTAAATGCAGCTATTGAAGCCGCACGTGCAGGTGAGCAAGGGCGTGGTTTTGCAGTAGTTGCAGATGAAGTAAGAACTCTTGCTAGTCGCACAGGGCAGAGCACAGAAGAAATTCAACAAATGATCCAAAAGTTACAGCAAGGCGCACAAGAAGCGGTGTCTGCGGTAAGTGCGTCGCAGTCAACCTCTCGCGATACGGTTACTCAGGCCAGTCAAGCCGATGAAGTGCTCAATCAAATAGATGAGTTAATGAATGTGATTTCTGAAATGAATAGCCAAATTGCCCGTGCAACAGATGAGCAAAGCCAAGCAGCTAGCGAAGCAAATATGCGCATCAATGAATTAGCGGGCATGGCAGATGAGTCACTAAATAACACCCATCAATTAAATAGCGCAAGTAATGAGCTAATAGCCAGCAGTGAACAAATGAATGCCGTAGTGAATCGCTTTAAATTGGAATAATACTAGACAACGAAAAAGGCCGAACAAGTGTTCGGCCTTTTTATCGCTAAGTGCAATTGCTAACGCTTACCACGAGTTGAGATAGGTTAACCTCAGGCTCTGACAAACAGTAACTTTACATCTAAGATTATTTACAAAATGTCGCGTAAATACTTGCAAGTGATGCTGCAGTTGGTTTGCCGTGTTGCCAGTCGCCGCCCTCAACGCCACTACCAGCAATATCCACATGAATGTAAGGAATTGGCAGTTCTGAGTTTGCGCCGTGCTTATCAAGGCCTGATGCCACAGCCAAAAATGCCATTGGGAACTGGTGACCACGGGCGGTAATTGCTGATGGCGCATTGTTACTCGACAATACATCGTCCGCTAACGTTTTAGGTGCGATAAAGCTATAGTCTTCGCGGCGTTCGCGTGATACTTCAGAGCCATCAGCCCATAAATCACCTTGCGTTGCGATATTGTGCGATAAGTTAAGCGCTCTTGATGCACCATTTTCAACAAGCGCAGTATAAGGCCCCATTGCTCGTGCAGCGTGTCCTGTTAATGTTGCAACGGTAAATACAACAGGGTTAACTTCACCCTTAGCGACATCTTTAATTTCACTTAAGAGATCGCCCATTGCCAAGCGCCCTTCCGCATCAGTATTACCAATACGTACTCGTACGCCTTCACGACTAGTGATAATTTCATCTGGTACAAAACAGTCAGAGCCGATTGAATTACGAACAACTGCTAAGTAGGCTACTACTTTAACCCCTTCAGGTTGATGCTCAGCAATACTCTTCATAAAACCAGCAACGGACGCAGCGCCACCTTTATCACGGCTCATGCCCGCCATTGCACCACCTACTTTTAAGTCTGCACCACCTGTGTCGTAAACAAGGCCTTTACCAACAAATAATAGCGTACGTTCAATATCACCTTCAGGCACATATTCAAGCTTAACAACACGCGGGTGATGACGCTCTACCGCGTATGATGCACGGGCTACAGTGCTAAGCATTGGGTAATTTTTATCAATAAATTGAGTATCTGAAATCACCTCTACCGATACTGCGCTGTTGGTAAATAAGCTTTCACAGTATTCTGCAAATTTAGGAGGTGCCATACGCTCGGGTTCAGTACCGCAAAGGTCGCGCGCAGCGTACTGACCTTGTGCAATAGCATTTGCATAGTGGCTATCAAATTCGCCAATAACAGTAATAGATTGAATTGGTTCAATTGCCGCACCGTGAAATTCACGTGCTTCTAGCGGTTGCCATAATGCTTGGCAAGCACCTAAATACGCTACGGTTGTTGCTTGCTGATAACGCTCATCTAATTGGCCTAGCACTAAAATTGCAGGGTTTGTTGCACCCGCTTGTTTTGCTTCTAGTACACCTTGTTTTGCCGCATCGAAATAACGACGCACATCGTCATAGTCACGCTCTAAAGGACCTGTTGGTGCAATCACTAAACGTTTTCCAGGTGCATTGTCATTCACCAACAATAATGCTTTTTGGCCTATGCGCTTATCGAATTGCGCGGTAGCCATTACGCTATCGCGAAAATCATTTGGGAGTAATGCCAAGTCTGGCGAGATAATAATTAAACTATCAACATATTGAGGTAAATCTGAAATTGATGCCGCTTGCAGGGCCTTTGGTGAAGTCATTTTTGAACCTTACTGAACGAATAAATACGCGCAATGTTGTCGCGTAAGTTTAGAAAAGATGGCTTAAATATGAGGGCAAATTTATAAAAATCAAGATTCAAACATTGCAAGCTGCTCTTGTTCGTAGCTATTTTCAGACAAGCCAACACCTAAACCGAGTAATCTCACGCCTTTATTTCCGCCTCGTAAGTAGGCTTTTTCGATTAAACGCGTAAAAATATCATCATCTAAATGCGTGCAGCTGTAATCCGCGGTTGTTGAAACAAAATCGTTAAACTTAACTTTTACCGAAAGCTTAGATACTTTGTTTAATAGCCCTTTACTTTGCAACCTTATATCAAGCTCATCTTTTAATTTTGGCAGCTCTGCTAAGCATTGTTCTAGCGATGTTTTATCATATTCGTAGGTATGCTCAACTGAAAGTGACTTTCGAATACGTGATGTATTTATTTTGCCTATCACCTCACCATTACACTTTTTAAATAACTCAGCACCCCAAGTGCCAAACTTTACCTGCATTTGATTTAAACCGAGGTTTAATACATCTTCACCAACAAACAAACCTGATGCATTCAATTTCTCTAAGGTTACTTTACCTACACCAGGAATTTTTTTAAGGTTAAGCGCTTTTAAAAACCCTTGCACCCGATGAGGAGGGATCAAACAATAGCCATTTGGTTTGTTTTCATCACTGGCAATTTTCGCCACAAATTTAATGGGTGCGATTCCCGCCGACGCCGTTAAACCTGTTGTTTCAAAAATCTCATCACGAATCGCATTAGCGATAAGTGTTGCACTGCCTGAGTGCTGTGTGCAATCGGTTACATCTAAATAGGCTTCATCTAAAGAAAGCGGTTCAATTAGATCTGTGTATTTGGCGAAAATCTCTCTAATTTGATTAGACACTTCTTTGTATACTGCCATTCTGCCGGGAACAATCAGTAATTCTGGACACAGTTGCAACGCTTTATAGTTAGACATTGCTGAGCGCACACCATATTGACGCGCAATATAGTTTGCCGTTGCCAACACACCACGACGGTGTTTACCGCCAATTGCGATTGGCTTATCTCTCAACTCTGGATTGTCTCGCATTTCGACTGCTGCATAAAAACAATCCATATCAATATGTATAAATTTTTTCAAAATCACAAAGCACTGTTTATATATACAGTTTATTATGTATCAAACTTATTTGATTCAGCAAGTTTTTATTTTGCGGCGTGTTAAGTTTTAAGATGCCGTTATCTGCATTCATTTTATTAATAAGAAAATGAATGTAGATAACAGCATAGGTAGAATATTGAAGTTTTGTAAATGTTCATTTAGGTACAATAGATATCCGCAGAAAGCGACGATTTAAATACCTTGAAAGGAAACGAATATACGACGATGGTAACTAGTCAAAGTCACTAACATTTCGTAAATATCACCAAAAACAGAAACGCATAAAACAATAACCAATTGATAAATATTGATTTAATTTTTTGGCACTAATTCTGCTAATAACTAGAAAATTATAATATTTGAAATATCATTCAAGGATCTTCTATGAAATACTTAGTTTTAGCATCAGCCCTCACATTGCCACTTTTAACAGGCTGTGTTGTTGCGGTAGGCGGCGAAGGCAAATCAGACTATTCATCTAGCTGGGAAAGAACCCATGAAAAAAACCGCAAAGCGATTGCCAATATGGAAATTGGAAAAGAGTATCAACACGTAATCAATAAACTTGGTACACCAAATTTTTCTGAGCTAGTAAAACAAAGCGACACTGAATATCGTGTGCTTTACTACGCAACAAACTCTATTCACTCTGACGGTAAAACAACAAAAGACGAATGTACGCCGCTTGTGTTTAAAAATAATCAACTAACAGGCTGGGGCGAGCACGCTCTTGAGCAGTTAAAAAATTAATATGTGTAAGGGCGAAATGTTTCGCCCTTTTCTTTAAAACCCTTTTAAATCAATCTATTTACATCCACTTACATTTATTCGTTGACTATTACGACAAGTTTCGTAATATTAATTACGAAAGGCATCGTAATTAGGTGGATAAAATGGATAGATACAATCTAGTCGTCGGTCACAACGACCCAACATTCTCAGACATTCTGTCACAACAAATCGATAACTCACTTTTTAAGCTAACAAATGTTGAGTCTTGTTTTGCCAAATTAATAGCAGCCTGTAAAAAAACCCGTGCCAAAGTACTTTTTGTACAAAATGAGCTTATTCAAGAACATGATTGGCCTACACTTCAATCATTGGCAGACTCAACTGAAATCATATTATTATCAAGCAATCGTGTTGATGCAGCTAAGGCATTTGAATGTGATTTGTTTGATTTTATTTTAGAGCCTATGGTCAATTCTCGTTTAGGCAAAACATTAGATAAGCTAGCCAGAATGCTCGCGCCTGAGAAACAGCAATTTGAGTTGATGAGCTCACTGGTACAACGATTTTCATCTAACCAATTAGATGACCAGCAAATCGTTTTAAAAGACGCTGGTAGAATAAAATTTTTAACACCTGATGAAATTTCTTGGGTTGGCGGCGCTGGAAACTACGTTGAATTGCACCTCAACCAAGATGAGCGAACGATTTTACATCGCCAAACATTATCTTCAATGGAACAGCAGCTATCACCATTTGGCTTTATTCGCATTCATCGCTCTGCGATCATAAAAAAACAAGCCATACGCGAAATCCGCCCTACTGATAACGGCGACTATATTGTTACCTTAAAAGACGGCGCCAATCTCAATTTATCCCGACGTTACAAGCAAAACATGCAAGGATTAATTGGTTGACAAATAAACTCTATCTCGTAGAGTAAATAACAATCTACGAAAAGCGACGTAATTATGAATAAGAATAAACGCGTACCAACAAGTGCAGAACTCAACATTCTTAATGTGCTGTGGCGTATTCAGCCTGCCACTGTTCGCACTTTGCATGAACATATCAGTGAAAGCCAAAAAATAGGCTACACCACTGTGCTTAAAATGCTACAAATCATGCACGAAAAAGGCCTTGTTACACGTGATGAGTCAACTCGTGCGCATGTCTACAGCGCGGCATATTCTGTGGAACACACCCAATCATCTTTACTGTCAGACATTGTTAACAAAGCTTTTGGTGGGTCACGTTTTGATTTGGTGATGCGCGCACTTGGCGACGAAAAAGCCAGTACTAAAGAAATTAATGAAATTCGTACTCTGTTAGATTCTCTCGAAAAAAATAATAAGTAAGCACACGTTATGGATATACTGCCCTCATTATTAGAAAGTAATACTCTCTATTTTATCTCTCTCACTCTATTACATTTTTTATGGCAAGGCTTAGTTATTGCGGGCCTACTTTTCTGTGTAAATAAACTTACCAGCAATAAGCACAGCCAATTCCGATATATTTTCTCATTATTCTGTTTACTGCTTTGTGTTATTGCGCCAACCGTTACTTTTTATGTTCTGTCGCAACCTGACGAAATAATTAATGTAAGCACATTTACAACAAACGACGTTATTGCATCACCAATAGTGCCTTCTGGTATGTCTAACACTGCGCATCAGATTCAGTTAGCTGATTATACGCCGCTAGTTGCCGTGCTGTGGATGACTGGCATTATAGTGTTAAGCATGCGTCTTACTTTACAAATGCTGCAAGTACACAGGCTTACAACAACTAATATTGTGCAGCCATCAGATAAGCTAGAGTTAATTTTCAACCAGCTTAAAGAGCGCCTTTTTGTAACTAAACGTGCTCGTTTGGTTATATCGTTAACAGCGCACGTGCCTATGGCAATTGGCTGGATAAAGCCCGTGGTGTTGCTGCCAGCAAATTTGGCAAGCGGGTTATCAATCGCCCAACTAGAAATGCTAATGGCACACGAGCTTGCACATATCAAACGCTATGATTATTTAGTCAACCTAATACAAACATTTGTTGAGTTAGTATTATTCTTCCACCCAGCGGTTAAGTGGATTTCTAAACAAATTCGGCAAGAACGCGAGTATTGCTGTGATGATTTAGCAATCCACCACTGTGGTAACCAGTTAGTGTATGCCAGAGCATTAGCTGAAGCAGAAGTGCTTAGACACAATATTCCTGAGCTTGCTATGGCAGCAACAGGTGGTGACTTATCATCACGTATTCATCGCGCTGTAGGTCAGCATAGCTGTGCGCCACGCTATGGTAACCAATGGCTCGCCGCACTCGCTGCAGCATTCGTTATTCCAAGCATATTCACCGCCTCTAAAGTTATTGCAATGACACAGACCGAGCCGGTGCCAGTTCCACCTGCTAACCAACAACACGTTATGGTGCTGGACGCAAAGGTTGCAGAAAATAAAAAGCCACAACAAACTATTGCTCAGCAAAACAATAAAAAACAGAAAGCCAGCAAAGAACAACAAGCCGGTAAACCGCTTGAAACAACAATTGCTAAAGTAGAAGAAAACGCTCAAGAGAAATCGCCGATTAAGACTACTGCTACAGCTAAATTAACTGAGAAAACTCATACTCAGATTATAAAAACAGTGAGCGACGTAAAGCCAAAGCCTAAACTAATACCAAAGCCAATTTCGCGGGCAAAAACGCCTGACTCAAACAAAAGTAGCGTTACTGACGTTAAAGGAAAAGAGACTGCTAAACAACAAAATATAGCAAGTAAACAAGCGGAGCAAAAAGCGAAGTCAGTGAAGGCTAAAAAAGCTCAGGTAGCTAACACTGTTGAATCGACGAAAGTAAAAACTCAGCAAATTAGCAAGCGCAAAATCAATCAATTAGCGGCTAACGCAACCCCATCGGTTAAAACACCATCGGTTGCAAAAACCGAACATGTGGAAGAGTTAACTACTGCGCCAGTAGTAAAAAAACAGCCCGAAAAAACAAAAGTGGTATTAGAGCCAAAATTTACTAGTGCTAAGCTAATTCATTCGGTTATTCCTGAACACCCAAGAATGCCATCATCACGACAAAATCATGTGGATGTTGCAGTTACGTTTACAGTTGATGAACAAGGTCATGTTAGAGATATAGAGTACAAGGGTAATGTAAATAGCCGCTTCAAGCGCTCCATTGCACGCGCACTTAAAGAGTGGCGTTTTGAGCCTGCAATGAAGGGCAATAAAAAGGTTTCAACTAAGATGAGTAAAATCTTCGGCTTTAGTGATCCAGGCCAATACCTACGACCTGTTACAGGCAGCAGAATTGCTAACAGATATAGATAAGTAAAAGGCCATCAATTGATGGCCTTTTTTATAATGATTAAATGATGCGGTCTTTATTCCAGCGACGTTCTTTTGCTAAACGCTGTTTACGTGCTTCACATGGGTCGTCGCAGTCACATACTTTATCTATGCCCATCGCACCTAAGCCACCACAGCTACTCGCCATTGATTTCTTTTGTACAATTACACCCACAGCCATTGCTAGTGCAATAATAACGAGTAATCCAAAAGTAAGAAAAAATATAGACATAGTTGGCCCCTTAAAAAAGTGTCGCAATTATACGCGCTCAAGACAAAAAATGTAATATTGAATTGGCTAATACTTGACCCAAAGCAAGCCAAAATTCAAAACCGTTTCACTCTCAAATATGCATATTGAGCAACGTAAAAATCTTAGCTGCTCCATAAAGCAAATAAATAACTTAAAGGTACGGCTTAAACGCGTTGCTGGCGTAAGTTTCTAAACCTTCTGGCGTTTTACTAATGAGGTAAACGGCCAAGTTATGTTGCTCTGCATATTGCTTCGCTTGCTCTGTGCCCATTACAGTTAGCGCGGTCGCTAAACCATCCGCTGTCATTGCTGACGCATGAAGCACTGTTACCGACACTAAGTCCTGACGCACCGGCTTGCCCGTTTCAGGATGTATAAGATGAGAGTAATGTACGCCATCAACATCGTAGAATATACGATAGTCACCTGAAGTCGCCATCGCGATGTCATTTACACGAATTAGCTTATGAAATTCGCGTGTACCAGGTTCACTATCTGGTTGTTCAATCGCCAGCACCCAAGGCACGTTATTTGGTTTGTGACCTGAAGTACGGATTTCGCCGCCAATTTCAACCATATAATTGGTTAGCGACAATGAATCTAAATATTCGGCTACTTTATCAATACCAAAGCCTTTTGCTGTTGCCGAATAACTGATCTCCAACCCTTCGACTGTCTTCATCAATCCTTGTTCTGATAACTTAAGCTTATCAACACCAATATGCTGCTTTATTTCAGCAATCACCTCATCACTTGGAATGGTTTCAGGACGATTATCTGGCCCAAAACCCCATAAATCGATTAAAGGTCCCATAGTCACATCAAGCGTCTTTGTGCTTAAGCCTAAACGAATTGACTCAGCGGTAACGCGGCGGAAATCTTCAGAAATAGGAAAGTTTTGATGCGCAGCTAAACGGTTAAACTGATTGATTTCAGAATCAGGAATATACGTAGACATGGATTGGTTTACGTCTTTCAACAGGCTTGTTACATCACTGAATAAGCTCAGCTCCTGCACTCTTTGTTCTGGCACAAATACCTTAATTGTGAAAGTGGTGCCCATAGTCTTGCCTTGCAACAACACCTCTTGCATCTTGGTTTCTTTGGCCGCCTGATCACAGCCAACCAAGGTCAGTAGAATCAGAAAAAAAGCAAAATAGTATATTCGTTTCATAAACTTATTATCTTGTAATAAAAAAGGCTCCTAAATCATTATAGTCGATTTAGGAGCCTGAATTGTATCGTAAAAATTTATCTTTTTACCTGTGAATTAACCACCGAAGTCATCAAGTAGGATGTTTTCATCTTCAACACCCAAGTCTTTCAGCATGTTAATTACTGCCGCGTTCATCATCGGCGGACCACACATGTAGTATTCACAGTCTTCCGGCGCTTCATGATCACGTAAATAGTTTTCATAAAGAACGTTATGGATAAAGCCTGTGTAACCTTCCCAGTTATCTTCTGGTTGTGGATCTGATAATGCACAGTGCCATACGAAGTTATCATTCTCAGCCTGTAGGCCATCGAAATCTTCAACGTAGAACATTTCACGCTTAGAACGCGCACCGTACCAGAAGCTCATCTTACGGTCAGAGTTAAGACGCTTAAGCTGGTCGAAAATGTGTGAACGCATTGGTGCCATACCTGCACCACCACCAACGAATACCATTTCTGCGTCTGTGTCTTTCGCGAAGAACTCACCGAACGGACCAGAAATTGTCACCTTGTCACCTTCTTTAAGTGACCAGATGTAAGATGACATCTTACCGCAAGGTAAGCTTAAATCACGCGGAGGCGGCGTAGCAATACGCACGTTAAGCATGATAATGCCTTCTTCTTCTGGGTAGTTAGCCATTGAATATGCACGGATAGTCTCTTCATCAACTTTTGACTCAAGACCAAAGAAGCCAAAGTGCTCCCAGTCACCTCGATACTCTTCAGGAATATCGAAGTCTGCATATTTAACGTGGTGAGCTGGTGCTTCAATCTGGATGTAACCACCTGCACGGAACGGTACAGATTCGCCATCAGGAATTGCAAGCTTAAGCTCTTTGATGAATGTCGCTTTGTTATCATTTGAGATAACAGTACATTCCCACTTTTTAACACCGAAAATTGACTCTTCAAGTTCAATTTCCATGTCGCCTTTAACAGCAACCTGACACGCTAAACGACAACCTTCACGTGCTTCACCTTTAGTAATATGGTCAAGCTCAGTTGGTAGAATATCACCACCACCTGAATGAACGTCTACGCGACACTGACCACATGAGCCACCGCCACCACATGCAGATGATACGAAGATACCTGCATCGGCTAATGCGCCTAAAAGTTTTGAACCTGGCTGTGTGATAATCGCTTTTTCAGGATCACCATTAACACCAATCGTTACGTTACCGCTAGGTACTAGTTTTGATTTAGCCGCGATGATAATCAGGACTAAGATCACAACAATAGCGATAAACATGCTTACGCCTAATACAACTGTTTCCATCGTATAGTTTCCTCGCTACCTTAAAGTGAAATACCAGAGAATGACATAAAGCCAAGACCCATAAGACCTACAGTAATAAAGGTAATACCTAAACCACGAAGACCATCAGGAATATCAGCATACTTCATCTTCTCACGAATACCCGCTAGCGCAACAATCGCAAGCGCCCAACCAACACCAGAACCAATACCAAATACAACTGATTCAGTGAAGTTATAGTTACGCTCAACCATGAATGCTACTGCACCAAAAATCGCACAGTTTACGGTGATAAGTGGTAAGAAGATACCCAGCGCGTTGTATAGCGGTGGGAAGAACTTATCAAGTGCCATTTCAAGGATTTGCACAAGTGCTGCGATAACACCGATGAATGTTAGGAACTTAAGGAAGCTTAAGTCAGCTTCTGGGTAACCTAACCACTCAAGTGCACCAGGTGCAAGCAAGTTGTGGTAAACCAAGTTGTTTACTGGTACTGCAACACCTAGTACGAAGATTACAGCAACACCAAGACCTAAAGAGGTAGTAACTTTCTTTGATACCGCTAGGAATGTACACATACCTAGGAAGAAAGAAAGCGCTAAGTTTTCAATGAAAACCGCTTTGATAAATAGATTAATATAATGTTCCATCTCTTACCTCTTATGCTTTCTCTACTTGGTCTTTCTTATAAGTACGAAGTACCCAAATGAATAAACCAATGATGAAGAAAGAACTTGGTGGAAGAATTAGAAGACCCATTGGCTGATAGAAACCACCTTCAGAAACTAATGGTAAGATTTCAACATCAAACAGCGTACCTTTACCGAATAGTTCACGAATGAAACCAACTGTTAGTAGTACTACTGAGTAACCAAGACCATTACCAATACCGTCTAGGAAAGACATCATTGGTGGCGACTTCATTGCATATGCTTCCGCGCGGCCCATTACAATACAGTTAGTAATGATTAGACCAACGAATACCGAAAGCTCTTTCGCTGTTGCGTAAACAAACGCTTGTAGCGTTTGGTCAACAACGATTACTAATGATGCAATAATCGTCATCTGTACGATGATACGTACGCTTGATGGAATATGGTTACGGATCATCGAGATGAATAAGCTCGAGAAAGCCGTTACTAGTGTCAATGCGATTGACATGATAAGCGCATTTTTAAGGCTTGAAGTTACTGCTAGTGCAGAACAAATGCCCAGTACTTGAAGTGCAATTGGGTTGTTTGCAAAAACAGGACCAAACAAGACTTCTTTCATTTCTTTTGAATTAGCCATTAGTTCAATGCTCCTTCACGTACTTTCGCTAGGAATGGACCAAACGCTTTTTCGCTTGTCCAGAACTTGAATGTGTTATCAACACCTACAGAAGTAAGCGTTGCACCTGATAAACCATCCACTTTATGCACATTGTTACCCGCTGTACCTTTTACGATATCAACTGGTAATTGCTTGTCTTCCCAAGTCGCAGTCCACTTAGGGTTTTGGATTTCACCACCTAGACCCGGCGTTTCATTGTGCTTGTAGAAGTTAATCGCTTTAACTGTTTTAGTGTCAGTATCTAACGCTAAGAAACCGTACATAATACCCCAAAGGCCGTAACCTTGAACTGGTAGAATGATTGTTTCTACTTTACCGCTGTCATTTTTTGCAAAATAAACTGGCGACTCAGTTGTCATGCGCTGAACACCTGCTTTATCGTCTTGCTTGTCTAATTTGATGCTGCGTTTAGCATCGAACTTAGTCATTTCAAAATCAAAGCTGTTTGGGTCAGTGTCAACGAACTCACCTGTTTTCATATCAACAACGCGAGCTTCAATGTTTGCATTGAATGTTTCAGACACATTTTTAACGTCAGCAAAACCAGCAGCAGCTAGAATATTACGCTGAACGTCTTGTGTTTTGTTTGCTTGCTGTAGCGGACGAAGTTGCACAGCGGCAAGCGATACAACTACCGCGCACACTAAACATAAGCCAACTACAACACCAAGTGTTTTGCCGATAGATTCGTTATTACTAGCCACGAGCCAATCTCCTCTTGATGTTCGACTGAACTACAAAGTGGTCGAATAACGGTGCAAACAAGTTAGCAAATAGAATTGCTAGCATCATACCTTCTGGGTATGCAGGGTTTACAACACGGATTAATACAACCATTACACCAATAAGAATACCGTATGCCCACTTACCTTTATCTGTGAAAGATGCAGAAACTGGGTCGGTCGCCATGAAGAACATACCAAATGCGAAGCCACCTAACACTAGGTGCCAATGCCAAGGCATAGCGAACATGTTATTGGTTTCAGAGCCGATACCATTTAATAGGAATGACATTGCTACCATACCTGCAAACACACCTAGTACGATGCGCCATGAAGCGATACGGAAGTAAATTAGTGCTAAACCACCAATCATCAGTGCTAGTGTCGACGTTTCACCTACAGAACCTTGAACGAAACCGTAGAATGCATTCCACCATAGCTCCATGTTGCTGTAGTCAACGCTACCAACAACCGCTTGGCCAAGCATAGTCGCACCAGAGAAACCATCTACCGCTGTCCACACAGTATCACCAGAGATTTGTGCAGGGTATGCGAAGAATAGGAATGCACGACCAGCAAGCGCTGGGTTTAAGAAGTTACGGCCTGTACCACCAAATACTTCTTTCGCCATTACTACACCAAAGGTAATACCTAGTGCTACCTGCCAAAGCGGAATCGTCGCTGGCAGAATAAGTGCGAATAGTACCGATGTTACGAAGAAACCTTCATTAACTTCGTGCTTACGAATCGATGCAAATAGTACTTCCCAGAAACCACCTACAGCAAACACAGTCGCGTAAATTGGTAGGAAGAAACAAGCACCGTAGAACATTTTAGCGCCCCAACCCGATGTTGCAGTTAATTCACCGCCAAACATTTGGAATAACGCAACCTGCCATGAATCACCTAAAGCGAAACCATTAGCAAGCGCGATTGACGCTTGATGACCAATGTTAAACATACCGAAGAACATAGCTGGGAATGTCGCCATCCACACTAAGATCATAATACGTTTAAGGTCGATATTATCACGTACGTGAGAGCCGGTTTTAGTTACATGACCTGGCGTGTAGAAAATAGTCGCAGCTGCTTCATACAGTGCATACCATTTTTCGTGTTTACCACCTGGTTCAAAATGCGGCTCGATATCTTCAAGAAACTTCTTTAAGCCCATGGGATTAACCTTCCTTCTCAATAGTAGTCAGGCGTTCACGAAGGATTGGACCGTACTCGTATTTACCTGGACAAACGAAGGTACATAGCGCTAAATCTTCTTCATCTAGCTCAAGTGCACCTAGCGAAATCGCACCATCTAAATCACCCGCGATTAAATCACGAAGTAATAAAGTAGGAAGGATATCTAAAGGCATAATGCGCTCGTAGTTACCGATTGGCACCATAGAACGGCTTGAGCCACCTGTTGATGTCGTCATTTTGAATAAACGACTAGGCGCTAAATGCGATAGGAAAGTACGTGTTACTGAGAACTTTTTCGCACCTGGAGCAATCCAGCCGAATAATTCTTTTTCACGACCTTCTAATAATGCTGTGATCTGAGTGTGGTAACGACCTAAGAAAGCATGAGGGCCACTTGCCGTAGTACCCGAAAGTACAGAACCAGAAATCACACGGTTTTCGCCATCTTCTAACTCACCAGCAACGATGTCATCTGTAGATGCACCTAGTTGAGTTTTGATTAAGCGTGGGTTTTTAACAGTAGGACCTGCTAACGCCACAACGCGATCAGTGAAGATTTCACCTGTTAGGAATAGTTTACCGAATGCAATCACATCCTGGTAACCTAAGTGCCATACCTGCTTGCTAGCAGAAACAGCGTCTAAGTGGTGAATGTGAGTACCTACTAAACCTGCTGGGTGCTTACCACCGAACTCATGTACTTCTACTTGAGCTACAGATGAAGAAGGAACAGTTGCACCAGGCGCCTTACATACAAACACTTTACCGTCAGTTAGGCGAGAAACAACCGCAAGGCCTGCTTCAAACGCTTCAGCTTGTTCAGCAATAACAATTGCTGGGTCTGCTGCTAATGGGTTAGTGTCAATTGCAGTAACAAAAATCGAGCTTGGCGTTGAATCCAAAGCTGGAACTTTACTGAATGGACGGGTACGAAGCGCCGGCCATTGACCTGATTCAACCAGTACTTCTTGCACTTTTGCACGGTCAAGGCTCGCTAGCTCACCTGCCGAGAAAGACGCAAACGTTTCTTGCTCACTGCCGTTAACTTCAATAACAACAGATTGCAATACACGCTTAGCACCGCGATTGACTTCTTTAACAACACCAGAGGCTGGTGCAGTATACTTAACGCCAGGATTCTTTTTGTCGACAAAAAGAACTTGGCCTTTCTTGACTTGGTCATCCACACGAACATGCATGGTAGGACGCATACCAATAAATTCTTCACCTAGCACAGCGACTCGTTTAACGGCAGAACCGTCATGAATCACCTGCGAAGGTGCGCCTTCAATTGGCAAGTCCAGACCTTTTTTTATGTTGATCATACGCACTTGCATTACATTAATGAAAAGAAACTGAAAAATCTAACCATGTACCACCAAACATTCACGAAAGTGCAAATATTAGGCGATACAATCGAATCTATACATATTCCCCGAATTTTAACATTAATTCGGATGACTATGCGAGTCTAAATTGAAATTTATGCTTACAAATTAAAGCCTAAAATTTGTACTTTACAAGTTACTAAACGCTCTAATCTACTGGGTCGATCACCATTTCAATTAAATCAATTAGCCAAAAGTGTTATGTGAGAAATTTTCAGGGGGAAGAAGATTGGTGGAATTGAGAATTAAGAGTTCAGAATATCGGCGCGCTACAACACCAACCTTCTGAACTCTAAAAAGAGACTCAGAGTTTTACACTAACTCGATATCTGCAACTGGGTTTACATCAGCGTCGTAATCCACGCTGTCGATACCAAAACCGAATAGTTTTAAAAATTCATTGTGGTAGCTCACGTAATCCGTAAGTTCGTCAATTGAATCGCTATCTACAGTATCCCAAATAGTTTGTACGCGAGCTTGAACGTCATCTTCCAACTCTTTGTAGTTTTGGAATAAATGGCCGCCTTCGTCAAAACGTGGGTTATCACCGTAAAGGTTTTCACGGAATAAACCATTGATCTGCTCAATTGTGCCTTCGTAAGTGCCATCTTCTTTCATCACTTTGAATAGACCAGAAATGTAAAGTGGCATAATTGGAATTGCAGAGCTCGCTTGCGTTACAACAGCATTTAGTGAAGAAACATACGCTTCACCATTTAGGTTCGCTGTTTTATCTTTAATTGCTGCGGCTGCACGATCTAAGTCTTCTTTTGCTTTACCGATTGTCGCATGGCCATAGATTGGCCACGTTAATTCTTTACCAATGTAGGTGTAAGCTGTTGTTTTAAAACCGTCAGCAAGTACATCAGCCTGTTGTAGTGCATCAAGCCACATTTCCCAGTCTTCACCGCCCATAACTTTTACAGTATTAGCGATTTCTTCTTCACTTGCTGCGTCAACAGTTACTTCATCGATAACACGCTTAGACGTGTTTAAGTTTTTAGTTGTTACAGAGTTACCAATTGGTTTAAGTACTGATGAATAGGTTTCACCTGTATTTGGATCGGTACGACGTGGTGAAGCAAGGCTGTAAATAACTAAATCAACTTTACCTAGCTCTTCTTTAATGGTTGCAATCGTTTTTTCTTTTAATTCGTTAGAAAATGCATCGCCATTAATATTTTTTGACCAAAGGCCAGCCGCTTCAGCTTCTGCTTGAAATGCCGCTGTGTTGTACCAGCCTGCAGAACCGGTACGCTTTTCCGTACCTTCTTTTTCAAAGAACACACCTAACGTTTTTGCGCCTGCGCCAAATGCTGCAGTAATACGTGATGCAAGACCGTAGCCCGTAGATGCACCAATTACTAATACGTTTTTAGGTCCAGTTTCTAATTGGCCTTGAGACTTCACATATTCAATTTGCTCTTTCACATGAGCTGCACAGCCTACTGGGTGCGCGTTTGTACAAATAAAACCACGAATTTTAGGCTTGATAACCATAAGTTAATTCCACTTTTACCTAATAAAATCTTTTAAAATTGTTGCTAGTTTAAAGCAAAGCACTGCTAAACAGGTCTGATCAGCAAATAATTTTCATAAAAAAGGGGCTTACGCCCCCTATCATCTTATCGTGTTATCGATTCGAATAATATTCCATTTCTGAAATCTGATGATACGCCTTAACTTGCTGTAAGAACTCTGAGTAAGAACGCCATACTTTTGCTACCGCCTCATCATTGCGTGCTTGCTCACTAATCACCTCCATAGTGGCCGCTTTTAGTGCCTGCATAACTTCTGGCGAGAATTTGCGCAGTTTAACATTGTGCTTGTTTTTCAGCTGATCAAGCGCAGTGTTATTGCGAGCCGTATACTCATCTAACATATCTTGGTTTGCAGTACGCATCGCTGAGGTCACAATGGCCTGCAAATCACTCGGTAAAGACGCATACGCCTCTTTATTAATTAGAAACTCTAAATTCGCGCCTGGTTCATGCCAGCCAGAATAGTAATAAAACTCTGCTGCTTTATTTAAACCAAAGGCTAAATCGTTATACGGACCAACCCACTCGGTGGCATCAATTGCACCGGTTTGTAGTGCAGTGAAAATTTCACCACCAGTCAAAGACAGTGGCACGCCGCCGAGTTTTTCAAGCACTTCACCGCCTAAACCCGGAATACGCATTTTTAAGCCTTTTAAATCCTCAACGCTATTCACTTCTTTTTTAAACCAGCCAGCCATTTGTACGCCGGTATTGCCACCGGCCGCGGGAATTAAGTTGTAAGGTTCATAGAGCTCTTTCCATAATTCCATACCACCACCATGGTGCAACCAGCCGTTAACTTCTTGTGCATTCATACCAAATGGGATTGCCGTAAAAAATTGTGCTGCAGGAATTTTACCTTTCCAATAATAAGCAGCACTGTGCCCCATCTCAGCGGTACCACTTGAAACCGTATCAAATACTTCAAACCCAGGCACTAACTCGCCCGCGCCATAGACTTTGATTTTTAAGCGGCCATTACTCATTGCCTCCACATTTTCTGCGAAACGCTCAGGAGCGGTACCTAGGCCTGGATAATTTTTTGGCCAACTGGTCACTAGCTTCCATTTAAAGCTTTGTTGTTGTTCGACCGTATTTGTTGTTGCATTACTGGTTTGTTGTTCTTGACCACAACCACTTAAACCAATCGCTAAGGCAATCGAAGTGATTAGTGTACTGAGTTTTTTCATGCTTCCTCCGTGCGTTCCATTGCAATAATTTTATGCATAAAGCTGACTAGGTAACCAAGTTACTAAACTTGGATACGCTGCCATTAACGCCAATAAAATCAATTGAATAATAATAAAAGGTATCACGCCTTTGTAAATTTGCGAGGTTAACACCGATTTTGGTGCAACACCGCGTAAATAAAACAGTGCAAAGCCAAAAGGCGGAGTTAAAAACGAGGTTTGTAAATTCACCGCAATCATAATGCCAAGCCAAATGGGATCTGCCCCCATCATTAATAAAATCGGTGCAACAATTGGCACTACGACAAAGGTGATTTCAATAAAATCTAAAATAAAGCCAAGTAAAAACATCACTAGCATCACGACGAGCATGGCACTAAATAAGCCACCGGGCAGTGCTTCAAACATTTCAGCAATCAGTTCTTCGCCGCCAAACCCTCTAAAAACCAGTGAAAACAGCGATGCACCGATTAAAATCATAAACACCATCGCAGTCACTTTGGTGGTGCTTTGCATTACCGCGTTTAAATTTGAAAGATTAAACTGCTTTTGCCAAACGGCTAAAATAATGGCGCCAAATGCGCCAACACCAGCGGCTTCTGTTGGTGTAGCAATACCAAATAAAATAGAACCTAACACAATAAAAATCAGCATCAGTGGCGGCACAAGCGCGACAAATAGCGATACTTGCTTGCGCTTTTTAATATGCTCAATATCTTCATTCAGTAATGCAGGAACTTGTTCTGGTTTAAATACCGCAACAAACACTGAGTACAAAATATAAAGCCCCACCAAAATGATGCCAGGGATCACAGCACCTGCGAATAAATCGCCTACACTGACATTCTCTGGCGAGAAAATTCCCATATTAAGCTGTGCTTGCTGATAGCTACTAGACAACACATCACCCAGTAATACCAATGCGATTGAAGGCGGAATGATCTGCCCAAGCGTGCCCGTTGCAGTAATAATGCCGCAGCTATATTGTTCGCTATAGCCGCGCTTTAACATGGTTGGCAATGCCAATAGCCCCATAGTTACAACGGTTGCACCCACAATACCCGTACTTGCGGCAAGCAACATGCCCACTAAGGTTACCGCAATACCCATACCCGCTTTGCGTTTCCCCATAACCACGGCCATGGCATCGAGTAAGTTTTCAGCAACTTTCGACTTTTCCAGCATTACGCCCATAAAGACAAATAATGGCACAGCAATTAAAGTGCTATTAGTAACTATGCCAAATAAACGATTTGGCAACGCATGTAAAAACGCCCCATCAAAAATACCAAACAGACTGCCAATACCTGCAAAAATAAGCGCTGTCCCCGCCAATGAAAATGCCACGGGAAAACCCATTAAAAGTACAACGCAAACACATATAAAGAGTAAAATCGCCATATATTCCATTACGCATCTCCTTTATTGAAAAGCGTATTTAAGCTCTTACAAATTTCACTCAGGCTTTGTATCAGTAATAAAATACACATTAACGGGATCAAGCTTTTCAATAGGTAAACAAATGGAAGGCCGCCAGCTTCTTGCGATTGCTCTTTAATTTGCCAAGACACGGCAACGTAATCGAAACTTACAAACAGAATAAAAATAGCAACAGGCCACAGTAGCACTAAGTGACCTACTAAATTAACAAAGGCTTTTTTCGCTTTTGAAAAGCGGCGATAAAATACATCAACACGCACATGCTCATCGTGTTTTAACGCATAGCTACAACCCAACATAAATAAATAAGCATGAAGATAAAGCACGCTTTCTTGCATGGCTATCCAACCAAGGCTAAAGCCATAGCGCAATAGCACGATTAAAAACATAATCAGCACCATCGCAAAACTAAACCATGCCACCGTTTGCCCTATTCGCTCTATAAAAGCATCAAGAAGGTTGGCGATTTTAATTAAATGTGATGAAGAGGAATTAGAGTTGACTGCACTCATTGTTAATTATTGTTATCATTTTAAAAGGAAAAATGTAACACCTAATTAACAAAGAGAAAAGTCCAACCTGTTGCACATCAAAGGCTGGACATTAAAAGATTGAGGTATATTTGTTACTTACTGGTCAAATTTAGAACCACCTAAACACTTAGGCGAATTAGGAATATCAGCATTTTTCCACTGCGATTGCGTATAAGTATGAATTGCTAACGCATGAATATGATTCGCTAGTTCATCAGCAAGGACTTCATTGATTATACGGTGACACTGGAGTAAACGCTTACCTTCAAAATCGTTACTAACAACAATCACTTTGAAATGTGATTCTGTGCCACGACTATGCATATGACTTTCATTAATCACTTCTAAATGTTCACAAGAAAACGCGTTTTTTAGCTTTGATTCTATTTGCTCTAACATCGACATAGTTAATTCTCATTGAAAATTTTTACCTATTATATGCCACAAACAGTGCGAAACGTCAGATTTATTCGACCATCATTAACACGCTTTTGTACCGGTAATGAATGTTGATAATCGCGCTGACTATTTCCTGTCATCAACAAACAACTGCCATTGCTAAGAATTAGATCCGTCACATGCTTTGAAGTGTTTTCGCGTATTTTAAACTTGCGTGAGCTACCTAGGGAAATCGACGCTATGGTTGGGGAAAATCCCAGCTCAGGCTCATCATCCGCATGCCAACCCATTTTATCTTCGCCATTGCGATACCAGTTAAGCAGCGCAGCATTAAACTGTGTGCCAAACCAATTATTAAGGCTATTTTTTAAATTAAGTACGCTGACATGCCAAGGCTCGGGCAAAAACAGTTGATTAGAATAGCGGTAGCCAGTCCCTGCATCGCCCATATAGATTTGTTTACGCGGAATAGTATGTTGTTTGTTAAAAATGGTCAGCGTTGGTTGCTGCCACTCTAAAG
This sequence comes from Pseudoalteromonas sp. T1lg24, assembly GCF_002964745.1. Taxonomy (NCBI): domain Bacteria; kingdom Pseudomonadati; phylum Pseudomonadota; class Gammaproteobacteria; order Alteromonadales; family Pseudoalteromonadaceae; genus Pseudoalteromonas; species Pseudoalteromonas sp. T1lg24. Next base: position 209,481 of record NZ_PQCB01000004.1, on the reverse strand, counting down.
CCAGTAATTGTTGATACAAGGAACGCGCTTTTTGCTCTGCAATAAAGTGTTCAAAATAGTAAAAGTCTGGCGCGACACATTGCGCCTTATTTATTCGCTCAATGCTGTTAGAAACATTCCAAGCCATGATAAACTACTGCACCTTTAAAAATAAATTTACAACACCGTTATGTCGCAAACATCTTCAGACTCACAGCTAAATGAAATTGCTCAATTAGGTGAGAACACATTTACCCTATCACGCTTTCCGCTCAAACAAAAAAACGCGAGCTTACAAGCATGGGATGCGGCTGATGAATATTTAGTAAATTATATTGAACAGCAGCAATTAGTAGAAAAAAGCAGCAAAGTACTCATCATTAACGACGGCTTTGGCGCACTGGCCTGTGCATTTAACCATGCATTTATCTACCATCTAAATGATTCGTTTGTGGCAGAACAGGCTGCACATTACAACCTTGAGCAAAATCAGCTCACTGGTGAAAACACGGTGTTTTTAAAAAGCTTAGATGCTCTACCAAACGATCTTGACCTAGTCCTTATAAAAGTACCGAAAAACGCGGGCTACTTAACTTTTTTACTTAGCCAATTGAGTAAAGTTTTACGCCAAGACACCCCGATTATTGCTGCAGGTAAAGTAAAAGACATTCACTCGTCTACGATTCAGTTATTTGAACGCTTTTCAGGGCCAACCACAACCTCATTAGCGGTTAAAAAATCACGTTTAATCTTAAGCAAGCAACACAATAAAGCTCAAGAGAGTAAGTTTCCAATCACTTGGCCTCTTGAAAAAACCCAATTTACCATCACAAATCACGCCAACGTGTTTAGTCGTGACTCATTAGATATTGGTGCACGCTTTTTTATCAATTACTTACCACAAGGAAATAAAAAGCAGCGCATTATCGATTTAGGCTGCGGCAATGGTGTCATTGGTTTAACCACTCTTGAACGCTGCCCCAACGCCCTTGTTACGTTTGTTGATGAGTCAGCAATGGCTGTTGCGTCAGCTAAACACAATGTCACAACAAATCTGCCAGAGCAGTTAGAAAACTGCACTTTTTTACACAATGACTGTCTTACAGGCGTAGAAAGTAATAGTGCCGATTTGATTTTATGCAACCCGCCATTTCACCAACAACAAGCCGTTACCGACCATATTGCATGGCAAATGTTTGTTGATAGTTTCCGCTGTTTACGTGACGGTGGCGAATTGCGTATTGTTGGCAACCGCCATTTAAATTACCATGAAAAGCTAAAACGCCTATTTGGTGGCTACAAGCTATTAGGCTCAAATAAGAAATTTGTCGTTTTAAGCGCTAAAAAGAGAGCATTATAATTATGAATGCAAAATATAAAGTTACCGTTTTGGCCCTCACTTTGGGCTTTCTTGCTGGATGCAGCACACCGTCACAGAAGTTTATATTCAGCCCTAACTATACTCAAACACACCAAAAAATGGTGCAGCAAGATGTAAGCTTGTCAGTCAATGACCGCCGTGCGAGCTTTACCACAGTTACTATTAAAAATAGCGATGGTAACCAAACGCTTGCCGATAAATACCTTGCCGAGTCAATTACGCCAGCAATTGAACAAGCATTAGCCCAAGTGGGTGCAAACAATAGCGGTATGGGTAAAGCGCTCGATGTTAATATTCAGCGATTAGATACCACGATTAAACAGCAATTACACAAGCACACCACAATTACTAATGCTGAGCTTGAAGTAGTGATTGAAACCACAGAGCACCGTTTTGCTAAGCGCTATAAAGGCAATAAGCAAAGTGAAGCGCCACTTGGCTTTGATAAAGCAAAAGTAGAACAGCAAGTTAATCGCTTAATTGAAGAAATGATCACACGTATTGTGACAGACCCAGAATTTGTTAACGCGGTTAATCGCTAGGAGTAACATATTATGAAGTATTTAATTTCATTACTCGTACTACTAACGAGCTTTTCAAGTGCTGCTAATTTGATTAAAAAAGGCGAGTTTGTACAAAAAGATAACGCCTTCCCTTTGGTTAAATTCACCACCACCATGGGTGATATCACCGTTGAATTAGACCGTCGTAAAGCGCCTATTACGGTAAATAACTTTTTAGGTTACATAGTTGATGGTGGCTACGAAGATACCGTTTTTCACCGCGTTGAACACGATGCAGAGCAAGAGCGTGACTTTGTAATTCAAGGTGGCGGTTACGATAAAGATTACGACGGCGCATACATGGGGCCTGCAATTCCAAATGAAAGTGGCAATGGCTTAAAAAACGATATGTACACTATCGCAATGGCCTACCAAGACCGCAAACCACATTCAGCCACACGTCAGTTCTTTTTCAATATGAACGACAATGACCATTTAAACCCTGGTCGTGAATGGGGCTTTGCTGTATTCGGCTATGTTACCGAAGGCTCAGAAACACTCGATAAAATAATGCGTGTTGAAACCGGCTGCCACGACAAACTGGGTTGGTGCTTTGTACCAAAGAAACCTGTTGTGATTTTAAAAGCACAAGTGCTTGATCCTATACAGTAAATACAACGCTCAATAATAAGAATAATAGGTAAAATAAGACAACTATGGTTACTGTTTCAGAGTATCTTGGCTATTTTAAAGATCGCCGCTTAATCAATGTATTTGCATTTGGCATCGCGAGCGGTTTTCCCTGGATACTGATTGGTTCAGTAATGTCAGCGTGGCTGAAAGACGAAGGCTTATCACGTTCAATGATAGGCCTTTTTGGTATCGTCTTTGTGTGCTACAGCGTTAATTTCTTATGGTCGCCTTTAGTTGACCGCGTAAAGCTCCCTGTGCTGCATAAATTACTGGGGCAACGGCGCAGTTGGATTTTACTAAGCCAAGTATTTATCTTGCTGGCAACCTTATGGCTAAGCCAAGTTGATATTCAAAACCAATTGCAAACCGTAGCACTGTGTTGTTTTGTTATCGCGCTTGCTGGGGCTACCCAAGATATCGCTATCGATGCCTTTCGTATTGATACTCTCAACGAGCACGAGACCCATAAAACAACGGCCGCCGCGACGATGGCAACGTCAGGTTGGTGGACAGGCTATGCGTTATTAGGCGCTGTGCCTTTTTACATGGCTGATCTACCCGACTGGCAATGGACGCATGTTTACTTTGTGTTGGCACTGATAATGTTGGCCCTGATGCTAGGTGTATTTTTTGCGAAAGAGCCCGATTCCAATCGCGAATATGTTCATAAAGCGCTTGAAGCTGAGTTTATTCAAACGGACGCATCATTTTTAAAACGCATTGGCGCTTGGCTTTGGGTGACAATTGCCGAGCCATTTAAAGCTTTCTTTAATCGGAACGGTGTAAAAACAGCACTCGCGCTATTGGCCTTTATATTTCTGTTTAAAATTGGTGAAGCTTTTTTAGGAAGAATGTCGATTGTCTTTTACAAAGAAATTGGCTTTAGTAATTCACAAATTGCCACCTACTCTAAACTTGGTACCGGCTTAATTACCATTGTATTTGCCTTTCTCGGCAGCTTATTTAATTCACGCTACGGTATTGTAAAAGGCTTATTTATTAGCGGTATTGCAATGGCAGCTTCTAACTTAATGTTTTCAGTTATCGCTTTGGTAGGACCAAAAGAGAGCCTATACGCCATGGCCATTTTGGTAGATGGCTTTACTCAAGCATGGTCGTTAGTCGCCATGGTGGCATTTATCTCAATGTTATGTGACCGCGCCTTTAGCGCTACACATTATGCGTTACTTGCATCGCTAGGAAATTTGGGAAGAACGTTTTTATCAGGGTCGTCAGGGTATTTAATTGACTACTTAAATGGGAATTGGGCGCTGTTTTTCTTACTAACAGCACTAATGGTAATACCGTCGTTAATTTTCTTATTTTTAATTAGGAAGCGCCTAATGGCATTGGAAACAAGCTTTCATAGCAAGCAGTAGTGCATCCATGCATCATTAAATTACTTAAAATAAAGTGAATGTTTATTCACTTTTTAATAGCGTTAAGCCTTCAATTGGATCTATTTCAAGCGCTTGGCAGTAACGAATAAATTCAACAACATCTAAACGACGTTCTTGGTTTTCAATTTTGCCAACAAATGAATGCGGTGTTCCAAGCACCTGTGCAAGGCTGCGCATAGTGTGGCCTTTCTCTTGGCGTTTTACTTTAAGCCATTGTGTTAAACGCGAATTTTCTTCCGACGCAACTGTTTTCCCCATCATAATTACTTCTCCTATTGATGATTGGAAATGCTCTATTCTATCAACCCACTTAAACCACACTGAGAATATTGGTAAGAATACACAATACCTAGCATAAAATTTTAGTTAGCACATTCTACCTACTTTGAGTAAATGCCCTACAAATTTTGCGGTTAATCTACAAATTATAGCGACCAAATGCAGGAATTAGATTGATCCAGTATAAGTAATTATTAAAAGTGCATAAAAATTTAGTACTAATATTTTCGTCTATCGGTCAAAGTGACTAGCTAAAATATAGTCAATATTTTCAATTGTGGCAGATTTCCGCGTTTTGCTATAACCTAATAAAACAATAAATAAGTATTCATCTTTATGATTAGATTGTTTTTTTTACTGCCAGTTTTACTGTGCTTTGCGTGGTTTTACTTTCTTAAGGTAAACAACATCCCATTAAAACAAGGGAAGAAAGGATTTTTTTATATTCTCGGTGTTAGCTGCGTTATTTTGGCGTTTTTTACCCTAATGCTGCACCTGACGAAAACAAACTAGCATAAAAAAGAGCATCAATTGATGCTCTTTTTATTTTTAACTTAAGCTAACTTGCCAGTTTGTGCTCTACAATCTCGGCATCTTGATATTGCATCGGCTTTTTTCTAAGTGCTAATAAACACGGAGTCAGTACTAAGGTAAGCACAGTTGCAAAGGCAAGGCCTCCGGCCACAGCCGTTGCTAATTGCACCCACCATTGCGTTGACGGTGCACCAAACGCTATTTCGCGGTTAAACAAGTCGATATTAATTTGCAGTACCATAGGCATTAAGCCCAGTATCGTAGTAACGGTTGTTAACAGCACAGGTCTTAGGCGCTGAGCACCGGTTCGCAAAATCGCCTCGTGTTGGTCCATACCTTGTCTGCGCAGAACATTATAGGTATCAATCAATACAATATTATTGTTAACCACTATTCCTGCTAATGAAATAACACCGATACCTGACATCACAATGCCAAATGGCTGTTGCAAGATAATCAAGCCTAAGAATACACCCACTGTTGAAAACAGCACTGCACTTAAAATCAGCATTGCTTGATAGAAACTATTAAATTGGGTAACTAAGATAATACCCATCACAAAAAGTGCCACTAAGAAGGCTTTTTCTAAGAACACCATAGATTCATCTTGCTCTTCATTTTCACCACGCACTTTTAGCTTCACGCGGGGGTCTAGCCCTTGCGCTTCAAGTTGCGCTTGTAGACGCGGTAGCGCCTTACCTAATTGTTGACCTACTTTAACATCAGCATTCACCGTAACTACTCGGTGGCTATCAACACGATTAATGGTATCTACTTTTTGTACCGCTTTACGCTCAATAAAGTGAGTAATTGGCACTTGGCCATGCTGGGTTTTTACGCGCAGCGTTTCTAATCGGCCTAAATCACGTTTATCTGCTGGAAAACGTACACGAATATCAATTTCATCATCGACATCATCAGGGCGATATTCACCTAATTTCAAACCGTTAGTTACCATTTGCACGTTAGCGCCAAGCATGGTTGCGTCTGCACCGAAACGCGCGGCATCTGCACGGTTTAGTTTGAGTTGCCATTCAATACCTGGTTTTGAGGCGGAATCGTCCACATTAACAAAAGCGCCGTCGTTTTCTATCGTGTTACGAATGCGGCGAGCTTCTTCATTTAATACATTTGGGAACTTAGAACTGAGTTCAATTGATAAATCTTTGCCGCCGCCGGGACCATTTTCATCTTTGCGGATTTCAATTTCCACACCAGCCATATCTGAAGTATTACCAAGCACTTCTTCAATAATTTGATCTGCCGGACGTCGTTTATCCCAGTCTTTTAAGTTCATACGCAGTGATCCGACAATATCTTTGCCACCGGAGCGAGAATACAGGGTTTTTATGCCCTCAACCGTTAAGATACGCGCTTCAATATCTTTCATGATTTGGTCTTTTTCATAAATCGACAAATCACCGTAACTGCGCACCTTTAAGTTAATGCCATTTGGCTCTACATCAGGAAAGAACTCAACGCCAAGTCCTGACATGCCATAACTAATAAATACTAAAACAGAAAAACCAATAGCGGCAAACAAGCTTAGTAAAGGGCGCTTAATCGCACGGTCAAGTAAACGAACATAACGCCCTGTTGCGCCTTTTAATTGTGTTAGGTTACCTTCTTCCGCTACCAATAGGTTTTGCTTTTGCTCATCTGTCAACGGGCGAACTTTACCAATTAAACTACCAATTGTTGGCACAAATACCAGCGCCATTACTAATGACGCAGAGAGTGTGGCAATTAAGGTAATCGGTAAATACTTCATAAATTCACCCATCATGCCCGGCCAAAAAATCAGTGGCGCAAAAGCCGCTAAAGTAGTGGCTGTTGATGCAATAATCGGCCATGCCATGCGCTTAGCGGCAACCGCATAGGCTTTTTTACGCGGCATACCTTCACTCATCATACGGTCGGCAAATTCACTTACAACAATGGCGCCATCTACCAACATACCTACCGCCATAATCAAGGCAAACAGCACAACAATGTTGACTGTTAAACCGAATATCGCAATCACTAAAATACCGGTGAGGAATGAGCCTGGAATGGCCACTCCCACTAAAAACGCGGAGCGCGTGCCTAAAATCGCGATAATCACAATAACGACTAAAAGCACAGCAGAAAGCACATTATTTTGTAAGTCAGACAGCATGTCTTTTACGTCTTTACTCATATCACCGGTATAAGTGACCTTGATATGATTTGGCCAAATTGCTTTGCTTTCTTCCACTTTGGCTTTGACTTGATCAACCGTATCAATAATGTTTTCACCAGCACGCTTTTTAACTTCGAGCGATACCGCTTGTTGGCCATTTATGCGAGCAATCGAATTTGGATCTTTATAAGAGCGTCTAATTTGCGCTACATCCATAAAGCGTACAACTTTATCACCCGATACTTTTACCGGTTGTTCCATAACATCTTGAATAGTTTCAAAAACAGATGGAATTTTTACCGCAAAACGGCCCTTACCCGTATCCAGTGTGCCCGCTGCCACTAAGCGGTTATTATTGGTGAGTAAGCTATAGATATCATTTTGGTCAAGACCATACGATTCCATTAAAAGTGGGTCGACAACAATCTCAACCATGTCTTCGCGCTCGCCGCCGATTTCGACCTCTAACACATTTGAGATTGATTCCAACTCATCTTTTAGATTACGTGCGAGCGTTAATAAGCCGCGTTCAGGAATATCGCCCGATAGCGTTAAGGTAATTGTTGGTTGCTGATCTTCCATCAATACTTCGTGTACTTCTGGTTCTTCGGTTTCCGACGGCAGCTTTGCTTTTGCAAGCGATACCTTGTCGCGCACATCAGCAAGCGCTTCTTTTGGATCAGAGCCTGCGAAAAACTCAAGCGTAACAGATGCGTGGCCTTCACTGGCAACCGCCGTCATCTCCTTTACCCCTTCGATAGCGCGCAGTTCAATTTCCATTGGACGCACCAGCAAACGCTCAGCATCCTCTGGCGAAATGCCATCATGGACTATCGATACATAGATAAATGGAATGGTGACATCGGGATTCGCTTCTTTGGGAATATTTTGGTAGGTCACCCAGCCCGAAATAATCAATAAAATGAATATTGATAAAACGGTACGAGTGCGACTGAGTGAAGCATCAATTAATGTGCGCATTGTGCAGACCTCTACTCTTGCTCATTGGCAAACACAGGTTCAACCGTATCGCCAATTCGCACAAAACCTTGACCTAAGGTAATCACATTTGCGCTTTCGCCAAGTCCGGCCATCCACACGCCAGAGGCTTCTGACTTCACAACATCAATTGGCGAAAACACCACGCGGTTATTGTTATCAACCGTTTTAACACCAATATTGCCGTCTTCATCAAGCGCCATAAATGCTGGGCTTAAATGAATCGCGTTTACTTCATCATAAGTAATATCAAGCTGGGTAGAAAAGCCCGCACGATACTGCATATTTGGGTTATCAAATGCCGCTTCAATTTTAAATGTGTTAGTACCCTCATCAGCAACGGAAGCGATATAACGAATTTTTCCGCTGTAGGTTTTATTGTTAATAAATAAACCCGATACACTTTGTCCTACACTTAATCCCATCACTTCTTTTTGCGTTACATCGGCGCGTACTACAAGCGGGTTTAAATCAGCCAACTCTAAAATTGGGTCGCCACGTCCTAAGTAATCACCTAACTCAACAAGGCGCTGATTAATTACACCAGAAAACGGTGCTTTAATTTCTGTTCGTTTAAGCGATAGCTCAAGATTTGCAAGACTCGCTTTAGCCTGCTCTAAACTTGCCTTTGCACGCGCTAATGCAGATTGGTCATTAAGGCCTTTTTGCTTTAGTTTGAGTGCTCCTTGGTACTCTACTTCGCTTTGTTCAAGCAATGCTTTTGCAGCGGTAATTTGTGAATCTAAATCGGACTTATCAAGTTTAAGAATAACCGTACCTTGCTCAACAAACTGACCTTCTTTGACAAGAATCTCTATTACTTCGCCTTCTTGACGAGCGGCAACACGGGCAACCTTATTTGGTTCGGTGCGACCATAAAGTTGCAATGAGCGGTTAATTGGCTTGGCATGCAAGGTCTCTACTTTAACTTTAGCAATACGCTGCTGGGATTCTGAGGTGCTTTGCTCATTGGCATTTGAGCCACCTGACATCATCCATAAGATAATAAAAACCGTAATAAAAATAGCGATGATATAAGGCTTTTCGTTTAGCTGAGTGCGTAGCTTGTTAAATAGGTGCATTCCTGTCTCCGGAACTGATGTGGCAGATATTTCCTTATTTGATGATAATACTTCTCAACAATATATGTAAGTTAAAAAATGTAACACTCTGCACTCGAGCGTGTTGTTCTTTGTGCTCTAAATTCTGTTCAAGTCCAAAGCTGTTTAATCGCGGCATTGCTTTATAGACCTAGTATGCTAAGTCAAGAAGCAACAATAAAACACCATCCAATTCAGGCACAAAAAATGCCACATAAAGTGGCATTTTAAATTTTACTATTTGTCTATTTAGTTAAACACTAAATGATGCGCCACAACCACAGGTTGTTGTTGCATTTGGGTTGTTTACGAAGAAACGTGAACCCTCTAGACCTTCGGTATAGTCTACTTCGCCATCAACTAGGTATTGAAGACTCATTGGGTCAACTACTAGAGTTACACCGCTTTTCTCGATTTCTAAATCGCCCGGATTGGTTTTCTCATCAAATGTAAAACCATATTGGAAACCTGAACACCCACCGCCCGTTACGTAAACACGTAATTTTAATGCTGGGTTTTCTTCTTCCTCGATAAGCTGCTTTACTTTATTTGCAGCATTTTCGCTAAATTTAATTGGTAGTTGATCAGACATACTTCGACCCATTTATATGAATAGTCGAATTATCTAATACCTGACCAATTTAATCAAGTTTAGCGCTATTCCCTTTGGTGATATTAAAGTAACGAAGTATCTAACGCATTTATTGCTTTAGATCATTACTCGCTATACAAATTAACTTATTTTTTATTGCTATTATGCTGTTATAATTACGTCATAATTAACCCTCTGAATTACCGATAACAATCGCATGACATTTAGCCAAAAAGTAACCGATAATTTGGCGGCCTTACGAAGGGTCGTTGCTCGTCCAAAATCGAGTATTCAATTAGCGTTACTAGGTGTGCTAGCGGGCTTAGTTGCCGCCATGTTGATTATTATGTTTCGCTTAGTGGTATTAATTGGCCAAAGCGGCTTTGTCAGCGAATACGATAACTTCACTCAACTTCCTGAAACTGAAAGATTAATACTACCTATTCTCGCCGCGGTATTTATTGCTACTTTTGCTTACCTAACAGGCTTTAAGCATTATCGCCTCGGTATTCCCTACGTTATTCACCGCATTAAACAAAACTATGGCCAAATGCCTATATGGAATGCCGTAAACCAATTCGTTGGCGGGGCAATTGCACTTATTAGCGGCTTTTCAGTGGGACGAGAAGGCCCATCAGTACACATGGGTGCAGCAGGTGCCAGTGTCATTGCCAGTTATTTGCATTTGCCTTTTAATGCCATGCGTACGTTGACGGGATGCGGTGTAGCTGCGGGTATTTCGGCATCATTTAACACCCCGCTCGCAGCGGTTATTTTTGTCATGGAAGTGGTACTGAGAGAGTACAAAGTGCATATTTTCGTACCGGTTATTCTGGCATCGGTAACAGGTGCTATCACCACGCAATTTGTTTTTGGCTCCGATTCAGAACTGGCGCTAATTCAAGTGGTATCGATACCACCTTGGCATTACCCCTATTTAGTGGTCTGTGGCATTGTGCTCGGTGCGGTTGCCTATGGTTTTAACAAAAACCTGATGTTGATAATTCGCACCTTTAAATCGGTAAATATGTTTCCTCGTCTTATTTTGGCAGGCATTATTACCGGTGCTATTGGTTACTTAGTACCGCAAGCCATGGGTTCAGGTATGAGCGCCATAGATATTGCTGTGAGTTCCCCCGAGCAGGTTCAGTTACTGACCACCATTTTAATCGCTAAATTATTAGCAACCTTATTTGCCTTGGGCTTAGGTATTCCTGGCGGGATCATTGGCCCAGTTATTGGACTTGGCGTTATTTTAGGCTCATTAATGAGCTACTTTGCTGCATTTATTAGCCCTGAAGTAAACATTACAGGTACTTACGCGGTACTTGGTATGGCCGGTTTACTTGCGGCAACGCTCAATGCGCCACTAGCAGCACTGATGACAGTAATGGAACTAACCGCTAGCCACAGCATTATTGTGCCAGCTATGTTAGTAATTGTGTCTGCGTATTTAACCGCGCTCCAAGGCTTTGGCAACCGTTCCATTTTCTTACAACAACTGGACTTTCAAGGGCTTAAATATCAGGTTTCCCCTGCCGTAGAAGCACTGCAAAAAGTCGGGGTTATTGAGGAAATGAGCGATAAATTCAACTTACTTTACAGCGATGATAAATCGCTTATCGCTGAGTCTCTTGATGCAGCAGACGCACAAACCCCGCTCATTGTTTTTGATGATGAAAACGGCTATCGCCTTGCTGAGTACGACTTAAACCTTACCGCCGAAGAAAGCGTGTCAATCCGTTATATCGAAATGCAAGGTGTTACCAGCCAAGCAACCCTTGGTGATGCATTTGAGATTTTACGCGATAATCGCTCAGGGGTTATTTACGTATATGATCAACTCAAAGACAATGATATTTTAGGCATTATCCGCTGGGATGACATTCGCCAAATTTTAATGATCCGCAACGCATTGCTTTAGGATATAACAATAATGAACACCCTATTACTGATAAAAGCGCTTCACATCTTTTTTATGGTTGCTTGGTTTGCAGGCATTTTTTACCTACCCCGTTTATTTGTTTATCACGCCCTTACCGAAGAGCGCAGTAACAGTGCTATGCTAAAAATCATGGAGCGCCGTTTACTCTTTTTCGTTACGCCATTTGCTATTTTAACGGGCGTTTTTGGTATCACTTTAATTGTAATGTATGGCCGAGAGTGGCTCCGCGCCAGCATGTGGCTGCATTACAAATTAGTGCTGGTCATTTTGCTTTATATTTACCACGGCTACTGCTTTAAACTACTGGCCGATTTTAAGCACGATAGAAACCAACGAAGCGATAAGTTTTATCGCATATTCAATGAATTACCTGTTTTAGTACTGCTTGCGATTGTTATCTTAGCGGTAATGAAGCCAAGTTTATAAAAAATCTGCTATATTAGCGCCCGAAAATAACTGTTCAGGATCTTTATCATGTCAAACTTTGTTGGCCAGCATGTTCTGTCTGTAAATGAGTTAAACCGCGATGCGATTGAAACCATTTTTAATGTTGCAAAGAAAATGGAGCCGTACGCAAAGAAGCAAAAACGCACTAAAGTACTTGAAGGTGCTATTCTTGCAAACTTATTTTTCGAACCAAGTACGCGCACCCGCGTAAGCTTTGGTACTGCGTTTAACTTGCTTGGCGGCCTTGTTCGTGAAACAACCGGCATGCAAACTTCGGCACTTGCTAAAGGTGAATCTCTGTATGATACCGCTCGTGTAATTTCATCATACGCAGATGCCGTTGCAATGCGTCATCCAGAAGCACACTCGGTTGCCGAATTTGCTAATGGTTCGACAGTACCAGTACTTAATGGTGGTGACGGTCCAAACGAACACCCAACACAAGCGCTACTTGACCTACTAACAATTGATAAAGAACTTGCGCGCTTTGACCGCAATATTGACGGCATGCACATTGCCCTTGTCGGTGATTTAAAATATGGCCGTACAGTGCATTCGCTATCAAAACTACTGTGCCATTATAAAGACGTAAAATTTTCACTTGTCGCGCCAGATGGCTTGCAAATGCCTGACTACATTGTTGATACCGTAACTAATGCAGGTCACCAAGTTGAAATCGTCAACCAAATGGAAGGTAATCTTGCAGCCGATATCGTGTATCAAACACGCATTCAAGAAGAGCGCTTCCCATCGCAAGAAGAAGCAAATAAGTATCGTGGTGGCTTCCGTATTAGCCAAGCAATTTACGATGCCCACTGCAAACCAAACTCTGTACTCATGCATCCACTACCGCGCGACAGCCGTGGTGATGCAAATGAGCTTGATAACGACTTAAACAGTAATGATAACCTAGCATTTTCCGCCAAGTACAAAATGGTGTACTGGTGCGTATGGCGCTATTTGCATTAACGCTAGGTGTTGACGGTCTCGTCGACAAATATGAAACCGAAGTGCCATGGTTCAGCCGTAAACAAAATACCTAATCTTATTTGGAACAAATTATGACAATTAGCCAAGACTTATTTGATAGAGCGCAGGCGTCTATCCCAGGTGGTGTAAACTCACCGGTTCGTGCATTTAACGGTGTTGGTGGCACACCGCGCTTTATTACTAAAGCCGAAGGCGCATTTACTTATGACGCCGACAATAACAAGTACATTGACTATGTTGGCTCTTGGGGCCCTATGATTTTAGGTCACAACCACAGTGCGATTAAACAGGCAGTGCTTGACGCTGTTGAGAACGGTTTAAGCTACGGCGCACCAACAGAAACTGAAATTTTAATGGCCGAAAAAGTAAAAGCGCTTGTGCCATCAATCGAAAAAGTGCGCATGGTAAGCTCAGGTACTGAAGCAACTATGAGTGCAATTCGTTTAGCACGCGGTTTTACCGGCAAAGATAAAATCTTAAAGTTTGAAGGCTGTTACCACGGTCACGCTGATTCACTACTAGTAAAAGCGGGTTCTGGCGCTCTGACTATGGGCGTGCCAAATTCACCGGGTATTCCTGAAGACTTTGCTAAACACACACTGACTGTATCGTTTAACAAACTTGATGAAGTAAAAGAAATTTTTGCTAAATTTGGTGATGATATTGCGTGTATTATCGTTGAACCTGTTGCAGGTAATATGAACTGTATTCCACCAGTTGCCGGCTTCTTAGAAGGTTTACGCGCAGTGTGTGACGAATATAAATCAGTACTGATTTTTGATGAAGTAATGACTGGTTTCCGCGTTGCAAAAGGCGGTGCGCAGGCGTATTACAATATTACACCCGATCTAACCTGTTTAGGTAAGGTAATCGGCGGCGGTATGCCGGTAGGTGCATTTGGTGGTAAAACTGAAATCATGGATTACATCGCACCAGTAGGTCCGGTTTATCAAGCAGGTACTCTTTCAGGTAACCCAATTGCCATGGCGGCAGGCTTAAAAGCCCTTGAATTACTGGATGTTGACGGTCTTCATGACGAACTTGAAGCGAAAAGTAAGCGTATTTGTGAAGGCTTTAAAGCTGCTGCTGAAAAAGCAGGTATTGAACTTACCACAAACTACGCTGGCGGCATGTATGGTTTCTTCTTCACATCTGAAGAAACAGTAACTACTTACCAGCAAGCAACAGAATGTGATTTAGAGCGCTTTAAAAAGTTCTTCCACTTAATGCTTGATGAAGGTGTTTATCTCGCGCCAAGTGCATTTGAGGCTGGCTTTGTTTCAACTGCACACGGTGATGATGAAATTGAAGCAACCATTGCAGCTGCAGAGCGCGCTTTCGCTAAGCTTTAAGCAAATAAGTTAGATTTAATTTATAAAACCACGCACTTGCGTGGTTTTTTTTGAACGAAAAAAGGCAAAAACTCGTTCTTCTTATAAACTTGTACCACTGTATCACTTAACAGGATCAGAGTTTATGCCAAAGCCCAATGCCTTTATTCTTCCCGCCGTTACCTTAATGGCAAAGCTAAATTACTCTAAAAAGATCATCGTCGTGGTATGTGTGTTACTAATTCCCTTAGCAATCAGCTTAATTTTTTTAAACGTGCAGCTTAACCACCAAATTACACAGCACCAACGGGAACTCTCAGGACTAAAAAATTACAAGCCTTTGCTACAAGCGGTTGTCGACAACAACTTAAATCAGGTTGCCGCCAATGACTTTAATGTTTCAGCTAGTAATGCGTTAGACTCTCTCAATAAAATATCGATAAAAAGCCAACTAGCAACCGATAACGATTTGGCGAGCAATTATTTAAATCGCGCCATAGTGGATGATTTTCCGCTGCTCGTTGCCAATTTTTATGCGGTAAAAGAGGCCACAGACACAGTAATAAATAGCGGCAGTTTTACACCTGATACTTTTATCCAGCTATCTAACCAAAATAAAGCGCTACCGAGTTCAGTCAATAATCTTGAAAACAAACTAATGGTTGCGATGACGCATCATAAACCAACAGAAACCGCGCTACAAAGCGTCGTGCTCGATACCAAAAGCGCCTTGCTAAACTATCAAAGAACCATAAAACAGCAAGTGCTCGACCCCGATTCAATCGCTTTATCACGCACGCAGTTTTCTCAGCTAAATAATAAAACAATCGAAAGCTTAGAACGCTTTACAGACACCTTGCTGCCACACCTAACTCAAAAAGTACGCCAACAAATGGCAAACGCTCAGTTTATTCGTAACAGCGTGCTAATTGCATCAATTCTGTTTACGGTAATCGCGCTTTACTTGGTGACTGGTTTTTATTTTGCTGTGATACGCACGCTATCGCGTTTATCTAACACCGTAAACGAAGCAGCCAATGGCTCACTAAATATCAAAGTAAACCTTGAAAGTGACGACGAGTTAGCCGCTATCGGCCATCAAATTAATTTTATGTTAAAGCAGTTTGCTGAGCTTGTAGAACAATCTCAACACGCCGCACTTGAACTTAATCAAGCAACTTCCCTGCTTGCAGATGCAAGTGACGCAAGCCGCCAAGATGCAATACAACAAGAGCAAAAAATTGCTGAAATTTCGAGTCAACTAAGTGAAATGAGCAGCTCAGCACAAGCGGTTGAGCAACAAGCAACCGATGCGCAAACCTTAGCAAAAGAAGCCAGTACACACGTACAACAAGGCAGTCAAAATACACTTAATTTAAGCCAACATATGGCTGAACTACAGCTTGATTTTAAACAGAGCCAAGCTGCGCTCAATAAGCTTGCAGAAGACACACAAAACATTAGTAACGTAAGTGTCGCCATCAGTGAAATTGCCGACCAAACTAACTTACTTGCACTCAATGCCGCAATTGAAGCTGCGCGTGCAGGAGAACAAGGTAGAGGGTTTGCTGTGGTAGCTGATGAAGTAAGAACACTAGCAGCACGCACTCAACAACAAACGCAAGAAATTCACACCATTGTCAGCACTTTGCAGGTGGCTGCAAAAGATACTCAACAGAAAATGCAAAACAGTGTAGATAAAATGGAGCAAGGCGTTGAACAAGCCAATCAAACTCGGGATATTTTGGCTAACGCAGAACACGATATGCAATCAATTGACCGCTCTGGCGCTGCAATTATGGAGCAAGCCAGTTTACAGACCAGTAGCACATTAAATGTTGTTGCGCACAGCGATGAAATTAGCCAGCTTGCACAACACAGTTTAAGCTCCGCACAAAGCACCGCTTCTGAAGCGAATCATATTCTGCAAATCGCCAATAAGCTAAAACAGTCTCTTGGCCAATTTAAGCTGTAAGCTTATTGTTCGAACATCACGATACGCGCTAGTGACAGCGCGGTCGTGAATTAAATAACTCTGCTGGTATTGGCAATTTAAGCACAGTGCCACATCCTGGCGGAGCTTGTCTGCCCGTTTGTGTATTAACAAATGCCCATTTAATTGACGGTGGTCTAGGTGTCGCGATTGACTCTGGGTTTAACTGTCGCAAATAGCGAATATAAAGCTCTAAGGCACCAACGCTGCCAGTTAACTTAGTCGGTTTATTATCATCTCGACCAACCCAAGTAACGGTTACTGTATTTTGGTCAAAACCAGCAAACCAACTATCACGTAAGTTGTTGGTTGAGCCCGTTTTACCTGCTAACTGAATGGTTGGGAAGTGTAATTTTAAGCGTTTCGCGGTGCCTTCACGTGTAACCTTTTGCATTGCGTATTTAGTCATATAACTAGTCGCTGGAGAAAAGCGCGTTTCAGGCGTACTGTTATGCTGATAAATAAGTTCGCCCACAGCATTGGTAATTGCCGCCACTGACGTTAACTTGCGATAATCACCATCAAAGGCAATGGTTGAATACATTTGCGCAACATCAATCGGCGCGAGTTCTTGTGCACCTAACAGCAGTGACGGGTACTGATTAATTGACTCATCAACCCCTAGTCGCTTAATTGACTCAGTTACAGCAGGTAAACCTAAATCTAGCCCAACCGCCACAGCTGGCATATTAATACTTTTACTAAAAGCTTGATAAAGCGGCATTTTACCGCGGAATTTTTGGTCGAAATTAGACGGAGACCAAGTGTGTCCGGCTTCATCGCTAATCTCCATTGGCTCGTCATCAACTAAGCTACCTAAGGTGTATTTACCTGATTCAAATGCCGTCATATAAATGGCTGGCTTAACCAATGAACCGATATTACGTTTGGTATCGAGCGCTCGGTTAAAGCCATTAAAATCGCTATCGCGTGCACCTACCAAGGCAGACACACCGCCGTATTTTACATTAACCGACAACATTGCCGCCTCAAGTTTAGAAGTCGATTTTAAACGCTCTAAATATGGCAACCCAGTTTCAAACGACTTTTCCATCGCTGCTTGTTTTTGTAAATCGAAATAAGTAAATACGCGTACACCTGCGTCAATTGTATCTTTTGAATTTAAAATTGTTTTCAGCTCGCGGCGAACCAAGTCCATATAGCCCGGGTGCTGATTAATATCAAAGCGTGATAGTGGTTCTATTTTGATATCGCGTGCTAACGCCAGTTTATAGCTCTTAGTCGAAATTAACCCATTCTCAACCATTAAGCGCAGCACCAAGTCGCGTCTTTCCATTGTGCGCTCTTTAAAACGCCTTGGATTATAGAAACTTGGCCCCTTAACCATCGCCACTAATAGCGCAACTTGGTCGTATTCAATTTCATTCAGCGGTTTACCAAAATAAAACTCACTGGCTAAACCAAAGCCGTGTACGCCTTGCGAGCGTGACTGACCTAAATACACTTCGTTTAAGTACGCTTCTAAAATTTCGTCTTTGCTGTATCTAAAATCTAAAATCAGCGCAATTAATGCTTCATTGATTTTACGTGTTAGGGTGCGATCTCGGGTTAAATAAAAGTTTTTCGCTAACTGCTGAGTTAAAGTACTGCCCCCTTGCACTGTGCGACCTGCGCGAATATTTGCCACCAAGGCACGTACAATAGACCAAACTGATACCCCATGGTGCTCGTAAAAATTGCGGTCTTCTACCAACAGCAAGGTATCTTGTACCACTTGCGGAATATGACTAAGTGGCACAAATTCGCGGTCTTGCTTGCTTTCGTTGGCAAGGCGCGCCAGCTGTAATGGCTCTAAGCGCGCCATTGATAAATTTGCCCCTTGCTCATCTTTAATTGCAGCAAGCTTTTTCGGGCCAAACACTAAATCGAACCCAACTTGCTGTTCTGCCCCATCATAAAATTCAAAAGCACGACGATAAATACGAATAGTATTGCCTTTAATAACGTATTGACCGGTATTATTGATGCGATTAACTTCAGAATAATTAAGGCGTTGGAGTTCCCATACAACTTCATCTTTTGATAAGTATTGGCCGGGATAGAAGGTCATTGCGCGGGCATAAATTTGCGCTGGTAACTGCCACTTATTACCCTCAAATTTATGGCTAATTTTGCTATCTAAGTAGATTAAATAAAGTGCGAGTGCAACCAATAAACCAGCACCTAGCTTTAACGCAAGCATTGAAAAACGTTTTAATTTGCTCGGTTTGGTTTTAGCTTGAGTGGCTTTTTTAGCGCGCGGCTTACGCGTTGTAGTTGTCTTTTTCGTTGCCGCTTTTGGCGTTTTCTTTTTATCTGTCATTGCACTTAGAATTGAGAAAAATCCTGTTTATCATACCGATTTTTGTATCGCATTTCATTGCCAATACCTATTAAAACCCCCATTATAATTGCCTGATGTTGTTGTTTGTATTTTAAATCAGCACGGCTGAGTATTGTTCTCATAAAAAAGCATCAAATCGCAACGTCATATTTTCACTAAATCTAATAATTTTAAGACCAGAAGGTTCGCTATGAAATACGCAAAATTAGGAAGTTCAAACATTGATGTTTCACGTATTTGTTTAGGCACCATGACCTGGGGTGTGCAAAACAATCAACTTGATGCCAATCAACAAATTGAGTTAGCCGCCGAGCACGGTATCAACTTTATGGATACAGCCGAAATGTACGCTGTACCGCCAACACCCGAAACCTACGGTAAAACAGAAGAAATTATTGGTAACTACTTTGCCAAAAATAAACAAAAGCGCGATGACTGGGTAGTTGCAACAAAGATAGCAGGCAATGGCCTGCCTTGGATCAGAAATGCTTCAGACATCACTGGGCAAGCGGTAATCAATGCGGTTGATGCGTCATTAAAACGCCTACAAATCGACACCATTGATGTTTACCAACTACATTGGCCTAACCGCACTTCTCCGCATTTTGCAAAACATAGACCGAACCAAATTAGTTTTACAAACGTTGATACTAAAGCTCATAAAACGCAAATGTTAGATATCTTACAAGGACTAGATCACTGCATTAAAGCAGGTAAGATTCGCCACTATGGCCTTTCAGATGATACGACTTGGGGTATTCATACGTTTATTGAATTAGCCAAGGCGCATAACTTGCCTCGCCCAGTGTCTATTCAAAATGAATTCAATTTACTGCACGCTAAAGATTGGCCTTATTTAATAGAGCACTGTGTACATGAAGAAATTGCCTATTTACCTTGGTCGCCGCTAGCAACCGGAATGTTAAGTGGAAAATATCTAAACGATGCCAGACCACAAGGCAGTCGCTGGACATTAATGCAGCGCAATGGGTTATTTAGAAATACCGAAACTGCACAGCAGGCGGTTGCTGAATATTGTCAGCTTGCGGCGAAATTAGGGATTACACCAAGCCAACTTGCACTAGCATGGTGCGATAAAGTTGATGGTGTAACTTCAACCATTATTGGTGCAACCACGCAACAGCAGCTAGCCGAAAACATTGCCGCATTTGAACTTAACCTACCAGATGACTTTATGGCGCAAATAGATGCTATTTGGCGTAAATATCCACTGCCGTATTAGCGCGGACAGTTAACATACTACCGCTTAAATAATGTGTGCACTAATTGCTTTAAGTTAATCGGCATAATCACAAATAAGGCAACACCCGATGCAAAATGCGGGTTTGCCTTACAATAAAATGCAATCTCTCGTTTTTCGCTGTTAAAAAACGCCTTTAAGTCATCGTCACTGTAAGCACTACTACGTCCTGTTTCCACTAAACAACGGGTACCTGTAAGTGAGCTAACAATGCCAGCCTTATTAAATGCATCAAACAAATCGCGTTTATGATGCAAAAGCCGTGGGCTAGGATACGTGATTGCAACGCGCTTACTAATAGCGCGATACATCGCAGGGCTTAACATGGTATCGGCATAGTAAATATCTTGCCAAGGATGCATTAACCAATACTTAAACGCTTGTTGAATAGAAAACGATAACGTATGACCACCTTGTCGAAATTCAGGATAAAAGCCAGCGGATGCTCTTAACAACACTTTTTTGTTTGCACGTTCAAACGTAAGTAAACAATAACCAACAATGTTTCCATCAGCAAAATAAAGCCTTAAAACACGTTTAAACGCCGCACTACAATTGAAGTATTTTTCAAAATATTCGTCACTGGAAATGCCGTTAAAACAGGCAGTAAAAATATCTTTGAGCGCTGAAATATGTGATGTATCTAACCAATTATTTGGCCAACTAAAATCTTGTGTCTGTTGAATTGTACCCACATAACCACCCTAAATAGAGCTATAACTCTAAACAGAATATCAGAGCGTGTTTATCTAAATCCATAATAAACTAAACAAATTTGATGATTCTCGCGTACAATCACTATCAATTGAAATCGTGAATTGTACTTATGTCAAAATATAACAATCAAACATTATTAGGTTACCTTGGTCTTATTCCATTTTTATTGTTAGTAGGTGCTCACTTTCTTTTTGAGCATATTTTATTAAGCCAAGCATTTATGTTTTATAGCATTAGTATTATGAGTTTCGTTGCCGGTACATTATGGCATGAATCAAACAGTAATAAGCTAAATTGGCTAATTGTATTACCAACAATTCCAACGCTAGCGCTCGCACTACTTGATATAAAACTGGCCCTACTCTACCTCGGCGCCTGTTATGTTTTTGTGTTGGCAGTGCAAAAACGTACCGAAACATGGGGTAAATTAAACCCAGATTACCAACGCATGCGTGAGCGTATTACGGGTGTAGTGTTGGTTTGTCATTTATTTTTTGCCGCACAACTGCACCATGGCGTGGCCCAGTAAAAAGCAGTGTGATTACATTCTGCTTTTTACTTTATTAGTTGCCTTAGCATTGGCCGGTTCGTCTGGCCAAAAATGCTTAGGGTAACGCCCTTTCATTTCTTTTTGTACTTCTCGATAACTCGACGCCCAAAATCCAGCTAAATCCTGCGTGATCTGAAGCGGACGCATTGCCGGTGACAGTAATTCAATGGCTAACGATAGCTCACCATGCGCAAGCTTAGGTGTGGTTGCGACACCATACATTTCTTGCATTTTTACCGAGAGCTTTGCAGGGCCATCAACTTGGTAATGAATTTTTAGTTTTGAACCAGTAGGCACAACTAATCGCTCTGGCAATAACTCATCTAATAACGTTTGCTGCTGCCAATCAAGCAACCCTTTAAGTGGCGCTAATAAGTCCAACTTTTTAAGCGCCGCCAAACTATTTACGTCGGTTAAATAAGGCGAAAGCCACGTATCAAGATGATCAAATAAGTGCTGTTTTGATAACTGCGGAAATTCATTTGGTAAAAATTGATGGGCTAACGTTAAACGCACTATGTATTGCTCAACGTCAAACGTTAGGTTTAACAGCTGCCACCCTTTTCTTGCGATAATATGACACCAAGCAGCAGCTTTTTCATCACCACTAAGCGCCTTATTACTCGGTTTACGTGACAGTATCAGTTGCCCTAAACAATATTGTGTTTCGGCAATAAAACGCCCAGCATTCTCATCAAACTGTGCAACGTCTTTATTTTCAAATAAGTACGGCAACGCCCTTTCAACTTGTGCTAAATCACACTTACACGCATTAAATACGTGTTGCCCTGTCGCACCGCCCATATCACCAATACACAATAGGTCATCATAAATTGGAAAATCATCATAAAGCGTTGCGCCAGCACCATTAGCCAAGCGCAATCCGTTACCGCGTTTTTGCGCAATGCGGTCGGGAAAAGCCAACGCCATTACAATCGATAAATATTCAAGAGGTAGATGATTAACCGCCGTTAATTTTAAGCGTTTAAGCCACAGGCGTAGTTCTTTATCAAAGTTTGGCTGCGGTGATTTAAGCTGAAAATTAAGCCCAGTTGCAAGGTCATTACTGCGATTTACCTGACTGGTGAAAAGCGCAACTAAATACACTGCCAAATGATAAATACCGGTATAATCAGCTTCAAGTTGCTTTGCTTTTATTAACATATGAGCAAAGCGTAGCTCTGTACCATAACTCAACATTTGTTGACCTAATGAGGTAATCTTGCCATCAGCCGTAATAGCTTCAAGCATCAATAACAGACTTTTCGCCGCATCAATCTGTTTGGGCGACGGCTTATCCAGTAACACCAAATCGTCAATTGACGTTCCCCAATTAGCGCACTCTAAAACAAGCTGACTAATATCGCTGCGCAATATTTCAGGTATTGCATGGCTTGCTCGTCGCTCGAAATGTTCTTTACTGCCTAAGCGATACACCACACCCGCTTCGATGCGCCCTGCACGACCCGCGCGTTGAATTGCAGACGACTTAGCCACATTAACAGTAAGTAATTGGCTAATACCATTTTTAACATTGTATTGGGTTATTTTCTCTTTACCTGAATCAACAACAATGCGAATTCCATCAATGGTTAAGCTGGTTTCCGCTACATTGGTAGTGAGTACTATTTTCCGTTGCCCTTCAGAGCATGGTTGAAACGCCGCTTGCTGTGTTTTTTTATCTTGCTTGCCAAACAGTGCGTAAATTGTTGTATCTTGCGCGATGCTTCCTGTGTTTTTGGCCGCAATAAGCTCAGACTCTATCGCTTTTATTTCTTTTACACCGGGTAAAAACACCAGTGCGCTGCCGCTTTGTTCTACCATTGCTTGAATGGTTAACGGCGCAATTTGCGCAAGCCAATCTGCTTCACTTTTAACTGAGATATAATGTTCAGCGATAGGAAATTGACGCCCTTCACTTTGCACCAACGGCGCATCGAAGTGACAACTTAAACGCTCCCCATCAAGCGTTGCCGACATAATCAGCAATTTAAGATCATCACGATAAGCCATTTGCGCTTCAAATGAGAGTGCGAGTGCTGTTTCAGCTTGAATTGAACGTTCGTGAAATTCATCAAAAATCACCAAATCTACGCCGTCTAACTCAGGGTCATCTTGCAGCATACGTGTCAGCATGCCTTCAGTTACAATTTCTAAACGGGTGTGTTGGCTGGTAAAATTTTCACCACGAATGCGCAAACCGATTGTGTGCCCTAGCGGCTCATCTAAACAGTCGGCCAGAAAACTTGCGATATTTCGTGCAGCAAGCCTACGTGGCTCTAACATAATAATACGTTTGAAGTGATTATCTTTAATGAGTTGCAGTGGCAACCAAGTTGATTTACCCGCCCCTGGTGGCGCTTGCAGCACCACGCGCTCATGTTGCGATAATCTAGAAACCAGAGTTTGATAAACACTTTCAATCGGCAGCAAAACAACTATCCATTCATTTTTTGCTGAATTTTAACTGTTTTGCGTTAACTTCGCAGTAATTGGAATGCAAATCGCTACAAATAATGCGCTCGCGATTAAACATGCTGCTAACCCATATTGCTGAAACAATAATCCAGACAACACAGTGCCAAATAAACGACCACAGGCATTTGCCATGTAATAAAGGCCAACATCCATCGAGGCACCTTCATCGCGGGCGTAATGCACAATCAAAAATGAGTGAATGGCAGAATTAATAGCAAAAATTATGGCAAATAAAATTAGCCCAAATATCGCTACATTAACCAATGATAGGCCGTAATAAATCGCCACCAGCATAACCACCAAAACAGCCAACAATGCAAGCGCACTGAACACCGCTGACTGCGCATTGGCCTGTTTATTAAAAGCCTTAAATACTTTTGGTGTAGTGGATTGAATAACCCCGTAAATAATCACCCACGACGCCATCATAATACCTACTGCTGTACTCGACCATCCCGCTTGCATGGTTAAAAACACAGGCAAGGCAACCACAAACCACACATCGCGACTGGCAAATAAAAAGCAACGCGCAAACGAGAGTAGGTTTACTTTTTTACTTGATGAAAATACTTGGCTAAATTTCGGCTTAAATGATTTGGCCTCTAAACTTTGCTTTAACTGAGCGGCAACCAATAAAGTAATTAATCCAAGTCCAGCAGCAAGTAAATACAAACTGTTTTGATAGCCAAATAGCGCCAGTAAAAAACCACCTAAAAAGAAACCACAACCTTTTAGTGTATTTTTCGACCCTGTAAGCAGTGCCACCCATTTAAACAGAGTGCTACTTTCATCGCTTGGCACAAGCTGTTTAATCGCTGTTTTGGCACTCATTTTATTGAGATCTTTGGCGATGCCCGATGCTGCTTGTAATATCATTACATAAACAACACTTAGCCACTGAGTTTGCGCCAGCAAAATAAGCGCGCTTATTTGCAGCAGCAAGCCACTAAACAAAGTGACTTTTAAACCAAAACGGGCGCCCAACCAGCCACCAAACAAATTAGTAACAATGCCAAAAAATTCGTAAAACAAAAATAGCATTGCCACTTCAATTGGCGAATAACCGAGTGTATGAAAATACAGCACCACTAGCATACGCAGTGCGCCATCAGTTAAGGTAAATCCCCAGTAAGCTAGGGTAATTTGTATGTAGTCTTTAATTCCCTGACTGACTGTGTTTGATGCTGCTAACATAATTTAAAGCTACGTGAAGTGATAAACAAAGCCTAAACCAAGGCGTTGAAATACTTTGGTTTAGGGCGAAAAGGTAAGTTAAGACGCTGCAATCATATTAACAATGTCATTCATACGTGAGACATAGTTAATTTCGTTATCGTACCAAGCTAATACTTTCACTAAATGCTTGTCGATTACTTGAGTCGACAAGCCATCAACAATGGCACTGTGCGTATCACCAACAAAATCAACCGAAACCAACGGACGCATTTCAATATCTAAAATACCCTTTAATTCACCTGATTTAGCACGCTCAAATGCATTGTTAATGTCTTCAACACTAGTTGGTTTTTCAGTTTCAATTACTAAGTCCACCAAAGAGCCGCTTAACAGCGGTACGCGCACGGCTAAGCCATCAAGCTTGCCTTTCAGCTCAGGGAAAATCGTCATAATTGCTGTTGTTGAACCCGAGCTTGTTGGAATTAACGATTCACCACAAGCACGCGCACGACGTAAATCTTTATGTGCTTTATCAACAATCGTTTGAGTATTGGTAATATCGTGAATGGTGGTCATTGAGCCACGTTTTATGCCGACTGTTTCTTTTAATACCTTTACAACAGGCGCAAGGCAGTTGGTTGTGCACGACGCTGCCGTAACCACTTTATGTTTATCTGCTTGGTATAAATCATGATTTACGCCATAGACTAAATTAATCGCGCCTTCGTCTTTTACTGGGCAAGAAACAAGAACACGCGCTAACCCTTTATCTAACAAAGGTTGAAATAGCTCCGATTTACGGTAAAGCCCCGAACAATCAATCAATAAGTCAATATTATCAACAGGTAGATCAGTTAACTTTGACTCATGCAATAAGCTAATTTTCTGCTCAGCGACATATAAATGGCTGTCATCTGCATGAATTTCATTGTCTTTAAAGCGTCCTTGAACTGAGTCAAACGCTAGCAAGTGGGCAATCGCCTCGTTTGTTGCTGCGGGATCATTAATATAAACCAACTGATGGTTTGCCTCAGCTAACACGATACGTGCTAATAATTTACCCATACGACCGAAGCCATTAATCGCAATTTTCATAATAAACAGCCTAACAATTTGAAGGTTTGAAAGAAGTTAAATCACGTTGCACTTGGCAATCGCTATTTAGTGTGTCGAGTGTTAATTTCAATATCGCTAACAGCGGCTGGCTGAGCGATTCACTTAATTGATAATAACGCCATGTACCGCGAGTAACTGACTGAACAAGCCCAGACTTTTTTAAATAACTTAAATGGCGACTAACCGTACCTTGTGGCATATCTAAAACGGCAACAAGATCACAGACACATACCTCTTTATGCTCTAAAATAAGAGCCATAATTCGAAGGCGGGTCTGTTCACTGAGTGCTTTGTGAAATTGTGCTACAACCATAAATTCGCTTAAACATATATATGCATAAGCAAATATTAAAAGATGACAGATAAAAATCAAGAAAATAAACGGCTATTTTTTGGCTTAGATTTTAGTGAAGAAGATAAATCTAGAATATTCAGATGGTTAACATCAAAAATTGAAAGTAAACGAAAGCCTATATTAAAAAGTAATTTGCACTTAACCCTAGCGTTTTTACCGAATGTGCCAATTAAAACACAAGAAGCTTTAATTAAATTTGCACGCAGTTTATCGGTTTCACCATTTAGTTTGCGCTTTGAAGAGACAAGCTTTTGGCAAAATAGTGGAATTTTTTATTTAAAACCAACAAACCAACCCAGCTCATTAACACAGCTTGCCAATACATTACGCGATGAAGGTGAAAAACTGCAACTTTACACTAACCCGTTTGCCTATCACCCGCACGTTACGCTAATACGAAACTGCAAACAGCCCCCTCAAATAATACAAAAAATCACGCCGTTTGACGTGACCTATAGTGAATTTAAACTCTTTCACTCGACGCGCATTAATAACCAGTTACGCTATATACCAATCGAAACATTTCCGCTAAAAGCCGATTAAGATAATTGGCGTTTAAAATCTTTAATCACGTTATTTAAGCTATTGATAATATTTACATGACTATAGGCAAGCTCTTCAAACTTCATTAACGTGTCATCAGTTACTTCAGTTAATTTACTTTCTTCGTCGTTGGTGAGTTCAAGTTGGCCAAAAATTTCAAAAAACTTAAGTGATTGATGACTTTGAATTTGCTGAGTTTGCTCTGTAAAAAGCCCCATTTTTTGCTGTAAATCATCTAATTCAAACGCAATTTTTTTAAAATACAGTTGTTTTACGTATTCTTGATTAAGCATATTAACTTGATGATTTGCACATTCAATATAGGCCGCTACCACATCTAAAATTTGCCCTTTTCGTACTTCGTCTTCAGGCATATTTTTAATCAAAATACAGATATAACTGTCTTTGAAAAAATATCGACGCCCAGCATTAATAATACGTTCGTCTTTTTGCATTACTAATTTAAAAAGATCTTCTTCCATACCACATGCACGTGCATAAGGACTATCCCAGTAACTTATCTGGCTATTTTCGCTATACGCAACCGATGCCGTGAGCTCTAAACTTTGTAAGTACGAAAAAATATGAACTAAAAACTCGTTGTAGTTAGTGCAAGAAAGGCAACCTTGAATCGCTCTTGCCGTATTACCCCACATAAAGGAATCTGACATCGCAGAAAATACTGCTGTGCTTGCCTGTTGCTCAGCCTCTTTTAGGGCATCAAATTCTTGCCGGTTAGCCAGTGCTTTTTTAATTTTGATTAATAATAAAGGGGGGATAAATGAACGCTTATCAATCCAGTCTGCGGCACCTGCATTGAATGCATTCATTTTAGTATCCAGTTCTTCAGAGGCACTTAAAAACACAATAATTGGGCTATTGCCTTGTTTTTTAACATGATGAATAAGCTCAACCCCATCGCCGTCGGGAAAGTGATAATCTAAAACAATGACACTAAATTGAGACTTATCGCACAAGGCTTTCGCTTGCTCCAAATTATACGCTTGCGACACTACGTATTCCTCGGTCAAGCTTGAAGCAACAAGATCATTTAAACAAATATCGTCTTCCGCAATTAGTAAGTCTATCTTCATAGTTTAAACACGTTAATAGCACCAGTACTAAGCATAGAATAATATTACAAATAAAAAAGCCCAACGCCATTAGGCATTGGGCTTTCACATATTTACAACTTAAATCAAACTAACTGGTTAGATATTACCTCGTACGGTAACAAACTCAGGGTACGCATCTACACCACAATCGTGCTGGTCCATACCATTAATTTCTTCTTCTTCGCCAACACGAATACCCATGGTTTTCTTAAGTACCGCCCAAACAATAAATGAGCTCACAAACACAAAGGCAAAGATTACTACTGCGCCAATTAACTGATTTACAAATGTCGCATCACTATTTGATAACGGCACTAGCATAAGGCCTAAGAAGCCGCATACACCGTGAACTGAAATCGCACCCACTGGGTCATCAATTTTAGCTTTGTCTAATGCCACAATACTGAACACAACTAAGCTGCCACCTAGCGCGCCACCTAGCACCGCAAGTAACGGGCTTGGCGATGCAGGTTCTGCAGTAATTACAACAAGACCTGCAAGTGCGCCATTCAATACCATAGTTAAATCAGCTTTACGCCATAACACTTTACAAAGTAATAGTGCTGAAATTGCGCCAGCAGCCGCTGCCGCATTCGTGTTAAGTAAGATTTGACTCACTGCTGTGGCATTTTCTTTATCTGATAGCAGCAATTGCGAACCACCATTAAAACCAAACCAACCCATCCAAAGAATAAATGTACCTAATGTTGCAAGCGGCAAATTAGAGCCCGGAATTGGGTAGATTTCACCATTTTTACCATACTTCCCTTTACGTGCACCCAGTAATAATACACCGGCAAGCGCAGCCGCTGCCCCCGCCATATGTACAATACCTGAACCTGCAAAATCAACAAATCCCATCTCAGATAAGAAGCCACCGCCCCAAGTCCAGTAACCTTCTAATGGATATATAAAACCAGTTAACACCACACAAAAAACAAGGAAAGACCATAACTTCATACGCTCAGCAACTGCACCTGAAACAATCGACATTGCCGTTGCAACAAACACAACTTGGAAGAAAAAGTCTGATTGCAATGCATGATCAGCATCTGCCGCTTCAGTACCAATCAGCATGCCCAATGACGGTAAAAAACCACCCTCGGCATTATCAACATACATAATGTTGTAACCAACAATCAGATAAACCGTACATGCAATCGCGTAAAGCGCGACGTTTTTAGTTAAAATTTCAGTGGTGTTTTTAGAGCGTACTAGGCCCGCTTCTAACATTGCGAAACCCGCAGCCATCCACATTACTAAGATGCCAGACATTAAAAAGTAAAATGTGTCGAGCGCAAACTTTAATTCAACTACTGTGTTTTCCATGACATTCCCCTTAAATTGCCGCTTCGTCTAACTCGCCCGTACGAATACGAACAATTTGCTCTAGGTCATAGACAAAAATTTTGCCGTCACCGATTTTGCCGGTTTGTGCCACATTGGTAATCGCCTCAACCACGCGGTCAACATTGTCACTTTGCGTTGCAATTTCGACTTTAATTTTTGGAATAAAATCAACTTGGTACTCTGCGCCTCGATATAGCTCAGTGTGCCCGCGTTGACGTCCAAAACCTTTTACATCGACTACTGTCATGCCCTCAATGCCAAGATCTGACATCGCTTCTCTAACATCATCAAGCTTAAATGGCTTAATAATGGCGCTGATCATTTTCATAACGTGTACCTGTTGTTGTTTTTTATTTGTACTTACTAAATCCAACCTTTATGCCAATAATATTTTTTTATCTAATTCATAAAGTTATGTAATTTACAATGTGTTACAACAAAGTTAACGCACCACAAAGGTGCAGCAATAGTGGGTTTGTGAACGTTTTGGTGCAAAAAATGAAACAGCAAAAACTTGCTTTGGTGACCGTTTTTGACACAATATGAACCAACGGAGTTGGTATATAACCCTGAACTTTGCCAACTCAATGGAATTAAAAATCAATAACAAAGGATATATAAGCACATGGCTTATTGGGTTATCCAAGCGCTCACTGCGGTTTTACTGTTGCTTAGTGGATTATCAAATATAAATACTGATAAGGAAATTTACGGTTTAGCAAATACGTTTGCACACACTGGCGGAAAAGTGTTTTGTTTTTTTCTGATCACCCATTTTTTACTCAGGGCACCGATTAATTTTCTTCGCGATAAAGAAACCAACCTTTTTAAAATCACTCTGAGCGGCATTTTTCTCGTTATGATTAGTGCTTACTTGGCCACCAACATAGCTGAATCGAGTCACGATACTTTTAAACCTCTTGCTAAAAAACTCGCTTACTACAAAGCTAACCCAGATAAAGATCCGCTTAATGAAAGTAATGAGGACGCTCAACCAGCAAGCGATGGCGACACTTCAATAGTCGATGATACATCAGACTCAACCCAATCAGATTCCTCAAAAGGAAAAAGCGTTTCTTCAGAATTTAAAAGAGGATTCAAAGAAGGCTATAAACGAGAACACCTAAAAATTCGCGAAGAACAAGAAAAAATTGCTCAAGGAGATCCTGAAGCAATAGAACGAGCTTCATCTGAACGACTTCGTTCCCAACTTGGTGTGTTTGGATTTTGGCTCTTTTTCTATATGCCTTTATCGGCTTTAAAACGTCGCTTCCAAGTTAAAACACAACTTAAGCAAAGCCAGATCGCATTATTAATGAGTCAGCTTAATCCGCATTTTTTGTTTAATTCATTAAACAGTATTCGCGGTATGATTTTCGAAGATAAACAGCTTGCTAAAGAGTTAATCGATAAACTAAATGAGCTTTTTCGCTACAACTTAACTGCGAATAAGCACCCCACGGTAAAATTAAAAGAAGAATTACGCATTTGTGAATTCTATCTTGATATTGAGCATATTCGCCTTGAAGAGCGCTTGTTAATTGAAATGCACGTAGATGAAACCTGCTTAAATATCAAAGTCCCCACTATGGGCATTCTTACATTAATTGAAAACTCAATTAAGCACGGCATTGCGCCAAGGCAAGATCAAAGCCTGCTGATTGTTGATATTGCTAAACAAAAAAACCAACTTGTGGTGACCGTAAGTAACCCAATTTACACAGGCACCTATAAAGTCGAAAGCACAGGTACAGGGCAAGAAAACCTAATTAAACGCTTACAGCTAATGTATAACGAAAACGCCTCGTTAAACGCTGAGTTTAAAGACGATAAATATATCGCATGTTTAACATTGCCAATTTAAAAAGGTCAAAATCCGGTTATGAATTTCAGTTACATTCGAAATACCAGTCCTAATTATTGGCGATACCAAGGGCCGATCTTATTTGTATCAGCCTTAGTAAGTCTCTTGGGTATCTGGGGGGTTTTTCAAGAACCTGAAGGCCAAGAGATACCCATATTTCAACTTGGTTGGTACGGTGCATTGGCTCTCACCACTTACCAGCTCATAATGATATTTGCGGCATTCCATATCGTGCTGCGCGGCGTTTATAAACACTATAAAACCTACGCTAAAACTAAGTGGAAACTGTTTTTACTGCTATTAGCTAGTTCCACCATCACTTCATTAGTGATTATTGGTTTAGATTTTTTACCTATATTTCTCGCATTAGTTCCTTACTCTCTTGAAGAGTACTTAAACAGTCTTATGCATTTGGATGGCTTAAGCGAGTCACTCGTAGCCTATGTTATTTATAATATTGTGTTTAATTTAGTGTGGGCTTACAGTTACGTACTTGCAGCTAGTGTTTCAAATTATAAGCAGCTCGCATTATTGCTTAAAAAGCAAAAACTACAAATTTTAACCAACCGTGTTAACCCTGAGTTTTTATTTGATACCATGGAAGCGATTAAGCATCAAATTGATATTGATGAAGAAAAAGCGGCAGATCTCGTAACCAAAGCATCGGACCTTTTTCGTTACAACTTGATGTCGAGTAAAACAGCCGATGCAAAGCTCAATGATGAACTGGCCAGTTTAACCAATTACCTAGAGTTACTTGAAGAACAAAAACGTGCACCAAGTAGTTACAGCTTAAAGCTTCATGATGCTGAGATATCACCTAATATCCCAAGTATGTCGCTTATTTTTATCTGTTCGTTTTTACTCAACACTGCGCGTAACCGCAACGGCGAACTAACGATAGCAAGCTTTATAAAACACCAAAAATATCGTATCGAAATTGCGCATCAAAGCCACGGTAAGTTCTTTTTAGATACTGAACATTTCGATAATGTAAAAAGCCGTTTAGAGCACCAGTATAGTAACGATGCCAGCATCGTTTTAGTTAAAAGCGGTAAGCGCAGAAAAGTAGTGATTGAACTGCCAATTGACTGGCAACAACAGCTAGAAAAAACAGCCTAACCATTCATCTCACTTTTTTGCCGTTTATCATTTTAATTGGCGAGATAATTTTAAAATCGATAGACTCAGAAAAGTCTGTCAAAAAAGAGACTTTCTTTTTATATGTTTGAAAAAAATGCGGAAGCACCATTAAATCCACACTTCTTGTTTAATAGCATGAATGCTATCCGCTATATGATTTTCGAAAATCAAGATTTAGCGAGCGACTTACTTGGCAAACTTGCCGAGTTAATTCGCTATCAACTAAACGACGGTGTAGGTAATACCAGCGTTAGCGACGACTTAACTCAATTAGCACACTTGCTTGATTTAGAAGCGCTACGCCTTGAAGAACGAATTACAATAACAAAACAGTTCACTAAGCTTTCCAACCCTTATCCTTTAGCATGCTCTTTGCTACTGCCTATAGTTGAGTATGTATTCATCAAAAAAGATATTTACAGCGTTAGCCACAATGAACTACTTGTAAGCACCAATGAAACTGGCGGTGCGCTTACTTTTACACTTAAATTAACGCAAACACCAAAAATAAAATCAGGTGACTTGCCATTAAACGAGCTAATTGCGAAGCTCGGCCTTGGTAATGTTTGCAGTGCAACACAAACCTGTGATGCGACCACTTACACGATGGAGTTAACTTTTAACAATGAGTATTAGAATAATAATTGTTGATGACGAACGTCTTGCTCGCAGTGAATTAAAACGCCTACTATCAAAACATAGCCAAATTGAAATTGTCGATGAGGCCAAAAATGCCGAAGAAGCGAGTGAAAAAATCGCTGAGCATAAACCAGATGCAATCTTCTTAGATATTCATATGCCTGGCGCAACCGGTTTAGAGCTTGCAGAATCACTCGGTGATGACGTGAATATTATCTTCTGTACTGCTTACGACCAGTTTGCCGTAGAAGCGTTTTCACTAAACGCGATGGACTATCTAGTAAAACCAGTAAACCCTGCTCGTTTAGCCGAAAGCATTGAAAAGTTAGAAAAACGTCTTGAACAAAGCGCATCGGCAAGTGGCCTACCAGATGATCACAAACTAATGGTGAAGTACGGCGAAACCATGCGCATTATTGAGCTGAAAGAGATCATTCGTTTTGAGTCAATTGGTAACCACGCGGCGATTTATACACCGCACGGTAAAGCGTACTTGCACAGCTCGCTTAATAAAATTGAAGCAAAATTAGACGAAAGGCATTATTTCCGTGCCAGTCGCTCAGACATTATTCGTCTAGATGCAATTGAAAGCATGGAACAGGCGATTAGCTATGGCTTAACAGCGACGCTAAGTAATGGTCAAACGGTTGAAATCTCTCGCAGACAAGCAACCAAATTAAGACAACTACTTGAGTTTACGCAGCTGTAAAAGATTTCAGATTTCAGATTTCAGATTTCAGATTTCAGATTTCAGCAAAATTAAAAGCTAAGAGCGTCGATTATGAACTCTTAGCTTCCTCTTTAAAGGTTGGCTTTATTGGTGAATAACCACCTGATTTCGGCCACCACCTTTTGCATCATAAAGTGCCACATCGGCGCGATTAATTAGCTCTGTAAGTTCTTCGTCTTGCTGCAATTGAGCAACACCCGCACTGATAGACAAGCTAATAAATTGACCCGCAGCTTCAACTTGCATATTCGCGAGTGAAAAACGTAGTTCATCAAGTTTTTCAAATGCTGCATCCTGATCTTCACCTCTAAACAGCACGGCAAATTCTTCCCCGCCGAGACGCGCCATCAGTGCATCACCAAATTGCTCTGTTAACTTATTTGATAAAAAGCTTAATACTTCATCACCAGCTTGGTGCCCGTAAGTATCATTTATTTGCTTGAAGTGATCGATATCAATCACAGCAATACTTAATAACGATTGCTCAGTGATGATTTTCTCTGACGCTTGATAGAAGTAACGACGATTATATAGCCCTGTTAGATAGTCTTTGTTCGCCGAATCTTTAATGGTTTCTATCAGGTTTAGCTGCTCCATGGTCATCATTACACGACAATGAAACTCTTCTGGTGCGAAAGGTTTTGTTAAAAAGTCATTTGCGCCATGCTTAATAAACTTGGCAGATAAACTCTGACTGCCAGAACCTGAAATACCAATAATACCTAAACTATCACGCCCTCGTTTTGAGCGAATGCTTTTAACTAATTCAAAACCATCTTTTTTCGGCATAGCAAAGTCGGTGAGTAGTAACTTAATGCTCTCATCAGCTAATAGCTTTTGATACGCTTGTTCACCATCTTCAGCCTCTTCAACATGGTACAGTAAACGCTC
Organism: Pseudoalteromonas sp. T1lg24; assembly: GCF_002964745.1. Classification (NCBI taxonomy): domain Bacteria; kingdom Pseudomonadati; phylum Pseudomonadota; class Gammaproteobacteria; order Alteromonadales; family Pseudoalteromonadaceae; genus Pseudoalteromonas; species Pseudoalteromonas sp. T1lg24. Next base: position 174,882 of record NZ_PQCB01000004.1, on the reverse strand, counting down.
TAAGTTTTGACGCATCATAGTACGGCTAGTTTGCGAATCATCGGCAACCAGTACTTTAGTTCCTTGGTTTCCGAGCAGTTGTGCCAACTGCTTTACGGCATAAGTATAAGAATCGCGGTTTTCTTTTAGGACGTAATCCACCACTCCCATTTCCAGCATTTGCTGACGCTTAAACTCATCAATACTGCCAGTTAAAACAAGGGTTGGAATACCACAACGTAAGGTCAATGTGGCCACTTCACCGTTACTCGCATCGGGTAAGTTCAAATCCACCAGCGCCAGGGTATATTTATTATTTTTGATAAGTCCTGCCGACTCTCTCAGCGATGCGGCAAAATCAACGGGAACAGATAAATACTGCGCGACTAGATGGCGCAATACTTGTTGCACCATTTTGCTATCTTCAACGATTAAAATTCGTTGCATAGTTACACTCCAACTAAGCTTTTCTTACCTGCTCGCAGGCTTATTATTGTGGTCCCGTTATACCACATAACCATTAAAAAAAGGGAAACAAACGTTCCCCTTTTTTTAAAATATACTAGGGCCTGCTGATCTTTTCAGTTCTATTTTAGTTCTCTCTGAGCGTGTGTTTATCGCGACGCTCGATGTGTAGCCTAGTAATCTAAGCGAATATCGAAACGCTTGCGCGTCCTGCTAACGCCCCTTACCTGCTTCCATGTAGGCAACAATGAGAAAAGTACGCTCAAAAGAACCTTTAGGCAACGCTTGATTAGCTTTTTTACGGTGTTATCGGCTGACTCACATAGCATAACTATGTCACGCAGCCTCTGCCTTATATAAAGCCCAACCAAACTGCTGCAAAAACGAACGTAAAAAGATAGCCGCCCCTTATTACTCGTAACCGCGAGGGCCTTTGTGTTTTATGATGGCGATATAACCATGCCAGCTTGCATAGCTAAGCAGCGGCATTATTACAATAAACCCTGTTGCGCCAGTCAAAAAGCCTAATGCCACCAAAGCAACAATGCAAAATGCCCAAACAATCATGGCACCAATATTTTCTTTTACTGCATGTATCGATGACACCACAGCAGTCATAATATCCACTCGGCGCTCCATCATGATTTGCGGTGTAAACGCTGAAATAGCAAATACACTACCAAGCATAAATGCACCAATTAACGACCCTAAGGTTAAAAACGCCGAGAGCTCGTCAAATGTTGGATTAACACTATTTGGGTATAACGCATGCACCAGTGCCGCTAAACGCATCCAAATAATCATAATCACCATTAACAGTACCGCAAACCCCCACTCGCCAACTGGGTTTCGAAACATTGACCTTAAACTATGACTTAGTGTGGGTTTGTGCTGCTTTTCTAGCTCCCACGCAATATCGTATAAGCCAACAGCAAAAGCCGGCCCAATTAGGGCAAATGCCACTGTGGCGGGTAAAATAACGAGATGGGTACCTGATTGATAGACAAAATATAAAATCGCGACAGGGATAATACTAAACACAACACCATAAAATAGGCTCAAAATTGGCGCACTCGCCATATCTTTAAAACCAAGGGCAAGCCAATGCAGAGGGGCAAATAGTCCAACCTTATTGCACTCTAAACATCTGGCAAAAGTCGCATGCTTATCTGCTACTGGAGTTTGAGGCATAACTTTCTCCTTAATTGAATCAGTTAGCGGTGACAATATCGCTCATAGTTACTGTACGTATCGATACAAACAATGGGTTTGTTTTTTTGCTTTAACCATTTAATCGCGTTTTAAATACGATGCTTGTTGCGCTGTAAAAACGGCTTATATGTAAAAAGTCAAAGTGCATCATTGTTTTATATACGTCATTAATCAGTATAGGGTAGATTTAGTAATTCAACGAAAAAATGCCTATATTGGTCTCACTCTCTTTGACCGCACAAGCAAAAATTAAGTAGTCTGCTTACTAACCTAATCCACATGTTTAACAACAGGGCCAACATGAAAAAGCTTATTCAGTTAGTCGTTTTTTCAGCGCTTGTAATATCAAACCAATCACAAGCCACTGATAGAAAAATAACAATCGATAGTAAACAAACCTCTAATCACCAAGTAAAAATCTTAGGTAACAAGGTTAAGTACAGTGCAACAATTGGCACGCAACCGGTGTGGGATGAGCAAGGTAACGCGATTGCCAGTTTGCATTACACGTATTATCAAAAGTCAGGTGTAAAAGACTATGGCAAACGCCCATTACTGATTTCGTTTAATGGTGGACCTGGTTCGGCTTCGGTTTGGATGCACCTTGCTTACACAGGCCCTAAAATCTTAAATATTGATGACGAAGGCTACCCAGTTCAGCCTTATGGCGTTAAAAGTAACCCTTACTCAGTGCTTGATGTCGCCGATATTGTCTACGTTAATCCAGTAAACACAGGCTATTCTCGTGTTCTTGAAAATGACAAAGGTGAACTGCCAAGTAAAGATAAACAAAAAGAGTTATTTTTTGGTGTTAATGCCGACATTAAATACCTAGCTGATTGGATTAATACCTTTGTAACACGCAACAACCGCTGGTTATCACCAAAGTTTTTAATTGGAGAAAGTTACGGTACAACACGTGTTTCTGGTCTTGCACTTGAATTGCAAAATCGCCAATGGATGTATCTAAATGGCGTAATCTTAGTATCACCTACTGAAATTGGTATTAAACGCGAAGGCCCAGTTGAAGCCGCTAATCGCATTCCTTACTTTGCTGCAACGGCGTGGTATCACAACAAGTTAGATGCTAAATACCAAAACATGCCACTAACAACGTTTTTGGCCGAAGTTGAAGACTTTACAATCAATAAAGCGATCCCTGCAATTAGCAAAGGTGGCTTTATTAATATTGATGAAAAACAACAAATTGCCGCAACCATCGCTAAATACACAGCATTGAGCGAAACCTTTGTACTACGCAATAATCTTGATATTCCTAATGCCGCGTTTTGGAAAGAATTGCTACGCGAAGACGGCTTTACTGTGGGTCGTTTAGATTCACGCTATAAAGGTATCGATAAACGTGATGCAGGCAGTCGCCCTGATTATTGGGCTGAGCTAACCTCATGGTTGCACTCATTTACACCAGCAATTAATTACTACTTACAACAAGAGCTCGGCTACAAAACAGATCTAAAATACAACATGTTTGGTTCGGTTCATCCGTGGGACCGCAGCAATAATAAAACCGGCGAGAATCTGCGCTTAGCAATGGCGCAAAACCCATATTTGAATGTAATGGTGCAATCTGGTTATTTTGATGGTGCAACAAACTACTTTGATGCCAAGTACACTATGTGGCAACTTGATCCGAGTGGCAAAATGCGTGAACGCTTAAGCTTTAAAGGTTACGAAAGCGGGCACATGATGTATCTTCGCCGCGCCGATTTAGAAACATCAAACCAAGATGTACGCGAGTTTATTTTAAACTCACTGCCATCAGGTCCAGCTAAGTACTAATCACATTTAAAAGCAGCAGTTCTTGCTGCTTTTTAACTTTGCAAAAAAGCTTTTAACAACTATATACTTAGCAAAACAATTAATTTTGCTAAGTATATGAGCTATCGCATTCAATTCGCCCAATTAAGTAACAATGTCACCACTGAACAGGCGAAAACAATCTTAACAACAAAATTAAAACTGTCTGATGCAAAAGCTACACAGTTTCTTGCGGGCAAGCTCATTTTTAGTCCTATCTCGCAAGACAAAGCAATAAAACAGCAAAAAACCTTCTCTGCGCTCGGCATTAAAGTCAAAATAGTCAATGCAAACAAAGCGCAAACACAAGAACCTGAGCACGATGTCGACCAGCGTATTTTGGCTGCGCTTGACTATATAACCACATCAATTATTCGCCTTGAAGAAAAAGTCGATGACTTAGCTCGCCTGCAACAAGAACAAAATGGCGAAATCGACTTAGAGCTCGAAAATAACAGTTGGGGCGAAGAGCTTGAGTTTGATGAAACCGTTGAATCAAGTAACAAACCAAAAAATATCAACTGGTTGTTCTTTGCTTTAATTGCCATTTTGCTGTCTTTACTCGGTGTAATTGTCGCATTTCCTAATTTACTGCCCTTTTAATATTTAAATATTGCTATGGAACGTCAAAATATTCGCAAGTTAATGCGAGAACGTCGCGCTCAACTTTCAGAAATTGAACAACTTGAAGCCGCGAAAAAAATTAACGTGAACATTTTTCAACACTTTAAAAACGCCAGTATACGCCGAGTTGGGATCTACTTATCAAACGACAGCGAAATTGATACCTCATTGATAATTGAAGAGTTATGGCGTAAAAACATCGACGTTTACCTGCCTGTGCTACACCCCTTCTGCCACGGTTACTTACTCTTTCAAAGGTATGAGAAAAATTCACCCATGACGCCAAATCGCTATGGTATCTTGGAACCCAAGTTAAATTGTAGTCAGGTTTGTTTGGTTGAAGACTTAGATGTGCTTTGCACACCACTTGTCGCTTTTGACCAACAAGGTAACCGCCTTGGTATGGGTGGCGGCTATTATGATCGTACGCTCGCTAAATATTATCGCGAACAACGTACTAAGCCCGAAATTATCGGCCTTGCTCATGATTGCCAACACATTGACCAATTACCGATTGAAAGTTGGGATGTACCACTTAAAACCATAGTAACGCCAAAAAAGTGTTATTTATGGTAAGCATGTAAGGTGCAACTAGGTATAATACTTACAACTCTAAAATCCGTTCAAACATTAGGCCTTTACCTATGACTCAAGATGAAATGAAAAAAGCAGCTGCATGGGCGGCACTGGAATACGTTGAAAAAGACAGCATCGTTGGTGTTGGCACAGGTTCAACGGTTAACCACTTTATTGATGCACTTGCGAGCATTAAAGATGACATTCGCGGTGCTGTTTCAAGTTCAGAAGCCTCAACTGAAAAGCTAAAAGCACTCGGTATTGAGATTTTCGAATTGAACGATGTTGATAGTTTAAGTGTGTATGTTGATGGCGCAGATGAAATCAACTCACTTAACGAAATGATCAAAGGTGGCGGTGCCGCGTTAACACGTGAAAAAATCGTGGCAGCAGTTGCTAAACAGTTTGTTTGTATTGTTGATGAAACAAAGCTTGTTGATGTACTTGGCAACTTCCCATTACCGGTTGAAGTCATTCCAATGGCACGCAGCTATGTAGCACGAGAATTAGTACATCTTGGTGGTGACCCAGTTTATCGCGAAGGCGTTATCACAGATAACGGTAATGTCATTTTAGACGTGCACAATATGCATATCGACAACGCCAAACAAACTGAACAAAAAATAAATCAAATTGTTGGTGTAGTAACCAATGGTTTATTTGCCGAGCGCGGCGCAAACACAGTGATTGTAGGTACACCACAAGGACCTAAAACGCTGAAGTAATATTTAGGAAAGGTTATGAGCAAGGTATCGTTAGCAAAAGACAAAATTAAAATTTTACTGCTTGAAGGCGTGCACCAAAGTGCCGTTGAAACACTTAAGCGTAATGGTTACACCAATATTGATTATGTTAAAACGTCCTTGCCTGAGCCTGAACTGATTGAGCGTTTACGCGACGCACATTTCGTTGGTATTCGCTCACGTACTCACTTAACTGAAGCGGTACTTGAACAAGCTGATAAACTGGTTGCTATTGGATGTTTTTGCATTGGTACCAATCAAGTATCACTAGATGCAGCGCAGAAATTTGGCATTCCAGTATTCAATGCTCCGTTCTCAAATACACGTTCAGTAGCTGAACTAGTACTCGGTGAAATTCTGCTGCTATTACGCGGCATTCCTGAGAAGAACGCCAAAGCACATCGCGGTGAATGGCAAAAATCAGCTGCAGGTTCATTTGAAGCACGTGGTAAAACCTTAGGTATTATCGGTTACGGCCACATTGGTACGCAGCTAAGTATTATGGCTGAAAACATCGGCATGAAAGTACAGTTCTTCGATATTGAAGATAAGCTGGTACTTGGTAATGCTACGCAAGTACAAAATTTAACGCAGTTGTTACAAACATCCGATGTAATCAGCCTGCACGTACCAGAAACAGCGCAAACCAAAAACCTAATTGGTGCTGCAGAACTAGAAGTTATGAAGCAGGGCGCCATTTTAATCAACGCGTCACGCGGTACGGTAGTGGACATTGATGCACTTGCCAGCAGCTTGCAAGAAAAGAAAATCGCTGGTGCAGCTATTGATGTATTCCCAGTAGAGCCAAAAGGTAACGACGAAGAGTTTGTTTCACCACTGCGCGAATTTGATAACGTGATTCTAACGCCACACATTGGCGGTTCAACACAAGAAGCGCAAGAAAATATTGGTGTTGAAGTAGCAGGTAAACTTGCCAAGTACTCAGACAACGGTTCAACGGTATCGGCTGTTAACTTCCCTGAAGTATCTTTGCCAGAGCTGGCTAATCGCAGCCGCCTATTGCACATTCACCACAACCAACCGGGTGTACTAACGCAAATTAACCAAGCGTTTACCCAGCACGGTATTAATATCGCAGCGCAATACCTGCAAACAAACGAAACCATTGGTTACGTGGTAATTGATGTAGAAACAGATCATTCAGAAGTGGCATTAAAAGAGCTACGCGCCATCGACGGTACGATTCGCGCACGTATTCTTCACTAATAACCACGTCAAAACAGCATAAAAAAAGCAGCGTTACGCTGCTTTTTTTTATAGCTAATTCATAAGATAAAAAGAAATTATACCAACTCTGTTAAGTATGTGATCAGGGATTGCGCTGGATAAATGAAATGCTAACAAGTCGGAATTTTTCTTATGTAGTTGTTCTACATTGATAAATTCTAACGCAGTTAGCATGATATTTAGCCCGCTAGGATGATCAGCTATTTAAGTGAATTGGTATTAAAACAGTGCTTCTAACGCTTGTGACAGCGAACTTACCCCTATCACTTCCATACCTTCAATTTGCTCTTTTGGTTTATTAGCTATCGGCACAATAGCGCGTTTAAAGCCATGCTTTGCCGCTTCTTTTAATCGCTCAACACCACTTGGCACAGGACGAATTTCACCGCCTAGACCCACTTCACCAAATACCACTAATTCGCGTGCCAGTGAGGCATTTTTAAAACTTGAAACAAGCGCGGTAATAAGGGCTAAATCGGCGCTGGTTTCAGTAACTTTTACACCACCCACCACGTTAACAAATACATCTTGATCAGATACTTGCAAGCCACCATGGCGGTGCAGTACTGCTAGTAACATCGCCAAGCGGTTCTGTTCAAGGCCAACCGTAACGCGCCTTGGGTTACCAAGCTGCGAATAATCTACCAATGCTTGCACCTCAACCAGTAGCGGCCGTGTACCTTCCCAAATCACCATTACTAGCGAACCTGGTGTTTGCTCGTCTGAACGATTTAAGAAAATTGCCGATGGGTTACTGACTTCTTTTAAGCCTTGCCCTGTCATGGCAAATACGCCTAATTCATTTACCGCACCAAAACGGTTTTTGTTGCCACGCAGCGTTCTAAAGCGGCTATCGCTGCTACCTTCAAGTAAAATAGAACAGTCAATACAATGCTCTAGCACTTTCGGACCAGCCAAAGAACCATCCTTAGTAACATGGCCAACCATAATAATCGCCACTTGGTTTTGCTTGGCAAAACGCGTCAAATAAGCAGCACCTTCTCGAACTTGCGATACACTGCCCGGCGCCGACTGAATATCGGCCATATGCATTACCTGAATTGAGTCAATAACCATGATTTGCGGCTTTTCTCTGAGCGCTAATTGGCAAATCGTTTCTACATTGGTTTCAGCGAGGGTTTTCAGTTTATCTGTGGGTAAACCAAGGCGTTTTGCTCGCATTGCCACCTGCTGCAGTGATTCTTCACCGGTAACGTACAAGGTATTCATATTTTGTGCGAGCAAACACATGGTTTGTAGCAGTAAGGTACTTTTACCTGCACCTGGAGAACCACCAATTAAAATTGCACTACCCGGCACCACACCGCCACCCAGTACGCGGTCAAATTCAGCAAAGCCTGTTGTAAAACGTGGCAATTGTTCAAGATTAACCTCATCTAAGGTTTGCACCTTAGCTTCAATCGCGCCCGCATAACCGGCTGTTGCGCCGCCACTTCTTGGTGTTTGCTTAATTGATGGCACACGAAATTCAGTCACCGTATTCCACGCTTTACATTCACCACATTGACCTTGCCAACGGGCGAATTCTGCGCCACACTCACTGCAAACAAATGCAGTTTTATTTTTAGCCATAAAAACCGACTCTTATAAATTTGTACGCAATATGCACCTAACACTCGTTAAATCAATGTTTCTTGCTAGGATACTGGTATAGTAATTGCTTCAGTTAATAAATCACGCTTCACCGCTAAATGCGACAAGCTAAAATCAAAATTGTTTGATATCTTAACCTATTCAAGCAAGTAGAATAATAAAAATTAAGGAACAATCCGTTTTTATGGCTGAAGATGTATTGATAAAGTATCAATCGCTTATTGAAGAGCTCAAGCGCGACTTGGGACGCCCTAATTTTGATGCGATTTTTACTAAAAAAACCAAAACATTAAGCAGTTCGGAACGGTTCCTTATAAAAATGGAAATGAACCGTCTACTTCAGCCAATCAATCGCTTTATTGATTTACGCGGACAAGTAACCGGTGATGTGCGCGCCTACAGCTATAACGGCAAGCAGCACTTTATGGATGAAATTGCCATCAATGTATTTGAGGCAGGAATTCGCCGCTACAAACGCTACACCCTTGCCGTTTATGAAGCGGTAATGAACACCGAAAACAATCACAAAGTAATGCAGCGCAAAGCGCAAGAGCGTGGCGAGCTTGCCCCTCAACCAGTTGGCAGCAGCGAGAAAAAAGAAGAAAAGCCCAGCGTCAATTGGGTATCTTTTGCCTCATACGAGTCGCGTTCAGAAGAACGCATGAATTACTCAATTAAAGTAAAACTGTTTTTACCCTCCGGCAGCGAAATTGAAGCATCTACGTCGGATATTTCCGTCAGCGGTTGTAAAGTTAAACTCTATTCGCGCTACCAAGTGCGTAAAGGCGAAACCATTCGCATGCGCCTAATGGGTTTAGAGCAAGACTTTGAGTTAGGGCTTAAAAACGGTTTGGAATACGAAGTGGTTGCCGTTGAGTCGGTCAATGCAGAGCTGAATCATGTGCGTATGAAACGCACCTTCAGCGATGACAACAAAACCATAGATGAATTTTTAAAAAGCTTTATTCACGGCAATAAGCGCCGTTATAAAGTCAATCTAGATAACACCCTTGATGCCGTTGTTGTAAAAGGTTATGAGCAATATTATTTGCCGCGTGTTGCCTCACTGTTTGTATTTTTAAGCGTTAAAGATGCCCGCGTTATTCCGAATATAGTGCTGTCTAACGAAAATAATTTAAATGTTGCGCGCTATTTTAACGATGAAAATCGCAACTCAGTACTGCCACAAATATTAAATTCAGCCCGCATTAACCAATTACAAAACACCCCAGGTGATGTTAAGCAAATAAATTTATACTGCTTCACACATACTAATAACGGTAAGATTTTCTATTATTCAGCAAGCGAGAGCGAGCTAAATAACACTCCGAATTTACGTAATTTATTTTGGGGCTTTGCCAGCCAAAAGCCGAGCTTTAGAGTGTTCAATGTACAGTTAATGCCATGCTCGAGCGAAGACAGTTATATTCCTTTATCCTTGCCAGACAGTGCTAGCAGCGAAGTTGCTAAACTCAATAAACCACCTTCTCCGCGTGTGCAAGGCATTGTAAAAGATACCAAGTATTTATTGTTGTTAACTGACATCACCAGTGCATCGTCAAGCGATACGTTAAAGAAAATTACATTTGATAAAAGCCATGTTAATCACTTAAAACAATATGGTCATCAAAAACTGCGCAGCTACCCAGATGTTGAGTTTGTAGCACTTGATTATATTAACTTGCGCAACGAAACACGCTATTTATACAAAACCCCCATTCAATTGGAACAAGAAGAAAAAGGCGAGCTAACAGGTCACACATTGGATTTCTCGGTGAATGGCTTGCAGCTTGAGCTTGCTGCCCCTACCGATTATGAAAAAGGCGATTTACTGCTGGTCGCGTTACCTGAGTTACAAAAACTCACCAAGAAATATCAGCTGAGTAAATTAGCCTATGAAGTAATGGCAGTTAGTAAAACCAAAACAGTTGTAAATTTACGCACCTATAAACCAACTACCGATATGGAGCATCAAGGCTCACGCTTTTTTAATCAGTTAATTGAAAACAATAAATCAAAGCTTGTTGCTTCAGAAGAGTCACCCAAAACGCCGGGACTTTCGACCGCTCTGCGTAATATGGTGACGAAAAATGTCTGCCAATTTCCGTTTTATTTGCACAAGCGTGGCTCTCAAATCAAAGTTGGTGCCATTGCGAAAGGCCTTTACCCAAGCAGCTGTCACTTATTGCTAAGCCATATGGCCAGCTTAACTAAGAACTTTGAGTTCAAGCATTTAATTAAGCATAACGCGTTTGATAATTTAATTGGCGCACCGCTTAAAGATATGGCGCGTCATGATGCGCCGCTGCAATTTGATTTATTTGTTCGCTTACAGCCAAAAGAGCGCGATCCCGATAAAGCACTGGTTACTGAATTACTTGACTGCAAACAAGTTAATAACCGTAAAACCTTTGTTGCAGCAAGTGTTAGAGAAGATCTGTTCTTTGCCTTTCGTTTATATATTTCGCGTACTGGCCGACCAGATACCGATTATATTGCCAAAGAGTTAGGTTATATCAGCCAATATGCGCAACACAAAGCAAAAGACTTAGAAGAAGAGTTGTGGTCGGTTATTGGTGTAGGTGATGCACTTGATATCACACAGGAAGTTTTAACCCGTTATGCCATTGCGCCAGACGTGCAAAGCAACCTTAATAAACGCAAAGTGCTTTGGTCTAAAACAGCGCAATACCAATTAAGCAATTTATTTGAGTAGATCTATTTAATTAGATTTAAAGCACTGTCTTTTATATTTAGCCTGAATTAGTAACACTAAATCAGGCCGTGTTTCGCTTATTTATTCAGGCAACTAATAAAATAAAGCACCTGCAATAAACTGCCAAAATTAACGGCCACATCTGCCGTCTCAGCAACAAGAGGCTTACCATGAACCGCAACCCCAAGGCCACTTGCCGCCATCATCACTAAGTCATTTGCACCATCGCCCATTGCCATCGTTTGCGACTTATCAATATTAAGCTCTTTGGCATATTGCGTTAAAAAACGTGCTTTTTCGTCGGCATCAACAATTGTGCCCAACACCTTACCGGTAAGCGTTTTGCCATTATCTTCTAAGGTATTAGCGTGAATCGCATCAAGTTCAAGTAATGTTTGCACACGCTCAGCAAATGGAATAAAACCGCCTGATGCAATGGCAAGCGTCCATCCGTTCGCTTTTAAATGCTGACACAGTGCTTTTACGCCTGGCATTAACGGTAGGTTATCTTTAAGCTCTGCCATTAACTCAAGCGACACACCTTCTAATTTTGCAACGCGTTTTCGCAGGCTTTCAGAGAAGGGTAATGCCCCTTGCATTGCTTGGCGAGTAACACTGGCCACTTCGTCATACACATTGGCTAAACGGGCAATTTCATCGATGCATTCAATTTGAATAGCGGTTGAGTCCATGTCCATGACTAACAAACCAGGTTGGTTAATTGTTGGTGCATTTGCAAATACATTAACTTCTAACGCTTGATTTGGCGCCAAAAAGTCACTCAGCTGTTTTTTTACAGCTGCTACATTTGCGCTAACTTTTAAGCCCAACGCACTGGATAAGTCTGGGTGAGGTGCAATTTTTGCAACCGCTGCCACAGGCAGCGCTGAAAGCGAGGTTAATAACGCGCTGCTTGGTTCAAGCTGTGACTGCAATGTAGAAAGCAAAACAAAACATGTTTCACTTGGCTCATTGGACTCTGCAACTGAATGCCATTTATTATTCTCTAAGTTTGAGAAAAACTGCTCAAACTCCACCATACTTTCAAACATATGTGACACGCTCACTACTCGACTTATGTGTTGTTGCAATTTAACCAAGAAAAAAGCACACTGTCCAAAAGGCATTGAGCAAAATGAAAAAAAACCAAGACCGCAATCCGGCTTTCGCCTCAACATACCAAAGAATATCGCGCTTAATGATTGCTGCGATATGCTTTATTGCGCTTACCCATATTGGTTTTAACACTAGCTTTAAAGGCCACCAAATACTTAACAATCAAAGCCAAACCACAGCGCAAGGGCTAGCTAAGCAGTTGGCATTAAGTGCTCGATTTGCCATCAAAGATCAAGATACCCAAGCGTTAACGCGCCTAGTTAATAACTTTGCACAAGATGAATTTATTCAAACTGCCGCTGTGTTTGATAAGTTTGGTAATTTACTGTCGCAAAGCGATTTTGCGGCGTCTTATCAAGATTTATTAAAAACCCCAAATGCGCTACCCGGTTTATCTAAACTAGCGACACCGATTATTGATGATGTGTTTGTTGAGGGTGAACGCGTCGGCTTTGTTAGGCTTACCTATACTTTTCCGGCCGCCATCCGCGACGGTCATGATTACCTGCATGAAGTAAGCAAGCAAATTGCCCTTATGTTGATTTTAAGTGTGGTATTAACTTGGGTATTAGCGCGTAAAATCAAGCGCTGGCAGGTTAAACGTTATATTCGCAATACTGAGCAAGACGAAGAGTAAAGCTGCTCGGCAAGCATTATTCGGGCGCTTTGTGTCTCGATACCTTTTAATTCGCACAACTCATCAAATACCCGCGTTATCTGCGACGGTGTATTGCGCTCACCTTGAAAACCATAAAGCGGCATTGAAGGCGCATCGGTTTCTAGCACTAAGTTTTCAATCGGCATACTGGCAATCACATCCCGTGTTTTTTGCGCACGCGCGTACGTAATTGTGCCACCAACGCCTAACTTAAAGCCTTGTTCAACATAGTAATTAGCCACCTGCGCTGAGCCACTAAACGCATGAATAATACCGCCACATTTTGGTTTTAGTGTTTTAAACGCTTCGGCAATTAAGTCGTGACTTTTGCGATGATGCACCACCAGCGGCAATGACAACTGATTAGCAAGCTCAATATGCTGTAGAAAAAGTTGCTGTTGGTAATCGAGCTTGTCGATACTGCGGTCGATACCGCACTCACCGATTGCCACCAATGAGTCGCGATGTTTTTCAGCAAGGATTGCAAGGCGTTCAAAGTCGCCCTGTTGATGCTCACTTAAAAAATATGGGTGTAACCCAAGGGCTTTGTAAAACGTAATGTCTTGGGTATTCTCAAGGGAAAGTAGTTTAGCGCTTTGTGCAAGCGTTACGCCCGGTATCAGCAGACGCGACACATTACATGTAGTCGCATCAGCTAACACCTTGGAGCGATCATCTTCAAACTCATCAAAGTCGATATGACAGTGCGTATCAAAAAACGCCATATTATGGATTTAAGCGCTGCTTAGTCCACACGCCATCTTCAAGTTTATACATAAAGCGGTCGTGTAATCGGTTTGCACCACCTTGCCAAAACTCAATTTGATGCGGTTCAATGCAGTAACCCCCCCAAAACGACGGCAGTGGCACTTCGCCTTCACTAAACTTATTTTTAATTTGCTGGAATTTTTCCATTAGCACTTTACGCGATGACACTGGGCGACTTTGTGCTGATGCCCACGCCGCAAGCTGGCTCTCTTTTGGACGCGATAAAAAGTACTTAGTCACCGCCAAATTGGATAATGGCTTTGCCGTACCATAAACAATAACTTGGCGCTCCAAGCTGTGCCATGGGAAATGTAAACTCACCTTGTTATTGCCTGCAATTTCCTGCGCCTTGCGCGACTCAGTATTGGTAAAAAAGACAAACCCATTTGGATTTACATCTTTTAATAACACAATGCGCTGCGACGGCTGACCATTGCTATCTACCGTTGCAACAACCATAGCTGTTGGGTCATCTAGCTTAGCATCTACCGCTAACTGCAACCACGATTCAAACTGCTCAATTGGATTGGCTAACAGCTTCTCTTCAGACAAACCATCCTTTAAATACTCACGGCGAATATCATCAATTTTCATCATCTTTTCCAAAAGATATCGTATAAGCTTATGGTAAACAGATACGTGTGAAATACCAATAAAGATTGGTTATATAGTTGATTTAAAATAAAGGGTTGGGGTTAGATAGTTGCCAAAGTGTTCATCATCTTCATCTCGACAGCAGTGTAATTTGACAGCATATTTGTCGCGCTGGCGACGACAGCCAAAGGGCGGCATGCGCCGGCCTCCCTTTGGAATCCCTCGGCGCCCCAAAATCAAACTGGTTCTTCAAACACTCTTTAAATGTGAACATAAACGCCATGAATCGGCATCCATGCCTAAGCATGGCTTGCTCGACCGCTGCGCTCCCCGTCTCGCATTATTCATTTAAATTGTATTTTCAGGTTTGATTAATGAGTGAGGGAGTAAAGCTTAACACTGTCTGTTTTGGGCTGTTATGTGCCATAAGCGGCCAGTCGTAACGCCTAATGAAGGTGTGAGGCACACCATACCGATGTTTCCGCATGCCACCTTGATCACTAAAACCACCGCATAGTAAAAAAGCCACGCGTGCCGAATCGCTCTTAAATTGTTTGTTATGTTTTACGAGCTCAGAAACTAATTCTCATGTCTAACTTCTCCCGTAACTTTTGTCAACCTCAAAGCTAAAGCAATTGCAATAAAAAATGGGGATAGGAGATACAATATTTGCTCAAACGTATTCTTAAAAGAGTTACTTTTTATTTCTAACCATGATTCTCTGTGTAAATTGTATATAGGTATCTCACGCTGTAACCACTCGTAATCCCCTAAAAGCTCTGAACTATCAAGTTTTGGTATAGGCAAATCATCAATTTTCACTTCAGGATAACTTTCTTGATTTAAATCAGAAAAAAATAACTCAGTTTCTTTCCTCCATTCACACGCTGAAGAGAATCGGTCTTTATTTAGTGCATAATCCTTCTTATCTGAGTCGTTATCAAACATCTTAAATACATTGCATTCGTAAGTACTTTCAGCATCTTTAGAAAGTCTATCAGCCACATTCCAGAATGTTTCCATGTGTGACTCTTGAATTAATTTATCTTGAGAAACTTGGCTTATACGCACATCAGAAGCTAAAGATATTAAACCAATGAATGACATACAAAACCAGATGTAATCGACTTGCTTCCATTGTTTTTTACTTAGGTTTTTTTTAAAAACTAAGAAATAATGAAATAAGCCAAGGAATACTATAAACACCAAAAGCAACTGAAAAATATTATACACAATTTATTTTCTCGATTATTACTTCATAATAAGTAACAGGAAACACAACAGTGTATTAGTGAGAACTCCCGGTTATCCCAAATTGAATATCGTCCATGAATTCTAAACACCAATACGTTTTATTTAAATATATTAATAGGTTATCAACTTTAATTTAAACACTCAATGGTTCTTTGACTTGGAGAAAACGAGAATTGGCATAACCGAGAAATTTTATGAACTCGCTATGTAAAAAATGAGCGTAATTAAAAGATTTAAATTCAACTCGTTATAATTTCATAAATGAGATAGCCGAGAATGTTTATAATTTACATAGCGAGCCGATTGATAAAATGATTGGCGCATTCACTTATAACTGTATTGATATACATAAAATTTAAAATAGTTATCGTGAGTGGGTTACAAAAACTTCCAACTACTGTTCCTCGCTCGAAGCTGTTTTAGAGCAATTAAGTATGTTATGGGCCTGAATTAATAATTCATCCGTGAAGCTTGGTTCCATAGGTCATCCATGATCTCACTTCCTCAAGCTGCGAAGCGGTGCTTCGGTCTTTTGTCACCCCTTTAATCAAACCTGAAAATATAATTTAAATGAATAATGCGAGACAGGGAGCGAAGCGAGTCGAGCAAGCCATGTACAACAAGGACGTTGCTTCATGGCGTTTATGTTCACATTTAAATTATGTTTGAAGAATCAGTTTGATTTCTGGGGGCGTCGGGGGAATCCAAAGGGGGGCCGGCGTTAGCTCCCTTTTGGCTGCTGTCGCCAGCGCGACAACCATGTTTCAGAATGACTTTAGAGCCAATGATAAGCTCCAAAGTTAAAACAAATTCCTAAAAATAGACGAAAATATAATTCGGAAATCAAAGAAAGGAAATTTCAGTGCCATTTGCAAACTAGTTTGCATTTAGACAAGAAAGGTTTTTAATCTAGCCCCATGAGCATAGCCTGCTATGTGATTGGGGTAGATTAAAAACCTGACGCAGTATTAATCGAAATAGGAAGCAAAGTCCTACAAATAGGCGAGAAATTGACAAGGCACATAAAGCTTTTTAGCCGCTGAGCATACTTTAGTATGTGATTCGATAAAAAGCTTTATGTAACGCTGTCAAAGCGAAGCATATGCAGTAGGTTACATTTGCTCCATTACTTCGATGCCTAGCAGATCCAAACCTTTTGCCAATGTCTTCGCCACTAAATTACACAGCATTAAGCGGCTTTCTTTAGTTGCTGGCTCAACACCGTCTTTTAGTACCGGACATGCTTCATAGAAGCTCATGTATAGGCTTGCAAGCTCATATAAGTAGCTACATAAAACGTGCGGTGTCGCCTCACCAATCATTTGGTCTAGCACTTCTTCAAACTGGATTAGTTTAATTGCTAACGCTTTTTCTTGTGCTTCAACAATTGAAATTGGTGCATTTAAGCTTGCTGCGTCAATACCTGCTTTACGGAAGATACTGCGCACACGCGTGTATGCATACTGTAAGTAAGGCGCTGTTGCACCTTCAAAGCTCAGCATGGTATCCCAGTTAAAGATATAGTCGCTGGTACGATTCTTAGAAAGATCCGCGTATTTCACAGCACCAATACCTACTTTACGAGCGATTTCAGCGCGTTCTTCAACGCTTAGGTCTGATTCGCGCTCTGCTAGCTTGTCAGTTGCACGGCTTACTGCTTCTTCTAGAAGTTCAGCTAGTTTAACTGTGCCACCAGTACGCGTTTTAAATGGTTTACCATCTTCACCCATCATGGTGCCGAATGGGCAGAACTCATATGTTGTTTCGTCACGTAACAGGCCAGCTTTACGTGCTGTTAATTCAACTTGGCT
Source organism: Pseudoalteromonas sp. T1lg24 (assembly GCF_002964745.1). Lineage (NCBI taxonomy): Bacteria > Pseudomonadati > Pseudomonadota > Gammaproteobacteria > Alteromonadales > Pseudoalteromonadaceae > Pseudoalteromonas > Pseudoalteromonas sp. T1lg24. Next base: position 157,686 of record NZ_PQCB01000004.1, on the reverse strand, counting down.
GAAGTGAAGACTTTGACGCGCATCTACAAAGATTAAAATACGATCTGCGCCGAGTTTGTTAGAACGGTAATCACACGCTGCTAAGTCGGTAGTTGCATATAAGAAGCCACCACCTGATTTTTGCACGATAAATACAGATGGCTCACCGTCTTTATTTGCAAGCTCATCAAGGAATACCACTTGTGCGCCTTGGTCTTCAACGGCAATGCCTTTTTCTTTAAGTAGTGCAATAACACCTTGTAGCGCATCGTTATATGCACTTTCAGCTTTAATATCTTCTGGCTTAAGGGTAACGTTTAGCTTTGCGTACACTTCTTCAGAGTGTTTTACTGAGGTATCAATAAACAGTTTCCACAGCTTTTCACAGTGTGCATCGCCACCTTGTAGCTTAACTACGTAGTCACGTGCTTTATCAGCAAAACCGTCTTCATCGTCAAAACGTTTTTTCGCATCGCGGTAGAAGGTTTCTAAATCAGCTAACGCAACTGATTCAAGATCAACACCTTGGTTAAGTAAGTCTTCTAGGTGCGCAATCAGCATACCAAACTGCGTACCCCAATCACCTACGTGATTTTGACGGGTAACGGAGTCGCCGCGGAACTCAAGTGCACGTACTACCGCATCACCGATAATGGTTGAGCGTAAATGACCAACGTGCATTTCTTTTGCAAGATTTGGCGATGAGTAATCTACTACCACGTTTTGTGCGCTAGCATGCTCAGCCACACCCAGTTTTTCATCTTGGTTTGCAGATGAAAGCGTGTCTGCTAAAAACTCTGGCTTTAAGTGAATATTAATAAAACCTGGGCCGGCAATTTCAGTTTGCGAAGCAATATCGCTAACATCTAGATTGTCGATAATTTTTTGTGCAAGTTCACGCGGATTCGTTTTTAACTTTTTCGCAGCGCCCATTGCACCATTAATTTGGTAATCACCAAACTGCGGGCGCGTACTTTGCGTTACCGCTGGGTTGGTATCTTCTGGTAAGCCTGCTGCAACCATTGCTGCAACGGCTTTTTCTACTAATATCTGACGAATATTCATTCTCTATTTCCTGTTACACACCGCTTAGGAGTAATCTCAACCAAGCCATGTCATTTTTATTCGTTTTTAAAACTGACAACATCACACAACACGTTATCAATGTAACTTAACTTTTTTACTAAATAAATGTTGCGAGAGCGAAGCAGCTGAGTATTTTTCGCTAGGAGTTTAGTCCGCTAAAAAACTAACGAAAAATACGATAGCAATGACGCTATCACTCATCTTTCCATCGGCAATTTATCAATTGTTGTAACGCAGCCGCCGAAGTTTTGGGCGTTAGGAGTTTAGTCCGCTAAATGACTAATGCCAAAACTGACGGCAATAAAGTTACAACACTTTGATAATAAGCCGATTAGTGTTCACGCGTCTGGTGGAACTCAACTTCCGGATAACGCTCTTGCGACAAGTTTAAGTTAACACGTGTTGGTGCGATATAAGTTAGGTTATCACCACCATCGAGTGCTAAATTTACTTCGCACTTACGGCGGAATTCTTCTAGCTTTTTCGCATCATCACAGGTTACCCAGCGCGCTGTCGCAACACTTACACCTTCGTACATGGCGTCTACGTTGTATTCTGCTTTTAAACGCGCTACAACTACATCAAACTGAAGCACACCTACCGCACCTACAATTAAGTCGTTATTTTGCAGCGGTCTAAATACCTGTACTGCACCTTCTTCCGAAAGCTGGATAAGGCCTTTAAGTAGCTGCTTTTGCTTAAGCGGGTCGCGTAAGCGAATACGACGGAATAATTCTGGCGCAAAGTTTGGAATACCGCTGAACTTAATTTTTTCACCTTGCGTGAAGGTGTCACCAATTTGAATCGTACCATGGTTGTGAAGACCAATAATGTCACCAGCGTAAGCTTCTGCTGCACGCTCACGGTCACCAGCCATAAAGGTTACCGCATCTGAAATGCTTACCTTTTTACCAATACGTACATGATCCATTTTCATACCTTGCTCATACTTGCCTGATACAATACGCATAAAGGCAATACGGTCACGGTGTTTCGGGTCCATGTTTGCTTGGATTTTAAATACGAAGCCTGAGAACTTTTCTTCTTCAGCAGTAACGAGGCGGTCATCTGTTTGACGCGGCTGTGGTGCTGGTGCCCACTTTGTTAAACCGTCAAGCATATGGTCAACACCAAAGTTACCAAGTGCGGTACCAAAGAATACAGGTGTTAATTCACCTGCTAGGAAAAGTTCTTGGTCAAATTCGTGCGATGCACCCACTACTAGCTCAAGTTCTTCGCGCAATAACTCGGCCAGTTCTTCACCCACGGCGGCGTCAAGCTCTGGGTTATCTAACCCTTTAACAATACGCACTTCTTGAATTGTATGGCCTTGACCTGTTTGGTATAAAATCGTTTCATCGCGATGAATATGGTAAACACCTTTAAACTCTTTACCACAGCCAATTGGCCACGTAACCGGAGCACACGCGATGTTTAGTTCACTTTCAACTTCGTCCATTACTTCCATTGGGTCACGGATATCACGGTCGAGTTTGTTCATAAAAGTAACAATAGGCGTATCACGAAGACGCGTTACTTCCATTAGCTTACGGGTACGGTCTTCTACACCTTTCGCAGCGTCAATTACCATTAGGCACGAGTCAACCGCTGTGAGTGTACGATATGTATCTTCCGAGAAGTCTTCGTGTCCTGGGGTATCCAGTAGGTTTACCAAACAGTCGTTGTACGGGAATTGCATAACAGAGGTAGTAACCGAGATACCACGCTCTTTTTCCATTTCCATCCAGTCTGATTTAGCATGTTGATTCGAACCACGACCTTTTACTGTACCTGCTTTTTGCAGAGCTTGTCCGAAAAGAAGTACCTTTTCAGTAATGGTTGTTTTACCCGCATCCGGGTGGGAGATAATCGCAAAGGTGCGACGTTTGCCAACTTCAGTTGAAATACTGGACATGAATACCCGCCAATCGCTTAAAATTCAAGGTTAAAAATGGGGCGAAATTATACCTGTTTCACCACTTTAATAGCAATTAAAGCAGCGTGAATAAGTAGGATTTTTTCGTTTACATGCATCACTGTGCCATTAAAAAATTACTGTCTTCGCAAGAAATCCTCATGTTAGAATGATTAACTATGTCTAATATGTTGGTTTTCTTTAAATTTAACCACGCATATTGAATTGATATCCATATATGGCAAGGGAGAACGTAAGTGCCAGATCACGACTTCATTATTAAACTGCAGCAACTCAGTTTTCGATACAAAAGTAATGATGTCGATACGCTTAATAATCTTTCTCTTGCGATAAAGCCAGGTGAATGCGTTGGTTTAATTGGGCCAAATGGTGCGGGTAAATCGACCTTAATCTCGATTATTACTGGCTTACTCAGTGCTCAAACAGGCTCTGTTTGCTATGGCGATAACGCTACTCCACGACAATTTATCAAACAACAGTTGGCACTTGTGTCGCAAGAATACGCTTTTTATGAGCGCCTTACGGTTCAGCAAAATCTAGCGTATTTTGCCAGTTTACTAAAAACGAATAACTGCGATGAGTTAGTTACAAACACCTTAGCCCAATGCCAACTGAGTCACGTAAGCAGTAAAAAGGCCGATAATTTATCAGGTGGCTATAAACGCCGTTTAAACTTGGCGATTGCACTGTTAAAACAGCCTAGCGTATTAATTTTAGATGAACCAACGGTAGGAATTGACCCGGTTTCTCGTGAGCTAATTATGCAGCTACTTGCCACATTAAAACAGCAAGGCACAACCATTATTTACACCTCGCATTTACTTACCGAAGTAGAGCAAATTTGCGATACAATTTATGGTTTAAAGCGTGGTGAACTTATTCATATAACAGCTCACAGTGAAAACGCACCACTGCAAATTAGCTTTGAAAGTGCATTGTGCGACGATGCCATCGCAGGCATTACTGCGTTATTACCAAATACACAATTAAACTCACCAAGCCAAATTGAAATAAGCTCGTGCAAAGAACCGCTTGCTTTGCTCGCACAGCTTAGCCAAGTTTCATTACCGCCTATTAGTGAAATCAATTATTCAACACTGCACCTCGAAAACTACTATAAAGAGCTGTTTACAGAACTATGATTAAAGCGAGTATCATTAAAGAATTCCGGCTTATTTTTAGCGACTTACATAGCCTAGCTGTGCTCTTTTTAATGCCGATTAGCTTTATGTTGATTATGACATTTGCACTGAGTAATAAAGCGGAAGATTTAACTAAATCAATTAATTTAAACATCACCCAGCAGGATAGCAATTTGGCAGAATCGCTGCTCAAAGCCTATTTAAGTGATGTGGGATTTAGCCAAGATATAAACCAACAAGCCGATGTCACTCTTGAGCTTGCCACAGGCTTTGAAAGCGCCCTATTTGCTGATCAGGCAAATTCTGTGATCACTTTTAGCCATGCAACTAGCTTATCACCTCAGATGACCAGCTTAGCAAAGCAACATTTGCAAATTGCTTTGGCGAAAGTAAAACTCCATATTTACTTACTCGATGCCGGGCAATTATCTGAGTCCATGCCACTTGCAGAACAAATGTCACGAGTGAGCGAGCAAACCAACCAATTAAAGTTGGTGTCGTTTAAGCGCGAAGAAAACTACCAAGCAGTACAGCACAGTATTCCATCTTGGTTAGTATTTGGTGTGTTTTTTATTGTTTTGCCGATTTCAATTACGCTTATTAGTGAAAGCCAAAACGGTACGTTATTGCGCGTTACCACCTTTCCAATTTCAAATACCGCATATTTTTCGGCCAAACTATTGGCGTTTTATTTAGTCAGCTTTACGCAAGCGATTGTGCTGATGATTATTGGCTTTACGGTTATACCTAAATTAGTCGATGCACCTAGCCTTAACGTATTGCAGCTCGTGCCCGCCCTTCCTTTATTAGCCGTAACCTGTGCCACCGCCGTGACCTTTGGCGCGGTTATCGCAAGCCAAATAAAAAGCCATGAACAAGCGATTGTAATAGGCGGCGGCACTAACATTTTACTTGCGGCGATTAGTGGCTTAATGGTGCCTCTAGACATCATGCCAAAGGCGATGCAAACTATAGCGCAGCTTTCGCCTATGCACTGGGCGCAATCAGGACTTAAAAATTTATTTATCTCAGACTCGGACGTACTCAGCTTAACCACTGCCCTACCTTTAATTATCTTTTCAGTGATTTGTGGTGTATTGGCACTGTGGCTATTCGAGTTAAAAGTTAGGAAATTACAATGGAAATAGAAGAATTAAAAAACAAACTTAAACAACTTATTGTTGAAGAGTGTGACAAGGAAGATGAGATAGAATGGCACGAAATCGAAGATGACGCGCCGCTGTTTGGCAATGACTCTAAAGTCGGTTTAGATTCACTTGATGCCCTACAACTTGCTTTAATTATCAAACAAAACTTTGGTATTCGTGTTGAAAGTTCAAAAGAAAGTCGTAAAGACCTTTACTCAATAAACACCATAGTTGCACTTATTGAACGCGAAAAAAGTAAAGACCTTGCCTAGTTATATTATTGCTTCTGATTCATGGTCGGCCTGTGGCCGCGGCAATGAATTACACTTTTCCACAACGCAGTTTCAAACAGTAAAAACGGCAGAGCAAATTGACGTGCCGTTTTTTGCAATGCAAAATTTACCTGTTGATACCAGCGAAAAGCGTATTCTTTCATCGCTCTCAAGTGTTGTAGGCAATGCTGTAAAAAAAGCAGGATTAACTGCTGAACAACTTGCCAATACAGCAATTATTCTCGGTTCAACCAGCTTAGATGTCAGTGCGGTAGAAGCCAAACCTGAGCAAACTATTTGGCTTACAAATACCGACCGTTTAAGTGGTTATTTAAAGCAGCAGTTTGCTACTTCTGACTTACACCTAACCATCAACACAGCATGCACTGCGGGCACTAACGCGGTTATTTTAGCCGACCAGTTGCTAAACCAAAATAAAGCGCAATATGTCATTGTTGTTGGTTGTGAGTTTTACAACCCGCTAACAGTAGAAGGCTTTTATTCACTCGATTTACAAAGTAGCCAAGGGCTACGTACCTTTAGTGAGTCTCGCTCTGGGTTGGTACTTGGTGAAGGTGTTGCTGCGTTAGTTATGGCAAAACACACCACCTCACCGTCGCAATTAAAATTGGTTGGCTATGGTTCAGGCTGTGATCACTACAGTTTAACCATGACACAAGAATCTGGCGTACATATTCAAGCTATTATTGAAATGGCACTTAAAAAAGCCAACCTTGATGCTGAACAAATTGATTTAATAAAAGTACACGGCACGGCCACCTTAAATAACGATCAGGCTGAGCTAAACGCATTTAATCAATGGCTTGAGCATGCGCCTATTTTTGCCTTTAAACCTTTTACTGGCCACACCTTAGGGGCTTGTGGCGTATTAGAATTAGCATTAATGGACTACTTGCATCAGCAACAGCTTGTTATACCAAGGCCAGAATACCTAAACACAGATACGATTTTAAGACCGTTTAGTGACGCAAAACCGCTATCAAGTTACCAACATATATTACTTAATCACTGTGGTTTTGGTGGTAATAACGCGGCATTAATTGTTGAGGTGGCTTGATGACATTAAACGTACTGAACTACGCGATTGTTGACGAACCACGCGACAAAACCAATAAGCAACTGCGCCAAGAGTTGAAAAACGATTTTGCGATTAATGGACGCAGACTCGATAATTTTACATTAACCGCAATGAAAGCGGTTGCTAAAATTGCACCGAGCTTAAATAGTGAAAACCGTTACGCACTGTTTAGTGCTGCACAGTATTTTTCATTGGAATTATTGCAAAGTTTACTGCTCGATTTAGCACAAAATACACCGCTTAAACCGCTCGATTTTGTTGCAACCGTAGGCAATGCAGCAAATTACTATTTGGCAAAACAGTTCAACCTAGAAGCAACCAATTTGTTCTTAGGGTGCACCGACAACAAACTAAGTAAAACGTTGTTAGTGGCAGAACTGGATTTATCTGAGCAAAACTCCGACGCTGCAATTATTGTAATTTGGCAAGAAAGTGAAAAAACGCGCCGCTGTTACGCGCTTTTAGTTGAATTAGCACCGCAGCAAACAACAGACGTAAATACGCACGAACTAATCGCTCAATTGGATGCTGGTGCAAAAACACCATTTGTGGTGAACTAAATCACTCTATTTGAAAGATAAACGATTATTTTCGTTTATCTTTCATTAATTTGATTTGGCTTTTACTGTTTTCAGATAATTTAAAGCTGGTTTTTGCAATTTTAGGTTTGCCGCCAAATAACATAGGGTTATTGGAAAAACCTACCGCTTCTTTGGGAATACCTGCGCGAGATAAATCGAGCTTTTGATTGGCGTTTTCGTCAACATATAAACGAACTGCGTACCAAGCCGTTGGCAAGTCGTTAAAATCAACCAAGACATTTTGACCATTAATCGCAATATGCTGCTCTTGATAAGGCGTAAGCGACTGCCAATCTTTTGAATCTTGCGAAAAACCGAGTTCTGACTGAAAAAGTTGAACATGCAAAGTACCCAAAGCAGCCACATCATTTTCAACCTCGAGTGATAAGCTATTAGCGTTGGAGACAGCGCTAAATAAGGCAATCGACAAAATAATACTTCGCTTAAACATTAACATACAAAACATTGTCCAATTAAGATTCACTTAGATATTAATGTTTTATATAATAACTTCTTTTTAATGGAATAAATACTGTCTTAATAATGCGCAAAGTTCTAACTGTTAACTATTCACAAACTGGGCAACTATCAAGCATTTTGGACTCAGTTGTTAGTCCTCTCAAGGAAAATAAAGAGATTACAGTTGATCACCTAGTGATCAAACCTAAGGTGGATTTCCCCTTTCCTTGGCCGTTCGGTCAGTTCTTTCGTGTATTTCCTGAAACCGTCGCAATGGATCCAATTGAGCTAGAACCGTTTGAAACTCAATTTGAAAAATACGACTTAATTATCCTTAGTTATCAAGTGTGGTTTTTAACCCCTTCGTTACCAATTTCATCTTTCTTGCAATTACCGCAAACAAAACAGCTTTTTAAAGACACCCCTGTTGTTACATTGATCGGTTGTCGCGGCATGTGGTTATCAGCGCAAGAAAAAATGAAAAAGCTATTAGCCGATGCCGATGCAAACTTGGTCGATAACGTCGTGCTTAGCGATGACTGCGGGGCTGCATTTAGCTTTTTAGCGACACCACTTTGGATGATGACAGGAAAGAAAAAGCCACTTAGTTGGGTGCCTGCGGCAGGTGTATCACAAACAGATATCGCTGATGCAAAACGCTTTGGGTATGCTATCAGACAACGTTTGTTATTGAATGATACCCAGATTACCCGCCCAATGTTTTTTGGCATGAAAGCAGTTAAGATAAATGAAAAATTGATTGCGAGTGAACGCGTTGGCAACCATAGCTTCTCTATTTGGTCGAAAATTCTTAAAAAATTCGGCTCACAGCAAAGCTTTGGCCGTGCCGTTGGATTAAGTGTGTATGTTGTATTTTTAGTTACTTTAATCCTCACCGTCGTGCCGATTACCGCAATTATTAAAAAGCTAATAGCGCCGTTAACACGCAAAAAAATTGCAAAACAAAAAGCCTATTACGCTGAACCATCTGGAGAGTAGTACATATGGGAAGTCCTGTTTATATTACAGCGATGGCTGACGCTTTACCGAACCAGCCTGTATCAAACAAAGAAATGGAAAATCTGCTCGGAATGGCTGGCAATAAACCATCTCGAGCGCGCGCTGTAATTTTGCGAAGCAACAAAATTAAGCAACGTTATTACGCAATCGATCCAGAAACCAAAGAAATGACGCACACAAATGCGTCGCTTGCAGCACAAGCAGTAAAAGGCCTTTTTACTGATCCAACTGAACTTAATCAGATTCAAAGTTTAATTGCGAGTACCAGCCAAGCAGACCAAACATTACCTAACCATGGCGTAATGGTGCATGGTGAATTAAACAATCCGCCCTGCGAGGTGGTTTCAACATCAGGCATTTGTTTATGTGGTGTTACCGCACTTAAGTATGCCTACCTGAATATTAAAGCTGAAGAAGTTGAGAACAGCGTGGTGGTAGCAAGCGAAATAGCTTCTAGCATGATGACAGCTAAAAATTTCGATAAAGAATGCCAGCACAAAGTTGAAACACTTGAACAAAACCCTGAAGTAGCCTTTGAAAAAGACTTCTTACGTTGGATGCTGTCTGACGGTGCAGGTGCCGCATTTTTACAAAACAAACCCGTGGCGGGACAACTCAATCTGAGAATTGATTGGATTGATATTATTTCGTACGCCAATGAATTAGAAACCTGTATGTACGCCGGTGCAGTAAAACAAGATGACGGCCAACTTAAAAGCTGGACCCGTTTTTCTGCAGAAGAAGTGACGCAACAGTCGATTATGACGGTCAAGCAAGATGTGCGTTTACTGAACGAAAACATTGTAAAATATACGGTAGAAGACGCACTAAGCCGCATCATTGAAAAACGTAAACTCGTTGCCAGTGATTACGCCTTATTTGTACCTCACTACTCATCGGGTTATTTCAGAGAACGTTTATATGCAGGACTTGAAAACATCGACTTTACGATTCCATACGAAAAGTGGTACACCAACTTAACTGAGCGCGGCAACACAGGTTCGGCCTCTATTTTCATTATGTTATCGGAGCTACTGCGTTCGAATACCCTTGAAAAAGGTCAGCAGTTACTTTGTTACATTCCTGAAAGTGGCCGTTTCTCAAGTGGCTTTATGCAGTTAACGGTTGAATAACGGTGAAAAAAGATCAAGTCCCTCAGGACAATTCAAAAATTTACCAAGGGCAATCAAAGTTGGTATATGCAGTTGATGAAACGGGCCATTATGCCGGTGTAAAGTCGTCTGGCTGGGATGTCGAATCATTTGCCACCCAGTATGCTGTTGACGATCTTAATCAACAAGCCGAAGATACGTTAGCCGAAGTGCAGCAAGGCAAGGTTTCAGCACTTAAGTACCATATGCTTTGCGCACGTCACGATGTGTTATCCCTATCTCAAGTGACGGGCTTTTTTCAGTGGCAAATAAAACGCCATTTTAAGCCGCGCGTATTTAACACACTTTCAGCCAAAGCGCTCGCCCGTTACTGCGAGGCACTTGCCATTACCGAACAACAATTAAAGGAAATACCAGAGCAACATGACGCCAGTTTTAAACAACCTAGTGCATAACCAATCTTCACATTGCGAAAGTGGCGTTGTATCAAATATGCTATCAACCAATGGCTTCAATATTTCTGAGCCAATGGCGTTTGGTATTTCATCGGCAATGAGCTTTGCCTATTTGCCATTCGTTAAAGTAGCCGGTATGCCACTGATTGCTTATCGCATGCCACCAAAAACCATTATTAATACAGTGACTAAAAAGCTTGGCATTACCTTGCACCGAGAAAAATTCTCAAGTGCAGACAAAGGTATGGCAAAACTAGATGAGGTTTTAGCTGAAGGCAAAGTAGTTGGTTTACAAACCTCGGTTTATTGGTTGCCCTACTTCCCTGATGAAATGCGCTTTCACTTTAATGCACACAATTTAATGGTTTACGGAATCGATGCTAACGATCACTACCAAATTAGTGACCCTGTATTTGAACATACTGTAACCTGCCCTAAACGTGATTTAGAAAAAGCACGCTTTAGTAAAGGTGCACTTGCACCAAAAGGCTTAATGTATTGGGTTGATAATGTGCCAAAAGAAGTGGATTTAACACCACATATTTATTCTGGCATAAAGAAAACAGCAAAAATGATGGCTGGTTTACCAGTTCCGGGCATTAACTTGTTTGGCACCCAAGGTATGGAAAAGTTAGCGAAAGATATTGAAAGACTCGATCGCAAACCAAAGAAATACCGTCATTTATTTTTGGCGCATATTGTACGAATGCAAGAAGAAATCGGCACAGGTGGCGCTGGTTTTCGCTTTATGTTTGCCAGCTTTTTAGATGAAGCTGCAAACTATACAAACAATCAAGCAATGTTTGAAGCATCGCAAATGGCAACTGAAATCGGTGATAACTGGCGTAATCTTGCGTCACTTGCTGTTAATCACTGCCGCAGTAAGACACCTGTACCACTTAGCGATATCGCGGCGCAGTTACGTGATTGCGCTAAGCAAGAAACAGAACTGAGAGCCCGCCTGCTGGCAATTAAATAACCCATATATTAGTAAGTAATTTCTTTATTACTGCCAACCTTAAGCCTATGTGTCGAGTTGTTTACAACCGCTGCCATAGGCTTTTAGCATAAATACCTATTGCAACTAAACTGTGCTATCGTTGACCTATAAATCTAATAATATTCGATATTGAATGTGTAACAGCTATGGCTAGCCGAATTAATTTTCTCAGTGTTGCAATACTTTTAGCTATTTCAGCTCAAGCAAATCATGCTGACGCTATTGATTACGATTTAGAATCTCTACAAGCACTTAGCTTAAAAGACTTGCTCAATGTGCAAGTGCAAACTGCTAGCCGCAAAAAGCGCTCACTTCTTGATGCCCCTGCAAATATTAAAATAGTCACCGCAGAGCAAATAAAGCAACGTGGATATCAAAACCTGATTGATATCTTACGTGATGTACCCGGTTTTGATTTTAGCAATCACTATGATGGTGCTGGGGAATACACTAGCCACAGTATCAATCGTGGGATCGGTGGCACCCCAGGTAATGTGCAATTGCTCATTATGATTGACGGCATTGTACAAAACCATATCGCATTTAATTGGTCGCAGCCTTGGGGCAATCAGCAAATTCTCGCTGATATTGAACGCATTGAAATAGTACAAGGCCCAGGCTCTGCAAGTTATGGTGCCAATGCGTATTCGGGCGTTGTTCACTTTATTACAAAAAGTGCCGCAAACACATCTGGGCAGCGCATGAGCTTACTTGCCGGAGAGCACGGCACTCAGTCTGCGCAGTTTATGCTTAACCATCAACTTTCAGAATTGCGTTTGCAACTTGCTGGCCGTTATTTTAAACGCGATGGAGATTCAGGGCTCGAAAGCTACGACCCTGCAGGCTACTTTGCCAATCATTTATTTCCGAATTATCAACTACAGAGTTATAACGCCAACGGCTACACCACCAATACGCCACACCCATTTGCTAACCAATATCAAGGCGCGGGATTTAATAACCAAAGCGATGATTCAGCATTAAGAGGTAAACTAGTTTGGCAAAATCCACATCAGTATAAGCGTGGTATTCAACTCATTAAGGTAGGCTTTAATACTTGGCAGCAGGAGCAAGGGCTCGGCAGCTATGTAACAGGTTTTGAATACCAAACACGCGATGCATCGTATAAAAAAAACCAAAGCGCACAGCACTATTACTTGGATTTTGACTATCAATATTCGCCAGAGCTGATATTGCAAACGCGGATATGGCAAAGAGAAAACGAACAAAAACCCGATACCGGCTTTAAGTACAGCTATCGCTTTGTAGATTTAATTAAAAGTTATCATAGCGTGAGTGAGCAACGCGCATTTGAACAACAACTCAATATCTCAAAGCTATACGATATAGACTGGCAAATTGGTTATCGCTTAATGCGCTCAAAGAAAATGGGCCAAGTGGTTTCGCTCGGCGATTATCAAATAGGTCAACAAGCTTCAACATCATCTGATTGGTTAGCGGCAGAGGCTGGATTAGGACTCAATGTATACAGCGAATACCCTCTTGAACATGTTGATGAACAAGCGGTGTATATAGAAGCCCAAGGCTACCTAAATGATCGCCTAAATTACACCTTAGGTATGCGCTATGACCACAGTGATGCCTACGGCGGAACAACTAACCCAAGAGCTGCAATTAACTATAACGCCAGCCAGAGCTTAGTGTTTAAACTACTCTATGGACAAGCCTTCCGCGAGCCTAGTATTTTTGAGCTCAATGATGAGTTTCGTGGTAATCCAAACCTAAAACCAGAACAAGTCAGAACCACAGAGCTTGTTAGCCATTATTTTTACGAACAGCAAAAACACCAGTTAGATATTAAGACCGCACTTTACTACAGCCAAGAAGATAACCGTATTAGGCTAGATATTAGTGATGAGAATAATAACTTCCGCTACGACACTAGCAGCACAGTGAGCTATGAAAACGCAAAACACAGCGACTACTGGGGCGTCACGTTAGATACGAGTTATACCTATAATCAAAATATATCGGCGTACTTTAATTATCATTACTCCGATGGCGACCAAGATTTAGCTGCGAATGCACTTAATCACACCACAGATCACAAAATTAATTGGGGCATTAATTACCGCGTTATGCCAAACCTCACAATTGACTTACGCGCAAATCACCTAATCAATCGTAATGCACCAACCAGTAACGCTTATTTTGATAAGCACGCACCTAGTTTATCGCTATATAACTTAGTGCTATCAGCACCAAATTTAACAATTTCGGGCATAAACCTTACACCACAACTCATTGTTAAAAACCTATTTGATAAACAATACACCTTGGTTGGTAGGCAAGATGGCGCCAGCGACATTAATGAGTATGATATTGAGCGAAATGCCGATCCTCAGGGTTTCACACCAGCCTATCACCCGCAAATGGGACGCACCCTAGCGTTACAAGTATTGGTAAGCTTTTAATCGACTATCTAAATGAAATTGAAAGCGTAGTTAGGCACGTTAGTGTTTATTTAGAGGCGTGTTGGTATAAAGGGTTAATTGTTTAACCTAATAGCGGTTAGTTATAAAGCGTTGCAATATCGAGTACCGTTTTATCCCAGCTAAGTCCTGTAGCATCGCTGCTCTTTTTATTAAGAAAGAACATCGGGCGGCCATTTTTAACACTTAACCCCAATGTAATGCCCTGCTTTACCAAATCAATTTCATTAGTCACCAGCAAGCTATTAAACTTCAAACTATAAATAAGTGCATCACTTAAATTTACTTGGCTATCAAGGTAAATAATATCGTAAGCTTTGTTTGGTAGTGTATTACCAAACTTAATATTACCTAGCTGCTCGTTGCGCTGTTTGGCTTTTAGTAAATTAAACGCCTGGTAAACTGCTTGGTCATTAATAACAAAAATAGAAAGCTTAGGCTTAACTGACAATGCCTTTTCATATGGCATTAACTTGGAAAGTAATACAACCTGCAAATTTGCCGGCAATTCGCTGGCCATGCTGAATGTTGATAAGCTGAAAAGCACTAACGATAGTACGAATAGCCATTTTAACTTATTAACTGAGTTTAGCAACACTGTTCGACTATTATCTTGCTGTAAAACTTACACATAATGCTTATTTGAGACTCCTTTTCGATAAGCTATCGTATTCCAAAACGACAATGCAACATACATGCAAATTATTGTACTGATTGTAATTATATTCTTATACTAGTACAAAAATATGCTAGATTATAGAAGAACTTTTGCTGAAAAATGGAAAACGATGAATAACAACAAGTTGAGTGTAAGACTGCTGTGGTATATTACTCCCCTTGTGATTATTCCTATGGCAATTCAAGGGGTATTCTCCCTTTCCAACGTTACCAGTTCTTCCGAAAAACAAGCCGAAGCAATTGTTACACGCTTTGTTGAACAGCAAGTTTCAAAAAGCCAAAATTACACACAACTGTACAGTTCTATTATTGAATTACTTTCCGCCTCCCCCGATCTCAGTCAATATTTAATTTACAGTTACGATGAGCACAATCGCCCATCAAAAGAGCGCACAAAATTAGTATCAGCACTGGTGGATGAATTTGGTAATTACGTCGATTCATTTTCTCACATACTCAGCATTGGTGTAATTAACCCACAAGGAGAAGTACTTAGTTACTACCCCAAAGCGGTGCTTGAAACACGAGAAAGCTACCCGTTTAGCGAACAGCTGACAAATAGTCGCAAGCAACAAAATTTGTTTTTCGTTACAGAGAACGACAACACCTCGATTTACCTAACCTATCGCTTATTTGATTCGCGATTTACCCTCGACTCACCCAAAGTTTTGGGATATTTAATTTTTCATATCAATAACAGTGAAATTGCGAAAAGTGTTGCTAACAACTACTTTTCTGACACGGTTAATTTCATTATGGATAGCTCAGGTAAAATCTTGTTCTGCAATCAAGTTGATATTAATAACCGCTATGTATCTGAATTCGAGCTGCAATTACTGAAAAAAACAGCCAATACTGGCCTTTTTAGTCAAGTGGCACTGCGTACGTTAGCTGATGAAAAACGTATGATCTTAGCGCACTCAATGGGCAATGATTTATACTTTGTTACCGCGCTAAATAAAGATTCGCTCTATAAAGCAGGTAAAACCATAACCATGTACACCGCATTATTAATTCTTGCGACTGCGGTGTTTTTACCAGGCATTATTTTCTTAGTTGTACGTCGCATGCTGTTAAAGCCGATTGAATCACTTGCCGAGGCCAGCCATAAAGTGGGAGACGGTAATCTCAACGTAAAACTACCAATCGACCGCAGTGACGAATTAGGTATGTTGTTTCAAGATTTTAACCATATGGTTAATCAAATTAAGCAATACCAAAATGAATTACTCGACTATCGCGAGCACTTAGAAGAAAAAGTAGTTACACGTACTCAAGCCATCGCAAAAATTAATAAAAAGCTCGAAAAAGCAATAATTGAAGCTGAGCAAGCTAACCATTTGAAAAGCCGTTTCCTTGCCAATATGAGCCATGAAATTCGCACGCCACTTACAGCAATTATGGGCTTTACCGAAACCATCTTAACGCAAGAATCAAATAACAAAAAAGCCAAGTATTTAAGTACGGTATTGCGCAACTCTAAGCACTTACTTGAGCTTATTAATAACATTCTCGACCTTTCTAAAATTGAAGCCGATAAACTCGAAGTTGAAACACGTGCATTGGAGCTTATTCCGTTTATTAACGATATTAAAAGCGTGATTGAGCCAATGGCGACGGATAAGAAGCTTACTTTAAGCCTAAATATCGAATACCCATTACCAAGCATTATTCATAGCGATGAAACGCGTCTTAAACAAATACTGCTCAATATTTGTAGCAACGCCGTTAAGTTTACCGAAAAAGGCGAAGTGGCATTAAACGTTCGTTATTCACCTTCAACTGAGAAACTAATCTTTACCGTGATTGATAGTGGTATCGGTATGTCACAACAAGAGCAAGAGCGCGCCTTTAAACCATTTGAGCAAGCCGACATCAGTACTACTCGTAAGTTTGGTGGTACAGGGCTAGGTTTATGTATTGCTAAAAACCTAGCACAGATATTGGGTGGCGATATCACTGTAAACAGCAAGCTAAGCGAAGGCAGTACCTTTGAAATAATCGTGGCAACAAACAATCAAAATCAACAAATCACCATGATTAACAGCGCCGATTCAGCTCAGGCAATGTTGAAAGAAGAACACACAACCCATACCCAGCAGTTTGAGGGCAACATTTTGGTCGCGGAAGATAATAAAGACAACCAAGACCTGATCCGCTTATTGCTCAGTCAATGGGGCATCTCACCTGACTTTGCCAATAATGGCGCAGAAGCGGTAGAGCAAGCATTAACCAACGATTACGACCTCATCCTAATGGATATGCAAATGCCGGTAATGGGTGGCTTAGAGGCGACAGAAATGCTGCGTAATGCAGCCTTTGATGGGCCAATTGTTGCGCTAACGGCAAACGTAATGAAAAACGATGTTGACGCCTACCTCGAAGCTGGGTGTAACAAGGCGCTTGCAAAGCCAATTGATAAATCACAGCTTGAACAAACATTACAACAATTTTTGGCACTTGATCGCAGCAGTCAGCAAAACTGGGAAGAGTTATTCCAAGGCGAGCGTTTTAAACAGATCAGTAGCAATTACAAAGCTAAGCTACCTAATTTATTAGATCAAATCGCTCATTTAAATGAGCAACAAGATCTCAATGAATTACTCGCATTAGCCCACAGCATTAAAGGCAGCGCGGGTTGTTTTGGCTTTAATCATATTAGTGATGCCGCCGCCGAATTAGAATCATGTATTCGCGACCATAATGAAGATGGCCTTGATTATCATATTCTCAAACTTGAGCAAGCAATTATATTTATTCTTAATCTAAAAGAGGAAGATTAGGGCTAGCTAAATATGTGGTTAGGTATAGCGCTGTAAGCGGAGTGCTTAACCCAAAACAATGATTCGTTATCTAGATGAATTAATGAAGCGGCTGTTTTTATAACTAAAAACTAAGCGCCATTAATATCGCGTCTTCACGACCAAACTCGCTCGGATAGTAATTTTTACGCACACCTGTTTCAACAAAATCGAATGCAGTGTAAAGATGAATAGCGGCTAGATTCGACTGTCGCACTTCTAAAAATACATTCTCGCCATTTGCCGCTTTTACAACACCCAACAAATGAGTAAGCATAGCTTTAGCAAGCCCTTTACCTTGATTTTCAGGGCTAACACAAATATCCATCAAGGTATAATCAGGACCTACTTGCTCTAAAATATAAAAGCCTTGAAGAGTATTGTTCTCCAAACATCCATACGCACTGTAACGCCCCGATAAACACGATGCCATTAGTTTTTCAGACATCGGAAAAGCATGACATTGCTGTTCAATAGTCATTAAATTCTGCAAATAGGTTTGGTCTAATTTTACGATTAAATCTGTTGCCATAACGTGTGCCACAATGCTTTCTTTTGTTCGCCGGTTAATCCCAAATTGCTCACCTTTACTAATCCAGCGCTTATTTCAAAAGGCACATTTAGATCAGTAAACACTAGCTTAAAGCCGGCTGATTCTAGCATCAAATTCAGGTCAATTTGTAACTGCGCATTGTTTTGCTGGATTAAATCGTCGCTTTGTTTGAGCTGAAGCAATTCTATATCGAAAAGTGTAGCTAACCAGTTTGTAACCATAATGACAAAAAGATTAAAAATTGAAGTACTTAGAAAGTGAAAAAAGAAGTGGCAGGGGCGACAGGACTCGAACCCGTAACCGTCGGTTTTGGAGACCGCTGTTCTACCAATTGGAACTACGCCCCTGCAATGACGTCGCATTATAAGGACTCTTTGCTAAAGGTAAAGAAAAAAATAACATAATTCAGTTCAGATGCTCAAAATAACAACAAAATCAAATTTTACAATTGACCAATAATTATATTTGTTCGAAAATTAAGAATTAATTATGAAAAATATACAGAACGGAGTCTGGAGCTGAGGTAATTTTGCAAAAAGATCTCTTAAACTCGGTAGTAAAAATTACACGACACCGCGATGTAGATTCACTTGAATTAAGCTTGTTGTCGACAATTAGCGAGTTTCTGCAACCAACAGAAGCGGCGCTTTACAAAGACCTTTCGCGTTTTAATGGCAAAGGTATAGAGTCGAGTGCCTCTTTATTATGTGACGAACAGGGAAAAATTCACTGGCGTTCACGCGAGATTATTGAAGAGCCGACGAAGGAGCTACAATGCTGCCTTGAGTCTGCCTGTACAATCAGCTTACAAGACAAATCAGGCAACGAAACACGCTGGATCCCTGTCGTAATTGACGACCAAGTATCGGGCGCCGTGTATATTGTTGCTAAACACCTTAATTCCAGTGAGCAAGTTACGCTAAATGCACTTTGTCGTATTTATGAAAACTACTTAACCATTCTTAACGAGAGTGAACGCGATAAATTAACCGGCTTACTCAACAGACAAACGTTTGAACGCAAGATAAAACAACTGCTGGAAGACCAGTTACACTCGCATAATACGCCACAATTACAGGGCAACCGTAACAAACGTTATGACGAGTCTTCTTGGCTAGCCATTCTTGATATTGACCACTTTAAACAAGTTAATGATACCTACGGACATGTATGCGGTGATGAAGTACTGTTGACACTTGCGCAAAAAATGCAGCTCTTTTTCCGCTCCAGCGATTTAATTTTCCGCTTTGGTGGTGAAGAGTTTGTCGTCGTATTTGAACCGACAACACTTGAACATATCACCTCAAAACTGGCTGAATTCCAGCAATATGTGCGAGATAACAAATTTCCATTTGTCGAACAGTTAACATTGAGTATTGGCTTTTCGAGAATGAGCCCTTACGACTTCCCTATTTCGGTGATAGAAAATGCCGACAAAGCGCTCTATGTAGCAAAAAATAGCGGACGAAACCAATGTGTTTATTACGGCGATATTCTCGATGAAGATAGCCAAGAACACCCTTCCGCCGATGACGTCGAATTATTCTAAAACATAAAAAATGCCAGCTATAAGCTGGCATTTTTATATCTAAAACTAAGTAGGATTATTCCCACTCAATTGTCGCTGGCGGCTTACCAGAAATATCGTAAACCACGCGCGAAATACCATCGATTTCGTTGATAATACGGTTCGATACTAAACCTAAGAAATCATACGGTAAGTGTGACCAACGCGCTGTCATAAAGTCGATTGTTTCAACACAACGAAGTGATACAACCCAATCATATTTACGCGCATCACCCATTACACCTACAGACTTAACCGGTAGGAAAACAGTGAATGCTTGTGACACTTTATGGTAAAGATCTGCTTTGTGTAGTTCTTCAATAAAGATGGCATCAGCACGACGTAGTAAATCACAGTATTCTTTCTTAATTTCACCAAGCACGCGAACACCTAGGCCTGGACCTGGGAATGGGTGACGGTAAAGCATGTCGTATGGCAGACCTAGTTCAAGACCAATTTTACGTACTTCGTCTTTAAATAGTTCACGCAGTGGCTCAACAAGGCCCATTTCCATATCTTCAGGTAAACCACCTACGTTATGGTGAGACTTGATTACATGCGCTTTACCAGTAGCTGACGCAGCAGATTCAATTACGTCTGGGTAAATTGTACCTTGCGCTAACCATTTAGCATTTTGACGTTTGCCCGCTTCTTCATCGAATACTTCAATGAACGTATGGCCAATTGATTTACGCTTAGCTTCTGGTTCATCAATACCTGCAAGGTTTGCTAAGAAGCGGTCTTCAGCATCTACTTTAATGATGTTTAAGCCAAATTTATCGCCAAACATATCCATTACTTGCTGACCTTCGTTTAAACGAAGTAAACCGTTATCAACAAATACACAGGTTAGTTTGTCGCCGATCGCACGGTTAATTAGCATCGCTACAACTGATGAATCAACACCACCAGATAGGCCTAGAATAACTTCGTCATCGCCTACTTTTTCTTTAATACGCGCAACGGCATCTTCAATAATTGATGCTGGTGTCCATAATTTTTCACAGCCACAAATATCAATTACGAAACGCTCTAATAAACGTAAACCTTGGTGCGTGTGAGTTACTTCAGGGTGGAATTGTACACCGTAGAATTTTTTCTCTTCCCAAGACATTGCTGCATGTGGGCAAGTATCTGTTTTAGCTGATGTTACAAACGTTTCAGGAATTTCGATAACCTTGTCGCCATGGCTCATCCAAACGTCAAGTTTGCCAATGCCATCTTCGATATGATCTTCAATTGCATCAAATAGCGCACAGTTACCTACTTTTTCAACTTTCGCGTAACCAAACTCTTTTTTGTCTGAGCTGTGTACTTGACCACCAAGTTGCATCGCCATTGTTTGCATGCCGTAACAAATACCAAGTACAGGTACGCCAGCATTAAATACATACTCTGGAGCGCGTGGGCTATTTTCTTCGGTCGTTGACTCAGGGCCACCCGATAAAATAATACCTTGCGGGTTAAATTCGCGAATTTGCTCTTCGGTTACATCCCATGCCCATAGTTCACAGTAAACACCGATTTCACGGATGCGGCGGGCGATAAGCTGAGTGTATTGCGAACCGAAATCTAAAATCAGTACGCGAGAATCATGAATATTTTTGCTCATTAGTTGTCTCTTTCTAAAAATCCAACAACTCGATTGAAAACGGCAATTTCAATCGGGATACAATTAACTAAGGCTAGCAAAAAGCTAGCCTTATCGATAAATAAAAGCGCGAATTAACCTAAACGGTAGTTAGGAGCTTCTTTTGTGATTTGTACGTCGTGAACGTGCGATTCACCCATACCTGCAGCGGTAACACGTACAAATTGCGGCTTAGTGTTAAGCTCTTCAATTGTTGCACAGCCAGTAAGACCCATAGCGCTGCGAATACCACCAACCTGTTGGTGAATAATGTTAGCAATAGGACCTTTATACGCTACGCGACCTTCAATACCTTCTGGAACCAGCTTCTCTTCTGATTTAGCATCTTGGAAGTAACGGTCAGATGAACCTTCTTTTTGGTTCATTGCACCTAAACTACCCATACCACGGTAAGACTTGTAGTAACGACCTTGATAAAGCTCAACTTCACCTGGTGCTTCTTCCGTACCAGCTAGCATTGAACCAACCATTACCAGTGATGCACCAGCAACAAGTGCTTTCGCAATATCACCAGAGAAACGAATACCACCGTCAGCAATAACTGGAATATCACGGCCTTTCAAGCCGTCAACTGCATCTGAAATCGCTGTAATTTGCGGCACACCACAACCTGTTACGATACGCGTAGTACAAATTGAACCTGGGCCAATACCTACTTTAACAGCGTTCGCACCGGCATCAGCAAGTGCTACTGCACCTTCTGCTGTTGCTACGTTGCCTGCAACGATTTGTAAATCAGGGAATGCTTCACGCGTTGCTTTTACGCGGTCGATAACACCTTGTGAGTGACCGTGAGAAGTATCGATAAGCAGAATATCAACACCCGCTTCAACTAACGCTGCGATGCGCTCATCTGTGCCTGCACCAACACCAACAGCTGCACCTACACGTAAACGACCTTGTTCGTCTTTACATGCATTTGGTTTATCTTGTGCTTTTTGGTAATCCTTAACAGTAATCATGCCTTTAAGTTTAAAGTCATCATTAACAACTAAGATTTTTTCGATACGGTGCTCGTGCATTAGGCCTAAAATCGTTTCACGATCTGCGCCTTCTTTTACTGTTACCAGCTGCTCTTTCTTAGTCATTACTGTTGAAACAGGTTGGTCTAGTTTTGTTTCAAAACGCATATCGCGGCTTGTTACAATACCAACTAGGTTGTTTTCAGCATCAACAACAGGGAAACCTGAGAAACCTTTATCGTGTGCTAATTGAAGTGCACCGGCAATTGTCAAGTCTGCAGTAACAGTAACTGGGTGAGAAACAATGCCCGCCTCATACGTTTTAACTTTACGTACATTGGCAGCTTGCTCTGCAATTGTCATGTTCTTGTGAATGAAACCAAGACCACCTTCTTGCGCTAACGCAATCGCTAAACGCGCTTCAGTAACTGTATCCATAGATGCAGAAACGATTGGCAGATTTAGTTCAATTGTTTTCGTTAGACGAGTTTTAAGGTTAGCTGTATGTGGTAATACAGTTGAGTGGCCTGGTACTAATAGTACGTCATCAAAGGTTAAAGCTTCTTTAGCGATCCTAAGCATTTGCAACTTCTCATGATATCTGTGGGTGTAGGGAGTTGCGGGTGGATTTTATCAGCGAATTTCATTCTAGTAAAATAAAATTTAATGTTTTGTGGTAGAATATTTTCCATTCAGCGCTAAATCATACTGTTATGTTGCAAAATCAGATACAAAAAGTTTATACCGTTTCCTTGCTCAATAAAGAGATACGCTACTTACTCGAACAAAATTTCTTTTCATTGCAACTCACAGGTGAAATATCTAATTTTATTTCGCCGAGTTCTGGCCATTGGTATTTCAGTTTAAAAGACGATAACGCACAAATTCGCGCAGCTATGTGGCGCGGTAATAATAGAAGTGCCACTTTTAAACCAAAAAATGGTGACCAAGTACTGGTGCGTGCTCGCGTATCACTTTATGAACCTCGCGGCGATTATCAGCTTATTGTGGAGCACATCGAGCCTGCAGGTGAAGGTCAGTTAAAACAACAGTTTGACGCGCTTAAAATGCAACTCGCTGGCGAAGGCTTATTTGCCAGTGAATTTAAAAAGCCCTTGCCCAACAATATTCGCCGCTTAGGGGTTATCACCTCACCTACTGGCGCTGCAATTAAAGATATTCTCACCGTACTGGAAAAGCGCGCGCCACAACTTGAGGTAGTAATTTACCCTGCACTAGTGCAAGGAAATGAAGCGCATCTACAACTTATTGAACAATTACAGCTTGCTAATCAGCGCAATGAAGTGGATGTCATTATTCTTGGACGCGGCGGCGGCTCAATGGAAGATTTATGGTGCTTTAACCACGAAATGCTCGCGCGCGCTATTTTCACGTCTAAGCTGCCTGTAGTAAGTGCTGTTGGTCATGAAATTGATACCACTATTTCAGATTATGTTGCAGATTTGCGTGCGGCAACACCATCGCAAGCGGCCGAAATTGTCAGTCCAGATAAAAATCACTTAGTGCAAAACATCGATGTGCTACAAAATCGATTGCACCACTTTATGGCAAAGCGCCTGCAAAATGCAGCTCACAGCTACCAAGTATTAGAACAGCGTTTGCTGCGTTACCACCCTAGTAACCAATTAAATCAGCAGTCTCAGTTACGTGATGAGCTTGAAATGCGCTTACTCAACAGTATTCAACGAAAATTAGAGCAAGCAAAATATGCGCAACATACATTGCAAAATAGACTCGAAAAAACCACACCTGAAAAGCGATTAAGTCATGCACAGCAACAGTTGCATAATCTGGTTAGCAGGCTTCAAAGCAGTCAAGCAAAGCAATTAGAGTCTGCAGAAAAACAACTTGCGGTATTGGCGGCAAAACTCAATGCCACCAGCCCGCTTGCGGTATTAGCGCGCGGCTACTCAATGACGCAAAAAGATTCTAGCGTGGTCACCTCTGTCTCTCAAATTACTGAAGGCGACAACATTATCACGCAATTTGCCGATGGCACTGTTACCAGTAAAGTCTCACATGTGAGTGCTAACAATGATCAATAAATCATTTATCAAACAGGCTCTTATTGAGCAGCTTGAAGCGAGCTTGGCGGTTGCAGTGCAATCTGCAAAACACGCACATCAAGATGCCACTCACGAGCAAAGTAAGGCCGAAACCCAATACGACAGCCTCGGCATCGAGATGGCCTATTTAGCTGAAGGGCAAAGTAAACGCATTGAAGCGCTTAGACAAGAAATTCAGGTACTTAAAGAATCGATAGAGCCAATTAGCAATCAGAAAATACAACTAGGCCATTTAATTAAGCTCGAAAATTGTGACGATGAAAGTGTGTTATGGGTTTATATTTTAGCCGTTGCAGGTGGTAATAAAATCACTTTAAATAATGCTGATATTCAAATTGTTACACCAAGTGCCCCGATAGCTAAAAAGCTACTAAAGCAATCCATTGACGATATTGTTAGCTTTGACTGGCAAGCAACTGAATATGAAATTATCGAAGTTGTTTGAGTCTTATCAATAAGTGTGTTTTGATTAAAACTATAAGTGTTATCGATTGGCGTAACCTGATGTATCGCATATCCTTTTTCATCGTGCTGATGACTATTTGCCTACCGGCGTTTAGCTGTGAAATAACCATGGGTTATCGCACAAGTGCACGATTACCACTTATCGCCGCAATGCCATCCAATCAAGGGCTGTACAAAGCCATATATCAACGAGCTGCACAAAATATTAACTGTAAGTTAGTCATAAAGCGCGCGCCAAAAAAACGCATTATTAAACTGCTTAACGAAGGTGCCATCGACTTTTATCCCGGTTATGGTTTTAATCAGACGCGTAGCGAATTTACTCACTTTTTCGAAAATGGCCTCACCAGTCATAGCGTGGTGATCACACACCGAGATGTTGCCAAGATAGATAATTTAAAACAACTGGAAAACAAAGTACTGTTAAAGCCCTATGGTGGCAGAAAGTCGGCCATTGAAGAGCGAGATATAATGGTGCGATACGGGCAAGATTTAGGTATTGCCGATGCAATCAAAGTAATTGAAAAAAAGCAGGCTGACTTTTTTATTTACAACAAAGCGTCGATTGATTATTACCTAGCGCAGCAGCCAAATGCACAGATTAAAATTCACGACTGCTGTTATTTAGCAAAACCAATGCATTTTGGGTTTTCAAGAAAGTCGAAGCACTATGAATCGTCGCTCAACCCAAACTACTTGCCAGAGCAAGCTGTGTCGGTCAACAACGTACCTTATTTGGTAAATGAAGGAAGCGTTGCCAGCGCATTCGCTAACGCAGTGAAAGCACTGGCCGAAAATGGAGTAATTAAACAGTTAGAGCAGCAATATTACAGTGCAGCGCTCGACAGTGAACAACCAGCCTCTTCAGACATATCAGCTACAAAACACTGATCCATGGTTTCTGCAGGGCAACCTGTTGTGGTTTTGCCAACCACTTTAGCTGGCACACCAACGACAGTAGTGTGCGCATCAACATCGGCAATTACGACTGAACCCGCGCCAATTTTCGCATCTTCACCAACATCAATGTTACCTAGTACTTTTGCTCCCGCACCTATTAATACGCCGTGGCGGATTTTCGGGTGACGATCGCCTTGTTCATTACCTGTACCACCTAACGTAACCCCTTGCAGAATCGATACGTTATCTTCAATAACGGCGGTTTCGCCCACTACAATGCCAGTTGCGTGGTCAAACATAATGCCTTTACCCACTTTACATGCAGGGTGAATATCAACACCAAACACTTCTGAGTTGCGACTTTGAATAAATTGCGCGAGCTCTTTTCGGTCTTGGCGCCATAGGCAGTGTGCTAAGCGATGTACTTGAATTGACTGAAAGCCTTTTAGATTCAATAGCACAGTTAGGTAATTATCAACCGCAGGGTCACGATCACGCACCGCTTTAATATCGTGCGCAACGTTATCAAGCATGGTGTCGCAATTAACAAATGCTTGATCGAATAACTCGCGGAAAGTGAAAGCTGAAACTACCGCATCAGATAATTTATTAGCGACAATAAAGCTTAATGCAGACCCTAGGCACTCATGGTTAAGTACACACGAATAAACGTGACTTGCCAATAACGGCTCTTTTCTTACTAAGGCTTCTGCTTCTTTACGTAATTCTTGCCAAATTGTATGACGCATAACAACACCAATCACTTTAACTACTTTTAGCTGTATAGCTTAATTTTAAACGAGTTTAACGCTTTTTGTTAACTTGAGTAAGTAATTAAAGATAAGTTGTTAGACTGATTTATTTGCCTTTAGATAAATGTGTGCTAGAAATAGTCCCCTTCATAACCAAACGCGGCCTCTAAATATGAACAAAAATGTTGTACTTTTAGCCTTTTGCCAAGGACTTATCACAACCGGTAATATTTTGCTTGTGACCATCTCAGCCCTTGTTGGAAAAGCGCTAAGCCCAAGTACCACATTTATTACTTTTCCCGTTGCCATGCAAATGTTGGGGCTACTAGTTACTACGATTCCTGCGTCGCTGATTATGGCTAAAACGGGTCGAAAGCTGGGCTTTAGTTTAGGCAATAGCATTGGCATTAGCGGCGCCGTGCTTGGCTTTTTTAGTTTATTGGCAAGCCAGTTTTGGTTATTTAGCTTCGCTACTTTTTTAATTGGGATTGGATTGGCTTTGCTACCCTGTATCGTTTTGCAGCAATTGAAGCCAGTGACAAACCTGCTGTGGCAATCTCTACAGTGATGGCAAGTGGTGTTGTAGCCGCGATACTCGGCCCTAATTTAGCAGTATGGGTAAACCATCACTACCCAACATTAAACTACGCCAATGCGTTTATTGCCCTTGCGTTTTTATATTCAATTGCGCTGCTGCTATTACAGCTCGTTAAATTTAATGAGGTTTCACATAGCCAAAATAATGGTGAAAGCAGACCATTAAAAGCCATTATTAGCGCGCCTAAGTTTATGACTGCAGTGTTTATTGCCATGGTGAGTTACACGGTGATGAACTTATTGATGACAGCAACGCCACTGGCGATGCATCGTCATGGCTTTGATTTAGCACAGTCAGCACTGGTGATTGAATGGCACGTATTGGGCATGTTTTTACCGTCATTTTTTAGTGGCAAATTAATAGAGCGATTTGGTCAGGTCACCATGATGTATGCGGGAATTGTTTTAATCGCCCTTTGTTGCTTTGTGAACCTACTTGGCTTAAGCCATTGGCACTTTTTAGCTGCGCTCTTTTTACTGGGTGTCGGTTGGAATTTTATGTTTATTAGCGCGACGCAAATGGTGAGCCAAACTTACCTACCGCAAGAGCGCGCTAAAGCCCAAGCGACTAATGAATTTTTAGTGTTTAGCATGGTAACCCTCTCTGCATTAAGTGCAGGTTGGTTAGAAGCCACCGTAGGTTGGCAAACATTAAACCTAGTTACTTTGCCGATTTTATTATTAACAATCGCGTGGTTAACAATTTATAAAATAAAGCAAAAAGCACAGCTAAAGGTTAACTTAACGACGAGCTAATACCCTTAGGGCCTGTTGACCTTTCAAGTTCGTTTTTGCAGCAGTTTGATTGGGGTTTATACAAGGCAGAGGCTGTGTGGCATAGTTATTCTATGTGAGTCAGCCGATAACACAGTAGAAAGCCCAATCAAGCGCTGCCGAACGGTTCTTCTGAGCGCACTTTTCTCATTGTTGCCTACATGGATGTAGGTAAGGGGCGTGAGCAGGACGCGGAAGCTTTGCTCGATATCCGCTTAGATTACTAGGCAACACATCAAGCGCCGCGATAAAAGCACGCTCAAAAAGAACAAAAATAGAACAGCAAAGATCAACAGGCCCTAGTAAATTGTGCTTGCAACCATTGATACAAAATCGAGAGTTCAACTCACTGAGTATGGCATTTAGGTGTGACAAAGTAATAACTAAATGGCAATGTGATTTGCGTTTCGCCAATGCGTTTTAGTTGCTTATCTTTAATTAAAGGTTTTACAAGTTGATGCCAAGCGAGTGCTTTACCTACACCATTTTTAGCTGCATTTAATGTAAGGCCGACTTCATCAAAGACAAATTGGGCTGGTATTGTGGGTAGTTGAAAATGCTTTTGCCAATGTTGCCAACTAATGCCACCGGGCTTGTCTTCCATTCCTGCAGCGTAATGAATCAAAGGTAATTCATGCTGCATTTCATAAACATTTGACGCACATACCGGATAAACCACTTCATCTGCCAGTTTTTTTGCAACGGCATTCGCATATTTGCCGTTACCAAAATGAATATGACAGTCTATATTTTGCTGCTCAAAATTAACGATTTGATGCTGGCTAATAAAATGAATTTGATAGTTAGGTAGCAAAGCTTGCAGCTCGGCTAATTTATTCACCAATACACAAGAAACAACACTCGGGATCGCCGCTATAACCAGCTTTTTTACTTTAGGTGCTTGCGCTTTCTCAATACCAAACTCTATTTCTGAAAACGCTTTTTTAACTGAGCTATAAAGCTGTTTAGCTTCGCTGGTAAGTGCCACACCTTTTGATTGGCGAATAAACAACTTCACGTCTAAATGCGTTTCTAGCTGCTTCATTTGATGACTTACTGCACTTGGCGTAAGGTGCAATAAATCACTGGCACGACTAAAATTAAGCTGCTCAGCGACGACAACAAAGGTGTATAAATTGGGTAATTGGCTACTGATCATTATTTATGATTCAAATTTTACTCATATCACTTGAAAATAATATCACTTTCTTTAACAACAGATAACAAGCAAAATTAGTTTAAACCCGTTTTAAATTAGGAAATAAGATGTCGCAGCACAGTGCACAAATTGAATGGCAAAAAGCGCCAGATGAGATGTTTACCGATGGACGTTACAACCGTGTTCACCAGTGGCATTTTGATGGCGGTTTTTCAATGCCAGCATCGCCCTCTCCTATGATAGTACCGATGCCTTTTTCAAACCCTGAATTTGTTGACCCTGAAGAAGCCTTTGTTGCATCACTGGCAAGTTGTCATATGTTATTTTTTCTGCACTTTGCCGCAGAACAAGGCATTGTGATTGAGCGTTACACCGATAATGCAATTGGCGAACTTGCCAAAAACAATGATGGCAAACTATGTATTACCGGTGTGACGTTAACACCCGAGGTGATATTGGCAGATGAATCGATTACACATAAAAAAAGCTTGGCAGAGTTACACCACCAAGCTCATGAAGCGTGCTTTTTAGCGCGTTCGGTAAATTTTGAAATTACCGTAGAGTGCGCGTAAATTAGCAGTCGCTAGTATGCTAGTTGATTAACTAGCATACGCTAATTACATTGTGAACAGCTGTGAATCAATTGTACGAATAAGGTTATTTACCCACTTACCGTATTTTTTGTGAATGCTATCACCATCATATTTCAAGTTAAGTGAATCGCGGTACTTAATCGTGTACGTCTTTTCGTCGTAATGAATGCCTACTTTAACTTGCGTACCACGCCAATTAAGTAAACCAGCAATTACGCCATCGCTTTCAACTTTACATGCCCACTGACGCTGCTGACAGCCGCTTAAAATTGCCTTTTCAACTGACTCTTTAGTCATGTTTGACGCATTTACTTGTTGATTGTAGTCAGTTACAGGAATGGTTTTACATGCAGCGAGTGAAAGGGTTACTACTGCTATTAGCGCTATTTTTTTTAACATTGTTTAGTCCTTTATGTTTTGTGTTCATTTTAGCAACGTGATTATTTCATTGAAGTGCTTAATTATCCAGCATCTTTTTGTAATTATGCCCACGTTAAGCCGGTGCGCTTAGTGTTTTTTATTACTTGATTATGTTTGTAATATTTCAAATTAAGCATAAAAAAGCCCGCCAATTGGCGGGCTTTTTACCGTGTTAAAAACGTTTACTTAAATACGTCTTTCACATCCATCACTTCGATGTTAGCTTTATCGATAGCTAGATTGTAGCTTTCAATCACCTTATCTTCATCGGTAAGTGATTTTGGTTTTTCAGCATTATATTTAAGCGGAGAAACCGTTTCGTTTGCTAAACGCGCTTTCATGTCTTTTGCATCACCGGTAATAAATACATAGTGAATGTTTTTATTTTGCAGGTTGTCACGAATAACACGATTTACATCTTCTACAGTTAAGCTCGCAAGCTGCTTACGCACATACGCAACAAACTCATCGGTATTATAGAACTTGCTATCGAGTGCATAACCTAGCTGGCGATCTTGGCTTGCAACCATTTGCGGCACAAAGTTAGTTAAGAAGTTACGAGTTGATTCGAAATCTTCTTTGCTCATGCCATTTTCAATTAGCTTATCAAGCTCGTACTGGGCAACACGTGTTGCAAAGTGTGCATCATTATTAGAGCGTAGTGGGCGCAACCAAATTTGGAAAATCTGCTCAGAACGACCTAAGTTAGCATCTGGTTTAGTTTGGTACATACCACGCGGGAAGTACTCAATATACGCGTAATCACCATAGTTCATACCACGAATTTGACGAATGCGCTGATACAAGAAGCTGTTTGAGTTACGGTGCTCACCAAAGTAAGAACGCATTAACCAAAGTGCCGCCCAATCTTTATCGCTACGAATCGTATCAATCGGGAAACCAAAGCTAACCGCTGTTGATTTAGCTGGCTTTTCTACAATGGTTGCATGTCGACCTTCCAACTTAGGCGCATCAGCAATCGTTAGGCGCTTTTCACTGCCTTCAGGAAGCGTGCCTAAGTCTTTAAGCAGTTTTGCTTTTGCTGCATCAGACATGGCACCTGAAATACCGACATTTAATTTAGCTTGAGTAAATTCAGCTTTATAAAATGCTTTTAAGTCTTCAAGTGTAAGCGCTTCTAAATCAGAAATATCACCATAGTTGTAGCTTTCATAAGCGTGGCCTTGGTAAAGCTTGCTGTATAACACTTCTTTGCCAAGCTCTTCATCATTAGATGCTTTTAGGCCTGCTTTGATGCCATCTAGCTGCTCTTTCTTTAAACGTTTAAAGTCGTCTTCACGCCAACCTGGATTAAGTAGTTGGTCACTAACAATTTTGTACCACTCGTCTACCTTGTCTTTATTAACACGGCCACGGAATGACACCATTTCTTTATCAATTTGTACGCCGAAGCTACCCGCAATTGGGTAAAGCGCTTTTTGAATTTCTTTGTAAGAGCGCGACTCAGAGCCACCACGTGCAATCATATTAGCTGTAATTGCTGCAAGGCCTTTTTTACCTTCAGGATCTGCTGCTGCACCAGTGTAGAATAATAGGTTTACGTCAACTAGCGGTGAGCTGCTGCGCATATCAAGTACTGAGAATTTCGCATCGCCTTGCGGCTTATTTAATTCGGCAACAGTCGCGTTTAAGTCAACTTCTTGTTCAAACCCTTTTACCGATTCAAGTGCCGACATAGTCACAGTTGTACGGCCCGAATCAATAAAGTACTTATTGGCAATCTCACGAATATCTTCTGCAGAAATGCTATCTGCCGTCGCGTAAAGCTGATTAATAACTTCTGGGTCACGCTCAAAATGCATGTAGCTCGCAAGAGTTGACGCAATTGCTTGCGATGAATCTAAGCCATTAACAAAGCTGTACTTTAGGTTAGACTTTAAGTTAGCAAGCTTATCTGCATCTACTAACTCAGTACGCGCTTTTGCATAAGTACGATTAATCGCATCACGTGCTTTTGCTAAATCTTCTTCTTTTTCAACCTTTACAAATACGTGCAATAAACCCGGATCTTTAGTTTCTGGGTTATAAGTAAACATTTGGCTAGCAAGCTGTTTCTCAACAACTAACTCTTGGTAAAGCGCTGAGTTATTTGAGAAATATAATTGCGAGATTAAATCTACCGCAGCACGATCTTTTTCCGTTGGCTGCCACGCAGGGCCTTTGTAAGAAACAAGTAACCAGTGACCCGGTAAACCTTCACTTTCTTTATGAAGGTATTTTGCCGCTGTTTGCTTTGGCTCTACTGGAATATCAGCAACATAATCGCCACGCTGCCAGTTACCCCAATGCTTTTTAACCAGTTCAATGGTATCGTTCGGGTCTACATCACCGGTAATAATGAGCGATACATATTCAGGCTTATAAAACTTTTTAAAGAACTCTTCACCGTAGGCCATTTGATCTGGCATTTTTTCGATGTCTTCAAAAAAGCCCATAGTGGTGTGTTTGTAAGTATGCTTTTCAAACGCTTCATTGCGCACTGCACTTAATAGCTGACGGATTGGGTTAGCATTGTTTTTAAGGTATTCACCTTTAACTGTTAGTGCTTCTGTTCTAAATTGCGACTCAGAATATTTAAGGTTTTGGAAAATATCACCTTTAATTTCAAGCACAGTTTCTAAATGCTGTTTTGAGAAATTAAGGTGGTAGTTGGTGTAATCGTTTGTGGTGTAAGCGCGGTTATCGACACCTGAGTTTTTAAGAATATCAGAGTAAACATCTTGCGGGAATTTCTCAGAGCCTTTAAACATCATATGTTCAAAGAAGTGCGCAAAACCTGTTTTACCAGCTTCAACTTCGTTACGTGAACCTACTGATACTGGAATTTGTAGTGAGACTACATCTGGGTAATCTGTTTTCACCACCATAACGCGAAGGCCGTTATCAAGCTCTTCTAACACATAATCTTGTGCAAATACTTTGTTTTCAGCTTTTACTGACGTGGTAGCTTGTGCATTATTTGATGATGTTGTGCTATTACAACCAGCAAGTGATAGTGCAATTGCTACACTTGCTGCAACCAATTTAAGTTTCATACTGTTTCCCTTGGTTTGGATTATTTTTCTATAGAATTTTTCTAAACTGGGTAATTATGGCGATGTTCGCGATGTTAAGCGAGCAATTGCGGTAAATGGGTGTAAACGTTTTGCAACATTAAATTTCAGAATAAAGGACTTAGAGTTCAGAACTAAGGATTCAGAACTCAGAATTAAGATTTGAGCGCAACATCTGAGACCTGAAACCTGAAACCTAAAACCTAAAACCTGAAACCTGAAACCTGAAACCTTCACACTATGAATTTCCCTCAAGTTCTATTTCAATTTTTTTCAGTCGCTATTTTAAATTTTAGCTATTTAGACGTCTAAAAGGCTGCTATAGTTACTGTATCGAAATTATTTATGGTACGGAACAATGGCTTTATCTTTACAACAAAAAATTCAAGACCCAACACAAGGCGTTTATTTAATTGGTACTACGCCACCAAAAATGGGTACTGAAAAAGATAAAGTGACAGAAATTGCCAATAAATTATTAGGTCGTTTACATGAGATTGAATATGACGGATTAGTCATTTACGACATTCAAGATGAAAGCAGCCGTACCAGCGTACCACGCCCTTTTCCGTTTAAGCATACTGTAGACCCTCGTGAATACAGTTTGCTGTTAAGTGATTTATCAGAATTAGATGTAATCACCTACAAAAGCGTCGCGCAGCGTGGTGTTGAAGAATTTAATGACTGGTTAACAGAAACCAAAGAAAAATATGCGCTGAACAACCTTGTTTTGGTAGGTAGCCCATCGTCTGAAGGTGAGATTAAATTAAGCTTGCCAAACGCCTATAACGCATTAAGTGAGCATCAAAATAAGTTTTTCTTAGGTGGTGTTACCATCGCTGAGCGTCATGCATCAAAACGCAATGAGCATGAACGTCTGTTAGAAAAAACAGCGCAAGGTTGTGAGTATTTTATCTCGCAAGCGGTATATGATGCACAAGCAACAATCGACTTAATCACTAGCTATGCCCGCAGTTGCAAACAGCAAGGTCTAACACCTAACCGTATTATCTTAACCTTTACTCCATGCGGCAGTGAGAAAACATTAGAGTTTATGCAATGGCTTGGTATTTCTGTGCCAGAAGCCACTAAATGGCGTATTTTAGATTCTGAGCAATCTCTTAATGAATCAGTACGTATTTGCCGTGAAAATCTAAACCTTATTTTACAAAGCTGTGCTCATTTAGATGTGCCACTTGGTTTAAATATTGAGAGCTTAACCAACCGTAAAGAAGAAATTGATGCATCAATTAATCTTTATCGTTTATTAAAAGCAACGATGGAACTGAACTTGGCTGAAAAGCAGTTAGCAAGTTAATTTAAGGCTTCCGCAATCAGCTTAACTTCAAGTTACAGCTAGTTAGGGTTTAATGGGCTAAGCCCTGCAATCGAGTGGCTTAATGCCACTTTTTCTTTAAGTGCTTTAAAGTCGTATTCGGCCCAATTAATTTTAACTTTATGGGATTTAAAATGTGCAACATTTTGCTTAGTGATCACATCAAGGTTAAAAGTTAGCTTTTTATTTTTTTGCTGGGCAAAAATATCGTGTCCATTATCGTAAAGTAACAGGCTAATAACTGCCCACGCGCCCATTACTTTATGACCACCAATTGACGCGCTTATTGACTGTTTTTCAACGGCTTGAATTGCGCGGGGTAACCAGTCAAAACCGCCAATAAAAATATCTTTATTGGGAATACGACCCGATTCTACTGCTGCTTTACTGGCACCAAGTGCCATTAAATCAGACGCGGCCCAAATAATATTAACATTAGGAAAACGCGCTAATAGCGCCTTGCTTTGATTAAACGCAACCTGCTCAGACCAACCAGCGTGCACCGCTTGATATACCACACCATTATTACTTTCAAAATACTCTTGCATACCATTAAACCGCGCTTGCGATTCACTGCCATAGTGACCATTAATAGCCACCACATGCGTTTCTTGCTTGGGTAATTGCGCCTGTTTTAAATGCTGTAGCGCTCTTGCAAGTTGGCCTCCTGCGGTGTGATTATCAAAATAGATTTCACCAAGCCAATGCTTATATTTTTGCCCTGCTAACCCTATTTTTTCGCGCTCTTCACCAAAAATTGTTTGCTCTAAAGTAACAAACTTAATCTGCTGCGATTCCAGCAATGACATGCTCGCAGTAGAGCCGCCGGGGTAGTTTAAAATTACCGCATAATCTGGTTTGGGGTTTTTCGCTAAATATTGTTTTAGCGCTTCTAGTTGAACAATACGATTACCACCGCCATAAATCACCTGCATTTTTGTGCCAAGTTGCTGCGCTGCTGATTGCGCGATTTCTTCAACACTTTGCCAAAAAGGCTCATTGGGGATAGACGGGTTTACAAATAAAATATTCAACTCAGCACGTACCGAGCTACTAAATAAAATGATGCAGAACATCAAGTACTTAAAAAGTCTTATCATCACACCAAAAACAGATTCGATCATTATTCAAGTATTATCAAAGAACACTACAAAAGCGAATTTAAACGCGAAAAACTAACGCCAATTAATTGTTAGTTGATAATGCAGGCAAATCACTAGATGCTGAACAGCACAGGCAGCGGATAAATGCCGCTAAATGCTGTTAATCATTAGCAAAAGAAAAGGGAGATATAAATCTCCCTTTGACTTTTACAAGTTAGGTCCCAGCCAACGTTCGGCTTCTTGTAAATTCATACCTTGACGCTTGGCATAATCTTCTAGCTGATCTTGCTGAATTTGTGCAACAGCAAAATATTTCGAATCTGGGTGAGAAAAATACCAACCCGAAACCGCAGCACCCGGCCACATCGCATAAGAGCTAGTCAACTTCATACCGATGCGGTTTTCGACATCGAGTAACTGCCAAATTTTTTGCTTTTCAGTATGCTCTGGGCACGCAGGGTAACCAGGAGCCGGACGTATACCTTGGTAATTTTCGCGAATTAGCTCATCGTTCGATAAGTTTTCATCGGCTGCAAAGCCCCAGATTTCTTTACGCACGCGCTCATGCAGGTATTCAGCAAAGGCTTCCGCTAAACGGTCGGCAACGGCTTTTACCATAATCTTGTTATAGTCATCTTGCTGCTGCTCGAATACATCCGCTAAATCGTCTTCCTCTAACCCGCCTGTTACCGCAAATGCACCAAAGTAATCTGGTGTACCTTTTGGTGCGATATAATCAGCTAAACAGTAGTTAGGGAAGTCTTTTTTCTCGGTTTGCTGACGTAACTGGCAACTTGTCACAAGTACTTCAGTGCGCGATTCATCGGAGTAGATTTCAATATCATCGTCAACGCGATTAGCTGGGAAGATACCCATTACGCCTAACGGCTGCAGCTTGTTTGATGACGCTAAATCATCGAGCATCTCGTTAGCATCTTTAAACAGCTGCTTTGCCTCTTCGCCAACAATTTCATCTTCTAAAATGCGCGGGTATTTACCAGCAAGCGACCAGGTCATAAAAAATGGCGTCCAGTCGATATACTCACGCAGTGTCTCAATTGAGACATCTTTAAACTCGGTCACACCAAGTTTTTTTGGCACAGGTGGCGTGTAGTTTTTAAAATCGATTGGTGCGCTATTCGCGCGAGCTGCGGCAAGTGTAACTGGTTTTGAGCGTGGGCGTTTGCGCGCTTGCTGCTCACGCACTTTTTCATACTCTGCAGTCGTTTTTGCTAAAAACTCAGGCTTTTGCGTTTTGCTTAACAAGCTTGACGCCACACCAACCGCACGCGAAGCGTTATTAACATACACCACACCTTTGTCATATTCAGGTTCAATTTTAACCGCCGTATGCGCTTTTGATGTAGTTGCACCGCCAATTAATAACGGAATATCAAACCCTTGGCGTGTCATTTCTTTTGCCACATGCACCATTTCATCAAGCGATGGCGTAATCAGGCCAGAAAGACCAATAATATCGACTTTTTCTTCAATGGCGGTACGTAAAATAGTTTCTGCAGGTACCATTACCCCAAGGTCGATCACTTCATAGTTATTACATTGCAGTACAACACCCACAATGTTTTTACCAATGTCGTGCACATCGCCTTTAACGGTAGCCATTAGGATTTTACCGTTGGTTGCACCCTCTTCTTTTTCCGCTTCAATATAAGGGTCGAGGTAGGCAACTGCGCGCTTCATTACACGCGCCGATTTAACTACTTGTGGTAAGAACATTTTACCAGCACCAAACAGGTCGCCTACTACGTTCATACCGTCCATTAATGGACCTTCAATTACTTGAATTGGTTTATCAGCTTGCTGGCGTGCCTCTTCGGTATCTTCATCAATAAATTCGGTAATACCTTTAACAAGAGCATGCTCTAAACGTTTAGCAACAGGCCAGCTGCGCCATTCTAAATCTTCTTTTTTTGCTTCAACGCCTTGCCCTGAGTATTTAGGCGCAAGTTCAACTAAGCGCTCGCCGGCTTCAGGGTCGGTATTTAATACTACGTCTTCAACTGCATCTCGTAGCTCTTTTGGAATATCATCATAAACCGCAAGCTGACCGGCATTTACGATACCCATGTCCATACCCGCTTTAATCGCGTGATATAAAAACACTGAGTGAATGGCTTCACGCACCGGGTTATTACCACGGAATGAGAAAGATACGTTTGAGACACCGCCCGACACTTTACAGTGCGGTAAGTTTTGTTTAATGCGGCGCGTACCTTCAATAAACTCAACGGCGTAGTTGTCGTGCTCTTCAATACCCGTAGCTACCGCAAAAATATTCGGGTCAAAAATAATGTCTTCCGGCGGAAAACCTAATTGCTCTACTAGAATACGGTACGAACGCTGACAGATTTCAAACTTACGGTCGGCCGTTTCGGCTTGCCCTGTTTCATCAAACGCCATCACAACGGCAGCTGCACCAAAACGCTTAATGATTTTAGCTTGCTTTATAAACGGCTCTTCACCTTCTTTAAGTGAAATTGAGTTAACGATTGCCTTACCTTGAATGCATTTTAAGCCTGCTTCAATTACATCCCACTTCGATGAGTCGACCATAATTGGTACACGAGAGATATCCGGCTCTGACGCAATTAGATTTAAAAAGCGTACCATTGCCGCTTTTGAGTCCAACATGGCTTCATCCATGTTGATATCAATAATTTGCGCGCCGTTTTCTACTTGTTCACGGGCAACCTCGAGTGCGGTTTCGTAATCTTCTTCTAGGATTAAACGTTTAAAACGGGCTGAACCCGTAACATTGGTACGTTCACCAACATTGGTAAATACTGCTGTACTGCTTGTCATGTTTGCTCCTAGTTTAAATTACAGGCTTCAAGGCCAGCTAAACGCATGCGCACTTCAATTTCAGGTAATTGGCGCGGTGCTACATTTTTTGTGCCTTGATACATCGCATTAATATGCTCAGGCGTGGTGCCACAACAGCCACCAACAATATTGATAAAGCCCGACTCTGCCCAATCAATAATTTCTTTTGCCATTTCGTCCGCTTCTAAATCGTATTCACCAAATTCGTTCGGTAGGCCTGCGTTGGGGTGAACCGATACAAAGGTTTCACACACACGCGATAACTCTTCTACATATTGGCGTAGTAAATCTGGCCCAAGGGCACAGTTAAGGCCAATTGAAATAGGCTTTATATGACGAATAGAATTGTAGAATGCCTCGGTTGTTTGGCCCGATAAAGTTCGGCCCGATGCATCAGTAATGGTGCCTGAAATCATTACGGGTAAAGTAACGCCTGCGCGCTCGAATGCTTCTTCTACTGCAAAAGCCGCTGCTTTTGAATTAAGCGTATCGAAAATAGTCTCAATCAGAATTAAATCTGCACCACCTTCAATCAATGCCAGTGTTGATTCAATGTAGGCTTCAACGAGTGCATCAAAGGTAATGTTTCTAAAACCAGGATCGTTTACATCTGGTGAAATAGAGCAGGTTTTTGATGTTGGACCAAGCACACCGGCTACATAACGCGGTTTTGTTGGGTCTTGTGCTTCAAATTCATCACACACTTTACGCGCCAGTTTTGCCGATTCAAGATTGATTTCACGGCTTAAGCTTGCCATTTCATAATCTTCCATTGAAATGGTAGTCGCGTTAAAGGTATTGGTTTCAATAATATCAGCGCCTGCCGCAAGGTATTCACGATGAATTTGTTCAATGATCTGTGGCTGGGTTAAACTAAGTAAGTCATTATTGCCCTTAACTAACACATGCCAATTTGCAAAGCGTTCACCGCGGTAATCTTCTTCTTCCAGTTTGTATTTCTGGATCATGGTACCCATTGCACCATCAAGAATATGAATACGCGCTTTTAATGCAGCGCTTAGCTGCTGTGATTTATTCGGCATAGTTGTTAGTCCTTACGTCTTGGCTGACTAAATTAATATCGTATGGCGTGGTTTGATAAACGTAGTAGTTTAACCAATTTGAAAATAATAAAAAGGCATGGCTCTGCCAAGTTTTACTTGGCTTGGCGCTGGCATCATCATTAGGAAAATAATTATTTGGTTTAGGCGCATTCTGATCTTTTTCTAGGTCGCGTAGATACTCTTTTTTCAAAGTATCTGCATCGTATTCTGGGTGACCAGTTAAATACACCTGCGAACCAGATTTATTCTTAATTAAAAACGCACCGACCTCTGGCGATCCTGCAATTACTTCAAGCTGGCTGTGGTTTGCAATATCCGCCTCATTAATATGACCATAACGCGAATGTGGCACTAAGAATTCATCGTCAAAACCGCGTGTTAACGCTGCATGTTCAAAGTAACGCAAATGTTTAAATACACCACACAGCTTTTTCGCTTTAAGTTTGCGCTTTAATCCATAGTGATGAAATAGCCCTGCATGAGCGGCCCAGCAAGAGAATAAAGTAGACGTTACATGCTGTTCAGCCCAGTCGAATATCTCT
Source organism: Pseudoalteromonas sp. T1lg24 (assembly GCF_002964745.1). Classification (NCBI taxonomy): domain Bacteria; kingdom Pseudomonadati; phylum Pseudomonadota; class Gammaproteobacteria; order Alteromonadales; family Pseudoalteromonadaceae; genus Pseudoalteromonas; species Pseudoalteromonas sp. T1lg24. The sequence continues at coordinate 118,022 of NZ_PQCB01000004.1, read as the reverse complement.
TTCAACTCTTGCCAATAAGCAACATCGCTATATTCAAGGTGTGCCAATGGCGCGCCAGTCACAATCATGGCATCGTAGTTTTCGTTTTTAACTTCTGAAAAATACTTATAGAACATATCAAGATGTTGCTCAGAGGTATTTTTGCTACGGTGAGTATCTAAACGCAGTAACTCCACATTTACCTGCAGCGGTGAATTAGCCAGTAAACGAATAAACTGTACTTCAGTCTCAACCTTATTAGGCATCAGGTTTAAAATGGCTAATCGCATTGGGCGGATCTCTTGTGTTTGCGCACGGCTTTGTGGCATTACAAACACATTTTCTTGCCTTAATGTATTAATGGCGGGCAATTGATCGCGCACTGTGATTGGCATCATTTAATCCTTATTACTATGGTAAATTGGGTTTAACCTGACGCTAATTATGAACGGATAGCCGGAAATATCAAGCTCTAGATGTTTAGATGTCTATTTAAAGTTTACGTAAAAAATACACCAACCGTACTTCTACCAACAAACCCACCTCGCATTTCATAATCAGTGCTTTGTAAAAGTCACTATTACACCCTCATCGTTTAAACCAACTTTTGAGTAATACAGTTGATTTTAATAATTTTTTACATTTTTCGAATAACAAATGTTGCGACAAATAAAAAACACCATTAGGATCGAATGAAAATCAATATCATTTGCATTATAATGAGCTTTTTAGCAATTATCCCAATCTGGCTTGGATGCCTAGCCTGTTACTTAGGCAGTGAAAAACAACTACTGCTCAGTAAACCAATGAATAAATCTATTGCTAATTTTTTATTAGTTATTGGTTATGTTATTGGTGTTGCCATTTTCTCGCTGTCTTTTGCGCTTGCATCTTCGCTACTGGCTGCCTTTGTCACATTAATGCTTGCGCTGGTAAGCCACACAATTTTAAGCACTTATACAACAAGCATTTGGCGTTTCAATACAAGCGTTGTGGCATCGCTATTGGTATTAGCGGGGGTGAGCTATGTGGCCTAAAACACTGATTGGCTTCTTTTTGGGTCTTTTGTTATCAATCTCAATCGTGCTCAATTTAAATTTGATTTTGCCATTAGCAGAAGACGTTAGGCTTATTTCAGGGCTAGTGTTGGCATTCCCTATTTGGGCAGGCGTACTGGTGTGGAGTTACGCATTTGAAAAAGCACGCAAAGCTGCCAAAAACATTAGCCTTGTTCTTATCCCCTCTTGCTTACTCAACGTTATTCTTTTGATGAGTCAATAATAATGAATAATAAAACTCTGAAATCATTAACTAACGCACATGCATGGATTGGCCTTGTTATATCCATCGTCTTATTTATTGTATTTTTTGCCGGTTCAATTAGCTTATTTCGCGAAAACATTGTGGCATGGGAAAAACTACCAATACATGCAAATCAAACGGTATTCTCAGACTCTCAAAACGTAAGTTACGATAACGCTATTGCAACCATTAATAAGCACTATGATGTATATGTCGACCACAGGTTTTATTTATTACCGCCAACAGAACATTCACCGTACATAGAAGCGTACTTTGCAAAAAACATTGAAGGTACCGACCCAAAAACAGGAGAAGATCATAGCGATGTGCATATTATGCTGGATGCTCAGAGCGGCGAAATTATTGGCAATGCCGATACCGTGGATTTTGGTAATTTTGTTTACCAGCTTCATTACAACTTAGGCCTTGGCCGCATTGGTTTGTATTTTGTCGGGATCATTACCCTGTTCTTTTTTGTTGCAGTGCTTAGTGGGTTACTTATTCATTGGCGCAAGCTTTTCAAAAATTTCTTTCAATACCGTAAAGGTGGCAATAAAGACAAGTGGTTAGACGCACATAATATTATTGGCACAATGGGACTGCCGTTTCATGTGATGTATGCCTTCACCGGATTAGTTTTTAATTTAGTTATTGTCTACCAAATTTCTTATGCCCTTGTGTTGTACCAAGGCGACCAACAAAAGCTACTCGCGGCAGCAGGATTTAACGAACCCCATATTGATATCATCGACAACAAAATGACGATGAACGGCATCGACAGATTGCGCGAAATGGCAGAAAAAGACATGGATAACGCAATCATTGACCGCATTATGATTGAGCATTTTGGCGATGAAAGCGCTGTCGCGATTTTTACAGGCCAAAAGCAAGACAGATTTGCCACTGAAACCGCAGTACATTACCAACTAAGTAATCAACAACAAATCTATCTTACTAAAGACAACTACGATAATGCCGTGCGCAGTGGTTTAGGTGTAATTGCCCGTTTGCACTTTGGCGATTTTGCTGGCTACGGTTTAGGGTTAGCTTTCTTTTTACTCGGCTTAGCAACCTGTTATGTAATTTTAACCGGCAATTTAATGTGGCTAGAAAAACGTGCAAAACAGCGTAATCAAAGTCAGCGCTCTCTTAATTTTGTCACGCGAATGACAAGCGGTGGCTTTATTGGCTTTATCTTTGCCATTGCTGTCGGCTTTAGTGCCGCACGAATAATACCAATTGAGATAACAACGCGTGCAGAGATTATCGAAAACAGCGTATATTCGTCATTTTTGCTGATGTTAGCTCTTGCTCAATTAATCAAACACAATGCGAGATTCAATCAATACTCATTGCAACTGAGTGGCGCAATATTTGCCCTTGTTGTCGTACTGGACTGGGTTTTACTGCCTAGCGCAACAGCACAACAACTCGCAGAACACAAATTTGATGTTGTGATTACGCAAAGCATATTACTACTGCTTAGCGGTATTTGCTTTTTTGCAGCAAAACAAGTGACAAAAAAGCCCGCGTTTAAAAACACTCAAACACAACCAAGTGTTACTGAACTAACTACTCAATAAATTATTCACACAACTACATACTAAAAAGGACGATATGTTTACTGTTAAACGTAGAACCAATGCTGTAACGGCTGCAGTAAAATATGCACTAGCGACCAGCTTGATTGTTTCACCATTAACTATGGCTGAAGACGACAATGAACTTGAAAAGATTATTGTTACTGGCCAAAAAATTGACCGCACTTTGCAAGAAACCCCTGCCAGTGTAGCCGTAATCACCAATAAAGCACTGGAAGAGCAAAAGCTTAATAATCTTTACGATGCCCTATCAGTTGTGCCTAATGTAACTGGTGAAGTTGGCGTAGGTGGCTTTACAATTCGTGGCATTGACTCTTTTAACGTATCTGGTGGTGGTAACAGCTTTTTAACCAGTGTTTATGTTGACGGTGCGCCATTGCCAATGCGTGAGATTCAACAAGGCGGTTTTTCTACTTGGGATGTAAGCCAAGTGGAAGTATTACGCGGCCCGCAATCGACATTACAAGGTCGCAACGCCCTTGCTGGTGCAATTGTTGTGAATACCTACGACCCAGCATATGAATACAGCGCTAAAGGGCGCGTGATATTAGGTGAAAATGGGCAACAAGAATTAGCGATCGCCACTGGTGGTAGCTTAATTGATGATGTATTGGCATTTCGCTTTACCGCCGAAGACAGAGACTTTGACGGCGTTATTGAAAACATTGCACGCAATAACGAAAACTCTGACTTTTCAAACTCAAACCTGTATCGCTTTAAATTACTATTTGAACCGATTGAAGATTTTTCAGCGATTTTAAGTTACAGCAAATCTGAAACAGAAATGGGCGTTGTATGGGCAGACGCACACCCAAGTTACGATAACGATTACCGTAAAGTAAACTTTAACGATCCAACATGGGAATTTACCGATTCAGACTTAGTGGTATTAAATCTAGATTACTACATTAACGATATTTGGTCGGCAACAGCAATCACAACTTATTCAGATATGCAGTATGGTTACGAGTGGGATGGTGATGCATCGCCATTACCGATTGCACAACTGCACGATAAACGCTCTGACGAGACCTTAACGCAAGAGCTAAAACTGACGTTTGAATACGATAATTTAAAAGGGATTATTGGCGCGTATTATTCAAATTTAGAAGTAAAAGATAAAGCGATTGGTAATCGTAGTGCCAGCTTTAATCAACTTGGCGTACCAACATTACTGGTCGCTGCACCAGAAAATGGCGGGTTAGGCTTACCACAGGCGGTTGCCGACCAAGTATTAGCATTGTACGCACCGGTTGACCCTGTACTGCTAGATACTTATTCAAATTTATATCGTGAAATTACCAACACCGCAGTATTTGTTGATTTTACTTACAGCATCAATGATCAGTTTGACGTGTTTGCAGGCATTCGCTGGGACCAAGAAAAGCAGGCCAATGCGACTGAGCAAGCCTATGGTATTGGTAATGCACACTTGCTACCAAACCCAAGCGATTATGCGGCAAACCCGATGTTTGCTCAACTTGTGGCTGGTATTAATGCGAAGCTGCTTAATATGGCAAGTCAAGCGTCACAAAACGAGCCTTTAACGTCAAAAACATTTAACGAAGTCCTGCCGAAATTAGGCGCAAGTTACCACCTAACCGATAACATCACCACCAGCTTTACCTACCAGCAAGGTTACCGCTCAGGTGGTGTAGGCACCAACTCTGCGCGGGCAACACTCTTTACTTACGACCCAGAGTTTACCGACAACTACGAGCTTTCACTGCGCTCAACTTGGCTAGATGGCACCTTAGTGACGAACGCCAACGTGTTCTATCTAGATTGGCAAGATCAACAAGTTAGCGTGCAGCTGTCGGGAAATCAATACGACAGAGAAACCACGAATGCAGGTAAGTCGACGGTACAAGGATTTGAATTTGAATTGTTCTACTATCCAAGCAATAACCTAACGCTAAGTGCAGGCTTTGGCCGTGCTAAAACCGAGTTTGAAGAGTTTTTAGTTGCTATTCCAGGCGAACCGACGCTTGATTTAAAAGGTCAGCCATTTGCGGACTCACCTGAATGGACTGCAAACTTAGCCGCAAGTTATCACACTGATTTTGGTTTATATCTATCTGCTGATGCAAACTACCAAGACAGCGCATTGGCCGATACCATGTATCAAAACAGTAATGAAATGAAAAACCTGTGGGGCGAAAACTATGTGCCGCAAAATGACGCGCGTACGTTAATAAATGCGCGTGTTGGTTATCAGTGGGAAAATTACGATATTCAACTATCAGCGAAAAACCTAACAGATAAAGTGTATGACGCACGTGGTGCGCGCACCAACAATAAAACCCTTGGCCAACCTCGCCAATTAAGTTTAAGTTTTACTGCTAGCTTTTAAGCGCGTGTAACTAACTTGCAGGGGAAGTGGTTAACACTTCCCTTTTTACATTAAGTGTTTAACTAATAGTGGTTTACCACGGCTAATTTGATTTGCTTGCGCTAAAAATAACTCAGCGGTGGCCATGGCGTCGGTAAGTGCATTATGACAATTGTATTCTGGCAAGCGATAGCGCTCACGACAGCTGCTTAAGGTTAAGCTATCTTGCGCAATTACATGCCCTTGGCGAGCAAGGCGTTTATGTTCGATATTCATAGTATCGAGTATTGCTAAAGGCTTGTGCAATAAACCCGCTTTATTAAACGCGATACGTAAAAATCCCCAATCGAGCTGTTGGTTATGAAATATTAATATTTTATCGTCGAGTAGTTCATTTAACGCTTTTAGCGCCTCATTTAACGGTACACCTGCCGCAATCGTTGTATTATCAATGCCATGAAACACAGGGCTTTGATTTAAATTACTCACCTGATTATTAATAAAGTGCTGACATTGACCTATTTGAATTCGTTGATGACTAATTGGCACCCACGCAATCGAGACAATTTCATCTTGTTTTGCATTAAGCCCGGTTAACTCTAAATCAATAACTAAATAGTCCACCTTAAAACAGTTGCTTTTTAAGATGTCATTGTCTTTTTCGGGTAACACAAAAAAGCGCTTAATTGATTCAAGTATTCCCATCATAAACTGCCTCTAGCAAACTTAAAGGCGGCCGCTTGCTGTGCTTGTTTAATTAAATAAAACGCCTCTTTTAATTGGTGGCGTTCCAGTGAGGTTAAATCTTCTGGGTCGATACAATTAGCCGGTAACCCTTTTTGCTGTAACTGCACGTTTAAACGCAGCTGCGTAAGGTAGCGCCAACAATCTTTTAAATCATAAATATCCGTTTTACTCACTTGCTGTTGTTTAGACAACGCACTTAAGCGCTCTAAGGTATTAGCAGCAGTAACATTATGATGCAGCGCATAAAGGCGAACAATATCGTTAATAATTGCCACACCACGCTTTTTTAAATCAATATACGTATGTTTTTGCTTATCTTTTTCTAATTTAAACTGATTAAATAAACCGATCGGCACCGAGTTAGTATTAATATCCGTTGCCATTGAGGCAAAAAATATCTGATTTTTAGTAGTTGCTAATATGCCTTTACTGAACGCTTCGAACAAACTTTCAGAGCCATCAACAAAACGAATATCAAAAAAGATTTTGCAGTTTAAAATAGCCTGCGGCGATGGGCTTTTAATCCAAGAGCCAAATTGGTTTAACCATGCAGAAAGCCCCATACGGCAAGCATCTCGACTTGCCATAATACCACCTGGGCATTCTTTAATTCCGCACGCAATTAGGTTGTCACAAACAAACTCGCCTAACGCTTTAAAGTAATCTAGCTCCGTTTGTGACAGGTTGTCTGGCAGCAATAAACCGTTATCTTGATCTGAATGTAATGTTTGTTCTTCACGTGCTTGCGAACCAAAACAGATCCAACTAAACGGCGTTGGCGCTGTGCCATTTTGCGTTTGAAATAATTGAATTAAACGCGTCGTCATGGCATCGGTGATACCGCTAAGTAATTTACCAATTAAGCTAGTATCTTCTACTCTGTCTGAAAATCCTCGCAATAACTCAGGCACTTCCAATGCGTAGCGCTTAATATCAGCGACACTCTCGGCTTTATAAATACGGCCAATAAGTTGTACTGGGTCAGATTTTTGCTGGCGCAATAAATCGGTTGCGGTGATCATACCTAAGGGTTGATGTGATTCATCAAGCACAGGTAAATGATGAATATTTTGCTTTAGCATTAAATGAAATGCAGAAAATACACGGTTGTGCTCAAATACATGCTTTGGCTTTGTGGTCATAATGGTTGCAACCACATCGTTCGGGCTACGCCCTTCTGCGAGCACGCGGTTACGTAAATCGCGGTCAGTAATTACGCCCACCAGCTTGTTATTTTCAGTGATCATAAGCGATGAAACACCAAATTGACTCATGGTTTTGGCGGCATCGCTAATTTTAGTTTCAGGGCCTGCTGTAACGGCACCTTGCTTCATAATTTCACTTATGCGTTTGCTCGACCAATCATCGCTGCGCTTTTTATAATTAACACTGAGTAGGCGGTTAGCATGAGCACGCACAAAGTGCTGGGCAAATGCTTTATAGTGTTCGCGCAGATAATCCCAATGAGTTTGGCTAAGCAGATATACAATGCCTTCGTTTTGCACTTCTAATCGATTACTAATTGGCTCGCCTGTTAATAGCGATGGGTAACCAAAATAATCGCCTTCAGATAAACGCGCAACCACTTCACCACTGCTATCTAAAATATCGTACAAGCCAGAGCGAATTAAAAACAAACAGGGTGCATTTGAGTTTAGCCATTGGTTTTGATTTTCTGGTGTTAAATAAACCGCTTCAAGGCTTTTAATAAAGTACTCAGTGGCACTGGATTCTAGATCACTAAACGGTGCTTGCGCTTTAACAAAACGTGCTACTTCATTAAGCTCTAATGCCATGGTTACTCTCCTTAACTGTGTACAGCCTCAAAAAGGTGCGCTTTATCATCCCTTAAGGCAACTCACCTCTGTCATTTGACTCTAGCAGAGCAATAAACAAAAAAAAGCCCGACTATAGTCGGGCATTGAGTTTGATTTTTGATTTAGCTCAAATAGCTGGTTGATTAGTGAGCATGCGCTGCACTTGACCCTTTCGGGTTACGAATATCTTCAACCATTTGCTGTACTTCTTCTGGTGTTTCGCTGGTAACTTTCTGAACCGCAATTGCAACTGCGAAGTTAACTAGCATACCAATCATACCGATACCTTCAGGTGAGATACCAAATAACCAGTGCTCAGCAGAGTTAAGATCAGGGCTTACGAACTTGAAGTAGATAATGTATGCCGCAGTAAAACCAATACCACAAACCATACCGGCAATCGCACCTTCTTTATTCATACGCTTAGAGAAAATACCCATAATAATTGCTGGGAAGAAACTCGCCGCCGCTAAGCCAAAGGCAAATGCTACCACCGAGGCCACAAACCCTGGCGGGTTAATACCAAAGTAAGCTGACACCGCTATCGCCACCATCGCAGCAAGACGTGCTGCCATTAACTCTTGTTTATCGCTAATGTTTGGCTTAAAGGTACGTTTAAGTAAGTCGTGCGATACCGAAGTTGAAATAACCAATAACAGACCTGCTGTTGTTGATAATGCCGCTGCAATACCACCGGCCGCTACTAATGCAATTACCCATGCTGGTAAGTCAGCAATTTCTGGGTTCGCTAGTACCATGATGTCGCGGTCAATCTTCACTTCGTTAGCACTGCTAGGATCTTCAATTTTACCTGCAGAGTACTGCATTTTGCCGTCGCCATTCTTATCATTGAATGTAATTAGGCCAGTGCGCTCCCAGTTTTTAACCCACGCTGGTGCTTCTGCGTACTCTGTACCACTGCCGTCTTTACCATTAATAGTATCGATAAGGTTTACACGAGCGAACGATGCAACTGCAGGTGCTGTAGTGTAAACAATTGCGATAAATACTAAAGTCCAAGCAGCTGAAATACGCGTGTCTTTTACGCGAGGCACAGTGAAGAAGCGAACGATTACGTGAGGAAGACCCGCAGTACCTACCATTAGTGCAGCAGTAATTGCGAATACATCGATCATCGATTTAGACCCTTCGGTGTATTGGGCAAACCCGAGTTCGGCACTGAGTCCGTCTAGTTTATCAAGTACATACATTCCTGACCCATCAGTTAATGTTGCACCAAAACCTGTTTGTGGTAGTACGTGACCTGTCATCATCAATGAGATAAAGATAGCTGGTACTAGGTAAGCGAATACTAATACACAGTACTGAGCTACTTGCGTATAAGTGATACCTTTCATACCACCTAATACGGCATAGAAGAATACGATTACCATACCAATGTAAACACCGGTTTCAATATCTACTTCTAAGAAACGAGAGAATACAACACCTACACCACGCATTTGGCCTGCAATATAAGTAAAGCAGATAAAGATCGCACAGATAACCGCTACCGTACGCGCTGTTTGCGAGTAATAACGGTCACCAATGAAATCTGGCACAGTGAATTTACCAAACTTGCGTAAATAGGGTGCTAAACAAAGAGCTAGTAAAACATAACCACCGGTCCAACCCATTAGGTAAACACCACCATCGTAACCTACGAACGAGATAATACCCGCCATTGAGATAAACGATGCCGCACTCATCCAGTCAGCTGCTGTAGCCATACCATTTGCCACAGGTGGTACACCACCACCGGCAACATAGAATTCTTTAGTTGATCCCGCACGCGCCCAAATTGCAATGGCGATATACATTGCAAAACTTGCACCTACGATAATAAAAGTTAGCGTTTGAACGTCCATTATTATTCTCCTTACTCGTCAACGCCGTACTTTTTGTCTAACGCAGCCATCTTGTATACGTAAACAAAAATCAGGGCAACAAAGGTGTAAATGGCGCCCTGCTGAGAGAACCAGAAACCTAATTTAAAACCAAAGAAACGGATTTCGTTTAGCGCATCGACAAATAAAATGCCGCAGCCAAACGAAACTACAAACCAAACGGCTAGTAGTTTTATTACTAGCGAAAGGTTTTCACTCCAATATGCTTTGGCTTGATCATTATCTTTAAAAGCCATTTTTATATCCCCTAGTCATGCAAAGTTGCACGTTAATTAATCGTCATCATTGACTCTAGCAACGCACATAAAAGATTAAAGTGCGACCTTAGTCGTAACAATTTATTAACTTAACTACCTACTAAAGGTAAAAGTTGACTGTAATTCAAACGAAAGCGAGTAAAAATAAGGCTTTAAAGCACGTCAAAGTTACGTTTACGTAAACGTAATAAGCTATTTTCCCATTAGGTTAAGACATTAGTCGAACATCACCATTAATAATGACGCTCAGCCTGTAAATTCAAGCTGTTGTGGTAATTGTGATTGAGATGCACAGTTTCATTAAAAAGTGATAAATTAGCGTATCAATTAAAAAGAATAACAAGAGTAACCATGACAATTGCGCTAATTTTCGTCGCTTTGGCCTATGTTGGCATTCTATTTTGGCTTGCTAATTGGGGGGATAAAACCACACCGCTCGCCAAGAAAATTAGTCACCACCCCTTTGTTTACTCATTTGCTTTAGGTATTTACTGCACCTCTTGGACCTTTTATGGCGCTGTAGGCACAGCCGCTAATTCAGGTTGGAGCTACCTCCCCATTCTATTGGGCCCTGCACTGCTGTTTATTTTAGGTCACGGCTTTTTGCGTAAGATGATATTGGTCAGTAAAAAACAAAATATCACGACCATTGCTGACTTTATTTCTGCGCGCTACGGAAAACGTCAACTCACAGCAATTTTAGTGACCTTTATTGCGCTGCTTGCAACGATTCCTTACATCGCACTGCAGCTAAAAGCACTTAGCACCAGCTTTGTATTACTGCAAAGCGACAGCGAAATATCTGGCAGTATGATGGCCTTAATGGGCACATTGATTATGGCAATTTTCGCCATTTACTTTGGTACACGCAAAGTGGATGTAACCGAATATCGCTCAGGTTTAATGTTGGCAGTAGCCTTTGAATCAGCGGTTAAACTGCTTGCGCTCGGTGCGGTTGCGGGATTGTCGTATTATGTTTTTACGCATTACCAAGATGGCATGTGGGATTACTTTGTTACCCAAATCGCCTTTGGCCAATGGCAAAAAGAAGACTTTTTTAGCTTTAACTTTGTCGCGCAATCATTAATGGCAGCCGCTGCGGTTATTTGTTTGCCGCGCCAATTCCATGTAACCGTTGTCGATAACCAAGATATTAGCCATTTAAAAACCGCACGCTGGGCATTTCCACTGTATTTATTACTTACGGCAGGCATTATTATTCCAATTGCAACCGCAGCAATGCACCCACAAATTGGTGGTAATGTTGCAGCCGACAGCTTTGTACTGGCACTGCCCCTTGCACAACAAAGTACCTTGTTATCAACGTTTGTATTTATTGGCGGCCTGTCAGCGGCCATCGCCATGATTGTAGTTGCTACACTTACACTGAGCACCATGATCTCAAACGATGTTGTGCTACCGTTAATGCTACGTCGTAAATTTAAACGTAATCTGATCACCACCAGCTATAAACGCCGGATTTTATTAACACGACGTTTTACCATTGCGGTTATTTTAGGGCTTTCTTACCTTTATCAACAATTGTTCGGCAACCAAGCTGCTTTGGCGAGTATGGGCTTGGTGGCATTTTCATTGGTGACTCAATTAATCCCTGCGGTTGTCGGTGGTCTTTATTGGCGTAAAGGCCACGCCTACGGTGTGTACGCTGGCTTACTAGCGGGGTTTGCCTGTTGGTTGCTGTTTTTAATGCTACCGCTATTTGAAGGTGCAGTAACCACTAACACTGCAATGCAACAAAGTGTTATTACTCAAGGTACGTTTATCGCGCTGATTGCCAATGTTGTGTGCTATATCGCGTTTTCACTTGGTGCCAATGAACGTTTAGTCGATAGAATACAGGCAGCTGCGTTTGTGAAGCCAAAAGAGCAGCTAAAGCTTGCTAAACATCACAGCAAACAAATTAACGCCACGGTGTACGACCTTAAAGTACTGCTACAAACCTTTTTAGGTATTCAGCGCTCTAAGCAATTAATTGTGCGCTACACCATGCGACACGATTTTGCTGACGATAACGACACACCGACAACTGACTTTGTCGACTTTTGTGAAAGAGCCCTTACCGGTGTGCTCGGCGCATCGTCTGCACGAGTATTAATTGGTGCGGTAATTTCTGGTAAGCAAATGGCGTTTGAAGAAGTCGTTAACTTTTTCGATGAAACCACGCAAGCCATTCAATTTAATCAGAATTTATTATTTACCTCGCTGGAAAATCTAAGCCATGGCATTTCGGTTGTAGACAGAAACCTAAAGTTGGTAGCTTGGAACAAGCGTTACACGGAACTGTTTGAATACCCAGAGGGCTTTTTAGAAGTAGGCCAACCTATTGAAGAAGTGATCCGCCACAACGTGAGTAAAGGTGAATGTGGACCGGGCGAAATTGACGCACAAGTACAAAAACGTGTACAACACTTACGTAACGGCAGCTCACACCACTTTATTCGTCGCAGACGCAACGGCCAAGTAATTGAAATGATAGGTAACCCACTGCCTGATGGTGGTTTTGTTACCTGTTTCTCAGATATTACCACACACATTGAAACGCAAAATGCGCTTGAAGAAGTGAATATTGATTTAGAGAATCGCATTGAGGCACGTACCCTAGAAATCCGTTCAATCAATGAAGATTTAGAAGCACAAATTGAAAAGCGAATCGAAACCGAAAAACAACTTAATCAAGCCAAGCTAGAGGCCGAAAAAGCTAATGACAGTAAAACCCGCTTTTTAGCGCTCGCGTCACACGATATTTTACAGCCACTGAATGCGGCGAGGCTTTATCTGGCAGCTGTTGACCAAACGGAACTCTCTAACAGCAACCTAAGTACCATGGAAAAACTTGGCGATAGCCTTGATTCAACCGTGCATTTAATGTCGGGGTTATTAGAAATAGCTAAGTTAGAACAAGGCGCAATGACGCCAACACCTCGTCACTTCCCGATTAATGATATTTTAGCGCCACTAAGTAATGAATACGTTATTCTCAGCAAGGAAAAAGGGCTCGATTTTAAAGTGCGCAGCAATGATGCTGTAGTGCATGCCGACACCACTTATCTGCGCCGAATTATTCAGAATCTAGTATCAAATGCCGTGAAATACACTGAAAGCGGTAAAGTGCTGGTGGCTTGTCGAAAGCGTAAACACAGCCTACGTATTGAAGTATGGGATACAGGCCCTGGTATTAGCGAAGTAGAACAAGCAAAAGTCTTTAACGACTTCTACCGCGTACAAAGTAACGACAATAAAGGATTAGGTCTTGGTTTAGGCGTAGTAAAACGTATGGCCGATTTAATGTCGTTAACCCTAGAGCTTAAATCAACACCAAACAAAGGCAGTTGCTTTGCGCTGGAAGTGCCTTATGGCGACAGCAAACTAGTGCAAGAAAAATCAACCAACAAAGTTAAACTTGATAATAAACAAACCCTTAACGTATTAATCGTTGATGATGAGCAAGAGAACTTAGATGCGATGGGCACGTTAATGAGCAAATGGGGTTGCCGTTATTCTGCGTTTAATAAAGTAGACGATGTATTAAATTATGCGCAAACCCAAGCTAAGCCAGATTTAATTTTAATGGACTACCAACTCAGTCATGAAATGGATGGCGTTAGTTTAATTGCGCAATTACGTAAGCAGTGGCAAGAAAGTATTCCTGCGGTATTAATCACTGCGGTAAGAGATGATGAACTAAAACGCAGCACTAAAGAGCAAAATATTCACTACTTGAGTAAGCCTGTAAAACCAGCAAAACTCAAAGCATTAATAAAGCACACAAGCCGTTAAACAATAGGCCGGCATAACGCCGGCCTATTTAATTTTGTTAACCCAAAATAAAGTTAACAAAATTATCAATATTCAAATTACTAATAATTAAAACTGATAGCTAACACCTATAGCAAACGATACAGAATCTAAATCGCCCATATCAAAATACTGCACGCCTGCGTCCATTCCTAGACCAAAGTCCCACACATACTGCCAACCACCTTCAAGGTAAACACCTGTGCCCGAATCATCGATAAACGTACGATCATTTCGTGAAATTTCATAGTCATAGAAGTTAGCGCCAACTTTAGCGTAAAGACTATTGCGCTGCGACAAAGGTAATTGTGCTTTACCTGCAATCACAAAGTTAGTTACCTCTAATTCATCGGCGCCAATGATGTTAAACATTGAGTCATTGCGGTCGCGACAGGTAAAGCCATCATCAAAATCGTCGCATTCCCAATCGCTGGCATCCATACCAAAATTTAAACCAACTTCGAGTGAAAAGTTTTGATCAAATTTATAATTATAGTAAGAGTACACATTTGTATAATCTTCATCAGGTAAATCATATAACTCAACGCTACCAGTTGCGATTTTTCCACCGAACGTATGTTTTTTAAGTTCCGCTTGTTCAGAACCATTAGCAAACACCGATGACGATGAGATAAGCGAAAGTGCCAGCAACGCACGTGTAAAATTAGAAACTGCCATTATTGTGCTTCCTTTTCAAAATGAGATTATGGCTAGTTTAGTGCGCTTAACGACAATAAGTTGTAAGCAATTGTCAGAAATAGTTAAACCTCTTTAACGCCTATTAACCTTATTCATGCTACTTTTTGTAAAATTGCTCATCACACAATAAATATTAATATTATTTATTGATTACATAATTAAAATATATAAATATACACTCATTACTTTTGCTGTCTGGAATGAGGAACCATGAAAAAAGTACTGCTTGCACAATGCCCCGATGAACCAGGACTCATCGCTAAAATAACCAACCTCTGTTTTGAGCATAAGCTTAATATTATTCGCAACGACGAATTTGTTGACCGAGAAAATCATCGCTTTTTTATGCGCACTGCATTGCAAGGTGATTTTGACAATATTCTTCTTGTTGAACAGCTCATTCATCTATTACCTGACGGCTCAAACGTCAGTTTAAAAGGCGAAGAGAAAGCGAAAGTGGTGTTACTTGCCACCAAAGAAGCCCATTGCCTTGGCGGTGTGTTATTAAAATGCTTTGAAAACGCGATGAATGTGGAGGTTCAAGCGGTAATTGCCAATTACCCAGACCTTGAGCCGCTAGTAAAAGGCTTTGATATACCATTTTATTGCATTAGTCATGACGGCCTAACGCGCGAACAACACGACGCCAAAGTGGCTGAAAAAATTAACGAGTTCAACCCTGACTTAATTGGCCTTGCCAAGTATATGCGTATTTTAAGCCCTGAATTTGTGACTCAGTTCAGCGGTAAAATCATTAATATTCATCACTCGTTTTTACCCGCGTTTATTGGTGCAAAACCCTATCATCAAGCATTTCAGCGAGGCGTAAAAATGATCGGTGCCACCGCCCATTTTGTTACCGATGAACTCGACGAGGGCCCAATCATCGAACAAGACATTTGCCATGTAAACCACGCACAAAATGCCGAAAAGCTAGCTGCACTAGGCCGCGATGTAGAAAAAAACGTATTCTGCCGCGCCCTACAATGGGCCGCAGAGCAGCGGATATTTATTAATGGTAATAAAACCGTGGTGTTTAAGTAACTATTCCAAGTAATTGCTTCAACGTTAATCCTTAGCACTGATTAATATTCGATACATTATTTATCGCTGCTTTCGACAGCAGCCAAAGATGAAAAGTAACCGAAACGTAGTTTCGCAGTACTTTGAAATGAGGTCAGGGATGACCGATGTAACCTAGCTTCATGGATGCATTGTTAACTCAGGTCATAACATAAAATCAACGATTCTGATTACGTTGATTGAAAAGCATAATTTGAAACCTTGTTTGTCGCTGCTTTCGACAGCAGCCAAAGGGAGGCTATCGTCGGTCTCTCTTTGGAATCCCTCGACGTCCCTAAATAAAACTAACTCTTCAAGCTGAATTTAAATGTGAACATAAACGCCATGAATCGGCATCCATGCCTAAGCATGGCTTACTCGACTCGCTACGCTTCCTGTCTCGCATTATCAATTCAAAGTTGATTTCGGGATTGATAAAAGCGGAAATGATTTTTAGCAGCAGTCTTCAAGGTCAGCAATGAGCGAAAGGTTCACATTTAATATGTTTTGCGAACTTCACTTTTTAGCCACTGAATTAAAAGTTTTCTCCATATTTAGGAAAATGAGGAAGTTGCACGTTTTACTCTTTGGTTACATGCAATAGCTTAATGATTTCAATAACTAGCAATCAAGTATCAAGTTTGGTACTTATATGAGAGTCATAACAGTGCGTGGCGCTTAGGTAAAAAGTATAATTTTTGCACTAGTTAATTATTAAGTGTTTGAAATAACAATGAAAGCGTATCGAATATTCGCTGATCATTACCAATTCTATATATATGATTCTGATTATGATCATTACTCTGATGAACGATTAAATTGGGTTAGTGCTACAGCAAAAGATTTTGGCTATATCTCGACAGAGAAAGCCATTTACGTGAAAACAGTATCAGATCTAAATGATCATAGAATTCGAGTATTTATAAACCAATAGCCAAGCATAAGCTATGAACGAGTATTTTCGAGTAACATAGAACTTGAATCAGGCAAGCTTATCGTTGTTCTCCCCCTTGAGCCTGGGAGTTATAAGATATCTGTTTGCGGTAATTCTATCGGTAAGGATATGTTTTCATTTGATACTGAATACTACGAAGAAATGGAAGACTCTGAATATTTCAAACATGATGAATTTGAGAACTATGACATTTATCTGAATAAATGTAATTAACAAGTAGCAATAGGCTATGTTTGGCACTGAACAGCATTTGGAAGCGAATATATATATTCACTCCCTCCCCCATTAAATCAAACCTAAAACAGAGTTTAAATGAATAATGCGTTCAGGTTTGATTAAAAGGGGGTGATAAATCTTAGCAAAGCTTTTCAATATTAGCTTTGAGCTGTGAGTAGCGGCAATTCACAATTACTTTTCTATTTCGTCAAAGTATATTGCTTATATAATCAGGAAGACGGCCTAATCGCTCGTTTTTGTCCTGAGGTAAAAGCCATCACTACTGCATTTTGATAGCACTAGCAAATAGTTATGAAGTTTGTTACAAATGAGTCATTCAGAAAAACGAGCAACGCTGTGGTAAAAAACGTGCGATTAGCTCGCTATAAACATGTTAGTTTGCAAGGAAGTATCGTGCACATCGAATTCATGAGAGATAAAAGCAGGGACATGCCAATCATAGAGAATCGACTGGAGATCACGTCTATGACTATATGGCATTGCAATTATTTATCATTTTCCCAATTATCAAAATGCACAAACCTTGAACAACTCAATGTAGCTACATTGCCTGAAGGTGATTTTAATTTTTTGTTAAAGTGCAATAGTTTAAAGTTTCTTTCAATTACGCACTTACCAAACATTTCAAATCTAGACTCACTTTCAGGTTTGCTAGAGCTAGAAACACTTTCATTATCAACTTTACCAAGTTGGGATGCTTGGGGTAAAAAAACTTTCGTTCATACTCTTGAACCATTAGCTAAATTACCGAAATTAAAATTTCTTGAATTGTTTGGTGTCTTACCTGAAGCAGTTTCACTGGAATCGTTGAGTATTTTTCAACATTTAGAAAGTGCACGCTTTTCAAAGTACCCTAAGAAAATACTTAATCAGTTTTACAAACAATTTGAAGTCAGTGATAACTGTGCACCTGAATTTGAAATTGCAAGCTAACAAGTTACTCAAAAGGACGCAAAACGCTTGGCTTGCGCTCCTTCGTCGCTAATTTTAGCCAAGCATTATCCGCATTTTATGAAGGCGTAAGGCACTCAAGTTGCTTACAGAAATAGGACATATCATCGTTACTTAGTACAGTAATTGATGAATACAAAAATAGAGAAGTAAATGAATAAAATAGAAGGTTTCGATGGACTAAGAGCTATAGCTGCAATATCAGTTGTTCTTACTCATTTACATGTATTCAAGACTTATCAAGACAATGGCTGGATCCACGAGTCTTTAATAAGTACTATAAATGGTGATTCTGGAGTTCAAGCTTTTTTTGTTTTGTCGGGCTTTTTAATCACTAACCTCCTGTTAATTGAAGTAGCTAATAATGGAAAAGTTTCGCTGTATAACTTCTATGTGAGAAGGTCTCTAAGAATATTCCCTCTATATTTCTTGGTAGTTTTTTTGCTTTTTATTTTCCACATTACTGGTGAAGGGGTAACCAACTATAAATCATTAGCATTCGCTGGAACTTATTCTTACAACTTTATTCCAAAAGTTTGGTATTCTGGAGTGCTAGGTCATACATGGTCACTAGCAGTTGAAGAGCATTTTTACTTGATATGGCCATTCTTATTCATTTCTTTCTCACTTAAGCTTAGAAAACTTTCAATTGTAACGTTTTTATTTATCTTGTTATCTTTCTTTGCGGCAATAATTCTAACAAATATTGACTGGCTTAATGCGAACTTCTTTATCAAAAGATGGACGTTTATTGCTGGCGCTAATATCGCTATGGGAGCATTGCTCGCAATGGTGTTAAAAGATGAATTTCTTGGTGAGAAGTTGAGCACTTTTTTACAAAGTAAGATCTCAATATTTGTTATATTGATTATTGTTTTCAATCAAGTATTTACAAGTGATCTTAATTATTTTATTTCTCAATACTTGAGAGGTATTGGGTTTACCTTACTTATAGGGTGGATATACCTAAACCAAAGCAGCAAATTGACTCAGCTACTTGAAACGCAACCATTGAGCTATTTGGGAAAAGTTTCTTATGGAATCTATATGTATCAAGGTTTTTTTCTTTCTACTGGGCCATATCGAGCGCACAATCAAACTTGGCCACCTGAACAATATTTCGGAATAATACTTCTCATAATTACAGTTCCTTTGTCTTATCACTATTTTGAAAAACCTATCATGAAACTCAAGTATAAGTACCAAAGGCCTACAGCCAAAGAGCCTAACAGACCAGTGCAGCAGACTGCTGACACGGCGGCTGATTGAGACTTTATATACCATACGGAAGTTAGTAGATATGAAGCTTAAGATATGCATTGCTTTTTTTGTTGGCGTGTTTACGAGCGCAATTTTTTTTGGAATCTATGGGTATCAGCTACAGCAAAAGTTACTCACAAGTGAAATTACAAAAACAAGTATTGATTTTGCTTCTCGGGTTAACTCAGTTGAAAACTTGGAAAAAGGTGAGCACGAAGTAGTCATAGCTCTTAATGTTGTACTTATATGTTTAGGTATCGAGACATTTGAATATAAAGTTAATCATAACGAATATAGTCCTTCTAGACAGATTGACGCAGAGCAAACTTTGAGTTCCGCCAGAGGTATTTTAAACAGATACCGAGAAAAGTTGGAGCTTTCAGGGTGTTAACAGCACATATTAAGCCGTTTTAGCCCGCTGCTGCGCGCAAGTGTAGCCCCCCCCCCTCAATTTGCCCCTTAGCGGGGTATTATCATTTACCACTTCTAGCACAAACTGCCCTTTAACTTAGGTGTGAGTTCCCCTGCTAATCAAACCTGAAAATATAAATTAAATAACAATTGCCAGCATGGATGCCGATTCATGGCGTTTATGTTCACATTTGAATTTTGTTTGAAGAATAGTTTGATTTCGGGGCGTCGGGGGAATCCAAAGGGGGGCCGGCGTTTTTAAGGTTAGCATTAAAATTCATCCTTGAAGCTGGGTTACATCGGTCATCCATGACCTCATTTCAAAGCACTGCGAAACTCCGTTTCGGTTACTTTTCATCTTTTGGCTGCTGTCGCCAGCGCGACAAACATGATTTGCTAGTGCAGGATAGCTCAAAAAAACTCCCAAACTACCGTTTTTGTTTTTGAGAACTTTCAAAAGCTAAGAAGTCATTAAACCGTCACTATACCCAGCGGCTTTGCCGTTTTCCATGCACCACGAGTAAAATCAGGAATATCTACCGACTTTGCACGATTATTCAGTGATTCAGCACTCAGCGGGCTAATCACCGACCATGCTGCGCCATCGTAGACATCTTGGTCTAGTGGTTCGCCATTACGTAGGCAGTAAATCATGCGCCAGAACATTAAGAAATCCATGCCGCCATGGCCACCATTGCGCTCAGCTTCTTTACCCATTTTTACCCACAGTGGATGGTCATATTTGTTATACCAAGACTGCATATCGTAATCCCACTCGTGGAAATTACCACTGCCGCCCTCTTCTAACGCGATACGATTAGGGAAGCCTGCAAATACGCCATTAGTGCCTTGAATTAGATTATGACGAGAATACGGGCGCGGCGTTGTGGTATCGTGCTGTACCATAATAGTGCGACCTTGGACCGTTTTAATCAGCGTAGTGCTGATATCGCCATTAATGTAGTTTAACTGGTTACGCTGATGGTCGGCTGAGAATTCTTTTTTCGCATAAAGTGCGCGGCCAAGTGCCGGTGAACTCATTGAGGTAAGGTAGTCAAAACGATCGCCACGGTTAATGTTCATATATTGTGACACAGGCCCTAAACCATGAGTTGGATAGAGGTTTCCGTTACGCTTTGCATGCCAGCCCGTACGCCATGAACCTGTTTTAGTTTCAAGCTCTTTCATCTGCCAACGCAGTTCATGAATATACGCCGCTTCACCGTGCAGTAACTCACCAAAGAGTCCTTGGCGAACCATGTTCAGCACCATTAACTCATCGCGGCCGTAGTTCACGTTTTCCATCATCATACAGTTCTTTTGCGTACGCTCAGCAGTATTAACGATGTCCCACATTTCTTCTACTGTGGTAGCCAGCGGCACTTCAACAAACGCGTGTTTACCACTTTCCATCGACTCGATTGCCATTGGCGCATGCCATTTCCAAGGCGTTGAAATGATTACAATATCGATATCTTGGCGGTTAAGCATTTCACGGTAGGCATATTCGCTATTACCGTAAAGTGCCGGCTGTTTATGACCGTTGTCTGTTAGAAACTTCGCAGAGCGCTCAAGCACTTCTTGGTGGTTATCACAAATCGCAACAATTTCAGCGCCTTCAATATGGCTCATGCGTTTAACATGACCATAGCCGCGCTGACCCACACCAATAAAACCAACACGTACCACATCCATTTTGGGCGCAATTAAGCCAATTACACTTTTGCCCTGCTGTTTTGCTGGTGTAAATTGATTATTTGACGTTGCACAAGCAGCGGTTAAACCCGCAGCTGCAGTGACAGTTGCGGCTTTTAAAAAACCGCGACGATCCATATTTTTCATGTGTATTTCCTTTGAACGAACTATTTTTATTATTCAGTATTAATATCTCATTGCTTATTTCAGGGCAAAACAATGCGATTAATAAAAGCGTTAACTTTAAAAACAAAAAAGGCAGCTAGGCTGCCTTTTATCAATACAAGTTTATTTGAACAAAATTTCTTTCAGCGTTTGCTCTTTTTTAAGTAAGTCTTTATACAGTGCAAACTGGTTACGTGCGCGGTCTAGATTATGATTGTCGCGGTGAATGGTAAAGTAGTTATCGCCATCTAAATAATCTGTTAAAAAGCGCACGCCAATCATAAAGCTCATCACCTTAGCGCCAAGCCAAAAACTTTGCTTTTCTTTTTCAGACAAAACATTTTTAAGCGGCTCTACATAACCCTCAACAATTGACGCAAAAATATGCTCACGTACTTTCACTTTATCTAAATTAGTTGAGTCTTCCGCTTCTGGTGAGCAAAATGTGCGTACCATATCACCAAAATCAAACATCCAATAACCTGGCATACAGGTATCTAAATCAATAACGGCCTTTGCTTGATCTGACTTTTTACAAAACAGCATATTGTTGATTTTAGTATCATTGTGGCATGCGCGTACGGGTAAATCTGGCACTATATCAGCTATTTCGTCGAGCAGCTGACGTTGCTGTTGGCAAAACTCAATTTCTGCTGCACAAGTATTCACACGTGCCACTTTATCGGCCGAAACCGCCTCTTCTAACGCATTAACACGCATTGCAAGATTATGAAAATCTGGGATCACAGTTTTAAGAGAGTCGGCTTCAAAATCATTCAGTGCTTTTGCAAACTGACCAAAAGCACCGGCGGCAATTTTTGCTTTTTCGCTCGATTCAACCACGTCTTCACTGTAGCTGCCGCCTATAAATTCAAGTGCGCGCCACGTATCGCCATTAAGGCGCACTAAATGCGTTTCATCTTGAGTTGCGACATGCTTAATTACATCGAGATCATACGCGTTTTTTTGCGCTTTTTTAGTCAAGTGCTTTTCAATTTTGCGCGCATTTGATACCAAGGCCTGTGAATCCGGAAACACTTGGGTATTTAGCTTTTGCACCACTAAATGCTTTTCTGGTGAACTTAAAAGTAGCGTGGTATTAATGTGACCACTGCCAATTGGCTTAATTGAAATGCCTGTTTGCCCCAACCCATATTGGTTAGACAAGGCCAAGGCTTGCTCTTGATACGTCATTGTAATCTCTTGCAACTGCTCATATTTACTCATTTAATTGCTGAGCAACGCGCGCCAAATCATCGCTATAGGTTACACCCAGCCAGCAGTCCTTGGCAGGTAACAACTCGACAACTTGCGCATGCTGCGCAACTAAATACTGGATTTGGTCTGGTAGAAAAAACTCGCCATTGATAGCGCTGTCATACTGTTTTAAAAACGCGATAAAGCCATCTTCTAATTGGTTGAATATCTCAAAACCCAGTGCCCAAATGGTCATTGATGCGTAGGTGTTTGGTGACAGGGTAACCTGCTCACCAGAAACGGTTTCACCACGAAGATCTGCATCAATATTTAAAACTTCGGTAATTTTGTTTAGCTGTGAGCCTGAAAGTTCACAGATCCCACGATTGACACCGCCTTGCTCAGTCAGTGTGCTCGCTAATGGATAACCTAATAAACGCCATGCGCCATTATTTTGCCAGTTTGCAAGTAAGGTACTAAAGGCTGATTTTCCATAATAATCATCTGCGGTGATCACCACACAGTGTGCTTTTACAAATTGTTTCGCAGCGAGTAATGCATGACCTGTACCCCATGGCTTTTCACGCTCAGAAAACATGCCTTTGTAATGTGGTGGTACATCCGAAATCGATTGTACGGCAATATCAACCGTTAAATCTGGATGCAAACGAGGCAGTATTTGAGCCTCAACGGTTTGCTTAATTGCAGCATTAACAACTAATACCACATGGCGTATTCCGGCATTAAACGCATCCGAAATACTGAGTTCAAGCAGCGTTTTTTCAATACCCGGTACAACGGCAAGCTGTTTATTGCCACCAAAACGTCGCCCGAGACCGCCTGCGAGAATCACTAAGCTGACGTCTTTTGGAGAAATAAGCGAGTTTGATGCGATATTACCGCGACTTCCATGCATCATGAATATTACAGAATGACTAATCTAAACAAAAAATAAATTCTACAAGGCTTTTTACGCAATTGCATTAACTAATTTAGCACGCTAAGTCACCAGGGTTTTATGCTTGCTCCAACCAAACCAATGCATCGTGATGATTATTGAATGATTCAATTTCGCCCGGCATAAACCAATTTGAAACATGCATTACCCCTTTTTGCCAACGATGTGAGCAAATAACGGCGATTTTTTCGAATTCTCGACGATGTTTCATGCCAAACTTAAAGTCATCCCACGCGGCATTCATGGTCCAGCCATCCAGCTCGGTAATATCAATTAAAACATTCAGCTTGGGCTGTGTTACTTCACTAAGCGCTGATTCAATGGTGGGCACCATGTACTGATAGTCATCATGTTGCAGTGTGCCAAATGCGCGAATGTGAATAAAGAATGTCGATTTAACGCGACTTAAACCAATACTGATCCCATGTGGTTTCATAAGCTTTCCCGCTCTTAGTTATAGTTTTAGATTAAACAAAACAGATTCAAGCATCTTTGATATTAGACAAATTTCAGGCAATAAAAAAGCGCTCAAAGAGCGCTTTTCTAAAACATTAATCACTGTGTAATTAGTGTTCCTCGTTTACAATATTCAAATTGTACTTTGGAATTTCTACGACTAGGTCTTCATCTGCGATAATTGCCTGACAGCCAAGGCGTGATTCAGGCTCTAAACCCCATGCTTTATCCAGCATATCATCTTCAAGTTCATCACTTTCTTCAAGCGAATCAAAACCTTCACGCACAATTACATGACATGTAGTACATGCACATGACTTTTCACACGCATGTGGAATTGAAATACCATTTTTAAGCGCAACATCAAGCACCGTTTCGCCAGTAGGTGCTTCAATTGCCGCGCCTTCTGGACAAAGTTCTTCATGTGGTAAGAAAATAATTTGTGGCATATTAAACCTCATCTACCGACTGGCCAGTTAAAGCCTGTTTAATTGAATCATCCATACGGCGCGATGCAAACTCACTGCTTGCTTTATCAATGGCTTCAATGGCTGATTTTAGTTGGTCTGGCGTTGTCGCCGTTTCGCGAAGTACCGCTAATTTGCTGATTTCGCTTTCTAATTCGCTTTTTTCATCAGTTGAAAGTAAGTGACCACTTTGATCAAGTGATGCATTTAATGCTTCAATCACTCGTAGCGCTTCAACTTGTTGCTCTTTTAGCATACGTGCTTGCATATCGTCTTTAGCATTAACCAACGACGATTTAATCATATCAGCAACTTGGTTATCTGATAAACCAAACGATGGTTTAACCTGAATTTCAGACTGCACACCTGTGGATTTTTCCATTGCACTTACGCTTAGAAGACCGTCCGCATCTACTTTAAAGGTTACACGAATATGCGCCGCACCCGCCGCCATTGGTGGAATCCCTTTTAAGCTAAATTTAGCCAGTGAGCGGCAATCATCTACCAGTTCACGCTCGCCTTGCAGCACATGTAGCGACATTGCCGTTTGGCCATCTTTGAACGTAGTAAACTCTTGTGCACGAGCAACAGGAATAGTGGTGTTGCGAGGAATGATTTTTTCAACCAAGCCACCCATGGTTTCTAAACCGAGTGAAAGCGGTAATACATCAAGCAGCAACATATCTGAATCAGGTTTATTACCTACTAATATGTCGGCTTGAATTGCCGCACCCAAAGCAACAACTTGGTCTGGGTCAATTGAAGTAAGTGGTTCTTTACCAAAAAACTCACCTACTTGCTCACGGACGATTGGCATACGGGTAGAGCCACCAACCATTACAACTTCAAGCACGTCTTCTTTTTCAACACCGGCATCTTTCAAGGCGCGGCGCGATGCACGTAATGTCTTTTTCACAAGGCCTTGTGCTAATTCATTAAAGAACTCTTTCGTTACTTCAATTTTAAACTGCTGCTCGCCTAAATCTAAGCCGACGTTTACCAGATTGTAATTAGTAAGCGCTTCTTTACATGCGCGCGCTTTTTCCATAAATAAACGCAGCGTGTCTGCATTAGGTGCGTTAATGCCGGTTTGCTCTTTAAAGTAATTCACCAACAGTGCGTCAAAGTCATCACCGCCAAGTGCCGAGTCACCGCCCGTCGCAAGAACTTCAAATACGCCTTTATTCAAACGCAGAATTGACACATCAAAGGTACCGCCACCTAAGTCATAAACCGCGATAACACCTTCTTTACCTGAATCTAAACCATAAGCAACCGCAGCGGCTGTTGGTTCGTTAAGTAAGCGCAGTACATTTAAGCCAGCTAGTTCTGCGGCATCTTTGGTGCCTTGACGCTGTGCATCATCAAAATACGCAGGAACAGTGATCACCGCGCCAGTAATTTCTTCACCGCCGAAGCTGTCCATTGCACGCGCTTTTAGCGCTTTTAGAATCTCGCTCGACGCTTGAATTGGGTTAATGTTGCCCTGACGTGTTTGAATTGCTAATACGTCATCGTCGTTGCTAAATTGGTATGGCAGTTGGTCGGCAATCTGACTGATTTCTTGGAATGATTTACCAAGAAAGCGTTTTACCGAAATAAGCGTATTGGCAGCGTCTAGCGGTGCATCTACCTTGGCTTTTTCGCCAACAGTAATTGTGTTCTCACCATAATGGATGGCTGATGGCAAAATTGTTTTGCCCATTAAGTCTGGCAGTACTTTGGTTTCGCCACTTTGTACTGTTGCAACCAGCGAGTTTGTGGTTCCTAAGTCAATGCCAACTGCTAATTTGTGCTCATGTGGTGATGCACTTTGGCCTGGTTCTGCTATTTGGAGTAACATGTTTCTCGCGTCCTAATTAGTCGTCGAAAAGCGAATCTTCAATGCGCTCTAATTCTTCTCGTAACTTATAAATAAATTTAAGCTTGCGTACTATATCTGCGGCAATTTTAAGCTGCTCTTGGTCGTCACTGTCAATGTGCTTTTTGAGCTCTGCGTAATAATCTTGATGAAGTTCTTTTACGTGATTTTCGAACTGTGCAATTGCTGCTTCAGGGTCTGCTGCGTCAGTAATTTCACTTAGCTCTTCTCGCAGCTCCATCTGCTGCATTAAAAACTCAGGGTCTTGCAAAGTCTGTTGCTCAGCACGAATATCAATGTGCTTTTCTGCTAAAATGTATTCTGCGCGTTTTAGCGGCTGCTTGATAACCTGTAATGCGTCGTTTAATTCTGCCGTTTTTTGTACCGCAAGCAGTTGTTGCTGTGCGCCTAAACTAGCATGACGATCAGGGTGAAGAATTTTTTGCAGTTCGAGATAGCGTGCGTTAACAGTGTTGAGATCAACATCAAATTGGACAGGGATTGCAAATAACTCAAAGTATTTCATAGTAACGAAAAAATCCTCGCTCTTAATTGCACACAAGCCCCGCAATTGCAGGGCTTAATAAATTAGATCAAATAGTAAGGGTTATACGGTAAAGCTTTCGCCGCAACCACACTCACCATTTTGATTCGGGTTGTTAAATTTAAACCCTTCATTTAGGCCTTCTTTAACAAAGTCCAGCTCAGTGCCGTCGATGTACACTAGGCTTTTACCATCAACAATGACGGTTACACCGTTATGTTCAAAGGTTTCATCGCCTTCCGCTAACTCATCAACAAACTCAAGTACATAGGCAAGGCCTGAGCACCCTGTTGTTTTAACACCAACGCGTAGGCCTAGACCTTTACCGCGATTGGTTAAAAATGAGCGTACGCGATCAGCGGCTGCATCTGTTAAAGTAATCGCCATAAATTATTCACCGTGCTTTTTTTTGTAATCCGCAATCGCTGCTTGGATTGCATCTTCCGCTAAAATTGAACAGTGAATTTTAACTGGCGGTAATTCTAGTTCCGCTGTGATATCAGTGTTTTTGATTTCACCCGCTTCGTCTAGGCTTTTACCTTTAACCCATTCAGTTACTAGTGATGACGATGCAATCGCGCTACCACAACCATAGGTTTTAAATTTTGCATCTTCGATGATGCCATCGTCAGATACCTTAATTTGCAACTTCATTACGTCACCACACGCTGGTGCGCCAACCATACCCGTTGCAACACTTGGGTCATTCTTGTCGAAAGAACCTACGTTACGTGGATTCTCTACATGGTCAATTACTTTGTCACTATATGCCATTGCTTGTTACCTCAATACCCAATTCATTTAATTAGTGGTGTGTCCACTCAACAGACTCTAAATCAACGCCTTCTTTATACATTTCCCATAAAGGAGACATTTCGCGCAAACGGCCAATTGAGTCTTTGATTAACTGAACAGTGTAATCAATCTCTTCTTCAGTCGTGAAACGACCAATACTGAAACGAATTGAGCTATGTGCTAATTCGTCGTTACGGCCTAGCGCACGTAATACGTAAGATGGTTCTAAACTTGCCGATGTACATGCAGAACCTGAAGATACCGCGATATCTTTAAGTGCCATTAGTAATGACTCACCTTCAACATAGTTGAATGAGATATTTACAATACCTGGTACTGATTGCTCTGGTGTACCGTTAAAGTAAACTTCTTCGATATCCGACATAATGCCATCAATCAAACGCTTACGTAGTGCACTGATGTGTGCGTGATCTTTATCAAAATCTTCATTTGCAACTTTGAACGCCTGACCCATACCTACGATTTGGTGTGTTGCCAGTGTACCTGAACGCATACCACGCTCATGACCACCACCGTGCATTTGTGCTTCTAAACGCGCACGCGGCTTACGACGAACATAAAGTGCACCAATACCTTTCGGGCCATACACTTTGTGACCAGAGAAAGACATGAAGTCTACTTTAAGTGCTTGCATGTCGATTTTTACTTTACCTGCGCTTTGCGCACCATCAACATGGAACATGATTTTACGTTCGCGACACATTTCGCCAATGGTTGCGATATCTTGTACTACACCTAGCTCGTTATTTACGTGCATTACGCTCACAAGCACAGTGTCATCACGCATTGCTGCTTCAAGCTTCTTAAGGTCTAGTAAGCCGTTTTCTTCAACGTCCATATAAGTAACTTCAAAGCCTTGACGCTCAAGTTCACGACACGTGTCTAATACGGCTTTGTGTTCTGTTTTAACTGTGATTACGTGCTTGCCTTTTTTCGCGTAGAAATTAGCAGCACCTTTAATTGCCAAGTTATTTGATTCTGTAGCACCTGATGTGAAAACGATTTCACGCGGGTCTGCATTGATTAATTCAGCAATGTCGTGACGCGCTTGGTCAACCGCTTCTTCTGCCTGCCAACCAAAACGGTGAGAACGTGACGCAGGGTTACCAAAATTACCGTCCATTGTTAAACACTGCATCATAGCGTCAGCTACACGCGGATCGACAGGTGTTGTGGCGGCATAATCTAAATAAATTGGTAACTTCATATTTACTTGCTCCGAATTGCTACATTTGGCAACTAATTTGATATTTTCAAGCTGACTGAGTGAATTTTCAACGGCTTTTTCAACCGTTTGGTCTTGGCGACCAGCAACTTGTTGCACATCTTTTTTGGCAACTAACTCAGCTAACGTAATACTGTTTAAAAATTCTTCGATGCGCTGGCTCAATTCACTCCATAATGAGTGTGTTAAGCAGCGAACACCATTTTGGCAATCGCCTTCACCACCACAACGTGTGGCATCTACCGATTCATTGACTGCAGATATGATATCGCCAACTGAAATCTCTGAGGCTTCCTTACCTAGTAAGTAACCACCGCCAGGACCACGAACAGAGCGTACTAAATCTTGCTTGCGCAAACGCGAAAATAACTGCTCAAGGTATGAGAGTGAAATGTCTTGTCGTTCTGAAATTTCAGCGAGGGGAACTGGGCCAATTTTAGTATGAAGCGCCACGTCTAATAGTGCAGTTACTGCATATCGACCTTTCGACGTTAATTTCATGCTAAGCCCCCATCATCAATAAGAGTGCGAATTTTAATTACCTGACTAAGATAGTCAAGTATTTATTGTTCACACTTAGGTTATTCTTTAGTCTTGCTATATATAAGCTAGAACAGAATAACCTAGTAATTTACTCAAGTATTATTTTAATTACCTGAGTAAATTAGTCAAGTATTGTCTTTAAGCTATTCGCTGTCTTTTTTCACAACTGATTTGTCAATCGAGGTTAAAATCCCGCGCAGAATGTTAAGCTCTTGCTCTTCTGGGCGTGCACGATTAAATAAACGGCGTAGCTTAGTCATTACTTGACCTGGATGTTGTTTAATAATAAAGCCCGTGTCTGACAAGGTTTTTTCTAAATGTTGGTAGAAAAGCTCCATCTGTTCAGAACTTGGGTATACCGCATCATCTTGCTCAATTTGTTGTTCGCCTTTGGCAAGGTAGCGCATGCGTGTTTCATAACACAGGGTTTGCACAGCCATAGCAAGGTTCAGTGACGAGTATTCAGGGTTAGCTGCAATACATACGTGGAAATTACACAGTTGCAGCTCTTCATTAGTTAAGCCGCTATTTTCACGACCAAATACAAGCGCTACATCACCTTCTTGCTCTGTACCAGCAAGCAGTTTTTCGCCGCACTCAACAGGGTTAACCATTGGCCAAGATAAAGTACGTGAACGCGCACTGGTGCCAATCACGGTATTACAATCAGCAATCGCCTCTTGCAAGGTATCAACAACTACCGCATTACCTAGTACATCGGTTGCTCCCGCTGCAAGTGCACTTGCGTGACTATCGACAGGGTTAACAGGATCTACTAAATAAAGCTTGCTAAAGCCCATTGTTTTCATTGCACGAGCAACTGAACCAATGTTACCTGTGTGCGAAGTATTAACCAGTACAATACGAATTTTATCTAGCGTCATGTTACGTTCTAAACTCTGAAATTTTATCTGGCGCGGATTTTAGCCTACTCATCATTAAATTTCGACTATTACACCGCGATTAGCGATTTTTTAGCACACCAGTTTGATTAATTGTTAACCAGAGATTAAATTTATTATTTTGGTTTACAACCGCAAAAAAGTCGCTAAAATAGCGCGGCTGAACTGAGGGGTGACCAAATTAAGGCACAACTTAGTAGTTAATGAGTTCTTTTAAAACCTAAAGGTAAAGCTATGCATCCAATGTTAAACATTGCGGTTCGCGCTGCGCGAAATGCAGGTAAAGTTATTCTTCAAAAATTTGAAGAGAAAGATAAAGTTGAAGTACTTCAAAAAGGTAGCAACGACTTTGTAACTAACGTAGACAAAGACGCGGAAGCGATGATTCGCGACACTATTTTAAAGTCTTACCCTAAGCATAGCATTGTAGGCGAAGAGCTAGGTCAACAACTTGGCAGCGACGCTGATTACCTTTGGGTTATCGATCCACTTGATGGCACGACTAACTTCATCAAGGGCATTCCACACTTCGCAGTATCTATTGCATTAAAAGTTAAAGGCCGTACAGAGCAAGCGGTTGTTTACGATCCAATTCGTGGTGAATTATTCACAGCTACACGCGGTCAAGGCGCACAGCTTAACAGCAAGCGTATTCGTGTAAATAAGGCAACTGACCTTTCAGGTACTGTGCTAGCAACCGGCTTCCCATTCAAGCAAAAGCATCATATGGAAGAATACATGAATGCATTCAGTGCATTATTCGTTCATACAGCAGATATGCGCCGCGCAGGTTCTGCAGCGCTAGATTTAGCTTATGTTGCAGCGGGTCGTGTTGATGGTTTCTTCGAAATTGGTTTAAAGCCATGGGATACTGCAGCAGGTCAACTACTTGTTAAAGAAGCAGGTGGCTTAGTAACTGATTTTGCTGGCGGCAACAACCAAGATAAGTCAGGCAATATTGTATGTGGCGCACCAAAACTTGCACAAGCGATTGTGAAAGAGCTTCGTCCACATTTAAGCGATGCATTACTTAAATAATCGCATGCTTTAACTAGGTTTTATAAATAAGGAAGCACATTGCTTCCTTATTTTTTGTACCAAAGCGCGTTATTTTGCAACAGCGCTGTATTTGTAAAATAATCATTTTCTAAATAATGTATTTCGCGCTTCGCTAAGTTTAATTGGCTCAGCCCTTCTGCAAAATAATCATCAAACAACTTATCAAATCGACCATCAGCAATCATTTCTGTTAACCCTGCTTGCAGTGCATTGGCTAACGCCGTTTTTTCTTTATTTACAAAAAAGTAGAATGCCGCAGGATAATTTATTAAATGCGATGTCTCTATCGCCAAACCAAGTGGCTTAAACTCCAAAAGTTCATCTTGAATTTCAATGACAGAGCGGGGGAAATAATCCACCTGCCCACGAGAAACTAAAGTGAACATGGCTTTATAATGTGCAAATGCTTTTACTCGGTAGCCATTTTGCGCAAGAATTTTAGTATCGGGCCAATCGTGCCCCTGAACCGCAGTAAACTGCTTTAGCTTGTCGCTATCAATCGCAGTAAAGTCACTTTGCCGATCGTCTTTAATCAGCGCAATACGTTTACCAATCAACCCTTTAAAAATAGGAATAGGAATTGCGGTAGCAATGGCTTCGCGGTCAGGACTCGTCATGCCCCAATGAATATCTACATCACCTTGGCTGAGTTTTAGTAAGGTACGCTGCTGGTGTGGGTGAACAGGCACATGTTGTAATTGGTACGGCTGATTGGCCAGTGCCAACTCTAACAGGCTAACAATGTAATCATCTCTTGGGTATAGCTTGCGCTGCTCTTTGGCAACTTTCACAATTTCTGTTGCTGCTACTGAACAGGTTAAAAGTGAAATAAGCGCTATAAAACAATATGGTACATTTGTTCTCATATTACTTGCCCCAAACATAGCTCAAGTAATAGTAAGTTAAAACAAGTTACTGTTTAGGTAAAGCGATTGTTTTTCAATCGCCACGAATAGATTATTTTGCTACCGGTAGTCTGACTATCGCCATGGTCGGGCGACGGCGTTTACAAATAAACAAGTGACTGGTTACAAAACGCTTAGCTTCCTTTTTAGCATCGGTTGCCAGCGCTGCCACTTGATGACTGTTTTCGCAGTGCTCAATATCAGGATTAACTAAACCAATAGACAAGGTTAACAAGGGCACAAACTTCTTTTCACCCTCGCGGTTGGTTGCCCAATAGCCCCCTGCTGCAACGTGCTCTGGCGTAAAATAGGCTCTAACGGCGGTTTCAAACTCCGATATTATTTTACGACACAGCGCTTCGCCTAAGTCACTAGGACACACCAGCATAAAATCATCGCCACCAATATGACCAATAAAGCAGTCTTTTTGATTACACACTTGGCGGCAAATTTCAGCAAGTAGTTTAATTACCATGTCACCACTGGCATAACCATAGAGATCGTTAAACTGCTTAAAGTGATTTAAATCGATATACGCTAGTTCGAAATCTTGTCGCGCATTTAAACGGCGTTCAATATTATCATTAATTGCCACATTACCCGGCAACATGGTTAACGGGTTGGCATGCTGCGCGTTTTTAATTTTCTCGTCAGTAATGTGTTTTAGAATATCGCGAATAGCAACAACACCAACGTATTGCCCTTCTTGTGTCACAATAATATAGCGGCGTATATCAAAATCTGAGTCAGTAATTTTTTGGCTCACAGAGTCCAACGCTGTCAATCTATCAACTACTAAAGGCTGATGATCCATAACCTCATCGACTGAGCGCTTAGAGTGTAGCGCCGCCCCATAGGTTGACGAAAATATTTCGGCAAGTTGATCTCGGTGTAATATGCCAACGGGTCGATTATCTTGATTAAGCACTACCAGGCTTTGCAATAACTTATCTTGCTCGAAATACTTCTTCGCCACACCGCAATTGGTCGTGACAAAAATAGACTGCTGGCTTAGTAATAAATTGCCAATAAAAGGGGAATCGTCTTTCGTATTGCGTGGCATATCCACTAACTTTTGCGCAGCAATGCATTCATCAAAACTCTGACACGGCGAAAGTACCGGGCGTTCAAGCAAAAAGCCTTGTGCTAGTTCAACACCCAGATTTTTTAACAGTGTTAATTCTTGCGTGCGTTCTATACCTTCAGCTATTACTCGCGTATTAGTGATTTTTGCCAGCTCTAATATCGAACGTAAAAATTCTTTTTTCACCACACTTTTATCGCAATGATCGATAAAATAACGATCAATTTTAACGATGTCAGGCTTGAGTTCAGACCACTGTTTTAGCCCGCTGTAACCCGAACCAAAGTCATCAATGGCAATATGCAAACCTAAATCACGATAATGTTTAATCGCTTCAAATAATAAATCGCTTTGTGCTAACGGCTCCCGCTCAGTAATCTCAATCACAACCCGTGATGTGGCTAAACCGTGTTTAGCAAGCAGTTGTAAAGTTTCACCTTTGGGATGCGCGGCTTCCAGTAATGCAGACGGACTTACATTGATAAACAATTTCCCAGGCAACCCTTGGGCAACAAAGTTCTCAATGGCTTTTTCACGACAAAGAAGCTCTAGTTCTGAGAGGCAGGCATCTTTTTCAGCTTGGGCAAAGAGTTCGACAGGGCTGAAAAAACTTGAATTTTCAGGGCCTCGCGACAAAGCTTCGTAGCCGAGCACCGTTTCTTTTTCAATATCAAGAATGGGTTGAAACAGCGTTGTGATCTGTCGCTTTGACAGAATCGCTTTAAGGCTGATCGATTGTTTCAAGTTTTGCATAATTCACCTCTTTACGGATGGCGAATATAACAAGAGATAATGACAGAATTATTTCAGAAGCTAAGTGTCAGAAAAGGTTGTAATTATTTCACTTTATAATCACAACCTTTTGAAATTTAGGTTAGTTTAATGCTTTTTCAACCTGAGAAAAGTGTGCAATAACTTCAATAATTTCCATTTCTGCACTTTCACGCATTTCTGCAGTGGTAATCCCCATTGTCGCCATTGCTTGTACCGTTGCAGGATGCACCAGTAAGTCCTTCGCATGGTAACAGTTAGGGTCGTCAAACTTAGGCAGTTTACCGTCTTCATGATAACCTGACTCGATCTCTTCTAGCGGTAAGGTTGGAATGATATCCGCCGCATTATTCAGTGCTGTTAAATACTCAGTACACTTTGGATGTTTATTTATAAACTGCGTAATGATTGTTTTAGAACCCGCTACTAACTCAGCTGACTTTACAGCGATTTCAGTATCTGGTTTAGCTTCTTTAATCATTGTCACTAGTGTTTTAGCACCCTCTTTGTAGTCTGCTAACGCTTGATTAGCTATAGGTGCTTTTGCTACCGCTTCGGCGTTAGTTTGTTGTTTATCACCACATGCTGTTAAAAGTGTCATTGCTGCAAAACTAGCAAGTACAGTTAGCTTTTTCATTTTAATGCCTTTGAGAATGTTTATCATTTTCAGTATCATACTAAAGACAAAAAAAAAGGCCAGTATTAACACCGGCCTTTTTCAGAATTATTACAAAATTACCAAATAATTATGGCATATTGTCAAATTCAGCACCTTCTTTCTCAACTTCTTCAGGGATCAGATCTTCTTTGCTGATGCCCATCATTACTGCAACAGAACTTGCTACGTATACAGATGAGTAAGTACCAATAAACACACCAAATAGTAATGCCGTTGCGAAGCCATGAATGGTTTCACCACCCCATACGAAAAGCGCCACAAGTACTAAGATGGTTGTAATTGATGTTACTAACGTACGGTTTAACGTTTGCGTTAGTGAAATATCAACAATTTCAATGGTATCGTCGATACGGATTTTACGGAAGTTCTCACGAATACGGTCCGATACAACAATGGTATCGTTGAGTGAGTAACCTATAACCGCAAGTACCGCTGCTAATACAGTTAAATCAAACGGTAAACCTAATACTGAGAATAAACCCACAGTTAAAATAACATCATGCGCAAGTGCTGCTACCGCACCAATTGCAAAACGCCATTCAAAGCGAAGTGCAACGTAAAGCAAAATACAGATTAGCGCTGTTAACATTGCTAAACCGCCTTGCTCTTTAAGGTCTTCACCAACGCTTGGGCCAACAAACTCAATTGAGCGGATTTTAACTTTCTGGCCTGTTTGTTCAAGAATCTCGAGTACTTGGTTACTGATCATGTCGGCCTTTTCACCTTCACGTGGCTCAAGACGAATTTTTACGTCCTTACTTGAACCAAATAACTGTACCTGTGCATCAGGGAAGCCATTTTCGTGCAGTGATGAACGCACAACTTTAAGGTCAGCGGCTTGTTCAAAGCCAACTTCAACCGTTGTACCACCGGTAAAATCCAAACCAAAGTTCATACCTTTGGTAAAAAACGAAACAAATGAAGCGATAATCAGCAGAGTTGAAATTGTCATTGCCGCTTTGCGCAATGACATAAACTTAAGTGTTTCATTTAACTTTAATAATTGCATCACACTCTCCTAGATAGATAACTTCTCAATGCGCTTACCGCCGATTAACGCGTTAACAATCGCACGCGTACCAACAATCGCAGTGAACATTGACGTTACAATACCGATAGCAAGAGTGATTGCGAAGCCTTGAATAGGACCTGTACCAATTGCGTACAAGATCACGGCTGCAATTAACGTTGTGATATTGGCATCAAAAATGGTGCTAAATGCACTGTCGTAACCATGGTGAATTGCTTGTTGAGGACTACGCCCTTCAGCTAATTCTTCACGAATACGTTCAAAAATAAGCACGTTCGCATCTACCGCCATACCAACCGTTAGTACGATACCGGCAATACCCGGTAAGGTAAGCGTTGCACCGGCAAGTACTGACATTGCACCAACAATTAATACTAGGTTTAAACCCAGTGCAATATTTGCAATCATGCCAAAGCCTTTGTAGTAAAGCAGCATAAATACCAGTACGAAAACAAAACCAAGTACTACCGCAGTAATACCTTTTTCAACGTTTTCTGCACCCATGCTTGGACCTATGGTACTTTCAGCAACAATTTGAATTGGCGCAACAAGTGCACCTGCACGTAGCATTTCAGATAAATGCTGCGCTTTTGCTGGCGTATCAATACCGGTAATTTGGAAACGACGACCTAAGCGCTCATTAATGGTTGCTTGGTTAATCACTTCTTCGTGTTTGATTGGTGGTAACGCTTTACCGTTTTCATCTACCTTACCCGATGGACGGTATTCGATGAACACAATCGCCATTAAGTTACCAACTTCGTCTTTAGTAAACGCAGCCATTTTTGAGCCGCCTTTGCTATCTAGTTGTAAGCTAACTTGCGGACGCTGGTATTGGTCATAACCCGCTTGTGCCCCGGTAATATGAGAACCTTCAAGCATTACGCGTTTTTTAAGTAAAACTGGACGACCAAACTGATCGTTGATTACTTCAGAGCCCGGCGGCATACGACCTGCTAATGCATCGCGTACGTCGTTATCTTGGTCAACCATGCGCAGTTCAAGCGTCGCTGCTGAACCTAAAATCTCTTTCGCACGTGCTGGGTCTTGAATACCCGGTAATTGTACTAAAATACGCTCTTGGCCTTGGCGCTGAACATTTGGTTCTGCAACACCAATTTGGTTAATACGCTTACGAATAATGATTAAGTTTTGTGAAATTGCGTAATCGCGAATTTCTTTTAACTTAGCTTCAGTTAAACGCGCAGTAAACGCTAACTCATTGCTGCGGTCATCGCGAAACTCAAGGCTAGGATTGTTCTTTTGCAAATAACTTTCGGCGGCGTCTTTGTCTTCTTCATTACGGAAAACTAATTGCACGCGATCTGCGTTTGCTACTTCACGAATGCTGCGGTAGCGAATTTTCTGCTCACGTAAGTCAGAGCGGAAATCTTGTTGCATCTGCTTTAACTGGTTATTGATAGCAGTACGCATATCAACTTCCATCGTAAACTCAACACCACCACGTAAATCTAAGCCTAACTTCATCGGCGCACCGCCCAAGTTTTCAAGCCATGCCGGCGTTGAAGGAGCAGAGTTTATAGCAGCGATATAGTTAGCGCCTAGACTGTCGCTTAGTTGGTCTTTCGCTTTTAACTGTGTTTCTACATCATTAAAACGAATTAAGATTTGCTCATTTTCTAGTTTGATTGATTTAGCATCAAATCCATCGTTCGTTAAAATTGTTTTTACTTTGTCGAGATCCGCTGTTTCAATCACAGCGCCTCGCGCACCTGAAATTTGTACGGCAGGATCACTACCGTACATATTTGGTGCAGCGTAAAGCATACCAAGCAATACAACTGCTACCACCATCAAGTACTTCCATAATGGGTACTTATTAATCACAACTTATTCCTTTGATTAAAGTGCTTTCATTGTGCCTTTAGGCAGCACAGCTGAAATTGAACCTTTTTGCACTGTTACGTTAGCTTGATCGTTAAGCGCAACAACAACAAAATCTTTGTCGTCAGATACTTTCACGATTTTACCCACTAAACCACCAGCAGTAAGTACTTCATCACCTTTTGCCAATGCTGACATTAGGCTCTTGTGCTCTTTAACACGCTTTGCTTGTGGACGGTAAATTAGGAAATAAAATACCAAACCAAAAATACCTAGCATGATTAGCATTTCCATGCCGCCACCAGCAGGTGGAGCACCCGCACTTGCATGCGCACTTGAGATAAATAAACTCATGGTTAATTCCTCTTAAATTTTATTAGTCTTCAATTTGTTTTAATTCAGGTACCGGCATACCGCGACGCGCATAGAAGTCTGCAACAAACTCTTCTAGTTTGTTCTCAGCAATGGCATTGCGAAGCCCTTCCATAACGCGTTGGTAATAACGTAAGTTGTGGATCGTGTTTAAACGAGCCCCTAAAATTTCATTACACTTATCTAAGTGGTGTAAATAAGCGCGTGAGAAGTTCTCACAAGTATGGCAATCACATTCTGGATCCAGTGGGCCTGTATCCGTTTTATGTACTGCGTTACGGATTTTAATTACGCCACCAGTAATAAATAAGTGACCGTTACGCGCGTTACGTGTTGGCATTACACAGTCAAACATATCAATACCACGACGCACCGCTTCAACTAAATCTTCCGGCTTGCCTACGCCCATTAGGTAACGCGGCTTATCTTCTGGCATTTTGTAAGCACAGTGGTCAAGAATGTTAATCATGTCTTCTTTTGGTTCACCTACTGATAAACCACCAAGTGCATAACCATCAAAACCGATTTCTTCTAAACCTTTTTGCGAAATTTCACGCAGTTCAGGGTACATACCACCCTGAATAATACCGAATAATGCTGATGGGTTATCACCGTGACCTTCTTTCGAGCGTTTTGCCCAACGCAGCGATAGCTCCATCGAGTCACGCGCTTCTTTTTCTGTTGCAGGATACGGTGTACATTCGTCAAAAATCATCACAATATCTGAACCCAAGTCGCGCTGAACTTGCATTGCTTTTTCTGGTGATAACATGATTTTCTCACCGTTTACCGGTGAACGGAACATTACACCTTCTTCCGAAATTTTACGCATTTCGCCTAAGCTGAATACTTGGAAACCGCCTGAGTCGGTAAGAATTGGTTTATCCCAACCCATAAAATCATGTAAATCACCGTGTTGTTTGATGATTTCAGTACCTGGGCGAAGCATTAAGTGAAAGGTATTACCTAGGCAAATTTCTGCACCTATGCCTTTTAACTCTTCAGGAGTCATACCTTTAACGGTACCGTAAGTACCTACAGGCATAAATGCAGGTGTCTCTACTACACCACGGTCAAAGATCAAACGGCCGCGACGCGCTTTGCCATCTGTATTGTCTAATTCAAATTTCATAAAAACCTCAAATGCCGGAAAAACAGTCCAACTTTTACTCAATTTCATCAATTGAGCGTAAAATAATCGGTCGATTTTACCTGCTTTGACAGCACAATACTATGGATATAGGGATGAGATAACAGAAATAAAAGTGGAAAGTGAGATTTACGTGTAAAGCGATGTAACAGAGTTACATCGCATCGTGTTTTTAAGTGGTGTACTAAATGTCTTTTTTGGTTAAGAACATTGCATCACCGTATGAGAAAAAGCGGTATTTTTCTGCAATTGCAGTGTTATAGGCGTTCATAATATTCTCTTGTCCAGCAAAGGCACTCACAAGCATTATTAGTGTCGATTCAGGAAGGTGAAAGTTAGTGATCATCGCGTCTACCACCTGAAATTCGTATCCAGGAAAGATGAAAATATCCGTATCACCATAAAACGGTGCAAGCTCACCTTCTGACTTCATTGCAGCCGACTCTAATGAGCGCATTGACGTTGTGCCCACAGCAACAACACGACCACCGCGTTCACGACATGCTTTAATTTGTGCAACCACTTGCTCTGGCACTTCAATATACTCAGAATGCATATGGTGATCTTCAATTTTATCAACACGCACTGGCTGGAACGTACCCGCCCCTACGTGCAACGTTACAAAGCCTAAATCAACGCCCTTGTCTTTTAACTTTGCTAATAACGCATCGTCAAAATGAAGACCCGCTGTTGGCGCTGCTACTGCGCCCGGTTTTTCACCGTAAACAGTTTGATAGCGATTACGGTCCTTTTCGTTATCAGGGCGGTCAATATATGGCGGCAGTGGCATATGACCAATACGGTCTAAAATATCAAGTACGCCCTCTTCACCTTCGAACTTCAGCTCAAATAATTCACCTTGGCGACCTTGCATTACCGCAGTTGCCGTTTCTTCTAAAATAAGCTCGTTACCAACTTTAGGTGATTTATTTGCGCGCACGTGTGCAAGTACCGTGTGTTTATCAACTACACGCTCAACGAGCACCTCAACCTTACCGCCCGATGCTTTTTGACCAAACATACGCGCAGGAATTACTTTAGTATTATTAAAGATAATCAGGTCGTTTGGATTTATAAAATCTAATACATCAGCAAACGTATGGTGTGTGATTTCGCCACTATTACCTGCTAGCTTTAATAAGCGACTGGCTGTGCGATCTTCCATTGGAAATCGAGCAATTAATTCATCGGGTAATTCAAAGTTAAAATCAGCAACACGCATTTGTCTGTCTCACTTGGTTATTAGTACTCAAGGCATACTTGGTTAAAGTCGCGCCGATTCTAGTGTTAGTGATGATTTAAATCAAGGAAAACAGGCCGCGCAAAATATAACCTACTGAATGTTAAAGTTTAAGAATCAACGGGTGAGTAAAATACCAAATTTACTTGAGTTAACTATCTAAACTAGGTATCTTTTGGCATTTGAAAATCAAACTTACCAAGGAGTGGTGAACTGATTTAGAGGTGCAGTTTAAATGCCGAATAAGCTTAAGTTGCTGGTAGTGACACCAGACATTAAGCTATCAACTCAGCTAGTTGATGCATTAAAAAATGTCGATGTATTTGATATTGAGCTAAAGGGTAATAGTTTAGAGGCACTCGATTTACTGAAGAAGCACTCTTTCAACCTGATAATCACCGATCTTGCTATTGGCGAAATTGATGGTTGGCGCTTTTCACGCATGGTGCGCTCAGGCTTGCTGGCAACTGCAAAAAATACACCTATCGTATTGATACCTCCTACCTATTGTGAACGAATTGCTGAAACAACCGCTCGCGCATATGGTATTGATGCCATTTTACAGCACGACAAATTAGACAAACTTCCGCATTTACTCGCTAATATTTTATCTGAGCACACCGATAAAAGCAGCCGGTTACCGCTATTGCTGGTTGAATCTAACGAACAACGCGCTGCACAAATTCGCCATGATTTAGAACTTGGTTTTGCCATCAGCACAACCGATAACTGCGCCGATGCGCAAACCTTAATCCAGCAATATAACTACGCCATCGTACTTGTTGATGCTACCCATGGCAGCTTTGAGCGCGTAAATAACTTTTTGCAGCAATTACGTATTCACAAACCGAACCAAGCTGTTGTAACCATTATCGATAGCCAAGATGCTGATTTTGCCGAACAACTGCTGCTATTAGGTGTTACCGACTTTATTCGCTTGCCGTTTAATCACAACATTATTAATAAAGTATGTGAACAAGCTGCGCGCCGTGAAGATTTTATGGTGAGCTATGATGAATTCGCTGAAAAAGTAGAGCTACTTAGTAAAAGCCAACAAGGTTATAAAGACTTATTCTCTGCCCACCAACGTATTTTAATGCATTTAAATACCTCGGTAATTGAAATTGACCAAGCCCATAATATTTGTTTTTTAAATCCTGCTTGGGAAGCCCTAACCGGTAATCGATTGCAATCTAGCCTAGGCAAACCGCTAGCCAGCTTTTTCCCTCAACATGAGGCTGAAAAACTCGAAAAGCTCATTTGCGCAATTAATATGAAGCCTGGCAGCAAAGACAAACTAGAACTACAAATAAACCATAAACTTGGCCACCAAATTTGGATTGAGTGCAAGTTGCAATCAATTAAAGAGCGCCAAGCTAAAAGTAATATCACGCTAAGTATCGATAACATTGATGAACGAAAACAAGCTGAATTTAGCCTACAACATTTAGCCCATCACGATACATTGACCAATTTGCACAACCGCTACTTCTTTGACCAACAGCTCAACCTATTTTGCCAAAACGTATCAAACGGCCAACAACACGCACTGCTATATATCGATCTAGACCACTTCAAAATTATTAATGACTCGCAAGGCCACCAACAAGGCGATAAAGTACTGCAAAAAGTTGCTGAGTTATTCGAGCAATGTGTTTCTGGCGATGCCTTGGTATGTCGTTTAGGCGGCGATGAGTTTGCCATTATTTTAGAAAATACCGATTTACTCGATGCCCATATGATTGGCGAGAGCTTATGTCAAACTATTGAGAATCAGAGCTTTCGCTTTGGTGAGCAAAGCTATTCGATTAGCTGCTCAATCGGTTTAACGCAAATTGATAATAAAAACTGCGATGCCAGCGAATGTTTAAAGCAAGCGGATATTGCGCTCTACGTTGCTAAAAGCCGTGGCCGTAATATCGTTCATTGTTATTCAGATTCAGATGCAAAAAGTAAGCAGTTACTATCGGGAATAACATGGGCTCACAGTGTAAAAGAAGCGCTTAAAGCACAAAGCCTTACCATGCACTTTCAGCCAATATGGTGCTACAAAGAGCAAAAAGTGAGTTATTATGAAGCGCTTGTTCGTTTAATTGTAAATGATGAAATTATTTATCCGAACCAGTTTATTCCGTCATTAGAGCTAGTGACTGATATCGATTTACTCGACCAAAATGTAATAGAAAAAACTATCGCATTATTAGGTGAATACCCTGAATTAAACAAAGTCGCAATCAACCTTTCTGCACAAGCCTTTAACAACGCCAACCTGTTAAACACCATAGCGCAAAGTTTAAAGCTGCATAATGTAAGCCCAGATAGACTCACCTTCGAAATTACAGAATCAGCGAGTATTAGCAATCTTGTCGCGACCACGGCGATGATCACCCAGCTGCAAAAAATTGGCTGTCAGTTCTCGATTGATGACTTTGGAACGGGCTTTAGCACCTTTAGCTACCTAAAACAATTGCCTGCGAATCAAGTAAAAATTGATGGTTCATTTGTTAAAGATATGACCCAAGATAACATTGATAAAGCGCTGGTTAACGCCATTAAAGACATCAGTCATTCACTCGGTAAAACCTGTGTTGCCGAATACGTGGAAGACCAAGAAACCTTTGAATTGCTTAAAGAAATTGGTGTTGACTACGCACAAGGTTACTTTATTGGTAAACCGATGCCGGCGATTGAAATTAAAAAGCTAAAAAACACTTCTGAAAACTCAATCGCTTAACAATTTTTACAAATCAAATTAACAAAACAATAGGAATTCGCCCAAAGATTAAGCTAAACTGGTTTTATATGGACATACAGAATAATCATTTCATTTGAGAGTGATTTTGCATAAAAACGGGAGGGACGATGGCTCTGTTTATTATTTTACTGCTAATTGCGAATGTCCTGATTTGCTACTTTTGTTACTTTAAAGCCAGTGAAAAAGGCTACCCTAAAGCAATTTTTGCTGGGTTAGGTGCGATTCCTTATTTTAACCTTGTAGTGTTAGTGTATTTACTATTTTTACCTAACGTAAAAGCTGAAAGCTTATTAAATTCTAAAGCCGCTAGTTAAGCGGCTTTTTTGTTTTTTTTACTGTGAATTGACTGCATTCCGTTAAAATTAAAACGTATAACTTTGCGCACTCGCAAGTAGTTTTTCCGCATCAATATCACCCACAACACACTGATTAATCTTCGCTTTGCTATAAACAAACACAAGATCTTCTTTATTACCCGTCGCGTTATCAATAATAAAGTTAACATAGTGATTTTTACTTAAGCTTTTAAGTCCAGCACCATAATCACACAAGGTTTGCGCCAGAGTTTGGCTCGCAACACGAATATTTTGCTTTCTAGTTTCAGCAACTTTTTTATGCTTTTCTTTGGTAGTCGATTTTATTTTATCTTGCGCATCGTCACGCTTGCCACGCACCTGCTCTTTTTCTTTTTCAAGTTTGGCTATCTTTGCTTCGAGCTTTTCAATTTCCTTTTTAACCGACTTTTCTTCTTTATCTTTCAGTGCATGTCTGCGCTCTAAATCTAAATCTCGGCGAGCACGCTCTACTTCTCGTAACT
Organism: Pseudoalteromonas sp. T1lg24; assembly: GCF_002964745.1. Lineage (NCBI taxonomy): Bacteria > Pseudomonadati > Pseudomonadota > Gammaproteobacteria > Alteromonadales > Pseudoalteromonadaceae > Pseudoalteromonas > Pseudoalteromonas sp. T1lg24. The sequence continues at coordinate 74,153 of NZ_PQCB01000004.1, read as the reverse complement.
GAAATTCAATTTCACGCTCTTGCTGAGCAAACTCACGGATTTTTTCAGAAGACTCTCGTAGTGCCTCCATCGCTACATGATACGCTTCGTTAGCCGCTTCAATGCGCATCTCTTCTGCACGGATCATCACGTCCTCATCATGAAACTCGATATCAGGTTCAAGAAAAAAACGTTTCCAGCTTCCGAAGCCACCAGATAACCCCGATGCACTAATACTAAAGACATAACCTTGGTCTGCGAGATAAGCACCATTAATTTGGCGCACCTTAATACCGGGTTCCGCGTTAAGTGATGCCTTTAAGATATTATTCATAATGGTGATTTCTTTTTGGCTTTTAGCGACCATATTGTTTGCTGGTGTATTGGCAGCAACATGACCAGAAAGTAATGCGAGTGAAATCAATAAGCTTGCTTTCGTTTTCATGATTAATTCTCCCATGAGTGGTTTTTGGCAATTGATGACTGTGGTTGTTGCTCAACCTGTTGTGCCAATTCGTTTAATTGCAGGCGAATTAACGCCTGATCTTGTTGACGTACTCGGTTTAAATCGGCAACCAAGGCGCCAATATCTTCTTTACGCTCCACACGCCCTTGCTCTATGGCCTCTTTAACCAGCGCATAGGTCGCCTGTGCGGTATTTGTCTGCTGCTCAGCCAAAAGGGTTTGCAGTTGCTCATAAGTGACTGTTGGAGCTTGCTTTTGTTGCTCTGCAAAATTAATCGCAAAGCCACTATCTGAAACACTTACTTCAGCACGCATAATAACCAGCGAGCACATTAAAACTGAGCAGGCTAAAGCTGCTGGTGCAAACCAAGCAGCAAAACGATTGATCTTTGCACCATCGCTCGTTTTCTCAAACCAAGTGGCTTCTCGATTCCACTGTGGAACGGGCGTTTCTTGATACTTTGCCGAAAGCGACTGCCAAGTTTCACTGTTTTCGAGCATTTCTGCATAAACAGCATCTTGTTCAAGCAATTGACGATCACTTGGTGTAAGCTCACCTGTTTCCAGCCATTTTTCAAAAATACTTTCTAAGTTAGCCATTTAACACCTCCAGTTCTTGGCGCAATTTGGACAGCGCTGTATACAACCGCGATTTTACCGTATTGGTTGATACATCAAGTTGCTGCGCAATTTGTTCAAACGTAAAGTGCTGAAAAAACTTTAATTCCACCACTTCCTTTTGCGTCCAAGGTAAGCCATTTAATAACTTTAAAACTTGCTTATTTTGCTGCGCCATAAACAACATCAAATCAGCAGATTCAGGTTCTTGCATATCCGCTATCAGCATTTCTTGCTTTTCTTCATCGAGTACCTTTTTAGCACGATAAAACTCCACACAACGGCGATTGGTAATTGCGATAGCCCACGTTTTAAAACTCGACTCAAAACGGTAGTTATCGAGCGAACGATAAATACTCATAAAGCTTTCTTGCATGATTTCGAGTGCGTCATCTGGGTTACTCACCATACGCAAGCAAGTGTGATAAATCGGCTTTTCGTATTGTTTTACTAAATTAAGCCATGCGCGTTTATCACCTTGTTGCGCTTTTTTGATTAACCCTTTCTCACTTTGAAAGAACACATATTCCCCAAGAGTTTTGTTTCTCTGCTTATATAGTCGAGCGAGTGCTGAAAATAGTTTTAAAAATTTAAAATTATTTTATCGTGCACATTTTTCAGTAAAGAACGGCTTTAATTTATCGCACAGTAAGCGGAAGTCGCGTATGCGGCCTGAAGTCTTGCGCCATAAAATACCAATATCACGATAAGCGGTATCTTGCGCAGCGCTAAACACCATAGGTTTATGAGATAAAATGCCCGCATTAATTGCCATTTGCGGTAGAAAGGTCACACCAAGTTGACGCTCAACCATACTTAGTAAGGTATGCAAACTTGCTGCTTCAAAGGGATTTATACACTCACTTTTACTCAAGTGACACGCACTCAGTGCATGATCGGTAAGGCAATGTTCGCGCTCTAGCAAAAACACCGATGACGGTGGCAACAAGTTAAAATCAACCACACCTTCTGCCGCTTGATAATCCTTGTGCCTTACAATATTAAATGGGTCTTGTGCCAAAATATGAGTATGAAACTTATTGGTATTATAAGGCAGTGCCAATAGCGCTACGTCAACTTGGCCTTTTTCTAATTTGTCCAATAAGTTATCGCTAGTATCTTCAATTAAAACCAGCTCGAGTTCAGGAAACTCTTTTACACATAAGTGGTATAAATCAGCCGCAATAAAGCTTGCAACCGTGGGAATAATACCTATGGTTAAATGCCCTTGGAGTGGGTTTAAAAAGCTTTTTGTAAGCTCTTTTACACTGATAGTGTCGTCGATTATTTTGCGCGCTCGCTCAACCACTTCTTCACCAATCGAGGTAAACATAATACTGCGGTTTTCACGCTCAATTAGCTGACAACCAAGTGTTTCTTCTAGATTTTGAATTGCACTACTTAAGGTAGATTGACCAATAAAACAGGCTTCTGCAGCCCTGCCGAAATGCTGATGCTGATGTACTGCAAGCAAGTATTGCAGCTGCTTAATGCTAGGAAGGTTTTTCATCGTAATAACCGATTAATATTCAAATTAATAACGATAAAAACAAATTAACAATGGAAAATCAATTATGTCACTGAGATTTAATCAATTAATTGCGAGTGCTAATAACTCTGTTAAATAAATGAGCGAATAGCGCCTAGTGAAATGAAGCCAAACAAGATTTAATTTATCTTTAAATGCTATGTTACAACGGTAAAATTACAGCGCTGTAAGTGCCCTATGTGAACCGCTAACTTGATTAGCGAGCTGCTATATACAAATTTCAGACAAAAAAAGACCCCATTGCGTATCGCATATGGGGTCTTTTCAAGCTAAAAGTCTTTACACTTGAAGGCCAAAAATAGCCGCCAATACATAGTAGATAACAATAGCTAATACCGCGCCTACTGGCAAGGTAATAACCCAAGAAACAACGATATTTCTTACAACACCTAAATTAAGTGCCGCAATACCACGGGCCATACCAACACCTAGTACCGCACCTACTAACGTTTGTGTCGTTGAAATTGGTAAGCCTGTACCTGATGCAATAACAACCGTTGAAGCAGCCGCAAGCTCTGCAGCAAAACCACGACTTGGTGTTAAGTGCGTAATACCTTCACCAATGGTTTTAATTACTTTCTTACCAAGAATCGCAAGACCGATAACAATACCTAAACCACCTAGTGGTAAAATCCACCAAACGAGTGACGATTTCTTAACGATTTCACCGTTGTGCTCAACAATGCTCACTACCGCAGCAAGTGGACCAATCGCATTTGCTACATCGTTTGAGCCGTGTGCAAACGCCATACAACATGCAGTTACAATCATTAAGATAGCGAATACTTTCTCAACATTGTTAAATTGCATTTCTTTGTCAGCTGCAGGGTCCATTTTAAGACGAGCGATCAATACTTTACCTAACAGCGCAACTAAAACAGCAGCACCGATTGCGATACCGTAACCCATTGCTGTACCAAGGTCTAAACCGATATGCTTTAAGCCTTTTTTGATTGTTACTAACGCCATAACAAATGCTGCAAGACCCATGTACATAGGCACAAAGCGCTTTGCATTGTTAAGTGGTGAGTCAGTATCAAAAATTAGTTTCTGTGCACTCATAAAGATAAGGTAAGCAATAAAGCCTGAAATAGCAGGTGTAACAATCCAACTACCTACGATACCCGCAACTTTACCCCATTGAATTGCTTCTGAGCCTACCGCAACCAAAGCGAAACCAACAATTGCACCAATAATTGAGTGCGTTGTTGATACAGGCCAGCCTAAATATGACGCAACAAGTAACCATACACCAGCAGCTAATAGCGCTGAAATCATACCGATCACTAATGACTCTGGTATGGCGACAAATGCCGACGAGTCGATAATGCCTTTACGTATCGTTGATGTAACCTCACCACCGGCAAGATATGCACCAGCGAATTCAAAAATCATTGCGATAATAATCGCTTGCTTAATTGTTAGCGCTTTTGAGCCAACTGACGTACCCATTGCATTGGCAACGTCGTTCGCACCAATACCATACGCCATGATAAATCCCACTACGGCAGCAATCATCACCAAAGTGGTGCCGTAATTTGCAATAATATCCATCAAGTAACCTTTAACTTAATTTTTATATTAATTTAATTAACGTGCTAGCATCAGTTCTAAACGTGAACCAACACGTTCAGCGATATCTGCTAAGTCACCTACCCACTCGAGAATTTTGTATAAGAACATCACATCGATTGGATTTAATTCATTTTCGATTTCACGTAACTGACGACGCAAAGTGATTTGCATTTCATCGGTGTCACGCTCAATTGCGTCGAGCTCTTCTAGCATGTTTTCAACTAACGTCACTTCACGACCACGGAAACCCGTTTCTAATAGCTCATCAAGTTCATTAATGGCTTTAGAAGCTTGTTTTGTCGCGTCGATGCAGCGGTTTAGGTAAGTAATGAAATCAGCTTGGATTTGCTCAGGGATTTCCATTTCGCGGCCAAGTACACGACCAGCTATGTCCTTAGCCTTATTAGCAATTTTGTCTTGTTGAGTGATCAGTTCAAGAAGATCTGTACGCTCAACTGGCAGGAATAATCCACGAGGAAGTTGCAAACGAATGTCACGCTTAAGTACATCCGCTTTACGTTCTAAATCGCGAATATTAATGCGGATCTCAGATGCTTGTTCCCACTCTTTATTAAACGCATGTTGAAAAAAAGTCGTTAACAAAGCACTGGCTTGATGAACAATTTTTATGTGCTCTTCAATTGGTTTGATAGGAGATTTCGCAAAAACCCCTAAAAATGCATTACTAGCCATAATTGACCCTTAAATTTTAAAAGCGCGCAAATTTTACAGGAATCAGCCAAGTGAGGAAAGGCTTTAACATACAAGTATTACAGTAAGTTGAAATTCCTTAACTTAGATTATCAAACAATTAAATTTACGCTAGTTAATAGACTAAAAAAGTTATGAATACCAAAGCAAAAAAGGGTAAAAGCGAAACCGCTTTTACCCTTTTAAAATAGTTACTTAACTTATTTACCAATAATATCTCGCTCGATATCGTCTTGCGAGGTATGACGAATGTCCTTGCCTTTTACAAAATAAATTACGTACTCAGCAATGTTCTGACAACGGTCACCGATGCGTTCTAATGAGCGTACTGACCACACTAAATCCATAACCTTTGGAATTGAGCGCGGATCTTCCATCATGTAAGTCATGATTTGACGTGTTAACGCTTCATATTCGCGGTCAACTTTGGCATCTTCTTTGTGTACACGAAATGCCGCTTCGGCATCCATTCGAGCAAATGCATCTAATACATCGTGCAGCATTTGCGACACGTGACGACCCATATTATCAATATTGCCCAGCAAGCCTTGCTGATCTTTCGCGGTTGATTCAAGTGCAACTTTTGCAATACGACGCGCTTCATCACCAATGCGCTCTAAATCTGCAATGGTTTTTGCAATTGCCACAACTAAACGTAAGTCACTTGCTGCTGGCTGACGCTTTGCAATAATACGAGTACATTCTTCGTCAATGCTCACTTCCATTGCATTTACTTTGTAATCGCCATGCTCAACTTTTTTCGCAAGCTCCGCATTACTGTCATTTACCGCATCAAGTGCAGAGTTTAATTGCTGCTCAACCAATCCGCCCATAGCTAAAACATGGTTGCGAACGTTTTCAAGTTCTTGGTTAAAGTTACCTGAAATATGCTTTGAAATATTATGATCCATAACTTTAATCCTTACCCGTAACGACCTGTAATGTAATCTTCAGTTTTCTTTTTCTTCGGCGTGGTGAAAAGCGTATTTGTATCAGAGTATTCAATTAGTTCACCCATATACATAAACGCAGTTTGGTCAGACACACGTGCCGCTTGTTGCATGTTATGCGTAACAATTACAACTGTGTACTTATTTTTTAAATCGTTGATTAGCTCTTCGATTACCAATGTTGAAATTGGGTCAAGTGCCGATGTTGGTTCATCTAACAGCAGTACTTCAGGTTCAATTGCAATTGCACGCGCAATAACCAAACGCTGTTGCTGACCACCTGACAAACCAAATGCGCTGTCGTGCAAACGGTCTTTTACTTCGTCCCAAAGTGCGGCGCCACGTAATGACGATTCAACTACTTCGTCTAATTTACGCTTGTCTTTTACACCTTGTAAGCGTAGGCCATAAACCACATTCTCATAAATTGATTTAGGGAATGGGTTTGGGCGCTGGAATACCATACCAACGTTACGACGAAGCGCTGCAACATCAACACTTTTGTCATAAATATTCTGGTTATGTAGCAAGATTTGACCATCGATACGACACGTATCGACTAAGTCATTCATGCGGTTAATACAACGTAATAACGTTGACTTACCACAACCTGAAGGACCGATAAATGCAGTTACCTGACCCTTTGGAATTTTCATGCTGATATTGCTCAGCGCTTGTTTGTCACCGTAGTAAAGGTCTAAGTCTTTAATTTCAAGAGCAGTTTGTTCTGCCGATAAGTTTTCTAAATCAAGCTGTAAGCCAGTTGCAGATTGATTTATTTCTGGAGCAACAGTAATCATTTTTACTAAACCTATTAAACTTTTATCACCGCAGAACAATTAATGTTCTAACGACCTAAATTTTTCGCGTAAGTGGTTACGAATACCAATTGCTGTGATATTCAGTGCCACAATTACCGCCACAAGTAAAAACGCTGTGGCATAAACTAGCGGGCGTGCCGCTTCAACATTCGGGCTTTGGAAACCAACATCATAGATGTGGAAACCTAAGTGCATAAACTTTCTATCTAAGTGTACAAATGGGAAGTTCATATCAACTGGCAGTGTTGGTGCCATTTTTACTACACCCACTAACATCAGTGGTGCTACTTCACCTGCTGCACGTGCAACCGCAAGAATTAAACCTGTCATAATTGCAGGGCTTGCCATTGGTACAATAATACGCCAAATAGTTTCCGCTTTAGTCGCACCAAGAGCTAACGAACCTTGACGAACTGAACTTGGAATACGTGATAAACCTTCTTCCGTTGATACAATTACAACCGGTAAAGTTAAAATTGCTAATGTCAGTGCTGACCAAATTACACCTGGCGTACCAAACGTTGGGCCTGGTAATGCTTCAGGGTAGAATAATTGGTCAATGCTACCACCTAGCATGTAAACAAAGAAACCTAAGCCAAATACACCGTAAACAATCGATGGTACACCGGCAAGGTTAATTACCGCGATACGAATCATTTTAGTAATTGAATTTTTCGCTGCATATTCGTGTAAGTAAATCGCGGCGATTACACCAAATGGCGTTACGATTACCGCCATTAACATAACCATAAATACGGTACCGAAAATCGCCGGGAATACACCACCTTCGGTGTTCGCTTCACGAGGGTCATCGCTAACAAACTTACCAATTTGCTTGAAGTAATGACCTAATTTAGCCATTAAACCCATATCGTTTGGTAGTGTTACGTCTAGCACTTGGTAAAGTGGAATCGTTACTAACTCACCACGCATATCTTTTACAATAACTTGGTCACGCTTTGCCGCATCACGAAACTTAAATAGCTCTTTTTCAAGCACCAAGTATTGCTCACGATAGTCTTTACGCTGAGCCTCAAACTCCGCGACTTTTTCGTGTGTTAATTCGCCTTTAAGGTCGAGCGCTTTTTCTTTTAAACGCAAACGTTCTAGGTCGTAGTTTATATGACCAATGGGGCCGTTTTGCAAATCAAGTGCTGACTCATTAAGTTCAACTGCGCGCTCTACAAGTTGCTCTAGCTCAATTAACTTTTGTGCTTCAGCAACAACTTTACCGTCTTTGATCACACTTTCAATGTAACCGTAAAAGTTACCGTTTTTACTACGCTCAAATACCGCTAATTGGCTCGGGGTAGATTGCTCAATAATATCCGTTGCTAAAATCCAACGGAAATCTAGATCTACGTATTCACGGTTACCAGTTTTAATCAGTAAACGCTCTACTTCTTCACCCGTAAAACCGTGTAAATCAACATTCGCCGCTTTTAAGCGCTCAACAGGCACCATTTCACGGTCGTAAATTTCACCGATAACGGTTTCTTTAACGTCGCCACGGTGCATTTCAAATTGCGTTACTTCTGACGGCCAAAAGAACCCTAAACCACGACCTGCAATCATTGCCAGTAGGCCAATTACCGAGATTAAGCTGATACTTACTGCACCACCTGTCATCCAGATCCAAGGTGAGCCAGATTTAAACCACTGCTTCATTTATTAAATCTCCTAACCTTACAGTGAACTATACTTTTCACGTAAACGCTGACGAACAAATTCAGCAATCGTGTTAAAGATAAAGGTGAATATAAACAGTACAAACGCTGCTAAGAATAAGATGCGGTAGTGCGTGCTGCCTACTTCTGATTCTGGCATTTCTACCGCAATGTTTGCTGCAAGCGTACGCATACCTTGGAAAATACTCCAATCCATAATCGGCGTATTACCTGTTGCCATCAATACAATCATGGTTTCACCAACCGCACGGCCTAGACCCATCATCACTGCCGAGAAAAACCTGGGCTTGCTGTTAGTAATACAACGCGAACAAGCGTTTGCCACTGCGTTGCACCAAGTGCAAGCGAGCCATTCGATAAGTGCTTAGGTACACTAAATACCGCATCTTCAGCAATTGAGAAAATTGTTGGAATAACCGCAAAGCCCATCGCAATACCCACAACTAGCGAGTTACGTTGGTCAAAATCAATGCCTAACTCGTTGGTAATATAACGACGTACATCACCATCAAATACCCAAAGCTCTACCGCAGGGCTCAGTGCAAACGAGATATAACCTGCTAGCAATACCACTGGAATAAGTAGGATAGAGTGGCTACCGTCTGGCACCTTGTGGCGAATCGATTCTGGTAAATTTTGCCAGAAGAATGCTGTGAGTATTATCGCCAATGGCGTTAATACTAAAATTAGCATGATTGCAGGTAGGTGAGATTCAATCAGAGGTGCCAACCAAAGACCCGCTAAGAAACCTAAAATTACGGTTGGTAATGCTTCCATAATTTCAACCGTTGGCTTAACGATTCGACGCTGTTCAGGCGACATAAAATAGGCTGTGTAGATAGCAGCTGAAAGCGCAATCGGTACCGCAAATAGCATCGCATACATTGCCGCTTTAATTGTACCGAATGAGATTGGTACTAACGATAACTTAGCTTCGAAATCGTCACTTGCCGATGTAGACTGCCAAATGTAAGCAGGCTCAGGGTAACCTTCGTACCATACTTCTTGCCACAATGCTGACCAAGATACTTCAGGGTGCTCATTTTCAATATCAACAACAATGAGTTGATTGCCCGCCAGCATTAATGCTGCGTTTGAGCGTGGTGACACCGCAAAGAAATCAATTCCCGCGTCTGCTACCTTACCCGACCACAACTTGTTTTCACTGGTAGTGTAATAAAGCGATAAATCACCTTGGTTATTAGTGCTAAAGAATGTACGGCGATAGTATTCACTGTAAAGTCCTGAAATTTCTTTATCACCACTTGCAAAAGCACGGATTTTGGCGAACTTGCGACCCGAATCACCATTAATTTCAAACCACTGTGAAATTTCACCGTTGTCGTTAACCAACATTAATGAGTTAGCGCCTGACAGTAATTGCATTTTAACTAGGTTGGCATTCTCTTGATTCGCGGCAAGCACTTGAATACGCGTAATATCTTCAATGTCGCGCGTATTGTAGATGTAAATCTTATTAGCCACTCTCACAAATGCACGGCTAAAGTCAGGTGAAATTAATAATTCATCCACTTTACCTTCAACTGGAATCTCCGCAGTTTCACTTGACCATTCCATTTCACCAGAAAACATATTTTCTTCCGCTGCAAGCATGCTAAACAGCAGACGTTGATCACCGGTTAATGCAAGTACACCAAGTTGATTATCATCGGCAACATAGCTGAACGCGAATTTACGAATTGATGCACCTTCGTCATCAATCATCACTTCACTTTCACCGAGTGGATACGCAATACTTGGCTTAATGGTACGGCCATTGTTGGCAAATCCTACTTCAAATTTCGGGTTCACAACTTTAATTGCGCCATTTTCAAGACCATAAGCATACATAGCCTGATGAGGTGCAGTGCGTGCAAAGCTGGTTACCGGTGCATCAAATTCAACATTAAAGCTTGTTAGCTTAGTGCCGAATTTCTCACCTTTAATGGTGTAATAACTCAGCTCGCCAGTTGGTGTGAACAAGTAAGCGATTTCACCTTGCTCTTCCATACCTGCCGCAACGTACTCTTGCGTTTCAGGTAGAGCGAATTGATTTCTCACTTCAACATGTGATGAAGCGAAAATCGGCTGTACTACATACAACAGATAAAAGAAGATCAACAATAAGGCAACCAGTACTAATGTACCGCCTGCCGTAATACTGTATTTGGCGACTTTATCTTTGATCAGTCTGTTTCTATTAGTATTGAATTCAACACTTGGCGGATTGGAACTCATCCATTGGCCCTTACAAATAGAATTAGGATTTAGTTGACGTGCATTATATTTTGTCAAGATGACAGAAATGTTACAGAGAGTGAAATATTTCGTTTTTATGACCGAAAAGTTACACCGATTATTTAACAAAATTTGACAAAATAAATTGGACAAAAGGCAGGCAATCATCAATACTTAAACAGCTCTACACCACCATTTAATCCTTTGAATTAGCTAACAATTATTTCTTAATTTGTGTAGAGAGGGTTGCGCTAATTAGATAACGAGACAAGTATATGAAGCAGTTAGTATTAACAATTATTGGTCCTGACCGCTCAGGTCTAGTAGATGAACTATCCTCAGCGGTTTTAGCTAACCATGGCAATTGGTTAGCCAGTAACTTAAGCCACCTTTGCGGCCACTTTGCCGGAATTTTACAGTTAGAAGTACCTGAAGAACATTTGTCGGCACTCGAGGGCGCAATTTACGCCATTCCCGATCTCGAAGTAAAAATTGAAGCAGGGCAAGAACAAGTAACCGACGCAAGCCAACAGCTTAACTTTGTTATTACCAGCAATGACAGACCAGGTATAGTGCAAGAGCTTTCTAGTGTGTTACGCCATAAAGGCGCCTCAATTATTCACTTTAACTCAAAGCAACAAAGCGCGCCTAATTGGGGTGTGCCTCTGTTTAACGCAGAAGCTCGGGTAGAATTGCCAGCAGGTTTAAGTAAAGATGATGTGATTGAAGCGCTCGAGTCTATTACGTCTGACTTGATTGTGGACATTGAAACCGAAGCTTAGGGTTTACGATTATCTCATCCGAGTTCAGATTAAATAAAAACGTAAAAAAGGGAGCAAATGCTCCCTTTTTCATAAAAAATTCACAACGCTAAATTATAAATATTTCGCTAAATACTTTTTAAATATTGGATCTTTACCAGCCAACTCTCGCTGCTCCGCTAAAATATCATGCAATATTTGATTTGATGTAAGCGGATTTGCTAATACAACGCGAAATACTACTGTCGGTAAATTATCGTACTGATATGGCGTTAAACGTGTACGCGATACAAATGAGCGCCCTGCTTCACGCTGACGTTTTTGCATGCTCGCAGTAAAACGATTAAGTGCTGCGTAAATATCTAACTTAGTTTGTTCATCTGCCGTTTTAAGTACTTCTTTAATTTTTTCTGGTACATAGCGATATGTTAACAAGCAAAGTTCTGGTTCAGTAACCAGTTCAAAGTCATCTGTTTGCTTAATAAGTTCAGCAAAATAGCGCGCTTTTTCAAGGCTTTTATCAATTAACATTTCATAGCCTTTGCGACCAATAATTGATAAACACGCATGCACCAACATCGCCATACCTGGGCGGCTACCTTCAAGGGTGTGTGAGCCTAAATCTTTCGAGCCTTTACGTAAGATATATTCAGCGTGATGTTCTACCACATTGACTATATCTGGCTCTTTGAAAAGCACAATACCTGCGCCCATGGGCACATACATTTGCTTATGTGCATCTATGGTAATTGAATCGGCACGTTCACAGCCAGCTAATAACCTACGCGCATTATTAGACAGCATGGTTGCACCGCCCCAAGCGGCATCAATATGAAAATGACAATTGATTTCCTCAGCTAGGTCGGCCATTTCATTAAGCGGGTCAATATTGCCAGTTTCAGTTGTGCCTGCAACACCAACAATTGCCATCACTTTAATGCCTTTTTCTGCTAATTCGTTAGCCTTTTCACGCATTTTAGCAACATCAACACGGTTATTATGATCTGTTTCGATAGATACAATATTACTGCGGCCAATACCGAGCACATCAGCAGCTTTACCAAGTGAGTAGTGACCACGCTCTGACACTAAAATAGCTAAGCCTTTGTAGCCATAATGCATCATAGCCGCAACTAACCCATCGCTATTTATACCATTAAAATCGCCATCTGGTTTAAGCAGCTTATTGCGCGCAACCCAAAGTGCTGAAATATTGGCAACCGTGCCGCCTGAACAAAATGCACCTAAAGCATTTTTGGCGTTGTGCATCCACTTACGGTAAAAGGCATCATCTTTGCCGTAAACCATGTGGTGCATCATACCCAATACTTGACGTTCTAATGGTGTAAATGCTTTAGATGTTTCAATTTTTACCAGATTTTGGTTTAACCCCACCATCAACTTTGACAGAGGTAAAACAAAATGCGGTAAGGCCGAAGTCATATGACCAATAAAGCTCGGCGCTGACGTATGTACTGAATGCGCCACCAGCTTTTCCATTAACTCTTGGGCGTGCTCAGATACAAAACGAGGTTCTTCAGGGATATTTGCAGCTTGGAAATCTTTTTCAATTTCATGCAAAGGTTTTTCAACCGCTGCAATATTTTCGTTAAGAAAGCCTGCTAAGTTACTTGATATTTCTTGCTCAATTTTAGCCAAAGTCGAGCCCGGCGCCTCTGGCACCGTAAAAATTCGCATTAAGCTTTCTTCAGACGCTATTGCTGGGCGCACTGCTTGACGTGTTTCATCAACCATACTACTCACTTTACCCAAAAAGTGTTCAAACATATTCATAAAAAAAGGCTGTCAACTCTACTTCAATTACAAGAAAAAGTCTCGCAATTTGCACAATATCTCCATCTACTGCTGTAAAAAACACACTAAATTGACTATTATAAGGTGTTTCAAAACAACATAACCCTTTGCTTGCTATACAGTAAAGCAGTATTTTTCAATTGCGGCAAAAATTAGTTTTTGGCAAGGATGCGCATGTATTATTCAAATCAAGGAATTCGTTGGCTTTTTTTTGCGGGCGTACTGTTTTTAGCAAGCCTTGGCGGCTATGTTTATTACGTTTATTCACACACCTACAACGACATTTTAAAAGAGGTTGATGCTAAACTCTTAAACGCAGCACAAAGTGTTAAATTCATTCTCGGTGACGAATACCACGACAATATTATCGGTCCCGACCACATTGATGAAAAAAGCTACCTATTAAAAAGCAAACAACTCTCTGAGTTTGCCAGCAAGCTCGAACTCGAATACGTATACGCAATGATAAAAGAAGGCGATCAAGTTTACTTCTCTGCATCTAGTTATACTAACGAGGATATTAAAAACAATAAGCTTACTTATTTTTATGATCTTTACCCTGAAGCGACACAATTAAACGTTAAAGCGTTTTATTCAACAGAGCCTTTATTTGAGCATTCTGAAGATCAGTGGGGCCATTTCCGCACCATATTTTTACCGTTTCAAGCAAAAGACGGGCGCACCTATTTAACTGGCGCTGACATCACCATTAAAGATTTAAATGAACAGCTTGCAGCAAGTGTTAGCCAAGCGGTAATCACAGCAAGTTTCTTTTTCTTTATCGCAACTTTAGTGGGCAGTGCTTACATTTATCTACTAAAACAAAATTTAACCCGCGATCCTGTTACGGGCTACCCAAACCATATTGCACTAGAAAGAAAACTGCAAAGCCATTCACCACTGCACATGCAATTGGCCATAGTATTAGTTAGTAACCTTGAAGATATTAACGGTTTTTACGGCTCCCACATTGGTGATGAAGTAATGCAAAAATTGCTGGCACGTTTAAATAAGTTAAAAAGCACTGAATGTAACCTGTATCGCTTATCTAGCAATAAAATAGCATTGCTATCGCCCAACTTAGACAGCAATGCCTGTTTAAAACTAGTCGAAAATCTAAATAAAAATGCGCCTTTATTATATGACCCATTTATCTACGTGACCTTATGTGCCGGTATTGCCACTGGCAATAAAACTCTGTTAGTTGAAAATGCACGTATTGCAGTTGAACAAGCTAAGCGTAGTCGTGAGCTTGTGGTGTTTTACTCCGATGCAATGAACATTATTAAAAATCAATATCAGCACAACTTAAAAATTGCCAAAGATGTACGAGAAGCATTTAAAAATGGCCAAGTTGAAGCGCACTTTCAGCCAATACTCACTATCGACGGTAACGAAACCTTAATGTACGAAGGCTTAGCACGCATTAAGATTAACGATGCTTTATATGAGCCTGATTACTTTTTATCTGTCGTAAATCGCAGTCGCATGGATGGGCAATTAACTCGCATGGTTTTTCTTGATTGCGTTAAGCGCTTTCGCCAAACTAATTTATGCTGGAGCATGAATTTAACCGCGCAAGATATGTTAGACCCAAGCCTGGCGCAATTTCTTGATGATGAATTAAAGCGCTACCCTACACCTCACCACATTTCATTTGAGCTTATCGAAACTGAAGCGATTGCCAACCTAACGGAAATCAAAGGCTTTGTAGAAATGGTAAGAAGACACGGTGCGAAGGTCTTTATCGATGACTTTGGAACTGGTTACTCAAATATTTCGAATATTCTTAAACTAGAAGTCGATGGCTTGAAAATCGATCGCTCTTTAGTATCACAAATTACCAAAGACGATGAAGTGTTTTTATTTATTCAACACATTGCCAATTTTGCTAAGGAAGTGAACTTAACCTTGATTGCAGAAGGCGTTGAAAACAAGCTCGTTGCCGATAAGCTCGCAAAAGCGGGCATTAAATACGTACAGGGTTTTTACTACGCGAAGCCAGCTCGAGAGCTGGCTCACATTTCACAAACAGCTAAAGCGAGTTAAGGTCAATTTGCAGTCGGTGGCTTTGTTGGCCACTGGCCCAGTACTTTCGCTCAAATGGGGTAATTGCAGTATCTGCACTATATGGCGTTACAGACACGTCCACGCCAGCTAAACCAAGTGCAAAGGCAAACTCATCAACATAGGTTTGCCAATTACTTCTTACCTCAAGTTGACCACCAATTTTCACAATATATGGAAATACCGGTGCTCCATGCCAGCGGCGCCCTAAATGCTTAGCTTTAGGCCACGGGTTTGGGTACAGCAAATAGTGGTGTGTCACTTGCCATTGATGCCCCACCACTAAACGCCAAAAGTCATTTAAATCAGCGCGCACTAGCAAGTACTGGCCATTTTCCGTTTGTTTGTACTCAACATCATGTTTTTCTAAGCGATGTGCTGATTTATCAATACCAATAACCAAGGCTTCAGCATGCTTTCGCGCAAGGTTAGCAGTACTTTCACCCACGCCACAACATGAATCGAGAATAATTGGGCCGTTAAAGCTTTGTACCTTTGCGTTTACTTCATCAAAAGCAGCTTGCGTATGTGCAGCTATCGGCTTTTTAAATTCAGTACTTAGATGCTTGCGCACCACTTCTTCTAACTTTTCATTTAGTCCTTGTTGATTCGAACTAATACTTCTTGAATTTGCGTCAGACATATTTCTATCAGTGGCGAATGCCAACCCCTTTATCAATTAAACGGTATGCCACAGCAAATAAAGCGCTAATAAACCCAATAATCACTGCAAATGCCGTTGTGATATCCACATCCGAAACACCTAAAAAGCCGTATCTAAATGCATTTACCATGTAGATAATCGGATTAAATTGTGAAACTCCTTGCCAAAAATCAGGCAACAAGGTGATTGAATAAAACACGCCACCTAAATAGGTTAGCGGCGTTAAAACAAAGGTGGGGATAATACTGATATCGTCAAAACTATTAGCGTATACAGCATTAATTAAGCCACCTAAAGCGAATACCGCAGCGGTAAGTAAAACAGTCGCAAAAATAACCGACACATTATGAATTTGAATATCCACAAAAAACAGCGACAAAATAGTCACTATAATGCCAACACATAAGCCGCGTGCCATACCGCCGCCCATATAGCCTAAGACAATAATGTAAGTTGGCACAGGCGAAACGAGTAACTCTTCGATGCTTTTTTGGAATTTTGTTGAGTAAAAACTCGATGCCACATTGGAATAAGAGTTAGTAATCACCGACATCATAATCAGACCCGGTACAATAAACTCCATATAGTTAAAGCCACCCATATCGCCAATACGCGAGCCAATTAAATTACCAAAAATAACAAAGTACAGTGACATGGTAATGGCTGGCGGCACTAACGTTTGCACCCAAATACGAGTAAAACGAATACACTCTTTTATCCAAATGGTTTTTAATGCGGTAAATTGATTACTCATTATTGCTCGCGCCCCTTTTCCACAATCGCAACAAACAGCTCTTCTAATCGATTCGCCTTATTACGCATACTTAGCACCGTATTGCCTGACGCACTTAATGCATCAAATACACCATTTAACCCTTGTGATTTTTCCACATCTACTTCGATTGTATGGTCGTCAATTTCACGAGTTGTGTAACCATCAAGAGAAAATACCGATGTTGGCTGTTTTAAATCAAGAATAAAGGTTTCTTTATCAAGCTTTGCCAACAGTGACTTCATATTGGTGTTTTCAATAATCTGACCTTTATCGATAATCGCAATGTTTTTACACAACATTTCCGCTTCTTCAAGGTAATGAGTAGTGAGGATAATGGTAACGCCTTGCTGGTTTATCTCTTTTAAGAATTCCCACATAGAGCGACGCAGCTCAATATCTACACCGGCGGTAGGTTCATCTAAAATCAGCAGCTGCGGTTTGTGCATTAACGCACGTGCAATCATTAAACGGCGTTTCATACCACCTGATAAGGTGCGTGCTTGCTTATCTTTTTTATCGGCAAGACCTAGTTGTGCCAGTAACTCATCAGCACGTTTATGCGCCTCTGCGCGTGGCACGCCATAGTAACCCGCTTGGTTCACTAAGATTTGGTTAAGTGTTTCAAACTGACTAAAGTTAAATTCCTGCGGTACTAACCCTAAATTAGTTTTAGCCTTACCAAGGTCGGTATCAATATCATGACCAAATACTTTTACCGTGCCTTTGGTTTTATTAACAAGTGAAGAAATCACGCCAATTGTGGTCGATTTGCCAGCACCATTAGCACCTAACAGCGCAAAAAAGTCGCCTTTTTCGACCGTTAAATCAATTCCTTTAACAGCTTGAACACCGTTACTGTAGGTTTTTTCTAAACCAACAATTTCGAGAGCTTTTGTCATTGTGTTTTGCGTTCCAATTTTGGATGGATTAATTAGCAGCCGTAGCCCCAACGTTTAGCTAACGTATGCTCAATAGATAAATGATCTAAAATGCGCGCCACCATAAAGTTAACCAAATCTTCGATTGAGCTTGGGTTATGATAAAACCCTGGTGCTGCAGGCATAATAGTTACACCTAATTGCGCCAGCTTATGCATATTTTCAAGGTGAATCGCGCTCAGCGGTGTTTCGCGCACCACCAGCATTAACTGGCCTTTTTCTTTAATCACTACATCTGCAGCACGCTCTAATAAGTTATCAGATGCACCATGACTAATCGCCGAAACAGTACCTGCACTACACGGACAGACAATCATCTTTTTAGGTGCAGCACTACCCGATGCCACAGGACTAAACCAGTTATCTTTACCAAATACTTTAAGCTGGTTTGGTTTGGCATTGAATAGGCTTGTCAGTTGCTCTGTTGCCTTTTCTTCGTTGCCCGATAGTTTTACATCTGATTCAGTATCAAGCACCACACGGGCCGCGCTTGATACCAAAACAAATACTTGGTGATTTAACGAAATGAGCGTTTCAATTAGTTTTAAACCATATGGCATGCCTGAAGCACCGCTAAGTGCAACGGTAATGGTTTCATTAAATTCATGGTTTTGCGTCATAAAAAGCCTATTTGTTGGCGAGCGCATCTAAAATACGATTATGAATATTTTCAAAGCCACCGTTACTCATTACCAATATATGGTCTCCGGCAGTTGCTTTTTCAAGTAACGTTTTAATGATCTCATCTGTGCTGTTAAAACATAGAGCGCCAGCGTTATTGGCAGCATCTTTGAGTGACCAGCTTAGGTTCTCTGGCTCAAATAAAATCACATCGTCGGCACCTTCAAGTGATGCTAATAACGTATTTTGATGCACGCCCATTTTCATTGTATTGGAACGAGGTTCTAATACGGCAAAAATACGCGCTTGGCCCACTTTTGCTCTAAGACCTGCTAAAGTCGTTTTAATAGCAGTTGGGTGATGGGCGAAATCATCATACAACTTAATGCCCGCAACTTCGCCTTTTAATTCCATACGGCGTTTTGGCGAAATAAACTCAGCCAGCGCCGCAATTGATGTTTCAACAGGAATACCCACATGACGTGCTGCTGCAATCGTCATTAAAGCGTTTTTAACGTTGTGCTCGCCAATAGCTTGCCAGTTCACACGCCCAACGATATCGCCAGCAAGAAGCACATCAAACTCGCTGCCATCTGCATTAATAAGTTGATAATCCCAGTCATTGCCAAGTTGCTCTTGCTCACTCCAACAACCTTTTTCGATAACTTGCTGAATATTCACATCATCGCTTGGCCAAATCACTTTACCTTGCCCAGGTACGATGCGTAATAAATGATGAAACTGTTTTTGAATTGCCGCTAAATCTTCAAAAATATCAGCGTGGTCAAATTCAAGGTTATTCAGAATTAAGGTGCGCGGCAAATAGTGCACAAACTTACTGCGCTTATCAAAAAAGGCGGTGTCATATTCATCTGCTTCTATAACAAAAAACGGGGTTTTGCCTATGCGCGCCGACAGGCCAAAGTTTTGTACTACACCACCAATTAAAAAGCTTGGATCAAGACCTGCGTATTCTAATACCCATGCAAGCATACTGGCTGTAGTGGTTTTACCATGGGTACCTGACACGGCTAGCACCCAAGCATCTTGCAGTACATTATGCTTTAACCACTCTGGGCCGGAAGTATAAGGAATACGATTTTCAAGCACATATTCAACGCATGGATTACCACGGCTCATAGCATTGCCAATCACCACGATATCTGGTTGTGGTTTTAACTGGGCAACATCGTAACCTTGAATTAGTTCAATACCTAAAGACTCAAGCTGAGTGCTCATTGGTGGATAAACGTTTTGATCTGAACCTGTGACTTTATGGCCCAGCGACTTTGCAATGGCTGCGATACCACCCATAAAGGTGCCGCAAATACCTAAAATATGAATATGCATTGTTATTAATTCTTGTCGTATAAATTCGATATGAGCTTTAAAAAATTTAACAGTTCAATAAAAAAGCCCATTAGATTTCGCTAATGGGCTTAGTATGCCATAACTTACCAATCAGGTGTTAAATAGGTGAGCCTGGTGGCATAGGTAATGGTTTGAAGTTACCCTGCCAGCTTCCATTTTCGAGTGACTTAGTTAATACACTCGCAATGTGTTTTTTGAAGTTATCGTTAGTACGTGCATACTTACTAGCAATAAAGGTAATTTGACCAACTAACTCAGCTTGTACCTCTGGGTCGGTTTTATCACTAAGCGCTGCATTTACTAAATGATATGCCGCCACCATTTGAATACGTTGAGATACTTGGTGTGCCATACCTTGTTTTTGGCTATCAAAAAATACCTGCTCACTAAGTTGAAATAACACATTACGCGCACTTAGCTGTTTGCTATCTCGCATCGCTTGGAAATGGAGACGATTTAGACGCTGTGAATTTAGCAATAGTGAGAGTGAATGATTTGCAGAAACTTCCGGTAATGCTAACGGATCAAGTGTTAAACCCGTACGGCCGATTAAGCTTTCACGGGTTTTGTATTCTCCGTAGGCTTTTGGTGTAATCACATCAAGCACGTGTTCAGGCACTACTAACTGATCTGCTTCAAGCGTTGTTAATAACGCACTTAGTGCTTCTTTTTGCTTAGCAACATCAACAAGCTTGTTACCTTTAAAAGTATCACCACTACGTAATTCATAATCGTAATCAATGCCTGCAATCAATTTAACCGCTGCTTCTGATTGATAACGATGGAATAAATAAAGTGGAATAAACACTTCTTCTAGCTGCGATAGCGCCGTACCATTTTTAATATTGTGAAGGCCAAACTTCGCCATCGCTTTTTCGCGAATAGAAAGCACTCGGTGTAGCTCTTGGCTTGGATTTTCGCCGTTATCCCACAAATGTGCAGTTGGGTGTGCGCCGCCTTTAGCGCGTGCATCGCTATCGGAAATAAACTCAAGACCAAGGCGTTTGTTTTCCGCTAAGATTTTTTCAAGTTCTTTTGCTTCAGTCAAAATCGGAAAATCAGAGTAACCATATTTCACAAACTTGAATATCCCACACACCTAAGCCTTTGCCATAGCCATTTTCAGTGTTAAAGCTACCATCCTCATTAAAACTCACTAAAGGATGGGGGTAATCCATTACCGATGCGCGGTCTTTTACTGACGCAGAAAAGTTATGCGCAATACCTAAGGTATGACCTACTTCATGTGCACTTAATTGACGAATACGGTCAAGCGCCATCGCATGTAATTTTTCTACCGTTTCATCGCCTTTTAAATAAGGTGCTGCGAGTGCTTCTGCAATTAGAATATCTTGACGCACACGCAGTGAACCGAGTGTTACATGACCTTTAATAATTTCGCCTGTGCGAGGGTCTATAACACTTGAACCATATGACCAACCACGAGTTGCACGGTGCACCCATTGGATCACGTTATAGCGAATATCCATTGGGTCGGCTTTTTCAGGTAGAATTTTTACTTGGTACGCATTTTTATAACCCGCTGCTTCAAAGGCTGCTTGCCACCATTTTGCACCATCGAGTAAAGCTGTTTTTACAGGGTCTGGTACACCTGGGTCGAGGTAGTAAATAATTGGTTTAACGGCTTCGGAAATTTCAGCTGTTGGATCTTTTTTCGCTAAGCGATGTTTTGGAATATAACGCACATACATCGACTCTGATAAAGGCGCCGCATAGTCTTTATATTCTTCGCTCCAAAAACCCGATTGCGGATGGAATTTACGCGGTTTAAAACCATCATCCGGTAGTTCAATTAACGAATGATGTAAATGTACTGAAATAGCGTATGGATCTGGTGCTACTTGTTTTATGTATTTACCCGGCTTTGTGCCATTAAAACTAACAATCGCTTCTAACTCGGTATTTTTAGCAAACGACTTAGAACGCGGCATGTAAACAGCACTTTTACTTTTATCAAGGCTAAAACTACCTTGTTGCTGGCTTGCAAGTGTGCGACTAACACCGTGCACATCCGATAATAAATAAGGCGTGTAATCAATTAACACACTATCGTTATTTGCTGCTTTAATTTCAAAACCATGTAATACGCTAGAAGCAAATGCTTCACGAATACTTTGCTGTTCAGCTGCGTTTGAGCTGTTAGCACGGTAGTAAGTATTATTTTGCTTTAATAAAAGTTTATTACCGTGTTTTTCAAACTGCACAATTTTGGTGTCGCCCAGCTGCCCTCGGTCAAGACCAATATCATTCGACCCTAAGCCGTAAGGCATGCTTAATTGCAGAAGAAATTCTTGATTAAATTTATCTACTTCTAAATAAACTTTGCCCGAAGCATTGTCATAATAAAAGGTAAAATAACCCGGGTAACGATTCATTTCGCTAGTAAATGCATCAATGGGTTTCAGGGTTGCCTGCGCTTTTGGTATACTTAACAGTAACAAAGCACAGATCAGCAGAAATGGTTGTACTAATCTTTGCATCTTCTTTGTTATTTCATTATCAATGGTGCATGGTGCTTAAATGATACACAAGCTGATGTACAATTGTATACAAATTTAACTGAGCGCTACCGAAAGGTTGCCTGTTGCCACCCTCTCACTTTATGTGGCAATAAGCTATTAGTCAGGAATATAAAATGCGTAGACTTCCACCAGTATTGATCGAAGACGGCTGTCCTCGTGATCTTTTATCATTGATCAGAACGATTCTTGCTGCTTGTAAGGAAATTTCATTCCGCGTAAGCCAAGGTGAATTATCAGGTGTTTTAGGTTCAACCTTAGATGAAAATATTCAAGGTGAAACGCAAAAGAAACTTGATGTTTTATCGAACCAGTTACTTAAAGATATTCTACTTGAGTCTGGCTACGTAAAAGCCATCGCGTCTGAAGAAGAAGATTATACTGTTGCTGGCAACCCAGATGCTGAATATATCGTTGCATTCGACCCACTTGATGGTTCATCAAATACCGATATTAACTCGTTGGTTGGCACCATTTTCTCAATTATGAGAGCACCAAAAGACAAAGCTGCTGATGATCAAAGCATTTTCATGCAGGCAGGCAAGCACCAAGTCGCAGCAGGTTATGTACTTTATGGCCCATCAACTATGTTGGCGCTAACTATTGGTAAAGGTACGCGTTTATTCACATTAGACAGAACACACGGCAGTTTCTTACTTACTGAAGATAAAGTAGCTATTCCTGAAGACACTAAAGAGTTCGCAATTAATGCATCAAATCAGCGCCATTGGATAGCACCAATGCAAAACTATATTGCTGATTGCCTTGCTGGCGAAGAAGGCCCGCGTAAGAAAAACTTCAATATGCGTTGGATTGCCTGCATGGTAGGTGATGTTCACCGTTTATTATGTCGCGGCGGTTTATTTACTTACCCTGAAGACACAAAAAACCCAGAAAAACCATTCAAACTGCGTTTACTTTATGAAGCAAACCCAATGGCAATGCTAGTAGAGCAAGCTGGCGGTGTTGCATATGCAGGACTTGACCGTATTTTAGATATTGAACCACAGGAAATTCACCAGCGTGTTGCTGTTACCATGGGTTCAAAAAATGAAGTAGAGATTTGCTTGGATTATCACAAATAAGCACACTTTATTTTGAGTAATAAAAAACCGCGATTTAAGCGGTTTTTTATTTGGGAATCTTATAACTTTGAATCAAGCTACTTTTTGGCAGCTGGTGTAATCAACACTTACTTTAATAGCTAGTTCTTGCTGTGATTGTGTGATTACATCTTTTGCATGACATACACACTTACCACATTGACTGCCTACACCTAAACAGCCACGCACATCACGGATAGAATCCATACCATCGGTTACGGCCTGTTTAATCTGTTTTTCAGTAACTGCATGACAAATACAAACGTACATAATAAGTGAGTGCTTTTAAAGTTAATTACACTTTAAATTTTAATGCTATTGAGAATAATTTTCAATAATATTAATAACTGTAAAAACAGCTATTTACAAAAAAGCATTAATAGCCCCACGTTTGTCCCTTCAAATTTGCCCATGCTCTGCAAACGAATGAGTATTACCTGCAGCGATTATGATGTGATCTAAAATACTCACATCAATCAAACCAAGCGCGTCTGATAGCCGCTTTGTAATTAATTTATCCGCCTCTGAAGGCTCAGCAATACCACTTGGATGGTTATGCGCCAAAATCACATTAGCCGCATTGTATTTAAGCACTGTGGTAACAACCTCTCTTGGGTAAACCGATGCCGCATTAATAGTACCTTGAAATAAATTAATCGATTTAATTAGCCGGTTTTGGCTATCGAGCAGCAGCAAGTAAAAACATTCTTTATGCTCTTTTTGTAGTTCGCACTTTAAATAATTAATTACCGAATAAGGTGAATCAAATACGGCTTCTCGCTTAAGTTGCTCAGCAAAAAAACGTTTACTCAATTCAAGCACAGCTTGCAGCTGTACATATTTTGCAGGCCCCAGTCCCAATTGTTGGCAGAATGAATCACACTCGAGTGAAAAGAGTTGACCAAGCGAGCCTTGTTGTTTGAGTAATGTATCAGCAAGTTCAATGGCGTTAAGCCCTTTAATACCGGTACGTAAAAAAATCGCCAGTAGCTCGGCATCAGTTAAACTTGATGCACCTTTATTTAATAACTTTTCTCTTGGTCTTGCCTCGATGGGCATTTGATTTATTTGCATTTAACAATCCTTGTTAAGCTATTTGTGTTCATTTAATAGTATAGCCAGCCTCGCCAAAAATTATGGAAAATGGTATGGTTTAGCTAATTTAAAAAATGTCATTAATTATTATGTCGAAGAAAATAGTATTGGGAATTACAGGCGGAATTGCTGCTTATAAATGTGCTGAATTAACAAGGCGTTTAACCGAAAATGGTGCGCAAGTTAAGGTAGTAATGACAGACTCTGCGCAACAGTTTATAACCCCGCTTACCATGCAAGCCGTATCAGGAAACCCAGTTTCGACATCCTTACTTGACCCAGCGGCAGAAGCTGCAATGGGCCATATTGAATTTGCAAAATGGGCTGACCTTATTTTAATTGCACCAGCCAGCGCTAACACCATCGCCAAAATGGCACATGGTATGGCCGACGATCTATTAACCACCTTGGTACTCGCGACACCGGCAAAAGTGGCGATTGCACCGGCGATGAATCAGCAAATGTACGCCCATCCTGCAACCCAGCAAAACTTACAAAAATTAAGTGAATATGGCGTGTCTATTTGGGGACCTGCCAGTGGCGAGCAAGCCTGTGGCGATGTAGGTAAAGGCCGCATGTTAGAGCCTAACGAGCTAGTTGAGTTGTGTTTAATGCGCGAAGATACCCCACTACTTGCAGGTAAAACAGTTACTATTACAGCGGGTCCAACTCGTGAAGCGCTTGACCCTGTGCGTTTTATCTCTAATCACAGCTCAGGGAAAATGGGATTTTCATTGGCCCGTGCAGCAAAAGCGTTAGGAGCTAATGTAAACCTAATTAGTGGCCCAGTGAATTTAACCACACCGAGTGAAGTAAATCGTTTTGATGTAGAAAGCGCACAGCAAATGCATGATGCTGCCATGGAGTTAGCTGTTAATTCAGATGTATTTATTGGCTGCGCTGCAGTTGCCGATTACAAGGCAACAACTACAGCAAATAACAAAATTAAAAAACAGGGCGATACCATGACCATTGAGCTCAGCAAAAACCCTGACATTATTGCCTCAGTTGCTGCACTAAAAGCAAATCGCCCGTTTACAGTAGGCTTTGCAGCCGAAACCAACGATGTTGCTAACTACGCCAAAGGCAAACTAAAAAATAAAAATCTCGATATGATTTGCGCCAACGATGTGTCTGATTCTAGCATTGGTTTTAATAGTGAAAACAATGCGATGACGCTGTTTTGGCCAGAGGGTGAACGCCACTTATCACTGCAATCGAAACAACAAATTAGCCATTTAATATTGAAAGAAATCGCGTCAAAACTCGCGGCTAAAAAGTAAAAAAACTGGCATCTAAAATCATAAGTAATTAAGATATGCGCCTCTTGAGGTTGATAATAATGATAAGAAGTAAGGGATAAAAATGCCTGCCACAAAACGTAGTAATCGCAAGGAAGAAATCTTACAAGCACTTGCGCAAATGCTTGAAACCAGTCCAGGACAGCGTATCACCACGGCTAAACTAGCCACTGAGGTAGGTGTTTCAGAAGCGGCGCTTTATCGCCACTTTCCAAGCAAAGCACGTATGTTTGAAGGCTTAATTGAGTTTATTGAAAATGCCCTGCTTTCCAATATCAATCTTATCTTAGAAAAAGAAAAAGACACCCATAGCCGTATTCACAATATTTTATTGTTACTTCTGAGCTTTGCTGAAAAAAATCCAGGCATTACGCGCATTCTTACCGGTGATGCACTGCAAGGTGAACAAGAGCGTTTACGTGAGCGTATTCAAGGCTTATTTGAAAAGTTAGAAACGCAACTAAAGCAAGTATTACGTGAACGTAAGCTACGTGAAGGTAAAACATTTACCCTTGCAGAAGAACAGTTAGCAAATCTACTTTTAGCCTACGTTGAAGGTAAAATGAACCAGTTTGTGCGCTCTGATTTTAAAGCAAAACCAACCGCGCAATTTGACGCGCAGTGGTCACTTTTCACCTTAGCTTGGCACTAACCCCCTCGCGTTGAAGTAAATGTTTTACTTCAACGCGCTATTTTGCGACTTATCGCATTCTCTTTCTTCTTTTTGGTTTCTGTTTACACTAGAGCTAATAATTAGCACTAGGTAATCATTAATGAAACTCGCGTTTACACTTTCAAGCTTAGCGTTAGCAACCAGTTTTGCATTAAGCGCCAGCGAACCTCTTCAATTTAAAGACGTATTTGATTTTAAATACGCAAAATCTACCCAACTTTCAGAGCAGGGAAGTTTACTCGCATTTAGCGCAAGCCCTTATCGCGGTAACAGCGAAGGACAGGTTTACACGCTAAATAACAAGGCGCTACTTGCAAGCGTTGAGCGAGGCACATCACCGGTTATTAATAAAAATGAGAAATGGGTCGCGTTTACCGTTAAACCAGATCTACTTGCCAGTGAAAGTGCATCAAAAGATAAAAAGAAAAAACTAAAAAATGATTTATCGTTAGTAAATAGCGAAACAGGCAAGGTTATCAACTTTGAGCGTGTTGAAGACTTTGTTATTTCCAATGACGGTAACTGGCTTGCTTATCGCACTGAAGTTAAGAAAAAAGACGAAGCCGAAAGTGATAAAAAAGCAGATAAAACATCAAAAGACAAAGACGATAAAGACGCGAAATTAAAAGCGGATAAAAAAGATAAAGTTTACACCCTTAACATTGTGAACTTAACAAACGATAAAACGCATTCAATTGAAAACGTGCTTACTTACGCCATTGCACCAAGCAACACGCAACTTGTTGTAAGCCAAGTAAGCAAAGAAGGCGATAAAAACGCCATTAGTCAAATCGCTCTGCCAAATTTTGAAATGAGCAGCTTATTTACTGAGCCAGGCGTTGTAGCTAACAAACTCGTTTGGCACCCAGAAAATGATGTTCTAGCACTTTCGGTAGGTAATTACGTTAATGATGATAAGCGTCGTCGTGAACACTCACTTTACTTATGGCAAAGTGAAAACAACCAATTAAAACAAATCGAAACGCCTATCGAGAATTGGTTTATCGGTAAAACGGCTAAATTAAAATGGTCTGAAACTGGCGAGCGCCTTTATTTTGAGACGCGCCCAATGCTTTCGGAAAAAATCGAAAAGAAAAAGTACAAAGCGCAAAACGACCTTTATGATTACGATGTAATTCGTGACCAAAAAGGTTTAAAAGTATGGCACCACAAAGATGCCGAAATAAAGCCGCGCGAAATTCAGCAATGGAATGAAAAGAATAAAAATCGCCATTACCAAGCGGTATTTCATTTAAACAGCGATAAAGCAGTACAGCTCGAAACTGAGCTTGTAAGGGATGTAAGCCTGCATACTGAAAAGCAATTTTTACTTGGCTACAGTAATAAGCCGCATCTTCACAAAATTATGTATGACGGTTTCTTTGCGGATTACTATGCGGTAGATACGAAAACCGGCAACAGCGTTAAAATTAGCGAAAATACCCGCGCACGCCCGACGCTTTCACCTAATGGTCAATTTGCCGCATACTTCGATAAGGGCCAAGTTCAGCTTAAATCACTCAAAGACGCCAAGCTTAATGCGATAACCAAAGGCATTCGAGCAACGTTTGGCGACGACCAACACGATTATCCAAGTGAACAACCTGGCTATGGATTTGCCGGTTGGAGCAGTGATAGTAATACTCTTTATGTATATGACAAATATGACATTTGGGCATTTGATGTAAACACGCTGCAAGGCGCGCGTTTAACCCACGGCTATAAGAACGAAACACGTTATCGCGTTAAAAACGTAGATAAAAACAAACTATCTTTTGATTTAAACGATACGTTATTACTTTCAAGCTTTAACCTAGAGAACAAACAAACCGGCGTTGCAAAACTTAATTTAGCAAATAACCAGCTTGAACAGGTTTTAGCTGGCGAAGCGCGTTTTGACCTAGTAAAGAAAGCGAAAAATGCTGATACGTTAATTTATACGCGTCAGAGCTATCATGAGTTTCCTGATTTTTGGTTAAGCAATACATCGCTTTCCACCTCAACAAAATTAACTGACCTGAACCCACAAAAAGAGAATTTTGCATGGGCTAGTAAACCAGAACTTGTAAAGTACAAAGGGTTTGACGGTGAAGATTTACAAGGCGTGTTAATTAAGCCTGCTGGCTATAAAAAAGGCGATAAAGTGCCTGTAGTAATTTATTTCTACCGCTATATGAGCCAACGCATGTATGACTTCCCGAAAATGGAGTTAAACCACAGACCGAACTTCCCAATGTTTACTTCAAACGGTTACGCTATTTTCTTACCGGATATCCGTTTTGAAATTGGTCACCCAGGTAAATCATCGACTCAGACTATGATTAACGCAGCACAAAAGCTGATTGATATGGGTGTGGCAGACAAAGACAAAATTGGTTTACAAGGTCACTCATGGGCCGGTTACCAAAGTGCCTTTATGGTAACGCAAACAGATATGTTTAAAGCGGTCGTATCGGGTGCACCAGTATCAAACATGACCAGTGCATACAGTGGCATTCGTTTAAAATCAGGTCTTGCACGTCAATTCCAGTACGAAACAGGACAAAGCCGCATTGGCAAAGACTTATTTGAAGGCTTAGATCTCTATATTGAAAACTCACCGGTATTCTTCGCCGATAAAGTTAATACACCAATTATGATTATGTTTGGTGACAAAGATGGCGCAGTGCCGTGGCAGGAAGGGATCCAATACTACCTTGCACTTCGCCGTGCAGGTAAAGATGTAATTTTCTTACAATACGAAGGTGAACCGCATCACCTGAAGAAATTTCCCAACCAAGTGGATTTCTCGATTCGTATGATGGAATACTTCGATCACCACCTTAAAGGTAAGCCAGCACCAAAATGGATGGAAAATGGCGTGCCATTTGAGAAAGAGTAATCTAATTTAAATACTAAAATGGCGAGCTATTAGCTCGCCATTTTTTGTTTAAGCTGAACTTGAGTTATTTAACCTAAGCTTAAGTTATTCAGTTTAGCTTAAGCTAAAAACCGTATAGTTGTTTTCAGGAAGGGAATTCCGATTGAGTAAAGTAACATTCAAAAGCCAACTCTTACGAGCTGGCTTTTTTTCTGCTCTTACTAAAGTTTGCAGATTTACCACCTCGTGACTTATTGCCACCCACCTTAGGCTTTGTATTTGCTTTATTAAACTGACCAAAACCCGTATGGCGAGACAGTGCAGGCCTACCACCTTTACTCTGACCAGACTTACGTTGCTCATTTCTTGATTCTGCAGGCACTAAACAATTTGGGCCATTACCAATAAGGTTCGCTTTGCCCATTTTCTTTAATGCTTCACGGATCATTGGCCAACCGGCAGGATCGTGATAGCGCAGAATCGCTTTATGCAAGCGACGCTGACGCGCGCCTTTTGGCACACTAACGACTTCCGTATTGTTCTTAATGTTCTTAAGCGAATTCATCTCAGTATGGTAAATGGTAGTGGCATTTGCCATTGGCGACGGGTAAAAATTTTGCACTTGATCTAATTTGAAATCATGGCGCTTCAACCACAATGCCATATTGACCATATCCAAATCTGTTGTACCTGGGTGGGCAGAGATAAAATACGGTATTAAATACTGTTTTTTACCCGCTTCTTTTGAGTACTTTTCGAAAAGCTCTTTAAAGCGATCATAGGTGCCCATGCCCGGTTTCATCATTTTAGATAATGGGCCATTTTCGGTATGTTCTGGAGCGATTTTTAAGTAACCGCCAACATGATGTGTCACTAACTCTTTAACATAGTTAGGATCTTCAATGGCCAAGTCATAACGCACACCTGATGCAATTAACACCTTCTTCACACCTTCAACTTCACGCGCTTTGCGATACAAGTTTACCGTTGGCGTTTGGTCAGTATCCATATGCTTACAAATATCGGGGAAAACACACGATAAACGACGACAAGTGCTTTCTGCTTTTTTACTTTTACAGCGCAATTTGTACATATTGGCTGTTGGGCCGCCAAGATCAGAAATAACACCTGTAAAACCTGGTACTTTGTCACGAATTTGTTCAATTTCATCAATAATTGATTGCTCTGAACGGCTTTGAATAATACGCCCTTCATGCTCTGTAATTGAACAGAATGAACAGCCACCAAAACAGCCTCGCATAATATTGACCGAAGTTTTGATCATATCGTAGGCTGGAATTTTCTCATCACCATAGCTTGGGTGAGGCACACGCTGATACGGTAAACCAAATACATCATCCATCTCTTGTGTTTCAAGTGGAAATGCCGGTGGGTTCACCCAAACCGAACGATCACCATGACGCTGGAAAAGTGCGCGGGCACAACCTGGGTTAGTTTCTTGGTGTAAAATACGTGACGCATGTGCATACAGAGGTTTATTTACACTTACCTGCTCATAAGCTGGCAGTTTTACATACACTTTTTCCCACGGCTTTAAACGCGGCGGCTGAATGGTAATAGGCTTAGCTTCAGCGCCTAGTTCAATACCCGCTTGTTTAAACTCTGATTTGCTACAACCTACGTCATCTGCACCATAAGGGTTTGGAATTGGGTCTATCTTGCCGATTTTGTCAATGGCAGTGGAGTCTGAACCGCGCCAACCAGGCAATGGCTCTTTACGAATAACCGCAGTACCACGAATGTCATGCATTTCATCCATGGTTTTACCCGCAGCAATACCGTGTGCCACTTCAACTAAAGGCCTTTCTGCATTACCGTAAATTAAAATATCCGCTTTGGCGTCAAAAATAACACTGCGACGCACCTTTTCAGACCAATAATCAAAATGGGCAATACGGCGTAAACTTGCTTCAATGCCACCGATAACCACCGGCACATCTTTATAAGCTTCTTTACAACGCTGGCTATATACAATCACCGCACGATCAGGGCGTTTACCACCAACATTACCGGCAGTATATGCATCATCATGGCGTAAACGCTTTTCTGCGGTATAACGGTTGATCATCGAGTCCATATTACCTGCGGTTACACCGTAAAATAAATTTGGTTTTCCGAGTGACATAAAGGCATCTTTTGATGACCAGTCTGGCTGTGAAATAATACCGACACGAAAGCCCTGCGCTTCAAGCACACGACCAATTACTGCCATGCCAAAGCTTGGGTGATCAACATAGGCATCACCCGTTACAATAATAATGTCACACGAATCCCAACCAAGGGCATCCATTTCTTCTCTGCTGGTTGGTAAAAAAGGCGATGGACCATAACACTCGGCCCAATATTTTGGATATGAAAAAAGACTACGCTCTGCTGATAAAGCAGCCATAAAATGCCCCTAGAATAAAATGGCCGCAAATTATAGCTGAGTTTACCGCCAGCCTCTAGTGTTTATTTTTTAGCCAGCAAAAATTGTTTGAGTTCTTCATACGGCATTGGCTTTGCAAACATAAAGCCCTGTGCCTCTTCGCAGCCCATAAGGCGCAAACAACTCGCCTGATCTTCATTTTCGATCCCTTCAGCAATGGTGTTTAAACCAAGCTTTTTACCCAGTGATACAATTAACTCAGCAATGGCACCACTGTCTTCAGGAATGTCTTTTACAAAGGCCCTGTCTATTTTAATGCGGTTAAGCGGCAGTTTTTTAAGGTATGACAATGACGAAAACCCTGTGCCAAAGTCATCAATCGCAATTTCTAAACCATGCTCTTTTAGCTCAGTTAGTGCTTCAATCACAATTTCAGGTTCATCCATCACAATGCTTTCAGTTACTTCTAGCTCAATTTTCTGAGGGTTTATTTGGTGATCTGCTAACGTGTCTTTTACTTTACTAACAAATTGAGGATCACGAAATTGCGGCACTGAAACATTCACTGCAATACGCATATCAAAACCAAGTTCTAATAACTGCTTTTGCGTTATACAAGCTTGCTCCAAAACCCATTGACCAATTGGTAAAATTAACCCTGATTGCTCAGCTAAGGGCACAAAAATCGCCGGAGAAATAAAACTGCCCTGCTCGTTTGGCCATCTTAATAATGCTTCACAGCCAATTACTTCACGTGTTGCTAAACAAATTTGCGGTTGATACCACACTGCCAATTTATGTTCGCTAAAATCATGACGCAGTTCTTTTAACACCCCAAGCTGCCACGCCATTTTCTCTTCCATTTCAGGCAGATAATATTCGTAGTTAAATCTTAAGTGTTTTTTACCTAAATTAAGTGCGATATAACACGACTTGAGTGTTTGTTTTCCATCTTTATAGAAGTACTGCTGCTCACAGACGCCCAAGTGAAAGTTAACCGGCAATAAATGTTCACCAGCATGAAAAGGCAAAGACAATATATGATTGAGTGACTCAGGCGTCACTTTGTCAGACTCAACTAATGCAGCAAATACATCCGCGCCAATGCGCGCAAAATAACGGATACCAATTACATCTTCCTGAATTCGCGTTGCTACCGCTTGTAATAGTAAATCACCAACATCTTGCCCTAAACCATTATTAATTGATGAAAAATCAGCTATATCAATAAAATAAAGAGAGAAATCGTTATTACTATCTGAGTAAAAACGACCAATTTGATTTATAAAATCGTTACGATTTGGTAGCTTGGTTAGTTTATCTTTATAAGCTGCATCACGCAGCTCACTGAGCATTCTGACATTTTTAAAAGCGGATGACACATTCTGCAAAAAGATTTCAATAAGCTTAATCTGCTGCTCATGCACCATTTCTTTGGTTTCGAGATAAATAGCAAACTGAGATTTGTCATCTTCAACAAAAAAGCAGCTGTCATGCTCGTCAATTTGATGGGTTTTATTTGCTAACGTTTGTTGTAATACGCCAAGTGCTCGGCTGTTATCTATTTGTTCTATACCTTGCCAAACAGCTCCTTTGTATTCAGCACTGCCACCAAGAACTGCGGAACGTCCACCCTCAGCACTCACAATCACACCGTCACCAGAACCATCTAACAACTTAGCGATCTGCTCAATAACTTGTGAAGCAAAGGCCGTTAAATCTTCAAGGCCGTTAATCGATTTGGCCGCATCAAGTACTTTTTCAAGGCCAGTATTATGCTCTGATAGCTCGCATAATTGTTGATAAGAACGAAGTGCAGTTACAAGAGAGGTTACCAGTTTGGCGCGTGTCAGTTCGGTTTTTGTTTTGTAGTCATTAATATCATATTCACGAATAATATTTTCTTCCGGTGCATAACCCGGTTGACCCGTACGTAAAATAATTCGTAATTGTGAATTGTTTAACTCTTCGCGAATGCGTTTAACCGTTACTAATCCGGCGTCGTCGGTTTCCATTACCACGTCGAGCAAAACCACTGAAATATTGGGGATTTCAGTTAGTTTTTTAACTGCTTCTTCACCACTGTAAGCGTGATGAAATCTGAGTTGTTTATTCCAAAACGATAAACCTGACAGCGCCAGCTGTGTAACGGAGTGCACTTCAGGCTCGTCATCTACTATCAAAACATCCCAAAAACCAGAGTACTGCTCGGGGGTTTCGTTATCATCTTCATTCAAGAATAAAAACTGTTCTTCGGCAGGTTGTGTCATGAAACCTCTACGTCGTCACAAGACCTTTGAACTCTTTCTCTGGTCACAATTATTTTTTTTGTTATCCGGTAATTTGCCACTTAAACTTTGGTGAGCAAAACATAGCGCTAAAGCAACGTTAGCATCAGCCACTTACCTAGTATAGACTATTAATTAGAATGTTTAAAAATACTATGATAACTATAGTGTTTTCTGAAAATACGGAGCCAAATGCGGTACTTAATTCGCACCTTGTTTAGCATAGTTTTGGTAATTGCAATAACCAGCGCTTTACTGCCAAATCGCTATACCATTGAAAAAACCATAACGAGCCATTGTCAGCAACCGCAATTTCAAAGCTGGGTGTTGGATTTAGCTAATTGGCACTTGTGGACACCGTGGGCAACGTACGAAAAAACATGGCAAGAATTAGAGCTTGCTAACAGTAATAAGATTGGCGCCTATTTAAAGTGGCAAAGCGGCGAGCGCATTGGTGAAATGACGGTAACTGCGATTAGTAATAACAGCATTTCCTACACCAGTATTATTGACCACCATACTAATATTGGTCACTTTGTTGCCAAGCCATTTGCCAATAAATTACAAATAAGTTGGGCAATTGAAGGTGGCATTAACACCCCGCTAGTGGGTAGTTTATTAACGCAATACCATAAATATAAAATGCAGGACGCGATTGATTTAGGGTTACGAAATTTAAACTCGCTTTGCAAAAGTCAAAAGATGGAACAACAAGATGCCAATTAAACCGATTACGGCACAACAACACCTTGCAAAGATAATTAAAAGCAAAGTGGGTGTAGAACACAATAAAGTAAACGCAGAGCAAGCATCAAAGCGCCTTGAGCAAGACAGTGTTTCTAAAACCCTTAACCCTCTACCAAATTACAATAGCACCGAAAGCACGCTGCAACGCGCACAAAAACGCCGTAAGCTTGCACTTGTTCGAAAACAGACAAATATTGAATCGATTCTTGGTTTAGCGCAACATTACTGCCCGCCAGTGACCTCACAGGGTGAGCCGGATCATGATTGGATTGAGCGCTTTTTAGAGCTGGCCGAAGATACCAGTAATAGCAATATTCAAAAGCTATGGGCGAAAGTACTTGCTGGTGAAGTTATTAATCCGGGATCATTTTCGTATAAGAGTTTGATCACGCTTAAACACATCACACCAAAAGAAGCTGACGTATTACAATTAGCAACAGGGTGTGCGGGTAAATCGGCCAGTGATGGGTTTCACCAAATAATTACCGGCAGCTACCTTGCGCCAAGTTTGCTTAATTTTTTAAATCCGCATAAAAAAAACTACGTGAACTTAAGTAGCGCCGGACTCAATTATCCCGATATTTTAACACTTATCGACATTGAGTTAATTTATCAGCAAGAGATTGAATCTAAAGCATTTGAACGAGATGAAAGCCAAACATTAAGCTTTGCCAACGGCACCTTAACCCTAACAGCTAAACGTCAAGGCAGTATTTTAACGTACTATAAATTTACCCAAACAGGGTTCTCGCTAGCGCGATTAACCAGTAATAAACTTAGTAATCAATATTTAGAGTGCCTGAAAAAAGCATTAGATAAGAGCTTTGATGTGAGTTTTGCCAACAGTTAATGCTGGCAAAACTATAGTATGAGCTTGGAAAACCCAGCTGTTTACTAGCGTAAACCAAATTCAGATGCGGGTATTCTATTAGAAGTGAATTTGCAAGCCCGCAAATACACCATCAACGTCGATATCTGTGTAAATATCATCAACGTCATCTAGTTCAAGTAACATTGCACGGTAACCAGCTTTAACAGCAACATCCACCGCCATATTATCGATAAACTCCCACGCAACACCGATTTGATAATCTTGAATTTTGCTATCACCAATTGCTAATAGCTGGCCTTCGGCAAATGCGCTTAATCCAGTAAACGGTAAACCAAACTGCACCGCACCATAAGCCATAGGAATAAAACCATTAAAATCAACCGACTCTTCACCAAAGTTTGAACCTTGTTGATCGCCTTTAACCGCTACATAGCCATCAAACTGTTTAGCAGATAAACCTAAATCAATCGACACCAAGTCGTTGTCGAAGATTTCGTAGTAAAGTACGTAATCAACATGGCTTAAATCACTGTCGCCTGTAACTGTTGAGTTAACTTTAAATACTTTATCACCAAAGCCAAACGAGGTATTTAAATTGGCATCGGCTGCTAACTCTAATTGGGTATATTTTAATTTTACATTTGGTACTAACGGGATTGGGTGCTCAAGCGCTGCATAGTAACTGCCGTATTCTTTATCTTCAAAATTGAAGCTTTGCATATCGCTCGACGTACCTAGCGCACCATCGGTTTGTGCAGCCCAATAATCACCACCAACATACAGGCCTAACAAAGTGTCTGCTTTCGCCTGTGGTACCATTGCGGCAGCAATTAGTGCTGCACCAAACATCATTTTTTTCATTAAGTTATCCCTGAGAGAGTAATTCTGATAATTCAATAATCGCGGCATTCGCACGCGATAAATAATTTGCCATTACCAATGAGTGATTTGCGACAAAGCCAAAGCCACTGCCGTTTAACACCATTGGGCTCCAAACAGTTTCTTGTGTTGCTTCCAATTCGCGCATAATTTGCTTAACGCTAACACGTGCATTTTTCTTTTCTAACACATCGGCAAAGTCGGTTTCAATGGCCGCAAAAAAATGTAACAGCGCCCAACTCGCACCGCGCGCTTCATATAATACATTATCGATTTCTAACCAAGGCGTTTTAACCAATTGGTGTGATGGCGCATAACTTGCGCGACGCGCAGCTGTATCGCCGGCAAGATCAGTGTTAATTTTATCTTGCCCTACGCTACTGCTTAAACGCATGCTTAAACTACCTAAACGCTTTTCAACCTCTTTTAGGTATGCACGTAAATTGTCAGCTCGCGCATAAAATTGCGCGCTAGAATCTACTGGGTTTGCGATATCTTTACGGTAACGAATTAATGCATCTATGCCCTTTTGATACTCATCTTCCGCACTTGGTAAAATCCACGCGGTTGAATTGATATTAAACTGCGGCTGTGCAGCTTTAAGCTCAGGGTGTTCCGTTGATTGAGACTGAGAGCGACTAAAATCTTTACGCATTGCCAACGTGATATCACGGGTCATTTCCAACACGCCAAATTCCCATGACGGCATGTTATCCATCATTACTGACGGTGGCATTACATCGTTAGTTAAATAACCACCTGGCTTATTTAACAATGTGCTGGCAACTTCAATTACAGCAGTTGTAGTAACGTAACCAGTAACCACTTGCTGCTGTTCTTGTTTAGCCGCATTCTCAGCGCGTTCTTGAACGTTAAATATATCGGGTTCAATACTCCAATAAACCGCGATTAGATAAAAAAATAAGAAAACAAATGCAACCGCAGCTGCAATTTTACCTTTATGTTGCATATCCCCTCCTAGTGATGGTGGTGATGCTGATGCGCATTCTCAACGCTTTCATTAATGCCAACAACCGTCGCTTTACCGTTTACCGTTAAACCAGATGCAAAATTAAATGTAGCACTTAGCGATTCACCTTTAATTAATTTAGATTTAGGTGAAAACAGCATAAGGTGCAAACCACCTGATTGAAACATCGCTGTAGAATGTGCATCGATGGCCAATTTTTCTAGTTTAACCATACTCATCATGCCATTTTTCTGCACATGATTATGGATCTCAACACGACCCAATTTTTCAATGCTTACTGAAGTAAGCACTTGATCTTGGTTCGTGTGATTAGCAAGCTGAAAATATCCAACGCTTGATGGCGCTCCGGGAATAAACTCGCGAACAGTAAAGTCAGATACTGTAATTTGGTTAGCTGCAAGTGAAAAAGAAAAAACTGAAATAATAATTAATAGATAGCGCTTAAACATCAAAATCCCTCCATGCTTTGATTCAGTATACTACAGAGGAAGATGCAAAAAGTACCTGAAAATTATTAATTATTGTAAATTTTAGGGGAGCGGTTAGGCCCAGCTCCCCTAAGTAAAAAATTAATAATAACGTGCTGGCAGTACTGTTGCTGCAACAAAATAAGCGAGCAAAGTTGCGACAGGAAAAACCAACAACGCTGCCACTGCGGCTAATCTTACGCTCCAGATTGGTAAACTATTACCAAGAGCAAGACCTGCGCACACGCCCGACACTTTTTTGTTTAGTCTGTCTTTGTAAAAACTGCCGTTATGTATATGAGATTTCATAACCCCTCCTACGCTGCTTTTTTAGCAACTTGTGCTTTCAATGCCGCTAGCTCTTCATCTAGTTCGTCGTCTTTTTCTAACTCGTCAAACTGCGTTTTAAGGCTCGAACTCTGAGTTACTTCGTAAGACTCTATTTGTGCTTCAATGCGGTCCACTTTGTATTCGATTTCGTTAAAACGCTCTAGCGCCCGATCAATTTGCTCACTATGAAGCTGTGATTTAGCTTTCACTCTAACTTCTGCTGACTGCGAGCGAATTTGGTACTCTTTTAGTTTACCCTTCGCTTGCGTTAGTTTTTGATGCAATGAATTACTGTCTTGCGCAACTTTATTTAGCACTTCATCAATCCGGTCAATTTCTGGTTGAATCGAATCGATTTCTTTATTTGCTTTTTGCTTCTCAGCAAGTGCTGCTTTAGCAAGATCTTCACGCTCTTTTTGCAACGCTTTTTCAGCTTGAGCATGCCAATAGTCTGCTGATGATTGCTGTTTGGTTAACTTGCGCTGCAGTGTTTTCTTTTCAGCTATCAAGCTTGCCGATGTAGTGCGTAACTCTACTAGCGCTTCTTCCATTTCTTGTACCATTAGACGCACTAGTTTTTCTGGATCTTCAGCACGGTCTAAGGCTGCTGATACGTTCGCTTGGATAATGTCGGTTAATCGAGTAAAAATGCCCATAACTCTCTCCTGTTGATATTCGTCTATTTTTTCTCTTGTGTATTCTGTTATTCCAATCATTGTGCCAAAACAAACAAAACCAATAAATACAATAAGTTATAGTTAAGTTGGATTTATAAAAAGTTGTAAGGTAGTTAAATTAACCACAATATTGGTTAAATTAACCAATAATTAAAATTTTATTTAGCTAGCATTTTACGAAGATTTAAGCGCGTGATTTTAAAGCTAGCGCTAAGTAGTGAGTCAAATTAAAAAGAACACAAGTCAATGTTTTACGATAACAATTAATTAAAGGTTACGACCGGAACTAAGTAAATAACGCGCTATTGATAACGCTATTGAATACATCAACAACGGAATTAATTGCAAACAAGCTTATAAAGAAGGTATATGTAATGGCTAAAACGTCAGGTGTAATTCCAAACGTATTACAGCAACCCCAAAAGGGGTGAAATTCGCAGATTAAGGATTAAAAAAGATTACGAGCTTAAATATGAAGTAAAGCTGCAGATTAATTATTTAAAAAAAGTTTGACCACGCTGCCCAATAAATCCGTGCCACACACCCACTGTCACTAATAAACTAACAACTGGTAATAAAAACAGGCTAAATAAATCAAGTAAGTCCAACATTTTAAGCTCCTTTTTCACACTTCAATTGCAATAAGTTAGCCACACTCGGTACTTGCTCACACACCTGCTCAAGCTGCGCTTGTTGCTCTGCTTGCGTTGCAAGTACAGATTGCAGAAGTAAACTGATCAGTAACAACGCTGTAGTAACTATTTTTGCTAACATAACGTTCGGTTAAATATTAAGAATCGTACGTAATACATAACAAAGAGCATGCCAAAAACATAACCATTTGATTTAAAAGAAAATAACAAAAAGCACTAGTCTAATAAATAAAAAAAAAGCCAAACACTGGTTAATTTAACCAATATTTAGCTTTTAATTTTCCCAAATACGGAATTGGGGTTTCCCTATTTCGGGATATTACTCAGGAACAAACGCCAGCGCTTCTTCCAGTAATGAAATTTGAGCATCTTTCTTATGACCATTTTCAGAAAGATGACGACGGTATGAACGTGCTCCTGGCTGA
The DNA here is from genome assembly GCF_002964745.1 of Pseudoalteromonas sp. T1lg24. Taxonomy (NCBI): domain Bacteria; kingdom Pseudomonadati; phylum Pseudomonadota; class Gammaproteobacteria; order Alteromonadales; family Pseudoalteromonadaceae; genus Pseudoalteromonas; species Pseudoalteromonas sp. T1lg24. The sequence continues at coordinate 34,297 of NZ_PQCB01000004.1, read as the reverse complement.
CCTTGGAAAATACCCAGCATATGCCTTACAACATGCCAAAAGTTTGCACCTTGTGTCATTTCTGATTCTATATAATCAAACATATTGCGCACCACTTGGTGCCGAGTCAACATGGCACTTTGCTCATCACCATAAATTAACTTATCAACTTCAGCCAGCATATATGGATTTGCATATGCTTCACGTCCAACCATTACACCATCAATATGCTGTAAGTGTGTTAAACATTCATCAATGGTTTTTATGCCACCGTTTAGTGAAATATGACAATCACTAAAATCACGCTTAAGTTGGTAAACACGCTCATAATCGAGCGGCGGAATTTCACGATTTTCTTTCGGGCTTAAACCTTGTAACCACGCTTTACGTGCATGGATTATAAAATCTCGACAACCCACATTATAATTAGCATCAATTAATGCAGTTAAGAACTCGTAAGAGTCTTGCTCGTCGATTCCAATACGCGTTTTAACAGTAACAGGAACGTCTGTTTCAGCTTTCATCGCCGAAATACATTCAGCCACCAACTGAGGTTCGGCCATTAAACAGGCACCAAAACGGCCATTTTGCACTCGATCAGATGGGCAGCCGACGTTTAAATTAATCTCTTGATAACCATATTGGTCTGCACGTTTTGCGCATTCTGCTAATGCTTTCGGATCGGAACCACCCAATTGCAATGCCACTGGTTGTTCATGTTGGCCAAAATGTAAGTAATCACCTTTGCCAAAGATAATTGCACCAGTTGTAATCATCTCAGTGTATAACACTGAATGCTTTGTTAATTGTCGATGGAAAGTACGACAATGCCTATCCGTCCAATCCAGCATTGGGGCTACAGAAAAACGTCTATTCACGCTACACCTCAGTAAATATGGGGTCGCGATTCTACTCGATTTTTTGTCTTTGCTCAATTTATATTCACAAAAGAGGGATTTGCTTAAAGACTTAACTACAAATAGTTAAATTGATTGTGGTAAGATGACTTTGATATCGAGGAACAATTTTATGACAGTTGAAGCATTAACAGAAAAAGCAAAAGTCGTTTGCAACGACAAAGGGGTTCGCTTTACGACAATTCGCGAGAAAGTTTTTCGCTTATTGGCTGGCACTCAATCAGGTGTTGGCGCTTATGATTTGCTAGAGCAATTAAAGCAAACTGAGCCTAATGCAAAACCTGCTACAATCTATAGAGCGCTCGATTTCTTAGCCGAAATGGGCTTTATTCACAAAATTGAAAGCACTAATGCATTTATGCTGTGCCATCATTTTGAACATACTCATCCAGTTCAGTTACTCATTTGCGAAAAATGCGGCCATGTTGAAGAGCTTCATTCTCACGCAATTGCGCACGAGCTGAACAACCAAGCGACAGATTTGGGTTTTAAAGTTGTAACTCAAACAATTGAAGCGCGTGGTATTTGCGCTAAGTGTCAATAAATATCAGAATTAGTTTGCAAAAATCGCAACTTCATTCTTGAATTATAGATGATATACGCCTAAAAAACGGAACCGGACTAAAACATGAATGTAGAATTATAAACCCATTTATTTCTTCTTTGCTCAATGTGTTATCAACGATGGCACAAACTGATCTATCGCCGGGCAAGCCCAAAATAAAGAAAACAGAAGTAGCTGTTGGCGATGTATCAGGCTTAATCGGCATGGTTGGCCCACAAACTAAAGGTTCTTTGTCTATCACATTTGATGGCGAACTCGCCATGACCATTATGGAACGCATGCTCGGTGAACGCCCTGAGAAAATAAACGAAGAAGTCACCGACATGGTTGGTGAAATTACCAATATGGTTGCCGGTGGTGCTAAAAACTTACTAGGCGACAAGGGCTACGAATTTGATATGGCAACGCCCGTTGTTGTATCAGGTAAAGACCACACTATCACTCATAAGTGTGAAGGCCCTAAACTTATTATGCCGTTTACATCGGATTTCGGTGCAGCACATATTGAGGTTTGTTTCGACAAACTATAATTATGAGTTGGCAACAAAAAAGCTTTCGATTAAAACCTCGTGCGCGAGGTTTTCATTTAATAGACGCTGAAATTACTCATCATCTTGCTGAACTGAGCAATTATCGTATTGGCATACTGCACCTATTTATACAGCACACATCTGCTAGTTTAACGATTAACGAAAACGCCGATCCAACCGTGCGTATTGATATGGAAACTCATTTCAATAAGTTTGTACCGCAAGGTCAAAGTTACTATCAGCATGATTACGAAGGTGATGATGATATGCCAGCGCACATTAAGGCAAGCACTCTGGGTTCAAGTATCTCAATTCCCATTGCTAATGGTCAACTTAATATGGGCACGTGGCAAGGTATTTATCTTGGTGAACACAGAGATTACGGAGGTGCTCGCACCTTAGTCGCTACAATACAGGGCGAAGTATTCTAAACCTCGCACTTAGCTGCAAAATAAAACTATTCTTGGATATACTTATATTCAACCCGAGGGGTTATGTTGCACAGAAGTTCGTAAGGAATGGTCGTTGCAAACTGCGCAATTTGCTCAACTGGCAAATTTGGTCCCCATAACTCGACTTCATCACCTAGCACTACTAAGTCGTCATCGCCAAGTTCTACGGTGATCATATCCATCGACACACGACCAACAATCGCAAAGCGCTTACCTTGAATCATCACTGGTGTGCCATTTGGCGCATGTCTTGGGTAGCCGTCGCCATAACCCATTGCCACCACACCTATTCGAGTATCGCTCGCTGCACGCCAGGCACTGCCATAACCAACCGTTTCACCCGCTTTTACATCACGAATAGCAATAATACTGCTGGTTAATCGCATTACTGCGGTTAATTGATGATCTTGCCCTGTTGAATCGATCATTGGTGATACGCCATAAAGCATTAAGCCAGGTCTAACCCAATCACAATGACTATTTGGCCAACCAACAATGCCCGCTGAATTTGCCAAGCACAGTTCGTTATTTCTTCCTTTAATACTATCGAAAAAGAGCGCCATTTGCTCAGTTGTTTTACGGTCGTCAAGATCGTCTGCGCAAGCAAAGTGGGTCATTAACTTAATATTTTCAGCCACACTAACACAGCGCTCTAAACGCGTGTACATATCATGACATTGGCTTGGCTCAATTCCTAAACGGTGCATGCCGGTATCAAGTTTTAACCATGCTGTTATTGGGCTTGCAAGCTGTGCGTTTTCAAGCATAACTAGCTGCGCTTCATCATGCACCACAACATTAAAGTTACTGGTTGCCGCAATCGCTAAATCTTCCGCGCGAAAAACCCCTTCTAACAGCACGATTGGTTTAATTACACCACCTGCGCGTAACGCCAAGGCTTCGTCAATTCTGGCAACCGCAAAAGCATCTGCGTCAACTAGATTTTGCGCAATAGTCACTAAACCATGACCATAAGCATTGGCTTTTAACACAGCCATAATGCGTGACCCCGGCGCAAGCTCTTTTACTCGCGCTAGATTATGATTTAACGCTGTTAAATTGATTTCGGCGCAAGCGAGTCGCATTAATACTCATCATCCACTGCAGGTCCAGCGTAGTTGTCAAATCGCGAGAATTGACCTTGGAAGGTTAAGCGTACTTTACCAATTGGACCGTTACGCTGCTTACCAATAATAATTTCAGCGACGCCTTTATCGGTTGAATCCTCGTTATAAACTTCATCACGATAAATAAACATGATTAAGTCGGCATCCTGCTCGATTGAACCCGATTCACGTAAGTCGGAGTTGATTGGACGTTTATCAGCACGTTGCTCTAGTGTACGGTTCAACTGAGAGAGTGCAATAACCGGACATTCAAGCTCTTTTGCTAAGGCTTTGAGTGAGCGTGAAATTTCGGCGATTTCTAATGTTCGGTTGTCCTGTAAGCTTGGCACTCGCATAAGCTGAAGGTAATCCACCATAATCATGCTAATACCGCCATGATCACGAGCGATACGACGCGCACGTGAACGCAATTCGGTAGGTGTTAGGCCTGATGAGTCATCGACAAACATTTTGCCTTTTTCAATTAACAATCCCATAGTTGACGATAAACGCGCCCAATCATCATCATCAAGCTGACCGGTGCGCACTTTGGTTTGGTTAATACGACCAAGGGATGCCAGCATCCTCATCATAATCTGCTCTGACGGCATCTCTAGCGAGAAAATAAGCGTTGGCTTGTCTTGCGTCATCGCAGCATGCTCTGCAAGGTTCATGGCAAAGGTGGTTTTACCCATTGAAGGACGCGCGGCAACGATGATTAAGTCTGACGGTTGCATACCCGCCGTCATTTTGTCTAAATCGCTGTAACCAGTACTTACACCTGTTACACCGTCTTGCGGTGATTGATATAACTCTTCAATTTTGTCGATGGTTTTTTCCAGAATATTATGAATATTCTGCGGGCCATCTGAGCTTTTTGTACGTTGCTCAGCAATTTTAAATACTTTGGTTTCAGCTAAATCGAGTAAGTCGTGACTATCTCGCCCTTCAGGATTATAACCTGCATCAGCAATTTCATTGGCCACATGGATCATTTCACGAACAACTGCGCGCTCGCGTACAATCTCAGCGTAAGCATTGATGTTCGCCGCACTTGGCGTGTTTTTAGCGATTTCGCCTAGATAAGCAAATCCACCAATTGAATCCAGCTCATTGGTTTTTTCTAATGTTTCAGAAATAGTAATTAAATCGATGGGTTGACCGCTTTCAACTAGCTTTTCCATCGCTTCAAAAATGAGCTTGTGCGTGCGGGTATAAAAGTCTTGCGCTACAACTCGCTCGGCAACACGGTCCCATGCTTCATTATCAAGCATTAGGCCGCCCAACACCGACTGTTCAGCTTCAATTGAATGCGGAGGGACTTTTAAGGTATCTAACTGTTTATCTGCTTTTGCCATGACTGGATTTAACTCGAAGAGAATCTAGCTATTCTAACCAGAACCAATAAAAAAACCCAGCATTGAGCTGGGCTTTATTAAATATGCGCGATGATTAATTGTATTTTAACTCAATACGACCATTTACCGTGTCAATTTCTATTTCAACATCACCATCTTTCAGTTGAAATTCAAGTGAGCTTGATGGGCCATATTTTGCTTTTTTAGGTTTATCTTTTGATAGACCATTTCTAATTTTACCACCAGCGTGAGCTGCTATTTCAACATCTGCTGATAAGTCACGCGGTAATTTAAACAAAATATCACCATTAACTGTTTCAGCTTGAATATTAGCGCCACGGCTCAAAGCTTTCATAGCAACTTCAACTTCTCCGCCTACCGTTGTAATTTCAAAGCTTTTAATTGTATTAGCGTTAATTTCTACATCGCCATTAACGCTTTCGATGCGAATATCTTGACTCAGCGTTGTACTTTTTAAATCACCATTTACTGCCTCAAAACGCATATCACCTTGTGAATTGGTATCGCGAATATCACCATTAACCGTTTCGATACGAATTTGACCGTTTAGGTTGTGTGATTTAATGTCGCCATTCACGGTATCAAGATTGATACGACCCGTAACATCTTGAATATCAATATCACCATTTACCGTATCCAGTACAATGCCTGCGCTAAGCTCTGTGATATCCATGTCGGCGTTTACACTTTCGATATTGATTAAATGTGTTTTTGGCACAAAGATGGTGAGCTTAGACCCTTTACCGTCTTTACGACTGTAATGATTTGGCATTTCCACAATAAACTCGGTACGTCCGCCTTTTTTGTTACGGAAGATATAACCATCCGCCCGGTCATCAAGGGTACCCGAAACTTGCATTTGCTGCTTATCCCAGCCTTTTAGGATAATTTCGCCCTGATCATTTTCAATATATATTTTGTTATTGCTTGGTACATCAATGGTTTTATCGATAAGCTCGCCGGCCATCAATGAAAACGATAATAAACTACTACAAACAAAAGCTAATAATTTCATAACACTTCCTCTTAAACTCGTTGCCAGCTAGGCTCATGAACCTTGTTAATTAAATCGAGTTGTTGCTGGTAAACCTGCGACAACATTCTTAGTAATGTGGCGTTTTCTGGCTCATTTTCTAACGCTAACTTAATCGCTTTTTCTGCTTCTTCTAACTCTGCTAATTGCGCCTGCCAATTATCAGCAAGGGCTTTTTGATCGCTGTACTTTACAAGCAAGGCTTGCTTTTCATGTTTAAAGGTTTGCGTCATCGCTTTTAAGCCCGCCTCATATTGGCTGCTTTGTTGGTTAAAAAACACTTGATAACTCAGTAAACCTAAACACATACACGCAGCTAACGCGGTAACTTGCTGCCAAACATGAGACTTTTTACTTGTCTGTGTTGGCTGATTAGCAATCGCGTTTTCCACGCCCTGCCATAAATCTTTTTTAGGGCTAACCTCAGTTGGCAATTGAGCAACTGCTTCATCTAGCATTTTGTCTAAATTAGTCTGTTTCATTACTCATCCACTCTTTTAATAAACTACGTGCTCTGTGGTACTGCGCTTTAGAAGAGCCCACAGCCATATTTAGCTGTTCTGCAATTTCTTCGTGGCGATACCCTTCTACCGCGAACAATACAAATACAAGTCGCGCTTTTTCTGGTAGTCGCACTATGTATTTATCTAATCCGTTTAAACCGTGGCACATATCCACTTCTTGTTCTGGCATACCCGACTGTTCAAAACTGACAACTTTTTGCAACCAATTGGTTTGCCGACGCAAATAACTAATAGTGATATTTGCCGCTACACTGTGTAACCAGGTAGTAAATTTTGCTTTGCCATCAAAACTCGATAGCTTTTGCCATAGTTGAACAAACACTTCTTGAAGTGCTTCCTCAGCAAGGCTTTCATTTGCGGTTAAACGTAAAGTAAGTGCAAAAACGCGTTTATAGTGACGGTTATACAAGTCATGGAATGCTTGCCTATCGCCCATATTCACTTTTTCGATTAACTGCAGATCAAAGTTTGCTTCTTGTTCTTTTACAAAACGCTGCTCTGCATCAATTAACACATTTACTTCCCTAGTGTTGTTTTCTTGTTGATTACTTTATTAGACGTAAGAAGGGTTTGGAAAGGTTTAAATGAAAATAAATTTTTTTGAGAAAAATAAAACGCCCTTTAAAAAAGAGCGTTTTAATAGATAGTTATATTTGGCTATAAGTAGCGCCAGCCTTTGAAGACGAGCTTTGTTGCACCACAACAGGTAGATACATTACCAATTTCACCTAACTTAGTATCATAGTGAAAACCTCCTGCACCATCAATAGATACTGTTTTGGCACGAATTGACCCCATTGTAGAACCACTTGCTTTTACCAACGCATCTGTTTTTGGAGCATAAATAGCAGCATAAAAATCACCAGTTGCATTTACTTTTACACCATCTTCACCTTGGTAAGATGAGTAGATTGAGAAGACAGGGTTACCTGATTCAGTTATACCTTCAGTCTGGACCACACCTTTTTGAATATGAACTTTGCCCGTTACAAATAAAGTAAGGCTAGCGCCATCCTCAATTTCTAATTTTGAAGACCCACTTGTAGTCAAGGTAAAGTCACCATCAACAAATAAATAAACGTCATTATTTGCAGCAATTTTTAATGCTCCACCATTAAGCAGTAGATCCTTAACTTTGAACATTGGCACGCTTTCACCAGTAGGTAATTGCTCATTTCTTGTTGATAAACTGGGAAATGATTCGCCCCAACCTGGCGCTTGTGATGGAGCTGTGTATGACCTTTCATACAGCGTATAAATTGAATTTTCACTTCTCAAAGCAAGCGATTCTAAGCCAAGCTCTTTGTATTCACTCATATTGTTATCAATACCAATTGGATCACAGTTTTTTGCTGGATCTGTAGTATCAAAGTTTTCATCAATTTCACTATCAGGCGGACGTGATGGCACTGTTGGCACATTTGGAAGTACCTTAAATGTAGAGTCGGTATATAACAAACCATCTTGATTGTACTGTGAAGGCAAAGAATTAGGAGTCGTAAGTGTTCCTCCGTACATAATATCTTTACCATTATTATCTCGGTTTAGCACCTCATTTAAGCGACCGTTGCCTAGCGTTAGATTTTTTTCAGCCCGAATAACACCACCTATTTGAGTTTGTACAAGAGTAACGTCCCCGTTTGACAAAACATCTCCAGATACAGAAATATAGATAGTCTCTCCTTCAGGCATTTCATCACTTTTTCGTCCATTTTGTGGGCCTACATCAATGGTTATATTGCCATTTGCATGTACATCACCATAAACTGTTGCACCGCCAGACAATTTAATATTACCAGTTGCACTCACATCGCCCCAAACACTGGCGCCACCACTCAACGTCACATGACTATCTTGATGAATAGTGGTAGTCGTTGATGCAGGGATCGATGTTTCACGAGAATATGCCCCTAAACTGGAGTTATAGGCATCTATTCGACCACCAGCAGTAGATGTAACGCCTTCACAACCAATTAAACCAGAAGAAAAAGCAGACGCAGCACCTTTATTTACCAGTTCAAAAAGTGCAACTGTGTTATTGGCGCCTTCAAAGCGCTTACCGTCACTGCTTAACTCTAATAAGCCGTCACTGTTAACACCTAACTGAGCAGCATAAGACATATTATCGGTTTCTGCACTGCCAGTAATATAAGGATTTTCACCTAAGGTATCGTTTATTAATTCCGCAATGGTTGCATCGGGATTTTTACTCAATTCTTCAATTACACGTTTATGTGTCTCAAAAATCCCTTTCTCAGACACTAAGCGGGCATTCATTTTCTTTTGATAGTTACCCGTTAAACGTTCTTGAATAAAGTTATCACGCAATGAACTCAATACGATAATGCTCGTCATTGTGGTTAATATCATTACAGAAAGTAAGGTAAAACCATTTTGCTTATTCATTAATTCAATGCCTCTTCTAGTATTTTGCCGCTAAGAGCAATATCTATTCGAAATCCATTTGCGAGCATATCCACATTTAAATTCTCAGGTACTAATGTGATCTCTACCAAATTACCATTTATGCGATAACTAATATCTTGTAGGCCAGTTAATAAAACTTGTTCATCGGCAGCATTTACCTGGCAGCGTAATTGACTATCAATCAAAGTAAAGGTCTCGATAAAAGGCACTGCTGGCTTAGTACTATTGCATGCGGTCGCACCTGAAGTTGCTTGCTCAACTACGATGGTATTTGCATTAGGAGTTGTGGGTATCGTTTTAGTTTGTTTTAAACTTCGGGTAAATACTTCCGAGCTATACCTTAAAACTTCTTGCGCGTTTTCGAGCTCTTTTGAAGTGTCGACTGATTGGCTAATAGCGATATACACATAGGAAATACCAGCCATCAAAAAACTACTTACCGCTAAAGCTACCATCAGCTCAACAAGCGTAAATCCATTTTTTACATATTTAATCATTGCTAGCAGCTCCCAGAAATATCAGGAAAACTAGCTTCAATTTCGACACGATTTGCTAAATTATTATCATTGATTCGCTTGTCAGACCAACTCACGCCAACGCGAAAAAAATCGCTGTTGAAGTTATTCTCAAAATCAATTGTATATTTGTTAAATTGAGCATCAGGAGTTACATCAGCAAATGCAACATTGCCTTTTTGTAAATCGCATAAATTCGCCCAAGTTTGCTCAACGGCATTATTTGCTTGTAGAAGTGACAAAGTGTAGTCAAATGAGTTAGAGGCATATTTTAGTGATTGCAATTGTCCAGCTGCCATACCTAATAAAGCAAAACTAGAAACAACCAGTGCTACCATTACCTCAACAAGCGAAAATCCGGCTTGGTTTGTGTGTTTTTGTATTTTGCTCATTAACAATTCCCTTTTTCAATCTTACTTTGTCCACTGGCATATACACGGAAACAGCGATCTGTCGTATCACCATCGCGATCACTAATATCAATACTAGTGACTGGAAACTCACCCAGCGGTGTAATTGTTTGTGTAGCGACACCAGATACCACGACTCCAGTTAGATCATTATCAAAAACAACAAATGTTTGATTATCAATACTGGCTAACCACTTAGAGCCTTGCGCTGTTAAGGTGACGATTTTTTCACGCTTAATCGCTTCACTTCGCGCCATTTTGAACGTACTCATAAGCTCATTAGCCGTGCTTACTAAGCGGTCTTGTTTGATATATTGAATAAAACTTGGTGTAGCAACTGCAGATAAAATACCCACAATTCCAACCACAGTCACAACCTCAATAAGTGTAAAACCTGACTGACGTTTCATAATTATTGCCAACATGATGCTAAAGCAGCAGATGTAACACCTTGCTGATTAATAGAGAGTGAACCACATTTATCACCAACTTGCGCCCCTTTTGGTGCCGCTGTTAATGAAAACTCGGTATCATTTTCAGGCTTATAAGTGTAGGCATAATAATCTGATGCTTTAAATGTGATATTTTGTTCATTAGGGTATCGACCTAAGCGCGTATAGTTACGTTCCAGTACTCCTGCTTGTTGCATCAGGTACTGCTGCGCTTCAGCCCTTCGCCCATCTTTTACGTAGTCGCCATAAGCTGGCAACGCAACCGCTAGCAAAATACCAATAATGGCAACGGTTATCATCAGTTCTACTAACGTAAAACCACTCCCTTTAAGTAAGTGCCTTTTTCTCACTTTGTATCCCCCTAAAATACATGCCAAAAACATGACAACGCTGTCATTATCGCGCAATATTCATGCAAATCAATACCTTTCAGTTATATGTTAATTTCTTTTTGTAAATGTAGGTGAACACTTAGGCATGATAAAGGAGTCTGCAAGGAGGGAATTACAGGCATAAAAAAACCGAGCAAATGCTCGGTTTTTTACTAATCAAGAAACTTGATTAAGCTTCAGCGATAACAATTACTTTAATAGTAGTTGTTACTTCTGAGTGAAGCTGGATAGCTACATCGAATTCACCTGTTTCACGGATAGTACCGTTAGGTAGACGAACTTCTGATTTAGCAACTTCTAGGCCTACAGCTGTGATAGCATCAGCAATATCGCGAGTACCGATAGAACCGAATAGCTTACCTTCGTCACCAGCTTTAGATACAAGAGTAACTTCAGCTAACGCTTCTAGTTTCTCTGCACGAGCTTGTGATGCTGCTAGTTCTTCAGCTACTTTAGCTTCTAACTCAGCACGACGTGCTTCGAAAGATTCAATGTTAGCTTTAGTTGCTGGAACTGCTTTGCCTTTAGGGAAAAGGAAGTTACGTGCGTAACCTGCTTTTACAGAAACTTGGTCGCCAAGCGCACCAAGGTTACCGATTTTATCTAGTAGAATAACTTGCATGTCTCTACACCTTTTAAAAACTAGTTAAACCGCTGCTTACTTATGTAAGTCAGTGTATGGAAGAAGGGCTAAGTAGCGTGCGCGCTTGATAGCTGCAGCTAGTTGACGCTGATATTTAGCGCTAGTACCTGTGATACGGCTAGGTACGATTTTGCCACTTTCTGTGATGTAGTTTTTAAGAGTAGCTAGATCTTTATAATCGATTTGTTGTACGCCTTCCGCTTTGAAGCGGCAGAACTTACGACGTCTGAAGTAACGTGCCATGAGATAAATCTCCAATAGTAATTCTTTCAATATGATGAGCATGTAACACTAACTGACTCACGCCATTTCGGCCTTCGTGACGGTTAATAAAACCGCGTACAGTAAGTTGCGTGCCCATATCAATATCTTGAGTTTGTTGTTTTAAGCCTTCGCCACTGGCAACCACTTGAATGCGAACATAACTACTACGATTAAGTCCTGCTTCCATTTGCGTAGATTTGTGTTCTAACACAAAAATACAGTGTGGTATTCCGGCTGGGCTTTGACTGAATTTAGGTTTTTTACAAACCGTGCCAGACAAAACGAACTGGTTATCAGTCATACAAGTCTCAAAAACGATTAAGCTTCTGCAGCTTCTTTCTTCTCTTCTTTAGCAAGAGGAGAAGCTTCAGTTACAGCATTTTTAGTACGCATAACTAGGTTACGTAGTACTGCATCGTTGTAGCGGAAAGAAGTTTCAAGCTCGTTGATTACTTCAGTTGGTGCTTCAACGTTCATTAGAACATAGTGTGCTTTGTGAAGCTTTTCGATTGGGTAAGCCAGTTGACGACGACCCCAGTCTTCTAAACGGTGAATTTGACCACCAGCTTCAGTGATAGAACCAGTATAACGCTCGATCATACCAGGAACTTGCTCACTTTGGTCTGGGTGAACCATGAATACGATTTCGTAATGACGCATGGGTATTCCTTACGGTTAATTTAGCCTCGTACCGTTTCGACCGGTCGGTTTAAGGCAAGGAAAACAAAGTTTAAATGGTCGAAAGAGCGCACATTTTACGCACATTGATTGCAGAGTGCAAATAGAATTTTTAAGAGAATTTCAGGGTTCAGGGTTCAGGGTTCAGGGTTCAGGGTTCAGGGTTCAGGGTTCAGGGTTCAGGGTTCAGGGTTCAGGGTTCAGCAAAGCTTCTGAAACCTGCCCCCTTATAACAACAGACTAATTAAGCGCCTGGCTCCATAATTGAAGTAGTGCCTTTTTTCGCAAGCTCAGCAAGATCTTTATCAATCCAGAATAATGCTTTACCGTCTTCGCCTACTAATTCAATTTTATCTAAAATACCTTTAAACAGCTTTTCTTCTTCATGTTGTTCAGCAACATACCACTGCAAAAAGTTAAATGTTGAATAATCATGAGTAGTAAACGCAACGTGTGTTAATTCATTAATTGCTTTGGTGATTTGACACTCGTGCTCCAGTGTTTCTCGAAATACATCACCTAACGACGCAAACTCATGTGGTGGAGCAGCGATCGACCCTAAAATTGGCATCGCGCCAGTTTCACTAACATAAGTGAATAAGCGATTCATATGATCCATTTCTTCTAACGCGTGCTTACGCAGTAATTCTGCCGCGCCTTCAAACCCTTTATCTTCACACCATGCACTCATTTGTAAATAAAGGTTTGATGAATAAAACTCTAAATTGATTTGCTCGTTTAATTTTTCAACCATTGCAGGTGCTAACATAACTGACTCCACGACGAAATAGATTAACTAATACCAATTCATTTAATTGCTAGGAACTAACAGATTAAACAAATACTAACTGCACCTAAACTTATCGATGTTAAATAACACCATAAGAACAATATCGCTTTGTTAGCATTTCATTTATCCTGCGCTGTATTTAATTACACACGTAACAGAATTGGTTTAAAAGTCCGCATTGTAAGCGTTAAGCAGCTAATTGCAAGGCAATTAACTACTTAATTTAATTAAAGAAAAACGTGAATAAAAGGGTAATAAAAACAAGTCTTATTTGTTTCAGAGGTTCGCTAGAACAGCTTCTGCACTTGAAACTTCAAAGGCTTTAGGCTCTTCTAGCCACAATTGAGTAACCGTTTGATTTTCAACAAGCATGGCGTAACGCTGTGAACGATAACCACCAAATAAACCTGTCTCTTTACCTAGCCCTAACGCTTTAGTGAACGCGCCATCACCATCTGCCAACATATCAATATTCGCTGCGCTTTGTGCATCACCCCATGCCTTCATTACAAACGCATCATTAACTGAAATACAAATAATGCGGTCAATTCCTTTTTCTTTAAATGCATCAAAATTCTCAACAAAACCCGGTAAATGCCTTGCTGAACAGGTTGGAGTAAATGCACCCGGTACTGCAAACATCACTACTTTTTGATTTGCGAATAAATCAGCAGTCGATGGCGTAGTCATACCATTTTCAGTTAATAGGTTAAATGTATGGTTTGGCAGTGTTTGGTTCGTTTCAATCATATTTGTGTCTTCCAATTGTAGGCGAATACCCACTATTGTAGACCTAAAGAATGACGAATTTGAACCATCTTCTGCTCTAAATCACTTTGTATTCCTTGTACTTGCGTATTTGATTGCTGCACACGCGTTTTAAGCTGTGACATCGCGCGCGAAAACTCATTCAAATAATTACTTTGTTCAAGGGCAAAACTACTTGCTTGATTTGCTACTTCAGAGGCTGATAGCGCATTATCCGCAACACTGCTCGCGGTTTCTTTTAGTTGTGTTGCCGATTTTGTTTGCTGGCTTGCATTGTCTGCTAGCTCGCCCATTTGTTGCGAAACTTGCTGTGAACTTAAGGTTAAACCGTCTAACTGTTGTTTTATGCTTTGCAATGAGCTTTGGGTTTGCTTCGCAAGCTGCCTTACTTCATCGGCGACCACGGCAAATCCTCGTCCATGTTCACCTGCGCGCGCCGACTCAATCGCGGCATTAAGCGCAAGTAAATTGGTTTGCTCGGCAATGGAGTTGATAACTTCGAGAACAGACGCCACATCACTTACGCCTTTTAGTAACTGATCCATCGAATCCATACCCGATTGCACTTGTTGTTGGGTCTTATTACTCGCCACCAGCATCGACTCAGATTGACTTACACTGGTTTCCATTGCACTGAATGTTAGTTCCGCATTGTTTTTTACCGTGCCGTTAATATCATTAACTTGCTCGCCAATTTCTGTCACTTGACTCAACAGAGTTTCGCTTTGCACAACTTCTTCTATCGATTGCTCTGACGCCGTTAGCATTACTTTTAGCTGCTCACTCATATTTGCTAAAAAGTCGCTCACTAATTGCAAAGTTTCAGCGCGTTCTTGTGCTTCTAATTTTTGCTTTTCAATCAACTGATTAAAGTACTGCGCAATTTCACCCATTTCAGTTTTTGGGTTATCTGTTTGAATATGCTCTAAATTATCGTTTTCAATTAGCTTAGAAAATGCGTTTCTGAGTGCCCTCACAGGTGTAAGCACTTGCTTTCTTTGTGTAAAATAGACCACTGCCGCAATCACAAATAGCCCTACAACCGCCACTAACAAGGTATAAAACACGCGTTCTTCGATTAATGCCTGCTCATCACGCAGTTGTTTTTCAGCAGTTAAAATGCTGTTAGTTAACGTACTAATTTCTTCTCGAAGTGATGAAATCCCCAACTCACGTTGTTCATTTAAACGCTTGGTATTTGCCAACTCTTTTGGCAAACGATTGGGTAAACTAACAAGTTCAGCTTGGATCTCTTCACCAAGGTCTTCAGGCTCATCGCCCGTTAGCATTAGCTCGTCTTCATCAATATTAGGGTCAAAAACACCTAATAAGGGTAGGTTTTCAATCTCTTTTGCAACTCGTGTCAGTTCAGCCAGCACTAAATTGGTACTTTCTAAATTATTTTCTTTCAATGCGATAACCAGTTGCACGACATTTGTTTGATAGGCATTTGCCAATACATAAAAACGTGTTTGGCCATTTGAGCTTTGCGCTTTTTGCGCGTACTGACTTAAAGCACTGGCATAATCTGCCATTTCATTAAGCGCATGGTCAATCAATGCATTTTTATTACCGCTTAACTTACCCAGTGCCAAGTATTTTCCGTCAATGCCGCTTTGTAGCTGTGTTAATTGCGCTTGCAAAGAGGACGAAATAGAGGCCGGTAAAATCGTTAATTTTTGTTCAACCGATTCAATATGTGACTTTGCCAAAGTTAAGTACTGGTTATCACCATAAGTTAAATAATCTTGCAGGCTATTCGCTAAATCGACTACAACCATATTTTTAAGCTGATTGTACGAAACGGTTTGTTGATTAAGGGTGTTTATTGTTTGGCTTGCCCACAAAAGTACAGCAGCAAGCGCAATACTGATGGCACTTAAAACGACTAAAAGTAATCGGGTAAAACTTGAAACGCGCATAGGGCACTCTAAATCTATTAACTTGCCCTGCGAGTATATGACTTTATTATGACGTTTTTGTTTCAGTCATCGCTGCTTTGACATAAACGTCAAAGCGATTTTTCTTAGTCTTGATTTGCATTGACGGCGTTTTTTCAGCTAAAAATGGCGCGTAATCAGGGCGTTTTACCACAACTCGTTTCGATGCTAACTGGTACGCAGGCGCTAACAATTCATCAGCATCTAAATCAGAACCAACTAATGATTGAAACACCCGCATTTCTTTTTTCACCGCCGCTGATTTTTCACGGTGTGGAAACATGGGGTCGAGGTACACTACGTCAATTTCGCTATGAGTATCTGGCAACAACTGGTGACTCGAACCGAATGCCATTTTCATACGCTCGCTCATCCAACTGCCAATTTCGGCATCAAGATACGCGCGCTCTAAGCCATCAAATAGAAGTGCAGCAACAACTGGGTGACGCTCATGTAACGTCACTGTACAGCCAAGCGATGCCAAAACAAAACCATCACGCCCCAGTCCGGCTGTGCCATCAAGTACATGCGGTGTGATGCCTTTGCCCTTGTTTAAACCAATTGCTTTAGCGATAGCCTGCCCTTTACCACCACCAAATTTACGTCTGTGTGCAGAGGCACCTGTTACAAAATCAACACGAATCGCCCCCAATTTTGGCTCATCATTTTTGCTTAATGCCAATCCATCGTGATCATAGTGAAGGGAAAATAACGGATTGCTCGATAACCATTCAGATAACGCAAAGCGCTTATCAAGCTGTTCAAGGTAGTCTTTTTGTTCAGGAATGCTGTTAGCAATTAACACAGAAAATCCATTGCTAAATATTGAGATGACAACATTATAGTGATTAGCAAAGTATTTTTATACGCGAATAATGCAAACTTGTTAAAATAGCTCAATATCGTCCTGCGACGTAATTTCGTTAATTTCTTCTCTTTGTTGTTCTTGTTCGAGTCTTTCAAGTATTTTTTCACGCTCTTTCATAATGTGATCAAGGTATGTCATCACTTCATTAAATGAGCTTTGAATTTCATCACCAACCGTTAAGTGATGGCGCAAACTTTCGACAGTCTCTTCTACTGAGCCTAAAATATACTCTTCTTGATCTGACTCTAACGCCAACCGCGGCACAGTATCACAAAAGCGCTGGTATAGGGTTTCGATTAACTCAACCGACACTTTACTGTTGTTATACAAGCTTTGTAGCTGTGCACGCAGTGTACTGTCGACCAGTTCAAACGTTTTAGTGATTTGTTGCGCTTGCTCCGATAACTGATTATGCAATTCGAGTGTACCAAGCTTGGCGTTTGTTGCTTCCAAAATATATGGAAACAAATCTTTATAACGACCATAAAGTGGCGCGTCATCTACAGGCATATTTTTTACTAACAAAGAGACATTTGGGTAGTTAATAATTGTGCGCGAACCAAAATCGATAAACCGCTCGCCTTCTTTCGCGTTGAGCATCAACTCCTTCTCAAGAGGGCATACCGCGCTATTGTTGGAGAAAAATTCGTTACCACTTTCAAACCAAAACGCTGTGACAACATTTAAATTAAGCGGTGAAAAAAACTCAAATAAACACTCAGAAAGGCGCGTAAGTGACTTAACACCGTAAGTTTGACTTACATACCGCATAGCGCGCCCCATATCGCTGTAATCTGTCATTGCGATTGCGGCAGTATTTTGCGCTTGTTCTATATCTTGCTTTAATAATTGTGACTGCTTTTTATATTGGTGAAGTACTTTAATGCGTGCTAATAATTCTTCTGTTTCAAATGGTTTAACGATGTAATCATCTGCACCAGAATTATAGCCTTTGATGCGCTCTTCAAGAGAGCTACGAGACGATAAGAACATGATTGGAATGTCTTGGGTATCAAGTTGTTGTTTTAACTTGCTACATACTTCAAACCCATTAATACCTGGCATTTCAACATCGAGCAAAATGATATCGGGATGAGTATCCCTTGCCATTTTAATGCCCTCTTCACCATTATATGCATGACTTACTTGGTTATTATCGGTGAGCGTTTTTTCGATTATTTGGTGGATTAGCTTGTCATCATCAATAGCAAGTACACTGGTTAACATGCCTAAACCTATATTATTTATTAGCTAAAATTAAGCATAGACTTAACCAAATGAAATGCATAAAAAAAGCCGCTAAATTTTAGCGGCTTATTAGATTTTATTGAATACCGCTATGGCGCAGCAAGGCATCTACATTTGGCTCTCGCCCTCTAAATGCAACAAATAGTTCCATAGGCTCTTTTGAGCCGCCCATTTCTAATACATTATTTAAGAATGATTGGCCTGTCTCTGCATTAAAAATGCCTTCATCTTCAAAACGAGAGAATGCATCAGCAGAAAGCACTTCGGCCCATTTATACGAGTAATATCCTGCCGAGTAACCACCAGCAAAAATGTGACTAAAGCCATGTTGAAAACGATTAAACTCCGGCGCTTTAACAACCGATACTTGATCACGCACCTTATTTAAAATTGTCTGAATTTCATCGCCATTTGATGGGTTGTAGTCAGCATGAATATGGAAATCAAATAATGAGAACTCTAATTGGCGAATCATCATCATTGCTGATTGATAGTTTTTTGCAGCCAATAGCTTATCAAGTAAATCCTTCGGCAATGGTTCACCTGTTTCATAGTGACCCGAAATAAACGCCAGAGCATCTTCTTCATAACACCAGTTTTCTAAAAATTGACTTGGTAATTCAACGGCGTCCCATGCCACACCATTAATGCCCGAAACCGCGCCCACATCCACTTGCGTTAGCATATGGTGAATACCATGACCAAACTCATGGAATAAAGTGGTTACTTCGTAGTGTGTAAATAACGCTGGTTTATCACTAACCGGTTTATTGAAGTTACATACCAAATAAGCCACAGGCAATTGTACGTCACCATTAGCACGCACTTTACGGCCAATGCAATCATCCATCCACGCGCCACCGCGTTTATGGTCGCGTGCATACAAGTCTAAATAGAATGAACCGCGTTTTTCGCCGCTGCTATCAAAAATCTCAAAAAAGCGAACATCTTTATGCCACGTATCAACACCTTGTACTTCTTTAACCTCAATACCAAATAAGCGGTTTACGGTTTCAAACAAGCCACTGAGCACTTTGTTTTCAGGGAAATATGGGCGCAGAATTTCATCTGAAATGGCGTATTTTTCCTGCTTAAGCTTTTCACTGTAATAGGTGTAATCCCACGCTTCTAACTTGCTAATACCGTGCTTTTCGTTTGCGTAGGCCGTCAGTTCAGCAAGTTCAGCTTCTGCTTGTGGTTTTGATTTTGTTGCAAGGTCATTTAAAAAATCGAACACTTGCTGTGGCGATTCTGCCATTTTGGTTGCCAAGGACTTATCTGCAAAGTTTTCGAAATCGAGCAATTGCGCCAGCTCATGTCTAAGCGCAAGCTCTTCGGCCATAATGGCACTGTTATCAAACTCACCAGCATTTGGGCCTTGATCAGACGCTCGAGTACTAAATGCAATATAAGTTTCTTTACGCAGTTCACGGTTGTCTGCATGGGTCATCACAGGTAAGTACGATGGGAAGTCGAGGGTAAATAACCAACCTTCCAACTCTTTACTTTCGGCTGTGTGTTTTGCAAGTGCGATTGCAGACTCTGGTAAACCCGCTAAATCCGCTTCGTCTGTAATATGTTTTTGCCAAGCAAGTGTGGCATCCATCACATTATTACCAAACTTAGCTGCAAGCTCCGATAGGCGCGCAACAATCTCACCGTAACGCTTTTGCTTTTCTTCAGGCAACGCAATACCTGAAAGTTTGAAGTCACGCAGGCTATTGTTAATCGCTTTTTGCTGCGCCTCTGAAAGGTTTGCAAATTCATCGCTTTCGGCAATCGCTTTCGTTGCTAAAAATAACCCCTGGTGCTGGCCTACAAAGGTAGAATATTCCGAGATAAGCGGTAAACACTCATCATAGGCTGCGCGCAGTTCTTCGCTATTTACTACAGAATGCATATGCGACACTGGTGACCAAAGACGCGTTAACTTATCGTCGACTTCACCCAATGGCGCAATAAAATTATCCCAAGTATACGACTCTTGCGCTAATACTTGCTCAATCGTTTGCTTACAATCCGCAATACCCTGTTTTAATGCAGGCACAATATGCTCAGGTTTAATTTGTGAAAATGGTGGTAACCCTTCAAGGCCAATTAATGGATTAGTCATAAAACGCTTCTTATTAATTTGTCATTGTTAATTTAGATTGGGGCAATCGATAAAAATTGCAAGTTAGGCTATTGTGTTATCGGTTAGAATACCTATATCTGATAAAACAAAGATTTAAAAAATTAAGGAACTTCAAATGGCAAAGCATTTTGATTATATCGCTATCGGCGGTGGCAGTGGTGGTATTGCATCAGCAAACCGAGCGGCAATGCGCGGTGCAAACGTCGCCCTAGTAGAAGCAGGCCCGCTAGGTGGTACATGTGTAAATGTTGGCTGTGTTCCTAAAAAAGTAATGTGGCATGGTGCACAAGTAGCTGAGGCAATTAAGCTTTATGCTCCAGACTATGGTTTTGATGTTGAAATCAAAGAGTTTAACTGGTCTAAATTGCTTGAAAGCCGCGAAGCTTACATTGGCCGCATTCATAATGGCTATGACAATTACCTAGCACAAAATGGCGTTACCGTAATTCAAGGTTTTGCTAAATTTGTAGATAACAAAACCATTGAAGTAAATGGTGAGCACTACACTGCCGACCATATTCTTGTTGCTGTTGGCGGTCGCCCTAGCATTCCTAATATTCCAGGTGCTGAATACGGTATCGATTCAAACGGCTTTTTTGAATTAAAAGAGCAGCCTGAGCGCGTAGCAGTGGTAGGTGCTGGTTATATTGCAGTTGAACTTGCAGGCGTAATGCATGGTTTAGGCACTGAAACGCATTTATGCGTTCGCCGTGATACACCGCTTCGCACATTTGACCCACTCATCGTTGATACTCTTATGGAAGTGATTGAGTCAGAAGGCCCAACTCTTCACACTAACGCTACGCCTAAAGAAGTTACTAAAGAATTTGACGGCTCTTTAACACTGCATTTTGAAAATGGTAACAGCGTTAATGTTGACCAAGTTATTTGGGCGATTGGTCGTCAGCCAACCACAGATAAAATCAATATCGCCGCAGCAGGTGTTGAGTTAACAGAATCAGGCCACGTAAAAGTGGATGAATTCCAAAGTACTTCAGCTCAAGGCGTTTACGCTGTTGGCGATATTATTGAAAACGGTATTGAACTTACCCCTGTGGCTGTTAAAGCGGGTCGTTTATTGTCTGAGCGCTTGTTCAACCCTGAAATGCCAAATGCCAAAATGGACTACAACTTAGTACCAACCGTTGTATTTAGCCACCCACCGATTGGCACTATTGGTTTAACTGAAACCGAGGCTCGCGAACAGTTTGGTGATGATGACATTAAAGTGTATACCTCAAGCTTTACAGCAATGTACACCGCAGTAACGCAGCACCGCCAACCATGTAAAATGAAACTGGTATGCCAAGGCCCTAACGAGAAAATTGTTGGCTTGCACGGCATTGGTTTTGCTGTTGATGAAATGATCCAAGGGTTTGGTGTTGCCATGAAGATGGGTGCAACCAAGGCTGATTTTGATTCAGTTGTGGCGATACATCCAACCGGTTCAGAAGAATTTGTGACCATGCGTTAGGAACTGAGTAAAAAGTCGCTCTAACGCTAATAGAAAACCAAAAAAGGGTATCATTTGATACCCTTTTTTACTTTCACATCAAATGAAATTATCCAGTAAATAAATAGCCTTTAGAACGCACAGTTTTAATTATGCTTGGCTGATTTGGGTCGCTTTCTAACTTACTGCGAATCGATGAAATATAAATATCCACTTGGCGATTTTGACCATCATAATCAATGCCCCACAGCGTTTTGAAGATAGTATCTCGCGTTATCACTTCACCACTATGCTCCACCAGCAACAGCAATAAATCATACTCAGGGGCTGCGAATTCTAATACACGATCTCGCTTTTTAACTTCACGCTTATGCTTATTAATAGTGATGTCGTTAAATGAAATACCCTGCTCTTTAGTTACTTCAGCATTCACTTCTCGGCGCAATAGGGCGCGACACTTTGCTAATAATAAACGCGGCTCGATTGGCTTCGAAATATAGTCGTCAGCACCAAACTCTAAACCCAACACCTGATCAATGGTGTCACCTCGCGCAGTTAACATTGCCACTTTACCTGTGTAGGCTGGCTTTATTTGTTGGAATACTTGCATACCATCGATATCTGGCAGCATTAAATCCAGTAACACTAAATCTGGTTGCTCGGCAATAATCTGTTGTACTGCGGTTTGTCCTTCGCTTATCACAGTACAATTAAACTCGAACTGCTGAAAAAACGACTGTGTTAAACTCGCCAACTCCGCATCATCTTCAACAATTATCAGATTATATTTTTCCATTTAATGCCACTTTAAAATTCGAAGTTAAATCCTAGCTTTGCTCGTACTGTATTACTTTGCACACCCCAGTAAATATCTGACGAACGCTCGCCCCAATCTGCTGAAACAAAAACTGAGAGCTGTTGATTAATTTGATAATCAACTTTAGAACCAATACGTAAGCTTTTATCAATGGTTGCCAGTTCGCTATTTTCATCCAACCCGTAAGCTTCGATTAAATCACTTTTACTGTAATCTTGCTGAAAAAAGTTCACATAACCCGCAACACTCCATTTATCATCTAACTGATAAACTAACGCAGTTTTTAAAATAGCGCCTAAATAATTAAGCCCATCGCTTGCGTCGTTGCTCTTTAATTCAAATTGTACTTTAGCTAACAATTGATTGTTGTAAAAAAGTTTATTCCATTCAACACCAGCCGCCCAAGACTTATTATCAAAGCCATAATTGGTATATGAAAAGTCCCCAAACTGCACTTCTATGGTTTTAAAACTTCTATCCATGTACTGACCATACATGTACCACTCACTACTTTTTGAAAACAGACGGTAGCCTAATGTTAATGCACTCGATGTAATTTGTGGCTCGCCACCTCTAAACTGATTTCGCTGTTCAAATTGCAAGGCGATTTCTTTATCGCTTGCCAGCGGCCATGCTAGTTCGGAATCGAGTTTAAATAGCAGTTTATCGTAATCACTAAAATCAGCATTATCGATATTACGGATCAGCAAATTGTTTTTCCAATTTACCTGCTCGCCCAAATAGCGGTAATTTATGATGGCCGCCGATTCAACAAACATTGAATTTGGCTTTTCAAGAAATGGGGAAATGTCTATACCGAGTTCTTCAGGCATCACAATTTCGCCATCCAAACTATACAAATAGCCTTTTTGAGAAATAAAATATTCTTTGCCATCAGGTAATACAAAGTAAAAACTATCTAAGTACGGATCGTCATCTAAAAAATAGTCGCCAAAGCTAAAGCGAACGTTGTCATCGTACCCGGTAGCAAGTGTGCCAATAAGTCCCCACTGGCTTTTTGATGGTTCAACCTCTGCAAGCTGCGATTTAGCGTTAATCTCGTTAAGCATAATATCGATATTAAAGCGCACGTTTTCGGGCAATTCAGTCACGTGTTTTAAACTTAACAAGTGCTCTTTTGCTACGTCAAATTTGCCCAATTGCATTTGCGTTAATGCCAACTCTAAACGCACGCGGTGCTGCATCGGATTTTGCGATAATTGATAGCTAAGCAGTGTTTCAGCTTCAAGCCATTCACCGCGCTCATTGTGCAGCATTGCTTGCTCGAACGCACTAAGCGGTTGATTTTTATCGCTTGCAAAGCACGGATTAATTATCTGTGCCAATAATAGGTGAGCAATCGCAAACTTAAATAATTTAATAGTCTTCATCGCTTTCAATCTCTTGTTTTACTTTTTCTTCAAGCGCCTTGAGTTCCTGCTTCATTTTCTTGATGTCTTTTCGTTTTTTATTTTTATCAGTGGACGTTTTCGGCGTACTTGACACACCGCTTGTATCATTAAGTAAGTTACTTTTATCTAACTCACTGATCGCATTTTGTAATTTGCCTTTAATGCCAACACCATAACGCTGCTGAGGTTGAAATTTTTTATCCCAATCACCCCAGTCAATTGTATTCTTGCTGTCGCTTTGTGGTTTAAGCACTTTGTTACTCGGTGAATTCTCCGGCTCTTTTTTAGGTGGTTGCGCAGCAAATACGGAAGGTGCATTAAGCAGGCAAAAAAGGAAAAATAGCGTTCTCATTATTCACTCCCTTTAGGCTGAAAATGAATACTAAAGTGAGCGCCTACTTGCGTATCAATCAAGATGATATCGGCATCATGTTGTGATGCAATTTGCTGTACTATTGCCAAACCCAATCCATAACCGGAAGTTTTATTACTGCGGCTTTGATCTTGTTGGTAAAACGGCTCAAAGATGTGCTGTTTACTTTGCTCATCAACACCGGGGCCATCATCAATTACATCTAACACGATATTTTGCTGATGATTTGTTAGCTGAACCGTTACCGATTCTTTTGCAAAGCGCGCGGCATTATTCAGTAAATTTTCGAGCATGCGTGTAAAAAGCTGTTTATTGATTTTGAGCGTACACTCTTGTTGTGCTTGAAAGGTAAATTTAATGTGAGGAAAGACTATTTGCATTCCTTGCACAATCGCGAGCACAAACGAATTTAACGCGACATTTTCTTTAACTATTGCTTTGTTATCAGTGAGCTTTTCATAGCTAAGTAAGTCACTTATTAATAAGTTAAGCTGATTTAGGTCGGCTTTAGTTTGTGCGATTAAGGCGTTATCGACACCCAATTGAATATTTAATGTTTCGAGCCTAAATTGCGCCTTTGATAAAGGGGTTCGTAAGTCATGAGATACAGCGCGCAACATTTGGTGTTTTTGCTCAATTAAGCGTGTGATCCGCAGTGCCATTTGATCGATTTTCCAAGTTAACTGGTTAATCACATCAAGGTTTTGTGGTATTTCTTCCGCTTGTATTAGCTCAGGTTCGATAGCATCTACCTTGTCTTGAATATAAGTTAAACGTTTAACTAACAAGCGAATAATAAATAGTATCACCACAGCTAATACACTCAGCATGGCAATAAATCCTGAGATTAATAGCCAGTGGGGATATTGCTCAAATATTTTGATTGTGCCTAATTTAAGTAAATCTTGAGAGTTACCCCAAGGCGCATAAATATCAAACGACAAGCTGCTATCAAATTCAGTTTGCCAAACAATAACCATTTCGCCGCGTGCTAAGCGCTCTAATTGCTCACTATCGAGCAATTGGCTCGCCTCATTAACCCGGTTAATCGGGTAGTGAAATTGATTGCTAATGGTATCAAATGCCGCTTGGCGCTGTTGCGCACTGTATAAACCAATTTCATTAAGTAATAAAAATGCTGTGCCGGTGGCAATTTGCTCACTCACACCATTTAAATGCATGGTTAATAAATGAGTGTCGTTAATTGGGTATTCAACAATGTAACCATTATTGGCTTGAACATTGTTAGAGATACTGACTTTATTTAGATTCGGTGGTTTATCGACTAAAGTCAGCGATACATTCATAAGCGATGCAACTAACTCGAGCCAACGTTCACGGTTTGCAGTGTTAGTTTGTCGATTAATACCCTGCTTGAGTAGGTACAAGGTGCCAGAAAGTTGCTCAGCCAAATGCTGCTGGTAACGGTATTGGTTCACCGAAGAAAATACAAGGTAGGAAAGCAGTAAGACCAAGCTTACTGCTAAAATAACCGAACCATAAATACGTAAAAATAACGTCTGCAAATGATCTCCTAACGATACCAGCAGGGTAAAATACTAACTAAAATTGGTCTATTGCTATCCTTGTTTACGTGTACGTTTGGCCGCTTTTTGCGCTTCACTGTCATAACGCGGATTTAAAACTTTAATTAAATCAATTGAATCTATCGCCTCAGGTAACTTAAAGGTTACAGGATATGCTCGTGGCATCGCACGGCAAAGATCTGCTTTATTGCGCTTTAGTGCGAACTCGTACACACCTTTAGCTTCTTGCTGTAATAATTCAAAATCGTCTTTGCTTGTGCAACCTGTTGATTTTACCACAAACGAAATATACTCGGCCTTAGCATTAAAGCTGTATATTTTTTCTAGATTATTGAGCTCTTGTTCAGTCATTGTTTCAGATAATGCCGTGCTACTACACGCTGATGTAAATAGCGTCATTAATAATGCAGAAAGAGTGATATGTAATTGCTTCATAATATAGTCAAGCCAGCTAAACTAGCTGGCTTCTCCAAATTTAAATGTTTACGCTAATTTTCGACGCGCTGCGAAAGCAAAACCAGCTAATAACAACATAATACCTGTGCTACCGCTACTACGCTTAGGCTTTTTATTAATTGTAACCTGAACCGTTTTACTGCTATTTGCACCAAATTGGTCAGTCACTGTCACTTTAAATGTCAGCGATTTAGCATCTTTGTATGCTGGCGCCGTAAGGTTAATAACCGCTTTTGTCGCATCTGCAATGGCAATAGTTCCTTCGGTCACTTCCCACTTATAAGTTAGTGAGTCACCTTCTGCATCACTGCTCTCGCTGGCATCAAGTACAAAACCTTTTGCTTCTTCCACTGTGATTGTGGCTTGTTTAACTTTGCTTTGTGGCGCGGTATTTTTAAGTACTGTCGACACTTCGTCAATATATGCTTTATCGTCACCTACCTCATCAAAGTCCGTTTCATCCTTGGCATAAATAATCGCGATACGATCCACACCTTCTGTTAACGTCACTTCTTGTGCTGTGAACTCTGTATTATCAACACCTGATGCGCGTAAAATTACTTGATTGTTGTGACGAACCGTTAAAAAGTCCCAATCAGTCTCTGACGAGACTAAATGCTTAAAGTTAAACTTCTCAACACGGTCGTTATCAATCGTTGCAAGTAAAACACTTTGTTGAAAGTGAGTGATATCTCCGCTTGCCATTGCAGAGTCACCTTGCGATGCCTTATTAGTTTGCGCTTGCCACGCTAAATCACCACCACTCCACCATTTAACGCGATCATTATTGCTACCCACGATTTCATTCATATTCGCAGACTCTTGCTCAAGTACATTCGCGCCGTAGAAAATAATCGCTTCTTTGTTAATTGCATCGTTTGTGGTCACTCTTAACGCAAAGCCCGCATTGCCCGGTGCATTTGTTTTAACACGTACTTTGATATCACAATTTTGTTCAAACGATAGTGTTTTTCCGTCACATAAGTTTTGTTCAACCTCAGCTAATTCAAGACCTTCTGCGCCAACAACTGCTGCGTTGGTCACCATAAAGTTATCGCTGCCAACGTTTTTAATATTAAATGTCGCTTGCTCGTTGAAAGTTTGCTCAACAAAACCTTGGCGGTTTATTTGTTTGTATGAAACGCCTGACTTTTTCGCTTCAACCCAATCGTTATAGTTTGCAACACGCGCATATACACCTGGTGCATTTGGCGCTGCACAGCCATTACCAAAGCTTACAACTCCCGCTTGATACCACTGTTCTTGATGTTTAAAGATAAGCGGACCGCCACTATCGCCTTGACACGAATCTTTGCCACCCTCAACAAAACCGGCACAGATCATATTATCCGTAATGCCCGTTTCACCGTCTTGTGTGTAATCGGCAATACATTGTTCACGGTTATAAAGTGGCACTTTTACTTCTTGTAAAATTTCTGGATACTCTGGAGCAGCTTCACTGTTAGGATTCATATTACCCCAACCCATAACGGTCAATTCAGAGCCATCTTTTAAAGTCGCTTCAATCTCTGGGGTCATTAACTTGATTGGCGTAACACCCGTTACTTCTTCTGTAAGCTCAATAATGGCAATATCGTTATTAAGACCTATGTCTCCGTAGTTTTCGTGTTCATAAATTTGAGCAACACTAACACGCTTACCTGACTCAGGTTTAGTTGTATCATACCCACCAATCCAAACGTGCATGTTTTCAGCGGCAGAACCTTCAATACAATGTGATGCCGTTAGTACATAGCGACCACCAATAAATGACGCACCACAAAATGGCGAGATACCCTCAGCTTGTGCAGAAATAAGTGAGGTCATAAACGGGTAATCACCTTGAGTAGCAGGCTTACCGTTAATAATACGAGGTGTGTTTTGGTTAAATGATTTTGGCTTAACTAAATTGACTTTCTCTGCAGCTACAACTGGCATATTAAATACTGCCAAACCTGCAAGTGCGAAAGGTAACGTAACTTTTTTCATAACATTTCCTATACTTTTCATCATGTCTTGAAACTGATTAGAAACCTTTTTGCAACATGACAATATTATAGAAATGTAGTTTTATGTAGGACTAACTTAAACCTAATTGAATCATTATATTAGTTCTGATAACGCAATTTGTGTTTGCTTGTAATGATTAATCCCATCCGTTAATTGTTGGTACTTTCGTTTAAAAAAGTGTTTTTTGATTACTTGGTTTTGACATGCTGCAGTAATTTCGCTGCCCACTTTACCATCTTGCTCAATCATAAAAGGCATAAGCGAATATACAGATACACCAGTTTGCCACGTGCGCTGAATTTGCGTATCAACAGGGCAACCAAATTGCTCGGTAATCGCTAAAAGCTGTTTGGCAGCATTGAAAGTAATTGCTTGCGCACAACAGCCTGTGAGCGGTTTTTTATGAAGTACTAAGTCAAACTGTTCATTAACTTGTTTTGTTGCTTTGATAGGTCGGGTGCGATTTTGATAAGCGGCAAGTTTTAATAGTTGCCAGTCAAACTTTAACGATTCAATGGTGCTAAATACTGCGCTGAGATCACCCGCTAGTTGAAAGTCATCTTCCAATACAATTGCATAAGACAACTTTTGTTCAACAATTTTTTGCCACGCCAAACGATGACTTAAGAAACAGCCAATTTCACCATAGCCAAGATTGCGGTAATACTGTTTTGAATTTAATTGAGATGAATAATGTGCTTGAATTTCAGCGTTTGTAAGTTTTGTGCCGTCAATGGCTGGGATGCGTTCAAATTGAATATTTTGCGCCGCTAATCGTCCACTACTTTTTTTTAGGCGTTCGGTGCTTTTATCAAGATTAATCAGGAATACTTTAGGTTGGTTTAGCATTGTAAAAACGCCAATCTAACAGCTAGGTATTCCTGATTGTAATGAGCTTAGTTTACAGTTTTATTTAATCTCAATACGTGGCGATTTCATAATTACTTCATCGTTTAGCTCAATGCCAATACCGGGTGCTTCTGATACTTCGAAGAAACCATTTTTTGGCTGCGGATCTTGAATACATAATTCGCGGTTCCACTTTTTAATTGCATAGGTGTGATGCTCGTGAATTAAAAAGTTTGGAATAGCTGTTTCAAGGTGCAGAGATGCCGCAGTTGCAACAGGGCCGCCGCATACATGCGCTTGAATACGCACATCAAAAATATCCGCGTAGTCACATACTTTTTTGGTCTCAGTAAAACCACCACACAAACCAATATCAGGTTGTAATACATCAACACTTTGATCTTCAAGGTAAGGACGTACACCCCAACGATTATATAAACGCTCGCCACCGGCAATTGGCACCGCTACTTTGTCGGCTACTTTAGCGTGCAGCGAGTGATTTAAGTAGTTCACTGGCTCTTCATAATACATGCAATCAAACTCTTCAGCGATTTCACCTAGCTGAATTGCCGTTGTTGCACCTGGTAAGCTATGACATTCAAAAATAATATCCACTTCGTCGCCAACCGCTTCTCGAATAGCTGCCATACGTGCGCGGTAAAGCTTCATTTCACCACGAGAAATTATCTTAGTGCGCTCGTAGTAAGTATTACCGTCTTTGTCATACATGATTGGGTCAACTTTAACCGCGTCATAACCTTCAGCAATCGCTTTTAATGCGGCTTCTGCGTATTCTTGCGGTTGCACTAGCGCTTTAAATTCATCATCCCAATCAAACTGTAATTGCGATGCATAAGTGCGCAGCTTGTCATTTACCTTACCGCCAAGCAGTTGGTAAACAGGTAAGTTAAGGGCTTTACCTTTGATGTCCCAAAGTGCAGTATCAATCGCACTCATCGCAGCATACACTACTGGGCCGCCACCTAAGCCCCAAAAACTTTCGCGCAGCATACGCGACCATAATTTTTCAGTTTGGAAAGGGTCAAAACCAATTAAAAACGCTTCAGCAAATTCTTTAATCATATTTGCTGCAGCACTGTGGCCTAGATCATAGGCAAGACCAGCTTCACCAACACCTGAAATCCCTTCGTCCGTATGAATACGAACAAAAACGGGGTTCCATTGCGGACGCTCAGGGCAATGGGTATCAAACACTTCGACGCGAGTTACTTTCATATTTGTTGGGCTCCTAATTATTGTTGCCAAACGTTTAATTTTTACTTTGCACTTTGCACTTTGCACTTTGCACTTTGCACTTTGCAAAGATTCAGAGACTTAAAAGTACTTCAAACCAGTGAAGTACTTTGATGTTTGTTTGCTAATTATTCGGAAAAACTAGGATCGATGCGATACGCTAAACGACGCATTGCTGGCCAAGATTTTTGACCACCTGTACTACCTGCATGCACTTTGTTTTGCTGATCTTTTACCGTATCTAAAATTTTCTGATCAATGGCAATAAGTGGCTGGCTAGTTGAAAGTGCCATCACTTGAATTTCACAAGCACGTTGTAAATCAGCCCAACGCATAAAGGCTTCGCCAATCGAAGGGCCTAAGGTTAATGCACCATGATTTGGTAGCATTAACGTATGTGCATTGCCTAAATCAGCTTGCAGGCGAGCTTTTTCTTCAGCATTTACCGCGAGGCCTTCGTAACCGTGGTAAGCAATATTGCTCAGTGGGAACATTGCATGCTGTGAAATTGGCTTTAAGCCGCCCTGTAAGCTTGAAACCACAATGGTTTCGTTGGTATGCAAGTGAATAACACATTGCGCATCGTGACGCACTTCGTGAATCGCGCTGTGAATGGTAAAACCTGCTGGGTTAATCTCAAACGGCGAGTCATCAAGAATTTCACCTTGTAGGTTTACTTTTACCAAGTTTGATGCCGTAATCTCATCAAAGGTTAAACCAAACGCATTTACTAGGTACTCATCTTTACCAGGTAAGCGAGCTGAAATATGAGTATAAATAGTATCGTCCCAGCCGTAGTAATGGGCTAAACGGTAACAAGCTGCAAGGTCAACGCGTAACTGCCATTCTTCATCTGACACTTTGCCTTTGAGGTTTATTTCAGGTAATGCAAACATGGATAAGTCCTAATTCGTTAGATGTATAGAAGTCTAAATTAGCAAGCCATAGGTGGCAATGATCTAAGCCAAAGAATTCTGAGTTTTATGCAAAAAAAAAGCGCAATACAAGTTTGCGCTTTTTCGTGTATCAATAATAGTCCTGATTACAGCTTTTTCACACCCATGTTGTAAAGTGTAAAGCCATAAATATCAGCATATTGTTCAATGATTTTGCTTGTAGGTGTACCCGCTCCATGACCTGCATTAGTTTCAATGCGGATAAGTGTAGGGTTAGCACCTGCTTGCTTGTCTTGAAGCTCAGCAGCAAACTTAAATGAGTGCGCTGGTACTACGCGGTCATCATGATCGCCCGTTGTTACCATAGTCGCTGGGTATTCAACCCCTTCTTTAACATTGTGAACTGGTGAATAGGCTTTTAGGTACTCGAACATTTCTTTGCTTTGTTCTGCTGTACCATAGTCATACGCCCAACCAGCACCCGCTGTAAATGTGTGGTAACGAAGCATATCTAATACACCTACCGCTGGTAACGCAACTTTGAATAGCTCAGGGCGCTGTGTCATAACTGCACCTACAAGTAGGCCACCATTAGAGCCACCATTTACCGCTAGCTTTTCGCTCGATGTGTAATTTTCAGCAATTAGATACTCAGCAGCAGCGATAAAGTCATCAAATACATTTTGCTTTTGTAGTTGCGTACCCGCTTTATGCCATTTCTTACCGTATTCACCGCCACCGCGAAGGTTCGCAACCGCGTAAATACCACCTTGCTCTAACCATGCCGCGCGCGTTGGGCTAAAGCGTGGTGTTAGGCTTACGTTAAAACCACCGTAACCGTATAAAATAGTTGGGTTAGAACCATCAAGCTTTAAGCCTTTCTTATACGTTAAGATCATCGGTACTTCTGTACCATCTTTTGACTTATAGAATACTTGCTTAGACTCAAATTGCGCAGGATCGAAGTCTGCACCTGACTTGCGGTACACTTCGCTCTTACCAGTCTCTACATTAAACTTAAATGTTGTACCTGGTGTTTTATAGTTAGTGAATGAATAGTACAGCTCTTTATCTTCTTTCTCACCGCCAAAACCACCTGCAGTACCTACGCCAGGTAGTTCGATATCACGTACAAGCTTACCGCTCTTGTCGTATTGCTGTACTTTAGAAATTGCATCAACCATGTAACGTGCAAAAATGTAGCCACCACCCGTTGAAACGTTTAATACGTTTTCAGTTTCAGGGATTAAGTCCTTCCAGTTATCTGGTGTTGGCTTAGCAGCATCAACCGTTACAATACGCTTATTTGGTGCATCTAGGTTTGTTACTAAATAAAGCTTTGAACCTTCGTTCTCAATAACCTGAGTATCTGAGTTAGTGTGGTCTAAAATGGTTTCTAACTTGCTATTTGGTTTAGATAAATCTTTAATGAAAAGCTTGTTGCCCGACGTTGATACTGCTGCTGAAATCAATAAGTATCTATCGTCTTCAGTTACATAACCACCAACATAACGATGCTTCTGTGCATCTGTACCACCAAACACAACTTTGTCGTCAGCTTGCTTTGTGCCTAACTTATGGAAGTAAAGTTTGTGCTGGTCTGTTTTCGCTGACAGCTCACTGCCTTCTGGCTTATCGTAACTTGAGTAGTAAAAGCCTTCGTTACCAACCCAAGAAAGACCACTAAATTTAACGTCAACTAAGGTGTCTTCAATTTGCTTCTTAGTTTCAACATCAATAATAATAACTTTGCGCCAGTCACTGCCGCCTTCAGAGATTTGATATGCAGCTAATGAACCATCTTTAGAGAAAGTAATACCCGCTAAAGAAGTTGTACCATCGTCACTGAATGTGTTTGGATCAAGAAAAACTTCTGGCTCACCATCTTCAACTTGGCGATAAATAACATATTGGTTTTGTAAGCCATCATTTTTGTAAAAGTAAGTGTATTTACCTTCTTTAAAAGGTGCACTTACTTTTTCATAATCCATTAACTTAGTTAAACGCTCTTTTAGCTTGTCGCGGTAAGGAATTTGAGAAAGGTAGTCAAACGTTACTTTATTTTGCGTTTTAACCCACTGTGCTGTCTCTTCGCTCATATCGTCTTCTAACCAACGGTATGGATCAGCAACTTGCGTATCGAAGTAAGTATCTACAACTTCACCCTTCTTAGTTTCAGGATAAGTCAAAGCTGCTTGTGTTACCGTTTGCTCTGTTTTCTTTTCAACTTGAACCGATTCTTCACTTTTTTCAGCGCCACAGCCAACCAAAGCTGTGCACACAGCAAGTGCGAGTGCTTTTTTAATCATGATAATTCCCTAGAGTATATTTAACTCACTAACATATGGAATTATCAGTTTGTTGTCCAGCAAACAAGTTCAAATTAAATAATATATAAATCAATAAAATAGATAGTTATCACATCATATCTTTACAATTATTTACTGTTAAACAGGCAATTAGAAATAAAAAAGCCAAGGCGTGAGCCTTGGCTGAAACGAGTCCCCAAACTCGCTGTACACTAATCTTTTTGGCAAGACTTGCTTTTAAGACGTTCAATATCTTGCTTGATCTGCTCTAAATAAGGATCGTTATAATCAAATTGAGAAAATGTTTCTAGGCAGGCGGTATAAAAGCGAATTCTATTTTCTTCTATACCTTTAATATCTTGTTCAAAATGTTCCATTTGTCAGCCTCTCCCTAGCCTTTCAATATCTATAGTGTAATTAATCTAGATCAAAGCAAAAGCATTTAAATTCAACAACTAACTGTAACCACTTTGTAATAATTACAAAAAACAAATTAATTCAATGAATTAGAGTTTTAACTCAAGAGATTACCAAGAACAAAAAGCCGCTTTCGTGCAGCAAAGTAGGAAATATCTTACATCTAATATCGTTAAATGATTCAGGATTTAGGATTCAGGATTCAGGATTCAGGATTCAGGATTCAGGATTCAGGATTCAGCAACATTCTGAAGTCTGGCTGCTTAATTCTAAAACCTTTTAATGTCTAAAACGCAAAAAGCCCGCTCATTGAGCGGGCTTTTTAGTTAAGAGCATGGTGATGTTCAAGTGCTCACAGCGGTGAAGAGGCACATGGGCGTTCGCCCTATCCTTTCTGAACTTCAAATGCAAAAAAGCCTCAACATAATGTTGAGGCTTTCTTTAATTAGGAGCTTGGCGATGTTCTACTTTCACGTGGGCGAACCCACAC
>NZ_PQCB01000022.1:0-474 GCF_002964745.1 Pseudoalteromonas sp. T1lg24 | reverse complement strand
TTTATTTTGAGAACTCTAAATTAAATATTGCACTTACTAAGTAAGTACTTAATTTAAAGTTTGTCAGCTTTCCAAATTTTTAAAGAGCAATCGAGAATTACTTCTCAAAACTAAACATACTGAAATGTTAGTTTATTTAGGTTTGAGAAGAGAGAAAGTGGTGGAGCTAAGCAGGATCGAACTGCTGACCTCCTGCGTGCAAGGCAGGCGCTCTCCCAGCTGAGCTATAGCCCCACTATATAAGTTGATTATGTTGCCACTTAATCTGGGAGGAGAAAGTGGTGGGTCTGAGTAGACTTGAACTACCGACCTCACGCTTATCAGGCGTGCGCTCTAACCAGCTGAGCTACAGACCCATAATCAATTATTGTTGTTTTCAATCATTTAACAATCATCTGTGTGGACACTTCGAACAAAAAGTTCTAAATCGTATAAGGAGGTGATCCAGCCCCAGGTTCCCCTAGGGCTACCTTG
>NZ_PQCB01000021.1:0-534 GCF_002964745.1 Pseudoalteromonas sp. T1lg24 | reverse complement strand
CGCCCAGATAGCTCAGTCGGTAGAGCAGAGGATTGAAAATCCTCGTGTCGGTGGTTCGATTCCGCCTCTGGGCACCATCTTTTAAAGATGACCAGTTTTAGTGTGCCTGCTTAGCTCAGTTGGTAGAGCAACTGACTTGTAATCAGTAGGTCGCCAGTTCGACTCCGGCAGCAGGCACCATTTATTTACTCGAAAGAGTGTACTTTAGCAGTACTAAAATAGCTTGCCCAGATAGCTCAGTCGGTAGAGCAGAGGATTGAAAATCCTCGTGTCGGTGGTTCGATTCCGCCTCTGGGCACCACTTATTCTGAAACCCTGACCTTTAGGTCGGGTTTTTTTATGTCTGAAATTTAGTGTTTGGCGAAATCTCATTATACCAATTGCATTAATTGATAGGTCACTTATTGCGACAGAGAAACGGTTCATAAACAAGGCGAAAAATTTAACATGTAGTTGTTCTACATAAGAATTTTTTAACGCAGTTAATGAGGCGTTTAACTCGCTAGAATGACAAAGTAGTTAATAAAATTGGTA
>NZ_PQCB01000003.1:0-34800 GCF_002964745.1 Pseudoalteromonas sp. T1lg24 | reverse complement strand
AAAACTCAGTTTTACTTGACTCAACCAACTCGTGATTCGCTGCTATGCTGCGTCGTTCCCCGTGTTGGTGGAGGCGCATTATAGAGAGATTTGATCTGAGCGCAACCCTTTTTTAAAGAAAATTTGAAAATTTGGTGCGTTCGCTCATTTAGCGAACAAAAGCGGCGTTTTATTAACAAAAACGCCATATTTTTACGCTTTAGTTAACCGCTATGTGTAAAGTTTGACCGCCTTTGCGAGCATACTCGCACTCGGCTTCGAGTTCGGCTTGCATTAGTGGGTGCTGGCTAAACCATATATGTGGAATAACAATTGATAAATCATTATTTGATGTAACTAACTTTAATTCAGGTAGTACGTCGTCTTTTCGGCGCATACTTAATATAACGGATAGACGTAATATGTGGAGCAACTTAGATGTCACATCTGAAAAGCAGCCTAATGATTCAAAGTTTAACTTGTCGATATCTTCTTTGTGATACTTAACTAAAAAAACAACACGGTTTTTCTGTGCCTTGGTAAAACCTGGCATATCTGTATTCGTCATTATGTATGCGCCATGTTGACCATACTTTTTATAACCAATTAATAAGCCTGTTTCATGTAACTTTGCAGCAGCGTCCAGAATCGATAAGTCTTCATCATTCAACTGCCAGTCGTCTTTTACTTGCTTTGCGAATAAAAGTGCGACGTCCGCAACACGTTGTGATTGCGTTGCATCAATATGATAACGGCTGATAAAGCTTTGAACTGTGCGCTCTCTAATATCGCTATTATGTAGCTCCGGGATCATGGAGTACAAGACCCCTTCCCTTAATGCACCACCAGCAAGCCCCATTACTTCAATATCTAAACTTTCAAATAATGCGATTAAAATTGAAAGGCCCGATGCAAATACAAGTTTTCGTTCTTGCATTAATCCAGGAAGGTCGAGTTTATCAATCGATTTGTATAAAACAGCTTGGTGTTTAATGGCATTCAGTTTATCAAGCGTCAGTAAATCATCTTGCCTTTGTGCAATCATGATTTCCTGAATAGCTTGAACCGTACCAGATGCCCCCGACACACTTAACCAACCAAGTTGTTTATACTCAGCCACTACAGGTGCAATAACTTCTTTTGCTGCATTTGTTGCGGCTTCGAAGTTGTCATGCGTTAACAAGCCATTTTCGAAGTACTTTTCAAGATAGGTTACACAACCCATATTTAGGCTTTTATATAAAAGAGGATCAAAGCCATCGCCAATCACCACTTCTGTACTGGCACCACCGATATCAATAACCAGTTGCTTACCGAGTGTGGATGAAGTGTGCGCCACCCCTTTATAGATTGTTTTTGCCTCTTCTTCACCACTGATTACGCGAATTGGATGACCAAGAATTAGCTCTGCTTTTTCGACAAATTGCTGTGCATTTGCCGCTAAGCGTAATGTAGCGGTAGCAACAATCGTAATATTATCTTTCGGAATATCTTGAAGTCGCTCAGCAAAAAGGGAAAGACATTCCCACCCTCTTTGCATGGCTTCAATGCTTAACTGGCTATTTTCATCCAGCCCTGCCGCTAATCTTACCTTTCGTTTAACACGTCCAATTGTTTGCAAGTCGCCTGCTACGGCTTTGGCTATTAACATATGAAAACTGTTAGAGCCTAAATCTATAACGGCATAACAGTTCTGATCATTTGCTTTATCAACGGTTAGCATTGATACCTCAAAAAACTACTAACTATGAGCTCTTCTTTGAGCTGGTTTATTTGAGCGTCGGTTATTTTGGTTTGGACGCTTTGCACGGTTATAACGCGGCTTTGGAATGTCGTCTAACAATGCTGTTTTATCATAATGTGATAGTGGGATCGCATGGTCAATATACTCTTCAATTGGCTGAAGGTTGTATGCGTATTGCTCACAAGCAAAGCTAATAGCATGACCATAAGCACCTGCACGACCAGTTCGACCAATACGGTGAACATAATCTTCACAATCATCTGGTAAGTCAAAGTTAAAAACATGGCTTACTGCATCGATATGCAATCCACGTGCGGCACATCGGTCGCAACTAAAAAGTCTAAATGACCATCAGTAAACTGCTTTAAAATTGAAATACGTTTTTTCTGATTAACGTCGCCCGTAAGCAAACCTACACGGTGCCCGTCTGCTTTCATCCACTGATATACGTTTTCACACATGTGTTTTGTATTAGCAAATACAATCGCTTTATCTGGCCACTCTTCTTCTATTAGTGTAAGCAAAAGTGGAATTTTATCGTCTTGAGATGTGTGGAAAAGCTCTTCTTGAATGCGCTGATTAGTTTTTTGCTCAGGCTCAACCTGCACATGAATCGGATTGGTCATATGCTCAAACGCTAGCTCTTGTACACGGTATGAAAGTGTAGCTGAGAACAGTAAATTTAAACGCTCTGTCGCTTCAGGCATACGACGCAGTAAATAGCGAATATCTTTAATGAAACCTAAATCGAACATACGGTCGGCTTCATCAAGTACTACAACTTCGATATCGTTTAGGCTGTAACAGCCCTGCTTATATAGGTCGATCAATCGGCCAGTTGTGCCAATTAAAATATCTACACCTTTTTCTAACTGTGCCTGTTGTTTTTCATATTCCTCGCCACCATATACAATGCCAAGGTTAAGTTTACAGTCGGGTGCAAAGATTTTTGCATCGTTATAAATCTGTAACGCTAACTCCCGAGTAGGCGCCATAATAAGCGCTCTTGGGTGTTTACTTGCCCCTTTACTATTGACCAATAAGTGGTGACAAGTCGCAGCTAAAAACGCAATGGTTTTACCTGTACCAGTTTGAGCTTGCCCTGCAATATCTCGTTTTTGTAGTGCATAAGGTAAACTTTTTGCCTGAATTGGCGTACAAAGTTCAAAGCCTTTGCGAGTAAGTCCGGCAACCACTTCCGGCGCAATATCAAAGTCGGCAAACTTTGTTTCGGTTAAATGTGTCTTATTCATAGCGAATAAGCATAACGCTTAAACTTGCAATAAGAAACAATAGTGTTTAAATACGCTATAAATAAATTCGCGAAAATTATCGGAGAACCCAATGAGCGATAAAATTATCCAACTAACAGACGATAGCTTTGAGTCTGATGTAGTTAATGCTAGCGGCCCTGTACTAGTTGATTTTTGGGCTGAGTGGTGTGGTCCTTGTAAAATGATCGCGCCAATTCTTGATGAAGTAGCAGAAGAATTTGCTGGTCGTGTAACGATCGGTAAATTAAACATTGACCAAAACTCTGGCACGCCGCCAAAGTTTGGTATTCGTGGTATTCCTACATTACTACTGTTCAAAGACGGTCAAGTTGCTGCAACTAAAGTTGGTGCACTATCTAAAACTCAACTAGTTGAGTTTTTAGAAGAGAACGCATAAGAAAAAGGCTGGTTTAACCAGCCTTTTTTCATTTTTGCACTGATTATTTTTTATAAAGACTGGACGCTTTTAACAAGAGCTGCTATTTTCTACATCATATTTATCCTAAGTAATTATTCATTATTACTTCCACTCAAAAACCTTGAGAATAAAACATTAAAGAACCCACCAATATGCATTTACGCGAACTTAAAAATAAGTCGATTAACGAACTTGTAAAACTAGCTGAGTCCATGGGACTTGAAAATGTAGGCCGCTTAAGAAAACAAGACATTATTTTTGCCATTTTAAAAGCTCACGCAAAGAGCGGCGAAAACATCTATGGCGGTGGCGTATTAGAAATACTTCAAGATGGATTTGGCTTCCTTCGTTCTTTCGAAGCCTCTTATTTAGCTGGGCCAGATGATATCTATGTATCGCCTAGCCAAATCAGACGCTTTAGTTTACGTACTGGTGACACAATTAATGGATTAATTCGTCCGCCAAAAGATGGCGAACGTTATTTCGCACTACTTAAAGTTAATGAAGTAAACTTCGACAAGCCAGAAAACTCTCGTACTAAAATCCTTTTCGAAAACTTAACACCACTTCACGCAAACGACCGTTTACGTATGGAGCGTGGCAATGGTAGTACTGAAGATATCACAACCCGTGTAATCGATTTAGCAGCGCCAATTGGTAAAGGACAACGTGGTCTATTAGTAGCTCCGCCAAAAGCGGGTAAAACAATGTTGCTACAAAACATTGCGCAGTCTATTAGCTCAAACCACCCTGAGTGCGAGCTTATCGTTTTACTTATCGATGAGCGTCCTGAAGAAGTTACCGAAATGCAACGCCTTGTAAAAGGTGAAGTAGTTGCTTCAACATTCGACGAACCAGCAAGCCGCCACGTACAAGTTGCCGAAATGGTAATTGAAAAAGCAAAACGCCTAGTAGAGCACAAAAAAGACGTGGTTATTCTGCTTGATTCAATTACGCGTTTAGCGCGCGCCTACAACACCGTAATCCCTTCATCAGGTAAAGTGCTTACTGGTGGTGTTGATGCCAATGCACTACATAAGCCTAAGCGTTTCTTCGGTGCAGCGCGTAACGTTGAACAAGGCGGTAGCTTAACGATTATAGCTACAGCGCTTATCGATACTGGCTCTAAGATGGATGAAGTTATCTACGAAGAGTTTAAAGGTACTGGTAATATGGAATTACACCTTAACCGTAAGATTGCGGAAAAACGTGTATTCCCAGCAATCGACTTCAACCGTTCAGGTACACGTCGTGAAGAGCTACTGACGAAAGCTGACGAACTTCAGAAGATGTGGATTCTTCGTAAGATCGTACACGAAATGTCAGAGATCGACGCAATGGAATTCTTAATTGATAAACTTGCTATGTGTAAGACTAATGACGAATTCTTCGATTCAATGAAACGAAAGTAATTGCATCATAATTTAAAAAACGC
Organism: Pseudoalteromonas sp. T1lg24; assembly: GCF_002964745.1. Classification (NCBI taxonomy): domain Bacteria; kingdom Pseudomonadati; phylum Pseudomonadota; class Gammaproteobacteria; order Alteromonadales; family Pseudoalteromonadaceae; genus Pseudoalteromonas; species Pseudoalteromonas sp. T1lg24. Next base: position 29,950 of record NZ_PQCB01000003.1, on the reverse strand, counting down.
CAGCACTTAGCTGGCGTTTTTATTTGCCCAATACAAAATCTGTTCTATAACTATTATACACTTAGAGTTAAATTTCAGATTTATGCAAATACATAAACTACTCTTTCCAAGCATAATAATTTTTGCACTGTGCTCACTATTAATCCTGTTTTTAGTTGATGCCTCTACCCTATACTTAGTACTGCAAAGTATTATGTCGCTGGTCATTATTGGTATACTTGGATACAGCCAAAAAAATAAAAAAGCCGACGCAAGTTTTCTAACATCCTTCTCTCAAGCAGTTGCTAACCCAACGAAAGTAAACATCAAATTTCGCTTTCAAAATAATGGCAATACAGACTACGCCGATGAATGCACCTATATTGATAACTGGCTTGAAGTAATGGACCATCTAATAACCGAGGTATATGCATCATCAGCACGGTTATATCCAATGGCAAATGAGCTAAAAGATACCTATAGCTCGATGATGCAAAAGGCAACAATGCAACATAGCCATGGCGAAACACTCGGGCAATCAATGACCGCCATGGTAGAAGTATCAGCCCAATTAGATGACAATTTGGTTTTGATTTACCAAGCGGTAACAAACGCCAACGACTCCGTAAAGCAAACACGCTCTGATGCAGATCTCAGCCAGCAAAGCCTATCATCGCTAGCCACTAAGATTGAAAAAACCGGTGAGCAACTTGAACAACTAAAAAAAGACAGCGACCAAATTACATCGATTATTGAAGTTATCAACTCCATTGCCGAACAAACCAATTTACTTGCTCTTAATGCCGCCATAGAAGCAGCTCGCGCCGGCGAACAAGGCCGAGGTTTTGCGGTAGTGGCTGACGAAGTTCGCAACCTTGCCGCACGCACCAGCGAATCGACTAAAGAAGTTAGTGCCATGGTAAGTCGCATTCAATCTGGCACCGACTTAGTCCACCAGTTAATGATGAAAGCACATGAAGAGACTCAGCAAACAGTCAATTTATCGCAGCAGGCAAATTTAGAAATAGACCAAATAGATCACGCAATGAATGAGATTCACTCGTTATCTGAACAAATACAGCAACAGGTAAAACAACAAAGAACTGCGTCAGATGATGCACAATCATCGGTTTATGCCATGATAGAATTAAATACGGATGCACTTTCAAACTCTAAAATCCAATCGGTTACCAGTGATGATTTACTTAACTTAGCCACCAGCTTACGAGAAAAGCTCGAGCTGTTTGATTTTAATGATAAAGAGTGGAATACCAGTACACGAACTAAATTGCGGCGAGAGAACTCTGAAGCGCCTAGCGAGGCAGGTGAAATAGATTTATTTTAGTAATTTTACGCACTCAATTGACTTGAGTGCGTAAAAATCATATCTCAGATTAACCAGCAAAGAACTGGTTAACTAAAAGATTAGCTTATTTAACAACTGTGATATCAATTGTTTCTGATTTTCCACGATAGCTAGAAATCAAGGTAAACGAGCCCGTTTTCGAGCTTGATGCACTCACTTCTAAATACGCTTCATTAGTACCTAACTTCTTAAATTGTGATGTAACTAAGTCGGTACCAGAAAATGACCAGCCAGCAAACTCAGATACGTTAAAGTCGTCAGATACGCCTGCTAGATCTGCAAAAGCCTGCAAAGATACTTTTGCACCTTGTTTAATACTCATGCTCTCGGCACCGGTATTTATCTTTAAGCCATTTAATGTTGAATCACCCGTTACTTCAACAGAAACTTGCGCCTGTTGACCACCACAAGTAGCAAACACATTCGTTGTACCCGATGTTAGTGCCACAATATTGCCTTGTACCTCAGATTCATTTGAAACTGCAGCAACTGCACTATCACTCGCTGCCCAAATAGCACTGTTTGAAATAATATGTGTATCACCATTCAATAAGGTTAGCTGAGGCTTAAGTGACTCCCGTTGAGCAAGCTCCATTGCAAGGCTTTCAATATTTTTATCTGAATGTTGAATCGTAAGCGCGCTTAGTTGAGCAATTGATGTTGAAAACGTATCGCTGCCAGTTACACCATCAGTATGTTTTGCAGTAATAGTAAGCTCTTCACTGTCTTCTGCTGAAGTAGATAGTAGACCTTTAGCATCAACACTAGCTGTTGCAGAACCTGCTAGCTGCCAAGTTAATAAATTTGTATCTGGAGCACTTACATAACCATCTTGATATGTAATTGTCGCAGCGAGTTGCGCGTCAACACAGGTAGTAACTTGATTACTGTCAGAGTTTTTAAGAACAACATCTAACGCGGTTGCTTTACTATCGCTAATTGAAAGCTCTGTTGTTGCTTCAATATCATTGATAGTTGTTGCTGTAAAAGTCACTAAACCTTGGTTATCTGCTAATGCTTTTACCGCAGTTACCAAACCACTTGAGTCGATAGTAGCAACGTCAGTATTTGATGACGTCCAAGTGACTTCTTTAGAGATATCTCTAACCTCACCTTTAGAATCAGTACCCATCGCAACTAGTTGATGAGTTTGACCTGCACGTAACCGTACACCGCTACCGTTAAATTCAATCTTCTCGACCAAAGTACCGTTAGCACGCTGCGATTCTAGTTCAACTGCTTTAATTAGCGCGGCAGGATCGTCAGATTCGCTACACCCCGAAAGCACAACTGCGGTCGCTAACGCTAAAGGTAATAATTTAAACTTTTTCATATGTAATTCCCTTTAAAATGTATAGCTTACGCCAAGTGTATAGTTTGCTAGTTTTAAGTCTGAATCGGAATGCAATACTTGGTATCCCAAGCGGACTTTAATCTCTTCAAAACTAGGAATTTCTTGATTCAAACCTATGCCCCAAGCAAAACCATTGTAACTATCAATATTGTTATATGTTTCTTCTGGGCCTGTTACAGCAATATCGTTCCAGCTCCAGCCCAGTAAAATATCAGCACTAAAACCATAAGATGCGGGTGATTCAAAACGACCGAATAGAGAATACGATTTGTCTAGCTCGAAGTTCATACGGTACAAGTCATCATCCGTACTTGAAACAGCCACTTGTCCTTCTAAAAAAATACCGTCGAAAAACTCATAACCCGCTTTTAAATTCACAGCATTTGGATTCACTGTTTCATCTGCGATTTCAAAATCGTTATAGGCGTAATCTAACCCAACATAGATATCATTCGCTGCAAAAGCTGAACCACAAAAAAGCAGAGCACTTGTAAAGATTAAAGATTTCATAAAAATCCTTTTTGTATAATTGTGTCCCTATTCTATTGAATGCTAAACCAAAAAGCACCCACAGAAGTATAAACAATTGTAACCATGTATTCGGTAATACAATTGCCCGTAAGTTGCGCAAAAGGTTATACTATCACCAATCAATTTTTATTATTAAAAGCCTGACAATACTATGAAATATAAAGACCTCAGGGACTTTATCGAACTGTTAGAAAAGAAAGGTCAGCTAAAGCGTATCAAACAAGAAATTGATACCTACTTAGAGATGACCGAAATAGCCGACCGCACTTTGCGTGCAAAAGGCCCTGCACTACTTTTCGAAAATCCAAAAGGCTATTCTATTCCTGTACTTGCCAACCTATTTGGCACACCTGAGCGTGTTGCTTTAGGTATGGGGCAAGAAGATGTATCAGAACTCAGAGAAGTTGGTAAGCTACTTGCCTTTTTAAAAGAGCCAGAGCCACCAAAAGGCATTAAAGATGCGCTAAGCCAGCTACCTGTGTTTAAGCAAGTACTCAACATGCCGCCAAAAGAAGTGAAAAAGGCACCATGCCAACAAGTGATTGTTGAAGGTGATGATGTTGATTTAACTAAGCTACCGATTCAGCACTGTTGGCCTGGCGATGCAGCACCACTAATTACTTGGGGCTTAACGGTAACTAAAGGGCCTTATAAAAAGCGCCAAAATTTAGGTATTTACCGCCAACAATTACTGGGGAAAAACAAAATCATTATGCGCTGGTTGTCACACCGTGGCGGTGCACTCGATTACCAAGAATGGTGTAAAGAACACCCGGGTGAACCTTATCCTGTGTCGGTAGCACTTGGGGCAGACCCTGCAACCATACTTGGCGCAGTCACCCCTGTACCAGACACCCTTAGCGAATACGCTTTTGCTGGATTGTTACGTGGCAGCAAAACAGAAGTAGTAAAGTCAATTTCGAACGACTTACAAGTTCCTGCTAGCGCAGAGTTTGTATTAGAAGGCTATATTGAACAGGGCGAAATGGCACCAGAGGGGCCTTATGGCGATCACACCGGTTACTACAATGAAGTTGATGACTTCCCAGTGATGACAGTAACGCATATTACACACCGTAAAGATCCTATCTATCACAGCACCTATACTGGCCGTCCGCCTGATGAGCCTGCTATTTTAGGTGTCGCACTTAACGAAGTGTTTGTGCCAATTTTGCAAAAGCAATTCCCTGAGATTGTGGATTTCTACTTACCACCTGAAGGCTGTTCTTACCGTATGGCCGTGGTTACTATGAAAAAACAATATCCAGGTCATGCTAAACGCGTAATGATGGGTGTTTGGTCATTCTTGCGTCAATTCATGTATACTAAGTTCGTTATTGTGTGTGATGATGACGTGAATGCGCGCGACTGGAACGATGTAATTTGGGCAATTACTACGCGTATGGATCCTGCCCGCGATACCACAATGATTGAAAATACCCCAATTGATTATCTCGACTTTGCCTCACCTGTTTCTGGCTTAGGATCAAAAATGGGGCTTGATGCCACCAACAAATGGCCAGGCGAAACCGACCGCGAATGGGGCGAACCCATCGTAATGGACGATAAAGTCAAACAACGTGTTGATGAAATTTGGGATTCACTCAACATTTTAGAAAAGTAACGCAGTTAAACTTGCGTCGTGAAAAGGTTTAAAAATGCAATTAGTTAAAGCAAACGTGGTAAGCATTACTCCATTAACAGAGTTTGTTTATAAAGTTGAACTAAAACCAAGTGAGCCAGTGTCATTTGAAGCAGGTCACTACCTGCAACTGGTATTGGGTGAAAAGGATAAGCGCGCATTCTCAATCGCAAGCCGCCCAAGCCAAACAGAGCTATTAGAATTACATATTGGTGCATCAGAAGAAAACAGCTATGCCATGCAAGCGCTTGATCACCTAAAAGAGCACTTTGCTAATAATACACAAGCTGAACTTGAAGTGGGCTTAGGCATTTCACAACTACGTACTGAATCTGAGCTACCACTTGTGTTACTTGCGGGCGGTACAGGTTTTTCATATGTAAAATCAATGGCCGATCACCTTGCTGAAATCAAATCAACACGCCCTGTATTCTTCTACTGGGGTGTACGCGATGAATCAGCACTTTACGCCAAGGAAGAAATGGAACAGTGGGCTTCAAGCCAAGCTAACTTCAACTTTATTCCTGTAGTAGAGCACGCAACTGACACATGGCAAGGTCACACAGGCTATGTGCATAAAGCTGTAATGAAAGATATTGTTTCGCTAGAGCCTTATGAAATCTATATGGCAGGTCGCTTCGATATGATTGGCCCTGTACGTGATGACTTTATTAATCACGGCGCAATTCGCGAAAACATGTATGCAGATGCTTTTGCATTCATCAAATAATAGATATCGTGATTTTCTAAAAGGAGCCATTTGGCTCCTTTTTTATTTTTAGATCATTTGCTACTGACACTCCCTGACACAATAGCCTGATTAAATAACCTCATCATTTCAAAGGAGACAAATGATGAGTAACGTAATCGAAATCGTAAACTTTAAATTAGCAGAAACCACCCAAGCAGCGGACTTCGCCGCTGCTAATGATGCATTGCAGCAGTTCTTCAATAACCAAACAGGTGTGCTGTACCGCTCACTTGCCAAACAACAAAGCGACAATATTTACGTTGATGTGGTTTACTTTGCCACCATGGCAGACGCTAAACGCGTGCAAGAAGCATTTTATGAAAATGAAATTTGCCAGCAATTCGCCAAGTTAATTGAAAAAGAAAGTGTTATTTTAGAGCACTACGATGTAGTGTCACAAACACCTTGTGACGCATAATTAATACGTAAAGCGCATTCAATTAAGGAAATATGGTGCATAAATCTGAGCGTTTATTTCAACTGGTTAACTTACTTAAAGGCCGCCGCCTTGCTGTAACCGCCAAACAGCTAGCAGATAAACTAAACGTATCTGAGCGCACCATTTACCGCGACATCCAACATTTACAAACATCGGGCGTGCCCATCGAAGGCGAAGCAGGCATTGGTTACCTTATTTCAGAATGTGACCTACCCCCCATGATGTTTACCCTCGAAGAGCTGCAAGCCTTAATGCTAGGCAGCCGCATGGTAAGCGAATGGACGGATCCTGTTTTAGCCGATAAAGCTCATTCTGCACTTGCTAAAATTGAGGCCGTTTTACCAAGTAGCTTAAAACAAAAAGTGGATGATCTGCCCTATTTAGTATCGGGTTGGAGTCACAACCAAGCGCAACAAGCCTTTACCCTCACCTTACGCCAAGGCATAGAGCAACACCGTTGTGTAAACATTGATTATTCCGATGCCAAGCAGCAAACCACCACCCGCCTTGTAGAACCTTTAGGTATGGTTTATTGGGGAGGCAAATGGACACTAATCACCTATTGCCGCTTACGAAACGATTATCGTGAGTTTCGTATCGATCGCATTCAAGCGGTATCACTTACGGAACTTACTTTTGCCACCCAAGGCGATAAATCGCTCGCGCATTATGTGAAGCTAGTGCAGGAGAAATATAAGGAGTGTTAAAGGGAGTATTTATTAATTAACATCCATGTATTTATCTTGCGGCATCCATGCCGCACTCGTTCATTCTTTTTAAACGGCCAAAAAGAACGAACCAAGAAAAAGCCGCCCCAAAAATCAAACTGACTCTTCAAGCAAAATTCAAATGTGAACATAAACGCCATGAAGCACTACGCTAAACATCCCTGTACGCTTTCCAGCTCGACGTCCTTTTCTCGCGTTCATAGCTAGCCGAACTTCGTTCGTCTCAAGACGCTATTCACCCATTCCTACATAGCTTGATCGACCGCTTCGCTCCCTGTCTCGCATTATTCATTTAAATTCAGCTTTCAGGTTTGATTAATGGGTGAAAGGTGACAACGTAATTATTTATTTTATACTCGATTAAATACTAGCTATTTACTAAATGCGGCTCTTTATTTGTTTCAATCACCCTACGAATAGTTGCACCACCAATACTTTCGCATGTTTTCCCATTATTAAAGTCAATTTTTGCAGCTTCGCCCCGAACTATCGGACGAACAAGCCGCCAAGGCCAAAAACCGAAGCGCTGAGAACCAATATAATTAACCACCGCATTAGCACCTAAAGAATTAGCTTCCTTCCCAAACGCTGGCAAAATGTCTGTTACACTACCGTAAGAACCCTTTGCAATTTTAATTCGTTTGATGCTCTCAACCTTAATATCCGTGCTTGGCTGTCCCGTGACCAAACAAATATCCATCACATCATTGGCAGCTACAGACACAGAACCCAACATTAACGCGCTAATTAAACCAAATTTTTTCATCAACAATCTTCTTTTTGTACCTATTAATTGTTATCGCTCATCATTAAATTCATGTCATACGCTCCAACAATTCTTATAAATCTTGATCTCCAGCAGCCATAACTCTCAACCCGACACCTCAAAATGCCCATTGATAACAAAAGGGTTAGAAGTAATTTCCCGAAAATCCAACGAAGTGCATATTAAACTACAAAGGTTACCGCTATAACAAATAAAATAATGTTTAATAATTGTAGAATTAATAATGAGTTAAAGGTTAAAAAATTATCGAGTAGGGTGTAACTAAAAAACGAGTTAAACCTGAATAAGTACTAAAAATAAAGCCTGTCTGTCACATTGGCGAAAGCAGCCAAAGTTGAAAAGCAACCGAAACAAAAGTTCACAGTGTTTTGAAATGAGATCAGGGATGACCGATAGAACCAAGCTGCATGGATGAATTTTTAAAACATCAATCTCCCTTTGGAATTCCTCGGTGCCATGAAACAGCGCGCTAAATATTCCTGTACGCTTTCCAGCTCGAAGTCCTTTTCTCGCGCTCATAGCTAGCCGAACTTCGTTCGGCTCAAGACGCTATTCACCCATTTCTACCCGCTTGCTCGACCGCTTCGCTCCCTGTCTCGCATTATTCATTTAAATCCGGCTTTCAAGTTTGATTAATGGGTGAAAGGTGTAAATCTTAACGCCTTATAATGAGAAAATGCTAAGTGCTAGAAAACAAGATTGGATATAAAATACAAATAGAAACCAAACTTACTTTTTTCTTAACCTAACCAACCACTTAAGCCTTGGCGATAATCTTTAACACTTGATTTAAAGCTACCTTCTTCAAAACCATAGTCACTTTTAATAAATTGAGAAACCATATCTATTTCAGGAAATAGTTTTGCTTTAGAAATTCCGACGCTTGAAAGCTGATGTAATATTTTCTCTTTTTCACTTGCTTTTACTGTAAAACGATCTGAAATCCACTGCTGAGGTAAACTTGCACATTTTGACTTTTTTCCATCAATACCAAAAAGCAAAAAAGCACCATCTTGACGAATAACTCGAGGGTTATCTAATTTAGGTTTAACACAAACGACTGAGTATATGTGATTTACATTAATACGCTCTGTAAAGTGTGGTTTTTCTCTACGAATATCATGGATAAGTCTTTGAGCATGATGATTTTCATGATTGTGAAAGTCCCTCAAATACAATTCATGAACTTCAAAGTCAGATTTCGCCCAAGCCAAGTTGGAAATCACACTTACAGTATCACTATCAAAATACTTAATTTCTTTTCGGGGTATTTTAAAAAAGGTGATTTCACCATCTTTTTCTATTTCTTGTAGCCCTATGCAAGCAAAATATAGAGCTACTAATGGATTTTGAGTTATATCTAATAGCCTCGTGGGTAAATCATAGTGTTGCATTTTAACAAGCTTCTCAAAGCTAGAGCTTGTCGAAGAAAAATCATTTGGACAACGGATGAGAACTTCTCTAATGAGATCATCTTCATTCGAACTCCATTTCCTATCTCTGTATATAGAAGGTGTCAATTCATAAGTTTTGTCTGCATGACCACGGAAGTACCATATATATTCATTATCAATATCTTTTGGTAGTAGCCCAAGGAGGGTTCTCACACTATTGCAATTAGACACATTCAATCCTTATTACGAAGTGTTTAAATAATTCAATACTTTGTAGAGCTCAATTAAGATATTTTTACCAAATATCTCTTCCCGTTACCAGTAAGTAATCTTTTATAGAGAACTCACTCATTGTCGAAGTTGAGAAAAGACTGGCTAAATAACAATCAATTACTGTCGAAATTGACTTTAAAGAACATTGCGAAGATCCTCCGCTTTATCAAACCCGAGTATCAGGTTTGAATTGATAATGCGAGACAGGGAGCGAAGCGGTCGAGCAAGCCATGTACAACATGGACGTTGCTTCATGGCGTTTATCTTTAAATTCAAAGTTGATGTGAGGAAAAGTTTGATTTAGCGGTCGCCTTTCTTTTGGTTACTTTATCTTTGGCGAAGCAAAGAAAAGTAACATAAAGCCCAAGGATGGGCTTTTTAGGAATGCAGGGAGGCGCACATTTTTTTGAAAAATGACGCTATAGCGTTACGCATATTTCCCCATTAACACTTTACGCTCGCTATCACTTAAAAACGCGATTTGTAATGCGTTCTTTTGTGCTTGCGTGATTTCTGCCTGTGTTAAACCAGCTTGTGGGGCAGCTACATCAAATTCGTGGCGAATTTCAATATTACTTACACTTGGGTCATCAGTATTAATGGTGGCTAAAATACCGTGTGCTAAAAACTGCTTAAGTGGGTGCGTTGCTATTGATGCAACTGTACTCGTTTGAATATTACTGGTTAAGCACGATTCCACACCAATTTGGTGATCGCGTAGGTAATCCATCAGTGCGCCATCTTCAATTGCTTTAACACCATGGCCAATACGCGTTGCACCAAGTTCTTTAATTGCATGCCAGATGCTTTCGCTACCAGCTGCTTCACCTGCATGGGTGGTAATCTGTAAACCCGCATCGCGTGCTTGTTTAAAGTGGCTTTCAAATAAGTTACCTGGGAAGCCAAGCTCGTCACCCGCTAAATCGAGTGCAATAAGCTCATTTTTGTGCGCCAGTAAGCCATCAAGTTCCGCTTGGCATGCCTCAACACCAAAGGTGCGCGATAAAATACCAATCAACTTTGCTTGAACGCCCGTCTCGCGACTACCCGCTTTTACGCCATCAATTACCGCAGCAACTACGTCTGCAATATTCAGGTTGTGGGTTTGCGCCATATAAAATGGGCTAAAACGCAGCTCAACGTAATCAAGCCCCTGCCCTTTGGCATCAAACATATTTTCATAGGCAATGCGACGACATGCGTCTAAATCGCCCAGCACTTTTACGCCCCAATCCAGTTTTTGTAAAAAGCCTAGTAAATCAGGCTCATTTTCAATTACTTGTACATGCGGGCGCAGCGACTCAACATCGCTTGCTGGCAAATCCATATTAAATTTTAGGCCAAGATCTAAAATGGTTTCTGAGCGAACATTTCCATCAAGGTGACGGTGTAAATCAAGAAGTGGAAGAGTTGAATCGATCATGGCTTGACCCTTAAAAATTTAAAATTGCGCGGATTCTACGTAGTTTAGCTATAAAAGCAAGGATTGCTTAGGACATAGGTCCTCGCTTGGGTAAAAATACAAATATAAAAAAAGCGCCAATCGGCGCTTTTAAATAAAGAATAAATATTTTCGAAAATACTAAGCATAGGTTTGATAGAGCGAAATTGCTTTATCAAGTTGCCCTGTTTGATTAAAACACTCTGCCGCAACACGCCAATGCTTGTTTGCGTTTTCTCTGCTCAACACTTTATTAAATACCTTGCAGGCAAGCTCAAAATCACCTTGCGCTTTAGCGATGTAAGCCAGCGTTAGCAACAGCGTTTCATCTTCCGGTATTTTCTTTAATCGGCTTTGGATAAACTTTTGTGTGTCAAATAATTTAGTATTGTTGCACTTACTGAGGATTTGCCACACCTCGCGGTATTTATCACCCTTCGCTAGTTTTAATAAACACTTATCGGTTTGCTCTGGGGAAAATGAGGCAAGATTAGTAAGGTAATGAAACTCTGCTTTTTCTTTGAGTTTCTTCGGTAAATTACCGTAAGCACTGTTTAATGCATTTAAGTCTAACGCTGCAAAATAACGTTCAAATAACTGTTGCCACTGCTCATCACTAAGCGCATGTTTTTTCTCAAAACGACTTAGCTGATCATTAAGCGTTGACCAATCTTGTTGGGCTACTAAGTACTCGGCAAAATTAGCCAGTTCTAAATTAGTCGCTTTTTTGTTCTTAGTTATTTGCTCCATGCTTTCTTTGGCAAGCTCAGCTTGCTCACTTTCCACCAGCATTTGCGCAATATTTGATGCGTCTTGTTGCGCAACTTTTTCAAGATGTAGTCGCGCATCGGCTTTATTACCACTTTCTAACGCGGCTCGTGCTGAAATGGCTTGTGCAATGCTTTCCCAACCTGCTGGTACATGGGCTTTTGCAAGACTTTGCTGTGCGCCAGTAAAATCACGATTTATAAACTGCCAAACGCCCGTTTTTAAATTACTTAACTTGCGTTTATCGGCGCGCGATGCCCATTTAAAACGAGTAATACCATACAGTGATAAAACATAACGCAACACTTTATAAAGCACAAAACTAAACGCCGCCAGCAAAATAATTGCAATTACAAATGCGGTGATCGTGCCTTCAATGGTGTAGTCGTTAAAAGCAATTAGCACATAACCTTTTTCACCTATAGCCACTGGCGCGAGCGCAAGTACAACTAATGCAATAACAACCGTGATAATTGCCTTGCTCATAGTAGCTCCTTAATTGCAGCTGCAGAATTAAAGGTAATCTCTGGTGTGAACACAAGAGGCCTAGCATGTAATTCACTCAATTGATTATTAAGGTATTTTACATTCGCAGCTTGCACATCATAATAATTGTTAACTACGTTTTGTGCTTGTTGCAGTGCTGTAGAGAAAATAGCTGGCTGCTGCTTTGTAAGCGCAGTTTGTGCTTGTGCCATATAAAAACGTAATTGATGTCTGATTAATGCTTGCTCTTCTTGGCTTAATAACGGCTCTATCGGCGCTGTGCGTTTGCGTACTTTAATAAAGTCATCCACCAGCAAGTCCCAACTGCGTTTTAAGTTTGACTGCCAATCATCCACATTATTTGAAAGCGCCTGCGGATCAACTTTATCGGCTTCTTCCGGTAGCACCACCATATTAAGCGGTAGCTCATCAAGATTGGCGATTAACCCAGACAATTTTAAATATAAACCTTCAACATCAGCCGTTTGTACCGCTTGTAAAGCTTGAATATCTTGATGTAATGCCGCTCTAGCTTGCTGAGTACCCGGGAAGTTTTCAAGCAGTACATCTAAACGTGCCAGCATTGCCGCGGCGCCTAAGTAATCATTTTGCACCAGCGCCTTAAATTCGGCCATGCGGTAAAGGCTTTTCACTTCTTCACGATTTAGCTCTGGTGTTTGTTGGTTAGCAGCATGTAACTGCTGGGCAATTTTTTCATTAAGCGCAAGCTCTGCCTCAGATACCTGAGCCGATAACGCACTTTGCAATTGTTGATTTTGATTTTTTAATGCCAGCGCCTGTGTATTAACTTGGGCAATCTGTTCAGCGAGCGTGTTGTTTTCGTTATTTAACTTAACGAGAAAATTTTTCTGTTGTTGAAATAAGGTATAGCCGTACCCTAATCCACCAACCGCAGTAAGTGATACCAACAACGCAACAACAGCAATTGCCTTGCCTGAACCTGATTGCTTTGCCACGGCTGGTTTTGAAGCGCTATTGCTCATAGTTTGCGCCTTACTTGTTGGCTTTTCGCTAATCGTACTCTTTGCCGTTATGTCTTTTTCTTGTTCCATAGCGTGACTCTGTTGATGTTTATGTTGACCTGCAATGGCATTGATAATGCTATCATTATCAGCACCTTGGCAATTAATAATGTGTTTTACATTGGCTTTTTCTTGCAAGTAGTTAACGCAGCGCTCACTTACCAAGTAAACGGTTAGCTGCGATAACCAGGTTTTGTTTGTCGCTATTGCCAAAAAGCTATCTATACTTGCATTGCTCGTTAAGACAACGGCATTTATACCGTTCGCTTGCCACTGAGCTGCCATTGCGTCATTTAAATTAGCATTCGCCAAACGCTGGTAAACAGCTAGCGGCTGAAAAATCGCTTCGCGCGCTTTTAATTCTTGCGCTAGCTTATTGCGCCCACCTTTGCCTTTTACCAATACAATTTGTTTACTTGCCACGTTGTTAAGCTCTGGCATGGCAAGCAAACCTTCGCTGGTTTCAACCAGCGGGCTAGCACACGGTTTGTTAAACAGTTCGGTTACCGTCTCAGCGGTACTTTTACCAACAGCTAAACAGTGGCTGTGTTTTGCTAGTTCAGGTTTTAACGCATGTAAAAAACGTGCGGCATCTTGTGACACAAAAAGCACAATATCGGCGCTTTCAAGCATAGCAAGTTGCTGTTCACTCACTGCAATTGCTTCAAGCGCCAGTAATGGTTGAATGGTGCTTTTAATCGCCATATTTGATAGGCGCTCAGCTAATTGTTGGCTCTTTTCCTCTGGCCGTGTGAGTAAGATATGTGTCACATGCACTCCTTGTTAGTTACCGTAAACTTCAGCAAGAATTTTATCAGCACCTTGCGATAATAAGTTATCAGCTACTTGCTCGCCGATTTGTTCTGCATGTGCCACATTACCTGCCAGTGTATGCTGCAAAATTACCGAGCCATCTAACGCACCTACTAAACCGCGCAGTGTCAGAGTTTCACCTTCAACAGTTGCAAATGCACCAATCGGAACTTGGCAACCACCTTGTAACTTACGATTCATTGCGCGCTCTGCTAGTACACGATAGCGCGTTTCTGTGTGCTCAAGTGGCGCAAGCAACGCTTTAGTTGTTTCGTCATCGCTACGACACTCAATGCCTACCGCACCTTGACCATTTGCAGGTAATGAGTCTTCAGCAGCAATAAAGTCTGCAATGCGTTCTGGCATTTCTAAACGAATAAGACCTGCAGCGGCTAGAATAATTGCGTCGTATTCACCGGCATCTAGTTTTGCTAAACGCGTATTTACGTTACCGCGTAAATCTCTAATTTCGAGGTCAGGACGCGCAGCTTTTAACTGACACTGACGACGTAGGCTCGATGTACCAACAATTGCACCTTGAGGCAAATCAGCTAGCGACTTAAAGTTGTTTGATACAAATGCATCCCGCGGATCTTCACGTTCACAAATTGTGTGCAGTTCTAGTCCATCAGGGAATTCAACCGGAACGTCTTTCATCGAGTGAACGGCAATATCTGCGCGACCTTCCATCATAGCGACTTCAAGCTCTTTAACAAATAGGCCTTTACCACCAATTTTCGCCAGTGGTGTGTCTAAAATTTTATCGCCTTGAGTCGACATAGGCACAAGCTCAACCGTTACATTAGCATGGTGCTTTTCCAGTTCAGCTTTTACAAACTCTGCTTGCCAAAGAGCCAATGCGCTTTTGCGCGTTGCAATACGAATAATTGGATTATCTTGAGACATAATTTTCCTACACTGACTCGCTACTGGTCAGTTACTTTAAATTGCTTGCTCGCCAACGTTTTTCCATCGGCGATTAATTCTACACGCCACTCGCCTAATTGCAGTGCCGCTATATTTTTTGATGAATAGGTACGGTATCGCTCTGCAAATATTGAAAGCTCAACATCCGCTTGCAGTTGATCTTGAAAATACCATTTGTGGCGCACCACTTTACCTTTTAAGCCGTTTACTTCAGTAAAGAAGTACAATTTTTTGGTAAAGCTCGCCCTTGCGATTCGTTCACCAATAATATCAACTGGCTCTCGCGCTTTAATGTCACGCGATAACAATGCGCGCGTTACACTTTGGGTATTCATTTTTGCGCCAAGTGCAATGTCTGCTAAGTCGCCATTACTGTTTTCGCTTGCTTGCTGTTCAATATCGATGCTCACAGCCTGCTCTAATGACTCACCGCTATTTTCGGCTGTTTTTGACAGACTATTATTCGTCACGCTTTCACTAACAACCGCTTCACTGTTATCAACATCCGTAGGATGACTAGGCTCTAGCTCGACTCGCTGTTCAATCGCAGGTTGAGTGACAGAAACTTTCTCAATTGGTAATTCAGCTGGCGAAGATTGGCTTAAACCAACCTTTTCGGTTTCATTATCAGTATTTTTAGCATTATTTACAGCCGATGTTATCGTTTTCACAACGGTTGAGCTACCTTGTTGCACACTGGCTTTTGTTAATGATTGACTCGTTTCTTTTGGATTTTTCGTATTTGGAAATAAGTACATAGTTGCCAAAACTAATACGACTACCACCAGCAACAGTGCCGCAAAAACACGCGCCCAGCGCCATTGGTACTCAACTTCGCTCGGTTTTGCATTTTGCGCGGATTGGTTTTGCTTAATTGCCAATGTCGCCGTAATTTTTATCTTTTGTGCCACTATTCCTTCCTAGTTTAAGCGCGAAACCAACCAAGCACGGATCGCCTTAATTTCCTCTAAACACACTTGGTGTGCCATTGGGTATTCCTGCCAACTAACTTCATAACCCAATTCAAGTAATGTTTTATATGCTGCTTTTCCTGCGCCTGTTGGTACCACGTCGTCAAAACTGCCGTGCGCCATAAATACATTTAAGCTTGCTTGCTGCTTTTCGAGTTTAAGTTTAGCAGGCTCACACATATAGGTAGAAAGCGCCATAACACCCGCCAACTGATATGGTAAGCGCGGTGCTAAATACAATGACACAACGCCACCTTGCGAAAAACCCGCCAAAATAATATTGCTAGGCGCAATACCATTGTCGATTTCAGCATCAATTAATTGTTGTACTGCCGCAGCAGATTGTTGCACACCTTGTTCATCGGCGCGTTTATCTAGATCAAGAGATTTAATGTCATACCATGAACGCATCGCCATGCCACCATTTATGGTGACCGGTTGGATTGGTGCGTGTGGGAAAATAAATTTTACACCCAGTTCTGCAGGTAAATTAATTTCCGGTACGATAGGTGCAAAACCATCACCTGAGTCACCTAAACCATGCAACCAAATTACCGTTGCTTTGTGACTTGATTGCGGCTCAATAATAACTGCGTCTAAACTCATTTATTCAGCTTCCCATACAATGCTTGTACCCGCTTGTTTGCTCGCAGCATCATTCATAAATTGCCAGAACTCTGAGCCGCTACGGTTATCAATCCATTTATCGCCATGGCGTTCAAAATGATGACCATTAAACTTAGTTGCTACCCACAACTGCTGTAAAGGCGCTTGTTTATTAAGGATGATCTTACTGTTATCAGGAAAAATAATTTCTAAAATTCCCGAGGCAGATTCATAGTCTAAGTCGACCTCGCAGGCATCAACTTGCTCTTCTAAGTTAATAAACAAATCATCGATTAACTGATGGTATTCTTGGTCTGTCATAGCTAAATTTCCAAATTGATTTTTTGATGCCAATAAAGCATAAGAAAAAACGTCAATATCCTGCGTTTTTGCGCTTTTTTCTGATAATCTCTATTCAATAATACCAACCGTGGCATTCACTTGTCAGTAATAAGTTTTATAAACAGACGATATGGTTAAATGTAAGAAATTAGTTTCAGTATTTATGAGTGTGTCATTGCTCATTTTAGCTGGTTGCGGTCAAAAAGGTCCTTTATATCTTGCCGAGCAAGATCAAGTGGAATCAAATCAACCAAAGCAGCAAACCGACGCTGATAAAGAGCAAAAGGAGCAGCAGTAATGGACTATTTTAACTATAACGATAACGAACTGTTTGCAGAACACGTAAAGGTTGAAGATATTACCAAACAATATGGTACGCCTTGTTATGTATACTCGCGTGCTACATTAGAGCGCCACTACAAGGCATTTTGCGACGCGGCAAGTCACCATAATCACCTTGTATGTTACGCCGTAACAGCTAATTCAAATCTCGCTATTTTAAACGTATTGGCGCGTCTTGGTTCTGGTTTTGATATTGTTTCTAAAGGTGAACTAGCACGAGTAATTGCAGCCGGTGGCGATACCAATAAAGTGGTATTTTCAGGTGTTGCTAAAACACATGACGAAATTGCCTTTGCGCTAGAGCACAAAATCAAGTGCTTTAATGTTGAATCAGAAGCTGAGCTTGAGCGCATCTCGCAAGTTGCAGCTAAGTTAAACGTAAATGCGCCTATATCTATTCGCGTAAACCCAGATATCGATGCCAAAACGCACCCCTACATTTCTACCGGTTTGAAAGAAAATAAATTCGGCATAGATATTAAAATTGCGGTTGATGTATATAAGAAAGCGGCGAGCTTACCTAACTTAGATATCAAGGGTATTGATTTTCATATTGGTTCACAGCTTACCGAAGTAGAACCTTTTATAGCGGCGCTTAAAAAAGTAATCGCGCTCGTTAAAGAACTTGCATCTCATAACATCAAACTAAGCCATGTTGACGTTGGCGGTGGTTTAGGAGTGCCGTATGCCCAAGAAGCACCTCCACACCCAAGTCAGTACGTTAGTAAAATCACCGAATGCTTAGCAGAATTACCCGATGTTGAGCTAATTTTTGAACCTGGCCGCGCTATCGCTGCCAACGCTGGCATTTTAGTCACCAATGTTGAATATCTAAAACAAAACCAAGGTAAACACTTTGCAATTGTTGATGCAGGCATGAATGATTTACTGCGCCCATCACTTTATCAGGCTTGGCAAAATATTATTGCAGTAAAGCCACGACAAGGTAAAACCGAAAATTACGATATTGTTGGCCCGGTATGTGAGACTGGTGACTTTTTAGGTAAAAACCGCGATTTGTGCATTGAAGCGGGCGATTTAATTGCCGTGCGCAGTGCCGGAGCGTACGGTTTTACCATGAGCTCAAACTATAATTCGCGTCCGCGCGTAGCTGAAATAATGGTAGATAACGACCAAGTTCATGTAATTCGCCAACGCGAAACTATTGACGACCTATACCGAAACGAGTGTACACTGCCTTAAGCACAATCATAGTTTATATATATGCTAGTAAATTTTTCTAAAATGCATGGCTTAGGCAATGACTTTATGGTTATTGATAACGTCACGCAAAATGTTTTTATTTCAAAAGACCAAATTCGTAAGTTAGCGGATCGCAACTTCGGTATTGGCTTTGACCAATTACTAATGGTTGAAGCGCCGTACGATCCTGATTTGGATTTTCATTACCGAATTTTTAATGCGGATGGCTATGAAGTTGAACAATGCGGGAATGGCGCGCGCTGTTTTGCTCGCTTTGTGCGTATGAAAGGGTTAACCAACCGCCATCGCATTCAGGTCTCGACAAAGTCTGGCAATATTACCCTACACAATGAGAAAGACGGCAAAGTGCGCGTAAATATGGGCCACCCTAAATTCGACCCAGCAAAAGTGCCGTTTAAAGCGACCAAGCGCGAAACAACGTATATTATCCGCGAAGGCGAACATACAATATTTTGTGGCGTCGTCTCTATGGGCAACCCGCACTGCGTACTTGAAGTAGACGATATCAACTCAGATCAAATTACCAAGTTAGGCCCGTTACTTGAAAGTCATGAGCGTTTTCCTAAAAAGGCCAACATTGGTTTTATGCAAATAATCTCGCCAGAGCATATCAAACTGCGCGTATGGGAACGTGGCGCAGGTGAAACACTTGCCTGTGGTAGCGGTGCTTGTGCTGCTGTTGTGGTTGGTATTTTACAAAAGAAACTCGCCAATCAAGTTAAGGTTGAATTACCTGGTGGCGAATTAACAATAAATTGGCAAGGCGACGGTCACCCAGTAAAAATGACCGGCCCTGCAGAACATGTGTTTGATGGTCAAATCGCGATATGAATGAATTAGATGAACGCCAAGTTGTCGATTATTTAGAACAAAACCGTGACTTTTTACAAAAGCACCCCGAACTACTTGCGCGTTTATCCATTTACGACGAACCAAACGGCACCACCAGCCTTGTAAAGCGTCAACAAAGTTTATTGCAAAATAAAAATCGAGAATTAACCGATAAACTCTCTCATTTAATCGATAACGCAACCAATAACGAACACATTTTTAAAGTGTTCAATCAATGTCATCGACTGCTACTTAAAACCAATACGCTAGAAGCTCTACAAGAAAAATTAACACAAACCTTGTGCAAAGGATTTAATTTACTTGATTGCCAATTAATACCTTTTAATCCCGATACGCACCAAACGCTACTCGATCAGCGCTTTAGCGTACAAACCAGCTTTTTAGGACGTTTGAGCCAAGATGAGCAAATGCTGCTATTTCAAAAAACAGTTGGCTCGGTAGCTGTGTATTTGGTTGGCGATAAAAGTACGCCAACAGCCATATTAGCCTTCGCCAGCAGCGATGAAACACACTATCACCCAGAACAAAACAGTGTATTTGTTTTAGAATTTATTCAAGCCTTAGATATCAAACTGTCTCAGTTATGAATGAGCAACAACCGCTAAGCGCGAGCTGGCAGCAGAGTATAGATTTATACATCGCTTTTGCGCGCAATGAGAAACACTATTCTACAGCCACCATCGATGCATACCTACGTCATTTAGAAACATCAGCACACTATTTTTCGCAATTTGTTGCTAACTGGCAAGCAATTGAAGTTGAGAATGTAAAAGGCTTGCTCGCGAAGTTAAAAAGCCGCGAATTATCAGCTAGAACCATTAATTTGCATCTATCGTGCTTGCGTAGCTTTTATAAGTTTTTAATTAGAAAAGGGCTTGCCAAAGCGAACCCGGTAGAGCTCGTAAAAGGGCCGAAGTTCACCAAGCCGCTACCCAAAAACCTCGATGTTGACCAAGTAAATCAGCTACTTGAAATTGTGCCTGAAGATAGCTTAGCAATTCGCGACAAAGCCATGATGGAATTAATGTATTCATCAGGGCTGCGTTTATCTGAGCTGGCTAGCCTTAATTTAACGGATAAGAGCGCGATCTTTAATGGCCTTCTAACCGTATTAGGTAAAGGTGGTAAAGAGCGGGTTATTCCCGTTGGGCGAAAAGCCATTAGCGCAGTAAAAGAGTGGCTTAAAGTGCGTGCAGAGTTCGCTAATCCTGACGAGCTCGCTTTATTTACTAGTAAACAAAAACGCCGCTTGTCGATTCGCCAAATTCGTGCGCGCATGAAAAAATGGGGCATTGAACAAGGCTTAAGTGCCAATGTGCATCCGCACAAATTACGCCATAGCTTTGCTTCACATATTTTAGAATCGAGCGGCGATTTACGTGCAGTGCAGGAGTTACTTGGCCATAGTAATTTATCAACCACCCAAGTGTATACCCATTTAGATTTTCAACACCTTGCAAAGGTATACGACAATACGCACCCAAGGGCAAAAAAGAAGTAATATGATACGATTTAACCGAGCGATTTCTGCCGTAAAGGTGATTAGTTTTGATTTAGACGACACCCTTTATGACAACCGCCCTATCATTATAAATGCCATTAAAGCACAACAAGATTACCTTGCTGCAATTCCCGAGTGGGCGGCGCAAAGCGGCGATTTTTGGCGCACTTGCCGAAACGGTTATGCACTTGAAAACCCAGAGATCATCAACGACGTCACACTATGGCGTCAAAAGGCATTATTGTGGGGGTTAGAAACTCTCAAAGTAGGAAATGCAGCATTTCATGCAGCACAAGCGTATAACGCATTTGCCAAAGCACGCAGCGATATTGAGGTCGCACCTGAAGTAATCGATTTACTCGCAGCACTTCGTAAAAAATACAAAGTGATTGCTATTACTAATGGTAATGTCGATGTAAGCCAATTTAATTTAAAAGATAGCTTCGATCTAGTATTACAAGCAGGGCCCCATGGCAACGCCAAACCAGCAAGTGACATGTTTGATTTGGCCTGCCAGCAATTAGGTGTAAGTCAAAACGAGATTTTACATGTGGGTGACAGCCTTGATTCAGATGTGCAAGGCGCTAACAACGCTGGCTGTTATAGTGTGTGGCTAGAAAATACCTTTGTGCCCTACCGCTACAAAGGTTTAGCTGACATAGAAATAAGCGATATTTTTGCGCTCAAATCCCTGCTTGTTTAATAACTTAAGGAAATATCACGTACACGATATTTCCTTACATCACGTATTATAACCTCTCATCATTAATGACT
The DNA here is from genome assembly GCF_002964745.1 of Pseudoalteromonas sp. T1lg24. Lineage (NCBI taxonomy): Bacteria > Pseudomonadati > Pseudomonadota > Gammaproteobacteria > Alteromonadales > Pseudoalteromonadaceae > Pseudoalteromonas > Pseudoalteromonas sp. T1lg24. Next base: position 8,616 of record NZ_PQCB01000003.1, on the reverse strand, counting down.
TTAATAAGCTCATTACAGAACATATTCTGCACTCAATAAATAAGAGAGCAGTTATGTTTACAAAAGAATGGAAATTTAATCTCAAGCATCACCAAATCCACATTATCTATCATTGGCATAACGGCATGAAACTGTATGTTGATGGTGATTTAAGGGATTTTAGTGAACTCAATTTGTCATTTCGTGATGATGTACTTTTAAGGGCTAACCTCTCCGAGATTGGTATTATTGATGTAACTCCTTCATGGTCTTTGCTTAGTCTTGAAGTCACAGTGCAACTTTCCCAAGCTTCAGATAGGTTTATCGTCTACTCCTCTCATGAGCGAGTACCGTTGCGGGCGCAGCGCCTTATAAGTAAATAAAAGGCTTTGCAAACGGATACGCTGATGTACTTAATGGGATTTAGCCTACTATTTTTTTACTCTCTTTGGCAGTGAAACGCCGCTTTCAATTTATCGTGAAAAACAGCAAATACGACATATTGAAAAAGTGATTGCCAGCTTAACAAACGACTTTTTCTTAAAAAAATAACAACATTATAAAAAGGACTAACATTATGTATAAAGAATGGGAATTCGACTTAAACGACCATCACGTTCGCGTAACCAATAACTGGTTAACTGGGGTGAAGCTTTATGTAGACGGAAAGCTAAAAGGACGGAATGGATTTCCTGTTATGGGCCCTCTGCTAATTCTCTTTTTCCTTATCAGCGGTGACAGAATTATCTCTCACTTTCAAGAAAAACAAAAAATAGCGCATATTGAGAATATCATTGCAACGTTACCTGAAAGCGAAAGAGCTACGTTTGTTAAAACGTACTTAGAAACAAAAAATTCAGAGCTTCAACAACCTACTCACAATGTAAAGGCTAGCGAAAAAATCAATAGATAACTAACCCCTGTTTATAAAAACAGTATTCTATTTGGTATTAAATCAACTCCTGTTATACTTTTGCCAATTTTGGTAAAGAGTTAACTTCGATGGACGTTTCTGAATTATTAGATGGTTTAAATGACAATCAGCGCGAAGCCGTTGCCTCCCCGCTACAAAATATGCTGGTGCTGGCAGGCGCAGGTTCAGGTAAAACCCGCGTACTTGTCCATCGAATTGCTTGGTTAATGCAAGTTGAGCATGCATCGCCATACAGTATTTTTGCGGTAACTTTTACCAACAAAGCAGCCAAAGAAATGCGCAGCCGTGTTGAAGCAACGCTTAAAGCGTCTGTTGGCGGCATGTGGATTGGCACTTTCCACGGTCTATCCCATCGTATTCTGCGCGCTCATCATAAAGAAGCAAACTTGCCAGAATCATTTCAAATTCTCGATACTGACGATCAGGTTAGGATGATCCGTCGCTTGATGAAAGCAATGAACATCGACGAGAAGAAATGGCCTGCCAAACAAGCGGCTTGGTATATTGGCGCTAAAAAAGACGAAGGTTTACGCCCTAAACATATTCAAGCGTTTGACCCTAACGAGCAAATGATGCTGCGTATTTACACCGCTTATCAAGAGGCATGTGACCGCGCGGGTTTAGTTGATTTTGCCGAAATTTTGCTGCGTTGTTTTGAATTATTACGTGATCAACCAACCTTGTTACGTCACTACCAACAGCGTTTTCCACATATGTTGGTAGACGAATTCCAAGATACCAACACTATTCAATATCAGTGGTTAAAATTGATTGCTGGCAAAAGCAACAAGATCATGATTGTGGGTGATGATGACCAAAGTATTTATGGTTGGCGTGGCGCACGTATCGAGAATATTAAACAGTTTATTAGTGACTTTGATGCACAAACTATTCGCTTAGAACAAAATTATCGCTCAACAGGTAATATTCTAAAGGCGGCAAACCATTTAATTGCCAATAACTCCGAGCGTATGGGTAAAGAGCTGTGGACTGACGGTAATCAAGGTGAACAAATTGGCGTGTACGCTGCTTATAACGAACTAGACGAAGCCCGTTTTATTGTTAGTAAAATTAAGGCCTGGTTTGAACAAGGTAATGCACTGCAAGATTGCGCCATTTTATACCGCAATAACGCCCAATCACGTGTACTGGAATCTGAATTAAATATTCAGTCACCACGAATTCCTTACCGTATTTATGGCGGTATGCGCTTCTTCGAACGTCAAGAAATCAAAGATGCATTATGCTACTTACGCATTGTAAATAACCGCAATGATGACGCGGCATTTGAGCGAATTATTAATACCCCAACGCGCGGCATTGGCGATCGTACATTAAGCTTAATTCGTGATTGCGCACGTAGCGAATCACTGCCACTTTGGTACGCAGCAAAAACCTTACTTGCAGAAAAACATTTAGCGGGGCGTGCTGCCAATGCGGTTAATTCGTTTATTGAACTGATCGATCAGATTGAAGATAACATTCTCGATAAATCATTAGATAAACAAACCAAATATGCTATTCAAACATCAGGCCTAATGGCGATGTATATGGCAGAAAAAGGCGAAAAAGGCCAAGCGCGCGTAGAAAACTTAGAAGAATTAATTAACGCTACTAGCCAATACGAACTGCCAGATGAAGAAGAGTTTAGCTCACCGCTTGATGGCTTTTTAGCGTACACCGCGCTTGAATCAGGTGAAGGGCAAGCAGACGAACATGAAGATGCAGTGCAAATGATGACACTGCACTCGGCCAAAGGCTTAGAGTTCCCGTTGGTATTTATGGCAGGTGTTGAAGAAGGCATGTTCCCATCTCAACAAAGCCAAGAAGAAACCGGCCGTTTAGAAGAAGAACGTCGCCTGTGTTATGTAGGTATGACACGTGCCATGCAAAAACTTTATATTTGCCACGCTGAAAGCCGCCGTTTATACGGGCAAGAAAAGTTTCATAGCCCGTCGCGTTTTATTCGCGAATTACCGGAAGATTGCCTAGATGAAATTCGTATTAAAACCCAAATCACTAAGCCTAAAACCACAGGGCGTTTTAGCAACACCATAAGTTTAGAAACCTTTAACGATACAGGCTTTAAACTCGGCCAGCGTGTAATGCACGGCAAGTTTGGTGAAGGTACAGTGCTAAACTACGAAGGCACTGGCCCACAGGCGCGTATTCAAGTTAACTTTGATGATCATGGTACCAAGTGGCTAGTGACCATGTATGCGAAATTACAAGCGATGTAAATTATGCTGACTAACACCTGGCTTAACCAATTACACCAGTCGCTACTAACGAGTAAGCATCGTCAATTATTGGTTTTGTCAGGGTGTAAGCATTGGTGTTGGCAACAAGTTGATACCTTAAAAACGGTTTACCCCGATTTATTAACCCTGAGTAATCACCCCTCAGTAAATTTTTGGCCTGAGCATAATCATCAGTTATTAGGGCAAGAATACAGCACAGTGGTGTTTGACGTAAATTCAGGGCTGATGCCAGATAAGCTAGCAACCGTGGCTGGTACGGTAAAAGCAGGCGGCCTACTGGTACTGCTAATGCCAAATTTTGAAAGTTACGCTAAGCAAGCGGATCCCGCGTTTGCTCGTTTTCAAAGTGCTAATAAACCACATAACCCTATTTCACTTTTTCAAACTCGATTAATTTCGCAACTAAAAAACAACGAGCAGACTTTGATTGTTTCAGAGCACCATGCACTGCCAACAATCCCAATGTACACTGCAACCGAGAGTACTCAATATCAAGAGCAGCAAAATCTCGTTGCTGACTTAAGCAAATTTATCACTAAACGCCGCGCCACGTTTTTACTAACCGCCGATAGAGGCAGAGGAAAATCTGCAACACTCGGCATGCTTGCCGCAAATTATGTTTCGCAAGGTAAGCGCATGGCAATTTGTGCCCATCATAAGCAGACTGTTGTCACTGTATATAAACATTTCGAGCAACTAACTAATGATGACATAAAGCTTGATTTTATTGCACCTGATGCATTGCTAAACCAAGCAACAAACTACGATTTGGTATTAATTGATGAAGCGGCAACCTTACCTGTAAGCCTATTAAAAAAAGCGCTCGATTTACCAATAAAGCTTGGTTTTGCAACAACACTTCATGGCTATGAAGGCACTGGTAGAGGGTTTAATTTACGCTTTATTCCTCATCTAAAAGCTACGCGCACAAACTGTTTTATTACAGAGCTATCTACTCCGATGCGTTACACTGAAAATGACCCACTCGAAAACACCATTAACCAACTATTAGTACTCGATGCTGACTTCAAGCAGCTAAATATAAATCACCAGGACGATATTGCGTTTTACGCAATTTCACAGCAACAACTCATAAACGATAACGCATTACTTAAACAGATATTCGCTATTTTAGTGATGGCGCATTATCAGACTAGCGTAAATGACTTACGACATATGCTCGATGGCAATAACTTAAAGGTGTTTGTTGCTGAACAAAATGGCATTTTATTAGCAGCTGCATTGGTTGCGCTAGAAGGTGAACTAACCGATCCGTTAGCATCACAAATTATTGCTGGGGAACGCCGTCCTCAAGGCAATATGTTGGCGCAATCTACCGCTTGTTTACTCGGCGAACAACACTTGCTTGCAGCTCGTTATGCCCGCATTGTGCGTATTGCTGTTAATCCTTATTGCCAAGGTGACAATATTGGCACACAACTGTTAAATACAATTGAGAAAACGCTATCGCCTAATGTTGACTTTATAGGGGCAAGTTTTGGCGCAGAAGCCAAACTTTGCAACTTTTGGTTTAAGCAGAACTACCACATTATTAAACTCGGTGCCAAGCAAGATAAAGCAAGCGGTGAACATTCTTGCTTAGTCATTAAGGCTTCAAATGTTTATTTAGACCAACAGATATTGCTCAAATCTCATTTCAAGCAGCAATTTTTGTTTGAGTTAGCGCGTTCGTTTTCGCACCTGCCAAGCGAGTTAGTATTAGGCATTAGCGCAAACTTGATTTCATCAAACCAGCAACACACTAGCAGCAATAACTTAGTAAAAAGATTTAGTGAAGGGCAAATCAGCTTTGACCAAGCACGCTTTGTCTTAGCTCAACAAGTTTATGTAAATCCTTGTTTACTAAATAAACTAGAAAGTATTTCTAGAAAGTTAATAATTAAGCTAGTATTACAGAATATGCCTGAGACTAAGGTCACCGAAGCTCTTGCATTAACGGGGAAAAAACAACTTAATTTTGCGCTAAAGCAAGCCGCTTATGAATGGTGTAATCACTATCCTAATCTCTAAACTAATCATTGTAATTTGCTGTATGCCGCTAGTTGTCTTCGCAACACAGCAACCACCCATCAAACTTGGTATGTCGGCAGCGTTAAGCGGTCCATCGGCAGAGTTAGGCGTGCAATTGAAACAAGGAGCTGACGCTTACTTTAAGCAAGTAAATGCTAACGGTGGAGTAAATGGTCGAAAAATAGAATTACTCGCACTAGATGACCAGTATGAACCTCACCTAACGGTAAATAACACTCGATACCTAATAAATAACGCTAAAGTTGATGTTCTCTTCTCCTATGTCGGCACCCCGACATCTAGCGCTATTCAACCCATTATCGATTCTCACCAAATTCCTTTTATTACCCCGTTCACTGGCGCAGACTTGTTACGCCACAAAGATCATATTTTTAATTTACGCGCCAGCTATAACGACGAAGCTAAGGTGCAAATTGATTACTTAGTAAAACAAAAAGGGCTGACAAAAATTGCATTTTTAATTCAAGCTGACGAGTTTGGTCTTTCGCTGCAAAATGCACTTACCAAAGCAATGTTGCCATACTCCTTAAAGCCAAAAGCCATTGCCAGATTCAAGCGAAATAGCCAAGATATTGAGCGAGCGTTAGAAAAATTAAAACAAAGCGGCGCGCAAGCGATTTGCTTAGTTGGTACTTACAAACCCTTAGCCCACTTTATAAACTTAGCCGACCAGCAAAACTTTAAACCTTATTTTACAAGTGTTTCATTTGTCTCGAGTAACGAGCTTTTTGCACGCATTAAACAACCAAGCAAAGTACTGGTAACGGAAGTGATGCCAAAAGTAGATGGTTGTAAGCAAAATTGGTGTAAGCGATTTCTTCAATCGATGAAGCAGGCAAATATAACAAAACCGACGCGTGTGCACCTAGAGGGATATGCAAACGCATTTGTATTTTACAACGCGGCAAAAGCCTGTATGCCGCTATCAAACGAATGCTTATTACAAAAACTGCAAGTCATAAAAATGCAGTTAGATAAAAGCAAAAAAAACTATGTTGAATTATCCGAGCGGGTAAAAGACAACACAGTTTTTTTAAACCATTTCACGTTTACTAAATAACAGGTATCGCCTGCTTAAGCATGGCTTCAATTTGATTCACAATCGCTTTATTGGTTGCATCGTCAAATGTTTTAATACGCGGTGTATGTATATGTCCAGTTGGTACTTTCGTACCTAATTGATTTTGCAAACGAATACTGCGATACGAGATCTCATTCGAAAGGTAACCACCGCCGCCACCAGAAACCGCCGTTAATCCATTTAACTCAGAAAGCGATTTAGGTTGTAACTCGCCTTTTTCTAACGTCACTACTTTTAAGTTATCGTTTACTTGATATTGCCCTTTTACCTTTTGCATCGCAGCAACGGGCAAGCTAAATTCAACAAACTCGTCTCCCGAAAGAGTTTCGCCTGCTAACTTTGAAATAATTGGCGCTTCTTTTGTGCCACCTGATAGTACATTTAAATTGTCTGGCGCAGTTACACTACGACGCTTACCAGGAAAACGCTCAAGATCGAAATGCTCTCTACCCATTGAAACAGTAGAAACTAAATCTACTTGCCCACCTAAGTAAATAGGCGCTAACAGTGATTCTATTTCACCTTGATCAAAATCTTCATAACGCACCGGTACAATAACCGCATTAATTTCGGCTTGCTTACCATTAAGCTCAATAACCTTCCCGTCTAACGCTAATGCCGCAAGTCCTGAAGGGTTACTTTGCGCAATATTTCTATCTAATAAGAACGGGTCAAAACCGGTAATAAAAATTTGCGTATCTGCGCTTTCACGGTAATCAATATCAGAGTACCCACGAGATACTGTTTCAAACACTTCTAGCAGGCTAACTAGCTCGGTTTTTGAAAAATTAAGCGGGTTGTTCTTTAGTTGTGATTTAACCGCGAGGCGCTGCCAGTAAAGCGGTCTATCGTCATATCGCTGGTTAGATTGCACCTGTGCTTTAACTTCAGACCATAACTTTGTGCCTACTTTCAAGAGTAACTGTTTAGCTTCTGCGTAATTACTTACGGCTTGCCATTGTTTCGCAAATTGTGACATTGCTTTGTGGTTAACCAAGCTTGCATCGACGGTGTTGAGTTTAGTTAATCGTAACTCTTCGACACTTTGCGAGATTACATTTTGGTTTGCGTATGTATTTGCACTTAAAAACAGTGCTAAGCTGGTAATCAGTAGCTGGCGTTTATTTTTCATTGCTAAACTATCTTTTAATATAATATTCGGTGAGTTAGCTACTTATCATACGTGCATTTTTGATAAGCTCAACTATGCTCTATTTAATAAATGAGAATGTTAGGAAAGAATCTTATATGGACTTTATTAATTTTAAAGTTGGCTCTAAGACGATCGCTTTAAAAATACTCGATATTTTATTAACAGAACGATATGAAAATAACCTAACCGAATTACCCAACGATAATAAAAGCTTTATTGGCGTAAAGGATTATTTAGGCACTCCAACACCCATCTTTGATCTTGGTATTGTTCTTAATAAAGAGTCGACTCAAGTTGCCAATCAAGCGCTTTCAGATTTACTTATTGCCAGAGAAAAAGATCATCTAGACTGGCTTGATGCGTTAGAAAATAGCCTCACCAATGGCGCACCATTTGAAAAAGCCAAAGATCCAGACAAATGCGCATTTGGCACTTGGTATAATAACTTTAAAACTGACAACGAAGAGTTACGCGTGATACTCGACAAGTTCGATAAGCCGCATCGAGAACTGCATGCTATGGCGGAAGAATTATTAAGTGTAAACGCTAACGACACATCAGGAAGAGCTCTAACACTCTTCCATGAAAAGAAACGCAAGATATTTACCGTGCTCGTCAGGTTATTCCAAACAGCAAGAGAGCAGATCACTCTCGATTACAAACCCATTATCATCTTTACCACCAAAGATGGTAAAACCCCTCATATAGGCTTGTTGGTAGATAAGGTGGAAGACTCTTTAACGGTTAATAAAGACGATATTAAACCACTAGAACAATTAACTTCGATTGGTTTTGATATCGACCCACAAACTCGTCATATGATGAAAGGTCTGATAAATATGAATAATAAGCACAGCATTATTATCGACCCAACAGTGATTTTTTCACCGCAAGAAGAAGCCGAGATAGCTTAGGCTCAAGGATTCAGGGTTCAGGATTCAGGATTCAGGATTCAGGATTCAGGATTCAGGATTCAGGATTCAGGATTCAGGATTCAGGATTCAGGATTCAGCAATATTCTGAACTCTGGGTTCTTAATTCTAAAATCCTTTAGTTCCCAAAACGTAAAAAAGCCTCAACATAATGTTGAGGCTTTCTTTAATTAGGAGCTTGGCGATGTTCTACTTTCACATGGGCGAACCCACACTATCATCGA
>NZ_PQCB01000020.1:0-242 GCF_002964745.1 Pseudoalteromonas sp. T1lg24 | reverse complement strand
CAAGCGATGCGTGGTGTGCGTTTACTTGTGGCTGCAGGCGTTGTCGCTGAGCTTGGCGATTTAACCCGCTTCGACCATCCGCGTAAGCTGATGAGTTACCTCGGCCTTGTACCAAGTGAACACTCAAGTGGCGGTAAAAGGCATATTGGCGCAATTACTAAATGCGGCAATGGTCGAGCAAGACGATTGTTAGTCGAAGGAGCGCATAGTTACCGCCATGCTGCCAACATCTCGACTGAACT
>NZ_PQCB01000019.1:0-281 GCF_002964745.1 Pseudoalteromonas sp. T1lg24 | reverse complement strand
GCTTAATATGAACGAATTAGAGTTAATGTATTGGGTCAAGCATCGGGTGTGGCACAACCACCGACGGCGTTAGGATGGCGATGCTGCTAACGCAGCATTGAACCACGAACATAGACTGAAGACAGGTGCCACGTCGAATTAAGTAAAGTCTGCTCTGTTACTATAAATAGTAATAATCAACGAATACCAGCATGAAAACCGACGAAATTACTTGCTTCATCCTATGCGTTAACTCGCTCTAATTCGAGTTCAAGATTATGGCTTAAAGTTAGGCAAGGATC
>NZ_PQCB01000018.1:222576-294331 GCF_002964745.1 Pseudoalteromonas sp. T1lg24 | reverse complement strand
CGAACTCAGAAGTGAAACGAAACAGCGTCGATGATAGTGTGGGTTCGCCCATGTGAAAGTAGAACATCGCCAAGCTCCTAATTAAAGAAACCCGTTGCTTAAATGCAACGGGTTTTTTAAAGCCTAAAATAAATAATAAAAAGCAAATTACCGAATTTGCTTGGTGAACATAGCGTTTTGGAACCACCTGACCCCATGCCGAACTCAGAAGTGAAACGAAACAGCGTCGATGATAGTGTGGGTTTGCTCATGTGAAAGTAGAACATCGCCAAGCTCCTAATTAAAGAAAGCCTCAACATTAAGTTGAGGCTTTTTTGCATTTGAACTCCATTAAAGATAGGGCGAACGCCCATGTGCCTCTTCACCGTTGTGGGCACTTGAAAATCAAAACATCGCTTTCCTCTTAATTAAATAAGGTTGATAAAGCCCTTCATCCATGAAGCTTATCGATATTTGAATACCCATATATATCAAAGCCCGCTCATCGAGCGGGCTTTTTACGTCTTAACTCAGTACAGAAAGGGGCTACCATCTTTATTTGGTTATTATCTATCGTTGAAACTTTAAGGCTGGCATTTGGATATTACTTATCAGAAGTTACTAAGTATTTACCATTGCTAACAAGTAGTCGTAACTGCGAAACGACTCTTGCTTTATTATGAAATCTAAAGTCTTTAACTAGCAATTTATATATCGCTACGTAAATAACCCTACTCGTAAACTAATCGCTTTGATTTATCATTGATATATAGTTTTCTTTCAAGTAATAAGTCCACTCTGCAAGAGTGTTAATTAGGATTTGAGCTTATTTCCTAACCAGTTGAGTCGTAAACATAAAAAACTACTTGCTGTGGTACTATTAGTTTGTATAATGCAATTACTTTATAAAGCGTAGCCTTTGTATTGTAATTTGTGCCAGTGTGATGGAATTGGTAGACATAGGGGATTCAAAATCCCCCGCAGCAATGCGTGGCGGTTCGAGTCCGCCCACTGGTACCATTTAATGCTACATAGCATTAAATAAAATTAGCCGACGTAAGTCGGTTTTTTTGTGCCTGAAATTAGCTTGTTTTAACTTTAATTAGCGTGTGATCTTAACTCTAGGTTAGAATAACGCATCCCATAGATTTAAGGTTTTACTACTTTTATGTCAAATATCGAACAACGAACTGGTTTTATGCGTCGTCTAGCATCATGGGTATACGATGCGTTAGCGACAATCGCGATTATCATGTTGGCGCAGATTATCTTCCTTGGCGCTCTTGAGCTGCTTCTTTCATTGGGGTTAATAAGTAAAAGTGAAGATGCAGACATCTCTCACTTTGTAACAACCCAACCATGGAACTTTATTAATCAGTTTTATTTAGTGTGTGTGGCTTGCTTCTTTTATGTTTACTTTTGGACTAAGGGCGGCCAGACGATCGGTATGCGTGCATGGCGATTAAAAGTGAGAAACTTAGATGGTACACCTATTAGTAAGCCACAAGCGCTTATCAGAGCGATTACGGCGTTATTAGGGCTAGGAAATTTGATAGTACTGATTGATTTTAAGAACAAACGTTCACTACAAGACTATCTAGCTAAGACAGAAGTTATTACGCTTTCGAAAGAAGAAAATAAAAAGGTGTATCGCGAGCTCGATTAATATTTTACGAGCTCTGTCGACATAGTTCAGAAACTAAAAGGCGCTATTATTGGCGCCTTTTTAGTAGAAAAGTCGCAATTGCGATAAAGATCAAACTAGGCATTATTGCGCCAATTGACGGATGTAATTCATACACCAATACAAATGGGCCAAAAATACGGTCTGTTAAATGAAATATAATACCTGTCACCACGCCCATAATAATTCGTGCGCCCATTGTCACACTTCTTAGTGGGCCGAATATAAATGACAGTGCCACTAATAACATCACAGCGATAGTAAGTGGTTGCATTACTTTACGCCAAAACGCTAGGTCATAGGTGCTGGTATCTTGGTCATTCTCTTTTAGGTATGAGAGGTAAGAATACAAGCCTGTGAAAGACAATGTTTCGGGTTTAACTGATACTACACCAAGCTTTTCCGGAGTAAGTTTTGACTCATAGAAATAGTTTTCTGATATAGATGTATCTGTACTATTTGCATCTATTGCTAAATGTTGCACTTTATAAAGCTGCCAACCGTTTTGTTCTGGAATCGCTTTTTCTGCACGTTTGATTGTTTGCAGTTCCAATCGCTCATTAAATTGGTACATGGTTAAACCATCTAAGCGACCCGACTCATCGACATTATTGATATTGATAAAAGTATTGCCATCTTTAGCCCATACACCTCTCTGTGCATTGAAAATGCTACCGCCGGAGATTTCCATTGTACGTAGTTGTTTTGCGGTCTTTTGCGCTTCTGGCACAACCCACTCGGCAATTGCCATCATAACAACTGCTAAGATCAGTGCAGTTTTCATCACTGAACGAATAATTTGAAAACGTGATAAACCGGCTGCTTGCATAACAACAAGCTCGCTGTTTGAAGCAAGCGCCCCCAGCCCAAGCAGGCCACCAATTAATGCAGCCATAGGAAAGAATACAACGATGTCGTAGGGCATGCTGTACAAGGTGTATAAAACAGCATCTACGATATCGTATGTACCGCGGCCAACCGATCTTAGTTGCTCTATAAACTTAATCAGTGTACCAATGCCTACTAATACGAGTAGGGTAAAGCCTGTGGTTTGCAATAAACTGCGACCTAAATAGCCATCTAAAATTCTCATGCTACGGCTTCCTTCTTACTAAACCAAGCTCGAATGGTGGAGCCTAAAGGCCTATCGCGAAGAATTAAAAATGCACCTATAAACAGCGCACTTAGGTGAATCCACCAAAGGCCAATAGATGTCGGCACTTTACCTTCTTGTACTAAAAATGTACCTGCATTCAACAGCACAAAGTAACCCAAATAAAGGGAAATCGCAGGTACTAACTTGGCGAACTTTCCTTGTCTAGGATTAACTACCGATAGCGGCACAGCAATTAGGGTTAAGAGTGGGATTGATAATGGCACCGCTAATCGCCATTGAAATTGTGCAATCGCCTCGGTTGTACCTTGCTCTAATAATTGCATGGATGGCAAGGCTTCTAATTTACGGCGTTTTTGCTCGATTGCTTGATCTTGAATTTGCACTTCGTAGTTAGTGAATTCTGTTAGCTGAAGTTGCTTACTGCCAGCAGGGTTTTCATAACGCTTACCATCACTGAGCACTAACTTTTGCTCGCCAGTATTTCTGTCTTCTTGTACTTTGCCTTTTTCGGCGTAAACCACTTCCGATGTAGGGCCATTTTTATCGCTATCTATTTGTGCATAAAAAACACGGTCTAGTTCAGTACCATTTTGTTTAATATCGTGAATAAACACCACGGCTTTTTCGTTATCGGTTTGTTGAAAGCGCCCCGAGCGAAGCGCTGCGAGGCCTGCATCAGCTTCAATCTTTTCTTTTAGCTGATATTCATGTTCGTTTGCCCAAGGTGCAAGGGTCAGCGTTAAAAAGCCTGCCAGCACTGCCAACACAGTAGACGACACGAGTGTTAAGCGAACTACGTACCATTCGCTTACACCGCATGCCTTTAATACTGTCATCTCGCTGTCGGCATAAATGCGACTGTAGGCCAAAATAATGCCAAGGAAAATACTTAACGGTAAAATTAAAGATGCCAGTTGTGGCAGCTTTAATAGCACCATTTGCAACACCAATTGGCCGGGAATAGAGCCCTCTGCAGCGTCAGCTAAAATCGAGACAAATTTCTGGCTGACGAAAATAGTCATCAAGGTGAGGAATACAGCGAGCTGTGATTTGAATACTTCTGTCGATAAATAGCGAAAGATTAACACCGCGACCTCTACAAAACTTGTCTTTTTACTGGAATAGTCTGAAATTTTAAGTAAACTTTGTATTTTTACAACTTAAATATATGCCATTAGGACTTAAATTTAAAAATTAAGTTTGTTTTGGTTTAATTTATAGTCAAAATCACTCAGGAGTCGCTATGGAATTTAGCGTTAAAAGTGGCAGCCCAGAAAAACAACGCAGTGCATGTATTGTTGTGGGTGTTTATGAACCTCGTCGTTTATCACCAATTGGCGAGCAACTCGATCGTATTAGCGATGGTTATATTTCTAATTTGCTACGCCGCGGCGATTTAGAAGGTAAGCCTGGGCAAATGTTGCTATTACACCATGTACCAAACGTGTTAAGTGAGCGCGTGCTATTAGTTGGTTGTGGTAAAGAACGTGAGCTTGATGATAAGCAATATAAGCAAATTATTTCAAAAACCATTAGTACGTTAAATGATACGGGCTCTATGGAAGCCGTATGTTTCTTAACTGAATTGCATGTTAAAGGTCGCGATACCTACTGGAAAGTACGTCAAGCGGTAGAAACAACACAAGACAGCTTGTATGTTTTCGATCAGTTAAAGAGCAAAAAGAGTGAAGCGCGTAGACCGCTTCGTAAAATCGTTTTCAATGTACCAACGCGCCGCGAATTAACTATTGGTGAAACAGCGATTGAACACGGCCTTGCAATTTCACACGGTCAAAAACTGTGTAAAGACGTTGCAAACATGCCACCAAATATCTGTAACCCAGCGTACCTTGGTGAGCAAGCAAAAGAACTTGAAGCAAATTACGACAACGTAAAAGTTAACCTTGTTGGTGAAAAAGAAATGGAAGAGTTAGGTATGCACTCATACCTAGCAGTAGGCCGTGGTAGCGCGAATGAATCGATTATGTCGGTTATTCACTACACAGGCGCGCCAGAAGACAAAGCACCAATCGTGTTAGTGGGCAAAGGCCTAACTTTTGACTCAGGTGGTATTTCAATTAAGCCAGGCGAAGCCATGGATGAAATGAAATACGATATGGGTGGTGCTGCAGGTGTACTAGGTACGATGCGTGCGATTGTTGAAATGCAATTGCCAATTAATGTGATAGCAGTGCTCGCAGGCTGTGAGAACATGCCAAGCAGCAATGCGTACCGCCCAGGTGATATTTTAACAACCATGTCTGGTCAAACAGTTGAAGTATTAAATACCGATGCTGAAGGCCGCTTAGTATTATGTGATGCATTAACTTATGTTGAAGCATTTGACCCTGATACCGTAATTGACGTAGCGACGTTAACAGGTGCATGTATTATCGCACTTGGTCATCAAACATCAGGCTTACTTGCGAACCACAATCCACTGGCACATGACTTATTAAAAGCGTCAGAGCTAAGTGGTGACCGAGCATGGCAATTACCGCTTTGGGATGAGTATCAAGAACAGCTAGAAAGCCCGTTTGCCGATTTCACTAACTTAGGTGGACGTGCAGCCGGTACAATTACTGCGGCATGTTTCTTATCGCGCTTCACTAAAAAGTACAATTGGGCTCACCTTGACGTTGCTGGTACTGCATGGCGCAGCGGCAAAAACAAAGGTGCAACAGGTCGCCCAGTTGCAATGTTAACTCAGTATCTATTAAATCGTGCTGATGTTAATATGGAGCAAGATGCCTAAAGTGATTCTAGAGGCAGTTTAATGAACGCAGTATTTTACGTTCTAAAACAACTAAATGAGCCGGTAAATTCCATTCCGGCTCATTTTGATCTAGCGGCAAGGCTAGCTGCAGATTGTTACCGACAGGGAAAAAAAGTATTTATTCTTGTAGATAATCAAGAGGATGCACATGTAATAGATGAGCACCTGTGGCAATTCGAAGTAGATAGCTTTGTGCCACACAATCTACAAGGCGAGGGACCACAAGCAGGATCACCTGTTGAAATTGGCGAGTCAGCGCCAGTGGCAAATCGCAAAGTGATAATAAATCTGGCTAAAACAGTGCCCGATTTTATTCGTCGCTTTTCAGAGGTATATGATTTTGTACCTGCTGATGAACAATTAAAAGGCGTAGCGCGTGAACGCTACAAAGTAATGCGTCAACTAGGGGCGCATTTGTCGACACAAGAGATAGAGATTTAGTATTAAGGTTCTGTGCAATGGATAAAACCTATAATCCACAAGATATTGAACAGTCGTTATATCAAGGCTGGGAAGAGAAAGGCTACTTTAAACCGTCAGGTAAAGGTGACGCGTATTCAATTATGATCCCACCGCCAAATGTCACAGGTAGCTTGCACATGGGCCACGCCTTCCAAGATACCATTATGGATACGCTGACACGTTTTAAGCGTATGCAGGGCAATAACACCCTTTGGCAGGTTGGTACTGACCACGCAGGTATCGCAACGCAAATGGTTGTAGAGCGTAAGCTTGCAGCTGAAGAAGGTAAAACACGCCATGAGCTTGGCCGTGATAATTTCATTGACCGTATTTGGCAGTGGAAAAATGAATCTGGCGGTACTATTACCAAGCAGTTACGTCGTCTAGGCGCGTCTGTAGATTGGGATCGTGAACGCTTTACGATGGACGAAGGTCTTTCAGAAGCGGTTAAAGAAGTATTTGTTCGTCTTCATAAAGAAGATTTAATTTACCGTGGTAAGCGTCTTGTAAACTGGGATCCAAAATTACACACGGCAATTTCAGATTTAGAAGTTGAAAACAAAGACAAGCAAGGTCATATGTGGAACCTGCGTTATCCGCTGGCTGATGGCCTAACAACGCAAGATGGTAAAGACTACATCGTAGTTGCGACAACGCGTCCTGAAACCATGTTAGGTGACACGGGTGTTGCAGTAAACCCAAATGACGAGCGCTATCAAGACTTGATTGGTAAAGAAGTAATTCTGCCAATTGTAAATCGTCGCATTCCAATCGTTGCCGATGAACATGCCGATATGGAAAAAGGCACTGGTTGTGTAAAAATTACCCCAGCGCATGATTTCAACGATAACGAAGTGGGTAAACGTCAGCAACTACCTATGATCAATGTGTTTAACAAAGACGCTGCGGTATTAACTGCGGGTGAAGGTTATACATTTGATGGCAAGCCGCAAGAAATCGACGCACCAATTCCAGAGCGTTTCCACGGTCTTGACCGCTTTGATGCGCGTAAAGCGATTGTAGCTGAATTTGAACAGCTTGGTTTACTAGAGAAAATTGAAGATCACAGCCTAACAGTACCATACGGTGACCGTTCAGGTGTGGTTATTGAACCACTTCTGACCGACCAATGGTATGTGCGTGTTGCACCACTAGCAGAGCCTGCAAAACAAGCAGTTGCTAACGGCGACATTAAGTTTGTACCAGCGCAATACGAAAACATGTACAACGCGTGGATGAACGACATTCAAGATTGGTGTATTTCGCGTCAGCTTTGGTGGGGACACCGTATTCCAGCATGGTACGATGCTGAGGGTAACGTATATGTTGGTCGCAGCGAAGAAGAAGTACGTAGCGAGAATAACATCGCTGCGGATGTTGCACTTACACAAGATGAAGACGTACTTGATACTTGGTTCTCATCGGCTCTTTGGACCTTCTCAACGCAAGGTTGGCCTGCACAAACTGAAGATTTAAAAGTATTCCACCCATCAGATGTGCTGGTAACGGGTTTTGATATTATCTTCTTCTGGGTTGCACGTATGATCATGATGACCATGCACTTCATCAAAAATGAAGACGGCAAACCACAGGTGCCATTTAAAACGGTTTACGTAACTGGCCTTATTCGCGATGAAAACGGCGATAAGATGTCTAAGTCAAAAGGTAATGTACTTGACCCAATCGATATGATTGACGGTATTGACCTTGAAAGCTTAGTAGATAAGCGTACCGGTAACATGATGCAGCCACAACTGGCAGCAAAAATTGAGAAAAACACCCGTAAAACCTTTGAAAAAGGCATTGAGGCACATGGTACTGATGCACTGCGCTTTACTCTTGCTGCAATGGCATCAACAGGACGTGATATCAACTGGGATATGAACCGTCTAGAAGGTTACCGTAACTTCTGTAACAAGCTTTGGAACGCGAGCCGTTACGTATTAATGCACACAGAAGAAAAAGACTGTGGTTTTAATGGCGGCGAGATGACGCAGTCACTTGCAGATCGTTGGATCTTAGGTCAATTCCAAAACACAGTTAAAACATTTACCGATCATTTAGATAATTACCGTTTTGACTTAGCAGCAAGCACCATTTATGAGTTCACTTGGAACCAATTCTGTGACTGGTATCTTGAGCTAACGAAGCCGGTATTGTTTAAAGGTAATGAAGCAGAACAACGCGGCACACGCAACACGCTAGTAACGGTTCTTGAAGGCTTACTGCGCTTAATGCACCCATTAACGCCATATATCACTGAAACAATCTGGCAACGTGTTGCACCTCTTGCCAACATTAACGCCGATACCATTATGCTACAGGCATTCCCTCAGTTTGATGAATCGCAGGTAGATGAATCAGCGATGGCGGATCTTGAGTGGGTTAAGCAGTTTATCGTTGCGATTCGTAACATCCGTGGTGAAATGGACATTAGCCCTAACAAACCGCTCGATGTACTGCTTAAAAACGCAAGTGATGAAGATAAGCGTCGCCTTGAAGAAAACGCAAAGTTCTTAGCATCACTAGCTAAATTAGAATCTACAACTGTATTAGCTGAGACTGATGAAGCACCCGCATCTGCTACGGCATTAGTAGGTGGCCTAGAAGTGCTTATTCCAATGGCAGGTCTTATCGATGTTGAAGCTGAACTTGCACGTATTAGCAAGCAGCTTGAAAAAGCACAAAAAGGTCTAGAGCAAGTAGAACGTAAGTTAGCAAACGAAAAGTTTGTTAATAATGCCCCAGAAGCAGTACTTGCTAAAGAGAAAGAAAAGCTTGCTGAATACAGTGAAGCAAAAGCGAAACTGCTTGAGCAAAAAGAAAAAATTGAAAGTCTTTAAGGCTTTTGTTAAAAAACCGCGATAAATTCGCGGTTTTTTTTTGCAAGGACGAAAATGGACAACTTAGGCATTTTTTATATAAATTTAGCGCGTAGCCAAGATAGGCGCCGTGCTATGGAAGCCGAATTAAACAAATATCATTGCACTTATACCCGTGTTGAGGCTGCAGACGGTAAACAGCCAGAGATGGTAGAAAATTCAGGCTACAGCGCAAAACTTAATAAAAAATATTACCACAAGTCACTTTCCAGCGGTGAAATTGGTTGTGTAGAAAGTCATAAACGAGCACTCAATGCGTTTTTACAATCTGACTTTCAATGCGCGTTGATTTTAGAGGATGATGCACGCGCCAACTATGACTTTTTTCAGGAATTAACGTCTGTAGCACAAACCGCGAATAGCTGGGATATAGTTAAACTGTATTTAGGGAAAAAGAAAAAGCGCTTAGGCACCGCAGCTAAAATTTCAGAGAACTTAACTATTGGCATTCCACAAAAAATACCTAATTCAACGCTAGCGCAATTGGTATCGCGCGAGGGCGCAGAAAAATTAATGCAAGCCTACGCCGAGTTTGGTGAGCCGTCTGATGTCTTATAAAAATCATGGTGGCGCTACAATTTGCGCATTCTCGCAGTGGAAAATGCTGTTTTTGATACAGCTGATGTTGCAAGCGAAATTGATCAGCAGAGCCATCGAAAAGGGACTAAAAAGCACAGACTTAAACGCCTGTGGCAAAAATTAAAGTACGAAGTGTTTAATCAAATCAAAAAACAACCCGACACCTTACTCAGTTCACTAGTAAAAATGTCGGTTAAATAAATACCCAAAATCTTTACGCTTGTTTACTTTGCTTAGCGCAAAATATTGACTCGCGAAGTGACTTTAAGACATAGTGATAATGTAACATTATTACAAAAAATACTGATAAAAAAGGAAACGCACAATGCGCATTAAAGCGATCGCAGCTGCACTTGCATTTAGTTTTGCAGGCTCAGCATTTGCCGACGAAGGTATGTGGCAACCACATCAATTACCTGAATTAGAAGATATTCTTAAATCAAAAGGTTTAGCAATTGACGCTAAGTCAATCTCAAAGCTTACCGAATTCCCAATGAATGCCGTAATCAGCTTAGGCGGTTGTACAGCATCATTTGTATCGCCAAAAGGTTTGGTAGTTACTAACCACCATTGTGCTTATGGTTCTATTCAGTACAATTCAACTACTGATAACAACATTTTAGAAAATGGCTTTTTAGCAAAAAAACCATCTGAAGATTTACCAGCAGCACCAGGTTCACGTGTGTATGTTACTGAAGAAGTGACGGATGTAACGGCTAACGTGAAAAAAGGCACTGAAACACTTACTGGCAAAGCGCGCTACGAAGCCATTGATGCAAACCGTAAAGCACTTGTTGCTGAATGTGAAGAAGACAAAGGCTACCGTTGTAATGTTTATACTTTCCACGGTGGATTAGAGTATTACCTAATTAAATCGCTTGAAATTAAAGACGTGCGTTTAGCTTACACGCCAGCAATGGGTGTGGGTAAATACGGCGGTGATATTGATAACTGGATGTGGCCGCGTCACACAGGTGATTTTGCATTCTACCGTGCGTATGTTGGCAAAGATGGCAAACCTGCCGAGTTTTCAAAAGATAACGTACCGTTTGAATCTAACTCATTTTTAAGCGTGAGCGCTAAAGGCGTGCAAGAAGGTGACTTTGTGATGGTAACTGGCTACCCAGGCCGTACTAACCGTTACCGCGTATCACCTGAAGTGGATTATGTTTTTAACACGGCATACCCGCTTGCGCGCAAGCATAACTCTAAATACGTTGAGCTAATCGAAGAAAATGCTCCTGAAGGTTCGCAAGAGCGTATCGCATACGAAAGCACGATTGCTGGCTACAACAACTACATCAAGAACTATGGCTCAATGATTGAGAGCTTCAAAAAAGGCTCAATGTATACGCGTAAGCAACAATTTGAACAAGATTTACAAGCATGGATCAACAGCGATAGCGAGCGCAAAGCAAAATACGGTAACGTATTAGCTGATTTAGAAGCGCTTGTTGCAGAGTCACAAAAGCATAACCAACGCGACCGTATGTTAGGTTACGTTCACCGCTCACAAATGATTTCAACAGCACGTATGTTGTATCGTTTAGCTGTTGAAAAGCAAAAGCCAGACGCAGAGCGCGAAAGTGGTTATCAAGAGCGTGACTTACCGCGTATCGAAGCGCGTCTTAAGAGCATGAGCCGTCGTTACGCCGAGCCAGTTGATAAAGCAATTCTACTTCACTTCTTAGAGCTATATGCTGCACTACCAGCAAATGAGCGTATTACTGAGGTAGATAGCGCTTTGGCACTAGAAAATGGCTTTAATAAAGCTAAGCATTCAGCCATGTTAGATGACATGTATTCAAACTCTAAACTGGCTGATGAAAAAGCCCGTTTATGGATGCTGGATTTAGACCTTGCGCAGCTTGATCAAAGTAACGACCCATTTGTGAAATACGCAAAAGCGATTTTCAGTGTAATGAAGTCAATTGAAGATCAAGATAAAGAGCTTGTAGGTAAAATGCAGGCGGCGCGTCCAGCATTAATGGAAGCGATTATTGCGTACAACAAATCACTCGATAAGCCTGTATACGCAGATGCAAACAGCACATTACGTGTAACTTACGGTACAGTGGGTGGTTACTCACCGCAAGACGGACTAGTTGCAACGCCGTTTACTTCACTTGAAGGTCTGCTTGCGAAAAATACAGATGTTGAACCATTTAACTCACCGAAAAAGCAAAACGACTTGATCAAGCAAAAGCAGTACGGTGATTACACCGGTGGTATGAACACAGTACCGGTAAACTTCTTATCAAATGTTGATACAACAGGTGGTAACTCAGGTTCACCAACGCTTAACGGTAACGCAGAACTTGTAGGTTTACTGTTTGACGGTGTTTACGAAAGTATCATTGGTGACTGGGATTACGATGAAAACTTAAATCGTTCAATCCATGTAGATTCACGTTATATGCTTTGGGTTATGGACAAGGTTGATAACGCGCAAAATTTACTAGATGAAATGAAGATTGTGCGTTAAACAATCTTTCTACTAAATTAAAAAGGAGGCGTATGCCTCCTTTTTTATGAGGTAAACACAATGCAATTAAAATGGATTGACTCACAACATATTGCGCTGGCGCTACTTGATGAACACCCCAACGTTGACCCACGTGAAATTAGGTTTACCGACTTACGTGATTGGGTGCTTGCGTTAGAAGATTTCGATGACGATCCAAGCCATTGTGGCGAGCGAATATTAGAAGCAATTCAAATGGCTTGGATTGAGGAATATGAATAAATAACTTAGGCTAAGCTATGAAAAAGCTCTTCCGCATCTTCTTTTATATCTTGGTATTCTTCTTCATCAAGGTCGAGCACGGTTAATACTTTCTCTTGCATATCAGGCCAATCAGGTGAATGCACAAAGCGACGATTTACGTGCACTATGTCTTCAGCCATTTTCAGTGTTGCGTAGGTGAGTTGGTCTTGGCTAAAAGTAGGTGTGTCTAAATACGCATCGTCATGATGACGTAATATAAGTTGGCAAATATTCTTTGGAAGGTTCCAACTGGTAGCCAAAAAGTAACCTATCACCGCATGATTTGTACGATACGCTGCTTCTTCACGTGCAACAAGAGATAGATGGTAATTGCGGTTAGACTCTTCCAGTACATCAACATAATTAGCGTAGTTCATCGCCATCGCAGGAATGCCTGCATCGTGAAATAACCCCACCATATGCAAATTTTCAGTTGGCACTTTTGCTTTAAGCTTTTTACCAATCAAGGTTGAGATAGCTGCGATTTCGCTAGCGGTATCCCAAAAGCGCTCTAGTCGAATGCAGCATTTGTCTTGATCAAACGCTTTTTCAAGTAAAAAACCTGTCACTAAATTGGTTATGCCTTCCAAACCTAAAAACATAACCGCTTGTTTAATGTCGGTTATTGTTCTGGCAAGGCCGTAATAAGGGGAATTAATAACCTTTAATACCATAGCGGCAATGGCTACATCACCAGCCACAATATTGGCAATATTGTTAAGTTCTGGCGAATCACTATTTAATTCAGTTTGCAGTGATTGCAGTAATTCAGGTTTTGGGGGAATCGTAAAGCCAGATTCTAGATCAGTAAGAACCTTACTATCAATTTCGATCATTATAAGCACCTTAATCAACGAGTGGCGCCATTATACTTGGTCTTTATTTCTCATGTTAGAGCTAAATCAAAGGAATTACGTTTATCATTATCAAATATTTGAGCATAATAGAACGCTAATTTGTTCAATTATAAATTTTAGGCTTGGTTTTGCGAAAGTTACTGCTCATATTACTGATTTTCCCGATTTTTTGTTACGGTGAATGGCTATCCGATGAAAAAGCAATTATGGGCACATCAGTCAAAATTACACTTTGGCATCATGATAAAAGCCATGGTGAAGCCGCCATTAAGGCCGTTTTTGATGAAATGGAACGAATTAATCAGCTAATGAGCCCCTACATAAATAGCAGTGAGCTTTACAGTGTGAATAAAAATGCGGCAATCCAACCAGTTAAAATCAGTAATGAGTTATATCTATTAATCAAACAAGCCCAACTAATTTCAGCACAAACCAAGGGGGCATTCGATATTACCTTTGCCAGTGTCGGCTTTTTATATAATTATCGCGAGCGTATTTCACCTAGTAATCAAGTGCGAGACACCAACCAAGCCTTAATCGATTATCGTCAAGTTGAGCTAAACGACAAAAATCAAACAGTACATTTTAAGCAGCAGGGCATGAAAATTGATTTAGGTGGTATTGCAAAAGGCTACGCTGTTGATAATGCCATTATAATTTTACAGAGTTTGGGCATCGATTCGGCGTTGGTAAGTGCGGGTGGAGATACCAAAGCACTTGGCAAACACGGAGACAGACCGTGGTTACTCGCCATTCAAGATCCGCGTAAAAAAGGCAAACACGCCATTCAATTACCGATGGAAAATGAAGCAATTTCTACCTCGGGCGATTACGAACGTTACTTTATTCAAGATGGCGTACGTCATCATCATATTATTGACCCAAAAACCGGCCATTCAGCTGCTAAAGTACAAAGTGTATCGATTATCGGTCAACGAGGTGTGATGACAGACGCGCTGTCGACCAGCGTTTTTGTGCTGGGTGTAAAGGATGGTTTGGCATTGATAAATTCAATGCCAAACTTTGAGGCGTTGATTATTGATAAAGACCGCAAGCTGCACTTTTCAAATGGTTTGTTAGCACATTAAAGAGGCGTCGCCGAGTGCATTTGTGATTACGCAATCGGCTCAAACGCAATTAAGCTGTCCATTAACCGGGCGTTACCTAAGCCATGCATCGGGAATAAATTAGCAAAATTGCCTTGCTCACCATGTAGTGCCATGTAATTGAGAATAACGGTTTCAACCAGTAAGTTAACATTGTTGGCTGCAGGTCCCGATGCCGTTTCTACTGACGCATCGCGACGCATATAGCCAATTTGCTGACGCTTAGCTTGTTGCTCGGGTGTTGCACCTAACAACTGTGGCGTGCCTTGCGGGTTATAGACCAAGAAGAACGACGCTGAGGTTGATGAGTTGTCGCCTGTCCAAACACCTTTACCGCGGCCAAATTCCGAATCATCTATCATACCGTTACTGGCAACAGAGCCATCACTGTATACATACATCATTAGTGGCACGCCAAGTCTTGCGGCATATTCTAAACATGCGCCCATACAACGCCCTGCACGTAAATCGCGAATTTCACCGGTGGCTCTATCGCCAGTGTGGTAATCAAAACCACCCATAGTGATAGTACCTGCGCCGGCATAACCGTTAAGCACTAACTTCATAATCGAAGCTGTTTTTCTAAACTCGCCATCTTGGTTAAGTTCTTCGGCAGTAAAAATAGCATTGTCACCGGTGATCAATGGATCTGTCATCGGATTCAAGTTGTCAGGGTTACCAAAACGGTCGGTAATATCTGCAGTTTTAACGTAACCGCAGCGTACCAAGTCTTTCAGTACATCATCGCGGCTTATTTGAGTGCTTACGCTGTTTAGCTTCATATCACTAATGCGTTGAATGGACTCCATCACCGCAACGGCATCACTTTGGTCAAGTAAACCAACCAAATCACCGGTATCGACAAGGCCTGTAACATCACTGGGCCTGTCTATTTTGGTAGGACGTTTGGCCGCATCAAACAAACTATCGGGCGACATAGAGTTCGCTCCGGAATCGGAGTTACGAGAACCGACTAAACTCAGCAGTGAGCCATCGGCGCCAACACGGTTTATGCCAAACATTGGGTTATGCGGGTTAGTGCCGGTATCATTTTCAGAGCGTGCTGGGATCACCGCACCATTAATATTGGCGCGATTAGTCACGGATACTTTTTCAAGTATGCCTTGTAAAAATTGACTGTCTGAATGAAATGCCAATCCCAGTTCACTATTAACAAAATCGCTTAACCCAGTTTGCGCATTGGCGATTGGTGGGATCATATCGCCTGGTAAACCGAGTTTGCTGTAGCCTTCGGTCGATAAAAAATCCATTTGCCCGTTGGGTCCACCAACCAGTACATTTGAGCCAGCGATGTTTGCGCCTCCGGCCAAATCAAAGCAAATAAAGGGAATTTTTCCAGCGCCAGAGGTGGCAATGCCACAACTTTGCTTTAGCGCTTCTAAATCACTGGAAAGTGTACTTTGTGCTTGTAGTGGGCTTGAGAATAAACTAAACAATGAACCACTAAAAAACGTGCCTAATCCTGCGGCAAACCCCTGCGCGATAAAATCGCGACGGCTGATTGGTTTACTGTGATCTTGGTGCAGTAATGGTGTATCTGGGTTGAGAATATGATTTTGTTTTTTCATAACATTTCCATTACTTAATTGTTGTTGCTGCGCTGCCAACGATTGCTGAGCAGCTGGCTTTAGCGATAATTAAAGTACGCGCAGCATCACAGTCTTGAGGGCAGCGATTTAAGCGCTGAATAAGTGCGTTTAATTCTTGTTGCATGCTGTCGTATTGCGGTGCTGATGCGAGTTCTTGGCCAAGCAAATAATGCGATAATCCAGAGCTAAATTGCAAAGTGCGCTCAGGCGTAAATGCCACATCGGGTGTTGTATTAAAGTCGAAATCTGCAAATGCGTTTGAACGAAGAGCAGGATCGTCGATAAACGCGCTACAGTACTTAATTGCTAATTGTGAAATCGCCATTTGGTTAGCTGCAACAAAACCATCAAGGGTATTTACGGTAGGTAACTGTTGTTTTAACTGTTCATAGGTTTGCGCTATTTCAGCAAGTTTTGTACTTACCCCCGTCATTTGGGCCATTGAAAAGTTAATTTCAGAAAATGCTTTTATGCCGATATCGCTGCTGAGCTCAGCTGGAAATTCAATGGGGAAAGGCGGTAATTCACCTGGCACTCTGACAAATTGGTGCTCACCCAGTACATCAAACGATAAAAAGAACTCATCGTTATTGGGGCCTTGTTCTAAGGGAATTAAACTACCCAAGCGTGAAAGCGGCTGCCCAATTTGGCTTGAATAATTACTGCCTAGGGTTGTTTTAAGGTTTGCAAAGCTTTGTCCTAATGGGCTTTCTTTGCCATTAATACCAATGCGTATGCCTTCAAGTGCAATGGCTTGCGGTGATACATTGCTATCAAGTGACAAGAAAAAAGGTTCTTTAAACAAGTAGCTATAACTATCGAATTGACTCACTTCTGCAATAATGTAACTGCGCGGTAAGTCTATGAGCTCGCTTACAGAGAATAATAAAAAGAACTTTTCACCGACACCTACATTGTAGTTTTGAGCAATTTGTTCAGGTGTAATCGCGCGATTGTGAAGGGCCATCATACGCACTTGACCACGCCATTTAAAATTACTGCTGGTCTCACTGCCAACGACAAGGGCAAAGCTTGCATCCCAATTAGACAGTACGCCTTGATTATCTTCTTGTTGCGATATCAAGTTGCCATTAACGTAAATGCGTTTGCCATTGACCGGATCAAAAGTCAGTACCACATGCTGTAAGGTAGCTTGCAGTACTTCATCATTGTTTGGCGTTGATAACATTGGCTCGCCATTACTGCTGGTGGTGTTATCACGTAATAAAAAGTCGTAGTTATAAAGTGTTTGGCCGAGCGTAAAGTTACGACGATCGTCCCCCCCTGAATAACTAATAATCCGTGCAGGGCCTTCTTGTGTCACGTTGTCAGGCACAAGCCATGCTTCAAGGCTAAATTCACCTGTGGCTGTAAGCATTTTGTGTAGTTTCGCGCTCGCGCTAGTTGATGCTTGCGCGCGGCCTCCATTGAGCTTAATGCCCCAACCACCAACCCAAGAGACATCGCCATTAAAGGTTAAGTTAGCAGCTGGCTCAACACCACTGGTGTCGTAGGCAGTAAACCCTTGGCCTGATTTAAATTCCCACTTTGCAATAATGTGTTGCTCAAAACGGTTACCATTGTTAGCAACAATGCCTTCGGTGAGTTTTAATGCTTTGCTGAGCACTAATGCATCATCAACTTGGTTCGTTGGAATTGCATCGGCCATTTGCGTAATGGCTTCTTGCATAAGGGCTGCATCGCTTTCGCAATCGGACCAGCAGTTATGAAATTCGCTGCCTAAACGCAGTACAAAACGTGATAATTCAGGTTGGTTTAAATCTATTTTTGCTTGTGCAACTTGATAAGCCGCGTCTGCATTGGGTTCAGCAAAGTAGGGCGCTACAGGAAATGCTGCACTGCTACTATGACAGTTTGCACAGTTTTGCTGCAAAATCGGGTGAACATACGTGGTAAATAATGCACTTGATGCAGGAAAACTTTTACTGCTACCAGGGACTTTAAGAATTGGGTCGTCAAAGTCGATGGTGGTCGCAGTGTTATCTGTTTGCGCCCATTCGCTTATCCAAGTCGTAAGGATATCGGCGCACACGCTATCGCTTTGTTGCCAACAGTTATGACCGCCCGCCACTTTTGTTACTAACAATGAGTCTTTTGGTGAGGTTAAATTGATGAACCCATTAATTGCACCATAGGCAAGGTTTATATCGTCGCGTCTTGCAAATTGCGGGGATTGACCTTGTTCATTATGGCACGCACCACATTTATCATTACCAACAAGGTTATCCCAAACAGCTATTTTAAATTTTTGTATGTCTGCGGTTTCTGCGGCAGGGCCTGAGTAAACAAACTCTCCCGAATCATCAATAGGAGGTTTTGGTTGTTCTTTTACTTCAGAATCTGAGCCACAGCCACTCAGTAATGCCATTAGCAAAAGCGATAAAAAAATGCGCATGTTAATCTCCTTTGCAATAGTTGGCAGTTGCAGCAAACACGGTTTTTAGTTTGTAGCCTGAGTTTTTAAACGTATCGGTAATTGTTGCGAGTGTGGTTGCATCTTGTTGATTTTGTACTTTGCGTAAACACACTTTTTCAAACACTTTACTTACTTGGCAACTGGCAAATTGTTCACTGTAGGCGATTTCTTTACCTAAGCTTTTTGCGCCATTACCGGTACCTGAAAGTTGTTCATCCCAACCCAAACGGCGGTTTAACCCTTGTCGCCAATAGTTGTCCCATTTATCGGATTCAGTAATAAAGCCAAACTTAAATGTTTCGCTATTGATATGGTATTTACCTTGCACGGTATTGGCTTGGTAACTCAATTGACCATTCTCGCCAGTAAGATCGTTATCGCGATCGTACTCGAAATTATAATAAGCATAGGCTTGCGCCATTGGGTCCATACCTGAATGGCAACCGCTGCAAGAGTTCATAAAAATGCGGCTATCGCCACCAGGACTGCGGCTGACATCTTGCCGAATACGGTTAGTTGCAATGCTGGTATCTTTAAGTGCATCTAGGTCGGTACACATATGATTGATAAAGGTATAGCGAAACATTGCTCGGTTTGTGCCAGCAATAAAAAATGCTTTACTGGCAGCACGCGAAGTAATTACTCCGCTCGTCGCTTCAATGGGTAAATTAGCCACGCTTGATTGTGTTTGCCGCGTCAGCGTGTCTTTTAAATTAAGTGCGCTTTGCTCAAGTGCAGCGTAATGATCATTATTACTGATTGAATAATTCGGCACATTAGCACTTGCGGCGGCCGTATAAATAATGTCGTCAAATAAGATAGTGCGAAAGTCTAAGTCATCCCTTACCACGCCCATAATGGTGGCGGTGTAGTCGTTGAGTGGCTGGTGTACATCAAAGTCGCGATTGGTCCACGGTGTCACCCAATCTTTTAAAGTCACGCGGTAAAAAGCGTCATTCTCCATAGCGAGCTTAGCGGCGTCATCGCCTTTACCGGCTTCAAGTAAACTGACCATATTTTCAAGCACCGTAGCGCTCGGTGATACGCCTGTTAACCGGGTATGTATACGATTGGCTTGCTCTTCAACACCAGCAAATGCCGAACTTGCGCTCATCGCTAAGATCAGTACTAGCGTTTTACTAAATAAATGGGGAGATGTTGTATTGTGTGGTAGTTGCATATCCATTTTGCTAGTTGACCTTGATAGAGGTACGCATGTTAACATTGTTAATGCATAAACGGTAAAGAAAAGTTATTGTAAAAATATCTTTGCGTGCAATAATATTATATTGCTAAATTTTCATTCTAAAATAATACTAAATAATGGTTTGTTTAGTGGCGCTTTAGGGTTTTGTTTTTATAGGGATAGGGAAGTGAGTAAGCTGCTAAAATTATTTGTACTGTTATTGCTAACAGGATGCGGCAGTGACGTTGTTGAGCAGCAACCACAAGTACAAGATCCAATCGCCGAAGAAATTCCCCTCGCATTTGTTATTCGTGATAGCAATGAAGCTGTTAGTTTTTCGTTAGCTGATCCAACACTTTTTAACCCCGGAGCTGCGCTTTATTTAAAAAAACTTGCGGGTGTTGATGCGCCGTTAGTAAATATTTCTAGCACATTGTTCGAACAGCCCATTGATATTAAACACGTGTCGGCATCAGCCGATGGCAATAAATTAGTGTTTAGTTTACGTGCGCCAGAGCTTGAAGATGCCTCTGATGATATGCAGCCGAAGTGGAATATTTGGCTTTATGACGTAGTAAGCGACAAGGCGACGAAACTAATTAGCGATGAATTGATTGCAGAAGAAGGCGATGACTTATTCCCCGTTTTCCTGCCAGATGGTCGTATTTTATTTAGCTCTAACCGACAGCAAGGCAACAAAGCCCGCCTGCTTGATGAAGGCAAGCCTCAATATCAGGCACTAAGCGACAACTTTCGTGAAAAAGCACTCACACTGCATGTTATGGAACAAGATGGTAGTGATATTAAGCAAATATCGTATAGCCAAGGTCACGACCTTTATCCACACGTATTACAAAGTGGTAAAATTGCGTTTGTAAGGTATGAACATCGGGGCCGCAATCGTGGCTTACATATTTATCAAATAGATTCAGATGGTAAGCAGTTAGAGCTGGTATTTGGCGCCCACTCTGATTATCCAAATGAATTGGCAATAGCAAATTTACAGCAAGCACCTAATGGGCAACTAGTGATTGGTTTGCGAGCTGGTGACAGTGAATTACCAAGCACAGATTTCTACTATCTCGATAGCGAACAATATATGGATAGTGGACGTTTTCATGATGGTAGTGAAACTCAGCAGTCCGCGTTTAACTCGTCATTATTCGCAGTAAGTCCGCCCGAGGGTGAACTGGCACTTACCGGTAAGTACCACTGGTTTACCCCTATTTTTGATGAATCCCAACGCAGTCTTGTGGTGTGGAGTCAGTGTCAGGTTATCGACCCAAATAATAGTGATAATGTAATTCCCTGCACTGAGGCCCTGTTAAACGATGAAAACACGCAAGCCGCTCCTGATTTATTTGGCTTGTGGATTTACGATGAAACCACTAAAACACAAAAACCTGTAGTGTTAGCTGAACAAAATAAATTAATCGAAGAGGTAGTGGTACTTGAATCGAAAAACGCCCCACTTGAGACTGAATACCCTTCGGATTTAAGTTTGCAAAACGAACAAATGGGTAGCATTCATATTCGCAGTGTCTACGATTTTTCCGGCGAAGATACTGCAAACCCAAATATTACAGCCATTTCAGTTCCGAGCGTTAATGCTGAGCGCGTTTATGCGATACGTGTAATAAAGCCAGTGTCTATTCCAAATAGAAATGAATATAACTTTTCTACCGCGTTGTTTGGTCGAAGTAGTGGTCAATCAATGCGTGATATTTTGGGTTACGCGCCAGTTGCCCCAGATGGTTCTGTCTATGTCAAAGTGCCAGCCGATGTGCCGTTTTCCCTTGAATTATTAAATCGTGATGGTCAGCGTATTAGTGGTCGTCACGAGAGTTGGCTGCAACTTAAAGCCGGCGAAACGCGCACGTGTAATGGGTGCCACCAAAGTACCAATGAATTGCCACATGGTAAGGTTGCACAGCAAAACAGTGTTAATTTAGGCGCAGCTTCTACCAGCTGGGTTGGGAGTTTTGGTGATATTAACGCACAAATTGGTGAAACTATGGCGCAAAGTTTTGCCCGTGTTGTTGGCTTACCTACGCTGAGCCCCGAGCCAATTTTCCCAGATGTTTGGCGTGAAGGTATTGCCGCAGAGGCTGATTTAACAGGTAGCTTGGTAAGCCTTGAAACGGCATCACCACTTACTGATGCGTGTGCACAAAATTGGACAAACCTATGCCGCTTATCGATTCATTTTCCCGAGCATATTGCGCCACTATTTGCATTATCACGACCTCAACTCGATGCAAATGGCGATGAAGTGGCAAATTTCCGCTGTCTAAATTGCCATATTACAAGCGATGAAAATGGCGATGCGCAAATACCTGCAGCACAGTTAGATTTAAGCTTGTCGCCTTCAAATGAGAATAACCAACACGCGATAGCCTACCGTGAACTGTTTTTTAACGACAACGAACAAGAATTGGTTGATGGTATTTTGATTGATAAATTAGTCGACAGGCTCGATGAAAATGGTAATCCGGTTTATTTAGTCGATGAAGACGGTAATTTAATTTTAGATGAAGACGGTAACCCGATTATTGAGCAGGTTACAGTAACTATTCGCCCTGCATTGAGTGTGGCTGGCGCCGCTGCAAATACGCGCTTTAATACGTTGTTCGCCACAGCAGGCAGTCATGCAAACTATTTATCAGAGGCGGAAAAGTCGCTGCTTTGGCAGTGGCTCGACATCGGTGCGCAATACGCCAACAGCCCATTTTACAGTGAGGAAGAGTAATGACGAAGTGGCTCTTACTATTGGCATTACTGTTTAGTTTTGAAACGGCTGCGCAATCACTAAAACTAGCAGTAAAAGAACCGTTTTTAAATATTCACAGCGGCGCAGGGCGCGGTTACCCGATTATTTATGTCGCAGAAAAAAACGAAACCATTACGGTTATTAAGCGCCATACATCTTGGTATTTAATTTCCCTAGAAAATGGGCAACAAGGCTGGGCAAAACAACAAGAATTGGTTGAAACCTTAACATTAGACGGTAAACCTTTTTTAGTGACAGACGCAACGCTTGATGCATTTGAAAACCAGACATTTAGCTTTGGTATTGGTCTTGGCCAGTTGGAAAGTGTAAACAGCCAGTCAGTTAATGCGAGTTGGCGTTTTACGCGTCATTTATCGAGTCAATTAGAGTACAGCTATGCACTTGGTTCAGTGGCAAAAAATCAACTAGTTGACTTATCGGTTTTCCATCACCCATTTCCCCATTGGCGCTTTTCACCTTATTTAGGTATTGGTGCAGGTCAGGTTTGGACAACGCCAAAAACACCGATTATTGGTGGTGGCGATGAAACGAGACAGTCAGACTTATTAAGCGCCACTGTGGGCTTAAACACATATATTACCAGTCGTTTTGTCTTTAAAGCAGAATACAAACGTTTTAGCGCACTTACCGAGCGTGATGTTACAGAGGATTTAGAGTTGTGGAAATTAGGTATCACGGTATTTTTCTAACTGCGTTAGCAACCTTAGCATTGACTTTTTCAGCGCCAAGTAACGCAAATAATGAGCAACAAGTAAGCCCAGTTGTTGACCCGCAAATAGCACGTACCGATATAGAAGAAGCGCAGATAGATAGCGATGATTTTGAATTTGGTGTTTATGGTGGCGTTATCTCAATTGCTGACTTTTCATCGACTTCGCTGGTGGGTGCAAAGTTGGCGTATCACATCAATGAAGACTTTTTTAGCTATTTTAAATACGGCGCAGCAACTGCCGGAGAAACAAGCTACGAAAAGCTTAGCGGTGGCGCAAAATTATTGACAGATGAAGAGCGCGATTATCAGTTACTAGATTTAGGTATCGGTTATAACCTTAAGGGCGAAACCTTTATATCACAGAATCTCACGCTTAATAGTGCTTACTATTTTACGTTAGGCGCAGGCATCACCGAATTTGGTGGTGACGACCGTTTCACGGTATCTATTGGTGCGGGTTACCGCGTGTTGCTGAACGATTTTGTCACGGTGCAAATCGATATGACCGACTACGTATTTGAAAGTGACATTTTAGGTGATCCTGAAACTGTTCATAACCTCGCATTTACGCTTGGCTTAAGCGTTTATTTTTAAGGTATTTGTTTAATGAAAAAAATAATAACTATCATCACATTATTTCTAACCAGCATGTTTTCGGGCAATGCAATATCGGCAGAGCTCAATAAAAGTGCGCCCGACTTTACATTAAAGGCGTTAAGCGGTGAAAACGTGCGCTTAAAAGAGCTAAGTGGTCAGGTTGTACTGATTAACTTTTGGGCGAGCTGGTGCGGGCCGTGCCGTAAAGAAATGCCATTACTTGACGAGTTACACGCTAAATACAGCGATTTAGGCTTTACCGTGCTTGGCGTTAATGTGGAACAGCAAAACCAAAAGGCAAAAGAGTTTATTAATGAGCTTAACGTCTCCTTTCCAATTTTGCTTGATGAGCAAAATACCGTTAGCAAGCTTTACGATGTAGAAGCCATGCCAACAACGGTTGTGATTGACCGCAATAGTAACTTACGCTACGTCCATTATGGCTATCAGGCTGGCGATGAAAAACTCTATAAGAAAATGGTTAAGGCATTGATCCGTGAATAAATTAATTGCGATTTGTTTTACTTTATTGCTAACCGGCTGTGCTGCAACAGATGGCCTTGAGCCGTGGGTAAAACCGTATGAGCGTGAAAACCTTGCACAACCTGTTATGCAGTGGCAGCTCGATGCAGTTGAATCGGGTTACATTCACCATGTTTATCAAGCACGGGAAGGCGCAAAGGGTGCAGAAGGCACATCAGGTGGTGGCTGTGGCTGTAACTAATCTATTTAAATACCTTGTTGCGAGCTTTATGTTCGTGAGTTTAAGTATTTGGGCGGCGGTATTACCGGAAGATCGTGTTGATGCGATGTACCACAGTTATGATGGTGGCGGCATGAGCATTGACGGTCCGTCGATTTTAATTCGTAAAAAAGTCTCCAAAGCGGTATCGGTTTCGGCTAATTATTATGTGGACTCGGTAAGTTCGGCATCGATTGATGTATTGGCAACGGCCAGCCCTTATAAAGAGGAACGTGACGAGCAATCTGTAGGCGTCGATTTTCTAAATGAAAAAACGTTGTTCTCACTTGGTTACAGCCAATCGCAAGAAAATGATTACGACGCAAAAAGCTACAAACTGGCTGTTAGTCAGAGCTTTTTTGGTGATTTATCGGTGCTTAGTTTGAGCTATGCCCAAGGCGACGATATTGTAATGCAAAACGGTAATGCGCTTTTTAGTGAAGAAGTGAAGCGCGCTAACTATGCATTGTCTTGGTCGCAAGTGGTGAGCAAAAACTGGACCTTTGATTTCAATATTGAGGCGATTACCGAACAGGGCTATTTAAATAACCCGTACCGCTCTTACCGCTATCGTGATGACACCGCCGCACTTGGCTACAGCTACGCTACCGAAATTTACCCTGAAACTCGCACCAGCAATGCTGCAGCGCTCAGAACCCGCTATTTTTTGCCAATCAACGCCGCACTATACGGTGAAGTTCGTTATTTTAGTGATACTTGGGGCATAGCTGCCAGTAACTATAAGCTCGGTTACAGTCAGGCGTTATATGATAATTGGTTAATTGATTTTCATGTGCGCCATTACACGCAAAGCAAAGCCGACTTTTATCGAGATATGTTTGATAGAAAAGATCAGTTTAATTTTATGGCACGTGATAAAGAAATGAGTTCTTTCAATGATTTAACCATTGGGCTCAAAGCACGTTATTTACATACTTTTGATCGTTCCAGCTTGATAAAAAGTGCCAGCGTAAACTTTGCTTGGGATCATATTCGTTTTGACTATGACGATTTTAGAAACGTGCTACAAACGGATAATCCGGGGCAAGAAGATTTTTATAGTTTCTCAGCAAAT
This sequence comes from Pseudoalteromonas sp. T1lg24, assembly GCF_002964745.1. Classification (NCBI taxonomy): domain Bacteria; kingdom Pseudomonadati; phylum Pseudomonadota; class Gammaproteobacteria; order Alteromonadales; family Pseudoalteromonadaceae; genus Pseudoalteromonas; species Pseudoalteromonas sp. T1lg24. The sequence goes on along the minus strand of NZ_PQCB01000018.1, from coordinate 268,972 downwards.
GTGCTAAGAGCTTATGTGTCGCTTTGGTACTAGGGAAAAGTAACAATGAAAACCATGCTAAAAAACACCTTAATTATGTTGTGCACTGTGCTTAGCCTTAATGTGTACAGCGTTGATAATAAGCCACTTAGCGAGCAAATTGAAAACTTAAAACAGCAAGCAATTGCGCTCAATCGAGACCTATTTATTTTAGAAGAAGATTTACTTTATCCACCGGCGACGCAAATTGCATTCTATGTCGCGATGGATGCCAGTGAATTGTTCACCATTGACTCAATTAAACTCATGGTTGATGACGAGTTAGCGACTCATTATCTATATACCGAAAAGCAAGTTAATGCGCTTGCTAAAGGTGGGGTACATCGTTTGTACCAAGGTAATGTGAAACAAGGTGAGCACCAACTTACTGCTTATGTTATTGGTAAAGGGCCGCAAGGTCGCGATATTAAACGTGCAGCTACGTTAACCTTTAATAAAGATGATGAGGCAAAAGCAATTGAGCTGGTGATCAGTGCAAATAGCGCGAAAGAGCAAGCAGATTTCACTATTCGAGAAATTGAGTAAGTCATGAGAACCTTGGTTGTTACCACATTGCTCGCGCTAGCCGTCAATGCGAATGCTGAACCCAATTCCACGCAACAAGCAGCTGTAAGTGACGAGAATTATGGTGTTGCTTTGTATCAGCTTTACCAGCAAAACTACCAGCAAGCACTCACCGAATTTGCGATTGCAGATGCGAAAGGAGGCATTGACCATCAAGGTGTTGATGCTCGAGTTGTAAAAGCCGGCGCTGCATTTTCATATGGTTTGCATATGACGGCAGCACGTGACTTTAATGCATTACTGAGTGAGCAAGATCAAGACTTATTGAATTACGCTAAATTGCAGTTAGCGCGGGTTTATTTTGCAAATAACGACGCGAAGCTTGCACAGCAAACGCTATCAGAAATTACGCCCCCATCAAAAGACATAGCGTGGCATAACACCTTTTACTATTTACAAGGGCGACTTGGCTTAGCACTTAGTAACCCTACACAGGCAAATACTGCGTTATCGCAACTGCCAGTTGAAAGCCAATTACATCAATACCTTGCCCATAACATACTGGTTGGTTCACCAAGCAATCAAGATGCGGCGCTGGCTTTATTAACATTGCCAGAATTAGACCAAGAACAGCATGCATTACTTGATAGAAGCTTTCTCGCTTTAGGTTATGCCGCTTTAGAAAATGACCAAGCAACGCATGCCGAACAGGCATTTTCGCAAGTATCACAGCAGTCGCTTTGGTTTAACGAAGCTTTATACGGATTAGCTGCGAGCCTATTAATGCAGCAGCAATACGCCAAAGCCTTGGCGGCACTGAATGTTATTATTGAATCAACAAGCGGAGATGTGTTTGCGAAACACCAGGCATTAACCGCTAAAGCACATGTGTTTGTTAGTACTGAACGTTTTGCACTCGCTGTTGATGTAATAGATGCCGCAGAGCAGCAATTTGTCGCCTTTAATACGCGCATAGATACGGTGAATAAACAGGTCAATAATACGGCATGGCTGCGCGATACATTACAAAATGACACTGCGCTTAAAGGTTACATGGATATACTCCATGTTGGATTATTAAGTGATGATTTTGATGCAAAACGCCATGCGCTTTTTGAGTTAACAGAATTAGCTTCGCAATTTAATGTGCAACAGCGTCAGCTCACTAATTATGCTGCGCTATTGCAAGAAAAGGCAGCCCGTCAAAATCGCATTATCCAAGCTACTAATTTACCAAACTACTTATCTGATTTGCGCCAGCAACAGCAGCAGTTGCATGTGTTACAAGCATCATTAAATAAGGCTAAAAATACTCGCAGTGGCTTATTAAATAAAACAGAACAACAAGCGCAAAAGCGTATTTTATCAGCCCAACATAAAATTGACTCACTAAAATCGTCTCGCAATACTGCATCGCAACAAGCGCGCTTAGAACGCTTAAAAGGTATTTTAGTATGGCAGCAAGATTATCAATTTGACGAGCGCTACCAAGCGCATAAGCAGCAACTTGCACAAGCGCAATTTATGCTAGATAAAGCACAGTCGCAATATAATAACAGCCAAGCGTTAATTGAATCGCAACGGGATTTTAATGCCCTTAATGAACGGTTGGCAAAAACGCAGCAACAATTGGCATTAAACCAACAAAGTGTAAATACCCTGATTAATAAGCAAGTCGCTGAAATTCAACAGCTACTGTTGGACGACTTAAAGGCATCATCACAGTTTTTAGCAGATGACCAATTTAAGTTAAAAGTGATGCGTAGTATCGCGCTTGAAGCACTGGCAATGCAGGCAGATAGTAGCAAAGGTGACGCATTATGAAGCGCTTAACTGTGAGTGTATTGTCATTGAGTTTGACTGCGTGCTTTTTAACGCAGCCAGAACCGGCTAAACGTAACACTTTGGGAGAACTCGACTTAGCGACAGAGTTACCACAAACCACGGTTATAGAAGCTGCACCTACACCTGAGCAACTTGCTGCTGCATATCAAGAAATTGTCGCGCTTGCACCTAAAGCAAGTGCACGACAACAAGCGAATAGCCGCTTAGCCCAGTTAAGCTTAGAACAACAGCAACTCGCGCAAGAACAAGGTGTAACGCAAGATTCTGGTTACTTTGATAATACGGTTAATCAGTATTTGGCGTTGTTGGCAAACTCTGAAGCACTAGAGGGGCGAGATGAGGTACTTTATCAATTAGCCAAAGCGTATTTCTTAAAAGGGGATCAGCAAGCGGCATTTGATGTGACGAGCGAACTGATCCGCGACTATCCTGACTTTGCCCATAATGAAGAGCTGATTTTCCGCCAAGGCGAATACATGTTTAACCAAAAGCAGTATGAGCAAGCGAAAAACCGTTATCTAACGCTGGTTGAACGTTATCCCGACTCGCCACTTGTCAGTACATCGCGCTATATGCTGGCGTGGTCAGATTTTAAATTGTTTAACTATCAAGCATCGCTTAATAGCTTTACGCAAGTACTTAGTCTTGCCCTTGAGCAAGATGGTAAGACGGTAATAAATATCGAACAGCTTAATAATAGCGACCGTTATTTAGTAGCGGATACATTGCGTATTATGAGTGTGATTTTCTCATATAGTGATTTTGAACAAGATCCGGTTTCTCATTATCAGCAGTATGGTTGGCAAGCATTTAGCTTTATGAATTTTGACTCGCTGGCAAATTACTATATCGAGCAAAAACGCTACCTTGATGCGGCCAAAACCTATCAGAGCTTTATTACCACATCGCCAGAGCCAAACCACAAAGTAGATTTTGCCTTGGCGCAAATGTCGGTGTTTAAAAAAGCGAACTTTAAATCATTACTAACGGATTATGAGCAGCAATTTATTCGCGAATTTGGTGTTGGCAGCACCTATTTAGCTACTGAGCCAACAGATGCTCATTATCTTGCGTTAAAGACTCTTGAAAAGAAATACGCAGATCGCAGTTATTATCAAGGGCAACAACTTGCTCAGAAAAATGAAAACGCGATTACGGCGTTTAGCGCAGCCGCTATAGGTTATCAGCGTTATCTCGACACCTTACAACTAAAGCAACAAGGCGATATCGACAGCCATTACTTGTTAGCTGAGAGTTTGTATCAAAGTCAGCAATGGCAAAAAGCGTTATCTGAGTACCAAACAATTGCCTATTCAACCGAGCCGAACAAATACCAAAGTGATGCAGGATTTGCCGTTGTATCAATTTACAAAACACAGCTTGCTAATAAACAAAGATCACAACGCGGTGACGAAACGCAACATGAATTTGTAGTTGAAGTCGTTGATAACTGGCTTAAGTTTGCAACCACGTTTAGCACGCACAAATCGGCAAGTACTGTTGTATTACAAGCGTTTAATTTATTGTTTGAACGTCAAATGTATGATGTTTTGCTAACAAAGTTTGCGCACGTTGAACAGTTTAGTTTATCTGAATCTGAAATGTATCAAGCGCAGCTGCTTGCGGCACACAGCCATTACAATTTACAAGATTATGCTAGTGCCGAGAGTGCTTACAAGCAGTTGTTAGCAAAGTCATCAGAGCAAGCATCTTTAGTGCGCGAAAATCTTGCGCAAAGTATGATTAAGCAGGCTGAAGCTGTGGCAGCAACCAATCCGCAGCTCGCAGCAGATAAATACATTGCGCTGTTAACCTTGTTGCCATCCACATTGTATCGTGAGCAAGTACAATATAATTTAACGCAATACCTCATATCGTTGCAGTTATTTAGTCAAGCGAGCAAGTGGGTCGACGATTTTATTACGCGTTATCCAACGTCAAAAAATATTGAGTCGTTGCAAACGCAAAAAATAGCGATTTATAAAAATACACAGCAAGGCGATAAGCTTGCTGCGCAGTATGCTTATCTTGCGACGAGCCACAGTGATGAAAATACGCGTCGTATTTCGCTCTATCAAAGCGCTGAGCATTATCGCAATATGGGCGATATTGAAAATGCGCGTCTGCAGTTTCGTACATACGCTCACAGTTACCCAACACCATTTGCACAAAACCTGCAGGCAAAAGTGGAACTGGCAAATATTTATCAAAAACAAAATAAAGCCAGTGAACGTCGCTTCTGGTTAAACAAAATTATCGCCGCTTATAAAGTTGCCCCTGAGAGTGAGCTCACTTGGGCTAAAACCGAGGCTGCTAAAGCAACTGAGGTCTTTGCCAACGATGCGTTTTATGTTTACCAAAAAAGTAAATTAACCGTACCGCTAAAAACAAGTTTAGCGCGCAAGCGTAAACATATGGCTGTGGTGCTTGAGCGTTATCAACAGTTGGCAGATTACGCACTTAGCCAGTACTCCACGCAGGCGAATTTTAAGATTGCACAAATCTACCACCTGATGGCGCAAGATATTATGTCGTCAGAAAGGCCAAAGCAGCTTAAAGATCTTGCGTTAGAACAGTACGAGTTGTTACTTGAAGAGCAGGCGATACCCTTTGAAGACCAAGCAATAGAGCTGTACGCACGCAATAATCAATTACTGCATTCAGGTCTTTATGACGAATGGATCAAAAAAACGCTCACTGCGTTAGCAAAGCTAATGCCCGCGCGCTTTGCGAAAAAGGAAGTTGAGCCCGGAGAAAATCATGCAATTTATTAAGCTTTGTTCTACTAAGCGTTGTGGCTTGTTGGTCTTGCTGTTTTCGTTAGCTGCGTGTCAAACAGCCCCTGGAACTATTAAACAAGCAGAACAAACTGCCGAAACAAACGAAGTGCAGGTACCCTTAAGCGAGAAAGAAAAGTTACTGCAAGCGCCTAACTATTACCTGCAAACAAGCGCATCGGATGATGCAAAAGCCGCGTTCGAAAAAGCGCTTACCTACAAAAAAGAGGGTAAATTAGCGCTAGCGAAGCAGCATTTCACGAACCTTACGTTGCAATATCCAAATCTGTCTGGCGCGTATTTGCAATTAGCGTACTTGGCAAAACAAGCAGAGCAAAGCACCCTGTATTTAGACTATTTAGAAGCAGCGGTAAACGCTAATAAATATAACTACTACGCGGCAAATGAACTGGCGTTACTGAAACGCGAACAGGGCGAATTCAGTGAGGCGCTTGCGCTTTATGATTCGGCAATCGCAAGTTGGCCGGGATTTGCAGCAAGTTATATCAATAAAGGCATTTTGCTAGACCTTTACTTAGATCAAAAGGAACAAGCGGTAGCGGTATATAACACATACTTAATGCTTGTTCCTGAAGAGTCTCAAAGCTACCGTCAAGTTGCGACATGGCTTGTGGATTTAGAGCACCAACTTAAACAACGCGGAGTAAACGAAAATGGCTAGATACTTAAGTGTTTTATTGCTCTTTTTTGCTGTGCATTCGGTGGCAAAAGAAACACCAAAAGAGCAATCCACTCAAAGTAAAAAAATTGAATTACAAACAACCATCTCGGGCTCACAAGAAGAGCCGAAGTTTATGTCAATTTTACCGTGGCAAGACTTGTCACGAGTGACACTACCCAAGCCAAAATTAACGATTAGGCCGCGTCATAAAATTACCGCAATCGACCCAGCAAAGTTACAGCGTCAGATTGCGTTTCATACATCACAAAATAAAAACAATAACCAATAATTAACGGTTACATTTGGAGTTTAAAATGGAAAGTTTCGATACTGTTGTCAGATTTTTTCAAGATGGTGGTAGCTTTATGTTGCCGATTGCAATCGTGTTAGCGATTGGACTGGCGATTGCCCTAGAGCGCTTTTTTGTGCTGACGGGTGCTAAATTAGCTAATCAAAAAGCCTTTAAGCAGCTCATGCCTCAGTTAGCAAAAGGCGATTATAAGCAAGTGCTTAATCAAAAGAGTAATGCAGGCGTGGCAAAAATTATTAGTTCAGGCCTTGAGCGTATTGAACATACACAGCGCCGTGAAGAAATTGAATATGCGATGGAAGAGCAAGTACTTGAATTAATGCCGCGCCTTGAAAAGCGCACGGCTTATTTAGCTACGCTTGCCAATATTGCCACCTTGCTAGGTTTATTAGGCACGATTATCGGCTTGATTGCGGCCTTTTCGGCGGTTGCTGATGCTGACCCTGCAGAGAAAGCGTCATTGCTTTCGGCAAGTATCTCAGTTGCAATGAACACCACAGCGTTTGGTCTAATTGCTGCAATTCCACTGCTACTTTGTCACTCAGTATTACAAACAAAAACAACCGAAATTATTGATGGCTTGGAAATGGCAGGCGTAAAGTGTCTTAATTTATTAACCAAGCAAAATCTCGTTTCGCAAAAAACACGTCAAACAGATTAAGGGGACGACTATGTTTCGCCGCAAGTTGCCAAATAGGCAAGATGCTGAGCTGGATATTACGTCATTTATGAGTTTGATGATTTGCTTGTGCCTGTGTTGCTGATGATGATGGTGTTTTCGCACATCACCGTGATGCAGTTAAAATTGCCACCATTATTAGCAAATCAAAGTGCTGAGCAGCTCAAAGAAAAAGAACTGCAACTTGAAGTAACTAATGATGCAATCACAATTTACTACCCAGCTGGTGCACCGCTTAAACAGTTTGCCAAGCAAGATGAAACGTATCCATTTGATCAAGTTCAGCTCGCGCTTAAAGACGTAAAAAATCTATTGCTTGATAAAGGGGTAGATAAAAAAGACATCACTTTGTTAATTGCCGAAGACGTTGATTACCAAACCTTGATTACAACGATGGAAACGGTTCGTAGTTATCAAGCCGTTGTTGTTGCGTCGGTGGTTGATGCTGAGTTGTTTCCAGATATCGCCTTAGGTGATGCGTTGGTGGAGGCGTTATGAAAAAATCAGTAAGAGCACTTCGTATGGAGCGCCATCATCGCAGAGCAAATCAGCAAGCTAAGTTGAGCTTAGTCTCTTTGATGGATATTTTTACGATTTTAGTATTTTTCTTAATCGTTAATTCATCAACGGTGCAAGTGCTTGATGCAAATAAAAATATTGATTTACCTAAAGCATCAAAACAAGCGCTCGCAGAAGAAACCTTGGTATTGATGGTGAGTAACAAAGCGCTTATCTTGCAAGGACAATTGATTGCTGACTTAAATGATTTAGATAACGCCAGCGAAGAGGTATTTTCGCCACTTGAAAATGCGCTTAAAGTGCATGCTGAATCAATCGAAGCGGTTGATAATATGCGCCCGCTAACCATTATGGCTGACGGCAAAATTGCCTATCACCGTTTAAAGAAAATTATGCACACCTGCCAGCAAGCAGGGTTTGGTGATTTATCTTTGGCAGTAGAGCAAGTTGCAGAAAAAAGCGGTGGTGAACAATTATGACAAGCGCCACAGTGAATACCCATTTTGAGCTTTATAACAACTCAGACAATCGCTTATTTACCCGCTTAACGTACGGCTTTTTGGTTTGCACATTAGTGTTTGCGGTGATTGTTAAAATTACCGAACTACCTGAGTTAACTAAAGCACAAAAAGCCAAAATACCGCCTAGTTTAACCCGGGTGATTGAGCGCGTTAAAGTTGAGCCTAAGCCTGAAAAACCAAAGCCTGAAATTAAGCCCATCGAGCAACAGCCTGAGCCGGTGAAAGAGGTAAAGCCAGAAGTAAAAGCTGAAGTTAAGCCTAAAACGCCGACCAAACGGGCGCTTGAAAAAGCAAAGGAAGAAGCCAGCCGTGCAGGGCTTGTTGCATTAGCAGATGATTTAGCCGCGCTGCGTGATGATTTTAAATTGACGCCATCAACGCAACCGGTAACGAACGCTCAAGCAAAGCGCAAAACGGTTAAAAGTGAAGACGTAAGCGTAAAAGCGAATGCCACACAACCACTTAATATTGCCGATGAACAGCAAGCAAAAGCGAATGTGCAAGCGCTCGCCGATAAATCGCTGGTGGCGTTAGGAGATGAAGTCGTGGCTGAAACAGGGGGTTATCAAAGTGATGTAACCGCCAGTGAAAGCATTAGTGAAGAAGCGTTAGAGCAGCGTAAAGTCGAAGCCATTCGTGCAGTACTTGATAAAAACCAAGGGGCCTTTTACACCCTTTATCGCCGTGCTTTACGTAAAAACCCAAGTTTACAGGGTAAGGTAACGGTTGAGATTGTGGTTGCTGGAAATGGCCAAGTTAAGGATTGCCAAATCTTATCTAGTGACTTGAACGATGCGGAACTAGAGCGAAAACTGGTAAATCGTATTCGTATGATCAATTTTGGCTCTGAGTTGGTGTCTGAAACTAAACTCAATTATTCGTTTAATTTCTTACCATTCTAACGCATTAAGTTTCAAACTTAAGTCTTTGTAAAATCTAGCGTGTTGCTCTTTAAAAATAGTGTAAAGAGCAATGCGTTTTATGTTATCTGCCTACCTATTTATATTTTTCTTACAATAAAGTGAACCAACTGACGGTCTATTACTTATATTAGGGGCTGTTTCGGTCTTTGCTAAAATAAGTAAAGGCCTTTTTGTGTTTGAAATTCCACAGTTGAAAATGTGAAAAATGCACAAATATAAACGTACACGCTAGTGCGGCTAAATGCCTAGTGTTACAATATTACAAACTATTCGTTGGAAATGTCGTGGCTGAAGTAAGAGCAAGAGTCCAGCTCAAAGTTGGCAAAGAAAGTAACATCCCTGCAGAAATCGTCTCATTTCATGGTTTGCTAGATGGTGAAGAGCATGTTGCTTTAATTTTTAACAATGCGGATAAAGAACAAAACCCGTTAGTGCGTATGCACTCAGAATGTTTAACCGGTGATGTGTTTCATTCATCACGTTGTGATTGTGGCGAACAACTTGAAGAGTGCATTCATACTATGCACCAACAAGGCGGAATTATTTTATACCTTCGCCAAGAAGGTCGTGGTATTGGTTTATACAATAAAATTGATGCATACGTACTGCAATCGCAAGGTATGAATACTTATGAAGCGAATAATCATTTAGGGTTTGCCGACGATTTACGTGAATTTAGAGATGCGGCCTTAATGCTCACCGCGTTGGGTGTAGATAAAGTAAAATTGATGACGAACAATCCACGCAAGATCAAAGAATTGACAGAAGCGGGTATTGAAGTTGCAGAGCAAGTAGGCACTTCTGCACACGTAAAAGATGGAAACGAAGCCTATTTGGCAGCAAAAGTTTCACGTGGTTCACATATGCTGGATTTAACGCAAGTAAAAAAGTAGCATAGGCATATCGTGTTGATTTATTAACGCTCCATTTTATGGAGCGTTTTCATTTATAAGAAAATAAAATGGCAGTAGAAATACGTATTTTTAAGGCGAAAGCAGGACTAAATTGGTTTAAAGCAGGGTGGGAGTTATTCAAAGCTCAGCCGGGTACCTTTATTTTAATGCACTTGTTTATTGGTGTGTTGTCGTTAATTGCTTTGGTGGCGCCTATTTTTCAATTACCAGCCGCGCTTGCAATGCCATTTTTTACTGCAGGCTTTTATCGTGCCATGCTCAATCGTCAGCAAGGTAAGCAAATTGCGTTTACCGACCTGTTTGATGTATTTAGCGAAGCAGGGCGCCGTTTAATGCTGTTTCGCTTAGGTTTGTATCACCTGTTTGGTGGTTTTATATTAGCCCTTTTAACGACTACCCTGTTCCAAGGCCTGAGCGAACCAATTAATGCTTATTTACAGGCAGTAGAGTCACAGAATGTTGATTTAGTGCAACTGCACGCACAGCAGGTGATTGATAGCATTCAAATATCTAATATTATTGTTTTGGTTGCGGCTTATTCGCTCTATACCATGTGTTTTGCTTTCACCATTCCATTGGTTTACTTTTCTAAAAACAACAGCATTTTAGAGTGTATTAAAGCAAGTCTATTAGTGTTTTGGCACAATATGGCAGCACTGGGTGTATTTGGTGCAATTTCAACAGGGCTTATCTTATTTGCAGCGTTTTTGTCGTTTATTCCACTGTTATTCATTTTACCTATTCTTTACGCTGGATTTTTTGTGTCTTTTCAAGCGATGTTTATGTCAGCCATGGTCGAGCAAACAACACCGCAAAACAGTGACGACACCCCGAGTGATAATCACGATAGATTTGATGCTTAATGACCGAAAAAGAACAAGCAAAATTAAAAAATTATGTGCTTTGGTTATTGTCTCGACAAGAGTATTCCAAAGCACAAATCGCCAAAAAATTAACTAGCCGTTGTGAAGATACAGGGTTTATTGAAGAGCTAATTGCATGGTGCGAAGAGTATGGCTTTATTGATGACGTACGTTACGCTGAAAGCTTTGTACGACGTCAGATAAATAAAGGTTTAGGATTGATACGTATTAAAAATGAAGCGTATCAAAAAGGGGTTAATGCAGACCTAGTACAAACTATTGTCGAAGAATTAGAAATAGACTGGTATCTGCAGGCCCAATCCGCATATAATAAGAAATTCGCTTATACAAGTAGTTCCCTCGATTTTAAAGAAAAAGCGAAGCGCATTCGCTATATGAGTTATCGAGGTTTTAATCATGAACAAATTGAATTTGCAATGCAAACAAGTCCGTCAAACGAATGAGAGGTAGCATGCAGCATATGACGACCGCGGAAATCCGCAACGCGTTTCTAAATTATTTCGCATCAGAACAACACCAAGTGGTGCCATCAAGTTCATTGGTACCAGGTAACGATCCTACTTTACTATTTACCAATGCCGGTATGGTGCAGTTTAAAGATGTATTTCTAGGTGCCGAGCGCCGTCCATACAACCGTGCAACGAGTTCACAGCGCTGTGTACGTGCCGGTGGTAAGCACAATGATTTAGAAAATGTAGGTTATACTGCACGTCACCACACCTTCTTTGAAATGCTGGGTAACTTCAGCTTTGGTAACTACTTTAAGCAAGATGCAATTAAGTTTGCATGGCAGTTCTTAACGGATGTAATCAAGTTACCAAAAGACAAGCTGTTAGTAACGGTTTATCACACCGATGATGAAGCGTTTGATATCTGGCATAAAGAGATGGGACTTGCTGAAGACAAGATTATTCGCATCGATACGGCTGATAACTTCTGGTCGATGGGTGATACAGGCCCGTGTGGTCCATGTTCTGAAATTTTCTACGATCACGGTGAAGAAATTTGGGGTGGTCCTCCGGGCAGTCCAGAAGAAGACGGTGACCGTTTTATCGAAATCTGGAACCTAGTATTTATGCAATACAACCGTCACGCTGACGGTACAATGGAACCTTTACCGAGCCAATCTGTTGATACAGGTATGGGCCTTGAGCGTATCTCTGCGATTATGCAGGGCGTTCACTCAAACTACGAAATCGATATTTTCCAAAATTTAATTAAAGCTGCGGCTGCGGTTACTAATGCGCAAGATTTAGAAGATAAATCATTACGCGTTATTGCAGACCATATTCGTTCGTGTGCGTTTTTAATTGCCGATGGTGTGATGCCGTCAAACGAAGGTCGTGGTTATGTATTACGTCGTATTATTCGTCGTGCAGTGCGTCACGGTAATAAATTAGGTGCAACTGAAACCTTCTTCCATAAGTTAGTTGCGGCACTTGCAACTGAAATGGGTGAAGCGTACCCAGAGCTAATCAAGCAACAAGCGATTATCGAAAAAGTACTGCGTATTGAAGAAGAGCAATTCGGTAAAACCCTTGATCGTGGTCTAGCAATTCTAGAAGAAAGCTTAAAAGATCTTAAAGGCGACGTGATCCCAGGTGACCTTGTATTTAAGCTTTACGATACTTATGGTTTCCCAGCTGATTTAACCGCTGACGTTGCGCGTGAACGCTTTATGACAATTGATGAGCGTGGCTTCCAAGAAGCAATGGAAGTGCAACGTAAACAAGCGCAACAAGCGGGTAAATTTGGCGCTGATTACAACGACCAATTAAAGTCAGAGAAAACCACTGAATTTAAAGGCTACGATAGCGAACAGTATACAGGTACTGTGGTTGAGCTATTTAGCGGTGCGGATGCCGTATCTGTATTAGAAGATGGTCAACAAGGTATTGTTGTACTTGACCGCACACCTTTCTATGCTGAAAGTGGTGGTCAAGTTGGCGACACAGGTGTTTTAAAAGTTGCTAATGGCGAATTTCTTGTTGAAGACACGACTAAGCTTGGTAATGCATTTGCGCACAAAGGTAAAGTAGTTGGCCGCATTGGTATCAACGATCGCGTTGATGCGCAAGTTGATGCATCGCGTCGTGATAACACCAAGAAAAACCACACAGCAACGCACTTATTACACGAAGCGCTTCGTGTTGTGCTTGGCGATCATGTAACACAAAAAGGTTCATTAAATGACCCTGAGCGTTTACGTTTTGACTTTTCACACTTTGAAGCAGTAACAAAAGAAGAGTTACAACGCATTGAAGATATGGTGAACCTAGAGATCCGTAAAAACATTGATCTAAACACTGAATTAATGGCAATTGACGCTGCGAAAGAAAAAGGCGCAATGGCATTATTCGGTGAAAAATACGACGATGAAGTACGCGTAGTGAGCATTGGTGATTTCTCAATTGAGCTATGTGGTGGTACGCACGTTAAGCGCACCGGCGACATCGGTCTATTCAAGATTGTGTCGGAAGGTGGTATTGCAGCAGGTGTACGTCGTATTGAAGCCGTTACAGGTGAAGGTGCCGTTGCATATATTAACAAACAAGCTGAAACCCTGTCTGCAATCGCTGCGTTAGTGAAAGGCGATAGCAACAATGTGTTAGATAAAGTGTCTGCGCTAGTTGAGCGTGCGAAAGGCCTTGAAAAAGAAATTGCGCAACTTAACGATAAACTTGCAAGTGCTGCGGGTGCGTCATTACTTGATGCGGTTGTAGACGTTAATGGTGTTAAGTTACTTGTTGCTAACGTTGAAGGCACTGAGTCTAAAGCGTTACGTGGCATGGTTGATGATCTTAAGAACAAACTCGGCTCTGGCATTATCGCGTTAGGTGTTGCAAATGGCGACAAAGTAAGCCTAATTGCGGGTGTAACAAAAGACTTAACGGGCCAGTTCAAAGCGGGTGAGCTTGTAAACCACATGGCATCGCAAGTTGGCGGTAAAGGTGGCGGTCGTCCAGATATGGCACAAGCAGGCGGTTCACAACCTGAAAACTTAAGCTCGGCACTTGAAAGTGTAAACGCTTGGGTGAGTGAGCGCGCTTAAACTTGGCGTTATTAGTTAAAAAATTTGGCGGCACTTCAGTTGGTTCTATAGAGCGTATTGAAGCTGTCGCTGACCTTGTTGTACGTTCTAAACAGCAAGGGCATCAAATTGTCGTAGTGGTGTCGGCAATGTCCGGCGAAACCAACCGTTTAATTAACCTCGCAAATCAAATTGACTCCAGTCCAAGTTCTCGCGAACTCGATGTACTGTTAACTACCGGTGAACAAGTTTCAGTGGCGCTTCTTGCGATGGCGATTATCAAACGCGGCCACTCTGCAATTAGCTTACTCGCTGATCAAGCTGGTATTATGACGGATAATCTATTTGGTAAAGCCCGTATTCAGATGATCCCGCCAAAGCGTTTGAATCAAGAACTTGAGCAAGGTCGCATAGTGATCCTTGCGGGATTTCAAGGGCGTGATATTGAAGGAAATATCACCACGCTTGGCCGCGGAGGCACGGATACAACAGCGGTAGAAGTGGCAGCAGCAATTAACGCGGATGAATGCCAAATTTATACTGATGTAAATGGTGTTTATACAACCGACCCACGAGTTGAGCCAAAAGCAAAACGAATGGACTACGTTACCTTTGAAGAAATGCTGGAGCTTGCGAGCTTAGGTGCAAAAGTACTGCAAATTCGCTCAGTGGAAGCTGCTGGTAGGCATAACCTACCTTTACGTGTGCTTTCAACATTTGAGCCGGATCACGGAACACTGATTAGTTATGAGGAAAACCCTATGAATTCTAAAGTAGTTTCAGGCATCGCGTTTAGTAAAGATGAAGTACTAATTAAAGTGCATAATTTGGATAATACGCCTGAACAACTCGCTGAATTATTAGAAGTATTCTCTGATAATAATATAGAAATTGACATGATCAGTAATTTTTCCTGCAAAGGCGATAAAGTCGGCTATGCTTTAACTGTACATGCAGTCGATTCGCAGTTGGCAGAAAAGTTAATTAAACAAAATCTTACAACTCTTAATGCGGATTCAGTTACAGTTAATGAAACTGTTGCTAAGATTTCTATAGTTGGCATAGGAATGAAATCTAATGCTGGGGTAGCAGGAAGGCTATTTCGCGCATTAGCGAATGAAAATATTAACGTTCAACTTATTTCAACGTCAGAGATAAAAGTCTCAGTTTTAGTAGATGAGAAGTACCTAGAATTGGGAGTTAGAGCTTTACATAGTGCTTTTTCTTTAGACCAGTAAAAGTTTCTAACTTTTTGAATAATATTCATGTAAAATGGAATTGATACGGAATCTTTAAACTTTGGATATTTAGGAGCAAAGAATGCTAATTTTGACTCGTCGCGTAGGTGAAACCCTAATGATTGGGGATGAAGTTACAGTTACTGTACTTGGCGTAAAAGGAAATCAAGTACGTATCGGTGTTAATGCACCAAAAGATGTTTCAGTACATCGTGAAGAAATTTATATGCGTATTCAAGCTGAGAAAGCAGGTGCTGAACCAGGCAACGAATAGTTTAAAGCAGAATTTTAAGAGCCAGCATTTTATGCTGGCTTTTTTTGTTTTTATTGTATTGTCAGAGCCTTGTGGACTGATATGATGTATACAATTTTAACAATCAGACAGAACGCTATGATCAAACAAACTTCTCTCGCGTTTGCTGTAGGCCTTGCACTAACAGGCTGTATGGATACGCAAACAACTACACAAAAAACATCAGTCGAACAACCGGCAGCAGAGCAATCAGCTCAAATGTCAGAAAATCAAAAACTAAATCAACTGGTAGAAACTTACTTTGATGAAGCGTTAGCATTCTCACCTGTGTCAGGTACTTATGTCGGTGAGTCTCAGTACAATAATCAGTGGAGCCCGGCGATTAATGCAGAGAATAGAGCAAAAGCCACTGCATTTACTAAAAAGTATCAGGCTAAACTTGCTGACATTGACGCGTCAAAACTAACAGGACAAGACCTACTAAGTTATCAAATTTTCAAGCGTGATTTAGCACTATCACTTGAAGCGGAGCAATTTTCAAGTTACTTAATTCCCATTGATCAAATGGCGGGTCAGCATAATACCTTTGCAAGCCTTGGCTCTGGCAAAAGTGCGCAACCGTTTTCTACTAAAGCCCAGTTTGACGATTTTATTGGCCGTGCAAATGGTTTTGTAACTTGGCTTGAAAGTGTTGAAGCAAATATGCGCGAAGGTATGAAGCAAAATGTGACTTTGCCGCAAGTACTAGCCAAAAAACTACTGCCACAATTCCAAGCGCACGTTGTAACGGATCATACGCAAAGTGTTTTTTGGATGCCTGTGGCTGAAATGCCAGACAGTATTTCTGCAAAAGATAAAGCGCAAATCGAAGAAGACTATCAAGCGCTTATTCTGAACACGCTGGTACCAGCATACGCAAAAATGGCTAAATTCTTAGAGCAAGAATACATTCCAGCTGCAAACGAGAAAGTAGGCTATGCAAATTTACCAAATGGTAAAGCTTGGTACGAGTTCTTAATTAAGCAACACACCACGCTTGATTTAAATGCCGACGAAATTCACGAAATAGGTTTGAGTGAAGTAGAGCGCATTTTAAATGAAATGAAAGGCGTAAAAGAAGCCGTTGGCTTTGAAGGTGATTTAGCCGCATTTTTTGTTCATTTACGTGATAGCGATGAATTCTACTATGATAAGCCTGAAGACCTTGTAAAAGCGTATGAAGATGTAAAAGTTAAGATTGATGCTAAGTTGCCAAAACTCTTCGATATCGCGCCTAAGGCAGATTACGTAGTTAAACCAGTAGAAGCATTTAGAGCGGCATCTGCTGCGGGCGCTTCTTACCAAGCCCCAGCACCAGATGGTTCAAGACCGGGTGTGTTTTACATCAATACACATAACCTAAAAGCGCAGCCTAAGTTTTTACTTGAAACGCTCTCTATTCACGAGGCAGCGCCTGGTCACCACTTCCAAATTGCACTACAACAAGAAGTGGAAGGTTTACCACGCTTTAGAAAGTTTGGTGGCTACACCGTGTTTGCTGAAGGCTGGGCACTGTATGCTGAAAGCTTAGGTAAAGAGCTAGGCTTATTTACTGACCCTTACATGTGGTACGGACGTTTAGTCGATGAGCAATTACGTGCGATGCGCTTGGTGTTAGATACCGGTTTCCATGCCAAAGGTTGGACACGTGAGCAGGGTATTGAATACATGAAAGCAAATTCATCTATGGCTGAAAGTGACATTATTTCAGAAGTTGAGCGTTATATCGGTTGGCCTGGTCAAGCATTATCATATAAGTTGGGTGAATTTAAAATCCGCGAGCTTCGTGAAAAAGCAAAAGCAGCGCTTGGTGACAAATTTGATATTAAAGCGTTCCATACGCAAATTTTGATTGATGGTGCACTGCCAATGCCGATTCTAGAAGCTAAACTAGATAGCTGGATCGAAAGTGTAAAATAGGCAAATTTAAGTAGCAGTTTCGGCTGCTACTTAATACAAAAACTTGTATATTATAGCCGCCTTAGCTACAAAAATAAGCAAACTGCATATTCTGTGAACGAACAGAAAAAATATGACTAAAATTGTTTGACTTATTTTCAATAGGCTTTAATATACGCACCCACAAGACGGAGAGGTGGCCGAGTGGCCGAAGGCGCTCCCCTGCTAAGGGAGTATAGGGTTTGTAGCCCTATCGAGGGTTCGAATCCCTCCTTCTCCGCCATGTCTTGTACGGACGCGTAGCTCAGCTGGATAGAGTACCTGGCTACGAACCAGGCGGTCGGAGGTTCGAATCCTCCCGCGTCCGCCACTTTACTAAAGTGGTTAATTAAATAGTCATCGGCTAAGATGTAAAATTAGAAATATCGCGGACGCGTAGCTCAGCTGGATAGAGTACCTGGCTACGAACCAGGCGGTCGGAGGTTCGAATCCTCCCGCGTCCGCCACTTCTTTTGAAGTGACATCAACCGACAAAAGTCGGTTTTTTTGTCTCTATTATTTAATAGAAACAAACATCAGTGTTAGATGTAAAAACTAAGCATATTACGAACTCGATGCACAACTGGATAGGTTATTTAGGTTGGCTACGAACAAGGTTCGTAAACATCAGTGTTAGATGTAAAAACTAAAGTATACTGCGGACGCGTAGCTCAGCTGGATAGAGTACCTGGCTACGAACCAGGCGGTCGGAGGTTCGAATCCTCCCGCGTCCGCCACTTCTTCTGAAGTGACATCAACCGACGAGAGTCGGTTTTTTTATGTCTGAAATTCAATGAAACGAAACTGTAAACGCGTAGCCCTGCTGGATAGAGTACCTGGCTACGAACCGGGCGGTCGGAGGTTCACTTTTTTAGGTAAACAAGTCCCGCGTCCGCCACTTCTTCTGAAGTGACATCAACCGACGAGAGTCGGTTTTTTTGTGCCTAAATTTCATTACTTATTTATACCTAGATCGAGTTGGCTACGAACACGGTTTGTAAATATCAGTGTTAGATGTAAAAACTAAAGCATACTGTGTACGCGTAGCTCAGCTGGATAGAGTACCTGGCTACGAACCAGGCGGTCGGAGGTTCATTCTTTTAGGTAAATAAGTCCCGCGTCGACCATCTCTTTTGAAGTAACATCAACCATTGAGAGTCGGTTTTTTTTGTGCCTAAATTTCATTACTTATTTATACCTAGATCGAGTACCTGGCTACGAACCAGGTGGTCGGAGGTTCACTCTTTTAGGTAAATAAGTCCCGCTTCGACCATTTACTTTAGGAGACACTTACCAACTTGGCGCGGTTGCCGATATGTGAAATTCGGTTATTCTCTTTCTCTTTCTCTTTCTCTCTCAAATCTCAAATCTCAAATCTCAAATCTCAAATCTCAAATCTCAAATCTCAAATCCTAGTCCAGCCACAAACGTATCTGGCTAAATTGCCTATTTTCAAACGCTTTTCATTGTTACTTTACGTTAACGTAAAGTGTACTTTGAATTTGAATAACCATTCTTATCGAACAGTATAAGTTAGAACATAAAAATTGGTCTTACCAATTTCATGTTTTATTTCTAGAATAACTCTTTCCGAATAGATTGATTTGATTATAACGCTAGGTGTTTAATTTCTATTGCCTAGCTAGTCAAACATGACTAATCATGGGGCAAAATAAGTCATGAAATAAGCTCATGTTTGTCATCTTTTTAGCCTATTGTTAATGGAGTGTTTAATAATGTATAGTGTTGTGAATTGGTTTTACCAATTGACAACTAAGTTTAAGTGATCAATATTGATTACCAATTTTGAATAGTTATTAAAAATATTTAACTAAAAATTCTTGATTGAGGTGGGGAATGGACGTATCAGGATTGCTGTTAGAGGCGGCTGTTTTAATGTTAACAGGTATGGTGGTGGTATTTGTCTTTTTAACGATACTAATTTTTACCATCAAAGCAATGTCTAAAGTACTTGCGAATTTTCAAACGCCTGAGGTAACGCCAAATCCAGTTAAATTATCTGGGAATCAAGTACCAACAAGCCACGTAGCTGCGATTGCCGCGGCAGTTAAGCAATACCGCGAAAAGCAATAATAAGAAGGGGCCAAATCATGTCACAACTAAAATTAACAGAATTAGTACTGCGCGATGCACACCAGTCATTACTCGCGACCCGTTTACGCTTAGAAGATATGTTACCAATTGCTGAAAAGCTAGATAAAGTAGGTTATTGGTCAATGGAATCGTGGGGCGGGGCGACGTTTGACGCATGTATTCGTTATTTAGGTGAAGATCCTTGGCACCGCATTCGTGCGTTAAAAGCGGCAATGCCGAATACCAAACAGCAAATGTTGCTTCGTGGTCAAAACTTATTAGGTTACCGTCATTATGCTGATGACGTGGTAGAACGTTTTGTTGAACGAGCACATAAAAACGGTGTCGACGTTTTTCGTATTTTTGATGCAATGAATGATGTGCGTAATTTAGAAACTGCTATTAAGTCGGCGGTAAAAGTAGGGGCACACGCACAAGGTACAATCTCATACACAGTTAGCCCTGTGCACAATCTGCAAATGTGGCTTGATCAAGCAAAACAATTGGAAGATTTAGGCGTTCACTCTATTTGTATTAAAGATATGGCGGGTTTGCTTAATCCATACGATGCAGAAAAACTAATTACCGGCTTAAAAGAGACAGTTGCTGTACCAATCGCAATGCAATGCCACGCAACAACCGGACTAAGCACCGCAACGTATCAAAAAGCAATTGATGCTGGTATAGATATGCTTGATACAGCAATCTCAAGCATGAGTATGACCTATGGCCACAGCGCTACTGAAACGATTGTATCAATCGTAGAGAATACTGACCGTGCAACCGGCCTTGATATGAACTTACTGGAAGAAATTGCTGCGTATTTTAGAGACGTACGTAAGAAATACGCTAAGTTTGAAGGCAGTCTAAAAGGCGTTGATGGCCGTATTTTGTTAGCGCAAGTGCCAGGTGGCATGTTAACAAATATGGAAAATCAGCTTAAAGAACAAGGCGCTGACGATAAGTTAGACGATGTATTGTTGGAAATTCCTAAAGTGCGTGAAGATCTTGGCTTTTTACCGCTTGTTACACCGACATCGCAAATTGTTGGTACCCAAGCAGTGTTAAATGTTTTAACCGGTGAACGTTACAAGTCGATCACCAAAGAGACCGCTGGTGTGCTTAAAGGCGAATACGGTTCTACCCCTGCGCCCGTAAATAAAGAATTGCAAGAGCGTGTACTTGATGGCGCAGAGCCAATCACGTGTCGCCCTGCAGATCAAATTGAACCAGAACTCAGTAAATTAGAGCAAGAGCTTGATGAAATTGCACAAAAAGATAAATTAGATTTAGCCGATGATGTGATAGATGATGTATTAACGTATGCATTATTCCCGCAAATAGGTTTGAAATATCTTAAAAACAGAAATAATCCTGAGGCGTTTGAGCCAGCACCAAGTAATGAGCCACTGCCTACTGAGCAGGTACCTGCGCCAAAACCAAGTGGCAAAACAGAGCATTACAGCATCAGTGTTGATGGCAAAGTGTATGCAGTAAGTGTTGCCCCAAGCGGTGAACTTACCAATATTCAGCCAGCACCAAGTGCATCGAGTCAACACACTGATGTGTTACCGCAATCAACCTCTGTTGATGCTGCCGAAACGCTAAATTCTCCGCTGTCTGGCAATATTTTTAAAGTGAATGCCAAGCCTGGTCAACAAGTAGTGAAAGGCGACGTTGTGATCATTATGGAAGCTATGAAAATGGAAACTGAAGTTCGCGCAGCTAAAGATGGCACTATCGCAGAAATATTTGTATCTGAAGGGGATTCAGTTGCAACTGGCGAACCTTTATTGTCGTTAGCGTAAAGGTTGGAGAGTTGTAATGGAAAGCTTAATAACCTTATGGCAAGCCACGGGTATTGCCAACTTAGAACTTCCTCAGCTGATTATGATGCTGGTTGGCGCACTGTTGCTGTATCTCGCAATTGTGCGCAACTTTGAGCCATTGTTACTGGTACCAATTGGCTTTGGGGCAATCTTAACCAACATTCCACTAGCAGGTTTATCAGAAGCCGGTGGATTGCTGTACTACGTGTATAAAATTGGTATTGATTCAGGGGTGTTCCCGCTGCTTATTTTTATGGGAGTAGGCGCGCTTACTGACTTTAGTGCATTGATTGCTAACCCTAAAATGTTGCTGTTAGGTGCAGCGGCACAATTTGGAATTTTTGCCACATTATTTGGCGCGATTTTCTTAAACTACATTCCAGGTTTTGAATTTACGCTACAAGATGCATCGGCAATTGCCATTATTGGTGGTGCAGATGGTCCAACGGCTATTTTCTTAGCGTCTAAACTTGCCCCTGATCTATTGGGTGCAATTGCTGTTGCTGCGTATTCTTATATGGCGTTAGTGCCGATTATTCAGCCGCCAATTATGAAGTTGTTTACCACAGAAGAAGAACGCAATATTGAAATGCCACAGTTACGCCACGTTAGCAAAGCGGAAAAAGTGATATTTCCATTATTAGTGCTAGTGCTTATTGCCATGTTCTTGCCAGCAGCTGCACCACTTGTGGGTATGTTCTGCTTAGGTAATTTAATGCGTGAGTCAGGTGTGGTGGATCGTTTGAGCAAAACCGCGCAAAATGAGCTGATTAATATTACAACCATATTCCTTGGCTTGGCTGTTGGTTCAAAGCTTGCGGCTGATCAGTTTTTAACGGTTGAAACCTTAGGTATCTTAGCACTTGGCGCGGTGGCGTTTGGTATTGGTACAGGTTCAGGCGTCCTGATGGCAAAGGCAATGAATAAATTCAGTAAAACACCTATCAACCCATTAGTTGGCGCGGCGGGCGTATCTGCAGTACCAATGGCTGCACGTGTCGTGAATAAAGTTGGTTTAGAAGCAAACCCACATAACTTTTTACTAATGCATGCAATGGGTCCAAATGTGGCAGGCGTATTAGGCAGTGCAGTTGCCGCCGGTATATTACTTGCCATGGTGGGATAAGTTTCATCGTAGAGCTCAACCAGCTCATTTTGCGGCCGTTAATCCGGCCGCTTTTTTATCTTCGCTTTTCTCGGTACAATCACTCATAAAGCTTATACATTGGATTGTTTTAATGAATGTTTTTATTTTGTTGATTGCGCTTTTCGTGGCGTTAATCGTGATTATTCCACTGATTGAGAAATCAGGTGTACGCTTTTCAGATCAACAAACGGCTAAGATCGCCCGCTGGATTTGGCCACTTGTGATGATTTCAATGGTGGTAAGTCTGATTTATCATTTAGTACGTTAAACGGATTACCTAAATCAGGTTTATCGTAATCACACACACCATCGGGAAAAGTGCGCTTTAGTTCAGCAAGGTAGGGCGTCATATCGATGGGCGCATACACTCCGTTTGCTACCGCTTTTTCTACAGCAATACGCTGACACTTAAAAATACTGCCAGAAAATGGCCCGCCGGCTTGAATTCGTGAATTAGTATAAATGGGGAAATGTTTTGTACATGCACCTGCTGGCTGATTATTCCAATTTCCGTGCCAGACATTTTCACCTTGCGCGATTATCTCACCCGATTTATTAAAACAGCGATCGCTTGCATCATCAGGTGCTTGCTGAGTACTTAACCATTTATCAATAACAGAAAAAGCTTCATTGAGCGGTGTGTAGTGCTTATCAGCAATCCAAATACGGTGGTTTTTGAGATGCCCTTGTTGTTTTAAGATTCTAAGTCGCGTGGCAAATGATGTAGAGATATGGTGCATATCAAGCTGATCTTCGAGGTAGTGATGAATATCGATTGTAGGTATGCTGTTAAATCCCAAATACACTTGACCATAGCGATAAGCTTGTCTTACGGCTGCTAGGTTCGCCACCGTACGCTTGGCTGGCTTTTTTCCTGCAACATAGATATTGTGCCGGCTCCACTGTGTAAGCCAAATAGGGGTTTTTACAAATGGAAAAAACAGTAGTTGTTCAGGGCGCTGCTCTGCTTGTGCTTTCCACCCACCAATATGATAGTTTAAATGCAAAAACTCAGTCGCTGATAAACTGCCTTGTTTAAGGCCATTTAAGCCATATTGAACCCCTTGGTTATCCCAAAGAGCGGGTGCACTTGTTGCAGCATTAGGTGTTTGTGTTATTAAGGCCAAATCTTGCCAATAACTCCAGTTAGTTTGGTGATTAACCGTTTGGCTAAATAAAGGCTTTAGAAAGCCTTGTGCGGGATTATTAACAAGGCTGCTTAGCCCAAAGTAGCCATGCACACACTCGCTATATATTTTTGGGCGATAAAACGCCTTACCTGTGAGAAATTGATTTATTGGCGTATAAAACCAAGATTTATGTTCAATCTCGGCATTGTTTAAACCTTCAATTGCACGTTTTTTGTCACTGTTATCCCAGTTAGCTAAATCACTTTTAAAGTGGTAATAGGTATTGAATAAGTCACAATCAAGGGCATAAATCGTTTGTGACACCATATCCGGGTAAGAATAGAGCGGTATGGCAGCATCAATTAAACCAGGGCTATTTTGTGCAATTAAATACTGTGCCAAACCGCCACCCGAGCCACCAATGCCAACGGTGTAAATGGGTTTGCCATAAAGTGCTTCAAATTGTTTTTTTACCCGCCATGCAGTGTCTTCGGCAAGCAGCATATTATAAGTGTAGCTGGTTTTGTTGGCGCTTGAGGTGATCACTGCATAGCCGTTATGTAGTTGGCTAAAGCGTCGCTGTAATAGTTTTTTGGGATTTACTTTGCCTTGGCGAAAGCCAATACCAACACCGCCAGCAAATTGATAAATAAGTTTTTTGTTCCAAAGCGAGCTTGTTCGCCAAGTGTTAAATTCCGTTTTTTTGATTGGCATTGCAATGGTGTAAATATGTCGATTTATCGTGCCTTGCTCTAACCTAACGAGTTGCTGATTGCTATCGAAATGATTTTTATCAAGGGATGAAGAATCGGTAATTTCTTCACTTTCGCCGTTTAAGTTCACTACAAAGTAGCGCAATGTTGAGGGCACTAAACAGTCTTTGCTGTAGCCAATAACGGTGTTGCTTAAGCTGCCGTCTGCATTTTCTCTGAAAACCGCAGTGCCGAGCGCTTGTTGATTATCGACTAAGGGCTGTCCAAGCCCTGAGCGAACAGTATCACATGAGAATGGATAACGATTGTTACCGGCGTAAAGAGGCTTTATTGGCCCAACATCACCGAGCGCAATGGGGTATTGAGTATTATCAGCTGGGCGTGGGGTGTTGCGAAGGTGGTTGGTGACATTTATGCGATTAGATTGCTGTTCGGGAGCGGTATTCAGTACGCGAAACTGTGAATGTGGCACAGGCGTACACGTTAACAATAAAGAGCAAAAGGTGATCAGCATTAAGCGTTTAACAAGCACAAGTAACAACATAACTACCTCCTGCATTAAGTATAGGCAGAAGATTTTTGCTCTGTTAGAACGAATAAGGCACCGTTAGGTGCCTTATTATTCTATTTTGCTAATGCGAGTTGTAACTCTCTGTTTTTCTGTAAACTTACAAGCATCTCTTGCGCGTATGGCCTGAAATTAGCAAGTTCAGATTTAGGCAGTGATTGTGCCTTTGGTAACTTAACTGTTCGTGGATTACGGTGTACACCGTTAACTAAAAACTCATAATGTAAGTGAGCGCCAGTAACGCGACCGGTTGCCCCAACAGTACCGATTAGTTCACCTTGTTTAACTTTTTCACCGCGTTTTACCTTGCGTTTATGCAGGTGTAAGTACTTAGTCACATATTGTTGACCATGACGAATAAATACATAGTTACCATTGTATTTATTGTAACCCGCTTTAATCACAGTACCGTTACCCGCTGCAACAACTGGTGTGCCAGTTTTCGCTGCGTAATCGATACCGCGGTGCGCTTTAACTCGGCCTGTAACAGGGTGCTTGCGACGTGGGTTAAAGTTCGAGCTTATATATCTAAAGTTAACAGGAGCGCGTAAAAATGCTTTACGTAAGCTACGGCCTTCAGGGGTATAGAAATTATCATCGGTATGACGCACCGCGGCATAGCTTTCGCCTTGGTTAACGAATTCAGCAGCAAGAATTTTACCGGTACCAATAAACTCACCATCAACGTAGTGGTTTTCATAGATCAGAGTGAACGCATCGCCTTTACGAAGATCGTTGGCAAAGTCGATATCCCAACCAAAAATATTGGCAAAGCTAATAATTTGTTTTTCATTTAGACCAGCGCTAAGACCTGCGTTCCAAAAACTTGAATCAATCGTGCCCGACGCGTAATCAGTGCGTTTTTCAATTGCTTTTTTGTCTAGGCTAGAACTAATAGTTTGATCGTCATTGAGTTTTACGACCAAAGTTTCTGTGCGGCTTATTTGATAGTTTAACTGAATTAATTCGTTGTTTTCGTTAGCTGCGAAAAATAATGAGTCACCAGGGTGAATTTTAGTTAACTGTTTATTGAGTTTGTTAGCATTAACTATTTTATGAAGTGTGGAAGCCGAAAAACCTGCGCGTTTAAATATTTTAGCTAGGTTATCGCCTTTTTTAACTTTGAACTCTTTAAAATTAAGTGTTACTTCTGGCAACACCTCTTCTGCTTTGGCGGTAACAGCTTCTTGTTCTAACTTTTCTACTTCAATTGCTAATTCATAACGCTTGCCAATTTCTAGCGCATCATGATTTGTATGCCTTGATGCGCTCGCCTTCTCAGAGGGTAGCAGCACCAATGCGGAAATAAATGTAACTACCCCAGCGAGCAACAATTTATGTTTTTTCGGTAGTTTTTGTACTTGCAAAACCATAATGTGCCTTTTGCTACATTAATTAAATAAAAGTGAATAAAATCAGAATAACCTTATATCACCTGTAGCGCCAGTGTTTTGTGCATTTAAAGTGACCAAAATATAGGGTAGAATCAAGAAATTGTTATCTTAAAAAATGAATTTTTTGCAAAAGTGCGACAACGTGCTTTTTCGAATGGAGAAATACATGGCTGATATCCAAGCAGCGTTAGCAGAAATAAAGCGTGGCGCTGAAGAGATCCTGATTGAAGATGAGTTAGTTGAAAAATTAAAGTCAGGTAAAAAATTAAAAATTAAAGCAGGCTTCGATCCAACGGCACCGGATCTTCACTTAGGCCATACTGTGTTAATCAATAAAATGAAAACTTTCCAAGACTTAGGTCACGAAGTTATCTTTTTGATTGGTGATTTCACAGGCATGATTGGTGACCCTACAGGCAAAAATGTAACGCGTAAGCCACTTACTCGTGACGATGTACTTGCTAATGCTGAAACATACAAAGAGCAAGTATTTAAAATTTTAGACCCTGCGAAAACTACGGTTGCATTCAACTCACAGTGGATGGAGAACCTAGGTGCAGCAGGTATGATCAAACTAGCTGCGCGTCAAACGGTTGCGCGTATGTTAGAGCGTGACGATTTCAAAAAGCGTTATGCAGGCGGTCAGTCAATTGCAATTCATGAATTCCTATACCCATTGGTACAAGGTTGGGATTCAGTTGCATTAGAAGCAGATGTTGAACTCGGTGGTACCGATCAGCGTTTTAACTTGCTAATGGGTCGTGAGCTGCAAAAAGACGAAGGTCAAAAACCACAAACTGTATTAATGATGCCTTTACTTGAAGGTACTGACGGCGTTCAAAAGATGTCTAAGTCATTAGGTAACTATATTGGTATTACTGATGAGCCAAATGATATGTTTGGTAAAGTAATGTCGATTTCAGATGATCTAATGTGGCGTTACTACGAGCTACTTAGCGCATTAAGTATTGAAGAAATTGATGCACTGAAAGAAAAGGTAGCAAATGGCACAAATCCACGTGATATCAAAATTGAATTCGCGAAAGAAATGATTGCACGCTTCCATTCAGAAGAAGCTGCTGAAGGCGCGCATCAAGATTTCATTAAGCGTTTCCAAAAGAATGCGCTGCCGGATGATATTCCAGAAGTAACGATCACTGCAGATGGCGAACTAACCATTGCAAGCTTACTAAAAGAAGTAGGCCTAGTGGCAAGCACATCAGAAGCAATTCGCATGATCAAGCAAGGTGCGGTAAAGATTAACGCGAAAGAAAAAGTTTCAGACAGCAAAATGTTGATTGAAGCTGGCACAACGGAAGTTTACCAAGTTGGTAAACGTAAGTTCGCTAAAGTAACTGTTAATTAATGAGAGCCCACGAAAGTGGGCTTTTTTATATGTCTAAAATACTAACGACCGAATATTTAAGCCCTGTAGGCAAATTACTAATAGGCTCGATTGATGAGCAATTATGTTTGTGTGACTGGCAAGAGCGAAAAGCCCGCAGTACTGTTGATAGTCGCTTAGCGAAAGGGTTAAGCGCAGAGTTTGCTTGCGCAAACAGTGATTTTAACCAGCAGGCTATAAATCAACTAGAAGCTTACTTTGCAGGTGATATAACTCAGTTTTCAATCCCTTTAAAGCTGGTAGGTACTCACTTTCAAAAGTTAGTTTGGCAAGGGCTACAAGCAATAGGCTATGGTCAAACGCAAAGCTACGGTGAATTGGCAACAAAGCTTAATATGCCAAGTGCCGTGCGCGCAGTTGCGAATGCCAATGGTGCTAACGCAATTTCGATAATTGTGCCATGCCACCGTATTATTGGCAGCAATGGCAAGCTAACCGGTTACGCCGGTGGTTTAGCCGCGAAAAAGCGATTACTCGAAATTGAGGGGGTTAGTTAGTTTTGAAAGGCGCTGACCTTTTCGCATAACTCATTTGCGGCAATAAGCACTCGATTGGTGTAGCGGTGTAAGTGATCTGGGTTGAGTTTTATTATTTGACCTTTTTTAACCGCTGGAATCGAATTTATATCACGCCAAATTTTTGCTTGTGTGTTGTCTTCATCCATTTCTGAAATCACAATAAATTCTGGCTGTTTTAACATAACCTGCTCTTTATTAACGGTTGGGTAATTAACCGAGCTGTCGGCAAATACATTGCTTAGGCCGCAGATGTCAAAAATTTGATTAACCAAAGTATGTTTATTGGCTGTCATAATCGGTGTATGCCAGAGTTGAAAAAATGCAGTGGCAGGCTTTTCTTTTTGATAGCGCGTTTTTAACTCGCTAATCTCACGTTTAAATTGTGATGTGTAGTCAATAGCTTTATTTTTGGCGTTTAATGTTTCGCCCAGCGCAAGTACTTCGTTTTCAATATCTTCTAAAGTATGTGGGTTGGAAATAAACACATTTAAACCCAGCTTTTTCATTTTCTCAATTTGGCCAAGTTTAGCGTTAGAGCGCCAAACCAGTACAAGGTCTGGGTTTAACTCAACTAACTTGGCTAAGTTAATACCATTAGCATCGGCAATTTCCGGGTGCTTTTTGGCGTCTTCAGGAAAATCACTGTAACTGCTTACGGCGACAATATTTTCACCTAATCCTAGCGAGTATGTCCACTCAGTTAAATGGGGGGCAAGTGATGCAATGCGTTTAGGCGTCGCTGAAAGCGGTAAGCTTAACAATAAAGTAAAAACAAGTATAAGCTTAGAGATGGTCAGTCGCGGCATAAATAATTTCCAAGAAAAGAATAAGGCAAAGCCAAAATGCACTGGCAAACATCAGTGCGTTTTTCGCTTGTTTAATTGCTTTTTGCTGTGGCAGTGTTTTAGGTCCGATGCGTGTTTTGCTGTAGCGCTTACCAGAGTAAAAAGCAGGGCCACCAAGTTGTACACCAAGATATCCACTAAGACAAGCAAGCAAAAAACACGAGTTTTTTTGATAACCATTATCTACAAATAGTGCTAAGTA
This sequence comes from Pseudoalteromonas sp. T1lg24, assembly GCF_002964745.1. Lineage (NCBI taxonomy): Bacteria > Pseudomonadati > Pseudomonadota > Gammaproteobacteria > Alteromonadales > Pseudoalteromonadaceae > Pseudoalteromonas > Pseudoalteromonas sp. T1lg24. The sequence continues at coordinate 240,031 of NZ_PQCB01000018.1, read as the reverse complement.
ACGAAAACCTTGGGTTTTAGGTTTAAGCAGTAAAGGCAAGCAAAAAAGCCTAATCGGTAAAAATTCTAAGTAATAAATAATGGCGTTGGTTGCGTTACTGAACTGGCTATCTGGTGGCGCAGTTTTAGAAAATACATTGGCACAATGTAAAAATAGGCAATAAATAAGTGCCGCGTTAAAACCCAAGCAGTAATAAAGAATAAGCGGCAAAAAAAAGTGGCGAAAATAGCTTAAACTTTGGTGTTCAATGATTGCCTTTATTAATCCAGACTCTGATAAGTTGTTACTATCACGACGTAAAAACTGGCTTAAAATATCACGTACCACGGGTTTTTGTTGTTGTGTTAATAGCCATGCTGCGCGTTTTAATTTAGCGTTAGCGTAAGGATTGTTGATCAGTAAAAATAAGATTAACAACTCAAACGCAACGGGGTATTGCGCAAAGCTTGTGATACCAATCGCCAAGATTGCGACGCAGCCCACAATTAAACAACTTAGTAATAAGGAAGAAAAGGACGCGTACACATTAGATGCGTTTGCATCATAAATACGCCCAGCCATTTTGCTTATCAGTAGGCGAAAAAGCGGAGTGGGGTGATATTGCGAGGGGATAACTAATAGTGAGCTAACCAGCGCAAGCAATATTGTTTGCCATGCGCCGGTTGAAAAAAATGGCAGCTCAAATGCCACTTACAGCGAGACCTGCTTTAGATTCTTTAACAGTGCAATCACCATCTCTGATGAGTTTTCTGATGCTTTCACTAAATAAGACTCGAATGATTCTGGTGATTCTTTACCAGCAATATCTGACAGCGAGCGAATCACTACAAATGGTGTATTTAGCTGATGACATACTTGTGCAATTGCTGCACCTTCCATTTCAACCGCTAACATATTTGGAAATTGTTCGCGTGTTTTTTCAATGCGCACAGGGTCACACATAAATGAATCACCGGTACAAATTTGGCCAACCATTGTTTTAATGCCTTTCGACATTTCAGCAATCGCTTTTTCAGCATTTTCTACAAGTGTTTTATGTGCAATAAACGCTGGTGGCATTTGTGGTACTTGACCCATTTCATAACCAAAAGCAGTAACATCAACATCGTGATGACGCACTTCACTTGAAATAACCACATCGCCAACGTTCAGGCTTTGCTCAAAACCACCTGCAGAACCAGTGTTGATAATGCAATCTGGTGCGAACAACTCAATCATTAGCGTAGTAGCGAGTGCCGAAGCCACTTTACCAATACCAGATTGAACTAAAATAACGTCTTGATCAGCAAGTTGACCTTGGTAAAACGTGAAGCTACCGCGCTCAGTAATTTTAGTGTTTTCAATCGCAGCTTTTAAAATAGCTACTTCTGGCTCCATTGCGCCAATAATACCGATTTTCATAATGGTTACGCCTATTTATAGGGAATAAATAAAATATGGCGGAATTATAGCTAGGTTACTAATAAATTCACAGACAAAATAAAACCCGCAATATGCGGGTTTTTAGCGCGTAAAGAACAACACGCTGTAAAAAATTAAACTTGTGCCAGAGCCGTTGACTGCGACTTTACCTGTGACGGAGACAACACTGCCGTAGGTTTACTGGTTGCTTTTCGAATAGGTGGTTTAGAATTGGTTACTTGTTTACCCAATTTAAATAAAATGGCCTGTCTTACTTCCTGTGGCTTGTAACCTGTTTTAACTTTTATACGAATAAGCGGTACACCGGCAGATTCTAACGCGCCATTTACAAACCAGTCTTTTTTCGCTTTGTGACCATTTTTACTAGCATTATTGACTAAGTCGATTGCTGCAACAATCTTCAAGCTTTCTTTATCCAATAATACGTAATCAAGCTGTTTATTTTGCGCTTTAGCAAGTGCACTGCGACGTGATTTGTCATCGGTGCCAGGTTGAAAATCTAAAATATCAACCAACCTAACGCGACTTACAATTTTGTAGTCAGAGCCAATCGCTTTTTCCAGCAAATTTAAAAACGCCGTTTCTACCTGAGTAAATAACGATTTTTTTTGTGTAAACGGGTAAGGATTTCCCGAATGGGTAAATTTTGACGCAACAAACGCCGCCATAACCACTAACACTAGAATTAATAACGAAACAAGTTCCATAGATACTCCAAATCAAAACTTTGACGCAAACTTTTTCAAAATGAATTAAGCAATAAAAGTGCCAAAACTTTATTACTACATCGATTGGGTTTTATGGGAATTTTGTTGGCTTAACAGCGCTACTACTTGTTACTCGCGCAGATACTGGGTAAAATTCAAGATTCCGTTGTGCTCATTCGAATTTGGGGTTTGCCGACTCGCTCTGTTCGGTATCTAGATTGACGCAATAAAATAACAATAAATGGTGTTACTTATGCGCTTCGCTCGACTTTGCTTGTTTAAAATGACAAATAAAAAAACGTTTAGTAAAAACGTACAAACTTTTGTTAGTTCAATAATCGCAACTTCTTTTGTTGCGTTTACACCCGTGGCGGCTGTTTCGGCTAACACATTGCTTATGCTCTCAGACGACCTTAAGGTTTGCTCCAGTGAAAATCAACGTTTCTGTACTAAAGAGGGTAAAGAATCGTTTTCCGATGATGTAAAACAAAAAGCCATTTTTGATATTACCGATGAAGCACTGTTAAGGGTTTCTGAGTATGCTTGGACCGAACAAGAAGAGTTAAAGAAACAAGTTGCTGATATTCTAAAAGCGGTAAAACCTAAGTTTGAGAACAAAACACTAACTGAGCGCCAGTTTGTACGAGCGCTGCGTGGTGTCTCAATTGAAGTTGGCACAGAAACGGTTTCAGGTCGTGATATTTGGCAGAGTTTGTACGAATTTGAAAAGCGTAACTTATTCGATTTGTTAGAGCAAAAGCAGGCTGAAAGTCGCTCAAAACGCAAAAAAACCGAAGTTAACTGGGCGCAAAGCACAAACTTAGAGGCAACACTTGCTTACCAAAAGTTATTTGATTTAAGTGTTGAAATTTCAGGTCCTAAGCGCAAACCGCGTATTGCTGTAGTAACAGGCACAGATCGCGACCCATATGCACGCGTTGACTATTACCTAGGATTGTTTGAGCAAATAGGTTTTGAAGCGACTTGGTTGCCAATTGATGCAGCAATGCAAACGGCTATCACGGCAAAAGAATATGAAAAGTCGTCTTGCGATAGTCTAGAAGAATTCCAAATAAAGCGTTTGGCGAGCTTTCGCCGTGAAGTACTTTACCCAGATTTATATCGTCAGCAAGTAAGCGAATGTAAAAAGTCGTCGCCATTAATTGACACAATCAAGCGAATGGATGCGATTTATATTGCTGATGGTAGCCCGCTATTAAGTTACCACGCGTTTTACACGCCAACCGGTGCACCTAGTGAATCGCTTACGAAAATCATTGATATGTTTAATAAAAATGAAGTGTTAGTTGCGGTTGAAGGCGGCAGTGTAAATGCGATCACCAATGCTAGAAAACCACTTAGCATTTTGGCGGGCGCTGTTAATGAAATTAATACGATTGTGCCTATGTCTTTCGCATCTGGCCATGACGCATGTAGCTTAGGTGCTGATTGTATTGCACTTGAAAGCGAACGTGACTTTACCGTTGTTGAATCACCAATTCTACCATTACTACCGTTTGGTATTGTTGACACTCAAGTATCGAAACGTGGTAAACAATTACGCGGTCTACATGCGGCGCTATTCAGTGATAATCAGCGTATATTTGGTTTAGATGATAAGACGGCTGTCGTTGTTACCAATCAAGACAATAACCTTGAGCTAGAAGTGATTGGCTCTGGCGGTATGTGGTTGTTTGAAGTAAACAGAGAAAATAATGAAGGTGGTGTACGCGAGTTTACAAGTCACTACTTCACACATGGTGATCATATTGCAATACGCAGCGGTGGCGTTTCGGTGGAGTTCCCAAGTTGGAAGTATGCAACTCAGTTAAATGGGTCTCAGCCACAAGTAACTTCAGCACAGGCGCTATCACGTAACAACTTCTTTAAGTTGAACGAAATGATGTGTCAAACAGGTGCTAAGCAAGCACTTGGTAACGACCGAATTAATGAGCAAGACGTTAGTTTATCAATTGCACAAAGCAGTTCAGCATTGGCACGCTTAGGCGTAGCTAAAGTACGTGGCGGCGAGTTTAGAGTATGTTCGCTTTCGCAAGTTGCAAATAAGCTGACGGTTTCACCAAACCTATAACTTTGCGTGGTGAGCTATAACTTGAACTATAGTTACATATTATGAATAGCTCACTTTCAAGCTTCTGGGTAATCGCCCTTAACCGATTAATTGACCGCCTTGGCACAGGTAAAGCTGGGGCGGTCATTTTTGTTTTAATTCAACTAATTGCGTTAGCGGTAGCCTGCACTTATTACTATATCTCGTTAGGCGAAGTGCCTTGGTTAGAAGTTGTGGGCATGTTGGTATTTGCGGCAATTCTAGCGCCATTATTTATCATTTCTATTTTCGATATTAACCATCAATTGAGCGCCTCCAATCACTATATTGAAAGTGCTACAAAACAAGAAAAATTACTTAACCAAAGCCTAAAAGAAAACATTCGTCGTTTAAATAATGAAATTGACGACAGAAAATTGGCATTCCAAGCAAAGCGCCGAGCGATTGAAGAGTTGCGCCGGGAAATTGCTGAACGTAAACGTACACAACAAGAGCTTGATGAGCAAGAAGTGCTGTTACGCTCAATTGTGGATTCATCTCCCGACTTATTTTATTACCGCGATAACTCAGGCCGCTTTGCTGGTTGCAACAGAATGTTTGAAGAGGTGATGGGGTTGTCGTCAGAACAACTTATTGGACGTCGTGCGGATGATATTTTTGGCAAAGGGTTAACACCATCGGTACTTAATACCGATAACGAAGTTCAGCAAAACCACGTTTCTGTCACGCTAGATGTAAGTTGCCAAGTTAATAAAGAATTACGCTGGTTTGAAATGCGTAAGGTACCGTTCTTTAATCCAAATAACGAATACATAGGCCTGCTGGGTTTTGGTCGAGATATCACATCGCGTAAGCGCGCAGAGCAAGATTTAGAAACAGCATATAAAGACAAGGGTAAATTTATTGCAACCCTGAGCCATGAGTTACGTACACCGCTTAATGGTATTGTTGGTTTAACTCGCATGCTACTTGATACTGAGTTAAACGATGATCAGCGTAGCTGGTGTAATACAGTATTTTCGAGTGCAGAAACCCTTGGCAATATATTCAACGATATAATCGACCTCGATAAGGTGGACCGAGAGCAATTAGACATAGCATGTGAGAGCGTCAATCTTGCTGATTTTCTCAATGACATCTTTAATTTTGGTGGCTTAATCGCGCAACAGAAAGATCTTGAATTTAAAGTACACCAAGACGGCGTGTTTGATGTACATGTGGAAATCGACCCGACCCGTTTACGCCAGGTATTGTGGAATCTTATTAATAATGCGGTGAAGTTTACGCAGCACGGCACCGTCACTCTCGATTGTAAACGCGTTTATCGCGGTCATACGTCTTATCTCGAAATTAGTGTGAGCGACACAGGTATTGGTATCGCCAAGGACGAGTTAAGCCGAATCTTCGATTTATACTATAAGGTGCCTGATTTATCAGGAGGCAACGCACTTGGCTCTGGAATTGGCTTAGCGGTGTCACGTGCACTTATTTTGGCTATGGAAGGCGATATCCACGTTGATAGTAATGAGGGAGAGGGCAGTACCTTTAGTATTGAAATTCCATTGTTATTAACCGAGCAGCCAGTGCAACAAGTTTATGATGGGCGCCCACTAAATATATTATTAGTAGAAGATGTGCCGCTTAACGCAGATATCGCAATTAACTTGCTAGAGCAGCGTGGTCACGATGTGATTTGGGCGGAAACAGGTGAAGATGCACTTTCGTTTATTGAAACCGAAGATGATTTAGATTTAGTGCTGCTCGATATGCAGTTGCCCGACATTAATGGCGACCAAGTGGCGCGAATTGTACGTTCACGTGAAGAGTTTGACCATTTACCATTAGTTGCCTTGACTGCAAACGTGCGCCGCGCTGAGGAGGATTTAGCAGGCGTTACTATGCAAGGATCATTGGCTAAGCCAATTAATACGCGAAAGCTTGATGGAGTACTTGCAGAATTATTCCCGCATTCAACCAAAGAGGTTGAAGTAGAAGACAAGAGTTTCGATAAAAAGTCTACGCTGATTACAACACAGGATAGTGAGTTACTGGATGTTGAAACATTAGAAGATTTTGTTGAGTCTATGGGCGCTCAGTCTTTTTTACGTGGTGTGCAGTTGTTTGAAAAGCTATGGCCAAATTACTTAAAAGAGCTGGAACAAGCCCTTGAGCATAAGCAGTACAGTGAATACAAGTCAGTTGCCCATAAACTAAAAGGTGCGGCAGGCTCAGTGGCTTTAAAAGTAGTGCAACAGCTCGCGAAGCGAATGGAAGATAATGCTGAAACTGCTGAAGATAGCCAATTAGCACAGTGGTTGATTGAGTTAGTTTCAGATATAGAAAAAGGGCTTAAAGCCCTTCATCAAGTATTGGATTTAGCTGATTAACTAATTAATCAATCTTACCAATAAAGCGGTAGCCTTCACCGTGAATTGTGCTGATAAGCTCTGGTGTGTTTGCTTCGCTTTCGAAATGCTTACGAATACGACGAATCGTTACATCTACTGTTCTGTCATTAGCGCGTAATTCACGGCCTGTCATGTGCTTGATTAGCTGCTCGCGGCTAAAGATACGACCCGGAGCGTCAAGCATTAAACGTAATGCGCGATACTCACCTTTAGGTAAACGCTTAACATCACCTGTTGGCGAAGTTAAACAACGGCTATTTTCATCAAGTTCCCAGCCATTAAAGGTAAGAAGACCAGAACTATTGCTTTCGATTTCGTCGCCATTTGAGTTAGTGCGCGTTAAAAGGTTACGTGCACGAATTGTCAACTCGCGTGGGTTGAATGGTTTAGTAATGTAATCGTCTGCACCAATTTCTAGACCAAGAATACGATCTACGTCGTTGTCACGACCAGTTAAAAAGATAAGACCAATATTACGTTGCTGACGAATTTCGCGTGCTAAGATTAAGCCGTTTTTCCCTGGCAGATTGATGTCCATGATCACCAAGTTAATATCATCATTTTGTGAAATACGCTCGTGCATTTCTTCACCGTCAATGGCTTCTAGCACTTTGTAGCCTTCAGCTTCAAATAAGCTGACAAGATTTAACCTAGTTACGTCTTCATCTTCGACGATTAAAATCACAGGCGTTTGCATTCTTATTTAACCCTTATAGGTAAATTAAAATTATTTTCAGTAACTACTTACATTTTAGGATTATAGGGGCTAACACATTAGTAAACAAGTTTTCACGACTAGTGAAAGGGTACATTTGTGACCTTAGGGGGGATTTTGCAATAATTTGTCGAAGTTAAGGTTTATGATGCGGATTTTTAGCTTATTGCTTGATAAATTATGCGCACTATTTGGCATGTCATAACCAAGCATTGCATCGTACTTAAACATAGACATTAGTATAGTGTTTTCTTAAATAAGCGCGTTGAACAGAATCCAAATGCTACGTTTTTGTGTTGATTTATCGCTTACTGTTTGACGTTAACTCGTGCTTGACGAGCTTAATGCACTGTTGAAAGCGCCAATAAGTCTAAGTGACCGCTACAACATGCCTTGTTCTCACAGACTCAGGTTATTTAGTATGGTGCTACTTTTGCTAATGCCAATAAACGTGCATTAAAACTAATGATGTTTTCGTCCAACTTGGTTTGGTTTATGTGCATACGTATTTTCTTTTGTTCTTGCACTAATGCCATCAGGGCGCCCGCGCTTAACGTTGATTCTTGTTCGCCAACGGTAATTGTGTGATTCGTTATTTTCTCTAAATAGCGGTCGGTATTTTTAATGTCTTTTGATAAGTATAAATACGAGCACTGTTTTAGTTTATCTGAATCTAAGGTATCAATAACCTGCAGGGAAAAGTTAAGCCTTTGACGTAGCACCTGCTGTTGCGCATTGATCAATTCACCAACAGGGCCTAATTGTTCGGCAAAACAAAAAGTTATTTCGTAAGGTTTATGATTTGGATCTGTATAGCGTACGAAAGAAGGGATTTGCATTAAGTAGGCCGCCCGCAATTGCTCCGCGGTTTTGGCTGATACAAATGAGCTGAATAATCCAATAATAACAAGCAGTAGTAAACGCATTACTGAGCTCCTTGTTTGATTGGTAATTCAATTACGAAATGCGCACCTGTTTGTGCTTCGGTATCGAGTTTAATGCTGCCATCAAGGGCTTGGGTTACCAAGTTATACACTAAATGCAAACCAAGGCCACTGCCACCTTCGCCACGGCGTGTTGTAACAAACGGGTCGAAAATACGGTTGCGAATACTAATTGGAACGCCGTTGCCATCGTCTTGGTAGTCAATTGTCGTAGTATGTTCGTTTGCCGATACAGTTATGACAATATTGCCTTGCTGCTCGGGGCCAAATGCATGGATTAAACTATTGCTAATAAGGTTTTCAATAATTTGCTGAATAATTGGCGGTTTTGTCCAAATTTCAAGGTGTGTATCACCTTCAATACTCACCTGGTGTGGGAATTTGGTTAATTCACCGCTCAGTGTAGTAATGACCTGATTAATAAAATCGTGAAGGTGGATTAATTTATCTTCTTGCGTTTCGTGGGTAACAGCAAGTTGCTTAAAGCTTGAAACCAGTTCAGCAGCGCGATTTAAATTACGATAAATCAAATCTAAGTTTTCAACACCATCTTCAATAAAGCGACTCATATGAGATGAGGTAAGGGTTTTATTTTCGAAATTAACTCTAAGCTCTTCAAGCTTGTCTTTTAGCAAAGTAGAGCCAGTAATACCCAATCCAAGCGGGGTATTTACTTCGTGTGCAACGCCCGCAACCATTTGCCCAAGCGATGCCATCTTTTCGTTTTCGACAATTTTTGTTTGGTACTGGTGCATTCGCTCAAGCGTGCTGAGCAGTTCTTGATTAGCCTCTTTTAAGGCTTCTGTACGCTGGTTAACTTTCTGTTCAAGGTTTTGGTTTAACTGTCTTATTTCTTGCTCATCTTTTTTCTGACGTTCTAACTGCGCTAACGTTCTGGCAAATAAGGTATTGATACTCTTAGCCAGCATATCAAGCTCAGTAATTTTAGCTGTAGGTACAATGACATCGTAATTTTTGTTTTTTGAGACATCTTTAACCACTGTACTGAGTGCTTCAATCGGACGTGAAAAACGGCGCTGAAAGGTGAGCGTTATCAGCAATACAGAAAGTAAAATAACAACGCCGACAACTACATCAACTGAAATTCTATTTTTTAGTGCTTCTTGAATCGGCGCATCGGTTCCCAGTATATATACATAACCGTCAATTTTAGGGTTAGCACTAATTACGTTATCGTTGTCATCGGTTCTAATTGGATAAATTACTTCAATATTATCGCCATCGATATTTGAGCTTACTCGGTTAGTGAGCTTTTTGACTTTCGAGGCTATAGGAGGATTTTCACCAGTGTTGTAGGTTGCAAAAAGTGAGATTGCACCACTAAACTCATCCACTTGATAAATGTGAATGTTTTTAATGTAATCAATCTTTTCATAGGCTTTTAACTGCTTTTGCATTTCGTCTTGATCGAGAAATACTACGGGCACATAAGCATTAAAAGAGATAATGCCGGCAATCGTATTTAGCTCTTCAATCAGATTCTTTTTCTGATTAGAGACGTCTAATACTGTACTTACGATAACCGAAAGCAATATGCTTAAAGAGGTGATGACAATCACCGCACGGCTTAACGCCTTTCTAATTGTTATTGTTTTATGATTATTTTGCATATGGCATTAAGTTTTCAGGGTTAATTTCATATTACTGAGCGCCATCACGTTAAGCAAATTTATTAAATATATAAGAATATAAATTAGCGCTATTGCAAGTTTAGACGTTAATTTGGTGGATAATCAATAAGGTTATGGAAAATAACAGTTTGGCATTGTGGCAAATATATCAAACAGCAAGATTTAGTCAGTTTTCGCACGACTCGCGGACTAACCGTGTTTTAGTCGTTTTGAGTGTTTGGAATGCGCACGGAAAAACCTGCTCTGCCATGCAAAATCGCAAACTGGCGGCCTTTGTTGCTGCGCTACTTAGAAAGCGAGGAATTCAGTTTCAAACTCTTTGGGGCGGCTCAGAGAATATGTGCTATCGCGAATTAACTTTTGCTTTTTATGTAAGTAATACAAACGATGCGTATGCCTTTGCAAGACTCGCTAAGCAAAAGGCGTTTTATATTGTGAAAAATCGCAAACTTACTTTATGTGCGACAAATAAACGCTATTTGCCAAAAACGCTTGGCAACGTAAAAGAGTATTTGGTTGCTGTGGCGAAAAGGCAATTAATCTATGCTAATAATCAGGCAATTGCTGAATAAATCGTGAATTTTTTGTTGTCTTTTAGTTTGCTGAAGTCACCAAATTCATCACGCAATGCATCGGCATAGGGTAAAAAGCTGTTAGCAACAATAAGCAATTCACCGCGTTTATGTAAGCGCTTTTTTGCATCTGCGATAAACAGTTGGGTGATGTCGTAGTTAGTTGAAAGGCCAGTATGAAATGGCGGATTAGAGACAATATAGTCAAATTTTGCATCAATTGATGAATACCATCAGCCAGTTTTAATTCGGCACTTACCCCATTTTTGGCAAAGGTCAGCTCTGCAGCTGCCAATGCAAGCGCACTTACGTCTGATGCAACAATCTTACACTCAGCATAGTGCTTGGCTAAAAATGTAGAGATAACACCACAGCCGGTTGCAAAGTCCAAAAGCGTTTTAGGATTGTTTAGCTTAATTGTTTCAAGTAGCAACTCAGTCCCTTTATCAAGTTCGCCGTGGCTAAATACGCCTGGTAAAGTTACTAAGCTGAGCGGTGTTCCCGCAACATTGATTTCGAACTGTTTTGCGTAGCTGGCTAGTTGGAAATCAGGATTAACGGTTAAACCTGTGAACTGAAACAAACTGCAATGACGAGCCGAGTCGACTTTACGGGAAAATTGCGCATCTGCTTTAAGTTGTTTTACAACAGACTTAACGCCACCTTTGTTTTCACCAACGACCAATAAGCGTGTTGACTCTGTACTGATAGCACGAATGTTATCAAGCAACATTTGCGCTTCAGCTTTTGCTTTCGGATAGTAAAAAACTACCAAGTCGAATTGCTTATTAGGCAAGCTAGCTGCTATGACTTGTTCAAAATTATCGTTTTGAAAATGAGTTCTGTTGGTTAATATGCTGGTAAACCCGGTGACAGATGCGTTCGGGTATAGGTCGCACAGCTGCTCAGCAAAGCCATCGTTTACATGGTTTACTAATAAAACAGATTCGGCTTCTAAGTATTCTTGATTGCGAATTAATACTTGGCTGGCAGCTGATAGCATAGTGTTATACCTTTCTTTCGAACATTAAGTCCCAAACACCATGACCTAAACGGTGGCCGCGCTGTTCGAATTTAGTCAATGGACGATCGTCCGGACGCGGTACGTAATCGTTAGTTTCTGATTGGTTTTGGAACTTTTCAGCCGCAGTCATCACTTCTAACATATGCTCAGCGTAGTTTTCCCAGTCAGTTGCCATGTGGAAAACACCACCGATTTTAAGTTTGCTGCGCAGGTTTTCAACGAATTCAGGTTGCACAATACGACGCTTGTGGTGGCGCTTTTTATGCCATGGATCAGGGAAAAACAGCTGTAACTTAGCGAGTGAACCATCGGCAATGCAGTCGGCAAGTACTTCAACAGCATCGTGCTCATAAACACGTAGATTTGTTACGCCGGCTTCGCTTGCATCCATTAAACATGCACCTACACCTGGGCGGTGAACTTCAATACCGATAAAGTTTGTATCTGGTGCATTCTTTGCCATTTCAACTAATGACTTACCCATACCAAAGCCAATCTCAAGTACAACTGGGTTGTCGTTGCCAAACACTTTGGTGAAATCAAGCAGGCCGTCTTGGTGGTTTAATCCCATAGTCGCCCAGTTATCCTCAAGTGCTTTTGCTTGCCCTTTGGTTAAACGACCTTCGCGTTTTACAAAGCTGCGAACTTTACGAATGTATTTACCTTCTTGTTCTGCTTGCTCTAAAGCAGTTTTAGATGTATCGCTCATATCTCACCGACGTTGAAAATTTGGTGGCGTATTATCCCCGCAACTTGCTTTTAGCTCAAGTAACCGAACGGCTTTTTTATAAGAAATAGCAACAATTCCTTGAATTTTCAGTTTGCCTTTATAGACTGGCGACGATTTTGATGAAATCTATTTAGGGTCGTGCGTGAAAATAGAAAAGAAAGAAAGAGAGTGGTTTTCTAACCAAGTGGTTGAATGGTATCACTTATATGGTCGAAAGACGCTGCCATGGCAACTCGGCAAAACGCCATATAAAGTATGGGTGTCGGAAATTATGTTGCAACAAACCCAAGTGATAACGGTTATTCCATATTTCGAACGCTTTATGGCAAGTTTTCCTACAGTGCAAGATTTAGCGCAAGCAGACGAAGATCAAGTGCTACATCATTGGACTGGTTTAGGGTATTACGCACGTGCTCGTAACTTGCATAAAGCTGCAAAGATTATTGTTGAGAAATACAACGGGCACTTTCCAGAAGACATTGATGAAGTTATTGCATTGCCAGGCATTGGTCGTTCTACCGCGGGCGCTATTTTGTCTCTATCTCTTGGCCAACATCATCCGATTTTAGATGGTAATGTTAAGCGTGTATTGGCGCGCTTTTTTATGGTGTCAGGTTGGTATGGTGAAAAGAAAGTAGAAACCTTATTGTGGCAGCTTTCAGATCAAGTGACGCCAAAAGGAAATGTGGTAGAGTTTAATCAAGCCATGATGGACTTAGGAGCAAGCCTTTGCTCTCGTACCAAGTTTGATTGCGATCCTTGTCCATTAGTTGATAAATGTGGCGCACATAATGCCAAACGTGTAAAAGAGTTCCCAAATCCTAAACCGAAAAAAACCAATCCAACAAAGTCATGCTTGATGGCTATTGTTAAAGTAAATAATCAAGTGCTAATGGAAAAGCGTCCATCATCGGGTATTTGGGGTGGGCTATTTGGCTTTTTTGAATTTGCTAACGAAAATGAATTAGAAAATTGGCTGTTAAGCAATGGGTTGGCAGGTGAAAAAACATATCTAGATGAGTTTAAACATGTGTTTAGTCATTTTAATTTAATGATTACACCTGTTGTGATTGACGTTACTAAGCTGCCATTGAATGTCGCTGAAAAAGAGGTTTTGGCTTATAACTTAACGCAGCCACAAGAAGTGGGGCTTGCTACGCCTACAAAGAAAATAATTAAAACTTTAACCAGAAAAGGGTAAACTGAAAACAAAGTTTACAGTGAGATTGATTATGGCACGTACCGTTTTTTGTCAAAAGCTACAAAAAGAAGCAGATGGTTTAGATTTTCAACTTTACCCAGGTGATGTGGGTGAACGCATCTTTAATAACATTAGCAAAGAAGCATGGGCTCAGTGGCAACACAAGCAAACTATGCTAATTAATGAAAAACATCTAAATATGATGGACCCAGAACATCGCGGGTTTTTAGAGGAGCAAATGGTTGGCTTCTTGTTTGAAAATAAAGATGTTGAAATTGAAGGTTACAAACCGGTAGAAAAATAAAAAGGCGCCAATTGGCGCCTTTTTTGATTTTTGTTCGCTGCTATTAGGGTCTGTTGACCTTTCAAGTTCGTTTTTGCAGCAGTTTGATTGGGTTTTATACAAGGCAGAGGCTGCGTGGCATAGTTATTCTATGTGAGCCAGCCGATAACACAGTAGAAAAGCCAATCAAGCGCTGCCGAACGGTTCTTTTGAGCGCACTTTTCTCATTGTTGCTCGATATTCGCTTAGATTATAGGCCACACATCGAGCGCCGCGATAAAAGCACGCTCAAACAGAACAAAAATAGAACAGCAAAGATCAACAGACCCTAGTTATTCAGGCTATTTTTCAAATAGTCATGTATAAACTCATTGGCTTCAAAGAAGCTTCGCTCAAGCTCATCAGCGTAATGCGTTAAGGTTACGCTAGCAATGTCTCTTTCTTGATTAACAAGTGTTTCAATCGCTTGAGCTGCATTGGCAACGCTCACTGCGCCAATGGTTTGTGCTGTTGATTTTAATTGATGTGCGAGCTTACCTGCTTGCTCTACATCTTCTTGTTTTAACGCACGTGAAATATCAAACGCGAGATCTTGCCCGTGTTTAGCGAACATATCTAAATAATGTTGATGCTGCTGAACATCATTTCCAACATAACTGATTAACTTTTCAATTAAAATAGGTGTAGCGGTGGTTTGTGCTTGTCCCTGAGGAAGCCATTTATCCATTAGCTCTTCAAGTACATTTAGCTCAACTGGTTTAGTAATGTAGTCGTTCATGCCGCCTTCAATACACTTTTCTCGCTCACCTTTTAGGGCATTAGCAGTAACTGCAACTATGGTAGTCGCAGTTTTTAGGTCTTTACGATACGGAGACTCTTGTCTAATCTTACGCGCTAAATCATAACCAGACATTTTAGGCATATGTAAATCGGTTAATACAAACTCGTACTGGCCGTTTTTCCACATGTCGAAACCTTCTTCACCATTCGAAGCAATATCTACACTGTAACCAAGTAAGTTAAGCTGGTCGCAAATCACTTGTTGGTTCATTAAATTATCTTCAACTAATAATACTTGGCAATGCCCTTTGTTTTGGTGATTCGTTAACGGGCTAATTTGTTTCTTAGTATTAATAACTTTAGGAGATTGAAGCCCAGCAGCAATTAATAATGAGTTAAAAAAGGCTGTTTTACACAGTGGCATTGCCGAAAGGTAAAATAGGTTGTTTAAATTTAGCTTGGCTTCGGTTAAGCGGCCTAAAACAATTGCTTGCTGTTTATGCTCTTCTAAGTTGTAGGCAATTTTACGTAGCAGCTTATTTGCTTCATCCATGTCATGTGTGCCATCAAGCACCCAGATCAGACCCTGCTTAGTTTGCCATTCGGCAAGCTCATCAGATATTTGATTAAACGGTGTTACCTGTGCCCCTAAATAGCTTAGGTAAGATTGTAAGCGCTGTTTATTAATGTCTGTTGGGCTAAAGAGTGCAATTTGACGCTTTTGTAAACGTCCGCGGTTACCTTTTTTCGCTTCTGAATCTTTGGTGAAAGGAATGCTCACAATAAATTCACTGCCAAGACCAAGCTCAGAACTAACCCGAATGGTGCCGTACATCAATTCTGTTAAGCTTTTACAAATTGAAAGGCCTAAGCCAGTACCGCCATATTCACGAGTAATGCTCTCTTCAGCTTGGCTAAAGGGTTGGAAAATACGCGCAAGTTGCGTTTTATCCATGCCTTTACCGTTATCGCTAATAATAAAATCGATAGTATCGAAATCATGGCTATTTGAGGCAAGTTTGGCTTCAATAGACACTTGCCCTTGCATATCACTATTGGTTTGGGTGAATTTAATTGCGTTTGAACACAGGTTATATATTACTTGGCGCACGCGTACGGCATCACCAAGCACAGATTCTGGAATTTCAGGGTCGATAAATAACGAAAGTTCTAAATCACTCTTGTGTGCGATAGAGCTCATTACTTTTGCAACTTCTTCAACAACATTAACAACGCTAAATGGTTTGTTTTCAACCGTTAGTTTGCCAGCTTCAATTTTAGAAAAGTCTAAAATGTCGTCCAAAATCCCTAACAGCGAAAAAGCAGATTCACGAATAATGCTACTAAGCCTATGCTGAGAGCCCGTTAAGGTGGTATTGCGTAATAAATCAATGGTGCCAATGACACCATTCATTGGTGTACGTATTTCGTGGCTCATGGTTGCGAGGAACGTTGTTTTAGCTTCGCTAGCACGTTCAGCAACTTTTATTGCTTTTTCTAGTTCTTGGGTGCGCGCAACCACCTGATGTTCAAGGCTAGATTGTAAGTCTTGTAAATCGTTTTCAGCCTTTATATGTAATTGCTCGCTCTTGTTTACCGCATCAAGTAGCAAATTAACGCGCTCAGCAGTGGGGGCAAGACCTAACCCGATATTTGTATCGACGCGAAGTTGATAATCACCTTTTTCCGTAATGACGCTAATTTCTTTATCTAGCTTTTCTGTATTCGAAATGATTTTTCGCGAAAGTGCGGTTGGTAAAAAGGTAAAACAAAAAATGCCGCTTAAAATAGCTATTGCTGTCCAAAGGTATGCCGCGGTTGGCGAAGTAACGGTATTTATGATTCGTGATGGTTTTTTGTACTCGATAACAAGTAAGCCATGGTTCTTTCCTGCAAGGGTTAATTGTTGGCTTACGGTAATGGCGCTATCTGTTTCGATTGCGGCGGTTTTGTTTTCAGGGTTTGAAAAGTTACCACCAGTTTTACTGATTAGCTGTAACTCGTCGCGTTTTAAGTTGTAAAGGTAGTAATCAATTCCTTTATCGACGGATTTTAAAGAATGAAGAATTTGAATCGCATTATTAAAACCAAATCGGGTGATGGCATCAACCAATGGTCTATCAACTTTATCTGCAATGGTTTGAATATCGAGTTTGGTGTAGCTGGGGAGTTGTGGTTCGTTAGTTTGTATTTTGGAAAAGCTGTTTATTGCCATATATAACGATGCGGCGAAAATTATAAAAACAATGGCATTAATTGTATGAATAGCTTTTAGCGATAAAAACTTGTTAGTAAGCATTTTAAAACCTTACTCCAGTTATAGGGGCTTCTTTGGATATTATTGTTGCTTTATTTGTACAAGGCCAAAAAATTATGTTTTTGACCCAATTACTAGTACAAAATACCGATAAATCTTACTATTACATACGAATTTAGCAAAGTGAAATCATTTGTAGTGCTTTGTTTGTGTTCAATTTGGCGGATAAGTGTGCAAACGAAAATGAATGTTGAAAAAAGTGTTGACTTGAAGCGGCAAAACCCGTTTAATACGCCGCACGCCCAGACAGGCAGAACGCAAAAGCAAGATGCGAGTAGCGCTCAAATGTTTAGTAAAATTAGTTTTATGTAATGCCCAAGTAGCTCAGTCGGTAGAGCAATTTGGAATAGCATTGAGAATCTTTTTTAGGTTTTCTCGTTTACCGAATTAAAACGCCCAGATAGCTCAGTCGGTAGAGCAGAGGATTGAAAATCCTCGTGTCGGTGGTTCGATTCCGCCTCTGGGCACCATCTTTTAAAGATGACCAGTTTTAGTGTGCCTGCTTAGCTCAGTTGGTAGAGCAACTGACTTGTAATCAGTAGGTCGCCAGTTCGACTCCGGCAGCAGGCACCATTTATTTACTCGCAAGAGTGTACTTTAGCAGTACTAAAATAGCTAACGCATTAAAG
>NZ_PQCB01000018.1:4395-222251 GCF_002964745.1 Pseudoalteromonas sp. T1lg24 | reverse complement strand
TAACATGTAGTGTTCTACATAAGAATTTTTTAACGCAGTTAATGAGGCGTTTAACTCGCTAGAATGACAAAGTAGTTAATAAAATTGGTAGGAGTCCGATGAGAAAATACCTCCTTGTATTTTCCAAGCCATGCTGCGCATGTTCAAAATTGTTCCTGACAATTTTGTCCGCCTCCATTGTTGGGCACCACTTATTCTAAAACTCAGGCCTTTAGGTCGGTTTTTTTATGTCTGAAATTTAGTGTTTTGCGAAATCTCATTATACCAATTGCATTAATTGATAGGTCACTTATTGCGACAGAGAAACGGTTCATAAACAAGGCGAAAAATTTAACATGTAGTTGTTCTACATAAGAATTTTTTAACGCAGTTAATGAGGCGTTTAACTCGCTAGAATGACAAAGTAGTTAATAAAATTGGTATGAGTTCGATGAGAAAATACTTCCCTGTTTTTTCCGAGCCATGCTGCGCATGTTAAAAATTGCTCCTGACAATTTTGTCCGCCTCAATTGCTGAGCAGCACTTATTTTAAGTTCCTTTATTTATTTTTTCTTTTAATTTATGTCTTTGTAAGTGGCTGTTTTAAATTGACTTTAAGCTATTTTATCTATTGGCGACTAGTTCAATCGTCCATTTACTTGTCACGTACTCGATTAAGTTTTGACTGTTAGTCATAATGATCTTATTGGCAGGTGTTTCTGTATTAGCAATGAATGTAAGTCTATGTAAAGTTTATTGAGACACTTCTTAGACAATTATTAAACTATGATATTGAAGATATTTATTCTCTAGTGAGAAGACACCATGGGCAACAGGTTGAAGCCGCTTTTCAAAGTAAATCTCGCTGTAGGTTTACTGATAACATTAGCTGGCTGTAATACAACAAATAAAATAACGTCAGATTATCGGACTAACATAAATACCCCCGAAGCATGGCAGGCGCAAAGCCAATACTTGGCTGTGAAAGGTAATTGGTTGAACGAATTGCAAAATACGCAAGCGTTCGAGTTGGTTGAAAAAGCACTTGCGAATAACCGCAGTTTGCAGCAAAAGGCATTAGATATTGCCGTTTCGAAACAACAACTCATCGTGACTGGTAGTGATTTATGGCCAACTCTTGATTTATCGCTTGCAAGTAATCGCCGCTATAATCCAACTACAGATAGCTACTCCAATGGTAATGGGCTAGACCTAAATTTATCTTATGAATTAGATGTTTGGGGAAAGCTATCGGCAAAAGAGCGAAATGCTAATTTAAATGTGATGGCATTAGAAGCCGATTACTTATCGCAAAAACAAGCATTAGTTGCCGCTGTCGTTAAAGCTTGGTTTGCCGTAATTGAGGCGAATAACCAAGTTGCACTTCTAAACGAACGACTTGTGCTTGCACAACAAAATTTAGAGATCATAGAGTCGGGATACCGCCAAGGACTCAATGACGCGCTAGATGTGTACTTAACACGCAACGAACTTAACAACGAAAAATCTCGCTTAGTTGCGCAGCAAAATACGCAAGTAGAGCGCATTAGGGATTTAGAGTTGCTGCTAGGTGACTACCCATCGGGTTTACTTTCGGTGACTGCTGAGCTTCCGTTATTAACATCAGATATTCCACTTGGTATGCCGTCAGAGTTAATCACTCGAAAGCCATCGCTTATTGCAAGTTGGTATAACTTGCTGGCAAAAGATGCGGCGCTTGCCTATGCCCATAAACAGCGTTTCCCTAGTTTAAAATTGACCGGCAGCATTGGGCCAGATAGCAGTGATATCAGTGATTTACTGGCTGGTGGTAATGTTGCGTGGTCGTTGGCGGGGTCACTTACTGCGCCATTATTTAATGCAGGCCGCTTACAAGCCAACGAAGAAAAAGCATTGCTTGAACTTAATAAACAAGAACTTAGCTATTTAGATACTCTCTATTTAGCATTCCAAAGTGTTGAAAATGGCATTTCAGCCGAGCGTAATTTGCAGCAAAGGTACGAATCAACTTTACTCGCTGCTAATAACGCTAAGCTCGCTGAAACCTTATCATTTGAACAGTATTTGAAAGGTTTGGTGAGTTATACCACGGTACTTGATGCGCAGAAGCGTTCTTTTGACGCACAAAGTAGCTTAATAACGATAAAAAATTTACTGATAGCAAACCGTGTTGACTTACATGTTGCACTCGGTGGCGATTTTAACGTCGCAGAATTAAAGGAAAACGCTAATGCCAATTAATAAAACACGATTCCCACGTTTTGTAATGCCAGTTTTAATTTTGATTGTGGCGGGCATTATCGTCAGTGTTATTTTTAAAAATCCACCCACAGCAAAGCGTTTTGGTGGCGCTAAGCAAGCGCAACTTATTGTTGATGCAAAGACTATTGAACCGCGTTCTTACCGAGTACAGGTAGCAAGCTATGGAATTGTAAAACCGCGCACGCAAAGCATTTTAGTGGCACAAGTGTCAGGCGAAATCAGCTTTATCAGCGATAGCTTGCGCGATGGTGGTTTTTTTGAAAAGGGTCAAATGTTACTCAGCATTGATGAGCGCGACTATCTTGCTGAAGTAAAAATTGCAGAGGCCAGTTTATTATCGGCAAAGCAAGCGTTAGTTGAAGAGCAGGCGAGAGGAAAACAAGCGCTGGCTGATTGGCAGCGTTTAGGAAGTGGCGATGCTCCCAGTGATTTAGTGTTACGTAAACCGCAATTAGCCGCTCAGCAGGCTAACGTATTGTCGGCGCAAGCAAAACTTGAAAAAGCACAGCTTGTACTTGAGCGCACAAAAATTGTCGCGCCGTTTTCTGGGCGTGTACTTAAAAAGCATGTTGATATTGGTCAGGTGGTGTCAAACAATGCCCAACTTGCCGAGATTTTCGCCACCGATAAAGTCGAAATTCGATTACCGATTAATAATAAAGATTTAGCCTTTATAAATTTGCCAGAAGTGTATCAAAGTGGTGAAAAAACAAATCAAAATAGCCTTGTTACGTTTAATTCTGATCTAATTGGCGAGCAAATATGGCAAGGCACCTTAGTGAGAACGGAAGGGGCAATTAATGATGCATCACAACAACTTTATGTGGTTGCTCAAATTGAAGACCCGTACTCAACGCCGGTATCGGGACAAAATCCAGTGAAAATTGGCCAATATGTTAGCGCTACTATTACAGGTCGTGAAATTTCAAACGCCTTGGTCATTCCAAATAACGCGATTTATCAAGGTAGCTACGTTTATGTGTTGGATAAAGAAAATCAATTACTAAGAAAAGATATTGCTCTTGCTTGGCAGGGCGAAAGTGAGAGTTTGGTCGCGACCGGTTTAATGGCGAATGAGCGCTTGGTAGTAACACCGCTTGGTCAAGTAAGTAGTGGCACACGTGTTGCCGTTATTGGCGAAATGCCAGCAAAAAAACGCGACTCAGAGCAACGCGTAACTAAGTTAAAAGAAATTGCAAAACAGCGCGGAATTACCGTAGAGCAATTAAAAGCTGAACGTAAAGCCATGCGTGAACAGGAGAAAGCACTATGATCGCCTGGTTTACACGCAATCATGTTGCCGCAAACTTGTTGATGATCAGCATTTTAATCGGTGGCCTGTTTTCGCTAACAACACAATTACCGCTTGAAGTGTTCCCGTCGTTTGAAACCGACCGTATTAGCGTCAGCATGTCATTGCGCGGGGCAACACCGGAAGATGTAGAGCAAGGTATCACTATTCGCATAGAAGAAGCGGTGCAGGATTTAGAGGGCATTAAAGAAATCCGCAGTCGCTCCTCTGAAGGTTCGGCGTCAGTCACAATCGAAGTCGACACTGGTTACGACCCTCGCGATATGCTGGCCGACATAAAAAGTCGCGTAGATGCAATAAATACCTTTCCAAGTGATGCCGAAAAACCCGTAGTATCACTTGCCCAGCGAAAACGCGATGTGATTAACGTGACTGTTTCAGGCAATTATTCAGAGAAAGAAACCCGTGAATTTGCTGAACAGGTTCGCGATGATTTATTGCGTATTCCGGGCGTAACTCAGCTTGAGCTTGACGGTGTTCGTAACTATGAAATTGCGGTCGAAATAAGCCAAGATAAACTGCGTCAATATCAATTAAGCATTGCAGATATTAGCAATGCGATTGATCGTTCAAGTGCTGATATTTCGGCGGGTAATTTACGCTCAAGTGGCGGTGATATTTTACTGCGCTCGAAAGGCCAAGCGTACTACAAAGATGAATTTGCAAGTATTATTGTAAAGAGCTTGCCAGATGGCTCACTGATCCGTTTATCTGATGTGGCCAATATTCAAGACGGCTTTGAAGAATCACCCGTTCGCACGCGTTTTAATGGTAAACAAGCTGCGTTTATTGAGGTGTATCGCATTGGCGACCAAAGTGCGATTGATGTGGCTGATAAAGTAAAAGAGTATATTCAAAGTCAGCAAGGCAAATTACCAGCAGGGTACGAGCTAAGTTACTGGGATGATGACTCTGTTATCGTCAAAAATCGTATTTCAACATTAACCTCAAATGCATTACAAGGCGGCATTTTAGTGCTTGCTTTATTGACCTTATTCTTACGTCCCGCGATTGCGTTTTGGGTGTTCATTGGTATTCCTGTGTCATTTATGGGCGCATTTCTAGCCATGCCACTTTTTGGCATCACACTCAATATTATGAGTCTGTTTGGCTTTATATTGGTACTTGGTATTGTTGTTGATGATGCCATTGTTACCGGAGAAAACGTTTATACTCACTTAAATGGCTCTGAGTCAGGAGAGGAAGCGGCCATAAAAGGCACACAAGAAGTTGCAACGCCTGTAACGTTTGGCATCTTAACCACAGTAGCGGCGTTTTTACCGCTCGCATTTATTGATGGCGCTCGTGGCGCATTATTTGCGCAAATTCCGGTTGTTGTTATCCCAGTTCTACTTATGTCGTTGGTGGAATCTAAATTTGTATTACCGGCTCACCTTAAGTACTTAAAGTTGCGTAAGGAAAAAGGGCAGGTAAGCAAATTTAGTCAGTTTCAACAGAACTTTGCAGATGGCTTTGAACGCAAAATTTTTAAATACTACCGTCCTCTTCTAAATAAAGCAGTGAGTAATAAAGGCATCACATTATCTTTATTTGTGGCGATATTTTTTATTATTTTGTCATTGATTATGAGCGGCTGGACTAAATTTATTTTCTTTCCGCGAATTCCGAGTGAAACCGTGCGTGCAAACCTCACCTTACCAACCGGTACGCCTTTTAACGTGACGGCAAAATACATTGACTTAATGGCTGATAAAGCAGAGGTATTGCGAGAAAAGTATCGCGATCCCGATACCGGTGAGAGTGTCATTATAAATGTACTTGCTACCACAGGCGGGCGCGGTGGCGCAACAAACACCGGTGGCGTGCGTTTTGAAATAACGCCACCAGAATCTCGCGCCCTTGATATTGGCTCGCGCGAATTGGTATCCGAGTGGCGCGGTCTAATAGGACAAATTCCAGGAGCCGAAACGCTAACATTTAGAGCCGAAATTGGTCGTTCAAGCGATCCAATAGATGTGCAACTAACGGGTATGTCTCTGACTACTTTGCAGGAAGTGGCCGACCAAGTTAAAAAGCATTTGGCAACGTACCCTACCGTTTTCGACATTGCTGATAGCTTAAGTGATGGTAAGCAAGAGTTACAATTAGAGCTTACCGCGCAGGGGAAGGCGCTGGGTTTAACCCGTACGGATGTAACACGTCATGTACGAAATGCATTTTTTGGTGTTCAGGTGCAGCGTATTCAACGTGGTAGAGACGATGTACGCGTAATGGTGCGTTTACCACTCAGTGAGCGCAGTTCACTTACTACATTAAATGCGTTGCTGATTGATACGCCAAGCGGTGGTCAAGTACCGTTAAATCATGTAGCAACATTAACGCCGGGTAAAAGCCCATCGAGCATTTATCGTATTGACCGTTTCCGTACGGTAAATATCACCGCGGATATTGAAAAAGCCAATACGAATATGACCGTATTGCAGGCAGAGTTAAAAGACTTTTTAGATGGCTTAGTCGCAAAGTATCCTGGTGTGCGTCATTCACTGGAAGGTGAAGCAAAAGAGCAGCGCGAGTCGTTTAGCTCCCTCGGATGGGCGCTGATTTTCGTATTTTTTGTCATTTATGCGCTATTAGCGATACCTTTTAAATCGTATATTCAACCGCTTATTGTTATGAGTGTAATTCCTTTTGGCATGATTGGTGCGGTACTAGGTCATTGGATAATGGCAATGGAACTAACCATTATGAGTTTACTCGGTATGCTTGCGTTAATTGGCGTAGTAGTTAACGACTCCTTGGTATTGGTTGATTATATTAATAAACGACGAAATGATGGCCATGATCTTATGGAAGCCGTGTTAACTGCAGGTGTATCGCGCTTTAGACCAGTAATGCTTACAAGTATTACCACGTTCTGTGGCTTAATGCCGTTATTGTTTGAACAGCAAACTCAAGCGCAGTTTTTAATTCCAATGGCCGTATCACTTGGCTTCGGAATAATTTTTGCCACGTTAATTACGCTAATTCTGGTGCCAGTAAATTACTTAATTGTTGAGAAGTTAAAGACGGGATATGCAAAACTAACCGAGACAAATCAGCAAACAGCTTAAGTAGCGAGTTACTCTAGTGCCCTAAATATAGCGTACTGAGTGTACTTAAATTTATTGCATTCGAATGGTTATATTTGAGAACTTTGCGCATATTTGGTTGGTACTAAATCTGTTGATGTTCCTAAGGCAATAGGTTCGCTAATCAAAAACGTCATTTATAAAAAGGAGCTTCGGCTCCTTTTTTATTCTTTTTATAAAAATTTTTCGTGATTATATTTAGTCACATGCCTTTTTCTATCTTACTGATAAATAAGTATTAAAAGTACTGTTGCAGTCAAATCAATAAACGTCTTATTAATATTTTGTATACAAAAGTGTAAAAAAGTATTAATTTATGTAGAAAGTATACAATATATTTTATATAAAGTGTTGCGTGTTACAAACTCTCACATCAGTAACACGTACGTAAATTATTTTTATAAATGGCGAGTAAAATAATGAAAACAAATAAATGGGGTTCTCAAACGGGCTTTAAAAAGGCATTACTACCTTTCACGATTTCTTCACTTCTTCTTGGTGCACCAGCACTTATGGCTGCCGAAGAAGATGCAGCAGCAGAACAAGTAGAACGTATTGCAATTACTGGTTCGCGTATTAAACGCGTTGATATGGAAGGGGCGTCACCGGTTATTTCAATTACTGCGGCTGATATGGAATTATCGGGCTTTTCAACAGTAAGTGACGTTTTACGTAACTCAACACTAAACAGTTTTGGCTCATTTGGTGGCGCATCAAACAATGGGTGGAGCTCGCAAGCGCAAGTTGCACTGCGTGGTGCCGATCCTCGTCAAACTTTGGTTTTAATCGATGGCGTTAGACTGACTAAATCACCAGTTACGGGTGGCTCTGCAAACTTAAATATGATCCCAACTGCGGCAATTCAGCGCATTGATATTTTAACTGATGGTGCGTCGGCGGTGTACGGTTCAGATGCCGTAGCGGGTGTAATCAACGTAATTTTAAAACGTGATTATGAGGGTGCTGAGTTTTCAGCAAAACTTGAAACGCCAGATACAATCGATAGCGGCGATTCGCAGCGTTATACGTTTACAGCTGGTGGTTCGTCAGATAAAACATCGTTTGTATTTGCTTGGGAGCACTATAAAGAAGAACAAGTTCTATACGCTGACTTACCTTATGCGAAAGCGCAACTTAAAGAAGAAGGGTTAGATCCACGTTATCTTGATAACTGGCATGGTATTAGTCCAACAGGTCGCGCATTAGAGCAATGGAGCAATGGTTGGGTAACGCAATCACTAAACCAAGAAAATAACTGTGATGTATATAACGGTCAAGGCTCTGGCACATTTATCGGTCCATTAACGCGTTTATCTGATGAAAGCTACTCAATTTGTGGTTACGACTGGACGCAAGCGGCGCAAGTTTTACCAGAAACGCGTCGTGACTCTGTAATGGCTAACTTCACTTATTCATTAACTGAAGATACAAGCATGTTTGTTCGCGGTATGTGGATGAACCAAAATACAGTCGATGTTTCGGCCGGCGACCCTGCATGGTTCCCAGTAGATGACGCATTGCCAGCACGCACAATTACCACATCTGATGGAACAACACTTAACTTAACGCCGGTGGAAGCGGGCGGTTGGTTCGGCTACCGTATGAATTCAGCGGGCGACCGTACTGCAGATCACAATGACAACTCGCTTGATTTAGCAGTTGGTTTTGACGGTAACTTTGGTGATGTTTACTGGGACCTAAGCGCTAACTATGCACGTTACGATGCATTTACATGGGGCACAAATTACACAAGTACGCCACAGCTTTCAGGTTCAGTAGGTGGTTTTGATGACGACGGTGTATGGCAAGGTTGGGATCCGCGTGACCCTGAATCTCGTCCACCAGCATCAGTATCAGCAAACTTTGATAAGTTCCGCCGTGCAACACAAACAGCCGTTCGCGGTGGTTTACAATTTGATATCGTAGAATTACCGGCAGGTGCATTGTCAACTTATGTTGGTGCATCACATACTCGTGAAACTTACTACAGCAAAATCGATGGTCAGGCTGAAGCGGGTAACGTAAGTGGTGGTAACGGCGGTAGCGGTGGTGTTGGTTCACGTACTGTTTCTGCAGCATTTACTGAGGTGGCTATTCCTGTTATTGAAGGCATGGAAGTGAAACTAGCCGCTCGTTATGATGATTACAGCGACTTTGGTGGCACATTTAATCCACAAGCAAATATTAGCTACCGTCCAATCGATAGTCTATTACTTCGCGCTTCAATAGGTAGTGGTTTCCAAGCACCATTATTAACCGATTTATACAGCGATGTAGTGCGCGGTTATGCTGAAAACGAAGTAGATTTTATTGGCTGTTATCAAGATGGCATTAGTATTGGCGATTGTGAATATCGTACATCTTACTGGGCAAGTTCAGGTGGTAACCCAGACTTAGAGCCAGAAGAATCAGATAACACGAACTTGGGTGTAGTTTGGCAGTTCTCAGACGGTTGGTCACTTTCAGCCGATTACTGGACGCTTGATGTAGAAGGCCGTGTAGATACGATTGACCACGAATTACTGCAAATTATGCAAATTCAAATTTGGGAAACTGAAGGTCAAAACGTACCAATTTCAGCGCGTTTACCGGGTGTTGATATTCTTTACCGTGGTGACAATGTTTCTGAAATTATTAGCCCATTAGCAAACGCTGGTTTACGTGAAAGTGCCGGTCTTGATATGACACTGACAGGTAAGTTTGACTTTGAAGCTGCAGGTGAACTTGATTTTGACCTAAATTGGTCGCACATGGTGGCGTACAAAACCAGCTTTATTAATGAAGAAGGTGGTGTAGAGCTTGGTGAAGATGAACTTGGTGATGTTTACCGTCCACAAGATCGAATCAACGCTAACATTACTTGGTCACTTGGCGATCACGCTGTAAACCTATACTCATACTACATTTCTGCACAAGAAAATGCGTATGTTGATGATAACGGTGAAAAGCAAGTTACCAATGAGTTGGATTCGTTTACTGGTCACAACTTAACGTACACCTATAACGCGCCGTGGGATGCAACTGTGTCAATTGCTGCGTTAAATGTACTTGATGAAGATACGCCACGCGAAACCAGTTCACCGCGTGAACCTGTGTTATCGCTTTATGATGTACGTGGTCGCGTATTTACGTTGAACTACACACAGCGTTTCTAACATCAACCTAATTATTAACTCTCTTAATTTCCCTGGAGTTAGTTAGCGAAAGCCCAGTTATAATAACTGGGCTTTTTTTTGTTGCTGTTGTAAAAGGGTGGAGTGGTTAGTTATGTGGCCATGTTTGTGTGCCATCAACAGGTAATTCAGTTTGATTTAAACTCGAGCAATAACCTGTGCCTTCACTTGTGTAAAATACTTCTGCTAGTTCGTTAAAACCATTCGATTTTACCTGTGTTTGCGCTTTATCTGATACGGTGAATCCGTACATGGTAAACCACTTGGTTAAATCAAGCTGCGTAATGTGGCTCAATGAAATATACAGCCAATCGTTGCGCGCAATACTGGCAACTTCCGCTCGGGTGTAATTGGCAAAGCCCAAGCCTACTTTTTTACTTTCCCACGCGCTATCTGAATCATCAGCTCGATAAAATTCTCGCTCCCAAATATGCAGACGTGGGTAAACAAACCAGCCGTTATTTAGGGTATTTTGTGCTTGTGCGGCCATCATAAGCTGCATGTAAATAGCATGATGTTCAGACCAGCTTTTCGTTAAGTTAGCTTGCATATAAGCGACAGGATCGGCATCAAGTTTACTTTGCTGCAACGTATTAAATAGCTCTTTAAACGGTAGGCTTTGGCAGCTAGCAGACTCACCTGTTTCATCTTCGTAAACTGATTTACTAAAGTACGAATAAAAGTTTGTATTGGAGTGACCGCCATAGCCTTCAAAGCGCATGCTACCGCGTTCTATGCCATGGCCAAGTTCGTGTAAGTCACCATGACCCGTTGGGCTAAAGTTCCAACCTGCATCATATGGGTTGCCACTACAACCCCAGCCACAAGTGGGTTGGTCGGCATTCATATGCTTAACAATATCAATGGTATCAACATCTAAACCACGAGCTGTTACAAAGTCGTGTATTTCTGGTTCAACATCAATGCCAGGACCTTTAAAGCCTGCAAGTACATGCACTAAGTTATGAGTATAGCGAGATGTTGCATTGGCAAAGTCAGATGCCACAGGCCAAATGCTACCAGCTAGCGATGCTTCTAATTTAGTCAGTTTTGAATGCACTTCAAAGCCGGGAGTTGCAATTTCAGCCCAGTCATAATCGCCGCTTGCCATACGCTCTGCAAAAATGGCGTCGTCAGCTTTATTGCGCCAGTGCGGGTGACGACCAATGTGGGTAAAGCTGAAGCTCACATCCACATCTTTTTTATTAAATGCGATTTGAATTGGCCCACCATAACTTGAAGTAAGGGTAACTGATTCGTTGGGTTTTACTTCAATTTTTTGCGTTTGCAGTAGATAAGGTCGGTTGTATTTATTTTCATTAAATATATGCGTTGCGCCGGTACGCAGCGTATTAATAAATACATGGGTTGAAACATCTTGGGTGTCGGTGCGTGTCACGGTAAAGCTTTGCCCAGGAATAGCGTACACCCCAGCAGAGCGAAAGTATGGTTTTGCCGTTAGCGTAACTGAAGCATGCTCTGGGGTAATGTGACTGAAATCAGAGCGACTAAAGTTACCCATATCTGGCTGAATAGGGTTGATATCTCGTACATTGTAAACCGCGTAATCGGCATACAAAGATTTAAAAAATGAGGTAGTGTCCGTCGCGATTTTATCCATCGGGAAACTAACCGTTTGACGATAATAATCAGCCAGCAAAATCAGCAGTTTATTTAAACGATAGTCAGCACTTGTAAAAATATTACGTTTTTCACTATCAAACCTGTTAAACATTGCTTTGACGGCATCGGCACCGGCAAAAAATTCGCTCTGAGTATTTGATTCTGTAGGGCAGCTGCGCGTTTCACAATTTGATAAATCGACATTAAAGTTACCCGCTTTAAAATTATTTAGCAGGGTATTTATTGCCACCATATCGCTTGGCAAGGTATTAAATACTGTACTTGGATTAAAGTCGTCCAAGTAAAGCTTCCACCAATAGTTATCATTTTGATGGTTAATATTTAGCAGTTGTAATAATTTACGGCCATGATCGCCTATACCACCATCATACTGGATGTATATTACAGGGATATCTTGTTCAAGTGCCGAGCTAACCGCATCTAAAACGGCTTGTTTGTCATCACCATCACGCACCATGCGAGAAATGATAATTACATCGGGCTTAGCAGCAATACACTGAGCCAGTTTATTGCCATCGCAATCACCTGCTTGGTTGTAAGAAACATTACTGTAGTTATTATCAAGCCACGCGCGCGTTAAACTGCGGTCTCTAAACCAGTAGCTTTCGTCAAGCTGAGTTAGCACCACATTAAATTGGTTTTTAGTGGTTGTGGATGTTTGTGTAAGCCAATCAAATGCATTGGTCATAAAGGTTAGCATTTGGTCGTTTACCGTGTTTCTAAATGGGTTGCCACCATATGCTAGGTATCTGCCTGTGTTTTCAGTTTTACTGCCGGCAATTGCGATAGGCAATATTCTATCTGGCCCGCCAGATTGATTTGAGTTGGTGGTGTAAAGCACAGTATCGTTAAACGGGTATTGGCCTTGTAAAATCGCTGCGTCATGCGTTGGGTCCCAATCAATCGCGGTTAGCACGCCACCTTGTGCATTTTGTTTAAACAATTGTGATTTAATCGAGTTAAAACGCGCCTTATGTGACGATAACTCGTTAATCGCAGCATTTAAGATGGTATCACTTTCCTTAACAACCAAAGCATTACCGGTTTCAATGGCAATTGTCAGCCAGCTCTTTTCAACTTCTAAAGTGAGTGATTGAGTATTACTTTCTTTACCGTCAGATAAGCTAAACGTTAACTGCTGTGAGCCAACATTGTCATCATTCGCACTGCCCGTAAGCGTCTTAGTATTTTGATTAAACGAAAGCCATGTTGGTAAATTAACCGGGGTAATAGTGATTGTATCGTTATCATCGTCTTTAACGTTTAGCGCTAGGCTAAATGGTTCATCCGCTCGTGTTTTAGCTGTTGTTGTGAGCAGTACAGGCAGATTGTTAATTGCTTCAACGGTTATCTCAATAGTGAGTGTTGCTTCGGCCTTACCGTCAGATACGCTAATTGCAATATTAGAGTACGTTGCCACGTTATCCTTAGTTGGCGTACCAAATAGGCGACCCGTTTTATTATCAAAACTTAGCCAATTTGGTAAGTTTTTCACGCTAAAGTTAAGACTATCCCCATCGCTATCTTTCGTGGTTGGAATAAATTCGTAAGCAGTGTTTACTACTGCATTATTAGGTGTACCTGAAATTTCAGGTGGGTTATTGGTAATTGGCGCAGCATCCACGGTAATGCTCACGGTCATACTCGCAGTATCTTTGCCGTCATTAACGGTAATTACAATATTGCTATAGGTACCAACGCTTTGTTCATGCGGCGTTCCGTATATCTCACCCGTTATAGTATTAAAGGCAGCCCAGCTTGGCAGATTACTTACACTAAAGCGTAAAGAGTCACCGTCAGCATCACTTGCGGTTGGAATAAAAGAGTAAGCTGAGTTAGCTTGTGCATTCAAAGGTGTGCCTGAGATAACGGGTGGGTTATTGGTGATTGGCGCAGCATCCACGGTAATGCTCACGGTAATACTTGCAGTGTCTTTGCCATCATTAACGGTAATTACAATATTGTTATAGGTACCAACACTTTGATCATGCGGCGTTCCGTAAATTTCACCTGTTATAGTATTAAAGGCAGCCCAGCTTGGCAGATTACTTACACTAAAGCGTAAAGTGTCACCATCAGCATCACTTGCGGTTGGAATAAACGAGTAAGGATAATTAGCTTGTGCAGTAGTTGGTATACCGGATATCACTGGTGGGTTATTGGTAGGTTCGGCAGCTAATACAGTAATCGAAAAGGTTAGTTTGCTTTGTAGCTTGCCGTCACTAACAGTTAGGTTGATGTTATTGTGTTGTCCAACATTGTCGCCTGATGGGGTGCCACTAAAAGTGGTGTTTGACTCATCAAACGAAAGCCATGTTGGAAGGTTATTAACCTCAAATGAGAGTGTATCGTTTTCTTTATCGGTAACAGAAAGCACAAATGTATATGCTTTGTTTTCATATGCGTTTGGCGGCGTACCTGAAATTTCAGGCGCTGTATTAGGAACGCTGTTATCTGATACTGTGATATCAAACATACCACTCACGCTGTATTCACCGTCAGAAATTGTGATTTTTATATCTTTATAGACACCTAAGTCACTTGTTTCGGGTGTACCTGTTATTTCGCCGGTAACATTGTCAAAGCTGAGCCAACTCGGTGCATTGTTTATTGCCATGGCGAGCGTATCATTTTGCGCATCGCTGATAATAGGCGTATAAGAAAACGCGCTATCAACAATTGCTGTTTGGTCACTGACTTTGATGCTTGGTGGCGTATTCACGCCTGTATTGCTTTGTACTTTAATATCAAAATTAAAAGCGACTTGGTTAACACCATCATTCACATTGAGTACTACATTTCGATGAGTGCCAACATCCTGCACACTAGGCGTGCCGCTTAATCTAGCTGTTTGCAGGTCAAATTCAGCCCAGGTTGGTGCATTTTCAATTGTAAAGGTAAGAACGTCGTTTTCTTTATCGTAAATGGTAGGCGTGAAACTAAATGCTTTACCAGCATAAGCACTTGGGATCTGACCCGACACAACAGGCGCTGTATTGGTTTCCTGTGAGTCAATGACTTGAACGCTGTATGTATAAGTTGATGAGCTCTTGCCATCCGATGCAATCAATTCGAATGTAGTACTTCCTAAATCCGTCACGGCTGGTGTGCCTGTGAGTATGTTGTTTGAAAGCGTCAACCAACTGGGCAAATTGTTGGCACTTATTGAAACAAGGTCGTTGTCTTTATCTGTAACAGTTGGTTTAAACTCGAACATTTTGCCAACAAAGGCATTGTCTGGCTCGCCAGTTAATGTAGGAGGAGTGTTGAGTACTATTTGCGTATTCTCTTCGCTGCTATCGCCACCACCACAGCCCGATAACGTAAGAGATGCAACAGCAAGAAAGATTGCACTGATGTTTTTCATTGTTATTGTTGTTAATTTTGCATTTAAGTTGAGTTTTAACTCTAACATTTGTGCAATAACAGAGGTATAACCAAAAAGTTGGTTTTTTAAGCTATGAATCAAAAAGTTAGCTTAAGGTAGAAAGGGAAATCATAAAGCAAGGAAGGTGTTCCCAAAAGTGCGGTATCAGGTGTCAGCCCTTGAACCCTAAGGCTCAAGGCGGAGCGCAGTTAGTTACCGTAGGCTTCTCGGTACATGCCGAGCTTGCGCAATAGCAATCTGAACTGAGTTCCTAAGAAAAGTTTATCGGCTCAGGGACGTAACCTTTCTCCAACACTCGAGGGAACACCTTTATTATAAGAAATATTGCCGAGATAACTAGTGCTAATCTAAGATTGTTTGATCAAGTGCAGCAAAAGTATTCAAATTGTGTGTGTTTTCAACACTGTTGTCTAAAACAATGGCGTGAATAGGGCGTCAGTGTTAGCATTATCATTGAACTACAGCAACTCAAATAGCGCGTTATGTCACAAGATTATCAAGCAACTCAAGTTACTCTCGAACAAAATGAACTGTTTATTATGCCAAGCGAAGTACACGGCGTTATTACCGGCTTACTTGCTTGCGGCATTGATATTGAAGATAAAGAATACCTAACAATTTTAAGCGATGTGTTTAATGACGGCATTGCATTTTCTGGCGATCTGAAAAAGTTATTAGTGGGCTTTTATAGCCAAATTCGCAGCACGCTAGACAATCGAGAACTGCAATTTGAGTTGTACTTGCCAGACGAAGATGAATCGCTACATGACAGAGCAAACGCTTTAGTATCATGGGTGTCAGGTTTTCTACTGGGTTTTGGCTTAAAACAAAAAGACTACGGCAAGTTATCCGCAGAGGTAAAAGAAGTTATTCACGACTTTACCGAGATTAACCAAATGGATACAACCTTTGATGAAAGCGAAGAAGATAAACAAGCGTTTCACGAAGTAGTTGAATATGTGCGTATTTCGGTGCATTTATGTTTTGCTGAACTCGGTAAAATTGAACAGCAAAACGCCGCGGTTAACACCACCATTCACTAAGCAGTAGGAAGTAATATGACACACCCACTTTCAATTTCAGTTGAAGAAGTAAATGCGCGTCGCAGTAAATTACTTGATGCAATGGCAGATAACTCAGTTGCGATTATTCCTGCCGCTGTTGAAATAACCCGTAGTCGTGATACTGAATTTGCGTTTCGCCAAGACAGTGATTTTTTCTATTTAACGCAATTTCCAGAGCCTGACGCAGTGCTCGTACTGGTAAAAGGCGAAACGGCAGAGTCGCACTTATTTTGTCGCGAGAAAGATAAATTAGCAGAGATTTGGTGTGGCCGTCGTATCGGTGCTGAAAAAGCAAAACAAGACTACGGTTTTGATAATGCATTCACATTAGCAGAACTTGACGACAGCTTGATTGATTTAGTGTCTGGTAAACAAACACTTTATTACGCACAAGGAACTTACAAAGAATTCGATGACAAAGTATGGTCGCTGTTAAGCACATTACGCGGTGCGCCAAAGCGTGGCTGGAAAGCACCAACGGTGATTAGTGATATTCGCAGCACTTTGCATGAAATGCGTCTGTTTAAATCAGATGCTGAGCTTGCAATTATGGCTAAAGCAGGTGAAATCAGTGCACAAGGCCATATCCGAGCGATGCAATTTGCTAAAGCGGGTGCCACTGAATACCAATTAGAAGCTGAACTTCATCACCATTATGCAATGAATGGTGCGCGCCACCCAGCGTATGGCACTATTGTTGGCGGCGGCGATAACGCTAATATTTTACACTACACCGAAAACAGCGATGTACTCAATGATGGCGATTTAGTGCTGATTGATTCTGGTTGTGAGCTAAATGGCTATGCAGCAGATATTACCCGTACCTTCCCAGTAAATGGCAAGTTTAGCGACGCGCAGCGTGAAGTATATGACTTAGTCTTAAAAGCGCAGCTAGCGGCACTTGAAATGGTAAAACCAGGCAATACGCTAAAACAAACCGCTGATGTTGTGGTGCGTATTTTAACGCAAGGATTAGTTGATTTAGGTATTTTAAACGGCGATATCGACAGCCTGATTGCAAACGAAAAATACAAAGATTACTACATGCATGGCTTAGGACATTGGTTAGGGTTAGATGTACACGATGTTGGTGAATATAAATTAGACGATCAAGACCGCCCATTTGCGCTAGGCATGGTACTGACGATTGAACCGGGGTTATATATTGCTAACGATAGCGACGCGCCAGAGAAGTACCGCGGTATTGGTATTCGCATTGAAGATGATGTGGTCGTTACAGAGCAAGGTCATCAAAATCTTACTGCAAGTGTGCCAAAAGCGATTGACGAAATTGAAGCAATAATGGCTCAGTAATTTCAGGTATAAAGCTATGTTCGACATTGTAATTGTAGGCGGTGGTTTAACTGGTGCGTGCGCAGCCCTTAGCTTAAAGTTGCGCAACCCAAAGTTAACTATCGCCGTAATAGAAGCGTTTGTTTCAACTGATGAAAGTCAACCAAGCTTTGACGACCGCAGTATTGCATTGGCAAGTGAATCATTTAAATATTTATCGGCACTTAATTTGTTAGATGCCAATAATGACTTTACTGCTGCAATAAACGATGTATTAGTATCTGATCGCGGCCATTTTGGTAAAACCCAAATATCGAGCGCAGAATATCAAGTACCAGCGCTTGGTTATGTGGTTGAGGTAAGACCATGGGGCCAACAATTACATAAAAAGATGGCATCACAAGGTATAGAATTGTACTGCCCAGATAAGGTGAGTAATTACCAACAGCATGTGAGCAGAGTTAACCTCACGCTTGAATCAGGCGCTGAGATCAGCACCAAATTGATGCTGGTGGCAGATGGCGCGCATTCTAAAACTTTGGCGCCATTGCACATTCATACCGAAACCCTCGATTATGACCAAGTGGCACTGATCGCCAATATTGAGGTGGCAGACGGTCACCACAATAAAGCATTTGAACGTTTTACAGAAACAGGCCCAATGGCACTATTACCAATGACGAAAAATCGTTTTTCATTGGTGTGGTGTGTTAAACCTGAACAGCAAGAGACCTTATTAGCACTGCCAGACGACGAATTTATAGCACAATTACAGACATCATTTGGCTATCGAGCGGGACTTTTCACCAAAGTGGGTATGCGTGCAGCGTATCCTCTTAAAGTGGGTAAGCCGGAGCGTTTAATGCATCATCGCGTTGCGATTTTAGGCAATGCTGCTCACCTTGTTCATCCTATTGCAGGTCAAGGCTTTAACCTTGGTTTGCGCGATGTGATATTACTTGAAAAGCTTGTGACTGACGCGCTTGCAGCGAAACAAGATATTGGCGATGTAAGTCTGCTTAATCGATACCAAGTTGAGCGAAATCAAGATGTTGACACTGTGTTGTGGTTAACTGATGCTCTCGTTAGAGGATTTTCTAATGATAACCGTGCGTTTGCATTAACGCGCAGTCTTGTTTTAACCGCTATGGCCAAGTGTAAACGTGTAAAAGCGCCACTAGCAAAACAACTGATGGGGAATGTAGGTTAGTGAAACAGGTTCAAGCAATTGTTGTTGGTGGTGGCTGCATTGGGTTAAGCGCAGCGCTAGGCTTAGCTAATCTTGGCAAAAAGGTGTTATTGATTGATGCAGGCAAGCCAGCTCAGGTAGATAGCGACGAATTTGGTTTACGAGTCAGCGCGATTAGTAAAGCAAGCCAAGCACTTTTTGAAAAGCTTGGGATCTGGCAGGGCATTCAAGCACAGCGCTTAGCTGCTTACACAAATATGGATGTACGCGATAAAGATTCAATTGGTCGCATTCACTTTGCTAGTAACGAACTCGATTTATCTGAGCTTGGTCATATTGTCGAAAACGAAGTGATCCGTCAGGCGCTGATTACTCAATGTGAAAAAAACGACAATTTAGAAATTTTGTTCGAAACACCGTATAGCAGCATTCATCAAACCGATGAGCAAGTATTGGTTACCCTTGCTTCTGGTGAGCCGGTTATGGCAGAGCTGTTAATTGCGTGCGATGGCGCAAATTCAGCAATTCGCAGCCAATTTAAAATGCCAATTACGTTTTGGGATTATGACCATCACGCAATAGTGGCAACCGTTAAAAGCCAAGTTCCACACGCAAATACAGCGCGCCAAGTGTTTTTACCTACAGGCCCGCTCGCATTCTTGCCATTACCTGAGCAAAATACCCACTCAATTGTGTGGTCTACTTCGCCGGAACATGCCAAACAACTATTGGCAATGGAAGAGGGCGAATTTAATAAAGCACTTACTGCTGCATTTGATAGTGAACTAGGTTTATGTCGTGTAAATAGCCAACGACTGAGTTTCCCACTTAAAATGCGCTATGCAAGAAAGTGGGTCGAAAATCGCGTGATGTTAATGGGGGATGCGGCGCATACCATTCACCCGCTAGCTGGCCTTGGCATGAATTTGGGCTTAAAAGATGTAGCAAAATTACTACAGTTAGTTGCAGATGAACAAAGTAGTGTATTTGCCAGTGGCAAACTATTGCGTCAATACGAAATGGCACGAAAAGCCGATGCACAAACGCATATTGCAATGATGCAGGGGTTAAAAGAGCTGTTTGAGGGCAGCAACCCAGTTAAAAAGCTGATCCGTGGCATTGGTTTAAATGTGGTTGATGCCGCTAAACCAATAAAGCACTTGTTTGCTGAAAAAGCACTGCAATAACGTCTCCTAGTTTGGCGCATAATGCGCCAAATCTTTGCACTTATGTCTATCTCTCAAACAGCCATCGGACCTCTCGATACATACAACAACGCGTTAGCCAAGGGTTTTAAACATGATGCGGCGCAAGCGGTTGCTGTCGCTGCGCTGCAAGATTGTTATTTAGCTTTGGAAAATAAGCGAAAAGCCGTAACAGGCGTTTATTTATATGGCCCTGTTGGCCGTGGTAAAACCTGGTTGATGGACAGCTTTTTCAACGCGTTAACCGTGCCTGCAAAGCGTCAGCATTTTCATCACTTTATGCGCTGGGTACATCAACGCTTATTTCAATTAACAGGTCGTGAAAACCCGCTTAATGTGCTTGCAAGTGAACTGGCAAGTGAAGTTGATGTACTGTGTTTTGATGAGTTTTTTGTTAGCGATATTGGCGATGCAATTTTATTAAGTGGTTTGGTACAGGCGTTTTTTGACCAAGGTTTAGTGCTGGTGGCCACCTCTAATCAGCACCCTAATGCGCTTTACGAAAATGGTTTTAATCGTGAAAGGCTGCTTCCTGCCATTAATGCGTTAAAACAACATATGCAAGTGTTAAGTGTCGATGGTGGACAAGATCATCGCTTACACCCAGGTGAACAATTTTGTCGCTATTGGGTCAATCAAGCAATCGCATTAGAAACGAGTTTTACCAATACGTTTTTAGCACTGGACCAGCAGCAAATGATAACCACACCGTTTGAGTTAGGTCATCTACAAATTCCAATACATAAGCGCAGCGAGCAATTGCTTTTGTGTGATTACAGTGCGTTATGCGAGCAACCATTAGCTGCGGTCGATTTTATTGCTTTATGTGATTCGTTTAAGGCCATATTTTTAGACAAGGTACCGCAACTTTCATGTCAGTCGGTTACTAAGCAAATAGCGCGGGGCACGGAAGATGGTGCGGTGCGCGTTGCTGCTGGCGATCGTGAATTGCCAATGCTGTCGCGAAAAGACGATGGCGTGCGCCGCTTTATCGCGTTAGTTGATGAGTGCTATGACCGTTCAATTCCACTTTACATTAATGCCGATGTGCCTTTAGATGAACTATATACGCAAGGTATTTTGGCGTTTGCATTTAGGCGTACACTAAGTCGTTTGAATGAAATGCAGCTTGCGCGTTTTCAGTACAAACCTTAAACAAAATACTGTGTAAACAAAGTATTATTGAAAATTCAGTGTTTTACATGAGCAAGATCAAGCAATTTTAAAAAGCTTATCTATACTGTGTAACGGAACCAATAATAA
The DNA here is from genome assembly GCF_002964745.1 of Pseudoalteromonas sp. T1lg24. Lineage (NCBI taxonomy): Bacteria > Pseudomonadati > Pseudomonadota > Gammaproteobacteria > Alteromonadales > Pseudoalteromonadaceae > Pseudoalteromonas > Pseudoalteromonas sp. T1lg24. The sequence goes on along the minus strand of NZ_PQCB01000018.1, from coordinate 201,390 downwards.
AAAAGGAAACACAATGAGCCTAGCGACAGAACAAATCACCGATTTAGAATTACTTTTAAAATTCCCTACAGCGAGTGCGATGCAAGGTCTTAAAATTCATCATGATGCGCCAGAAAGTATGCAGGCCTCGGCAAAACGTTTATTTGATCGTGGCATTATTGATCAAGTAGATGGTGGCTATCTAACCGAGTTAGGCCATGAACTACAACAACACGCGTTACATTTAACCAACGCACTAAAATAATACCGCGCAAAATAAACAGTCCAAAACCTGTCTAGATTGGTGTAATCTAGACAGGCTACGTTAAATAAGGACTGTTATGTTTAATCTTAAATTTCCCCTTTTATCTGTTTGTTTATTGAGTAGTTTTGCGTCTTATAGTGCAATTTATAAGTGCGAAATTGATGGTGTACTAACGTTTAGCGATACCCCATGCAGTGATAAATACGAGAAAATCGAAGTCAGTCCACAAGTAATCAAAAAGCGCCCGCAGTCGGGAGCGAAGCAAAATACCGATTCAACCGATAACTACGTTAAATCTCGTCAGTTAAAGCGCGAGATAGATAAAGTGAAAGCGCGTATTAAAAAGCTACAAAAAGACATGGATGCCGAGATAAGCGAGGTTAAAAACATGACAGTGCGTACTGCAAATAACCTTTATGGTGCCACTCGTTCAGAAGCGTTAGCACTTGAAATGAATGCCATTACAGAACGTTACAAATCGTCTATTGAGTTAGAGCAAGGTAATTTGGAACGTTTGCAAAAAGAGCTAAATAAGCTTAATAGCAGTAGTCAAAGCAGCGGTATTAGCGGTAACTCACACGAGCAAGAATTAAATCGCATTGGCAGTTATGTTGAACAGCGCGCGGTAGAGCGAAAAATAGCAAATAATAATGCGCAAATAAAGCGTTTACAGCGTGAAATGAATGACGAATTAGCAGCCTTAAAAAATCAATCTGGGCAAGCCAAAAGCAATATTGCTGGCGCCAAACTGCAGCAATCGCTGGCACAAGAAATGGCCGCAATTAACAAGCAATATCAAGTAAAAATCGATGCGTTGGCAAAAGATAATACACTGCTACGAGCACAAAAAAATAAAGCGCCAAAATCATCCTCGCAGAATTTTAACGGTGATGGAGAACAATAAATACCGTTATGCTACCTTTTGACAATCTTGAATTAATTCTTACCTAGCTAAGCAATTGATTTTGAATGGCTATTTGTTTTTTCAAATCCTTTCTTTTTGGCATGTTATAAGATGTGATAACCAAATATAGCTACGTAAACTAGCCTTTTTGATGGTTGATAACTGTTCAATCAAACATTGCTTAACCTGAATTCAGGTTGCTTAGCCAATTCATTAAAGAGGAACTTAACATGGCTGATTCAAGTTTATATTTGGTAAAACTGCAATTTAAACCCGAAGCACTAGGTGCCGGATCTATGGTGTTACAGCTAGCCGTTAATCCAAGCACAGGTACAATTAACGGTGCAGCAGAAGGACATATTTTAGAAGGCACGCAGCATTCGCCAAGCTTTACAGGAAGTGGTTCAGGGCATTTGCATGCAACAGGCTTAGGCACAAGTACAAAAGTGGCGGCATTGACCGGTAATGCTGTTGTGTCATTCCCACCACCTGCGATTGGCAGTTATCAAACTAATTTCACCGCATCGCTTTCTGTTGATAATAACTGGAGCGGTACAGGCAGTTTCTCTGTCGGTGATAATACCTATGCATGTCAGGTATCTATGATTGATTAATAGGGCTTGAAAACCCTATAAAAAATAAACACGCCCCCTAAAAAAAAGCCTGTGAAAACACAGGCTTTTTGTTGGGTGCCAAAATATAAACGAGGTTAATTGCCAAGCTTATGTTTATACGTCCACAAATGCAGCATTTCGAGCGCAATGGTGGCGCCTGCAAGTGCGGTAATTTCGCTGTTATCGTAAGCGGGAGCCACTTCTACCACATCCATTCCTACAATATTCAGCCCTTTTAATTCGCGAAGAATATTGAGCGCTTTGTCGGTGGTTAAGCCACCACATACTGGTGTGCCCGTACCTGGTGCAAATGCTGGGTCAAGTGCGTCAATATCAAAGGTTAAATACACAGGTAACTCACCCACTGAATGTTTAATCATCTCGGCAATCGTGTGTGCCGATAGTGCATTACTTTCAGCGCCATCAATCACTTTAAAGCCATGCTCAGCTTGGGTGTAATTGGTGCGAATACCCACTTGCACCGAGCTATTTTTGTCGATGAGTCCCTCGTTTGGCGCATGGTAAAACATAGTGCCATGATCATACTGACTGCCATTAGCATAGGTATCTGTGTGCGCATCAAAATGCACTAACGCCATTTTGCCAAAACGTTTTGCATGGGCGCGTAAAAGCGGCAAAGTAACAAAGTGATCGCCACCAAAACTTAAAAGGCTTTTACCTTGTTCTAAAAGTTGTGTGGCTGCATCTTCTACTTGTTGTGTAAAACCTTCGCTATCGCCCGGTGCAAACACCAAGTCGCCTGCATCAATTACAGTACAATGGTCGTTTAGTGTAAATGGCCAAGGGTAACGGGTTTCTTCCCATGCAAGATTTACAGATGCGCGGCGCATTGCATCTGGGCCCATGCGAGCACCAGAGCGACCAGAAGTTGCCATATCAAATGGCAAGCCCAGTATAACCACATCAGCATCACTTGATGTTGGGTCGTTAACTAATGGCTGGCGCATAAAAGTTGCGCCGTTGCCAAATAGCATGCCGTTGTGTTTTTCAAAAACCTTAACCATAGGTTAAATATCTTCCAAGTAGGTGTAGCCTTTTAAACCCGCATCTAGCTCAGCAAGAACTGCGCTGCGCTCGTGCTCAGGTAATTTACTATTCGCTAATTGAGCAAATGCGTGTCTGAATTCTTCTGCATCTAAGTGCACATAACGCAGCATATCTTCTACGCTGTCGCCTTCGTTAATTTCAACAATTTCGCTGTTGCCATCTTCATTTACATTGACTACCACACTGTGAGTGTCACCAAATAGGTTGTGCATATCCCCTAAGATTTCTTGATAAGCGCCCACTAAGAAAAAGCCTAACAAGTAAGGTGAATCGGCCTGCCAATTTGGCACTGGCAAGGTGGTTTCAATACCTTGTCCATCGACGTACTGGTCGATTGTGCCATCTGAGTCACAGGTAATATCAAGTAGCACTGCACGGCGATCTGGCATAGTTTCTAAACCAGAAAGCGGTAACACTGGAAACACTTGATCAATGCCCCATGCATCTGGCAGCGATTGAAATAGCGAAAAATTAACAAAAAATTTATCCGCTAATCGCTCGTTTAACTCGTCCATAATTGGCCGATGAAAACGGTTTTTGCCATCCATCAACTGTTGTAATTCGTAGTTAATACGCAGTGTAATTTGCTCTGCCCATGCGCGTTGCTCTAGGCTTAAAAGGCCCATTGCAAACTGGCTGTGGACTTCGGCTAGGTCGTTAATGCAATCGTGATAAATCTCAATTAACGCTCTGTCATCAACACGGTTATTAAGTTGTAACCACGAACGCCACATGTTTTGTAAAAGTAGTGGTGCATCGCTTTCAAGCCCTGGCAATTCTTCTACCTGATACGATTCAGTGCCAATCACATTGGTAATAAGTACCGCGTGATGCGCTGTTAACGCACGGCCAGATTCTGAAATAATCATCGGCATTGGTTGCTCATACTGTTTACACATGTCACCAATGGTGTAGACGATGTTATTTGCATATTCAGCAAGCGAGTAATTCATAGAATTGCTCGATTGGCTGCGCGTGCCGTCGTAATCAATAGCTAAACCACCACCCACATCCATACAGGCTAAATTTGCACCTAAACGGCGCAATTCACAGTAAAAACGTGCTGCTTCACTAACACCTGTGCGCACATCGCGAATGTTCGCCATTTGTGAACCTAAGTGAAAGTGAACGAGTTGTAGTGCGCTTTCCATTTTGTGCGATTTAAGCTCAGCTAATACGCTTAATACTTGTGATGCAGATAAACCAAACTTTGATTTTTCACCACCGCTTGCTTGCCACTTGCCTTTACCTTGCGATGCTAAACGTACGCGCACACCTAAGCGTGGGCTTACGCCAAGTTTGTGTGCTTCTTCAAGCACCATTTCAAGTTCAGAACGTTTCTCAAGCACAATATTAACTTTGTGACCAAGCTTTTCGCCAATGAGTGCTAAGCGAATATACTCGCGGTCTTTATAGCCGTTACACACAATCACAGAGCTGACTTTTTGTGCCATCGCAAGTACTGCAAGCAGCTCTGCTTTGCTACCTGCTTCTAAACCTAATTGCTTTACCGATTGGCTCGCTTGGCTTGCTAAAATTTCTTCCACCACTTCGCGTTGCTGGTTTACTTTAATTGGATAAACCAGTAAGTAGTTGTTGCTGTAATCATAGCTTTCAATAGCCGCGTTAAACGCATTGCATAAGCTATGTACGCGGTGGTGTAAAATTTGCGGAAATCGCACAAGCGCTGGTAACGATAACCCTTGCTGTTGAATTTGTTCGGCAATTTTAGACAAACTTACTGCATGCGTTGGCTTCGCCATATTTGGTGACACAGTAATTTCGCCTTGGTCATTAATGCCATAATAACCTTGGCTCCAATGAGGTACATTGTAGCTTGCACGAACATGTTCAATTGCAGTGGTTTCTTTCATTTCTACCCTTAAAAAATAAATCGGTCATAAGACCAAAAAGTGCGCGCATTTAAATGGAATAGGGGGGTGAAGTCCAACACAAAATTTTTGTCGTATCGACAATTATTATGTTGTGAAAAAGCGCATTAAAATATTTATTTTTAACGAGTTACAGGCTATAAACCAAAAGCAAATTGGTGACTCAGAATTGCGGTTAACTGGTTTTACTCGGAGCGACTACATGCGTGAACTAGCGAACACCAGTATTTAAAAAAATCCGCAACCATTCACAACTTGGTCGACATGCTAAGTACCGAGCAAAATCACAAGCACTCTGCGTTTTTAGAGTGGGTGATTATTATTTTAATTGCTGTCGATATCGCGATTTATTTCTTTTAAGCCTGTGCTTAAATTTTAAAAGCAACAAAAAGCCTGTGTATCTCACAGGCTTTTTTTTACATGTTTTATGCCTCTAAAATAAATACTTAAATGTCTGATTATGTCGTTTTAATGTATTAAATGACATTTTAGGCGGGGTATGATGAGCACGTGGAGGAACACACATGACGATTAAACAAGTTTACTTTATTGCAAATGGATTTCAGGCGCTCGACTTATTTGGCCCGCTTGAAGCGTTTATGGAAACCAATAGTTTTAAACGCGGCGCTTACGATAGTAAGTTATTGGGCATAAATGGTGAGGACGTACAAACGGCATATCATCAAAAAGTGAGCGTTGATTTTACGCTAGAAGATGACTTTGAACTGGATGATTTGATTATTTGTGGTGGTACAGGCATGCGTACACTTGCGCTTAGTCACAATGAACTCGCAGTGCTCAAAAAAATAGCGTTAAAAGCAAAGCGCGTATTTAGCATTTGCACGGGCGCTTTTATTTTGGCCCAACTCTTTCAGGATAAAGCGTTAACTCTGACAACCCATTGGCGTCATGCAGCTAGTTTAGCCAAACAACATCCCAATAAAATTGTAACACCAGAGCCACTCTTTATTCGTGACCACACTATTTGGTCATCAGCTGGCGTGTTATCGGGCGTGGATCTTGCCCTTGCGATTATTCGTGAAGATTACGGCAACAGTATGGCGGCAAAAGTCGCGAAAGATTTGGTGGTATATTTACAGCGTGCAGGATCACAGCAGCAATATTCCGATGTGCTTGCGCTGCAATCGGGTGACAGTTTAAAACTTTCGCCACTTATCGACTGGCTAGCAACACAGCTTAATAATGCAATTTCAGTTTCGCGCATGGCAGAGTATTGCAGTTTAAGCGAAAGGCAGCTTACGCGGTTGTTTAAATTGCACCTTAACTGCACGCCGAGCCATTACTTTCGTACTCTAAAACTCAACCATGCACGGGATTTGCTATCTCAAGAAAATAGCAATTTACAACTAATCTCAAGCAAGCTGGGGTTTAATAATTACGATAGTTTTCGCCGCGCCTTTACCAAACAGTTTGGTGTTTCTCCTTCACATTATTTAAATGGTACACGTCACTCTTCAACAATTACCAAAAGCACGTTCATTCAAGATGAAGTGCTGCTAGGAGAAGGGCAATGAGAGCACAACTGATTTTAGCGATACTGGTTGTTGCATCGTTTAATTTAAACGCAGCCAATTTAACAACAAAGCAGCAAAAACTGTGGTTGGAAGATATCGACTTTTATCAAAATGAAGTTAAAACAAAGCATATCAACCCATTTCATACTTTATCCGAAACTGAATTTAATCAACATATTAGCGATTTAAAAAATGATTTAGCGAACCTTACTGAAGTAGAGGTAGAAGCACGCCTAATGGCAATAACTGGTGCTTTGGGGGATGGGCATAGTAACTACTTTATGATGTCTGGGTCGCATCAACATTTTCCGCTTCGCTATAAATTTTTTGAAGGCACATTGCGCATAGTTGATACAACAAACGCTTATCGTTCGCTTCGAGGCACAGAGTTAAAAGCCATAAATGGTAAAAGCGTGAGCGAACTATTTAACATTGTTTCACCGTTGTTACCTGGTGTGGATAACCAATTTAGTGCAAAAACGAGTTTTGAATATTACCTAACGTTGCATAAGTTGTTGCTGGGATTAAATATTGTAAAAGAGGGACAGCCCACAAAGTTTGAGTTTTGGCACGATGGCCAAGTGATTGAAAAAGCGATACAGCCTGTTTCAATGGGGGAGTTTGGCCAATTAAGTTCAGCATTTTCGATAACAACGCCAAAGTTGCAAAATACCGATATTGCGATGCCGGGCATTAGATTAAGTTATTTTAACAAAAAGAACATCGCCTATTTTGCGTTTAATTCATACCCCAAATTTGAACAGGTTGTTGATAATTGCACGGCATTACAAACAGAGCTTAAAAGTGCGCAATCGCGGTATTTAGTGATTGACTTCAGAGGAAACGGTGGAGGTAATTTTTATACGGGACTTGCATTTTCATCTTGCTTATTACCCCTTGACCAATTTGATTGGCAACACGGGGTTTATGTACTCACCGATAGCCAAACATTTTCAGCGGCCATGAGTAATACGGTGCAATATCAGCAGATTTTAAACGCAAAAGTTGTTGGTACGCCAACTGGGGGCGACCCAAATCATTATGCAGAAAGTTATCGTTTTACTTTACCTAATTCAAAACGAAAGCTGAGTTTATCAAAGCGCTATTATGCCTTTGCAAAAGAGTCTACAGATGCCATCTATCCCGATATTCAAATAACACCAACTTGGCAAGACTATCAAAACGGCAAAGATACCCTATTGTTCGAAGTGCTTAAGTTAATTAATCAACATAAGGGGCAATAATGTTAAAACTTAAACCAAACTGCGAGTGTTGTAACAAAGCTCTCTTGCCAACATCAACCGATGCAATGATCTGCAGTTATGAGTGCACGTTTTGTAAAACATGTGTTGAAAAGGTACTTTTAAACGTATGCCCGAATTGCGGTGGCGGCTTTTCACCTCGCCCTATTAGGCCAAAATTAGCGAGAAGAGAAGGTGTTAGCTTAAAGCACCAACCAGCTTCAAAAAATAAAGTTCATACACCATATAGCATTGAAGAGATTAAGCTATTCGCAAAGGCCCATTGCGCTATTTCAGCAGCTGATCGGTAGACTTGCTTGGAAATGTCTTAATGGTTAGTTGAATGAGTTATAAAGAATTTTAGACAAAAGAAAAGCCGCTAAAAAGCGGCTTTGTCTGTGCTATTGGTGGGCTGGGGTCATCTTAACTGGGTTTTTAATTTTCTGATTTTAAATAACTATTAGTAAAATGTTTTATTTTGGTGTTACTTCTGGTGGTACTTTAGTTCACATTTTGATTAAGACTGATAGTCCTTCATCAAGCGCAATAATTTCCTTAATAGTGTTTAGCTTACTTTTAAATGGTTTTGAGCTATCTGTGTCTTTAACGCTTAGTGCTTCAAATAAATTGACTGAGTTTTCTAATTCATACACTACGAGTTTCAGGAATGTAAATTTATAGCCGATCTTTTCGAGGAATAAATATCTGAAGTATCCTTGTGTTGAATCTGATTTAAGTTGGTTTATAGCCTCTAGAAATGAATATATTTGTGGAGGCGTGAAGTTAAGTAAATTAGACTGAATATTTTCACGGTTTTCATAAATCCATTTATAGATTTCATTATTTGTTATTAACGAATTAGAGTTGATAAGATCTTTATAGCTTTGGGTTAGCTTTTTTTCGTCCGTTTCTAGGTCTACCAATAGTTTATCTAATCTTTCAATATTTTCTGATTCTAGGTGTTCAACTAATGTATTTAGAGTGATTGAAATATCTTTGACAAATAGTGAGTCGTGAGCTTTATTTTTCTCTTCCTTAAAAGTTTTCAAAGCATAAAAAAAAGTAGCAAATAAGAATACAGGAGATAACATATTATTAAAATAAACTGCTGTTGACTCCCAATTTTTTAACGGAGTGTAAAAGCTTAATTCAAAACGACAGAAAAAGAAGATCACAATAGCTATGGTGTAAACAACTAACGCAGCAAGTAACTTGTGAGCAGATATAAGATTTGAAACCTTTGACATCAATACATTAATTTTGTTAAACAGTATTAACACCCATTCAATGAGCTCTTTAAGACTTTTACTTGAGTAAAAAATAGCTTTTTTACATAATTTTGGAGTCTTTGGTACTAACGTAAGCGTTATTGTAATAATTAAGATAATTAAGGCTAGAGTGAATACCCCGAGCAAGCACATTAAACAAATAAGCAAAAAAACAGTTAAACTTTCTAACATTGTAATCGTATGAATTAAAAGTATATTCCCGAAAACTTAACATACTAAAAACTAAATCCATATAATTTTAATAACTTATCACCACTTAATTGCCAATACTGTTCTTCTAACTCAACAATATGATCACGCTTTTTCTGATAATTAGCCCTGCGCATGTATTTAGGTTTTAAAAACCATTTAGCCGACTCGGTAAGGTTATAAATATCTGGCTGATAGCCCCATAACGCAACTCTAAGCTTTCTTACGTGAATCAATGGGGTCGGAGTTGTTGATTTAGTGAAGATAAAAACAAAAAAGCCTGTGCAATGCACAGGCTTTTTATATTTGGTGGAGCTGGGGGGATTTGAACCCCCGTCCGAAAAGCGTCGACCTTCGGTCCTACATGTTTAGTATCGTCTTTTGGTTAACCTTTAAATCTCGGACGAACACGATAAGTAAAGGCGAGGCCGCTTCAATTTAGCCCTTCAACCCCGGCCAGGGTTTCCGTAGCGATCTTGTGTAGGGTGACACTTCGAATCTCAGTCCACAAGAATACTTGAGTGAAGTGCTAGCGGGAATTAAGCCGCTAGAGCGTAAGAATCGTCGTTTGCGATTACTTTAAATACGGCTTTTTTACGAGGCCAGCCGCACCTCGACATGCACCTTAGGCTTCATGAATCCCGTCGAATCCTAATCAGCCCCTGAATTTGTTTCATCTGAATCATACTCAGTTGGCACGATTATAACGCTTAGTTTTTATGTTAAACAAGGGCAAAGCACAATTAACTGTATTTAAATGGTTTAATCGCTTTAAATTTAAACGAATGTTGATTTGAAATTGAGTTGGCAGGGATTGCTTGCTTGTTAATATTGCTCGGCGCTATACAATGCAGCTGATTGAAATAATGGAGGTTTTCAATGAGTATCAGTAAAACAATAATAATATGTTTGATGTGTATCGCGATGAACGCGGTTGCAAAGAGTAATGTAGCGCTGTCGATTAATGTTGAAAAACAGATTGGTAGCAACGTGTGGCAAGTAAGTTATCAATTGCCCAAATTTACTCAAACGTTAGATTTTTCACACTTACCACCTCATTATCTGACTAACCATTTTGCGCTTAAAGGCAAAGCGGTGGTTAAAGATGACAGCATAATTACGCTAACTAATCCTAATGACATTTTAATGCTTGAAGTTTCCGATGGTTTTGATGTGAGTGAACTTAGATTTAATGCGCCGTTTATTAACTTTTCTAACAACGACGCGTTTTATGCTGACTATTTCGTGCCACATTCATTGAAAGTGGCGGGTGAATTAATAACACGCGATGCGCTAAGTGTGACATTTAATATAACAGCAAAGATGAAAAATGAGCAAAATCAGCGAACGCGCACCATTAATAACATATCGTCGTTGAATTTAGCGCAGTTTGTTACTCTAACTTCACCGTCAAATGCCTCTAATCATGGTGTTTCTTTCGTTATTGAGCCAAATTTGCCAAATGAGTTTAAAGTGCAGCTTGAGCAAAATAGCGCTAAATTTATGAATTATTTAAGCCAACAGTTTAATTCCCCTTTAAACCGCGACGTTACATTTTTGATTAACGCTAATAGCAATGCGCTATACATTGGTTTTTTGGGTAGCGCACTATCCAACCAAGTTATGTTTGAGATATCAGGGCAAGATGCAGTGCAGCACCCTAGTAAATACCAACGAACAATTTATTTAACCCTAGCACATGAAGCGTTACACCTTTGGAATGCACATTTTTGGCAACCATCAGATGGTACACCGATTTGGCTGTACGAAGGCTCAGCTGACTTTTTTGCCTATCGCGCAATGGTGCATTCAGGCTTAATGCCACAATCGCATTTTGAGTATTTTTTACAGCAGCAACAAAAAGACTGTTTAGAAGGGGTTAAACAAACTGCGCTTTCACATCTGGAGTCAACGCCATCAATTGGTGCAAGTTATCCTTGTGGTCGGGTATTTTTTGAAGTGTTAGCTAACGCGTTGAATAAAAATGCTTTTGAGCTTTGGCTTGAAATTATGAACGTAAGCGAAGGGCAAAGTTATTCGGTAGAAGATGTGTATGTGTTTATTGAAAGAGCCGAATTATCTGACTCGTTAATACACGCGTTACAAGACATCTTATTTAACAATGAAAAAGCACATGACACGCTGAAAAGCATTATTTCAGCGCAATCAAAGCACTAAACGTGCCACTTAGCACGCGCAGCCAAAAGCTGCTTAGTGCATAAACCCATATATCAAAAGTAACGGTGGTAATAAACCCCGCCGTTACTCACCTAATTGCTCAGAATCGTTTGGCATTGGCCAGCCACCTAAGGCTTGCCATTTATTTACGATGTAACAATAAAGCTCGGCGGTGCGCTCGGTGTCGTACAGTGCGCTGTGGGCTTGGCTGTTATCGAATTCAATGCCTGCGGCGCGACATGCTTTTGCAAGCACAGTTTGACCAACTGCTAAGCCAGCTAGGGTGGTTGTATCAAAACTTACGAATGGGTGAAACGGTGTACGCTTAATATTATTGCGCTCAATTGCGGCATTTAAAAAGCCGTGATCAAAGGCCGCATTATGCGCTACGACAACACTGCGCTGACAACCTGCTGCTTTTTGTGCTTTGCGCACAGCTTTACAGATTTCTTTTATTGCTTCGTCTTCTTTTACCGCGCCACGCAAGGGCGAAAATGGGTCAATGCCATTAAACTCAATAGCTGATTGCTCAATATTGGCACCCTCAAACGGTTCTACGTGAAAATGTACAGTTTTGTCGATACTTAGTTCGCCTGAATCGTCCATTTTTAGTAGGCTGACAGCAATTTCTAACAATGCATCGGTTTTATTATTAAAGCCTGCGGTCTCGACGTCGATAACTACAGGAAAGAAACCGCGAAAACGCTTGGCAAATAAAGTTGTTGGTGCTTCAGCTTGAGACATATACTTACTTTCAGTGCTTATTAAGGCCGCGTATTATGTCAAAATTAGGTTGTTGCTGACCAGTAAAATATTACGCAAGGACGTTTGATTTAGGTATATTTATTGCTTAAATTTTAATAGGGTGTTGCTTGTTGCAGCGGTGTTTTAATTTAACCAAGCGTTTATCAGATTTAGGAGACCTCAGTGCGAGTAAAAAAGCAAGTACAGTGTTTGTTCGTTGGTCTGTCGATGGGTGCTGTGTTTTCTGCCAATGCGGCGCTACGTAGTTACGGCGCAGCTGAAAGCAATGCAATTTGGAATACCCCTGAAGCATCACGTTTAAGTTGTCAGTTAGAGCATAATATTCCGCGCTTTGGTAAGGCGCGATTTTTAGCGACTGCGAGTAAAGATAAACCGCTGCATTTCACCTTAGATATGCTTATTAAACCAGAAGGTTACGATGTTGCTGATGTGCTGTCAGTGCCACCTATTTGGAAAGCGGGTAATCCTGCGCGTAGCTTATTTGATGCTAATTTGTTGAAGCAGTTTGATACAGAGCTAGATTCAAAAGCATCTTGGTTACTGCTAACCGAACTTGAAAAAGGTAATGTTCCAACGTTTTATTATCAGGATTGGCATAACAGCCAAGACAAGATCAAAGTTGAATTGTCGTCGGTTAATTTTCGTCGTAATTACTTAAGCTTTTTAGAGTGTCGCGATGCGCTATTGCCATTTAGCTTTGATGATATTGCGTATACAGTGATGCGGTATGAGTCGAATAGCAGCGAGTTAACGCGTGATTCGAAAAAGCGTTTAGAGAAAATAGGGTTATATTTGGAGAACGATCCTAATATTGATTCGGTGGTAATTAATGCCTACACCGATTCATACGGTGGTCGCTATATTAACCAACAACTTTCTGAAAAGCGTGCCGATGCAATTAAAAGCTACATGACTGAAAAGGGCATAGCAGCAGAGAAAATTGTTACGCAAGGGTTTGGCGAAAAACGCCATGTTGCAACCAATAACACCATTATTGGTCGTGGCAAAAACCGTCGGGTAGTTATTCAAATAGAAAAGGTATAGCGGTCTTTAGCAGATAAGTCTGTTAAGACGGTTTCTAAATTATGATGACGAAGTTATTTCGTCATCATAATACTTACTTCACACCAGCTTTCTTGCTGGTAAAAACCAATCTTAACGCGTTTACCCGATACCGTATAAAAATATGTATAGCGGCCAATGTCTTCTGTGATGGTTTCTGGCTCACCTAAGGTATTGCGATAAAACGCCATTACAGAATCTAAGTCTTGTTTTACAAAACCGGAGATGATCATAGGGTAATCGTCTTCAAGTGCCATACGTACTTGAAAATCGTTCGGAAGGGGTACGTCGTCAATATTTGCTTGCGCCGCAAAGCTAAAGCTCATTAAAACGCCCAGTGCGATACTGCAACATAACTTCTTCATTTTATCACTCCTGATCACCCATTGTGGGTTAACTTTCTAATAGTGTTAAGGATAGTCTAACGAAATCGGATGAGGTAACTATTCCTTGCAACTGGTTGTTGTCGTCTACGACAGGCAAACATCCGTGCCGATTGTTTAAGAAAAAGCGTGCCGCTTCGGTCAATGGCATTGTCGCGTTGGCGAAAACCACGTCTTTATCCACTAGCTCTGAAACAGGTACTTGCTTTTCCCTTCTATTTAACGCATTTACGCCGTATTTGTCTAGTAAATACATGGTTTTAGCAAGCACACTTTTTTGTGTCACCATACCGTAAAAAAGGCCATTTTCTAAAACAGGAATATGGCGAATATTATGATCTTTCATCATTTGGTGAACATCAGCCATCGTATTGTCTAGTTCAATTGATAGCACGTCACACGTCATTAACTCTGCAATTGTTTTTGTCATAACTATTAACTTATTAGTGAACTTAATATTAAGTTTAGCGCTTATTTGTTTTGTCGCTTTGCGCTAGGGCAATGTAAGCCCGAATAACTGTTGTTTTTAGCGCAATTAAACTTACCAGCACGGCATCTCAAAGTAACTATTGCAAATATAGCGTGATTTTCTAATACAATTTTCGCATTTTTACAATATAACCAATTGAAAAATATACATTAACAAAAAAACTGTTAGTTTGCCCCTATATTTAGAACAAAAGTTAATATATTGTATACAGTATATTGAATCCATGTTTTATCGATTCAATATGTCGTTCAGCAACGAAACTCGATACTGGTTTTATCGAAAAATTATGACAACAACAATTGGAAATAAACAATGAAACTTACAAAATTGGCGTTAGTGCTTGCCACATTAAGTTATGGTCAAAGTGCGTTTGCAGCCAGCGCGCCTATTTCACAAAATCAACCTAAGGTTCACCATCATGGTGTTGAGTCTAAGCGCATGGACAACGCGCCTACTGCGGTAACCACTCAACAATCTACGCACACTTTCGATCACGCGCACAAACGTATTCCTACGCTTAAATCACAAAGTATGCAGCAAGCTGCTGCGGCAACGTGTGATGTGAACGCTTTAGCAACTAGTAACTCAACCCAGCTAATTAGTGAAATTAAATCGCAGGGTACAACTTGCGTTAATGAACTATTTGGTGCAGCGAGTAACATTCAAGTTGCGGCGTACGATTCAAATAATATGTACGCAGTGGCGAATCACGTTAAAAACCTTGCTGATAGCTATCAAGGCGGTGGTGATAACGATATCGAAGCATTATTTTTGTATCTGCGTGCCGGTTATTATGTGGAGTTTTATAACGACCAAGTAACGTTTGCGTCTTGGGTAAAACCAGCTGTTAAGAATGCCATTGATGCATTCGTAAACAATAGCCATTTTTACGATGACAATGATGCGCACGGTAAGACACTTTCTGAAGTACTTATCACCATGGATAGCTCTGAGCAGCAAGATGTGTATTTACCAGTGGTTGTTGAATGGCTAAACCGTTGGAATGCAAGTTACGCAGGCAAGTGGAATATGCGTGGCGCGGTAAACGGCGTATTTACAATTTTATTCCGTGGGCAATGGAATACTGAGTTTAAAAATAAAATTGGTTCGGCGAATGATTTGGTAAGTGCACTTGCGAAGTTTACAACAAGTACTTATATGATCGATTCTGATGCTGAATTTATGATTGCAAATGCAGCACGTGAATTAGGCCGATTAAAACAATACCCTGGCACTATTCAAACAGCTGTTGATGCAGCGTTAAATCGCATTTTCTCTGATTACCAAATGTATGGGTATGGCGATTCGGTATGGTTAGGTGCGGCAGATACAGCGGGTTACCATGGGAGCTGTGATACCTATAATATTTGTGGATTTGAAGAGCAACTTGAATCACAAGTGTTATCACAAACGTATACCTGTAGCAGCACCATTAAAATCCGTTCACAAAATATGACTAGCGCGCAGCATCAAGCAGCGTGTAGCAAAATGGGTTATGAAGAAACGTATTTCCACGGTCAATTGCAAACCAATAACACACCGGTTGCTGACGACGTGAACAGCCAGCTACAAGTGAATATTTTCGACTCAAGTGACGACTACGGTAAATATGCAGGTGTTATTTTTGGTATTAACACTAATAACGGTGGTATGTACTTAGAAGGTAACCCATCAACACCGGGTAACATTCCAAACTTTGTTGCGTATGAAGCAAGCTATGCGAATGCCGACCACTTTGTATGGAACTTAGAGCACGAGTATGTACATTATCTTGATGGTCGTTTTGATTTATACGGCGGCTTCAACGCACCAACAGAAGCAATTGTGTGGTGGAGTGAAGGTGTTGCAGAGTACATTGCAAACGAAAATGATAACCCTGCGGCAATTGATACTATTAAAGATGGTTCGACTTATAGCTTAGGTACGGTATTTGAAACAACATACGATGGTTTTGACCAAGATCGTATTTACCGTTGGGGTTACTTAGCAGTTCGCTTTATGTTCGAAAATCATCGCGATGAACTAAACCAAATGTTAGCGTCAACACGTTCAGGTGATTGGGCAGGGTATAAATCACGTATCAATACCTGGGCAACAAACTATGATGCTGAGTTTACACAATGGACACAAGCGCTTGCTAACGGTGATACAAACCCACCACAAAATAAAGCACCTGTGGCAGTAATCAATGGTCCATACAGTGGCGAAGTAGGCGAGTTAATTTCGTTTACAAGCAATGGCTCTTACGATGAAGAATCAAGTATCGCGTCATACAGTTGGGACTTTGGCGATGGCACATCAAGTTCAGAAGCTAACCCAAGCCACAGTTACGCAACCGCGGCAGACTATGCAGTAACCCTTACTGTGACTGATTCAGAAGGTGCAAGTGCTAGCGTGTCAACTACAGCAACAGTGACAGGTACACAGCCACCAGTTGGTAATGAGCTACAAAACGGCGTAGCGCAGCAAGTAACGGGTAACACCGGCGATGAGAAACGTTTTGTTGTAAACGTACCTGCAAACGCCAGTGATTTAGAAATTACTTTAAATGGTGGCTCGGGTGATGGTGACTTATATGTGAAGTTTGGTGATGCACCAACAATGGAAAGCTATGACTGTCGTCCATATGTTGGTGGTAATAGCGAGCGTTGTACTATTGCAGAGCCACAAGCGGGCACTTATCACGTAATGGTTTACGGCTATGCTAACTTTGATACGCAACTAAAAGCTAACTACACAGTACAAAGTGGCGGTGGTTTTAATGTACCAAATGCGTGTGCAACAGAGGGCCCAAGTGGCGGCGGTCGTTTATACGATGGCGATGTGATGTGTCTTGCTGAACAAGAACCAATTTGGTTAAGCATTGCGGATGTAAGTGGTGCAACAAGTGTAGCTATTACTACATCAAATGGTTCTGGTGACATTAATCTAGAATATCGTAATGGCGGTTGGCCAAGTGCTGGTAGTGTAGATGCATCATCACAAAATGTGGGTAATGGTGAGTGTATTTACATCACTAACCAAAGCGAGTATTGGGGTTATGTAAAAGTCTCAGGTACTGCAAGTGGTGCGTCGATTGTTGTCGACTTTAATACGCCAGGTTGTCGTTAATTTCCCGAAATTAACTCTCAAAAAAGCCGCATAGTGCAAACTATGCGGCTTTTTTTATCGCTTGTTTTTATATTTTGTTGCGTTTTAAATCGCGCACAATAAAGCGATTAGGGTGTAGCATTTCACTGATATGGGTTGGCACAGGCAATGGCTCGTCACAAAGTGCTGCTACTAACATCTCCGCCGCAAGTGGCGCTGTACAAAGCCCGCGAGCACCTAAGCCGGAAAACACAAATAAACCGTTATTTGGGTTAGCATCAGTTGCAAAGTCGTAATGTTTGCCGTTTCTCAGTGGCGCAAAGTTGTTTAACAAAGTGTCTTCATCGGGAACTTCACCAACGATTGGTTGGTGATCTGGGGTTGTGCAGCGAATAGCGGCTTTAGCATCGAGAATTGACTCTTCGGTGATCCCCAACTGCTCAGGGTAAAACGAGCGCAATTGATTTAAATTAATTAAGTTGTCGCTACTACTAATTTCTCGACTCATACTACGTTTTTCAAACGTTGCGCCCATACAGTGAGTGTTATCTAACTGGGGAGTGAAATACCCTTTATGACACAGCACGGTTTTTAGCTTTTGCGATAAGTCGTTTGCCATAACGCGGGTAACTTGACCACGTACAGGGCTAAATGGCAGTACTTGGGTTTGTGAAAAGCGGGTGGTTAACTCACCACAGGTGATGAACACTTGGCTAAATTCACCAACATCTTGATTGTTTGAATCAATAAGTTGATAGCCATTTTGTGTTTTTACAATATCGCTAATTTCGGTGTTAAAAACGATATTATGTGGTGTATTACTATTACTTGCAGCGAAAATAGCGTTTACTAATGCCGGTGGTTTTACCCAGCCAGCTTCACTAATAAATAAGCCAGAAAAATTAGCCTCAAAGCCGGCAATATCGTTTGCTTGTTGTGCTGATACACCGCGAATTAAAGAACTTGGCCATGCGTTTTTTTCTATAAGGCGCTGTTGAATTTCTACTTTACTATCGCTGATACCATGTAATAGTACACCGCACCAATCGTGTGGATAGTGATAGCCATCATCATGTATTTGCTGATAAACACGTTTAGCATAATGAAAGCTATGAGCAAAAAACTCGCTTATGGCATTAAAATCAGCTTGTAGATTTGGGTAAACAGCGCCTTGGTGATTATGTGACGCACCTTTTGCGAGCGCATCATCTTTACAAAAAATATCGCAAGCTATGCCCCGTTTTGCAAAGCTGTGAACTAAGGTTGCAGTGGCAATGCCGCCGCCAATAATCGCAACTTTTTCAAGTGATTGCGTGCTACGCTCAAAATAGGCTGGTTGTGTACTGCTTTGGTTTGCTTTTTCTAATGTGCCAACCACCATTTCACGTTTACGGCCGTAGCCTTTAACTTTTTTTACGCTAAAGCCCGCATCGGCAAGGCCTCGGCGTACAAAGCCAGCGGCGGTAAAGGTGGCAAAGGTACAGTCGCTACGCCCGAGGTTGGCCATGCCATCAAATAACGACTGTTGCCACATATCCGGGTTTTTACTGGGGGCAAAACCATCAAGATACCAGGCATCAACAATGCCGTTTTCACCGTAACAAAGCTGTGGCAGCGTGTCTTGAATATCGCCAAACCACAAATCCAATATAACGCGACCTTGATCAAACTCTAAACGATGACAGCCTGCAATGGCAGTTGGATAACTTGCGACAAGTTGCTCACTTAAGCTTGTTAACTCTGGCCAAGCAGCAAGCGCTTGTTGCAGCGCTGATTGTTCAAGCGGGAATTTTTCAAAGCTAATAAAGTGCAGTTGTTCAACTGATTTGTCGCTATCTTGGTTAAACCGCTGCCAGGTGTTTAAAAAATTTAGCCCTGTACCAAACCCCGTTTCAGCAATAACAAAATGCCTTCTCGGGTGACTTTGCCAACGCGAAGCAATATTGTTTTGTTGAAAAAACACATAATCTGACTCTAACAAGCCGTTATCGTTCGAAAAATACACATCATCAAAGTCTTGTGCGACCGGTGTGCCTGATTCATTAAACTCAATTTTTGCGTGGCGGATCATAATTATTTAAAACAAACTTAACGTAGCGCTATTGTACGAGATATAGGGGGGCGGTTAAACTTGATTTAGAACAATTAAGTCTTATTTATTTAGCAGTTAAAGTTAAAATACTGTAAATTCGAAACACGTGTACGCTGAGATTAGACCAGTTTTTTGTAAATAACACGTAGAATAGAGCACAATTATCTTTGTAGAAAAGGTTTATCCATGAAAAGAGCCGTAATTACGGGTATCGGTATTGTTTCAAGTATCGGTAATAATCAAGAAGAAGTACTTGAATCATTAAAAGCAGGCCGTTCAGGCATCACATTCAATCAAGAGTTTGCAGATTTAAAATTACGTTCAAATGTGAGCGGTAGCATTGATCTTGACCCGAAAGAGCATGTTGATCGTAAAGCATTCCGTTTTATGGGTGACGCAGCAGCGTATTCATATATCTCAATGCAACAAGCAATTGAAGATGCTGGCCTAAATGAAGAGCAAGTTTCTAACCCGCGTACGGGCATTATTGTAGGTTCAGGTGGTGGTTCATCTAAGTATCAAGTTGAAGCTGCTGATATTCTTCGTGAAAAAGGCGTTAAGCGCGTAGGTCCATACATGGTTCCGCGTACTATGGCATCAACTACGTCAGCATGTTTAGCAACACCGTTCAAAATTAAAGGTGTTAACTACTCAATCAGTTCAGCATGTGCAACGTCAGCACACTGTATTGGTAACGCAGTTGAGCAAATTCAGTTAGGCAAACAAGATGTTATTTTTGCTGGTGGCGGTGAAGAACTTCACTGGACACTAGCAATGGAATTTGACGCGATGGGTGCATTATCAACGAAGTATAATGAAACTCCTGAGCTTGCTTCACGTACTTATGACGCAAATCGTGATGGTTTTGTTATTTCTGGCGGTGGCGGTATCGTTGTTGTTGAAGAATTAGAGCACGCGCTTGCACGTGGTGCGAAAATCTACGGTGAAATTGTAGGTTACGGCGCAACGTCAGACGGTTACGACATGGTTGCACCATCAGGTGAAGGCGCAGTTCGTTGTATGCAACAGGCGCTTGCCACGGTTGAAGGTGATATTGATTACCTAAACACGCACGGTACATCAACACCGGTAGGTGATGTAAAAGAGCTTGGCGCAATTCAAGAAGTGTTTGGTGGTAAATCACCTGCAATCAGCGCGACAAAAGCAATGACAGGTCATGCGCTGGGCGCCGCTGGTGTACACGAAGCGATTTACTCAATTCTAATGCTACAAAATAACTTTGTTGCGCCATCTATCAATATCGATGAATTAGATGAGCAAGCTGAAGGTTTAGATATCGTAAAAGAAGCGCGTGAAACCGAGCTTAACACTGTGATGTCAAACAGCTTCGGTTTTGGCGGCACAAACGCAACGCTTGTAATGCAAAAATACAAGGGTTAATTAGCGAACGTTTTAGTTATCGCTAAATGAATCTAAGAAAAGCCACTTAAGTGATTGAGTGGCTTTTTTATTCCCGTTAAAATAGCGTATCACCCGTTTGCCTTAATAGGACAAGTATGCGCATTCTTGCAGACCAAAATATGCCTTTGGTCGAAGAGTTTTTTTCAGAATTCGGTGAAATCACTCGATTTGCCGGTCGTGAGCTAGATCCCCAACAACTTATTGATACTGATATTCTATTGGTACGTTCAATTACCAAAGTTGATGCCAATTTATTAGCGCATGCAAACAAACTGAAATTTGTTGGTACTGCAACCATAGGCACAGATCACGTTGATCAAACGCTGTTACAGCAAAAAGGTATCGCGTTTTCCAGCGCTCCGGGCTGTAATGCAACGGCGGTTGCTGAATACGTGGTGTCGAGCCTGTTAGCGCTTGCGCAAGAAGATGGTTTTAGCTTGCGCGATAAAACGGTCGGTATTATTGGAGTAGGCAATATTGGTAGCCGCCTTGCTGTTAAACTTGAAGCTTTGGGCTGTAAGCTACTTTTGTGCGATCCGCCAAAGCAAGCTGCCGGCGAGCTAAGCGAAGGTGTGTCATTTGATACGGTGATTGAGAAAGCTGATATCTTGAGTTTTCATGTGCCATTAGTAAAAGAAGGCATTCATAAAACAAAACATTTACTTAACCACGGTAATCTAGCCAAGTTAAAATCAAATGCGATTGTGGTGAACTCATGTCGCGGTGATGTGATTGATAACTCCGCATTACTCAACTTTATGCAAGCGGGCGGTGGATTATCGTTAGTGTTGGATGTCTGGGAGAATGAGCCGAATATAGAACAAGCGTTACTGCCATATACACGCATTGGCTCAGTGCATATAGCCGGTCACAGCCTTGAGGGTAAAGCTGGAGGAACGGATATGTTGTATCAAGCAGTGTGTCAGCAATTCGGTAAACCAACAACGCACAAAATGGCAGATTTTCTCCCTCAACCTGAGTTTATGGCGGTACATTTAGGCACAACGTTTAGCGATGCAAATATTTGTCAGTTAGTGCATAGCGTGTATGATGCGCGCCGCGATTATGGCTTATTAAAAAACGGCTTAAACAGCGAAGGATTCGATAGTTTAAGAAAAAACTATCCGGGACGTCGCGAATTTAGCACTTTAACGGTAAAATGCAGTTCAACTGCAAATGCAAAACGTTTAAGCCAACTGGGCTTTAACGTGATTGAGGAATAACATGTCACAAAAATTCAATGTTGCCGTTTTAGGTGCAACGGGCCTAGTAGGCCGTCAAATTATCGAAACACTAGAAGAGCGTAAGTTCCCAATTGATACGCTGTATTTATTGGCATCAGAGCGCAGTGCAGGCGAAGATATTAAGTTTGCAGGCGAAGACATTGAAGTGATTGATGTTGAGACCTTCGATTTTTCTAATGCCCATATTGCCCTGTTCTCAGCGGGTGGCAGCGTTTCGGAAAAATATGCACCAATTGCAGCAGAAGCAGGGTGTGTGGTTATCGACAATACCTCACATTTTCGTTACGACTATGATGTGCCCTTAGTTGTGCCTGAGGTTAACCCTGAAGCACTGAGTGACTTTAGAAATCGCAATATTATTGCTAACCCGAATTGTTCAACTATTCAAATGATGGTGGCACTAAAGCCGATTTATGATGCCTATGGTATTGATCGTATTAACGTAACTACTTATCAGTCTGTTTCAGGTGGTGGTAAAAAAGCGGTAGATGAGTTAGCAAAACAAACAGCAAACCTAATGAATGCGCGTCCACTTGAAAACGACGTATTTCCAAAGCAAATCGCGTTTAATGTGATCCCACAAATTGATTCGTTTGAAGATAACGGCTACACCCGTGAAGAGATGAAAATGGTGTGGGAAACGCAGAAAATATTCGGCGATAGCAGTGTAATGGTTAACCCAACCGCTGTGCGCGTACCTGTGTTTTATGGTCACGCAGAAGCGATTCACCTAGAAACGCGTATGCCGGTAGATGTTGAACATGTGAAGCAGTTATTAAACGATGCGCCTGGCGTAGAATATATCGAAGATGAGCAAGACTACCCAACACCGGTGACCGATGCGAGCGGCAATGACGCGGTATATGTTGGCCGCGTACGTCAAGATATTAGCCACCCTCACGGATTAAATCTGTGGGTTGTATCTGATAACACACGTAAAGGTGCGGCAACAAATAGTGTACAAATCGCAGAGTTGTTAATCGAACAATACCTATAATTGTCAATTCTTTGATGCCAAACAATTATACCACCGTAATTGTTTGGCATTATTCGTAACTTATTGAGTTTCAGTTTAAAGCGGCACGTTCATATACTGAGATAATGTAATCCCGCCAGTTACTTTACTAATGCTAATTAATGGATATTCAGTGTTTTCTGGTTTATAGTTTTACGCTGAAAATTATAAAAAGAGTCGCACTATTTTAAGCTGTTACAGCTAGGAAACTATAAAAATGGTGCAAACTTTGCATAAGTTTGATGTTCGAGCACCGTGTTCAAGAACATATAAACTTCTCAGAGTTAATATTAAAGGAAACCCATGCGCAGCTTCTTTTCTTCAAAAGCGATTATTCTATTTTCGGCAGTGTTGCTAGGTGCATCGACCCTATCATTTGACCTTTTTGCCGACAGCACTCGCATCCGCGGACCGAAAAACGTAGATATTGGTGAACAGGGGAAACGTTATGGGCCTATTCGCGATTCAGACACGCTATGGCGCATCGCAACAAAATTAAGACCTGATAACTCGGTTACGATTTATCAGGTAATGCAAGCGATTTATCAGAAAAACCCGAATTCTTTCCTCGATAATAATATTAATCACTTGCGCCCTGGCGCTTACTTAGCAATGCCATCAATGCGCGAGATCCGAAGCATTAATGCAGGCTTTGCCCAAGAGCGTTCAGAGCTAGATGACAAACTTTGGGATAAAAAGGTTAAAGGCGAACTTACGCAAACCGAAATCGACGTTGTTGCAAAGCAAGCAGAGCAGGCGAAAAAAGAAGATGTAATCGTTGCTAAAAAAGAGTTAAGTGACGAAATTAAGCAGGCAAAAGAAGCACAAAATGAGAAGTTAGAGCAGCTTAAAGACGAATTTAAATCATCGGTTGATAACGTTGAGGCAATTCTTAACGAAAATGAAAACCTGAAAAAGCAAGTTACCAGCTTATCAACTGAACTTGAGCATATTCGCGGTCAATTAGACAGCGATAGGCAAACACTAGACGAATTAAAAGCGCTACTTGCTGACCAGCATCGCATTCTTGCAGAACAAGAAGCCAAGGCTAAGGCTGAGGCGGAATCATTTAGTTTACAAAATTTGACTAATAACCCACTGCTGTTAGTAGTGCTTGCACTTATTCCTGGGTTTTTAATTGTTGGCGGTGCAATTTATTGGTTTAAATCGCGTGCAAATAAAGTTGAACCTGAAGAACCTATTTTTGATACACCAATGTCAAAGGTACCAGACCCTATCGTAAACGATACGTTAGATGATGATTTAAGCGATGGGTTAGATGACGTTCTTGCAGATAACACAGTAGACGATGATTTAAGTTCAGGTTTAGACCAAGGATTAGACGACCCATTTGATGATGTGCTCGATCAAAGCTTTGACGATGCACTAGACGATGATGTTGTTGCACTTGATGATGATCTAGACGATACACTGGGCGAACCTGAAGACTTGCTCTACGAAGATGAAGAGCCTGCGCTCGAAGAAACTAACTCGCTGCTAGATCAAGACGAGCTTGATGGCTTACTTGGTGATGCACTTGATGATGATTTGCTAGATGAAAGTGATTCAGATGATCTCGTGCCAGATTTAAATAATGATAGTGCAGACGACGAATTAGCAGATGCTGACGATATTGATGCGATTCTAGCGCAAGATTTTGACACAGGCGCTGATAGCGATGATGTGGCGATTGACGAAATAGCAGAAAGCGATAGTGAAATTGAACTAGATATTCCAGAAGAGCAAGAGCCGCTCAGTCAGGAAGAGCCTGATGTAGCTGATGTTGATGCTATTATGGATGAGCTAAGTAATGATGAGCTAGAGTCTGAAGTAACAGAAAGCGAAGAAGAGAAAGAACCTGAAATCCAATTAGATATGGATGATATTGATGCGATGATCAATGAGGTTGAGGCTGATGATACCGACCTAACCAATCTTGATGCATTAATTGAAGAGGCTAACTCAGATGCAGAACGTTTAGCTGCGCAACAAGCCGCTGCAGAAGCTATTGCAAATACAGATACATCAGAAAATGAACTTGAAGATTCGCTCGATTCAGATGATATTTCTGTTGACACATTAGAGGAACAAGCAGAAGAAGTTGAGGCAAGCGATGTTGATGATATTGACGCATTGTTAGATGAAGCTGCGCAGTCGACAGAAGCTACTGAGTCAGATGATGATATTGATGCCTTATTAGAGCAGACAGCTGAAAGTGATAACGGATCGGCACTTGATGACATCGATGAGCTAATTGAACAAAGTGTAGAACCAGAATCTGAATTAGATGCGACAGAGCCAAATGATACTGAAATTGATGTTGATGATGTAAACGTCGAAGCAGCTGCCCTTGTAGATGAAATCAGCTCTGAAGCGTTAGACGAGCCAGTAGAAGAATCACTAGATGATTCACTCGAAGACTCGTTGGATGACACACTTGCATCAAGTGAAGATGCGCTAGATAAATTAGATGAACTTGATACGATTGCGCCAGAAGCGCAAGAATTCGAAGCGCTTGAATCTGATGAAGCGTCTAGTAATGCCGATATCGATGAAATTGATGTTGACGACATTAATGTTGAAGCTGCCCTTGAAGACGAAATTATCTCTGAGGAATTAGACGAGCCAGTAGAAGAGTCGTTAGATGATTCACCTGTATCTAATGAAGAGGCGCTAGATGAGCTTGATGCAATTGAGCCAGAAGCGCTTGAATCTGATGAAGCGTCTAGTGAAGCTGATATCGCTGAAATTGATGTTGATGATGTAAACGATGAAGCTGTCGCCCTTGAAGACGACATCACCTCTGAAGAATTAGATGAGCCAGTTGAAGAGTCACTAGATGATTCACTCGAAGAGTCATTGGATGACTCGTTTGCATCAAATGAAGAAACACAAGACGAACTTGGTGCTATCGAGCCAGAAGCGGAAGAATTAGAAGCACTTGAACTTGATGAAGCGTCTAATGATGCAGATATCGCTGAAATTGATGTTGATGATGCAAACGGTGAAGCAGCCGCCCTTGAAGACGAAATCATCTCTGAAGAATTAGATGAGCCAGTAGAAGAATCAATAGAAGAGTCATTAGATGAGTCACCTGTATCTAATGAAGAGGCGCTAGACGAGTTCGATGAACTTGACGCAATTGAGCCACAAATAACAGCCTCAGAAGATATTGACGCATTTGAGTCTGATTTAACGGATATTGATGCTAACAACTTCGATAATTTAACTGAGCAAACGGTCGAACATGATTTATCGATGCTTGATGAATCTGCACCTGATTTGCAAACAGCAGATGAAGCGTTACTCGATGCACTTGATGGTGACGATGCATTATTAGATGCGCTTGATGAACCACTTGAAATAGCTGAGCAGAATGAATCAGTAGAAAGTGATGAGGCAACAGATACGCTTGAGCCAGAGCAATTGCTTGAAGATATGGCTTTTCCTGATGGTGAATCGTTAAACGACGATGAATTAGAGAATGATCTTAATGATACGCTTGATATTGGCATCGACGACAGCATTTTATCTGAAGAAAATGTTGATTTTGGTGATGATCCATTAGCAATTGATGTTGATCTTGGTGCTGAAGATGAGCGTTTGTCTGAGCAATTTGAGAGTGACGAGCAATTACGCGCCGATACACCAAGTCAAACCCTTGATGAATACCCAGAACTTGAACTGGATGAAGCGCTTGAAGAGCTGGATGCGCCAGTGTTTGATAACGAGCAACCGTTACCAGAAATCGAACAAGCGCAAGCAATCAATGATGAAGTTATTACAACAGAAGATCTATCAGCGACAGAATCAGAAAATGACGACTTACTTGATGATGATTTGTTAGGTAGTGACTTAGACAATAGCAATGATATGCTAATCGATGAGCTAGAGAGTACTGACTTTGACAGCTTGTTGAATGAATTAGCAGAGCCTGAGCCTATTTCTAGTGAATCTCAGAAAGATTTTGAATTAGATTTTGATTCTTTACTTGATGAAAAGTCAGAAGCGGAACCGTTTGAAGTAGAAGAGATTGATACTGCCGAATCAGATTATTTAGATATTGATGATCTGCTTGACGAAAGTGATGATTTAGACGCCGATAATGAGCCTTATCAAAATGTAGATATGGACGTTGGTTTAGGTGATTTTGAGGATTTACTGGCAGGGGAAGACTCGCTAGATGTCGATACCGAGAACCAAGGTTTTTCTGCAAAACTAGACCTTGCTCGCGCATACCTTGAAATTAACGATTCAGAAAGTGCGCTGAAAGTTATTGACGAAGTGATCAAAGACGGCCCGCCTGAAGTACAAGACGAAGCGCTTGCATTAAAACAGCAACTGTCTTAAGTTTAATTTGAAAAAGCCCGCATAGCGGGCTTTTTTATACTTGGTATCAAGACAAGCTCTCGGTATAATTAGGGTTTTTCAAATTCATGGAATAGTGTTCATGCGAGTCGCTCTAGGCGTAGAATATGATGGTTCTCAGTACAGTGGTTGGCAGCGCCAACAACACGTAAACAGTGTACAAGAAGAGCTCGAAAACGCGCTTTCAAAGATCTGTAACGAAAAAATAGAAGTGACTTGTGCGGGTAGAACCGATGCTGGTGTACATGGAACAGGGCAGGTAGTGCATTTTGACACCACCGCTGATAGAGCCATGGTGGCGTTTACGCTCGGTGTGAATGCCAACTTACCGGATGCCATTGCAATTCGCTGGGCAAAACAAGTAAGTGAAGACTTCCATGCGCGTTATAGCGCAACAGCAAGACGCTATCGCTACATTATATATAACAGTACTTATCGACCAGGCATTTTACGTTCGGGTCTTAGTCATTATCACCACCCACTCGATGTAAAACAAATGCAGTTAGCTGCGCCTTATTTGTTGGGCGAGCAAGACTTTACATCGGTGCGCGCTGTGCATTGTCAATCAAAAACGCCGTTTCGAAACATTATGCATTTAAATGTTGAACGTTATAACGACTTTATTGTGATTGATATTAAAGCCAATGCGTTCGTTCACCACATGGTACGAAATATTGCCGGATGCTTAATTGATATTGGTCAAGGCAAGTATCCACCAGAGTGGATGCAACAAGTATTAGCGCTTAAAGATCGCACCCAGGCATCTGCAACGGCAAAGCCTGGTGGGTTATATCTAGTGGAAGTGGATTATCCTGAACATTTTGAAATACCTAAATCGAATCCAGGGCCGCTATTTTTACCAAATAGCTTATAAAAAACCGATTAATTAACACAATTTAGCGACATATTAGACCAGTTTTTTATACCTTAGTCGCACGATTAGTGTTTTAATTGCAAAAATTTTCTGTGTAGTTCAAAGCAGATATAGCAGTGAGAGAGATTTAAATGAGCTGGTTAGAAAAAATCTTACCAAAAACAACCAAGTCTACGGGTCGTAAAGAAATTCCTGAAGGTGTTTGGGCTAAATGTGGTGATTGTGACACGATCGTTTACAAGGCAGAACTAGAAAAACAACAACATGTTTGCCCTAAATGTGATCATCATATGCGTATTGGCGCACGTAAACGTCTTGAGCAGTTTTTAGATGACGGTGAGCGTCTAGAGCTTGGCCAAGAGTTTGAGCCAAAAGATGTTTTAAAATTTAAAGACTCAAAGAAATACTCAGACCGTATTTCAAGCGCACAAAAAGTAAGTGGCGAAAAAGACGCACTTGTTGCGATGACTGGCCGCTTAAAGGGTGTACCGGTTGCTGCTGTGGCATTTGAATTCTCATTTATGGGTGGTTCAATGGCATCGGTTGTTGGTGCGCGCTTTGTTGAAGCAGTTAACAAATGCTTAGAGCATAAAATGCCTCTAATTTGTTTCTCTGCATCAGGTGGTGCACGTATGCAAGAAGCCCTTATGTCACTAATGCAAATGGCAAAAACCAGTGCTGCACTGGATAAAATGAGCGAGCAAGGCTTGCCGTTTATTTCGGTACTTACTGACCCAACTATGGGTGGTGTTTCTGCATCATTAGCAATGTTAGGCGATATTAATATTGCTGAGCCGAAAGCGCTAATTGGTTTTGCTGGTCCGCGTGTAATTGAGCAAACAGTACGTGAAACGTTACCAGAAGGTTTTCAGCGCTCTGAATTCCTTTTAGAGCACGGCGCAATTGATATGATTGTTGACCGTCGCGAAATGCGTGACACCATTGCACGCCTAGTTGCGAAATATATGCACTTGCCGTCAACTGAACAAGAGCATAGAATTGCATAATCTAAACTGATTTAGCAACTTATTGCACTATGACACATGTTGTACCAAGCCAATCATCGAGTCTAGATGATTGGCTTTGTTATTTAGAAAGTATTCATCCTTCAAACATTGATATGGGTTTAACGCGCGTTCGCCAGGTCGGTGAAAAGCTCGGTTATACCGCACTTCCTAATGTTATTTTAATCGCAGGTACCAATGGTAAAGGCACAACTGCACGTTGTTTAGAAGCCTTATTACTATCTCAAGGTTATTCAGTTGGCACTTATGCATCACCCCATTTAATTCGTTATAACGAACGTGTACGTATTAATGGGTCGGAATTACCAGACCAAGATCATGTTGCAGCGTTTCATGCGCTAGAGCAGGGGCGTGGTGAAATTAGTCTGACTTATTTTGAATTTGGCACACTGGCGGCACTTGAAGTATTTAAACAGAAAAAGCCTGACTACATCTTATTAGAGGTAGGTTTAGGTGGTCGATTGGATGCTACCAACATTGTTGAGCCGATTGCTTCTGTTATAACAACTATCGATTTAGACCACAAAGAATACTTAGGTGATACTCGAGAGTTGGTTGGTCGCGAAAAAGCAGGTATTTTCAGAGCTAATGCGCCTGCGATTGTCGGTGATTTGGCTATTCCAAACTCCATTTGGCAATATGCAGAAGAGCTGGGCACACAGGTAACTGCGGCACAAAAAGATTATTCGTTTGCACTGACAGCTGATTTGCTAACGTACCAAAATGGCGATTTAAACATGTCTTTACCGGTACCGAATATTCCAGCGCAAAATGTGGCAACGGCGATTACAACGCTTTACATACTAGGGTTGCTGCCAAATGAAAACACCATTTGTGATGTATTGGCTAACCTTACGGTTGAAGGACGTTTTCAATGCTTGAGCGAACAGCCGTTGGTGTATGCGGATGTTGCACATAATCCTGAATCGGCACGATACTTAGCATCAAAATTGGCGACATTTCAAGCACAGGGCAAAACGATTATTGCACTTGCTGGTATGCTGCAAGACAAAGACCAAAAAGCGGTGTTTAATGCGGTTAAGTCAAATATTGATCAATGGCATTTAGCCAATCTAACGTGCTTTAGAGGCGATAAAGCCGATAATTTATTACAGCAATTACACAGTGAAATGGACAAGCCAAATGCAACAATTCATGACAGTGTGGCAAGCGGCTTGCAATCGGTTTTAGCAAATATGACCGAAGATCAGTTGCTAATTGTATTTGGCTCATTCTACACTGTGGCTGATGCAATCGCGTTTTGGCAAAATAAGGAGTAAAGGTGAATAGTCAATTTATCAATCGCTTAGTGGGTACGGTTATTGTTGTAACAGCGGCGATTGTATTTATTCCTAATATATTAGATGGCGAAAAAGTACAAAAACGCGAAACGTTTAAAGATATACCTGAACGCCCAGAATTTAAAGCGATCGATTTAGATCCAGAACCCGATCAAGTACTTGCGCGCGAGTCATTGCCAAGTACGCCCGTGATTGAAGAAGCCGCAATCGATGAAGGCGAAAATTCGCCATTCAATAGTGATTTGGTTGAAAAAGCGCAAAATGAAGCCGAGTTTACGGAAGAAAAGAAAGTTGCAACGGTTGATTTAGGTGAAACACCAACGGTGAACGATACTAAAGTTGAACCGAAAGTTGCGGTTAAACGACCTGAAAAAAGTAATCTTGAGGATTTCGCTTGGGTGATTCAATTAGGTAGTTTTTCTCATAAAGCGAACGTTGAATCGTTACTTGCGAAGCTTAAAGGTGCGGGCTTTACTGCGTTTACAAAACCGATTAAAACCCCATCAGGCACACTTACAAAAGTGTTTGTAGGGCCTGAGTTAGATAAGCAAAAATTAGAATCACAATTACCCCAATTGAAAAAATTAACCAAGCTGAATGGCCGAGTGACACAATTTGAAATCACAAATTGAGCTGGCAATTAGGCGTAAGCTTATATAAAATGCGCGCGAAACATAAAAGGGCAGGTTAATATGATCTGGGTAGATTACACCATTTTGGGTATCATCGGACTTTCATCCTTAGTAAGTTTGATGCGCGGCTTTGTTAAAGAAGCAATGTCGCTTGCTGTTTGGATCGCTGCCTTTTTTATCTCAAGCATGTTTTATGAACATCTCGCCGTCTTCCTTGCTGACACTATCTCCGAACCCCTAGTACGTAATGGCGCTGCAATCGCAATCTTGTTTTTCTCTACCTTGATTGTTGGCAGTTTAGTGAATTATGTACTTGGAGAACTCGTTCAGCGCACAGGTTTATCAGGTACAGACCGAATTATTGGTTTAGTGTTTGGCGCATTGCGTGGCGTGCTCATAATTAGTGCACTATTATTTTTTCTCGATGCTTTCACCAGCGCCCCAAGTAAAGACTGGTGGAGTAGTTCAAGTTTAATTCCAGAGTTTAGCTTTATTATCGAATGGTTTTTTGAATACCTCGAAGATAATTCAAGCTTCTTAACTCAATAACCCCTTATCAGGCGAGGATTTTTCTCATGTGTGGTATCGTTGGTATCGTCGGAACTACCCCGGTAAATCAAACTCTTTATGACGGTTTAACCGTTTTACAACACCGTGGTCAGGATGCGGCGGGTATTATTACCATTGACAATAACACCTTTAGCTTACGTAAAGACAATGGCCTAGTGAAAGATGTATTTCACACGCGCCATATGAAGCGTTTACAAGGCGATATGGGTATTGGTCATGTTCGTTACCCAACGGCAGGTTCTTCAAGCTCAGCTGAAGCACAGCCGTTCTACGTAAACTCGCCATTTGGTATTGCGCTTGCGCACAATGGCAACTTAACCAATGCAGAAGCGTTGAAAGAAGATTTATTTAAAACAGCAAAGCGCCACGTTAACACCACATCAGATTCAGAAGTATTACTGAATATCTTAGCCCATGAACTAGCCAAACCGAATAAACTTGAGCTATCGCCTGAAGACGTATTCACTGCGGTAACAACGGTAAACAGTAAAGTTGTTGGTGGTTACGCGTCAATTGCGATGATTATCGGCCACGGTATGATTGCATTTCGTGATGCTAACGGTATTCGCCCACTGGTATTTGGTAAACGCGAAACTGAGCAAGGTGTTGAGTACATGTTTGCATCAGAAAGTGTTGCACTTGATGCGTGTGGTTTTGAATTTATTCGTGATGTTGCGCCAGGCGAAGCCATTTTTGTATCAAAAGACGGCCAGCTACATTCACAGCATTGTGCACAAAATGCAGCATACAGCCCATGTATTTTCGAATTTGTATACTTTGCACGTCCAGACTCGACAATCGATAAAATCTCGGTTTACGCTGCACGTGTAAACATGGGTACTAAACTAGGTGAAAAAGTAAAACGCGAATGGGCTGACAAAGAAATTGATGTTGTTATTCCAATTCCTGAAACTTCGTGTGATATCGCGTTAGAAATGGCAAACGTACTTGACCTTCCTTATCGTCAGGGCTTCGTTAAAAACCGTTACATTGGCCGTACTTTCATTATGCCTGGTCAAGAGCTACGTAAAAAATCGGTTCGCCGTAAGCTAAATGCCATCGCACAAGAGTTTAAAGGCAAAAACGTATTACTTGTAGATGACTCAATTGTACGTGGTACAACATCGGCACAGATTGTTGAAATGGCGCGCGAAGCAGGTGCTAAGAATGTTTATTTTGCATCAGCAGCACCGGAAATTCGTTTCCCGAACGTATATGGTGTTGATATGCCATCAGCGCAAGAGCTAATTGCACATGGCCGCGAAGTTGAAGATATCAATGCAAGCATTGGTGCAGATGGCCTAATTTATCAATCGCTGCCTGATCTTATTAGTGCAGTAAGCAAAGAAAACCCTGAAATCAGCAACTTCGAAACATCTGTGTTCGATGGCAATTATGTTACAGGTGATATCGACCAAGCTTACTTAAATCGTATTGATGCACTGCGTAATGATGCGGCTAAATCCGGTCGCGAATCAGCGATGTCATCAGGTTTAGAGCTTCATAACCAAGATGCGAGTGAATAACTTCTAAGAAATTAATCGATAAAAAAGGAGCTTTTAGCTCCTTTTTGTTTTTATTAACTATATAGTTTGCTGGAAATAGGAATTAGACGGTTTTAGCCTGATGTAAACATAGGACCAAAACCTGATGTCCACATAATTGCGGTTGCCGCAAGAATTATCACCAGTAACACTAAACCGCAGGTCACTACTGAACTTGCGTAAATAAAACCTCGCTCTTCAGGAATGTGCATTAAAATAGGCACGCCGGTATACAGTAAGTACACTGAGTAAGCGACTGCGCCACAACCCACAATCACGATAAACCAAAGCTCTGGATATACCGCCGCTAGTGCCGACATAAAAATAGGTGTTGAAGTGTAAGCTGCAAGCTCAAGTGTTTGCGTATAACTTGGCTCTGCACCAAACGTAATTGCCATCCAATGTGCTAGGTAGGCAAGTGTAAATACGCCGGCAATAAGGGCGAAGTACATTGATATCGCAAGTAGCATTGCGCTTGATTCAGTTAAGAAAATCCGGTCGCCTACGCCAACACTCCAGCCTAAGTAAACCGATGAAAAATACCCCATAATGCTTGGTACTAAAGCAATCAGTAGAATGTGTGACATGCTGTACCCAAAGCTTTCGTGGCGAGCATCAATTGTTTGCCATTCTTCTTTTGGGTGAGCATATAAGCCCCAAAGATGATTTAATATCATATTGTGTTCCTTGTATTACCCTAAACGGATTGGCTAATGTGGTTTTTGACTTCAAATTCATCACTTAGCGTTTGTTGTTTTTTTAAACAAGCTCACTACTACTTATTGGTTATTGTTAATAAAATGTCAAGAAATATAATTTAGGGTTGCTTTTGAAATCTGATAAAGATCAATCTAAGCAAAGGCGGCGCAAGAAGAATCAAGACTTAGTTTAAGTTGTTATGATAAAATTAATTATTATTCATTTTTGTCTAACATAGATATGAGTCTAGCGAAATATCAGGAACTATTAGCGCCCATTTATCAGTTTTTACAGTGTGAAACTCCCGATGAATGGATCACCGAAGCCAAAAAAGCAGAAAACTTACCTGTTTTATTACTCGATCATTTAATTTGTGAATTAAAAGCTGGGCAAACGGCTATGTGGTTAATTCGTAAATATGCCGCAGACAAAAAAAGTGGCGAAGCCTTACTTGAATGGTTTCAGCCTTATGAGAAGTTTGTCTATAAAAAAGAAGGTTCGCTTGAATCTTGCTGAACATTACAAATTAAGTAAAGAAATTGTGCCAAAGAGTGACTCTAACTTTGGCCAAGACTTAATTGATAAAATGGTATTGCTAATTAAAGAAGAGCTTCATCATTTTTACCAAGTTCTAGAGATAATGGTTGCTCGTGGTATTGAATATGAAAATATTACAGCAAGCCGTTACGCTAAAGGCATGATGACTCATGTACGTACCCACGAGCCTGCAATTTTGGTAGATAAACTGATTTGTGGCGCTTACATTGAGGCACGTTCTTGCGAGCGTTTTGCCAAGCTGGCACCACACTTAGATGATGAATTGTGTAAGTTCTATATTTCATTGCTTCGCTCAGAAGCGCGTCATTATGAAGATTATCTGGCCCTTGCAGAGCAAGTTGCCGGAGAAGATATTTCCGATCGCGTAAAGTTTTTCGGTGAAATGGAAGCCGAGCTTATTTCATCACCGGATGATGATTTTAAATTTCACAGTGGAAAACCAAAAGAGCGCAGTTAGCGCTCTTTTTGATTGTGTTACATTTTATAAAGGCTCACTAATCAGTTTAATGCCTTGTTGTGATGCCTCGATATACCATAAATCAGTATACCAATCGCCAAGTACATAGCGCGTTTTATTATTATCATACTTATGCACATTAGGGCGGTGAGTGTGGCCGTGGATCATCTGGCTGACGTTAAATTTAGTAAAGGTGTCACTCACAGCTCGCTCGTTAACATCCATAATAGCCTGCGACTTCATTTTTTTTGATTGTTTGCTGTGAGCACGAATCTTAGCCGCTTTTTTTTGGCGAAAACTGAGCGGTAAATTAAGCATTAATGTTTGCCACCACCAAGAGCGACTCTTTTTACGGAATTTTTGGTATTCGATATCGTCGGTGCAGAGCTCATCGCCATGACAAACTAGCGTTGGCGTGCCGTATAAATTAATGATTGTTTGATCTGGCAGGAGCGTCATATTGCAGGCTTTGGCGTAGCGCTTTTTAATTAAAAAGTCGCGATTACCATGGGTAAAATAGAGTTTTACCCCTGCCTGACTCAATTCGTTTAATTCATTGGCAACTTTTTGATTGAGTGCCGTATGATTGTCATCGCCAATCCAGGCTTCAAAAAAGTCACCCAAAATATACAGGGCATCTACTGATTTTGCGTTCTGCTTTAAGTTATCTATAAAGTTAAAAAAGCCTTGATTGATCAAGGAGGTGTCGTCGCTTAAGTGCAGATCTGCAATAAAGTAGGTTTTATTCATAATAGATAAGAATTTGCCCCAGTTACCCGAGGCAAATATGCTTATTAAGCGTCGATAGTTGCGCTTTCAATCACAACTGAATCAAGCGGTACGTCTTGGTGGAAACCATAACTACCTGTTGGTACTGCTTTGATTTTCTCTACGATGTCCATGCCTTCAACAATCTCGCCAAATACACAGTAACCCCAACCTTGCGATGTTTCGCTAGTGAAGTTTAAGAAGTCATTGTTGTTCACATTAATGAAAAACTGTGCTGTTGCTGAGTGTGGATCTGGCGTACGCGCCATTGCAATCGTACCTACTTTATTTTCTAGGCCGTTATTTGCTTCGTTTTCAATTGGTGCTTGTACGTCCTTTTGTTCCATATCAGCAGTGAAACCACCACCTTGAACCATAAAGCCGTCAATAACACGGTGGAAGATAGTACCGTCGTAAAAACCCGATTTTACGTAGTTAATAAAGTTTTCTACTGTTTTCGGTGCTTTTTCTGCATTTAAAGCGATTTTGATGTCGCCAAAATTGGTTTTAATAGTAACCATGTTTATTCCAACTGTTAGTTTTTAATAAGTGTCAGGCTATTTTATAAAATATCTGGTAATAGAACAAAGAAAGATTTATCCGTTAACCACAACCATGTTAAAATGCCGCTTTAGTATGCGCAAACATAGAGGAAATTATAAATGTTGCAGATTTACAACACACTTACACGACAAAAAGAAGCCTTTAAACCACTTGTAGCTGGCAAAGTAGGCATGTATGTGTGTGGTATCACCATTTATGATTACTGTCACGTTGGTCATGCACGCACTTATGTGTCGTTTGATGTGATGAATCGTTTTCTTCGCCACAGTGGCTTTGATGTTACTTATGTACGTAATATCACAGACGTTGATGATAAAATTATTAAACGTGCAAACGAAAATGGCGAAGCAATTGATGCGCTAACCGTACGTATGACCAAAGCGATGCACGAAGATTTTGATGCGCTGAATATGTTGCCAGCTGATATCGAGCCAACAGTAACCGGTCATATGGATGAAATCATTGAGATGATTGAACGCTTGGTTGAGAAGAATCATGCCTATGTTGCAAGCAATGGTGATGTGCTTTTCGATGTATCAACCTTTGAGCAGTACGGTTCACTGTCGCAGCAAGATTTAGATATGTTGCAAGCGGGCACGCGCGTAGACGTTGCTGAAGGCAAAGACGATCCACTTGATTTTGTACTTTGGAAAAAAGCTAAGGTAGACGAACCGTCATGGTCAAGCCCGTGGGGCGAAGGTCGCCCAGGTTGGCATATTGAGTGTTCAGCAATGAGCAATAAGCATTTAGGCGCGCATTTTGATATTCACGGCGGTGGTTCAGATTTACAATTCCCTCACCATGAGAATGAAATTGCCCAGTCATGTTGCGCTACCGGTGAAAAGTATGTGAATACGTGGATCCACACAGGCATGGTACAAGTAAATAAAGAAAAAATGTCTAAGTCGTTAGGCAACTTCTTTACTTTGCGTGATGTACTGAAAGAGTATGATCGAGAATCGGTACGCTTTTTCTTAATTAACGGTCATTATCGTAGCCAGCTAAATTACTCAACCGAGAATTTAGAACAAGCGCGTGCAGCAATGGAGCGTATCTATACTGCACTTCGTGGTGTTGAGGTGGTCGAAACATCACTTGAAAATGACTATGTGGCACGCTTTAACACTGCGATGAATGATGATTTTAATACGCCTGAAGCACTGCCTGTTATTTTTGAGCTGGCAAAAGAAATTAACCGTTTAAAAGATGAAGATGCGAACCAAGCTGGTCAACTTGCATTTATTCTTAAAACACTCGGTGAAATTCTAGGCATCGCACAGCAAGATCCTGAAAGTTTTTTGCAAGGTGAACAAGCCGATGATGAAGTAGCAGAAATTGAAGCGCTGATTATACAGCGTAATCAAGCCCGTGCTGACAAAAACTGGGCACTAGCAGATGAAGCGCGCGATAAGCTAACCGCTTTGGGTGTTGTGCTAGAGGATAGCGCAGGCAAAACAACGTGGCGTAAAGCTTAACTTTTTAAGTTTGAACAATAAAAAAGGTTGCCACGGCAACCTTTTTATTGGGATTTGAACTCTAAACTCTAGCTGTGATATGTCTCACATGCTTCAAGCGTGTTAGCAATTAAGCTCGCCACTGTCATTGGGCCAACACCACCTGGTACAGGGGTAATAAAGCTCGCGTTTTCAGCTGCAACATCATATGCCACATCACCCACTAGTTGACCTGACTCTAAACGGTTAATACCTACATCAATAACGATGGCACCTTTTTTAATCCACTCACCAGGAATAAATTCAGCTTTACCCACAGCCACAACAACTAAGTCAGCACGGCGAACGTGCTCTTCAAGGTTTTTAGTAAACTTATGACAAACGGTTGTTGTACAACCAGCAAGTAACAGTTCTAACGCCATTGGGCGACCTACAATATTAGATGCACCAACAACTACTGCGTCCATACCTTTGTATTTAACACCAGTTGAATCAAGCAATGTGATAATACCTTTAGGTGTACACGGACGAAGCGCAGGCATACGCTGTGCTAGTCGACCTACGTTATAAGGGTGGAAGCCATCAACATCTTTATGTGGTGTAATTCTTTCTAAGATTTGCTCTGCATCTAAACCTTCAGGTAACGGTAGCTGTACTAAGATACCGTCAACTTCTGAATCATTGTTTAGCTGTTCTACTAAATCGAGTAGTTGCTGTTGTGTTGCATCACCAGGTAAATCGAACGACTTAGACACAAAACCCACTTCTTCACATGCTTTACGTTTTGAGCCAACATAAACTTGACTAGCAGGATCTTGACCTACTAACACAACCGCTAGGCCGGGGGCGCGTAGTCCTTGTGCTTTACGTTCTGCTACACGTTCTGCAACAGATGTTCTAACTTGTTTTGCAATTGCTTTGCCGTCAATGATGTTTGCTGACATTAAAAAACCTACATATAAGATACTAAAGTGTGGAGTGGGGCGCATTTTCTCATGAATTTAAACAATAGCCAACAGGTGTTAGCGGACAAATGTCCGATATGTTTGATTATCTTTTATGCGTCAAAGTCATGCTTTTAACAAAATGTGAACACTTAGGGTTAAATTTAACCAGTTGAACAGTTTTTTCAAAAAAAAGGTTTGACGGGGCAAGGTCAAATCACTATTATGCACCCCGTTGTTTACGAGCACTCACATGAATGTTCAAAACAGTCGGCGTTTAGCGCAGCTTGGTAGCGCACTTGGTTTGGGTCCAAGGGGTCGCAGGTTCAAATCCTGCAACGCCGACCACTTTTTTATAAAGGGTTTCTGCACGTAAGGTGTGGTTCGAAATGCGCCCGTAGCTCAGCCGGATAGAGCAACGGCCTTCTAAGCCGTCGGTCGAAGGTTCGAATCCTTCCGGGTGCGCCATTTTATAAAAGTAAACAACACACTGCATAAAGTAGTGGCGGCTGTAGCTCAGTTGGTAGAGCCCTGGATTGTGATTCCGGTTGTCGCGAGTTCAAGTCTCGTCAGTCGCCCCATCTTACTTTAGTACTGTTTTCGGCGTTTAGCGCAGCTTGGTAGCGCACTTGGTTTGGGTCCAAGGGGTCGCAGGTTCAAATCCTGCAACGCCGACCATTTTTACAGTACACACATCTTATAGTCGGCGTTTAGCGCAGCTTGGTAGCGCACTTGGTTTGGGTCCAAGGGGTCGCAGGTTCAAATCCTGCAACGCCGACCACTTTATCTCCCTCAAAAATCTTTCATTTTGCTTCAAAATTCATCGAAATTATCCGTGTTTTTATCCATTTTCATTAATTTCACTAGGATGCTCGACTATCTCAATTATTGCGTTATAATGCCGCGTCTAAAGTTTAACTTGAAACGCTTCATACCAATCTGATAAGCAAATTTGATGGTTTGATTATCAGATTGGTATTAGGGTTATTCCACAGTGAGCAATAAAGCGATACACACTCTTTTTTGCACATGTCACTGGGTAAAGGAAGGCGTAAAAAACGCCATATTTAAAAGATTGAGGTAAAACATGCAAGTTTCTGTTGAGACTACTCAAGGCCTAGAGCGCCGCATTACAATCACTGTTCCAGCTGAGAACATTGATACAGAAGTTAAAAAACGCTTACAACAACTTTCAAAAACACAGCGTATCGATGGTTTCCGTCCAGGCAAGGTTCCTGTGTCAATCATCAATAAGCGTTACGGTGCAGCAGTACGTCAAGAAGTTGCTGGTGACCTTATGCAACGTCAGTACATTGATGCGGTAATCGCTGAGAAACTAAACCCAGCTGGCGCGCCTTCATTCGAGCCAAAAACGCTTGAAGCTGGTAAAGACTTAGAATTCTCTGCAACTTTTGAAGTTTACCCAGAAGTTGAAATCAAAGATTTAGAAAAAATCTCAGTAGAGAAGCCAGTTGCAGAAGTAACTGACGCAGATCTTGAAAACATGCTTGTAACACTTCGCAAGCAGCACGCTACTTGGGTTGAAACTGAAGAAGCAGCTGCAGCAGAAAGCCGTGTAACAATCGATTTCGTAGGTACTATCGACGGTGAAGAGTTTGAAGGCGGTAAAGCTGAAAACTTCCCACTAGAACTTGGTCAAGGTCGTATGATCCCAGGTTTCGAAGACGGTATTGTTGGTAAGAAAGCGGGCGAAGAAGTTGTTGTTGACGTAACGTTCCCTGAAGAATACCACGCAGAAAACCTTAAAGGTAAGCCTGCTCAGTTCACTATCACTGTAAACAAAGTTGAAGTTCAAGAACTTCCTGAACTTACAGATGAGTTCGCAGTAACATTCGGTGTTGCAGAAGGCGGTTTAGACGCACTTAAAGAAGAAGTGAAGAAAAACATGAGCCGTGAACTTGACCAAGCTGTTAAAGCACAGGTTAAAGATCAGGTAATTAAAGGTCTTCTTGAAACTAACGAAATCGAAGCGCCTAAAGCACTTATCGGTCAAGAAATCGACGTACTTCGTCAGCAAGCGGCACAACGTTTTGGCGGCGACGCTAAAAACATGCCTGAGCTTCCTGCTGAGCTATTCCAAGAGCAAGCAGCGACTCGCGTAAAGACTGGCCTACTTTTAGGTGAAGTAATCAAGTCAAACGAGATCAAAGCAGACGACGCTAAAGTTGAAGAGCTTATCGCTACTATGGCTTCAGCATACGAAGATCCAACTGAAGTTGTTGAGTACTACAAGTCAAACGAGCAACTTATGCAACAGATGCGTAATGTAGCGCTTGAAGAAGCTGCAATTGATTCAGTACTTGCAAAAGCAACTGTTTCAGAAGTAGCAAAAGGCTTTGACGACATCATGAATCCACAAGCTGCGCAATAAGTCATTGACTTAAACGTTAGCTAACGATTAAATGGCTCGTGTATCTCTGCAAAATTTGCAGTTTGTACCGGGCCATTTTTATTGCCGGTAATCTGATAATCAGTTGGAATGTTAATTCCGCATAGTTTCAGCGTCATATGTTAACAAAATTACGTTTGGACTTTGTTAGCACAAAAGGAAAGTATTAATAATGTTAAATAACCCAGTCGATCCTTTAAATGCATTAGTGCCTATGGTAGTTGAGCAAACTGCTAAAGGTGAGCGCTCATACGACATCTATTCGCGATTATTAAAAGAACGTGTTATCTTTCTAACAGGTCAAGTTGAAGACAATATGGCTAACTTAATTGTGGCTCAATTATTGTTTTTAGAATCAGAAAACCCTGAAAAAGACATTTTTATTTATATTAACTCGCCAGGTGGCTCGGTTACCGCGGGTATGGCAATTTACGACACCATGAAGTTTATCAAGCCAAGTATCAGTACGGTATGTATTGGTCAAGCGGCAAGTATGGGCGCATTTTTGTTATCTGGTGGTACTAAAGGCAAACGTTTCTGTTTACCAAATTCTCGTGTGATGATTCACCAACCACTGGGTGGCTTCCAAGGTCAGGCATCTGATTTTGAAATTCATGCTAAAGAAATTTTATCAATCAAAGATAAACTGAATAGATTAATGGCTGAGCACACAGGACAGCCACTTGAAGTTGTCTCAAACGATACCGATCGTGATAACTTTATGAGTGCTCAACAAGCAGTTGACTACGGTTTAGTTGACGGCATACTTTCACAGCGAGATTAATTTAGCGTTGCTAATAAACCTTTGCCATAATGGTAAAGAAGCTCGTTGTAAACAAACGCCTTTTATTTAGGTAAAATAAAAAGGTCGGGAAGAATATTAAGAGGTAGCTTAATGTCTGAAAATCGGAGTGACGGCGATAAGAGCGGAAAATTACTCTACTGCTCATTTTGTGGTAAAAGCCAGCACGAAGTTCGTAAACTTATCGCAGGACCATCAGTGTATATCTGTGATGAGTGTGTTGAACTGTGTAATGACATTATTCGTGAAGAAATAAAAGATATTGCGCCAGCGCAAGCTAGCCAAGATCGCTTACCAACACCAAAAGAAATTCGCAGTAACTTAGATGACTATGTAATTGGTCAAGAGCATGCGAAGAAAGTACTTTCGGTTGCAGTATACAATCACTACAAACGTTTACGTCATTTAACTGGCAAAAACC
The DNA here is from genome assembly GCF_002964745.1 of Pseudoalteromonas sp. T1lg24. NCBI lineage: Bacteria > Pseudomonadati > Pseudomonadota > Gammaproteobacteria > Alteromonadales > Pseudoalteromonadaceae > Pseudoalteromonas > Pseudoalteromonas sp. T1lg24. The sequence continues at coordinate 159,282 of NZ_PQCB01000018.1, read as the reverse complement.
CTGTAGAGCTAGGTAAAAGTAATATTTTGCTTATCGGTCCAACAGGTAGTGGTAAAACATTGCTTGCAGAAACCATGGCTAAGCTACTTGATGTACCATTTACGATGGCAGATGCAACCACGTTAACTGAAGCAGGTTACGTAGGTGAAGATGTCGAAAACATCATTCAAAAGCTGCTACAGAAATGCGATTACGATGTTGAAAAAGCGCAGCGTGGTATTGTTTATATTGATGAAATTGACAAAATTTCACGTAAAGCAGACAACCCATCGATTACTCGTGATGTATCGGGTGAAGGTGTGCAGCAAGCATTACTTAAGCTAATTGAAGGCACGGTTGCGTCAGTTCCACCACAAGGTGGCCGTAAGCATCCACAGCAAGAGTTTCTACAAGTAGATACTTCTAAAATCTTATTTATCTGTGGCGGTGCATTTGCAGGCCTAGATAAAGTGATTGAAGCGCGTGGTAGCAAAAATACCGGTATTGGCTTTGGTGTCGATGTTAAATCAAGCGACTCAAAACGTTCACTTACGGAAGCGTTCCAAGACGTTGAACCAGAAGACTTGGTTAAATATGGTCTTATTCCTGAGTTTATTGGTCGTCTACCTGTTGTTGCAACACTAGGCGAGCTTGACGAAGCTGCACTTGTGCAAATCTTAAGTGAGCCGAAAAACGCATTAACCAAGCAATATGGTTCATTGTTTGAAATGGAAAACGTTGAGCTGGAATTCCGCGAAGACGCACTTAAAGCGATTGCGCATAAAGCAATGGAGCGCAAAACTGGTGCTCGTGGTCTTCGCTCAATTGTTGAAGGTGTACTGCTTGATACTATGTACGAGTTACCATCAATGGATGAAGTATCAAAAGTCGTAATCGATGAAACAGTAATCAAAGGTGAGTCAGACCCAATTCTGATTTACGAGAATGCAACGCCTGATAAAGCAGTATCAGAATAGTTGTTTGATTATTGAACGAAAAAGGGGCCAAATGGCTCCTTTTTTTATAAAAGCATTGATCTCTTGATTAACTATCCCCATATTCACAAATAATCTAAAAATTTATAATTTGCTGACTAAACTGAATACAGTTTAAAAAAGCTAAAGTTACCAGTTTTACGCAAGGAACAAGTATGACCCTTGAACGTACCGATACGATTGAAATTCCAGTTCTCGCACTACGCGATGTAGTTGTGTATCCACACATGGTTATTCCGCTCTTTGTTGGCCGTGAAAAGTCAATAAAATGCTTAGAAGCCGCAATGGATAACGATAAGCAAGTACTGCTTGTTGCACAAAAAGACTCAAATATTGATGAGCCAGAAGCATCAGATATTTACGAAGTAGGCACAGTTGCCACTATTTTACAGTTATTAAAACTGCCAGACGGTACGGTAAAGGTACTTGTTGAAGGTACGCAACGTGCTGCAGTCAAAGAATTTGTAAGCACTGATGAATTTTTTGTTGCGACTGCTGAGTTTTTAGAATCAACTGAAATCCCAGAAGCTGAGCAAGATGTATTTATGCGCAGCGCTGTAAGCCAGTTTGAAGGCTACGTTAAGCTAAATAAAAAGATTGCGCCAGAAGTATTGAGCTCAGTGCAAGGCATTGAAGAAACAGCGCGCCTAGCTGATACCATGGCTGCACATATGCCGCTTAAAGTTTCTGAAAAGCAAAAAGCGCTCGAATATGCAGATGTTAAAGAGCGTTTAGAGTTTTTAATGGCGTTGATGGAAGGCGAAATTGACTTATTGCAAGTTGAGAAGAAGATTCGTTCACGCGTTAAAAAGCAAATGGAAAAAAGCCAGCGTGAGTATTACCTCAATGAGCAGATGAAAGCGATTCAAAAAGAATTAGGTGACATGGATGATGTACCTGATGAGTTTGAAGGCTTAACCAAAAAAATTGAAGAAGCGGCAATGCCGGCAGAAGCAGAAGAAAAGACCAAGTCTGAGCTAAACAAGCTGAAGATGATGTCACCAATGTCTGCTGAGGCGACAGTGGTACGCACTTACATCGATACTATGATAGGTGTACCTTGGAAAAAACGTTCTAAGGTGAAAAAAGATCTTGCGAAAGCAGAAGAGATTTTAGATGCCGATCACTATGGTCTTGATAAAGTGAAAGAACGCATTATTGAGTATCTTGCAGTTCAACACCGCACCAATAAGCTAAAAGGCCCAATTTTATGTCTAGTGGGTCCTCCTGGTGTAGGTAAAACGTCACTAGGCCAATCAATTGCTCGCTCAACAGGCCGTAAGTACGTGCGTATGGCACTCGGTGGCGTGCGTGACGAAGCTGAAATTCGCGGTCACCGTCGTACTTACATCGGCTCTATGCCGGGTAAAATCGTACAGAATATGTCGAAAGTAGGCGTTAAAAACCCGCTATTCCTATTAGATGAAATCGATAAAATGTCATCTGATATGCGTGGTGATCCGTCATCAGCATTATTAGAAGTACTTGATCCTGAACAAAATACGAGCTTTAACGACCATTACTTAGAAGTTGACTACGATTTAAGCGATGTTATGTTTGTGGCAACGTCAAACAGCTTCAATATTCCAGGTCCATTACTGGATCGTATGGAAGTTATTCGTCTTTCTGGTTATACCGAAGATGAAAAGCTGAATATCTCGATTCGTCATTTAATTCCAAAGCAAATAAAGCGCAATGGATTAAAAGAATCTGAAATATCAATTGAAGACAGCGCAATTATCGGCATTATTCGTTACTACACCCGTGAAGCGGGTGTGCGTAGCTTAGAGCGCGAAATTTCAAAACTTTGTCGTAAGGCAGTTAAGAACATCTTACTTGATAAGTCGCTGAAACAAGTCGTAATCAATGAAGACAACCTTGAAGATTATCTCGGCGTTAAGCGTCATGATTACGGCAAAGCGGAAGACAGTAATAAAGTTGGCCAGGTAACCGGTCTCGCGTGGACTGAAGTAGGCGGTGATTTGCTGACTATCGAATGTGCGTCAATGGCGGGTAAAGGTAAGCTTAACTACACAGGTTCACTTGGCGATGTAATGCAAGAGTCGATTCAAGCGGCAATGACAGTAGTACGTAGCCGTGCAGAAGCGCTGCGCATTAATGAAGATTTCTACGAAAAACGCGATATTCACGTTCACGTACCAGAAGGTGCGACACCAAAAGATGGCCCAAGTGCGGGTATTGCAATGGTGACAGGACTTGTATCGAGCTTAACGGGCAATCCCGTGCGCTCAGAAGTGGCGATGACAGGTGAAATCACCTTACGCGGTGAAGTATTGCCAATTGGCGGCTTAAAAGAAAAGCTGTTAGCGGCACACCGTGGTGGCATTAAGACCGTGATTATTCCAAAAGAGAATGAGCGTGACTTAAAAGAGATCCCAGAAAACGTAATGGAAGGGCTTTCTATCCACCCTGTTAAGCGAATTGAAGAGGTACTTGAACTCGCTTTAGCCGAGCCAATTGCTAGTTTTTCAATCGAAACGGCAAAAAATTAAAAAAATTCATCAAAAACCGTCGAAAAGGGCTTTTCAAATAAAATGTCTGTGCTAATTTAGGCACTGTAATTTTGCTAGCCCTTTAAATACGGTGATTAGCGCGAATTTTTATTGTTAATTTAACGCATTATTTTGGTGCATTAACTTAGCCTTTGTGTGGTCTTATACCACGATTAAATAATAACAATGGAAGGGGATGATATAGTGAACAAGTCTCAACTAGTTGATCAAATCGCAACAGATGCAGATATTTCTAAAGCAGCGGCAGGCCGTGCGTTAGATTCATTTATCGAATCAGTAACAGGTGCACTAAAAGACGGTGATTCTGTTGCATTAGTAGGTTTTGGTACTTTCTCAGTACGTGAGCGTGCTGCTCGTACAGGCCGTAACCCACAAACTGGTGAATCAATTGAGATTGCTGCAGCAAATATTCCATCTTTTAAAGCGGGTAAAGCGCTAAAAGACGCAGTAAACTAATTGACTGTAGAAGGCTAAACTTGCCAATTTCAAAATAACCTTTGAAACAGCAATTTTAATCTTCAAGTAAAAAGGCGCATCTGCTAAGATGCGCTTTTTACATATATAGCGTCCTGTAATTTCAGTCTGAAATTGACACTGAAACAGAATAAAAGAGAAAAACAATGCTAGAGAGAATTAGAGAAGGCTCACAAGGTGCTACGGCAAAAGTCATTTTAACCTTAGTGATTTTATCATTTGCTCTTGCCGGTATTGGTAGTTATTTAGGTCAACCTACGGAAACGCCTGTTGCAACTGTCAATGGCAAGGAAATTAGCCAGATGAGCTTCGCTCGTGCTTATGAGAATGAACGCAGTCGTCTAGAGCAGCAATTTGGTGAATATTTTTCACAAATCGCGTCAGACCCTGCATATGTCGCACGTATGCGTGAAAACGTAATGCAACGCTTAGTGCAACAAGAGCTACAAATGCAACTTGCACAAGAACTAGGCTTGCGTGTAAGCGACGAAGCAATCAAAAAAGAAATCCGCAATATTCCTGCATTCCAAGTTGCTGGTCAGTTTAATAATGATCGCTACCTTCAAGTAATTCGCCAAATGAACTATCAACCAGATGGTTTCCGCGATTACTTACGTAAAGAAATGACGCTAAACCAATTAGCGACAGCGTTAATTGCAACTGACTTCACGTTAGATAACGAGCTTGCGAGCGCAGTAAAACTGCAAAACCAATTACGTGATATTGAAACTGTGACGTTAAGCGCTGCAAACTTCAAATCAGACGTAGCGGTTTCAGAAGACGAAATTAAAGAATACTATCAGCTTAATCAAAACCAGTTTATGGCTCCTGAAATGGTGGCATTAGAGTACATTGAGTTAAAAGGTTCAGAGCTACCACTTGAAGAAGCCGTAACAGACGCTGAAGTTGCAGCTAATTACGAAGAAAATAAGGCACTATACATGGAGCCTGAGCGTCGTCGTGTTGCACATATTCTTGTTGAGAACTTAGAAGACGATGCAGCTGCACAAGCAAAAGCGGAAGAAATTTTAGCTGAGTTACAAAACGGTGCTGATTTTGCAAAACTAGCTGAAGAAAAGTCAGATGACTTAGTCAGCGCAGAGCTAGGCGGTGATCTTGATTGGATTGACCGCGATATGATGGACCCTGAGTTTGAAACCGCAGCGTTCGCGCTTGAAAGCGTAGGCGATATTTCTGAAATCGTAAAAACAGAATTCGGTTACCACATCATTAAACTAACAGATTACGAGCCAGAGCAAGTAAAAGAACTTGCTGAAGTATCTGCAAATATCAAAGCGCAGTTAGAACTTGATAAACGTTTAAATCAATTTTATGAAGTACAAACACGTGTTGCAGATCTTGCATTTGAAGTTGCAGACAGCTTAGCTGATGCAGCAGAAGTTGCAGGTGTTGAAGTTAAGAGCACTGAGTTATTCTCACGTAGTAACGCACCAGCGCCACTTAACAACCCTAATGTGTTAAATACAGCATTTTCGGTAGAGATTTTAGAAGATGGTGTTAACTCTGAGCTGATTGAAATTGCAGATGAACACATTGTGTTTATTCGTGCAAAAGAGCATAAAGCGGCAGCGGTAAAACCACTTGAAGAAGTGACTGCGGGTATTCAGCTAACACTTGAGAACCAAAAAGCGAGCGAACTTGCAAAATCTAAAGCACAAGAGTTATTCGCGAGCCTACAAGCAGGTACTGCACTTAGCGAAATCGCAACACAAGCAAATGCTGAAGTGGTTTCGACTGAAGCGGTAACACGCCAGTCGTTTGCACCATCATATGAAGTAGTTCAAGCTGCATTTAAAATGCCAACACCAAATGATGCGCAAAGTGCTGAGTTAGTGACGCTTGGTAACGGTGATGTTAGCTTAGTTGTGTTAAATAAAGTGTATGACGCACCAGCGGCAGAAATTAACGACCAACTACGTGATGGTATTGCACGCCAGCAAATGAATAAACACTATGAGAGCTTTATCGAAGCGTTAAAAGACGATGCTGAAGTGAAAACAGCAGCAGTTGAAACGCAAGAGCCAAACTTATAATGTTTCGCAATAAAAAAGCGCCCAAGGGCGCTTTTTTTATGTCTTTAATTAATGCTTCTTTAGTTACGCTAAGCTTTGCTTAGTTAGCGAGCATGCGTTCAGCCAACTTAGTTTGTGGCTTGGCAAAGACTTGATGTGTTTCGCCATACTCAACCACCTTGCCTTTGTGAAGCAGTAACAAGCTGTCACTCATATGCTTTACTAAGCTTAAGTGGTTAGTGATAAGAATATAGCTTAACCCTGTTTCGCGTTGTAATCGCAACAAAAGGTTTACCGTTTGCGCCCGTACTGACGGGTCGAGTGAGGACAGTGCTTCATCTAACACTAAGATTTTAGGGTCGAGAATAATTGCCCGAGCAAGCGCGACACGCTGAATTTGGCCGCCAGAGAACATATGCGCGTAGTAGTTGCGGTGTTCGGCAAGTAAACCTACGTTCAAAAGCGTTTGGTTAATGCGTTCTCTGCGCTGCTGTTTATCTAAGTCGGTATTTAGCACTAAAATTTCGCCCAAGATGCTACCAATGGTATTACTCGGGTTTAAGCTTTTCATCGGATCTTGGAAAATTAGGCGAATATCTTTACTGTTTTCTACGCGTTTTCCGCCATCTTCAATTATCTGGCCATCCAGTAGAATTTGTCCTGAGCTTGCGGTATCAGCGCCCGCTAAAATTTTACCTAATGTACTTTTACCTGACCCTGTTTCACCGATGATGGCGAGGGTTTCACCTTTGCCTAAGCAAAACGATACATCAGAGACCGCATTAAACTGCTTACTTCTAAAAAGCCCTGCGCGCACATTAAAGTGTTTGTGCAGTGCTTGTACCTTAAGAATAGGTTCCATTAGCACTTTTCCTTGTCTTGATTAAGCGGAAAGTGACAGGCATAGGTGTGACCATGGCTATCTGACACCGGAGGTGTTGCCACACATTCTCGCTGAGCTTGCGGACAGCGTGGTCCAAGTCGGCACCCTATAGGAAGGTGCTGCAAGGTCGGGATTGTGCCTTTGAGCGCGTAAAGCGGTGCTTTATGAGCTAAGCTTTGGTTATATTCAGGCAAACTTTTAAGTAACGCTTGGGTGTAAGGGTGTTTTGGCTTAGTAAATAATGTTTTAGTACGTCCAGCCTCGACCATTTGTCCGCAATATAAAACGTGTAAGCCATGAGTCCAATCACTTAGCTCAGATAATTCGTGACTGATCATCAAAATAGACATGCTTTTGAGCTGATTTAAACTGCGTAGCAAACGAAAAATTTGTGCACGTGTTGTGCTCTCAAGCGCTGTTGTCGGCTCATCGGCAATCAGTAACTTTGGTGAGCGTGCAATTGCCATTGCAATCATCACTTTTTGACAAATACCTTCCGAAAGTTCATGGGGATAGCTGTCAAATACGTGTTCATGCTCTTTAATGCCGACTTTGTGTAGTAATGCCTTTGCACGTTTTTTTAACAATAAGCGCTTTTGAAAAAAATGACCGTTAATTTTATCGCGCGGAATACTTTCAATCAGCTGATCGTAGATTTTCGCTGTGGGATCAAGGCAGCTACTAGGTTCTTGGTAGATCATCGCGATTTCATTGCCGATTAACTGGCGACGTTTTTCACCACTTAATCGCATTAAATCGATGCCACGCCAATGCATGCGGTCGGCTGTGATACGCCAGCGCGCATTTAACACGCCCATTAATGCTTTGGCGATTAAACTTTTGCCCGAGCCAGATTCACCAACAAGGGCATGCACTTCACCTTCTTTTAAGCTAATGCTAACGCGGTCCACCGCGCGGATCACCGTTTCGCCGGTGTCTAACTCTATCGTTAAGTTACGAATATCAAGCAATTGCATTTAGCTGGCCTTACGTTTTTGCAGTGCTTGGCGCAAACCATCACCAACTAGGTTAGTAGATAAAATAGTAATAAATAGCAAGAAGCCGGGCAGGGCTACTGCCCATGGGGCAAGGTAAATTAAACTTAAGTTTTCTGCCAAAATTGCGCCCCATTCAGCAGTAGGCGGTTGAGCGCCTAATTGCAAAAAGCCAAGTGCTGCGATATCCAGTATGGCAGTCGATAACGACATGGTAAAAATTAATACAATTTGCTCGTATATATTGGGCAAAATACCTTTTAATAAAATACGCCATTTACTCGCACCATCAAGGCGGTGAGCAATCACATAATCTTTGCTTATTTCTTGGCTAACAATATTTCGGATTGAATGAATGTATTGCGGTAACAGTGACAGAATAATTGCCCACACTGTGTTCATTAAGCCAGGACCAAGAATTGCCACAATAATAATTGCCAACAGTAAACTTGGGATTGCCAGTGTTACATCAAGTAGGTGATTTAAAACCGAAGAACGCCAGCCTTTAGTAAGTGCTGCTAAAATGCCTAAAATGACACCAAAAAGAGTTGTTAATAATGCCGTGATAATGGCAAGACCAAAGGTCATAGTGGCACCGTTCATTAAGCGCGAAAGTAAATCACGCCCTAGGCCATCGGTTCCAAGTAAAAAGTTTACGCTACCTTGATCATCCCAAGACGGCGGTAAAATAAGCGAATTATTATGCTGCTCGTTGATACCATAAGGTGCAATAAGCGGCGCAAACATGGCAAGAACGGTTAAAAATAAAAATACCCACAGGCCTAACAACGCAAGGTGATTCGACTTAAAGTTACGCCACAAATGGCGTAATGGCGACTTGTTTGAGTCTTCGGTAAATAACTTAAACTTTGCCATGACTTTGATTTCTCGAAACTGGGTCTAATAGGTTGTGTAAAATGTCTGCCGCAATATTCGCGATAATCACAAATAACGATACGGTTAATAAGCCACCTGAAATTGCTGGGTAATCGCGCTGATAAATACTGTTAATCAGCCATTGTCCAACGCCTGGCCATGAAAAAATAACCTCAGTGATCATCGCGAGCGTAATCAGTGTACTAAACTGCAAACCAATTTGTTTTATGATTGGTAGTAGGGCATTTTTTAGCGCATGGCGGGTGATAATTTCATATCGAGTCAAGCCTTTAGCGCGTGCAGTCTTAATATAGGGCTTATCTAATACAGTGAGCGTAGAGTCTTTGGTAAAGCGCGTGAGTACACTGGTTGGATAGGTTGCGAGCACTAAAGTTGGTAGCGTTAAGTGTTTAAACGCATCAATAAATGCCTGTTGTTTATAATCGATATCACTAAGGGCAATATCAATCAAAATAAACCCAGTCGTATCAGGAATTTCATACAGTAAGCCGACGCGGCCACTCATTGGCAGCCAACCTAGCTGTAAGCAAAACACCATGATTAAAATAAGCGCTAGCCAGAATATAGGGGTCGAAATGCCTATCAGTGCAAATGAGTTGATCGTGTAATCGGGTAGTCGTTTGTGATACGCCGCCGACAAAATACCCGCAGGAACACCAATAATAATCGACACAATAAGGGCATAAAATGCAAGCTCTATCGTTGCTGGGAAAAGCTCTTTAATATGCTCAAAAACCGGCTGTCCGGATGAAAAAGACGTACCCCAATCACCATGAAAAATATTAGAAATAAACTTGCCATACTGCGCAATATAACCTTTATCAAGGGCATATTTTTGGCTCAGCGCATCGCGTTCCATTGGTGTGGGTGTTTGCACACCACTTAAATTTGAAATCGCTTCACCTGGAAACAAATACGCCAATGAAAACGTAAATGCGCTTAATAACAGCAGCATAAAGAAGAATAGCGTTAGCCTTCTCGCAAGGTAGTCACGTAACATCATTGCGCTTTCCTCGCATTAGCGAGCGAAATACCACCAAATGGCGGTACTTCAACACCTGTGATGTGTGTTGATTTAGCTTGAAGGCGCAGTCCATGGGCAATTGGCAGTAAAGGTAATTCTTGAGCAACCATTTGTTGCGCAGCAAAGTAAATTTCTTTTCTCGCCTCAATATCTTCAGTGTCGTGGGCTTTTGTTAGCAGTAAATCAAACTCAGCGTTACACCAATTTGAAGGGTTCTTACCGCTAAATACTGATGCACAGCTTAAAATCGGGTTTAAAAAGTTATCGGGTTCTGGCGAGTCAGCTGCCCAGCCAATTAAAACCGAATCGTGTTGATGCAGGGTTAATCGCTCAAGAAACGTGTTCCACTCGTACTCAATAATATTCACTTTGATGCCAATTTGCTTTAATTCGCTTTGAATAAGCTCGGCCATTTTACGGGCGTTAGGATTATAAATACGGCTTACTGGCATCGCCCACAGATCCATGGTGAAGCCATCTTTATAACCTGCGGTTTCAAGTAATGATTTTGCTAGCTCTAAATTATAGCTAGGGTAGTTTGGTTGGGCTTGGTAGGCCCAAGATTCTGGCGGCAAAATAGATTGTGCCATATCTGCGTTATTAAAATAGACCGCTTGCAGTATTTTCTGTTTGTCGATGGCGTGTGAAATTGCGCGACGTACTTCAACTTTATCAAATGGTGCTTTTTGCGTATTAAAGGCTAGATATCCCACATTTAAATTTGCTAATTTTTCAACGGCGATGTCTTCACGGTTATTTAAAACTTCGATGTGTGCGCTACTCGGGTGAGCTGCAATATCACACTCGCCAGTAAGTGCCTTAGCGATGCGGGTGTTGGAGTCTGATGTAATATCAAATACCAATTGTTCAATGGCTACATCACTTTTCCAGTAATCTTCATTGCGATAAAAGCGCACAAAGGCATCTCGTTTAAAACGTTTATATTTATAAGGGCCTGTGCCGATAGGTAAGCGGTCGATATCTTCCAAAGACTCATTTTTACTTAGCATATCGGCATATTCTTTTGATAGCACAATGGCAAAATCGGTGGCCATGTTGGATAAAAAGCTGCTATCTGGGCTAAACAACTCGAATGTAACTTGGTACTCGCCTGTTTTTGTCACTGAGCGAAATGACTGATCTAAACCAATACTTTGGAAATACGGGTAATTACCACCGCCGACAAAATGGTAAGGGTTATAAACATCAAATAAGCGGGTAAATGTAAACACTACATCGTCTGCATTAAGTGAGCGGCTTGGTGTAAAGTAATCGGTTTGATGAAACGCCACATCCTGGCGCAAATTAAACACCACTTTTTTGCCACTATCTAGCAATGACCAACTGGTTGCTAATTCGGGTATAAATTCACCACTGGTTGGGTCGATTGATAGCAAACGGTTATAGAGTTGATGAGAGATAATGTCGATGGTTGACCCTGTGGTGGTCAACTGTGGATTAAATGCCACCGGGTTTGCTTCCGAGCAGTACACTAAGCCATTAATGGTCTTTTGCTCTTCAAAGGTGCACGCAGCAAGTAAGGTGCATGCGAAAATAGCCGACACCTTTGAGCAGTTAGTACGAAGTAATTCGAGTAATTTTGGCAAGTTACTTCTTTTTTTATCCGTTTGTGTTGTTGTGTTACAACGTTCGCGCATTGGCATCTAATAAATTGTATTTTTTTAAGTAGCCTCGCAGCTGATGGTAGGTTAACCCTAAGCTATCGGCCGTTTTTCTTTGATTATATTGGCAATACTTCAATGCGTCATTAATTAAATCAATTTCGTACTGATTTGATAATGTTTTTAAGTCACATGGAAAGTTAAATTCTGGCTTGCTGGTTACTGGCTCGTCCACAACTGGTGGCGCAACAGCGTTAGTCGGCTCAATTGGGGCGACGCTGACACGATCGTTTGTTTTAACTTTTTGTTTTGGTCTAAATGGGCTAATAAATGGGTCGAGTATAATTTCATGTACAGGCACATGCGGGTTGGCAGCGCGATAAACACTTCGTTCAACCGCATTTTTAAGTTCACGAATATTGCCTGGCCAGTGGTAATCAAGCAAAGTTTCTTGTGCTTTTCGTGTAAAACCGCTGAATAACTCCCATTCAAGATCTCGCGCCATATTAATTGCAAAGTTTTCAGCAAGTAGCAAAATATCTTCTTTACGTTCTCTTAAAGGCGGCAGTGTGATTACATCAAAAGCCAAGCGGTCGAGTAAGTCGCTGCGAAACTCGCCTTGCTCAGCAAGACTGGGTAAATCCTCATTGGTTGCGCAAACTAAACGCGTATTAACGCGTACAGTGGATTTACCGCCAACACGCTCAAACTCACCATACTCAATGACACGCAATAGCTTTTCTTGAATAAGACCTGAGGTATTGGCTAATTCATCTAAAAACAGTGTGCCACCATCAGCTCGCTCAAAACGCCCTTCATGGCGTTTGCTTGCGCCGGTAAATGCGCCCGACTCATGTCCGAATAATTCACTTTCTAGCAGGTTTTCGTTTAGTGCCGCACAATTAAGCTTTACATAATTTTGGTCCCAACGGCTTGAGAGGAAATGTAAACGTGCAGCAATCAGTTCTTTACCTGTTCCGCGCTCGCCAATTATGAGTACGGGCTTATTAAGCTGTGCTACTTGCGATACATGCTCTAATACTTCTAAAAAGCTGTTAGACTGACCTAAAAGATTGTCCTGTTGATTAGTGCGACTCATTTTTGCTAACTCTTAGTCAAATTTACTAACATCTAGTGTATTTTAATTCCGGATGTGTTTAAAGTATTTTGTATTTCAAAATATTTCATTTTAAAATCAATACTTTAAATGTATTTAAAAGTTGGCAAGCATCTTGATACAGTACAAGCGGTCAGTCATAAATTTTAAAATTGAGGAAAGTATTATGGGAATTTTTTCACGCTTTGCAGATATTGTGAATTCAAATATCAATGCTTTGTTAGATAAAGCAGAAGATCCAGAAAAAATGGTTCGTCTGATTATTCAAGAAATGGAAGACACGCTTGTAGAAGTGCGTTCTACCTCGGCAAAAACCATTGCCGAAAAGAAAGAACTAGTACGTCGTGTTGAAAAACTTGAGCAGGAAGCTGCTGATTGGCAAGCAAAAGCTGAGTTAGCACTAAGCAAAGAGCGCGAAGATCTAGCGCGTTCAGCACTTGTTGAAAAGAAAAAATCAACCGAAGCGGCAACCGCAGTAGCGCATGAGCTTGCGCAAGTTGAAGAGCACATTGAAAAATTGCAGCAAGAAGTTGCAGCATTGCAAGACAAACTAGCTGATGCAAAAGCACGTCAAAAAGCAATTATTCTTCGTCAACGTTCTGCTGAGTCGCGTTTAGGTGTTAAGAAAGCGCTTGATTCATCTAAAGTGGAAGATGCACTAAGTCGTTTTGAACATTACGAGAACAAAATTGATGGCCTTGAGTCGCAAATTGAATCGTATGAAATGGGTAAGAAAACATTGTCTGATGAAATCGCCAGTCTTCAAGATGAAGAGAAAATCGATGATGAACTAGCAGCTCTTAAGAAAAGCATGGCTAAAAAAGATAAGTAATAATTAAAGCTTGGGAGAGCAGGAGGGCACTATGAGTGGGTTTGAAGCAATAGCAGTTCCAACAATCTTGTTTATGATTTTTGTTGCACCATTATGGCTAATTTTACATTACCGCAGCAAAAAGCAAGTGAGCCAAGGTTTAAGTGAACATGAACATCGTCAGCTAATTGAACTGGCAAACAAAGCAGAAAAAATGGCCGACCGCGTGAAAACGCTAGAGTCTATTTTAGACGCGGAGGCGCCTGAGTGGAGGGCTAAGGTATGAGTAGACGTAGAGGCGAATTATATCGTGACCCAAAACGTGGCAAAGTAGCTGGTGTTTGTGCAGGGTTAAGCGACTACTTTAATATGGAGCTATGGCTGGTAAGAATTATTTTTATTTCAGCAGTACTCTTGCTCGGTGGCCCATTCTTTATTGTTGCTTACATTGCATGCTGGTTTATTTTAGAGGTAAAGCCAGAAACTTTACCTAATCAAAATAAAACAGAAACGGTTAATACTGAAAAACCGATCGAAGTTAAGTCGAAAGTGTGGCAAGCAGGTGAACCACCACGTCGCGCGCTTCACGACTTAAAAGAACAGTTTGATCGCATTGATGGCCGCTTACAAGCTATGGAAAAGTATGTTACTTCACCGGAGTTTACTGTAAGCCGTGAAATCAACAAACTGTAGCGATAAGACAACGTATCTAAACGGATAAGTCTCACCATTGGCAAACTTATCCGTTTTGTTTGTTAAGGAGAAAGTTATCAACCAATCGGAAAAGTTACAAAAACTGCGTGCCAAAGCACAAAAACTAGTAAAACGCGGTTTAGATCAACATGTAAAACTTGCCGTAACAGGACTGAGTAAAAGTGGTAAAACCGCTTTTATTACATCGTTTATTCATCATTTAACGCAATCCAAAAGCAAGCTGCCATTTTTTTCATTACAACAGCAAGAGCGTTTTATTGCGGGCAAACTCGTAGGCCAAGATGATTTAAGCGTTGCTAGCTTTGACTATGGTAACGCGTTAAATCAGTTGCAATTGGGTAAATGGCCGGCATCAACCAACCGATTAAACACCTTACGTTTAAACATTAAATATAAGCCGAATAGTGGTTTACGCGCCCATCTAACCGATGTTAGCACCCTAACAATCGATATTTTTGACTATCCTGGCGAATGGTTACTTGATTTACCTATGCTTGATGAGTCGTTTTTGGCATGGAGTAATCGTCAATTTGCATTGCTTAAAGAGCAGCCGCGAGCAGCTCATAGTGAAACGTTTATCAATAAATTATCGCAATTTGATTGGGCCCAAGAAGTTGACTTCGACCAACTTAAACAGTTTGCACATGAATATCGAGACTTATTACTGATATTTAAAAATCAGTGTCAATTAACGCAGTTACAGCCTGGCCGTTTAATTATGCCTGGTGAGTTGGAAGACGCACCAATTACTCATTTTTTCCCAATCCCTGAGATTGATGAACAAACACTGTTAAGCGCTCCTGAAAACAGTTATTTAGCAACCCTTAAAACACGTTATGAGCAATATAAAAAAGACGTTGTTAAGACCTTTTACAGTAACTTTTTTGGCGGCTTTGACAGGCAAATTATTTTGGTTGATTTATTAGGTGCGCTAGATAAAGGACGCGATGCACTGGTAGAGCAAAGTGATGTCCTTAAGTCGCTATTAAAGCATTTTGACTATGGCAAAAATAACTTTTTAAGCCGCTTGTTTTCACCCAAGATCGATAAAATTTTGTTTGCTGCAAATAAAGTTGACCATTTGAGTGTTGAGCATCATAAAGACTTAGCGTTATTACTTAACAATTTAGTGCTTGATGCGCAAAATGAATTGAATTACCAAGGCGTCATGGTGGAAACCATGGCGATGAGTTCAGTGAAAGCAACCAAGCAGGTACAAGTAAAGGAAGGCGGAGAAATACTTAATTGTATTTATGGTAAATCAATCGAAAGTGAGCAGTTGCTAACGTATTTGCCAGCGCAACCACCAATGCGTTTGCTTTCACCGGAACAGTGGCCAAATAATGGCTTTAACTTTCCAAGCTTTTACCCGATATTAAACGCGCAGCATCAGCTTGAGCATGTCAGGTTAGACCATGTAATAGAGTATTTAATTGGAGATAAGGTGCTATGAGTGAATTGCAACAAGGCCGTGTTATCAAAGAATGCGAGCCGCAAAACGATAGCCAATTGGATTCATTATTCGAACAAAGTCAGCAATTGCAGCAAGGTAAAGTTGTTGCCCAATCACACAGCGAACTAGAAATGGCTGAAACGCCACTTGAAACTGAATTAGATTCGTTAACAAAGCCGACGAAGCCTAACTGGCTGGCGCGTATTTTTGTTTTATCGCTGGTGACGTTAGTGTTGTCTGAAGTCATTTTTACGATTATTGAGGCAATTAGCACGTCACCGTTTTTAGCCGCTGTGTACGGCGTGGCGGTGTCAACGGCTTTGGCTTTAGTTGGTAAAGTCGCTTTTCGTGAATTCCGTTTATTACGAAAATTAAAAAATACAAAAATTCAGCAGCATGATGCCGCTAGATTAATGCAATCTGTGCAAATTGGCGAAGCGGAAAGATTTCTAACTAAAATCAACGGTCACCTTAGTAATGATAAGTTAGCGCAAATGCTCTCCAAGCTCGATGCCCATCACACAGATCAAGAGGTGATGTCGCTGTATGCTAATACCGTTTTGGTCGAGCAGGACGAAAAAGCACAGAATATTATTAAAAAATACGCTTCTACCTCAGGCGTGATGGTGGCGATATCGCCTATCGCATTAGTCGATATGGCGGTGGTGCTATGGCGTAGCACAAAAATGATTGAAGATATTACCCAAGTGTATGGTTTGCCGTTAGGGTATGTCAGTCGCATAAAGTTGTATCGTATGACATTAAAGCAAATGCTGTTTGCGGGCAGTGCTGAGCTTATCAGCGATTTTGCTACAACCGCATTAAGCGCTGAACTCGCTGGCAAGTTATCTGCACGTGCAGCACAAGGGGTGAGTGTGAGTATATTTACGGCACGTATCGGCTACAAAGCAATGGAATTAAGTCGTCCACTACCGGGCTTACCAAATAAGAAAAACTTGTTAACATCATGCGTTAAACTCGCCATAGACAGTGTAAAAAGCAAAGACAACGGACAGAGTGGAAAATAAACTTTACGCATTTTCAGCCTTTTGTATACAATTTTAGCCGTCTAACAATCTAGCGTGCTTGTTGTTTTTTCAGTTGTGCATTAATTATGTAGTTAATAATTATGACAACAATTTAAGCAAGTAGTATGAAATCACAACTTTCGGATAACAGTTTATGTATCCATGGCGGAAAACAACACGATCACGCCCATGGTCCTCTTAGCACGCCTATTTACCAATCTTCTACCTTTGTTTTTGATAACGCAGCGCAAGGCGCTGCGCGTTTTGCGGGCGATGAAGCAGGCTATATTTATTCTCGCCTTGGCAATCCAACGACCCGAGAGCTAGAACTTAAAATCGCGGCATTAGAAGAAATGGAAGATGGCGCTGCCACGGCTACTGGCATGGGCGCTGTATCAGCATCTGTTCTGAGCTTTTTAGCTCAAGGTGATCACTTGATTGCCTCAAAAGCGGTGTATGGTTGCACCTTTGCTTTGTTTTCTCATATGTTACCTAAGTTTGGTATTGAAGTGACATTTGTTGATATGGAAGATCACGGCGCAGTTGAAAACGCACTTAAACCGAATACAAAAATGATCTTCGCTGAAACGCCAATCAACCCCAATCTTGTGGTTATAGACCTAGCGTTTATTGGTGACTTTGCCAAGCGCCATAATTTAATTTCGGTAATCGATAACACCTTTATGACGCCGTTACTGCAAAAACCAAAGCACTTTGGTATCGATATTGTGCTGCACAGTGCAACTAAATACTTAAATGGTCATGGCGATGTGGTTGCGGGCTTAGTGTGCGGTAGTAAAGAGCATATCGAAACCATTAAGCTCACTGTGTTAAAAGATATTGGTGCAACCATTAGTCCGCACGATGCGTGGTTAATTATTCGCGGTATGAAAACACTCAGCGTTCGTATGGAAAGACACTGTAACAACGCGCAAAAAGTCGCTGAATTTTTAGCACAGCACGAAAAAATCGAACAAGTATATTACCCAGGCCTAAAATCCCATCCCGGTAATAAGTTTATTGGCACGCAAATGAAAGCGGCTGGTGGTGTAATTGCGTTTGAGCTAAAAGGCACACTTGAAATGGGCGCACAATTTATTAACGCAACTAAATTGTGCACGTTAGCAGTAAGCTTAGGTGATGCTGAAACGCTGATCCAACATCCCGCATCGATGACACACTCTCCTTATACACCTGAAGAACGCTTAGCTGCTGGGATCTCAGATGGGTTAGTGCGTATTTCTGTTGGCCTTGAAGAAGCTGACGATATTATTGAGGATTTAGCACAAGCATTAGCGCAAATTTAATGTTCTCTATTTGGCTAAGTTGAAGAGGCGTTTAGCCTCTTTTTTTGTTTCGAAGTAACTAGTAAAAGCTAAAAAAGGCTTCTGTTAACATTTGCCTCCTTGTGAAAGTGATTTTGTGTAATTTTATTTTTACAGTTGTGTTGATTTTAGGCTCTTTATTTACAGTGGTGGTTTTAAATGTTTACTGGTGTGTAGTTTTAAGTTTACATTTTACGGCTTTGTGGCAAGTACCAAAACTGCCGCAGTCATTACCTTTTGAGTAACTTTGTCATAACATCTAGAACATCTGAATTCAGCGTGTAATGTCACCGTTTTGCGTTTGAATGTTGTGCTTAAGCAAGTACGTCACTTGCTGATGAAGAGATGAAATTTATGGGCAAAAGTAGTAGTTATATTTCTAAACAGCCGGATGATAATGGGTTTATCAATTGGTCTGATGAAGAAAATCAAATTTGGTCAGAACTGATCGCACGTCAATTAGAATGTATAAAAAACAAGGCGTGTGATGAGTATATGCATGGCTTAGATAAGCTAAACCTGCCGTTAGACCGCATTCCACAATTAGAAGAAGTGAGTAAAGTGCTTCGCGAATCGACCGGTTGGGAATGCGCGCCAGTACCTGCATTGATTGATTTTGACGAGTTTTTCCGATTGCTGGCAAATAAAAAATTCCCGGTAGCGACTTTTATTCGCTCACGTGAAGAGTTTGATTATTTGCAAGAGCCAGATATCTTTCACGAGATCTTTGGTCACTGCGCTATGTTAACACACCCTGCATTTGCAGAGTTTACACATAAATACGGTCAACTTGGCTTAGCTGCTGAGAAAAAAGACCGCGTATATTTAGCGCGTTTATATTGGTTTACCGTCGAGTTTGGCTTAATGCAAACTAAAGATGGTCTACGCATTTATGGCGGTGGCATTTTATCAAGCCCAGGCGAAACCCAATATGTGTACTCAGATGTACCACAAATCAAGCCGCTTGAACCACTCGATGTGCTACGCACGCCGTACCGTATCGATATTATGCAACCTTTGTATTACACCATTAATGCAATTGAAGATTTATTTGATATTTCACAGCTCGATATTATGTCGCTTGTAGAAAAAGCAAAAGAGCTAGGGCTCCACGAGCCACTATTTCCACCTAAACAAAAGAAAGCAAGTTAGAAAAGGGTTTATTATGTCTGAATTAAGTGCTCAAAAATGTGAAGCGTGTCGTGCTGACGCACCAAAAGTTTCAGATGAAGAGCTAGCCGTATTAGTTAAGCAAATTCCTGATTGGACACCAATTGTGGTTGACGGCATTATGCAATTAGAGCGTGTATTTAAGTTCAAGAACTTTAAACTCGCGTTGGAATTCACCAACAAGTTAGGTGCAATGGCGGAAGATGAAGGTCACCACCCTGGTATCTTAACTGAGTGGGGCAAAGTAACAGTAACTTGGTGGAGCCACTCAATTAAAGGTCTTCATAAAAATGACTTTATTTGTGCCGCTAAAACAGATGCACTGCTAGAAGACTAATTGCTTCTAAACAATAAAAAAAGGGCGCTAATTAGCGCTCTTTTTTGTGTTTTTAGTATGCGTTTAACGCATTATTCGCTTACTGAGCGAAGTAGGGCATTAATACCTACTTTTTCACGTGTTTGCTGATCAACTTTTTTCACGATAATTGCAGCATATAAGCTGTGTGAGCCGTCTTTTGATGGCAGTGAGCCAGGTACAACTACGGCGCCAGCCGGTACGCGGCCATAATGAGTTTCGCCTGTTTCACGGTCATAAATACGTGTGCTTTGGCTAATGTATACGCCCATTGAGATTACCGCGCCTTCTTCAACAACAACGCCTTCTACAATTTCAGAACGAGCGCCAATAAAGCAGTTATCTTCAATAATAGTTGGGTTTGCTTGTAGTGGCTCTAGTACACCACCAATGCCTACACCACCTGATAAGTGAACGTTTTTACCGATTTGTGCACATGAACCTACGGTTGCCCATGTATCAACCATTGTGCCTTCATCAACGTAAGCGCCAATGTTTACGTAAGAAGGCATTAACACTACATTTTTGCCTACGAAGCTGCCCTGACGAGCCACTGCGTTTGGTACTACGCGCATGCCTTCTTGCTTAAACTGCTCAGGCGTGTAGTCAGTGAATTTAAGCGGTACTTTGTCGAAAAACTGGTTTACACCATCGCTCATTGGTGCGTTGTCACGAATTCTAAATGATAATAACACCGCTTTTTTAAGCCATTGGTGCACAACCCATTCACCTGAGATTTTTTCAGCCACACGTGCTTTACCTGAATCTAACAAAGCGAGGGATTCGTTAATAGCGTTGAAAACCTCATCAGAAACTGATGCCGGTGAAATATTATCGCGATTTTCCCATGCTTGCTCGATGGTTAATTTCAATTGTTCCATAGTGTGCCTTTAATCGTTTTCGGAATTGAATTTTTCAAGAAGGCGGTTTTTTAAATCGCCACATTCTTGTTCATTTAATGCGTTATAGCCAGCGTTAGATACCACAAAAAAATCTTCAGCACGTTCGCCTATGGTCGTAATGCGCGCGGCGTGTATATGTAACGCTAAACTTGAAAATACATCGGTTATTTTGGTTAATAAGCCTGGAATGTCAACCACTTGAATTTCTACAAGGGTGCGGTCTTTACGCCCATGTGGTGACACAATAACTCGGGGCTTAATATTAAAGCCTTTAAAGCGCTTTTTACGGTTCTTTTTGACTCGAACTTTCTTATTTGGTTCGTCAATAACTTGCTGAATTGACTTCTTAATAGAGCTAGCGCGACTTTGGCTCGTTACCGGCTCACCGTTTTGTTCTAAAATAACAAAATTATCAACTGCATAGCCGTCTTTGGTATTCATTATTTGCGCGTGTAATATGTTGGCTTTTTTAGCGCCCAACACCGCTACCAAACGCGCAACTAAATTGGCTTGGTCTGGGCAGTAAACAAATACTTGGCTACCGCCATTAATAGGCTGACCAGAAAGCAGCACCAATCCTTTACTAGAGTCTTTTGACGCCAAGATATGCTCGCATTGCCATGCAATCATTTGCGTTGAAAAACGCGTGAAATAATCGGGCTTAAAACGCAGCCACAATGCATCAATTTGACCTTCTGCAAACCCTAAATTAAGTAAGCGTTGTTTTGCTTGTGCTTTTTTATCGCGAATTTGGTCACGTAAATCCATCGGGTTTTCAAGACCGCGGCGCAGCGCACGTTGTGTGTGGGTATAAAGATCGCGCAGCAGTGTACTTTTCCAATCATTCCACAAGTTATCGTTGGTGGCGCGAATATCAGCAAGCGTTAAGCAATAAAGGTAATCGAGTTGCTTTTCATTTTTAACACGCGCCGCAAATTCAGCAATCACGTCAGGGTCGTTAATATCTTTGCGCTGTGCAGTCACCGACATAAGCAAATGGTTTTCCACAAGCCATGCAATAAATTTACCCTCAAAGGTTGTTAAGCCGTGTAATTTGGCAAACTCTCTGGCATCTACCGCACCAAGCTCGGAGTGATCACCACCGCGGCCTTTGGCAATATCGTGGAAAATACCCGCTAAATATAATAGCTCTGGCTTTTCCATGCGTACCACAATTTCACGACACAGCGGAAACGTATTGGCGCACTCTGGCTGGAAATAATGATACAAATTTTGAATTAAACGATGGGTGTGTTCATCTACTGTATAGGCATGGAATAAATCGAACTGCATTTGCCCAACGATATTACGCCAATTTGGTAAATACGCCGATAAAATGCCGTGTTTATGCATTAACGTAAAGGCACGCCCCATACCATTAGGATGGGAAATAAGCTTAAGCAGCATAGTGCGACACAGCGAATAATCTTGTAAGTCGCCTAACAAACGACGTCTTACCTGGCGCAGTAAACGAATTGTACTTGGGTAAATATGGGTAATCTGTGGGTTATCTGCAATGTGCCAAAACAGCTCAATAATTTTTTCACGGTGAAAAAATACTTGCGGATCTTTTACTCGAATTTGATGGCCAATTTGTTCAAAGTCAGCGTCAATACTGGTTACTTTATAGTTTACATGGCCTGTTAAAATGCTTTGTTCGAAGTAGGATAACAGCATTTGGTTAAGTTCACGCACACGCCCCATAATGCGAAATAATCGCTTCATCATACGTTCAACGGCTGCACGCCCATCGTCGCCAAACCCGAGCAGTTTAGCCGCTACCGGTTGATGATCAAAGAGTAACCGGTTTTCCATGCGCCCAGCCGCTAGGTGCAGTGCAAAGCGAATGTTCCACAGGTTAACAATGCATTCAAGTAACTCTTGATGCTCTTCAAACGTTAAGTAACCGTGTTCTACTAGTTCTTCGAGCGTTTGTGAGCGAAAATGCTTTTTTGCGACCCAAATAATGGTTTGTACGTCGCGTAATCCGCCTGGGTTTTCTTTTAAATTGGGCTCTAGGTTATACGCCGTGCCATGACATTTTTTATGCCTTATTTCCTGTTCATCGCGCTTAGCGATAAAAAAGGTATCCGATTTCCACGCTGACGTCTCTACTAACTTTTTTTGTAAATGAGCAAAATTATCAGGATCACCACATACCAAGCGAGATTCAAGCAAGCTGGTAGCAAAGTTAACATCGCTTTTTTTCTGTTCTATGGTTTGTTTGATAGTGCGAACGCTATGACCGATATCGAGGCGCAGATCCCATAAAAAAGTGACAAATTGAGCGATAGTTTCTTGTGTTTCTTTGTTGGGTTCTTTATTGACCAGCAATAAAAAATCGATATCTGAAAAAGGGTGCAGTTCGCCGCGGCCATAACCGCCAATGGCAATTAAATCGCCGTGTTCGCGTAATTGATAGTGATCATAAAGCTGGCTTAAAATCGCATCGATTAACTGTGCGCGGGCTTTCACTAAGCGCTCGACAGGCTGATGTGAAAATTGTTCTTCGAGCCAAAGGTAGAACTGTTCTAGAAGGTGTTTGTAGTCATCAAGTTGCTCGCATTTTGCGAGCAACTGGGTAAATTTTTTTGTTATTGCCATTGATGGCCTTCTTATTCGCTGTGTTCGATCACTCTCGGAAGCTCATCATCTGATCGTAGCGTAAGAATTTCAACTCCGTTTTTAGTCACAAGTAGCGTGTGTTCCCATTGTGCCGACAGTGAACGGTCTTTTGTTACCACAGTCCACTCATCTTTTAGCAGCTTACATTGGCGTTTACCAACGTTTACCATAGGTTCAATAGTAAAGCACATGCCTTCTTGCAGTACTTCACCTGTACCCGGTTTGCCGTAGTGCATTACTTGTGGCTCTTCGTGGAATTCAGCGCCAATACCATGACCACAGTATTCACGTACGATTGAGTAATTAAAGCCTTCAGCATATTTTTGAATTGCGGCACCGATGTCACCTAAGCGAACACCTGGTTTTACCATTTCGATAGCAAGGTATAAGCTTTTTTGGGTAATTTCACATAAACGCTTTGCTTGAATTGACGGTTGACCAACGTAAAACATTTTAGAAGTATCACCGTGGTAACCATCTTTAATTACCGTAATATCAATATTGATAATGTCGCCATCTTTTAGCGCTTTATCGTTTGGAATACCGTGACAAATTACGTGGTTAACTGAGGTACAAATTGACTTTGGAAAACCGTGATAATTTAAAGGAGCTGGGATCGCATCTTGCTCGTTTACAATGTAATCGTGGCAAATCTGATTTAACTCTTCTGTGGTCACGCCAACCTTAACGTGAGGCTCAATCATTTCTAACACTTCAGCTGCTAAGCGTCCTGCAACTCGCATTTTTTCGATTTCAGCTGGGGTTTTAATCACTGCACTCATTTAGGCTCCAAAATTCTTTAAATTATGGTCAAACACGACACTTTTTAGCTAAGTTGTTTGACTGAAAATTACTCATAAAATTTGAGTTCTGTTTGTTAATATGGTATAAAGCGCGCCGTATTTTTACAATTAAAATTTAAATTTCCTCGGGATTTTTGAGTTGATTGTAGTGAATACACATAAACTTTAATTTTTAACACACACACATATCGGCACATACACTTGGGTGCAGTGAGCAAAATGCGAGCTGTTGGTGCTATGGGATATGTGGAGGCCTAACCCAAAATTACAGAGGAATATTAAAATGGCAAACGTTTCTATGCGCGATATGCTACAAGCTGGCGTACACTTCGGTCACCAAGCACGTTACTGGAACCCTAAGATGAAGCCGTTCATCTTCGGTGCACGTAACCGCGTACATATCATCAACCTAGAGAAAACTGTACCTTTATTCAACGAAGCAATGTCTTTCCTTAAAGGCGTAGCATCAAACAAAGGTAAAATCCTTTTCGTTGGTACTAAGCGCGCTGCAAGCGAAGCAGTTAAAGAAGCTGCACTACGTTCTGACCAGTTCTACGTAAACCACCGTTGGTTAGGTGGTATGCTAACTAACTGGAAAACAGTTCGTCAGTCAATCAAGCGTCTTAAAGACCTTGAAACTCAAAGCCAAGACGGTACTTTCGAAAAATTAACTAAGAAAGAAGCGTTAATGCTTACTCGTGAAATGGAAAAGCTTGAAAAGAGCCTTGGCGGTATCAAGAACATGGGCGGTCTTCCAGACGCTATCTTCGTTATCGACGCTGATCACGAGCACATTGCTATTAAAGAAGCAAACAACCTAGGCATCCCAGTAGTATCTGTTGTTGATACTAACTCAAACCCAGACGGTGTTGATTTCATCATCCCTGGTAACGACGATGCTATCCGTGCTATCCAGCTTTACACTAACGCTGTAGCTGACGTGGCTGTTGAAGGCCGTGAAAGCAACATCGCTGTTCAAGCTGAAAAAGACGACTTCGTAGAAGCTGAGTAATAGCGCTTACCAAGCTTTCATGAAACGATCATAGAAAGCTTGGTATTCTGATGATTAGGGGGAGCTTGCTCCCGCTTATTTTAAATAGATTTTGGATTTGAGGACATACTAATGGCTGTAACTGCTGCCCTAGTTAAAGAATTACGCGAGCGCACTGGCGCTGGCATGATGGATTGTAAAAAAGCACTAACTGAAACTAACGGTGACATCGATCTAGCGATCGAGAACATGCGTAAGAGCGGTGCTGCTAAAGCTGCTAAAAAAGCGGGTAACATCGCTGCAGAAGGTACAATCCTTATCAAGCAAGGTGCTGGTTTCACTGCACTTCTAGAAGTTAACTGTCAAACTGACTTCGTTGCTAAAGACGAAAACTTCCTAGGTTTTGCTAACACTGTTCTTGACGCTGCTGCTGAATCAAAAACTGACATTGAAACGCTTAAAGCTCAATTCGAAGAAACACGTGTTGCACTAGTTGCTAAAATCGGTGAAAACATCAACGTTCGTCGCGTTGAGTACATCGATGGTGACAAAGCGTCTGCATACCGTCACGGCGACCGTATCGGTGTTGTTGTTACTGGTGAAGCTGACGAAGAAACACTTAAGCACGTTGCTATGCACGTTGCTGCTTCTAAGCCTGATTTCCTTAACCCAGAAGATGTACCTGCTGAGGTTGTAGAGAAAGAAAAAGCGGTTCAAGTTGAAATCGCAATGAACGAAGGTAAGCCAGCAGAAATCGCTGAGAAGATGGTTGTTGGTCGTATGAAGAAGTTCACTGGTGAGATCTCTCTTACTGGTCAAGCATTCATCATGGAACCTAAGAAAACAGTTGGCGAATTCCTTAAAGAGAAAGGCGCGACTATCTCTGGTTTCACTCGCCTAGAAGTAGGTGAAGGTATCGAGAAGAAAGAAGAAGACTTCGCTGCTGAAGTAGCTGCACAAATCGCAGCAGCTAAAGGCGAGTAATCGACTTTTTTCACTTAGCAAAATGGCTTTTGCTTTTGCGCTAAGAGATAAAATTATTTAGAATAACCGCGCTATCATTAGCGCGGTTATTTTTTGCAACTTTTTCAGCCAGGATTACTATGAACACAAATCGTAAGCCAGTTTTTAGACGAGTTTTACTTAAATTAAGCGGTGAAGCTTTAATGGGCCAAGAAGGCTTTGGTATCGACCCATCAATTCTTGACCGTATGGCACAAGAAATTAAAGAACTTGTAGAGTTAGGCGTTGAGGTAGGTGTGGTAATCGGTGGTGGTAACTTCCTACGTGGCGGTACACTTGCTGAAAACGGTATGAACCGTGTTGTTGGTGACCACATGGGTATGCTTGCAACCGTGATGAATGGCCTTGCAATGCGTGATGCACTGCACCGTGCCTATGTAAATGCACGTTTAATGTCAGCGATTCCACTTAACGGTGTATGTGACGCGTATAACTGGGCTGAAGCAATTAGCTTACTAAAAACCGGTCGTGTTGTTATTTTCTCTGCGGGTACTGGTAACCCATTCTTCACTACAGATTCTGCTGCGTGTTTACGCGGTATTGAAATTGAAGCAGATACCGTTTTAAAAGCAACTAAAGTTGACGGCGTATACAGCGATGATCCGGTGAAAAACCCTGAAGCAACGCTTTACCCAACATTAACTTACAACGAAGTAATCGAAAAAGAATTAAAGGTGATGGACCTAGCGGCATTTACCCTAGCTCGTGACCACAATATGCCAATCAGTGTATTTAACATGAATAAACCAGGCGCGTTAAAACGTGTTATCCTTGGTGAAGATGAAGGTACGCTGATTACACATAAATCAGCAGAATAAGCTATTAGTTAGGAAGATTAACGTGATTAAAGAAATCCAACAGCATGCTGCAGAACGTATGCAAAAAAGTGTTGACGCGCTTGGCTCACAATTATCAAAAATTCGCACAGGTCGCGCACACCCAAGCCTTTTAGACGGTATTCAAGTATCTTACTACGGTGCTGATACACCACTTAACCAAGTGGGTAACGTAACAATTGAAGACAACCGTACACTTGCGATCACTGTGTTTGACAAAACACTTACGCAAGCAGTTGAAAAAGCAATTATGGCGTCAGATTTAGGTTTAAACCCTATGTCTGCAGGTACGGTTATTCGCGTACCATTACCACCGCTTACAGAAGAGCGTCGTAAAGATCTTATTAAGATCGTACGTGGTGAAGTTGAAGGCGGTCGTGTTGCAGTTCGTAACATTCGCCGTGATGCTAACTCGGACGTTAAAGCATTACTTAAAGATAAAGAAATTTCAGAAGATGAAGCGCGTCAAAGTGATGACGAAGTTCAGAAGCTAACAGATAAATACATCAAAGAAATGGATGCTATTTTAGCTGCTAAAGAAGCGGAATTAATGGAAATCTAAATCAATTTTTGAGCGCTTTTGCGCTCAATCATTGAACAACTAAATTATTAGTTTTAAAGCGCTGTCTAGGGTATACTAGACGGCGCTTTTTACTTTAGGAAACGACACTTAATGACAATCACTAAGGATGCTATTACCCAACAAAGCTTACCGCGTCATGTTGCTATTATTATGGATGGCAATGGGCGTTGGGCACAAGCAAAGGGTAAGCCTCGTGTGTTTGGTCATAAAAA
The DNA here is from genome assembly GCF_002964745.1 of Pseudoalteromonas sp. T1lg24. NCBI lineage: Bacteria > Pseudomonadati > Pseudomonadota > Gammaproteobacteria > Alteromonadales > Pseudoalteromonadaceae > Pseudoalteromonas > Pseudoalteromonas sp. T1lg24. Next base: position 131,898 of record NZ_PQCB01000018.1, on the reverse strand, counting down.
GGGCGTCGAATCGGTGCGTAATGCGGTAAAGTTTTGTCGCCAACTAAATATCGAATCATTAACGCTTTTTGCATTTAGCAGTGAAAACTGGCGACGTCCGGAACAAGAAGTCAGCACCTTAATGGAGCTTTTCATGTTTGTGTTGACCAACGAAGTAAAAAAACTCGATAAAAATAACGTCAAGTTGAAAGTAATTGGTGATATTAGTCGTTTCTCTGAGAAGCTACAAAAAAGTGTAGCAAAAGCAGAGCAAATGACCATGGATAACACCGGCTTAACACTTAATATCGCAGCTAACTATGGCGGACAATGGGACATAGCAAACGCTGCGAAACAACTGGCAAAACAGGTTGAGAATGGCGAAATAGCCGCTGATGATATTGATGAAACTAAACTGTCACAGTACATTAGTATGCAAGAACAAGCGCCACTTGATTTGTTAATTCGCACAGGAGGCGACTTACGCATAAGCAACTTTTTATTATGGCAAGCTGCTTACGCTGAACTTTATTTTACTGATACACTTTGGCCAGATTTTAATGAACAGGCATTTGCAGATGCAATTGCGTGTTATGTTTCACGAGAGCGTCGCTTTGGTTGTACTGGCGAACAAATAAAAGAACTACTCGCTCAATCGTGATTTTTATAGGGTAATTTGATTTGTTAATAAAACGCATACTGACTTCTTTAGTGCTAGCGCCAGCTGCACTTGCACTAGTTTTTTTTACACCACTTGAATTGTTTAGCTTAATTGCAGGATTAATTGTATTGCTCTCAGCGTGGGAGTGGTCGGCATTTATGGGGCTTAAAAAATTCGCTTCTCGCATAAGCTATGTTGCTGGCATGGCAGTTATTCTATTTATGCGAACATGTACTGGCCGATTGAAAGCTTATGGCAAAATGGCCAACTTGTTGGCTCGGCTAATTACGTATTTACGCTTGCTGTTGCGTGGTGGCTTGTTGCCTGCGCACTGGTATGGACGTACCCTAGAACCGCAAAAGCATGGCACGCAGGCTTAATGATGCGCGCAATTGCAGGTTTACTCACCTTGTTACCTATGTGGTTAGCGCTTAATGTGCTTCGCAGCAGCGAATATGCAACAAACGCGACACAAGGCTCAGTTTTGATTATGGTTGTACTGGGTATTGTGTGGAGTGCTGATATTGGCGCTTACTTCTCAGGTAAAAATCTTGGCAAACATAAATTAATGCCATTAGTTAGCCCAAATAAAACCATCGAGGGGCTAGTGGGCGGTCTAATTTGTTCTGCGATTTTTGTTTTAGCATTTTGCTATTTTACTAAGGTGCCAAGCGATAAATGGTTTATTTACGCTGCAATGGCCGCTGTAGTTGCCTTGTTCTCAGCGGTGGGTGACTTATTAGAGAGCATGTTTAAGCGTGAAGTTGGTTTGAAAGACAGTGGCTCATGTTTACCTGGCCACGGCGGTATTCTCGACAGAATTGATAGTTTGACTGCTGCGGCACCGCTTTTCGCTGCATTTTATGCGTGGACCTTGGTGGCGTAATGCAACGTATTACCGTTCTTGGCTCTACAGGTTCGATTGGCACTAGCACCTTAGACGTGATTGCAAGAAACGCAGTTGCTTATCAGGTGTTTGCGTTGGTTGCTGGTGGAAATTGGCGCTTAATGGCAAAGCAATGCACGCAGTTTTTACCACAATACGCTGTAATGCAATGCCCTGATGCGGCAAAACAACTTGAGGCTGAAATTACGCGCTTGGGAATTTCAACCAAGGTGCTGTGTGGTCAACAAGCGGCAGCTGATGTGGCCAGTGACGATAACGTTGATGCGGTAATGGCTGCTATTGTTGGCGCCGCGGGTTTATTGCCAACACTTGCTGCGATTAAAGCCGGTAAGCGCGTGTTACTCGCAAATAAAGAGTCTCTTGTCATGTCAGGCGAGCTTTTTATTAATGCAGTTAAGCAATCAGGCGCGACGTTATTGCCGATTGATAGTGAACACAATGCGATTTTTCAGGCGATGCCAGCAAGTGTGCAAGAGCATTGTTACAGCGCAAATTTACAGCAACATGGTGTCAGCAAAATTTTGTTAACGGGCTCGGGTGGACCATTTAGAACGCGCGATTTAAGCACCTTTGCCAATGTTTCAGTTGATGAAGCTGTCGCCCATCCAAATTGGGATATGGGTCAGAAAATATCAGTTGATTCAGCCACCATGATGAATAAGGGCTTAGAGTTTATTGAAGCAAAGTGGCTATTTAACGCTGAGCCTAGTGATATTCAAGTTATCATCCATCCTCAAAGTATTATTCACTCAATGGTGCAATACACCGATGGTTCGGTATTGGCACAAATGGGCAATCCCGATATGCGTACGCCAATCGCACACGCTTTAGCGTTTCCAAAGCGCATTGAAGCGGGTGTTGAACCACTGGATTTCACTAATATGCTTGATTTTAGTTTTAACGCACCAGACTTTGAGCGTTACCCAAATTTAAAGCTTGCAATAGATGCTTGTTCAGAAGGGCAGTACGCAACAACCACAATCAATGCTGCGAATGAAGTGTCTGTGGCCGCATTTCTGGCAAAGAAAATCAGCTTTTTAGACATTTATAAAATCAATGCTCAGGTACTCGATAAAATCGCAAAGAGTCATAAACAGCTAAAAATTAATGACCTAGATATTATTTTGCAGCTTGATAGCGAAGCGCGTCATTATGCAACGAATATGATTGCAGGGAGTTGTTAATGGAATTTTTGTGGAACTTACTGTCGTTTATATTAGTCATTGGCATTATTGTTGTCGTTCATGAATATGGTCACTTTTGGGTAGCAAGGCGCTGTGGTGTTAAAGTGCTGCGTTTTTCAATTGGTTTTGGCAAACCTTTGTTTAGATGGCACGACAAACTCGGCACCGAATACGTTGTCGCGGCGATCCCACTTGGTGGTTACGTGAAAATGCTCGATGAACGTGTTGAAGAGGTTGCGAGTGATGAACGTCATTTAGCGTTTAACAACAAATCAGTTTACCAACGCATTGCGGTGGTTGCGGCAGGACCAATGGCGAATTTTATTTTCGCCATTATTGTATCTGCCATTATGTTTATGGTTGGTGTGCGCTCACTTCTGCCTGTTATTGGCGAGGTAGTGCCTGGCAGCTTAGCAGAGCAAGCAAGGTTGCAAGCAGGACAACAGATTACCGCGATAAACGACAAAGACGTATATGGCTGGCGTGAAACCTTATTGGTTTTGATGGAAAATATTGGCGAGCAGCAAGTACGCGTTAGTGTTAAAGACGATGATTTAGGTTATCAACAAACGTATCTCGATTTATCTAATTGGCAGTTAAAAGACGACGGCAACCCCATTGTTGATATCGGTATTAAACCGTTCAGACCTGCAGAGACCATGCGCCTTGGTCATGTACAAAAAGGCAGCCCTGCTGAATTTGGTGGGCTTCAGGTAGATGATGAAATTCATTTAGTTAATGGTGAAGCAATGCCATCGTGGCATGCATTTGTCACTCGAATTCAGCGCTCGCCAAATACGCCATTATTGCTTACTATAAGCCGCGGCAATGACAAGCTAAATATTGAGGTTACTCCTGGTAGCAAAAAAAGTGAGCAAGGGCTTAATCAAGGCTACTTAGGTGTGATACCCTTTGTTGAAAATTGGCCATCGTGGATGATTTCAACACAACAATACGGCGTATTTGATGCCATTGTTTTGGGTGTTGATAAGACAATTCAACTAATCAATGTCAGTTTTGCAACAGTAGTTAATTTGATAACAGGACAAGTCTCTGTTGCGAATCTAAGTGGTCCAGTGGGAGTGGCAATTGGCGCTGGAGCCAGCACCAGTAGTGGTATTATGCCGTTATTGGAGTTCTTAGTATTTGTTAGTGTAAGTATTGGTTTTTTCAATTTGTTACCGCTACCAATTTTAGATGGCGGTCATTTAATGTATTACATCATTGAACTTATCCGAAAAAAGCCAGTCTCTGAAAAGACACAAGAATTAGGTTTTAGGATTGGTGCGCTAATCCTTATATTGTTAACTTGCCTTGCGCTGTTTAACGATTTTACGCGGTTATAAAGGAAATCAAATAATAACATGGCTATAAGAAAACAATTGGCTGTAATAAGTTTATTGGGAGCGAGTTTTACTGCTCTCGGCCAACAAGACTCCTTTATTGTAGAAGATTTAAGAGTTGAAGGATTGCAGCGTGTTGCACTAGGTGCAGCATTAACGCATATTCCAATTAACATTGGTGATAACCTCGACAGTTACACAATTTCAAAAACAATCAAAGCGCTTTACGGCTCAGGCCACTTTGACAACATCAAGGTGGTACGTGATGGTGATGCGGTTATCTTTCAAGTAACCGAAAGACCAACCATCAGCATTATCGAGTTCGAAGGCAACAAAGATATTAAAGATGAGCAACTTAACGACAGTCTAGAGCAACAGGGGATCCGTAAAGGTGAACCGCTCGATATGGTTGTTGTAGATGGCCTTGAAAAAGGTCTTGTTGAGTTTTTCCACGGTATTGGTAAATACAACGCTGAGATTGAAGTATCAGTGTCACGCTTGCCACGTAACCGTGTAAAGCTAAAGCTTGAATTCAAAGAAGGCGATGCTGCGTCAATTCGTCAAATCAACATCGTTGGTAACGAGTTATTTTCTGACGAAGAACTTCTCGCATTGGCTGAATCGCGTCAAGATTTGCCTTGGTATATGTTTATGTCAAATGACAGATACCAAAAGCAAACGGTACAAGGCGACTTAGAAAAAGTACGTAGCTACTACCTAGACCGCGGTTATTTGAAATTCAATATTGATTCAACGCAAGTGTCAGTAAGCCCTGATAAAGAATCAGTATACGTTACAGTAAACGTTACCGAAGGTGAGCAGTTTACTGTTAAAGAATTCGACTTTATGGGTGACTTGCTCGGCCGTGAAGAGTTAATTCGTGCGGTTATTCCACTTAAAACGGGCAAACTATACAACGGCTCAGTGGTTACTGCATCGGAAGAGTTTATCAAAAACTACCTTGCACGTTTTGGTTATGCCAATGCTGAAGTACGTACCATTCCTGATATTGACGAAGAAAATAAAGAAGTAAAATTAACGCTATCAGTTGACCCAGGTAAGCGTATTTATGTGCGTCGTATTAACATCGGTGGTAATGAAATTACGTCGGATGAAGTAATTCGTCGTGAAATTACCCAGTTAGAAGGTGCGTGGCTATCAAATAACACGCTTGAGCGCTCTAAATTACAAGTTCAGCGCTTAATGTATATGGAAAACGTTGAGTTTGATGTATCGCCGGTACCGGGTAAAGATGACCAAGTAGATGTTGATTTTACCGTTAAAGAGCAATCAGCTGGTAGCTTTAACGCAGGCCTTGCATACGGTTCATACAATAAGCTGCAATTTAATATTGGTGTAAGCGAATCGAACTTCTTAGGTACGGGCGACCAAGTTGCGTTTAACGTAAGTACGGCTAAAGGTTCTCAAAACGTAAGCTTGTCACATACCGACCCGTATTTTACGAAAGACGGTATCAGTTTAGGTAACTCCATTTTCTTCTCAAACTTTGATGCAAGTAAATACAGCTTAATCAACTATAAGAGTAAACGTTATGGTATTGGTTCAAATATCGGTATTCCGGTAAATGCCAACAACCGACTTAACTTTGGTGCGACAGTTTCTAAAGAATTCTTATCTGAACTATCAGAATATGAACAAACACGTATTATGCGTGAGACGTTCTTAGATCCAGAAAACCCGGATGCAGGTTTCGAATTCTTAAAGCTTGAATTAAGTGCTGGTTGGTCACGTGTAACGCTTAACCGCGGTATGTTCCCAACGGCAGGTTCTAAACAAAGCTTAACGTTTAAAGCAACGACACCTAATTCAGATCTTAACTACTTTAAGATCAACTATGATTCGCGTTTCTACTGGCCATTAAGTACTAACCACAAGTGGGCATTTTCAGCGAAAGCTGGATTTGGTTACGGTAATGGTTACGGTACTACCAATGGCTACGATCAGATTTTACCGGTACAGGAATTCTTCCGTATTTCTGAAATGGATTTACGTGGCTTTGAGCGTAATACAATCTTACCAAGAGCAATCGTAGTTTCACCAAATTGGTTACCGGGCACACCAAACCCTGATGGTACGCAAGGGCCAATTGGTAGCGATCCTGAGTTTGATACTGTTATCCCTCAAGGGCGCGTAGGTGGTAACGTAAAAGCCGTGGCCGGTCTTGAAATGATTGTACCTACGCCATTCCTTGATGACGAAAACAGCAGTTCGGTACGTACCAGCTTATTTGTTGATGCAGCCAACGTTTGGGATACTGAGTTCGATATTGATCGTTACTCTAACTTAACGCCAGATCAACGTGCGTTACTTGAAGATTATTCAGATCCAAGTCGTTTCCGTGCATCAGCAGGTTTATCTATCCAGTGGATTTCGCCTATGGGCCCTATGGTAATTAGTTTTGCCTACCCACTGAAAAAAGAAGATGATGATAAGACTAAAGGCATCAGCTTCAACATTAGTAACACATTCTAAAAGGAATAAATTCGTGAATAAAATGATTAAAACAACCGCCATGACTTTGTTAGCTACTTTTCTAATGGGTGCTTCTGCAAGTTCATTCGCTCACAAAGTTGCTGTTGTAAATGTACAACAAGTATTTAGTGGTTCTCCGCAGGCGTCTGCGATTAAAGCAACGCTAGAAGAAGAGTTTCGCGAGCGCAGACAAGCACTTGAAAAACTACAAGGCGATATTCGTTTTGAAGTTGAAAAATACCAGCGTGAAAACGCAACAATGAGCAAAGCGCAAAAAGAAGCAAGCCAAAAGAAAATTCAAGAGCTACAAAAAGCATTGCAAGAGCAAGGTCAGCCACTTCAGCAAGAAATGCAAATGCGTCAAGCACAGGAAACTAAAAAGCTAGAGACTGTGATTTTTGATGCTATCGCTGCAGAAGGTAAAGCAGGTAAGTACGACGAAGTAAAACCAGCGGGTTCACTTCTTTACTTCAACGAAAAATCAGTGGATAACATCACCTCTAAAGTAGCAGAGCGTGTAGCAAAGGCTAAATAATAAAGCTTATGAAATTACAGCAAATCGCTGAGATTTTAAATGCTGAGCTGGTCGGTGACGACTCGCTCAGCATTTCTCGTATAGCAACCCTAGAAAATGCGACCGGCAACGAGATTAGTTTTCTCGCTAACAAGAAGTACCGCAGCAAACTTGCCAGTACCCAAGCAGGTGCGGTGATTTTGTCACCGCAAGATGCAGATTATTTTACTGGTAATAAAATTATTGTTGCGAATCCGTACTTAGCCTACGCATTGTTAGCGCAAGCGATGGACACCACGCCTAAACCAGCAACTAATGTTCACCCTTCGGCAATCATTGACCCAACGGCAAAGCTTGATAAATCAGTATCAGTTGGTGCCAATGTGGTAATTGAAGAAGGTGTTGAAATCGCTGCTGGCAGTTCAATTGGTGCTGGTAGCTTTATTGGTAAGGGTGCTAAAATAGGGACCAATACGAAAATTTGGGCTAATGTAACGATTTATCATCAAGTTGAAATTGGTAATTCGTGTTTAGTTCATGCTAATACCGTAATCGGTGCCGATGGATTTGGCTATGCCAATGAAAAAGGTCAGTGGGTGAAAATCCCGCAGCTTGGTACTGTTGTTATTGGCGATAATGTTGAAGTTGGCGCAAGTACAACCATCGATCGTGGCGCCATTGATGATACTATCATCGAGCGCAACGTGATTATCGATAACCAAGTACAAATCGCGCATAATGTCGTGGTTAAAGAAGGCACCGCGATTGCTGGGTGTACGGTTATTGCAGGCAGTACGACCATTGGCAAGTACTGCCAGATTGGTGGCTTGTCAGGTATCGCAGGACATATTGAAATTGCCGATGGTGTTGTTTTAACGGGTATGTCAATGGTAATCAGTGGCATTGACAAACCGGGTGTTTATTCTTCGGGTGTACCGCACAGTGAGAATAAAGACTGGCGTCGTAATATGGCACAGTTACGTCAGCTTTCAGCAATTAATAAGCGATTAAAGGCAGTGGAAAAATCACTGCCGGAGCGTGACGAGTAGTCTTCGTCACGTACTAAATTATCGCGCAGTATAAATACGGGCGCGAAGAGATTAGTTAGGTTAAGGAAACACATTTTGGCAGAACAACTAAACAGCTTTGATATTCAAGAAATCCTAAAGCTATTACCGCATCGTTACCCAATGTTATTGGTTGATAAAGTCGTTGACTTTGAGCCGGGCAAAACGCTTCACGCGATTAAAAATGTCACAGCAAATGAGCCAATTTTCACAGGCCACTTCCCTGAGCAGCCAATTTTCCCTGGCGTAATGATTTTAGAAGCATTAGCACAAGCAACAGGTTTATTAGGTTTTAAAACAACTGAAAACCGTGGCGACAATGAGCTATATTTATTTGCAGCCATTGATAACGCACGCTTTAAACAACCTGTGTTACCAGGTGACACAATGCACTTACACGTTGAATTCTTAAAAGAACGCCGCAACATGTGGAAGTTCTACGGTGAAGCGAGAGTTGACGGCAAAGTAGTGTGTTCAGCTGAGTTAATGTGTGCAAGAAGAGAGTTATAATACGTGATCCATCCTACTGCAATTATTGAGCCTGGCGCTCAACTTGGCAACAACGTAAAAGTTGGTCCTTACAGCTACATCGGCAACGACGTGGTGATTGGTGATGATTGTATCATCGAATCACACGTAGTGATAAAAGGGCCGTCAACAATTGGTTCTGGTAATCATATTTTCCAGTTCGCTTCAGTGGGTGAAGCGTGCCAAGACAAAAAGTACAAGGATGAACCAACCAAGCTGATCATTGGTGACAACAACGTGATCCGCGAATGTGCCACAATTCACCGTGGTACCATTCAGGATGAAGGCATCACCAAGATTGGCTCAAATAACTTATTTATGGCGTATACACACGTTGCCCATGACTGTGTGATAGGCAATAACTGTATTTTCGCTAATAACGCAAGTGCGGCTGGTCACGTACATATTGGCGACTGGGTAATTTTGGCGGGCAACTCAGGTATTCATCAGTTTTGTCATATCGGTTCACATGCGTTTATTGGCATGTACTCTGGTGTTAACCAAGATGTACCACCGTTTGTAACAACTATCGGCACACCAGCACGTCCTGTGGCAATCAACACTGAAGGTCTAAAACGTCGTGGCTTTGAGTCAGATGAAATCATGGCATTACGTCGCGCATACAAGCAGTTATACCGTAAAGGTAATAAACTGGATGCGGCACTTGTTGAAATGGAAAAAGAAGCCGAGCAGTTCAAAGCAGTGCAAAACATGATTGATTTTGCTAGAAACTCAAGTCGAGGGTTAATTCGTTAATGATCTCGAATGAGCCACTTCGAATTGCACTTATCGCCGGGGAACACTCCGGCGATATTTTAGGTGCAGGTTTAATTAAAGCACTAAAACAGCATTACCCAAATGCCACATTTGAGGGCATTGGCGGTCCGCGTATGCTGGCTGAAGGGTTTAAAACCCATTTTCAAATGGAAGAACTCGCCGTAATGGGCGTGTTTGAAGTAATGCCTAAGTTATTTCGTCTACTCAGCATTAAAAAGCAAATTGTACAGCGTTTTATCGATAACCCGCCGGATATTTTTATTGGCATTGATGCACCCGACTTTAACTTGCGCGTTGAAAAGCCGTTAAAGGCTGCTGGTATTAAAACTGTGCATTATGTTAGCCCATCGGTGTGGGCATGGCGTGAAAAACGTGTTTTTAAAGTGGCAGAAGCCACTAATTTAGTGCTTGCATTATTACCATTTGAAAAAGCGTTTTACGATAAACACAATATTCCATGTGCGTTTGTCGGCCATACTTTGGCGGATGAGTTGCCGCTCGAAGATGAACAAACTGCCAGTAGAGCGCTGTTTGATTTATCAGCTACAGATAAAGTGTTAGCTGTTCTGCCGGGCAGCCGAGGCTCTGAAGTTACTTTATTAAGTGAACCCTATATTCAAGCGGTGTTGTTACTTAAAGCCGAACTACCCAAGTTAAAAGTATTGGTGCCTTTGGTTAATGAAAAACGTAAAGAAGAGTTTTTAGCTGTCGCAACCAAGCTCAATGCGGCAGATATATTTACCCTTGTTGATGGCAAATCGCGTGAAGTAATGACCGCTTCTGATGCGGTGTTATTAGCGTCGGGTACGGCAGCACTTGAATGCATGTTACTTAAACGCCCTATGGTGGTTGGCTACAAGCTAAAAGCCCTGACATATCACTTAGTGACACGTTTATTTAAATTTAACATTGAACACTTCTCACTGCCTAATTTATTGGCAGGAAAGCAACTAGTGCCTGAGCTATTGCAAAATGATTTAACCCCTGAAAATTTGGCAACAACTTTAAAACCATTGTTAGAAGAAGATCAAACAGCATTAAAACAAACGTTTTATGAAATGCATAAGTCATTAAGGCTTGACGCCAGTAAACAAGCGGCACTGGCTGTAAGTAATGTAATAGAGAACAAACATGACTGAGATTATTCGTCCAAATACGCAACTTATTGCAGGTGTTGATGAAGTAGGGCGTGGTCCGCTCGTGGGCGATGTGGTAACCGCTGCGGTTATTTTAGATCCATCAAAGCCAATCGCGGGTCTTGCCGATTCAAAAAAGCTAACCGAAAAAAAGCGCTTGGCACTTTACGAAGAAATTATTGAAAAGGCGCTGTGCTTTCATATTGCCCGCGCCAGCGTAGCAGAAATTGACGAGCTTAATATTTTGCATGCTACCATGCTTGCGATGAAGCGCGCGGTGGAAGGCTTATCAATCCCAGCAGAGTTTGTGTTTATTGATGGTAATCGCTTGCCAGATATCAATGTACCTGCACAAGCCGTTGTTAAAGGTGATAGCTTAGTTGCCGAAATTAGCGCAGCATCAATTCTTGCCAAAGTGACCCGTGATAATGAAATGAAAGCACTGGATACTGAGTACCCAAATTATGGCTTTGCCGGCCATAAAGGTTACCCAACCAAGGCGCATTTAGAAGCACTTGCACTTCACGGTGTTACGCCGCATCATAGACAAAGCTTTAAGCCCGTAAAAACAATAATAGAACAGACCAACAATTGCTAATTAATGCTTGGTCAATCAAGTTAGGCAGATAATGCAAGACCCTAAATTTATACACTTACGTGTTCACAGTGATTATTCAATGGTGGACGGCTTAGCAAAAACTAAGCCTATCGTCGGTAAAATTGCAGAGCTGAATATGCCTGCATTTGCCATTACTGATCAAATGAACTTGTGCGGTTTAGTGCGCTTTTACGGTGCTGCGCATGGTGCTGGTATTAAACCCATTGTTGGCGCTGATCTGTGGTTACACAGTCCTGAATTTCCCGATGAGCCTTGTCGTTTGGTCGTACTTGCTAAAAATAATGCGGGCTATAAGAACCTTACACTGCTTATTTCCAAAGGCTATCAACGCGGCCACCTTATGCAACGTCCTATGGTTGATAGAGAGTGGCTTATTGAGCATAAAGAAGGCCTTATTTTACTCTCAGGTGCCAAAGACGGTGACTTGGGTAAAGCCTTATTAAAAGGCAATAATGATTTAACCAAATCCATTGGTAACTTTTATTTAGAACACTTTAAAGATCATTACTATATTGAGCTAACGCGCACTGAGCGCGAGCAAGAAGAAGATTATTTGCATAGTGCGGTGGCTTATGCTCAATACTCAGGTTTGCCGGTTGTTGCCACCAACGAAGTCGTGTTTCTCAATAAAGAAGACTTTGAAGCTCATGAAATTCGTGTTGCTATTCACGATGGTTTTACCCTTGATGATAAACGCCGTCCTAAACGTTTTTCAGAGCAGCAATATTTAAAAACCGAAGAACAAATGTGTGAGTTGTTCTCGGATATTCCAGAAGCACTGGAAAACTCGGTAGAAATTGCCAAACGTTGTAATGTTACCATTCAACTTGGCACTTACTTCTTACCAGATTACCCAACGGGTTCTTTGTCGATTGAAGATTTCTTAGTAAAAGTATCGGAAGATGGTCTGGAAGAACGTTTGCAGTTCTTATTCCCCGATGAAGAAGATCGCAAAGTCAAACGCGTCGAATATGATGACCGCTTAAGAATTGAACTTGACGTAATTAACCAAATGGGTTTCCCAGGTTACTTCTTAATCGTAATGGAATTCATCCAGTGGAGTAAAGATAACATTATTCCGGTGGGTCCAGGCCGTGGTTCAGGTGCAGGTTCATTAGTTGCTTATGCGCTAAAGATCACCGATCTTGATCCACTGCAATTTGACTTACTTTTCGAGCGTTTCTTAAACCCAGAACGTGTATCCATGCCCGATTTCGACGTCGATTTCTGTATGGACCGACGCGATGAAGTAATCGACCACGTTGCTAAACTCTATGGCCGTGATGCGGTATCGCAGATTATTACTTTTGGTACGATGGCGGCAAAAGCGGTAATACGCGATGTAGGCCGTGTACTAGGTCACCCTTATGGTTTTGTTGACCGTATTTCAAAATTAGTACCGGGCGATCCGGGTATGACATTGGCAAAAGCCTTTGATGTTGAACCGCGTTTACCAGAGGCCTACGACACAGACGATGAAGTAAAAGAACTTATCGATATGTGCCGCATTTTAGAAGGCTGTACACGTAATGCCGGTAAACACGCCGGTGGTGTTGTTATTTCACCGACAACCATTACCGATTTCGCCGCACTTTATTGTGATGATGAGGGTAAATTCCCGGTTACCCAATTTGATAAAAATGATGTAGAAACAGCGGGTCTGGTTAAGTTCGACTTCTTAGGGTTACGTACTTTAACCATTTTGCAGTGGGCTATTGATATGGCCAATGAGCGCTTAACGCGTGAGCAAAAAGAACATATCGATATTGCCGCTATTCCGCTAAATGATCCGCCGAGCTTTGAATTACTACTGCGCGCAGAAACCACCGCAGTATTCCAGCTTGAATCACGCGGCATGAAAGACCTTATCCGTCGCTTAAAGCCTGACTGCTTTGAAGATATGATCGCACTGGTTGCACTTTTCCGTCCAGGTCCATTGCAATCGGGCATGGTAGATAACTTTATCGACCGTAAGCACGGACGTGAAGAAGTGTCCTACCCCGATGCGCAGTATCAGCACGAAAGCTTGCAGCCTATCTTAGAGCCAACCTATGGCATTATTCTTTACCAAGAACAGGTAATGCAGATTGCTCAGGTACTAGCAGGGTATAGCCTTGGTGGCGCTGACTTACTGCGTCGTGCAATGGGTAAGAAAAAGCCGGAAGAAATGGCCAAGCAGCGTTCAACCTTTGAGGATGGTGCAAAGCAAAATGGCGTAGACGGCGAACTTGCGATGAAGATCTTCGACCTTGTAGAAAAATTCGCAGGTTACGGCTTTAACAAATCGCACTCGGCAGCATACGCGCTAGTATCTTATCAAACGCTTTGGATGAAAACCCATTATCCAGCAGAGTTTATGGCGGCGGTAATGTCTGCCGATATGGATAACACCGATAAAATTGTTACCCTTGTTGATGAATGTGAGAATATGAAACTCACATTATTACCGCCTGATGTGAACTCTGGTTTATATAAGTTTACGGTAAATAATCAAGGCGAAATTGTTTACGGTATTGGGGCAATTAAAGGTGTAGGTGAAGGCCCAGTAGAGGCAATTTTAGAAGCGCGAGAAGCGGGCGGTCCATTTAAAGATTTATTCGATTTCTGTGCGCGCGTCGATATTAAGCGTTTAAATAAACGTGTGATTGAAAAACTGATTATGTCCGGCGCGATGGATAAATTGGGTCCAGAGCAAACACAAAGTGCACGCTCTATTTTAATTGCCAGCTTACCTGATGCGCTTAAATCGGCCGATCAACACAATAAAGCTGAAGCATTAGGCCAAAGCGATTTATTTGGTTTATTGGCAACGGAGCCTGAGGAAGTTGCCGCAGCATTTGTGCAAGCACCTAAATTTACCGATAACGAATGGCTAGAAGGTGAGCGCGAAACACTGGGACTTTACTTGACCGGTCACCCAATTAATCAATACCGTATTGAGCTTAAAAATTATGTGTCGGGTCGACTTGTCGATTTACAACCGACGGAACGTGATGTAACGTCTACAGCGGCAGGTTTAGTGATTAATGCGCGTACCTTAATTAATAAAAAAGGAAAGCGTTGGGGACTACTGACACTGGATGATAAAAGTGCCCGAATTGATATTCGTTTATTTCCTGAACAGTTCGAAACTTACCAAGAACTGCTGCAAATGAACAATATCTTGGTGATATCTGGTGTGGTCAGCTTTGATAACTTCTCAGGTGGTATTACAATGACCGCTCGCGAAGTTGCAAGTATTGAATCTGTTCGTGAAAAGCGGGTTAAAAACATAAAAATGACGGTGAAAATGCAGGAAGTGAGTGATAACTTCTTGTCTCGATTAGAGCATACCATCACCCCGTATAAATTTGGTACTTGCCCAATAAGAATTCAATATGAACGCCCAGATGCAACAACTGAGCTTTCATTAGGAACACAGTGGTGTGTTACACCCAGTGACGAGTTACTTGCTAATCTCTCACGCTTAGTAGCACAGAATATTGAACTAGAATTTAATTAGGTAGTTTAGAGCATGAGTCTCAATTATCTTGATTTTGAACTTCCAATTGCAGAGTTGGAAGCAAAAATTGAAGAACTTAAAAATGTAGGTCGCGGTGGTGAACTGGATCTGAGTCTAGAAGAAGAAGTTTCACGCCTTAAAGATAAGAGCGTAGAGCTGACCAATAAAATTTTCTCTGATCTAGGTCCATGGCAGGTTTCGCAGCTTGCTCGTCACCCGTTACGTCCGTATACCAAAGATTATATCGAACGTATTTTCACCGAGTTCGACGAATTAGCAGGCGACCGCGCATTTGCTAACGATCCGGCTATTGTAGGCGGTATTGCACGTTTAGATGGCGAACCAGTAATGGTTATCGGTCAACAAAAAGGCCGCGATACAGCAGAGAAAATTAAGCGTAACTTTGGTATGCCAAAACCAGAAGGCTACCGTAAAGCGTTACGTTTAATGGAAATGGCTGAGCGTTTTAATATGCCAATCATCACGTTTATCGACACGCCAGGAGCATACCCAGGTGTTGGTGCTGAAGAACGTGGTCAAAGTGAAGCAATCGCTAAAAACCTTAAAGTGATGGCAGGCCTTAAAGTACCAGTGATCTGTACGGTAATTGGTGAAGGTGGTTCAGGTGGTGCATTAGCAATTGGCGTGGGTGACCGTGTTAATATGCTTCAGTACAGCACATACTCAGTAATTTCACCGGAAGGTTGTGCATCAATTCTTTGGAAAAGTGCAGAAAAAGCGCCGCTTGCAGCAGAAGCTATGGGTGTAAGCGCTGATCGTGTTAAGAGCTTAGACCTAATCAACTCGATTGTTGAGGAGCCACTAGGCGGTGCACACCGTAACTACGATGCAATGGCTAAATCGCTTAAAGCACAAATTAAACGTGACTTAGGTGATTTGAAAGCTTTATCATTAGAAGAAATGTTAGAGCAGCGCTACGAGCGTTTAATGTCTTTTGGTTACTGCTAATTAAAAGATTTTGGAAAAAGCCGCATTTTGCGGCTTTTTTTGTTTATGAAAGATATTTATTCCACTTTTAAATATGAGCTTAACAACACCGAAAAAACGCGCTTTACGGTTGCGCTTTCGGGTGGTGTTGACTCGGTTGTATTATTACATTTAGCGAAGCGTTTTCGCGATGAATTCACGCACATTGAAATCGACGCTGTGCATATCAACCATGGCTTAAGTGATAATGCCAATATGTGGCAGGCGTTTTGTACCGATTTATGTCAACAATGGCAAGTCCCGTTTAAGGCGTACCGAGTAAGCGTGAAAAAAGCTAGTCGTGAAAGCTTAGAGGCGGTGGCGCGCACGGCACGTTACAACGCACTAAAAGCGCACTTGCATAGCGATTCAGAATTATTACTTGGACAGCATCTTGACGACCAAGTGGAAACGTTTTTTATTCGTTTAAAACGCGGGGCAGGGCTGTTGGGTTTAGGTGCGATGAAACAGCGCACGCGCATTGAAAATGGGTTACCAGTATTTCGCCCGTTATTAGGCATTATGCGTAAAGACATTGTTGAGTACGCAAAGGTTCAGCAACTTTCACACATAAATGATGAATCAAATCACGACGATCGCTTTGACCGAAATTTTTTACGCAATAAAATCCTTCCTGAACTTAATAAACGCTTTAAGGGCTTTAGCAATACAGTCGCTCGTGTAGTGAATTTACTGCAATCTCAACAACAATTGCTGGATGAATACATTACCGAAGACGCGAAAAAGTGTATTTTTCATCAGCGTTTTCTGCTCAATGAAGTGATTGGTTTTTCTCGCGCGCGCATTGATAATTTAATACGTTATTGGCTACAGCAAAATAACCTAGTTTTGCCATCTCAAAAGGTGCTAGATCAAGTTTACCAGCAAGCATTTAACGCAAAAATAGATGCGCAAGTGAGTATTGAATGTTGTGGTTTTGCGATTAAGCGCTACCAAGATGCTTTATTTATCGTGTTACCTCAGGCGGTGCCTGAAAATCAAGATAACATTGGGCTAAGCTCAGTGATTATTGAGAGCCAAGAGTTTAGTGTAGAAAAAAGAGCGCAAGGTGCACGCGCGCCATTTATGGATGAGCAGGTTAATCTGCGTTTTGATATTGGCGCTGAAAAGTTTACCTTACAACACCGAAACTGTACTAAATCGGTTAGCACATGGCTAAAAGAGGCTGGTATACCACCTTGGCAACGCCCATTGGTTGCGGGAATTTACTATAACAATCAACTTGTTCAAGTGATTGGCTTGGGCATATCAAAACATGCATACGCCGAAAACGGGCTATGTTGGCAACAAAAGGAAACAAATGAAAACTAGTCAAGCAGTTGGTTTTTCACTTATTGGGCAAGCTTATATCGGCTTAATTGTATTTGCAGTGGTGTTGGCGGTGAGCCTTATTTTTTCGTTTAATCTTACTGTGGTGCTCTATGGCGCTATTTTTGGCGCGATTACTGCTGCATTGCTGTTGTGCTATTGGTTAGGAAAAGGCGGAAGTTTCTTTTTGTTAGCGGTAATGTGTCCACTTATTTGTATTATCGTGACACCAATTACCAGCTTTTTTGAAATAGCCAATGTGCTCGGGGCTTTTTTTGTCGGTTTGTGTTTGCTGCTGACCGGTTATCGTCTAAAAAAAGGAAGCTAATGCTTCCTTTTTTCTTTCTGGCTACGCCTTAGTTTGTTTTGCAACAATCCCGTCCGTCTTGTTTTGCAGCATAAAGCGCTCTATCTGCACGTTCAAAAATGCTGTTAGGAATATCTTTTGCCTTACTTAATGAAAAACCAATGCTGGTGGTTACTGAATGGGTTTTCAGCAGTTGGTGACTGTGCACGCGTTTTTTAATGCGATTAGCTAAGATATGACTTACGTCAAAGTTGTCGTCATCAATTAAAATGGCAAATTCATCACCACCAAACCTAAATACGGTGTCTGTGCCCCTTACACAGTCTGTCAGAATATTGGCAAAATCGATCAATACTTGATCGCCCACTTGGTGCCCATGTTGGTCGTTTACTTGCTTAAAGTTATCTAAATCTAACAACATTAAGCCAAAGCTGCGGTGATGACGGCGGCTTCGCTCAAGTTTGCGGTATAGGCAATCGTCAAACATGCTGCGGTTATTTAGCCCGGTTAATGCATCTTTGGTAGCCAGCTTTTTCACGCGTGAAAACAACAGTGCATTGCGCAGAGGGTAGACAAGTGCGGTATGTAATCTTGCTAATTTCTGCTTTGCGTATTGTGGTAGATTTTGGCAAAAGTAAATAAGCTGGCCAAGACGTTCGCCATCAGCCATCAGATCAAAGGCGTGGTTTTCACCTTCAATTTTACTGCCAGTCATTTCAATTACCCCTTCGGTACTATGAAATTGTAGGCCTGCAAATTGCACTACGCGTGATGCTTCAACCGAAAAGATGTTTAATAATTTTGTAAGCTCAAGTGTTTTTTGAAGTTGCGTTACTAACGCATGGGTATGGCTTATGTCATTCTGTTCAGAATAGATCTGGCCATACGGCAAATAATCGCCGTTGCTGTCTGTTTGACGCGTTAAAACATGTACGTTTTCCACTTAACTACCCTCATACTACCGCAAAATATTAAGTACATGGATATTTAAGCAAAATCTAAGCCATTTTTATTAAGTGGCAGAAAAACAGATACTTGCTATATTTAATTGATTAGAGAGACTCGCTTCTAATGAATTCGTCATTTTTTCGACATAACGCATATTACGATGGCAGAGGTGGTGTTTGCAGCATACGTTTGGTGTTTACTTCTATATATTGATTGCCGCTGTGGTTCTGATTTGGCTGTTTAAACGCTTTAATCTGCCACCCATTTTAGCTTATTTAGCGGTGGGCATCCTTGCCGGTAAAGACGGCTTTGCGTGGCTTGAACAAAGTGAACAAATGCACTTTATTGCCGAACTTGGCATCGTTTTTTTGCTGTTTAGCTTAGGGTTAGAGTTTTCAATTCCTCGTTTACTGGCTATGCGCCACATTGTTTTTGGCGTTGGCGTAATGCAAGTCGTAATCACTACCTTAGTGGTTATGGTGCTATTGTGGTTATTTGGAATTTCAATGATAGCGGCGTTTAGCATTGGTAGTTTAGTTGCCTTGTCGTCAACTGCTATTGTGGTTAAACAAGTCAGTGGCTCGCCATTATTGCGCTCAAGGCCAGGGCAGCTGGCAATTGGCGTTTTGCTATTTCAAGATATCGCGGTAGTGCCTTTATTAATCGCACTTCCGCTTTTGGCAAATGGCTCAGAGTCGTTATGGACCACCATTTTAACGGCGTTGGCAAAAGGCGGTGTGGTTATTGCGCTATTGATGGCTGTTGGCAAGTGGGTACTACCGAGAATTTTCAGTGAAATAGCGCAAACACGCAGTGATGAGTTATTTGTGTTGACCACCATTTTGGTTGCACTTATTGCGGCAGCGATAACGTCTGCTTTTGGCTTGTCCATGGCACTAGGTGCTTTTCTAGCAGGCATGATGTTAGGTGAAAGTGAATATAAGCATCAACTAGAAGCCGATATTCGTCCATTTAGAGATATTCTAATGGGGTTATTTTTTATCACCATCGGCATGCAGCTTGATATGGCATTTGTTGTGGCTAACTTGCAATGGATTGCACTCGGGTTATTTGGCTTGCTGACACTGAAAGTGGCGATTACGTATTTTGTGACGAAAGTCGCTGGCGAAAATCATGAAAATGCGTTGGCAAGCGCACTTATGTTATGCCAAATGGGGGAATTTAGCTTTGTCTTAATATCACTCGCATTAAAATACGCTTTGTTAAATTCGGCGAATGCATCCTTGCTGTTGTCGGTTGGCGTATTAAGCATGGCGATAACGCCTTATTTGGTGGATAACGGTGCTTTGCTGTCGTATAAAATTCTCAACAAAGTTGCCCCTAATTTACTGACAAAAAATAGTCAAAGTTATGACAACGGTGATGCCCAGTTCGACGAGTTTAGTCAACATGTTGTGATTTGTGGCTATGGCCGTGTAGGGCAAATTATTGCGCGTTTTTTAAAAACGGAAGCCATACCGTTTGTTGCGATAGATAGTGACACAGTGCGCGTTAAAGAGGCGCAGGCCGCTGGAGAAAATATCTATTTTGGTCAGGCAAAGCAAAAAGAGGTGCTAAAAGGTGCCAATATTGCAAAAAGCCGCCTAGTGATTATTACCTTCGCCGATAAAGATAGCGCATTTGCAATTATTAACAGTATTAAGCAGCTTGCGCCCAAGGTTAAAATTTTAGTACGCATGCGCGATGATAGATATTTATCTGAGCTTAAAGATAAAGGCGTTACAGAAGTGGTGCCGGAAAAGCTAGAGGCCAGCCTTATGTTGGTATCACATGTACTGTTTTTAACCGGGGTGCCGATGCGCCGTATTTTAAGGCGTGTGCAAGCAGAGCGTAGCAATCGCTATGGCTTACTGCATGGTTATTTCCCAGGTGATAGTACGCCATTGACCCCCGATTCATCTGATCACCTTGAATTTTTGCATGCAATCGCGATTACCGAAGATGCCTATGCACGAGGATTATCTTTAGGTGATTTAAACTTAACTAAACGACGAGTCGATGTAACCGGACTTCGCCGTGATGGTAATGAATTAAGTTTCCCGCCAAGTGACACTGTATTAAAAGCGCAGGATATTTTAATTGTGCGCGGCAAACCGCGCCGTGTTGAACGTGCTGAGCGCTTTATATTAGAAGGGCGCTAGCCCGTTTATAGTAAACTTACTGCATATTGGTGAACTCTAAAAACGCCATTATTTCATCTAATTGTGCCAAACCATCTTGGTAGCCAATATCAATCAAATGCTGGGTGTATTCCTTTTCAAAGAGTAAATAACTCACCAGTGACGATTCTGAATGCTTTTTTACACCAATACTGCGCAGTAGCATTTTTATTGGCACAGGCATAGTGTCGTAGTACTGCGTTGCAATGGCATTAAAGTTTTGCGAGGGGTTTATCACAAAGTGCGCGATGCGCTTAAGTTCTTTATGTTTATCGCGCGCAGGAATAAGGGACAAAGTTCGGTTAATACGTTCTAGCCGTTCAATGTCTGCACGTAAGGTGTCGGAGAAAATGGTATCGAGCAAATGGCCGGCAATCGTTGAAATACCGGGGTAGTGTGGCTGAAAACCAAAATATTTATTATCGATAGGTTGCTCAACACCAATTACAAAGACTTTTTCCGCGCCTAAATGAATTGCAGGGCTCAGCGGAGCATGTTGGTGCACTGAGCCATCGCCAAAGTAGCCTTGACGAATTTTGGTGCTCGGGAAAACCATAGGAATGGCACTGGATGCCATTAAATGTTCAATATTAATTGTGGTTTTTTCACCACGCCTTTTAGCTCTGCGCCAAGAGCTGGCATGTTTAGCTTGGAAAAACGCGACGGAATCACCGCTCGAATAACTGGAAGCCGTAATCGATAGTGCTTCTAAATAGTCGTTGCGAATATTATTGTCGATGCGTTTTAAATCGAGTACTGAGCGCAATAATTCTCGTAGTGGTTGGTTATTGAGCAAGCTCGCGGGTGGGTGGTTTTCATAATCCGACTGAAAACTACGTAACATATTAATAAAAATATGACCAAAAACCGATGAAAAGTTGGTGTGATAAACCTGCTCGGTGCGAAAATTTTTCCACACATGTTCTAACTTTTTAACGGCTAGCTGATAGCACGAAGCGTAACAACCGAGCGCCGTTGCATTAATTGCGCCCGCAGATGTACCATTTATGATGGCAAATGGCGTTACTTGATTACGCGGCAGGTTTTTCGCAATCGCTTTTAAAACGCCTACTTGATAAGCCGCTCGTGCGCCACCACCAGTAAGTAGTAATGCAATTTTTGTTTTATGTTTTGAACTATTCCCGCTACTATTCATCAGATACTTTGTATTCTCCCTTTATTGTTAATTTAGAGCACTTTAGATCTAAAATAAATATTTGAACAGTGAAAAATATGACAACGAATTCTCAAAATAAATTACCTTACATTGTCGGACTCTCTCTGGTAGCAATCGTGATTGCGGTAGCAGCCATGCAATTAATGAAAGGCGACAAACCAGTAGAGCCGGGTGAACGGCAAGTAATTGAATTGCCACAACCCACTGAGCCTGTAGAGACAGAGCAAGAAACACAAGTTGTGACCAACGATCCTGTAATTGAACCAGTTGTTGAGCAAGTGGTTGTAACTAAAGAGCCTGAAGTTGAAGAGCCAGTAACGCCAGAAGTGACACGTGTGTTGCCTTCGCTTGATGATAGCGATTCAGTTGTACGAGAGTCGCTAGCTGATGTTGTATCAGTGAACTTGTTAAAGCTTGTAGTTAGCGATGATTTAATTCGCCGCGCGGTGGTTTACACTGAAAACTTAGCAGACGGTAAGCTTGCTAAAAAGCATCAAATGTTTGTTGCGCCAAAAAAAGCGTTTAGCGTAAACGACGGTGCAATTATTACCGTAAATCCAGAGAGTTTTGAGCGCTATGATCCGTATGTCAGCTTATTGACTAAGCTTTCAGAAAAACAAATTATCGCATTAATTGATGAGTATAAGCCGCTGATCCAAGATGCTTATGACGAGATTGGTTTATCGGATTATGAATTTGAACAGCGCCTTGCACTGGCGATTCAGCATTTACTTGATACTCCAGCTGTTCCACTAGATACGCCGCTTACAAGTCAGTCTGTAACATATAAATATGCGGTACCTGAGTATGAAGCCTTATCTGATGCACAAAAACAGCTACTGCGTTTAGGTCCAGATAATATGGCGCAGGTGAAAACCAAGTTATCGCGTTTGTTAAAACAGCTTTAAGGTTAATTGTTGCGCAGTTGATTAGCATGCACAAAGTTTTGCTTGAACTTCATCAGTAAAATAGTGATAATCCCTGCGCGCAGTTGAGCAAAACCCTTTGTTTAACTGAGTTATTATGGTGATCTTATTGGTCCTCCCGCAATAATAGCGCGTGAATCTGGTCAGGCCCGGAAGGGAGCAGCCACAGCGTGTGACTTATGTGCCGGGATGTGGCTGGTAAGATTGCCACCCAACTTTTCTCGTTTACTTTTCAGTGTTTACCTTTTAAGTTTCTACTTTCTCATTGATTATTAGTTATATTTTCTTATTTTACTCCTTTACTTAACAGTCATTGTTAAATCGTTATACCTTGTATTTACTTAACACGTAGCAACGCAATACGCTTGTTTTGATTGTTGTGTTTCGAATACGTCTTTCTTATTTTTTGTTTTTGTTTGTGTCTTTCTGTTCCATCTAACTATTAGTTTTTATTCGGTTAATTGATGACACTTTAAAAGTGTCCGTTGCGGACACTTTTTCTGTCCGCGGACAATCTGATTTTTGCATGTTCAAATTTAACTTATTGAAATTGTTCTAAATTAAAATTTGGCATGCAACTGGTATTAAGTTAATCAGTTTATCGTTTAGGAATAGAACAATGGTAGTAATGTCCGCTTTCTTTATTGTGCCAGCGTTTATGTTATTGGCTTCATTGTTTATCAGCGTACTTGAACAACACACACGATTTTAGGGAAAAACATGATTAAAGATACCAGTGGCCAAGATCAAGTAATCAAACAAAAGCCAAAACTATTAAAACCGGCTTTAGCAATTACGTTGATGCTATCTGTTGTTACATGGACGGGGTTTGCCATGTTTAACAGCGATAACGCCAGCATGTCGATAGATAAAGCGCAGCTGCAGTTAGCAAAAGTAGAGCGTGGTAACCTTGTACGTGATGTTGCTGCAACCGGTAAAATTGTAGCGGCGAATGCACCAAAAGCGTATAGCCCTGAACAAGGTTTTGTCTCATTGAATGTAAAAGCAGGCGACACAGTTGAAAAAGGTCAAGTGATTGCTGAGGTTGAAAGTCCTGAGCTTAACAATAGCTTAAAACAACAAGAGTCAGAATTGGCTAGGCTCAAGGGCGAACTTGCACGAAGTGAACTGGCGGCCAGACGTCACGCCTTAGCACTTACTAAAACACTTGATTTAGCCCAAGTAGAGCTAAACGCAGCAGAGCGCGAAAATCGCCGCGCTCAACTTTCAATTGAAAAGCGTTTGATCAGCCAAATCGATTTAGAAAAAGCGGTTGATGATTTAGCCAAAGCCAAGCTCACTTATAAACATGCGCAACAAGAAGTTGAGTTGGCAAAAGATACCTTGTCATTCGAGCTTCAATCATCAAAAAGCCAAGTAGCAAGGCAGCAGCTGGTGGTTGATGAGTTGCAGCGTAAAGTGGGAAATTTAGCAATAAAAGCCAGTGTATCGGGCATTGTTGGTAATTTATTGGTACAGCCAAAGGCGATGGTGGTAAAAAATCAAGCCTTGTTAACGCTTGTTGATTTATCGGCATTTGAAGCTGAGCTGCAAGTGCCAGAAAGCTATGCGAATGACTTAGGCATAGGCATGACGGTTGAATTAAAAATTGGTTCAGAGCAAATAACAGGGCAACTTTCGGCAATTTCGCCAGAAGTAAACAATCGTGAAGTGACCACTCGAGTGCGTTTTGAAACCAGCGATATTAGTAATATTCGTCAAAACCAACGATTGTCAGGGCGCATTCTACTTGAAAACCGAAGTGATATTTTAATGGTAAGACGCGGTGGGTTTTTAAATGCTGGGGGTTATGTTGCATATAAAATAAACGGCGACCTTGCACAAAAAATCGAAATTACCACGGGCGTTACCAGTATTAATCATGTAGAGGTGTTAGCCGGGTTAGACGTAGGCGACGAAATAATTATTTCAAACTACGACACATTCAAAAACGCGGATGCGCTATTGCTACGCTAATCAACAGGAAAGAAGGCAAAAAAATGTTAAAAATGAATAATATAAGCAAGGTGTATCAAACAGAAATGGTACAAACTCATGCACTTCGTGATTTTAATTTAAGTGTTGAAGAAGGGGAATTTATTGCTGTTACAGGGCCATCGGGTTCAGGCAAAACGACCTTTTTAAATATCGCAGGCATGCTAGAGCCATTTACCAGCGGCGAGTATTTATTAGATGGTATTGATGTTGGTAAGTTAAATGACAATCAACGTGCAGATCTGCGCAATCAAAAAATTGGGTTTATTTTCCAAGGATTTAATTTAATTCCAGACCTTAATTTATATGAAAACATCGAAGTGCCATTGCGCTACCGCGGGATTAAAGCTGCAGAGCGAAAACGCCGTATTGAACAATGTTTAGAGCAAGTGGGACTTGCAAGTCGCGCGAAACATTTACCGCAGCAACTTTCTGGTGGACAACAACAGCGGGTTGCAATTGCCCGTGCCCTTGCCGGTGAGCCTCGTTTTTTACTTGCCGATGAACCAACAGGTAACTTAGACAGCTTAATGGCACGCCAAGTAATGGAATTACTAGAGCAAATCAATCGCGATGGCGCAACCATTATTATGGTTACTCATGATGCAGAGCTCGCACGTCGTGCACCACGCAACATCCAAGTTGTTGACGGTCAGCTTGCCGATTTTACCTTGTATCAAGGTAATCCTAATGTGGCTGTAGGAGCATAACCATGTTGGGTCATTATATTGATTTAAGCTGGCGGAGCTTCAAGCGAACACCGCTTGTTAGCTTTTTAATGGTGCTGGCAATTGCTATTGGCATAGGTGTCACTATGACGAGTCTATCTGTGTATCACATGATGTCGATGGACCCAATTCCCAATAAAAGTAATAAGTTGTTTGCTGTTCAATTGCAAATTATGGATGAGGTTGAAACATGGTTCTCGTCAGATGATTTGCCTTATCAGTTAACCTATAAAGATACAACTAATCTGCTCAATGCAGATTTACCGTACAAACGCGCAGCCATGATGAAAACGGGATTTTCGGTACATTTAAACTCAGATAAGGTTAAACCGTTTTTGGAAACTACCCGCGTCATTTCGCGTGATGCATTTGAAATGTTTAATTTATCGTTTATTCATGGCGGTGTATGGAGTATTGAGCAAGAAGAAAGTGCTGCACCTGTGGTGGTGATATCTCAAAGCATGAGTAAAAAGCTATTTGGCAGCGACAACAGTGTCGGCCAAACGCTTTATCTTGACGATCTCAGTATGCGCGTTGTCGGTGTGATTAAAGACTGGCAGTTACACGTTAAATATTATGATTTAAACAATGGTTCATTTAACGACCCCGAACAAATTTTTATCCCGTTTTCGTTAATTAAAGCGAATGAAATTAATACCTGGGGTAATACCAATGGTTGGAAGCATGAAGTTGTAAAAACGTTTACAGATAAATTAAATTCAGAAAAAGTATGGTTACAGTTTTGGGTGCAGCTCAATAACGCCGCTGAAAAGCAAGCTTACAGTGAATATTTGGCAAACTATATTGCACAGCAGCAAACTCAAGGGCGCTTTAACCGTAAAAATGCCGAGTACAAACTAAGAGATGTAAATGAGTGGATTGCTTACTGGGAAGTTGTGAACGAAGACAACAAAATAATGGTTGCACTGAGCTTTATGTTTTTGGCGGTATGTATTGCCAATATTTTAGGGCTGCTGCTCGCTAAGTTTTTACGTCGTGCACCTGAAGTTGGTGTTAGGCGCGCGCTAGGCGCAAGCAAACGTCAGGTGTTTTATCAGCATATTGTTGAAGTGGCGATGCTTGGTTTATTTGGCGGCGTAGTCGGGATTTTAATTGCACAACTTGGCCTTTTGGGTATTCGCCAAAGTTATAGTTATTACGACAGTCTTGCCAATATGGACTTTATTATGTTGCTAACCGCGCCGGTGATTGCGATTGTTGCGTGCATAATAGCGGCATTGTATCCCGCTTGGCTGGTGTGCAAAACTAATCCATCGACGTATTTGAAAACCCAATAAGGACCGTATTATGTTAGAAATTAAGCCTATTTTTAATGCGCTGTTACGCTCCAAAGTGGGAGCTGTGTTATTGCTTATTCAAATTGCAATTACCACTGCAATCGTCAGTAACGCCGCGTTTATTATTAACGACCGTATTGAATATTTAAATCAACCCACCGGCTACCAAGAAGACAACATGTTTAAATTTAATGTGATGATGTTTGGTACCGATGTGGATTTAATCCAGCAGGTTGAACTTGATGAAGTGACGTTGCGTCAAATGCCAGGTGTTGTAAATGCCGTGCATATAAACGCTGTACCTTTATCTGGCGGCGGTTCTTCAACGACATTTCGTTTAAAGCCTGCGCCTGATAAAGCGAAAACAGATAACGCCAGTTATTTTGAAACCGATGAGCATGGTTTAGATACATTGGGTGTAGAGCTTATCGCAGGGCGCAACTTTACCCAAGACGAAGTTGTTATAAATCGAGATTTTAGCAAACACCCGAATGTGGCATTAGCGACAAAAGCATTGATGGACGAGTTTTTCCCCGATGGCGACGGGCTAGGTAAAATTCTGTATATGGGCGACCAACCGCTAAAAGTGGTTGGTATTATCGGCATGATGAAAGGCCCATGGTTAAAGTTAGAAGAGCGCAAAGATAAATCAGTAATTTTGCCATTGCTATACCCTCATAAGTTACAGCAATTTTTAGTACGCACTGAACCGGGTCAACGCGCTGAGGTAATGAAGCAAATTGAAAGCGTTATGCATCAAAGCTACGGCAAACGCGTTATTCAAGACTTAACAGGGTTAGATAAGAAAAAAGCGAATTATGTAGCGGAAGATTTATTAATGATGCGTATGTTGGTGATTCTAATCAGTGTACTGGTATTAGTGACCGCGCTAGGTATTTTTGGTTTAACCCTGTTTAATATTAATAAGCGTACAAAACAAATAGGTACACGACGTGCCCTAGGCGCGCGAAAATCCGCAATTGTTAAGTTTTTTGTGGTTGAAAATAGCATTATTTGTTTGGCTGGCTTAGTGTTAGGTGTGTGTGGCGCAGTCGTATTAGGCCAACAATTAATGACGCAATACTCGGTACCAGCGCTATCGTATGAGTATGTAGCAATCACCGCGTTAGGCGTATTTGTGATGAGCTTACTTGCAGTAATCGGCCCAGCTAAGCGCGCGGCCAATATTGCGCCAAGTATTGCGACACGAACGATTTAACCATTTGCAATGTCTTCGTGCTACACTCAGAACCGTCGGTGTAGCACGAATAAATAAAAGAAAAACAAATGGATAAAATTCTAATCATTGATGATAACCCAGCCGTTCTTGATGCATTATCACTGCTTTTGGAAATTCATGGCTATGATGTTGTAACGGCCAAAACGCCGTTTGAGGCAGAGCAAACGGTACGTTATCAACGTATCGCGTTGGCGATTCAAGACATGAACTTTGCCGCTGATACCACCTCTGGAGAAGAGGGAATTAGCCTTTTCTATACGCTACGTCAATTAAATGCCAACCTACCGATCATTCTCATTACAGCCTGGACTGAACTTGAAACCGCAATCGAGTTAGTTAAAGCAGGCGCTGCTGATTACATTGCCAAACCATGGGATGACAACAAGTTACTTACCACCATTGCAAATTTAGTCGCGTTAGGCAAAGCGCAGCAAGATAATGCAGTATTAGCGCGGCAGCACGATGAACGCCACTTACCACATCAACAAGCTAATTTAGCAGGGCTGATCTATGCAAGTACCGCGATGGAGCGGGTGGTAGACATGGCACTGCAATTAGCTAAGTCAGATGTATCTGTGTTGATCACAGGCCCTAATGGCAGTGGTAAAGAGCGCATCGCTGAAATTATTCAACTTAACTCAAATTTAGCCCATCAGCCATTTATTAAAGTGAATGCAGGCGCATTACCCGGCGAGTTAATTGAAGCCGAGTTATTTGGCGCGGAAGCGGGTGCCTACACCGGCGCCAATAAGCAGCGTATTGGACGTTTTGAGGCAGCCGATGGTGGTACTTTATTTTTAGATGAAATTGGTAATTTACCACCTTCAGGTCAAATGAAGCTATTACGCGTGCTGCAAACCGGCGAGTTTGAACGTTTGGGTTCAGTACAAACAAAGCAGGTTAAAGTACGGGTTATTTCGGCAACCAATGCTGATTTACAGCACGATATTAAAGCGGGGCGCTTTAGAGAAGATCTCTATTATCGCCTCAATGTCATTGAGTTACGCCTGCCGCCGCTGGCTGAGCGAAAAGACGATATTATGCCGCTCGTTAAACACTTTTTACCAAACCGAGAATGTGGATTGGCGACTGAACAAGCGTTGATAAATTACCCTTGGCCAGGCAATGTACGCGAGCTTGAAAATGCCTGTAAACGCGCTGCAGTACTAAAGCCAAGTGGTCCATTAGCATTAGCGGATTTTGGCTTGGCAACAGCAACGAACGAGGTAAAAGCTGCGCTTAATCACGAGCCAAATAAAATAGAAATCGAAGCGGCGATGCGCGAATATCACGGTGTTATTGCAAAGGTGGCTCGCCATTTTGGCTTATCTCGCCAAGCGCTTTATCGTCGTTTGCAAAAGTTTGATATTGAGTATTGATAACATATTATGAAAACTGTTTTTGCTCACTATCGTACCCAAACCAAATTGCAATTGGCGGTTGTAATAAGCCTTATTCTGGTGCTGATCCCATTATTACTGGTACTGGATGTCTCGCTGAAACAAAGTGTCGTGGTTATATTAATTACTTTATGCGCGGCATGGTTTATTAGCGGCTTACTCACGCAATCGGTCAGTTCAGGGATTCAAGCCCTTGAAACCGGATTGTTAAATTTCAAAGACGGTGAATTTTCTAGCCTGCTAGCATACGATGCGCCAGATGAATTAGGCCGCCTTTGCCACATTTACAATCAAACAGCGGACCATTTACGCCAAGAAAAGCAGTGGATTTATCAGCGAGAATTAATGTTGGACAAAGTACTGCAATCTTCTCCTCAAGCCTTGGTACTGATTGATAGCAATGATTATGTGGTGTTTAGTAACCACAGTGCTAATCGATTATTTAATAGTGAACACAAACTTGAAGGCTTACAGCGTGAAGAACTCTACAGCGCCGCCAATGAACAAATAAAACAAGCAATGGAAGCGGGCAGAGATGGCTTGTTCCATTTACAGCACGAAAAAGATGAAAGTGAAACATGGCATCTGTCTACAGGGCAATTTCTATTAAACAATCACCAACACCGCTTGTATATTTTTAAACAGCTTACGCGCGAATTAAGTCGTCAGGAAGTCGCGGTATGGAAGAAAGTGATACGTATTATTAGCCATGAATTAAATAACTCGCTAGGGCCAATGTCATCGATGTTGCACAGTGGCAAATTGTTATCGCAAAATGTGGATGAGCCGCGATTAGGACGTGTGTTCTCAACATTGCAGGAGCGGATCAGTCACCTGAATGAGTTTGTCCAGGGGTATGGTAAGTTTGCCAAGCTACCGCTGCCAAAATTGGAGTTGCTTGATTGGCAAAGTATGCTGAGTAATGTGCAGCAGCAATATGCATTTAAACTTGACGGGCACGTGCCAAAGCTCCGATGTTTTGCTGATCATATTCAACTTGAACAATTGTTGATTAACTTACTCAAAAACGCTCATGAATCCGGTTCGAAACCGGAAGAAATTGCGGTTAGTATTGAAAATAAACAAAGTGGCACCGTTATCAGCGTGATCGATGCGGGCCCCGGCATGAGCGAAGCAGTTATGGCAAGCGCATTAATTCCATTTTACTCAACGAAAGCCAGTGGCAGCGGTTTAGGTTTGGCGCTGTGTCGTGAAATTGCCGAAGCTCATCATGGCCAGCTCAGTTTGCATAATCGTTCAGGTGGCAAAACGGGCTTAGTGGTAAAAGTATTTTTACCTCATGTAAAATAAATAGGTAGTCACTGAAGGTGTTAAATCACCTTTGATCTTCTTTTATCAAGGTGATTTATAACTTAGGCTGTTGTTTGTATCAAAAGCATAAGCTAAACAAAATATAAACAGACCTAGGTTACAATAACTAAAACCGGTTGTTTGTCCCCAAATTATGCAGCGTGTCTCTAATCAATGGCTTCTTTTATAAAATTTTGTTAAATTTTTATGACTGGTTTAGATAAACAGCAATAAGCACGTTAAATATTACTTCCCCAGCAGGTTACCTTTGAAATTCCCGTTCACTAAATTTAGCATTTTTATTTTTATTTGTTGGTGTTTGCCAGCCACAGCAAAAATAATATTGCACACTGATAATGCACATGATTTAGCAAGCTTTAAACAAAGTGACATGCGCAGCTTATCGTCTGAAACAAATATCTTAGCCTTAACACAGCAAACGCATAAATTACATTTTGAGTTTGTGCCACTTAAGCGTTCGTTAAAGTTTATGGCAAAAGGCCAATCGATTTGCATTACGAATAAAATCAAAACGCATCAGCGCGCTCAGCAATTTATCTTTAGTAAACCCATTAATTTGTTTTTGGGCAGACGGCTCTATCAGCTCTCAGATTTATCATCGCAAGGTATTAACGAGCCGATTAGTTTGGCTGAATTGTTTGTGCAGTATCCACAACGACGCTTAATTGTGTCAGACCAGATTTCATACGGCGATAAATTAGATCAGCAAATTACCAAATTGCCTGAGCAAAACAAGATTGTGCGACACGGTGCATCTCATGTGCAAGGTATACTGGATATGTTTAGCGAAAAACGCGGTGAATACGCGCTTTTTTATCCACTCGAAATGAGTGCGAAGCAATGGCAAGAATCAACGGTAAGTTATACGGTTGCGGGCATTGAACCATATCTTTTAGGCCGTTTAATGTGTGTAAATAACTCGGAAACACGGCAGTTTATTAAAAAAGTGAATAAGCAAATTGATACATTAAATCAAGATGGGGCGTTATTGCGTGCTCATCTTAAATACTATCATAGTGATTTTCATCAAGACGTCACACGCTTTGTAACTGCTGAGTTTTTAGCGCCGCACTAGTTAACCAAAATACGGGTTAAGTCGTTTGCTCTTGGCATTTTTGCTTAAAGTCTTTTTGTACAATTTCAAGCGCTTGCAGTACGGTTTTAGCATCAAGCTCATGTTGTTCTAGCAGCATTATTAAATCCACCGCTAATTGAACGTGTTTAGGCGCGTTTGCTAGGGTATTACTTTCAGTCATCACTGTTACCGCGTTTTGCAACGGCAGCGGTTGCAAACTCAATCGCGTCTCTTACGCGCTGTTCCATTTCTAAGCGTTCACTTTGCGATGAATAAAACGCCATATCCACTTCAAAGCGAATGTATCGTGATGGCAATTGATTCAATGCAGTACAACAAAAATCAGCCAATGTGTCGTTGTCATACTTAGCTTCAATTTTTTGCTTTTCAATTTCGTCGATTAATAATTTTTCGTAATAATTATGAATATCGTCATGTAATTTCATGCTATTCCTTAAGATTACTTAATGTGACTGTTCTTAGTATTGCTTATATCTTAGGAATCGTCTATCCATTTGTCATGCTTAAATATAGTTGTTTATGAACATTTACTAGGTTGTCAACATTTCGCTGGTAACCGCCACCTGACGCCGTAAAAAGAGGGAGATCATGAGATACACAAAACGAGATCACGCTTTGTTCGCGTTGTTTTACGCCCGCTAAACTGACGTTGAAATAGCCCAGCTCGTCGCCGCTATAAATATCGGCTCCCGCATTGTAGAGCACGATATCAGGTTGCTCTATGAGCAATGTAAGTAAGCATTGCTGTAACATGGTTTGGTATTCTTGGTCATTAGCGTGTTTATTGAGCGTAAAATCGTAATCTGAATGTTGCTTTTTGGCTGGGAAGTTTTGCTCACAGTGCAATGAAATTGTGACGATATCGTCCATCGCTTGTGCGCATACCGCTGAACCATCACCTTGGTGTACATCAAGGTCGAGAATAACAACTTTGCTTACTAGGTTGTTATCAAGTAAATGGCGAGCGGCAATTACCAAATCATTAAAAATGCAAAAGCCACTACCAAAGCTAGGGAAGCTATGGTGATAGCCGCCGCTTATTTGACTTGCGATTTGTGTTTCAAGCGCAAGCTTTGCTCCTTGAATTGATGCGCCAATTGAATAAAGCGTGCGTTCAACAAGTTGTGGCGACCACGGAAATCCCATTTTACGTATCGCTTTTGGCTCAAGGATGCCTGTTACAAACTGTTGTACAAAAATAGGGCAGTGTACTTTGCTAATATCATCTAAACTTGCTTTTTCGGGCGTGATAAAGCGAAATTGCTCAGCCAATTCTTGCTTAATAAACTGGTAGAGCAATTGGTATTTTTCAATTGGAAAGCGATGGTTTTCGGGCAGTGATAAAGATGAGTAACTAGGGTGATAGAAAATCGGTATGGTCATTATCGGTTTGATTTCTCCGCTAGTTGAATTTTTTCCTCGACGGCCGTAATGGCCTTACGGCAACGGCCCAACCTACCATGTAGCACAAGGATTTCGTTATTTAACTCTTTGGCGCGCTCAGCACTGCAGTTTATTTTCTCGTTTTGCCTAAGTTCAATCATTTCTTGTAAGCGACGCTCAAACTCATGGTTTTGAGATAGTTCACGATACAACTCTTGCGATGATTGAATGATTTTTTTAACTACTTTTTTATAGCGAGTAACTGGCTTAAATTGTTGTTCTTTTTGCCAAACGCTGGTAGCTTTTAATGCAGTGATAATAGCGTCAATTTGCTGTGAAATTGACTCAAGGGCAAAACGCTGGGCATGTCTTCGTTCGCTTGAGGGAAGTGCGTCGATATTATCAAATACTTCATTTAAGTAATCGCTTAACTTTACGCTTTTAGTGCGAAATAGGTGGTGTTCAAATAAACCGTGTTGGTTTTTTACAAAGCGTTCATTTTTAAATAAATTTTGCTGGTCAAACTGTTGGCAGCTAACTTTTAAGCGTTCAACTTGGTTTTTAAGCGTTTCGACTTGTGCACTTTTTTAAGCATAGACATCTAAAATTAATTTTATGGCCAACACAATGACAACGGTATTGAACACAGGTTTAATTAACTTGCTGCCGAATTTTATTGCCGAATGTGCGCCTATCCATGCACCAAGCATGATAAATGCGCCCATGGTTAAACCTAACATAAAATGCACATGGCCAAGTGCAATAAAGGTAGCTAGCGATACCACATTACTAATGAAGTTCATCGAACGTGCTAAACCGCAATTAAGCAATATACCCATTTTATACAAAAAGCTGTTTGAAGCGGTCCAAAATGTGCCTGCACCAGGCCCTGCAACGCCATCGTAAAAGCCAAGAATAAGCCCTTGCCAGCTTTGCTTTACTTTTAGCTGTGAGTTTTGACTTGGCAACTGCATATTTTCTGCGAATTGGCTTTTATTAAATAAGCTATATATTGCCACCACAATAATCACCACAGGAAGCAACAAGTTAAGAAACTCTTGGGTAAGAAAATCAACAATTAATGTACCAAAGATTGCACCTAGGGCAGTCGCACAGGCTGATACCAGCCAAAAGCGTGGGTTAAAAAGCTTTTTTTTGTAATACGTAAAACTTGCTGTAAATGACCCAAAACTAGCGGCTAGTTTGTTGGTACCGAGTGCTAAATGCGGTGGCAGGCCAGCGGTCAAAAGGGCAGGCACGGTTAACATACCGCCACCACCGGCAACAGCGTCTATAAACCCTGCGGCCAATGCTGCGGAGCAAAGCACAAGCCAAGTTGTTGGCTCTAAAGCTAGTTCTATCATTAATACTCGATTTTTCGTTTGAACGGGGGCAGCGAATCTAACATGGCTTTACCGTAGCGCTTGGTAACTAAGCGTCTGTCTAAAATGGTTATTTCACCACTATCAGATTCTTTACGAAGCAGTCTACCACAGCTTTGTACTAATTTCTTTGCCGCTTCGGGTACGGTGATAGACAAAAATGGATTACCACCTTTCGTTTCGATATATTCACTTTGTGCTTGCTCTATCGGCGAGGTGGGCACTGCAAATGGGATTTTGGTGATGATCAAGTTTGTCAGTAAATCACCTGGTAGGTCTAACCCTTCTGAAAAACTTTGGGTGCCAAACAAAATTGACCCTTTTCCATTTTTAACTTTGTCGCGATGAAGCGTAAGTAACGCATCGCGAGAGGCCTCTCCTTGCAGTAATAAACTGAAACCTTTTTTTCTAAGACCCTCTGCCACTTGGTTCATTTGCCAATAAGAGGCAAATAACACTAAGTTTGCTTGATCTTTTTTAATGTAATTGGGCAGAGTTTTAATTAACTCGTCGCTGAATTCTTTATGATTTGGCTCTTTGCTGATGTTAGGAATAGTCAGCACTGCATTTTCTTTATAATCAAAAGGCGATTGTGCTTTGATGTACTTAACCCCTTCGATAGGTTTCAAGCCCGCTTCAAAAGCAAAGTGGTCAAATGAACCAAGTGCCGATAAGGTAGCGGAGCAAAGCACCGCACCTGCACATTCTTGCCATAGCTTATCGTGTAAATAATAGCCGACTTGAATAGGGCAGTCTGCTAACAGATAATCAACGTGATTTTTGTATTCAAGTTGCTTAAGCCAGCGTGCATGGGGAGGATTTGATTGTTCAATAGATAAGTTTCCCCATAACTTAGCGAAGCCATCTAGGCGCGTTAAGTAATGCCCGCTTTCAGATAGCAGTGGCTCGGCGACTTTTTTACTTACGTCGCCATCAGACAAATCTAAGGTAAGCGCGTCGTGCATTTTGGTAAGAAACTTAAGCATGTTGTTTGATGATTGCTTTAAATCTTTCACCCAATTGCTGATACCTTTTGGTAACTGCCCTTGCTCAAAACGGTGCACATTATCTTCATTAAATTCAAAGTAATTATCGGCAAAAAACGTTTTCACATTTTTTAAGTCTTTTGCACTGTCGTTGATGGCATCTGCAAGTTTAAAGTTGAGACCCGTTGCCCGTGTTGAGCTAATCGCATTAGCCATTTTTTGGTTAAATTTAGCTAGCTTATCTAACCACTCTAAAGTAGCTACTAAAGTACTTGATGCGGATGAAAAGTCGCGTGCCACTTGTGGTAAATGATGTGCTTCATCGATTACGTAAATACTGTCTGCAGGTTCGGGTAAAATAACCCCACCACCGAGTTCTAGATCAGCGAGTAATAATGAGTGGTTTACAATAATCACATCAGCTTTAGCTAAACGATCGCGAGCACTATGAAACGGACAGTGTGCATGGCTAGCTAATTGACGTTGGCATGAGTGTTTGTCACTTTGAATTAAACGCCATACATTGTCGGAGATGACTTTAGGCCAAGTATCTTTATCGCCTTGCCATGTGCCTTTCTTATAGGCGGCTTGCAGTTGTTTTAAACTATCTTGCTCTTTTTCATTCAGTGGCGCATCGGTGGTCGCTAAGAAATTAAGCTGCGATGGATCATCAACGAGCGCGTTGTATAAACGTTCGGCGCAAACATAACGCTGACGTCCCTTTGCGAGCTCAAAGCTAATTTCAATCCCTGAGTTCTTTGCAAAAAATGGCAGTTCTTTATTGATTAGTTGCTCTTGTAACGCAACTGTGGCGGTTGAAATGATTAGGCTCTTTTTGTGCTGCTTTGCGTAGGGAATAGCTCCGATACAATATGCTAACGATTTCCCTGTACCTGTGCCTGCTTCTATTACCGCAATGCGCTCTGTGCGATGGTAGTTTCCCGCTAAGGTTTTAGCGATTTCTGCCACTAAGTAATTTTGACTCGGACGTGAGCGGTAATCAGGTAATTTGGCTGCAATATTAGTATGAATAGTACGAATGGTTTTTTTTAGGGAGTCAGCCAGCATGTTAGGTCCGAGAAAAGGCGTTTTTGCGATTTTAAAGGTGCTTGTAATTAATAACAATGCAATACAGTCATTTTTTCTTTTGTTAGACTATCGCGATAATCAAGTTTAATAATAGTTGTAATGGTAATTGAGCGTACTTTTTCTGGGTTAATTTTAACCAAACAACAGTTTGACCGCGACGGTAAGCTGACCTTAGTGTTTTGGTTAAAGTCTAAAGAAGGCTCTGTACGTGTTGAAGTTACAGGTGAGCAGGCGGTGGTATTTTGTTTATCAGAAGATGCAAAATGGTATGCCGATGCGCTTAAGCGAGAGGGGATTGCTTTTGAGCAAAAGTCTCTGTCGCTTAAACATTTTAATCAAAGTAACGTTAGCGGCTTTTATTTCACTAGCTTGAAAGCTTTTTTTGCTGCAAAAGAAACAGCAAATGAAGCCGGTGTGATCCTTTACGAACAGGATATTCGCCACGCTGAGCGCTATTTAATGGAGCGTTTTATTCAAGGGCAAGCATGGGCAAAAGGGCAATATAAGTTTAGCCAGGGTGTGCATTGTTTGTATCAAGCAAAACTTGCTAAAAGTGAACAAGCGAGTTTAGCCGCGCACGAATTGACTTGTGTCTCACTCGATATAGAGTGCAGTGGGTTAGGGGTGCTATATTCGATAGGCTTTTATAATGCGAATTACCAAAAAGTGGTAATGATAGGGCAAGGTGAAAGTCACGAGTGGTTGGAGTGGGTTGCTGATGAAACCGCCTTACTCAAGCGCTTCATTGCCATCACACAAGAATTAGACCCAGATGTATTTATAGGTTGGAATGTTATTGATTTTGACTTTTCGATGTTAGCTAAGCGAGCAGAAGCACTGGGTGTAACGTTGTCGCTTGGGCGGTTTGCAAGTCAGCTTCGAGTGACGCAATCAAAAATCAATAAACTTAACTTACCCGGGCGTATGGTGCTTGATGGCATCGATATGCTGAAAAACGCAAGCTATCATTTTTCTAGCTTTCGTTTAGGGCAAGTAAGCTACGAATTACTCGGTGAAGAAAAGCTGATCCAAGGTGGCGATACGCTTGCAGAAATCGAACGCCAGTTTAAACACGAAAAACTAGCGTTAGCCAAATACAATCTGCAAGACTGTAAGCTGGTGTGGGATATTTTTCAGAATAAATCGCTAATCGATTTTGCCATTGCAAGGTCCAAACTCACAGGGCTTGATTTAAACCGCTTAGGCGGTTCCGTCGCGGCGTTTACTAATTTATATTTGCCGCATTTACATCGTGCTGGGTATATCGCCCCTAATTTAGGTGATTCACCAGTACAATTTGAAAGCCCCGGTGGTTATGTAATGGACTCACTTCCTGGGCTTTATCAGAATGTTTTGGTACTCGATTATAAAAGTCTTTATCCATCAATCATTCGCACTTTTAAGATTGATCCTATGGGGTTAGTTGAAGGGTTAATGGAAGATGATGCGATCGAGGGATTTAACGGTGCTCAGTTTTCACGCACCAAACATTTTATTCCTTCGCTTATCAGTCAGCTATGGCAAGCAAGAGAAGCTGCAAAAAAAGCCAAAGATGAAACTATGTCTTATGCCATAAAAATTATTATGAATAGTTTTTATGGCGTATTAGGTTCGACCGGATGCCGGTTTTATGACCCGCGCTTGTCAAGTTCGATTACCATGCGTGGTCATGAAATTATGAAAAAAACCAAGCAGTTAATAGAACAAGCTGGTTATCAAGTGATCTATGGTGATACAGATTCAACCTTTGTCTCGATAGACGGAGAAGCCTGTAAAGCAACATGTAACGACATAGGTAAGCAATTAGTTAACAAAATAAATAGCTATTGGCAGGCTGAATTGAGCGAAAAAGGTTTAGACAGCGCACTAGAAATTGAGTTTGAAACTCATTATCAGCCGTTCTTTATGCCGACATTGCGCGGTGAAACAACCGGGTCGAAGAAGCGTTATGCCGGTATTAACCAAGATGGAGAGCTAATATTTAAAGGTCTTGAAGCGGCGCGTGGCGATTGGACTCGTTTAGCGAAAGAGTTTCAGACCGAGTTGTACCAACGACTATTTAGCAATCAAGCTGTAGATGAATACATCACACAACAGGTTAGTGCCCTTAAATCAGGCGCTTTTGATGACAAACTTGTATATCGCAAGCGCTTGGGGCAAGAGCTTGAAATGTATCGCCGTAATATCCCACCTCATGTTAGAGCAGTATTAGATTACCAGCTAAAACACCCCGATTTTTTCATCAAGCGAGGCGACTGGGTGAATTATCTTGTAACACTTGACGGCCCCGTTTACTTAGCTGAAGGTGATGTGTCAGAAGTAAATCGAATCGATTATCAACATTACTTAGATAAGCAACTAAAGCCAATTGTAGAGGCGCTTGAAAAGGCGTTAATGTTAAATTTTGAGCAGTTAGTTAATGAGCAACAAAGCCTTTTCTAAAAAGTTCAAAAAAAATGTAATTTTTTGATTACAATTAAAGTTTACGAGGCTCCTGTATTTTTTTTGTTTTAAATCAGTTTCTTATGCTTTTTTTGTACCTAAAAGCGGTGTATTTCTAAGTGTGTATAAATGTGATCTAACTGAAACATCTAAGTCTTAAATGTTAAAACTTTATAAACACATGTTGACCGGTGTTTGCCCTTATGATTATTATTGCCCTCGGATAAATGAGTTCCGACTCAAAAAAATCAATCAACAATTTGTTAGATTGTGAATAAAAGTAAATCCACAAATGTGGTCCAGGGAGAAATCTAAATGTTAAATAATAAACTAGCGAAGGCGGTTCGTTTAGCGATCGCTTTCGGTGGTGCTAGCACTGCTGTGTTTGCAGCAAACGCTAATGCCGCTGAAGAACAAGCAGCTGAAGCTGTTGAACGTATCGAAGTAACAGGTTCTCGTATCAAGCGTACTGATATGGAAGCATCTGTACCTGTAACGGTAATTGACCGTGCAGCGATTGACTTTTCAGGTCAAACTTCTGTTTCTGATTTAATCCGTAACACAAGCTTCAACTCAGCTGGTTCTTTCCGTCCTCAGTCTGGTAGTTCAGCGCAAGGTGTTTCTCAAGTAAACCTTAGAGGTTTAGGTGCTTCTCGTTCACTAATTCTAGTAGACGGTCGTCGTTTACCTAAGTCACCTTCTACAGGTAACTCTCAAGATTTGAACTCAATCCCAATGGCGGCGGTTGAGCGTATCGAAATTCTTTCTGACGGTGCATCTGCTGTATATGGTTCTGATGCAATTGCGGGTGTAATTAACATTATTACTCGTAAAGATTTCAACGGTGCAGAGCTTCGTATTGGTGCATCTGACGTAAGCCTACCTGAAGAAGGCGGTGACCGTGAAGAAGGTTCAGCAGTATTTGGTGCTTCAAGCGACAATGCATCTGTAATCGGTGGTGTTTCTTGGAACAGCCGTGACATCATTTTCGAACATGATTATTACTGGGTTGAACCTGGTCTATCAAGCTTCGGCGTTAACGTTAAAAAAGAAGCTGGTTACAAATCTTTAATTTCAGGTTCAGAGTGTAGCAGTTTAGAAAACTTCATCTACACAAGCTCAGGTTTATGTGGTTATAACTTCAACGCAACAAATGCGAATGAAGCATCTACAGCTAACCAATCAGCTTTCTTAAAAGCTGAATATGATATTAATGATGATTGGCGTTTATTCTCGCACACACTTGTATCGAAAACTAAGTCGTTTGGTCGTTATGCACCATCACTTAATAACGCAGGTGATGCGGCATTCCTATCTGACGATAGCCCGAACAACCCAATTAACCCGAACAGCCCATTCTACGATGCTGATTTTGCAAGCTACATTGCTGATGCACGTCTAGATGATATCGCGAATGGCGATGCTCCTCGTTTAGTACAAATTAGACACCGTTTCGCAGCACTTGGTAACCGCGATACTAACGTTGATAACTGGTCAACTGACTTCTTAGTTGGTGTTGATGGTCAAATCGGTGACGTATTTGTTGACTTAGGTGCGCGTAAAAACAAAGCTAAGACATACGAAATCGGCCGTAACTACTTAATGTCTAGTAATGCTCGTCAAGCTCTGGACAACGGTAGCTACATGTTAAATGACCCATTTGGCGCTCGTTACACTACTGACGCTGAAAGAAGTGCATATGATGCACTACTAAGCGGTTTAAAAGTAACGACTTCTCGTATCGGTACATATAACCAAGAAGAACTATTCACTTCTGCATCTTTCGATGTATTTGAGCTTGGTGCTGGTATGGTTCAAGGTGTTGTAGGTGCTGAATACCGTAAAGAAGAATACTCAGACATTTACGACTCACTATCAGAAGCGGGTCAAGTAGGTGGTTCAGCTGGTAACAGTGCTGGCGGTTCACGTGATGTTAAGAGTGCATACTTTGAAGCGTTAGTTCCAATTCTAGAAAACCTAGAGATGTCTGTTGCTGGTCGTTTCGATAAATATTCTGACTACGGTAGTGACTTCTCTCCAAAAGTGTCATTCAAATATGACGTAATGGATGGCCTAGTACTACGTGCATCATACGGTGAAGGTTTCCGTGCACCAACGCTAGATATTACTACTGCTAAACCGTCTCCAGGTAACCCGTCGGTATCAGATGATCCTTCATGTTTAAACCTTGGCTTAGAAGCAGGTTGTGATGTTCAAGTAAGTGCAATCACAGTTGCTAACCCAGAAATTGGTTCTGAGTCTTCAGAACAGATTTCACTTGGTGTAGCTTACCAGCCTACAGAATGGTTAAACTTCTCAGCTGACTACTATGATATCGAAATCTCGAACATGATTCGTTTCTTCGGTGCTAACACGATTCTTCGTCGTGAGCAGACTGGCGACCCAATCCCAGCAGGTCTTGGTGTTGAACGTCTTTCAAATGGCGGTATCGAGCTAATCACTCAGGGTTACGCAAACGAAGGTAACTGGGCTATCAACGGTCTTGACTTGAACTTAAATACTAACTTTGACTTCGGCAAAGCGGGTTCATTCAAGCAAACGTTACAGTGGAGCCACCAGTTCTCAAGTAAAGTTGACGGTGGTCGTAACACACTTAAAGATCCAGGTGAGCCACAAGATCGTGCAGTGTTAAACAACATGTACATCTGGGATGACTTTGATTTCGTTTGGAACATTAACCTAATCGGTAAGCAGTTCGAAGACGTTGAATCAAACGACGCTGGCGGCGTAGACCGTTCAGGTAACATTGCTACTTGGGTAACGCATGACTTACAAGTTACTTACAGCATGTCAACTGGCACTAAGATCTCTCTAGGTATGCAGAATGCTTTCGAG
Source organism: Pseudoalteromonas sp. T1lg24 (assembly GCF_002964745.1). Lineage (NCBI taxonomy): Bacteria > Pseudomonadati > Pseudomonadota > Gammaproteobacteria > Alteromonadales > Pseudoalteromonadaceae > Pseudoalteromonas > Pseudoalteromonas sp. T1lg24. The sequence goes on along the minus strand of NZ_PQCB01000018.1, from coordinate 90,107 downwards.
AAAGAGCCACAGCTAAGCCCATTCGGTGGTCGTAACTATAACTTCAACCTATATGACGCTTACGGTCGAATTTCTTACATTAGATTCTCTCAAAGCTTCTAATAAGCGATTCAGTTAAGATAGAAAAGGTGGGCTAATGCTCACCTTTTTTTTTGATGGAGTTAACATGAACCATTGGAATTTATATTGGAATAACGAAAACACACTTAATAGTTTTGCCGAAGGTGACCAAAGTACCGGTTATACTGGAGAGATCGCTAATTTTTGGTCAAATGCTTTCTCGCACCTGAGTGATGACGCATCAATATTGGATGTTGCAACGGGAAATGGGGCCCTTGCGGTTCTTGCTAAAAAGTATAGCCCTTCATTTAGAGTAACAGCGATTGATGCGGCTAATATTAATCCACACGCCATTATTAATAATTCAAACGAAAACTATCAATGGCTGAAAGATATTACATTTAAAGGTAATGTACGTGCGGAGGAATTGCCTTTTGAAGAAAACAGCTTCAATGTTGTTGTTAGCCAATTTGGTTTTGAATATGCAGAGCCCGGTGCGGCGTTAACGCATATTCATCGAGTATTGCAAACGAATGGGGAGTTCGTAGCGCTTATTCATCATAATACGTCATTTATTTCAGCTGATTGTCGCCTTGGTATCGATGTGCTTCAAGATATACTCGTTGAGAGCGAACTGTTTGATCTACTTGAGGCATATTGTGAGGCGAGTGCCACCTTACAGAGTGAAAAAACGTATGAAAATGAACAACATTTTCAAACACTCAACAAATCATTATTAGCACTTTTCAAAAAAATGCAGTTTGAGTGTCAATCTGAACAACAACTAGATTGGTACAATGAGACTTTCAAACGACTTGTACCGCTAATTATGGATTGGCAAACATTATCCTTAGATAAGGTTAAATGCATTAAGAATGATCTAGCTAGTCATAAGTTACGTCTTCAGGATCAAGTTGATGCTTATTGGAGTGAGCAACAAGCTAATGACTTTATTGCGCGATTTCAATCGCAGTGGTTATCAATGGCGCTTGAACAATTAACGTGTAATGAAGGGATATTATGCTGGGTGCTACGGGCAAGAAAATAAACTTAGCGCCTATAGCATAGCCATTTATTCAAGCTAATCACAGAAAGCTTATATAAAGAAGCATGACTTTTATGCTTCTTTATATACTTATGCGTACCCAAACGCATATTTAGTCATTTAAAAACAGAATATCTTTATCAATTCAGCCTAAAAACCTTTCAATAACTTTCTACCTAAGCGTTTTTTTTGAAAAAAAAATTAATTGCGTTAATTGTTAATAATTTTTTACTAAAGCCAATCTGACATGGCTATAAACTCTCTTTCTTGGACGGTATAGCGCGATTAACAAAAGTTTAAATGTAAACAGTTTGTTTATTAAATTGTTGCATTAAAGCATTTGTTTATCTTAGAGCAGTATTTTACTAAGTTTGGCTGTTGACACTCTTCTATGCATTTAGCATTATTGGTGAGTTGGTGCATTTTTTATGTGCACCATTCATGATTGAGTTTTAATCAGTTTAAATTCTAAAAAAGTAACATTACTTAATTGGTTGGGAACTATGTCTGTTAAAATCAGAAAAAGTCTTGTAGCTTCAGCGTTGGTTGGCGCGGTTGCACTTACAAGCAGCAATGTGATGGCAGATCCTTTGAAAGACATTCACAATGTTGAAGGTCAGACTATTAAGGCTGCACAAAAGTCTCAGAACAAAATCGATAACGTATTCGAGCAAACAGTTGAACTGAAAGCGGAGTATGACACTACGATTAACCAAACTGAGATCCTAAAAGTTTATAATGATCACCTAGCACGTTTGGTTGCAGACCAAAATGCTGGTATCGAATCATTAAATAAACAAATCAAAGAAATCGATACAACTAAACGTAACGTTGTGCCTTTGATGTATCGCATGATCGATACGCTTGAGCAATTCATCAAAGCGGACGTTCCTTTTGACACTGAAAAGCGTTTAGACCGTGTTGAAAAGTTACGTGAGTTAATGACTAACTCATCAGTAACGACTTCTGAAAAGTACCGTCAGGTTCTTGAAGCTTACCTTACAGAGAAAGATTACAGCACTGTTGTAACTGCTACTCAAGGTGCTATCAACCTAGATGGTCGTGATATCACTGTAGACTTCGGTCGTGTTGGTCGTATCGCTTACGTAGCTCAGTCTCTAGACCTTAAGAATGCTTGGGTTTGGAACAACTCTACTAAGCAGTGGGACAAGCTAGGTGACGAATACATCAGCCCTATTACTGATCTTATTCGTATGGCGCGTAAGCAAAAAGCTTACGATATTGTTAGCCTTCCAATCTTTGGCGCGGAGTAATCACGATGAAGAAACTATTTAAAGGTTTAGCAGTTGCTACTGTTCTTTCTGTTTCTGCAGGTGCTGCGCTAAATGCACACGCAGATACAGCTGCTCTAGATAAAATCCTTGAGCAAGTTAAGCAAGACCGTATCTCGTCTGGCAAAATTAACAAGCAACGTGAGCAAGAGTTCTTATCAGCTCGTGCTGACAAGCAAGCGTTATTAAAGAAAGCTCAACGTGAACTAGCGGCTGAAGAAGCACGCGGTGATCGTCTTAAGAAGCAATACGCACAAAACGAAGCGACACTAGCGTCTAAAGAAGCAGAACTAGAAACTGCGAAAGGTACGCTTGGTGAAATGTTCGGTGTTGTACGTCGTGCTGCATCTGAAACAATCGGTTCAATCGAAGCGTCACTAGTTTCTGCTGAAAAGCCAGGACGTGAAGAAGTTCTTCGTTCTCTAGCTGCTGCTAAAGAACTACCAACTACTCGCGAACTAGAAGAGCTTTGGATTGGTCTGCAAACTGAAATGACTGAGTCTGCGAAAGTATCATCTTTCGAAACTACAGTTGCTCAGTTAGACGGTTCAGAAGTTAACGCTAAAGTTACGCGTATTGGTAACTTCAACCTTATCTCTGATCAAGGTTACTTAATTTACCACCCAGAAACTAAGCAAATCCAGCCGCTAGGTCGTCAGCCTGATGGTTACGTATTGTCTTCTGCTGAAGCGCTACGTGCTACTCCAGCTGGTTCTTACACTGGTTTCTATACAGATATCACTCGTGGTTCAATTCTACGTCTAAACACGCAGAAAGCGACTCACGAAGAGCGTTTCCACCAAGGTGGTACAGTTGGTTACCTAATCGCAGTACTACTAGTTATTGGTTTCATCATCGCGATTATTCGTCTTGCTGACCTTACACTAACTACTGGTAAGATCCGTTCACAGCTTAAGAATCTTAACACACCAAACGAAAATAACCCGCTTGGTCGTATTCTTAAAGTTTACCAAGACAACAAGTCAGAAGATGTTGAAAACCTTGAGCTTAAGCTTGATGAAGCGATTCTACGTGAAACGCCACGCATCGAAGCTGGTGTTAACATCATCAAGATCTTCGCAGCTATCGCACCTCTAATGGGTCTATTAGGTACTGTTGTAGGTATGATCGAAACATTCCAGCAAATCACGTTATTCGGTACAGGTGATCCGAAGATCATGGCTGGTTCAATCTCAATGGCACTAGTAACTACTGCTCTAGGTCTAATCGCGGCACTACCGCTAATCCTAGTTCACGCTATCGTTGCAAGCCGTTCTAAGTCTGTACTACACATCCTAGATGAGCAAAGCGCTGGTATTATTGCTGCTCACGCGGAGAAGGAGAAAGCCTAATGCTAGTCCTGATGGAGATCTGGGAATCTGTCAGGGATTTTGTGGCTACAGGCGGCCAGGTACTATATGTGGTCGCAATAGCACTCTTTCTTATGTGGGTATTAATGATTGAGCGCTATTGGTTCCTGACCAGCGTGTTTCCTAAAATGAAAAAGGGAATCATCGCTAACTGGGACGCCCGCCAGGACACTACGTCTTGGTATGCACACAGAATCCGTGAAGCATGGATTTCTGAAGCGTCTGAGAAATTAGATGAGCGTATGTTGTTGATCAAAACATTAGTAGCTGTATGTCCACTTATCGGCTTATTAGGTACTGTAACGGGTATGATCGCGGTTTTCGAAACCATGGCTACTCAAGGTACTGGTAACGCACGCTTAATGGCATCAGGTATTTCAATGGCGACGATCCCAACAATGGCTGGAATGGTTGCAGCACTATCAGGTGTATTCTTTAGCACACGTCTAGAAGCGAAAGCGAAGATGGCTAAGAATAAACTTATCGATAGCTTGCCGCATCACTAGAGAGAGATTTGAATATGGCACGTAATAAACGTATTCGTGAAGAAGATGACGCAGCGGTAGATATGACACCGATGCTAGACATCGTTTTCATCATGCTTATCTTCTTTATCGTAACAACGTCATTCGTTAAAGAAGCCGGTATTGAAGTTAACAAACCAAAAGCAGCACAAGCTACCAAGAAGAAAAATGCAAATATCTTTATTGCAATTCGTGGTAACGGTGAAGTTTGGATGGATAAGCGCCAAGTAGATGTAGAACGTGTATCTGCGAACATCGAGCGTCTATTAGCTGAACAACCTACTGAAGTCGTGATTATCCAAGCGGATAAAGAAGCGAAGCACGGTGTGGTTATGAAGGTTATGGACCAGATCAAGGCTACTGGTGACTACCTGAAGATTTCAATCGCTGGAGAAAAGTAATGATTCGTTTTCTGTTTTCACTGATTGCAGGTGGGGCAGTTACTTTCGGCTTATTTTATTTCATGGCGTTCTTGATTTCTGGCGGCGATAAACGCGCCGCCAATGATCAAGAGCAGATTGTAGTCGAAATTATGACGAATCCGCCTGAATCAAAGGTGCAGGAGAGGAAGCGTGTACCGCCTCCGCCTCCGCCGCCACCTAAGCAGCCGCCTAAACCGCAGCCGCCGCAACCTGATAATTCGAGTAATAACAACTCAGGATTACAGTTTAATATGCCATCAATTGATGTTGGTAATACGGCAGGTGGTCTAGATGGCCCAGGCGCATTTGGCCGAGATGGTGATGCTACACCAATCGTTCGAATTGAGCCTAAATATCCGCCACAAGCTGCGCGTGATGGTAAAGAAGGTTGGGTACAACTTCGCTTTACAATCGATGAAGTAGGTGGTGTAACTGATATTGAAGTTATTAACGCTGAACCGAAACGTATTTTCGACCGTGAAGCAAAACGTGCTCTACGTAAATGGAAATACAAGCCTAAGATTGTTGATGGTAAACCACAACGTCAAGCAGGCATTGAAGTTCAACTTGATTTCAAACTTGACCAAGGTAACTAGGGGGTAGTATGAAAACTTTATCTAAAGTAACAGCGCTAGCCTTATTAATTTCGCTTGGTGGTGCAGTTTATTCTGCCCCAACTTTGGCTAAAGCGGATCCTGCTAAGGTTGAAGAACGCAAGAAACGCAAAACCAAAGTAATGGGTGAGCGTACTGGTAAAAAAGTTGTAAAAGCATTTGACCTTTACAACGGCGACCAGGAAAAAGGAATCGAGGGCGATGTAGCTGGTGCATTTCAAATGCTGAAGGAAATTGAACCTTCAGATGAATTTGATAAAGCACAAGTTGACTATTACATGGCGCAAATGGCTTATCAGCTTGAAAAGTTTGACGAAGCAATTCGTCTAGCTAACTCAGCAGCTAAGCCTGATATTCTTAACTTTAAAGACCAAGCGACTGTAATGAAGCTTAAAGCTGACTTACAGCGCCAAGAAAAGCAGTATAAAGATGCACGCGCATCTTACTACGCTTGGATGGACTTTACGGGTGAGGAAGATGCAAAAGTTTACTTAGCTATTGCATCAACTTACTACGAAACTAAAGAGTATAAGAATATTCTAGCTCCAGCTGACCGTGCAATTGAGCTTTCTAAGAAAGAGCCAATCAAAAGTGCATACGACTTAAAAGTTGGTGCTTATGTTGAGCTTAAACAGTTCAATAACGCGGTTAAAACAAGTGAAGAGCAAATTAAGATTTGGCCAACAGAGTACAAACTTTGGACTCGCTTAGCTTCTTTCTACATGACAGTTGAAGACTACAAAAAAGGTCTTGCAGCTGCGAAAGTAGCAGAGCGTAACAATGCGTTAGAAACAGCTAACCATTTTAAATTCCTTGCAAGTTTGTATTCACTTAACGAAATGCCATACCAAGCAGGTGTTACACTTGAGAAAGCGGTAAAAGCAAAGAAAGTTAAGAAAGACAAATCTACGGTTTCGACACTAGGTGCATATTTCCATAATGCTAAGCATTATAACAAAGCAGCGAAGTTCTACATTGAAGCAGCTGATTTCGATAATGACTCTGAGTTATATCGTAAAGCAGGTTCGATGTTCGTAACGAGCGAAGACTATGCACTAGCAGTTAAAAACCTTAGCAAAGCACTTGAGCTTGGCAATAAAAAGAAAGGTCAGATCCACTTAGACCTTGCAGAAGCATACCTTCAGCAAGAAAAGTATAAGCTGGCTTATCAAAATGTTCGTAAAGCGATAGATTATCCGCAAACGAAGAAATTTGCTAAGAGCTGGTCTCAGTATATTAAAGACAAAGCGATCCGTAAGGGCGTTAAAATTTAATAGCTGAACGCGCACAAAAAGCCCCAATTGGGGCTTTTTTAATGCCTAAAATTTATTGTTTATTTACGGCAATTAAATGTTGAATAGCGCAATCGGATTAATTCACAAACTCGCCACATAAAAAAGCACCAGCCGCAGTAGTTTTAGTCGAATATCGACAAAAATATATCACTTGTTCGGCACGCAGCGCTAAATCTACTCGCTACAAAGTAGGGATGGCGCTACTCTCAAAATGCCGTTTCAAATGCTAGTGAATGGTATATGTTTCTAGCTGATACGCATTAACACCGTTTTGCTCTGCATAATGAAGAGCGGTAATTGTTTTTTCAAAAATAACACCAGGTTCAATAGTAAGCTCTGGCTTAACGTTCACAGCACCAATGCTTAAGTTGCAGTGCAATAAGCCCAGCTTCTCTTGCTCTAACAACGCGTTTTGAATGCGGGAAACAATCACTTTTGTACCTTCGGTATCGAGTCCAAATAACCCCATTGCAAAGCAATGCTCGTTAAAGCGACACGTAATATCGGTGCTGCGTAGCGTTTGCTCGGTTAGAATATTACCTGCTTGAATTAGTTTTGCTTTTTCAGTCTCAGAAGTGGTTCTGATATGTGGGTTAAATAATAGAATAGACAAACTATCGTTATCACGTATTAACCTATGCCATTCGCGGTTAAAAATTTCCATAAAGTATGCTTGGTTGTATAATCCAGTTTCCGTATCGCGAAATGAGGCGTTTTGAAAAGAAAAAATCATAAGCGCTCTCCAGATTACCATCTCTTTTAAGGTTAGATTAAATTGATTAAATTTACGCAATTATTACTACCAATTTGTTTCGCTTTTTTATTATTTGGCTGCGATGACGCATCAAACAGCCACTCAGAGGCCGAATTAGTGACGTCTTTAAAGCAGCTTAATAATTTGCTTTACCCGTCACAGAGCGAACCTAACGACGTTTTGTGGCCTATGAGCGACCGGTATTTAACGCAAAGAGATAGTCTATTTAAACAATTATTGCGAGCATCCGAAAAACCTAACCCAGAAGCCCAGTTGCTGGCGATAGAGCAGCGCTTTACAGAACGTTTCTTTCCTTGGCCGTACAATGCCAATCCGGTATTAAATTACTTACAGAGCGTGTCTCATGTTGAAGATGCCGAAGTCGCAGACTTTATTGCCTTTAGTCAGCAAAAAATGAGCAATGCCTATCAAGACAAAGTTCGTCTCAGTCGCTTTGAGCTAAACGCGCTGTTACGCCAACTAGCTAACGCGGAACAACAGCTAGAACCATTCCCAGCAGCAAAAGCCGTATTAGCTGAATTTGAGAGTTATTTAAAAGATTACTCACCACGTAGAAGCCCAGGCATTGGGGCCTTACCTAATGGTAAAGACTGGTATCAAGCACGTTTAAACTACTTTACCAATGCGGCTCAAAAACCTGCGGATGTGTTAACTCGTCTGTTAATAATTAAGCAAAGTGTAAACAGCGAACCACAATTTATGATTTGTTTTATAAGCGCAAAATGCGCTAATAACTCAGGTTTAGACTGGCGTACAAAATACAGTGATCGCCGCGCGGAATTTGCAGCCGTGCCGTTTGGTAAAGAACAAGCGGTAATTGCAGAAGTTGATTTCGGTATTCATGCGCAGGCATGGAGTAGTGAGCATGCACTTACAGTGCTAACCACGCAGTTAGAGATTGATGAAGAACGCGCTAATCGTGTATTAGCAAAAATATTACAAGAACCAGCGCTTGCGATGATAAATATCCCATTAGGCTAATGCCTAATGGGAACATGCTTTACAGCGTTGTGTTGCTGGGTCGTTATCGAGTAACTCTAACTCAATAGGTTCTTCACAGTCTGCACAATAGCCATATTGGCCAATTTCAAATTGCGCAATTGCCGCCTCCAACTGAATTAAACGACTCAGTTTAGGTTCATGATTTAATAGAAAGTGCTGTTCTAGAAAGTCTGGCCAATCGCTATAGTTAATAGCATGTAAGTCATTAACAATTGCGGGCTGAACTTGTCCATAATGTTCAATTACCTCTTTGCGTAACGCTTCCAATTCTACTTCAAGCCTACGTTTGAATAACTCAAGTGACACGGTCATTCTCATTCCCCTTTTTATTCCTAGCACCTAAGGGTGCAATATTGAATTATAGGGACTTGATAAACGCGCGATATGATATGAATCAACAAGTAGTAACTTTGTTACTCGCCTGTAAAATTTTATCGAGCACTTCTTGACTCGATTTAAGGCGTTTTATTTCTTCAAAAAAGAGGTTTGCTTCGGTGTATTGCAGTTTTAAATAGCCAAGCCACTGTTTTGTACGACTGGCGAAGTAACGTTCACTGTTACCGCCATCACAATGCATTGATGAGTCAATTATATGGTGTAATATTTGCTGCCACGTTAATGCAGTGTATTGTTCATCATTGCGCTTGCTGACAATTTCAGCTGCCAGATCGGGCTTTGCTAACGCACCACGACCTAGCATCACATCATCACAGCCACTGCGTTGTTGGCACAATCTATAATGGTTAAAATTCCACACCTCACCGTTGGCAACCACATTGATATCAGAGGTGACTTTGAGTGGTTTTATTTTTTCCCAATACGCAGGAGGGCGGTAGCCGTCACGTTTTGTTCTTGCATGAATAGCGATACTTGAGGCGCCGGCACTATTAACTGCATCAAAAATTTCTTGGCTTTGAGAGCAGTCATCAAAACCAAGGCGAACCTTAGCTGATACCTCATCATCCACAGGCACCGCATCTCGCACAGCTTTTACAATCTGATAAATTTGCTCTGGTTCTTTGAGTAGTACTGCACCGCCTTTACTTTTATTGACGGTTTTTGCAGGACAGCCAAAATTCAAATCAACACCGTGAGAACCAAGTTCAACTGCACGCTGTGCATTTTCTGCAAGCACATTTGCGTGTTGTCCCAGTAATTGAATGCGCACAGGGGTGCCAGATTGGGTTTTTCCCCGATTGTTTAACTCAGGGCAGTATCTATGAAATACACGAGCAGGTAATAATGCATCAACAACACGGATAAATTCAGTAATACACAGGTCAAATCCACCAATATCGGTGAGTAATTGTCGCATATGGAAGTCAACAACACCTTCCATCGGTGCCAAAATCAGTTTCATTGTAACCCGTGTAATAGCTATCTCGGCGGCGATTTTAACGAGCTTATGAGCGAAACACTATTATTTTTTTTATTACAAGGCTAAACTGATATTGCTCAATGGGTTAGCTGTACCATAATGAGATTTACAAAACGAATTGATCAAAAAATTTTAATTTATTTGAAAGAATATTTTTAAAAGCTAGGTCATTTTAAACAATCAAGTAAACGTAAAACGAGACAACTATGAAAACACTTAATAAAAATTCAGTAGCTTTAACAGTAGGTGCAGCGGTAATTGGTGCATCAAGCCTAGTTTCTACAGCGGCAAACGCTAACCCTTTCCAAGTTACAGCAATGCAATCTGGCTATATGCTTGACGCTGGCGAAGGCAAATGTGGAGAAGGTAAATGCGGCGGCGACAAAAAAGCTGAAAAAGAAGGCAAGTGTGGCGAAGGTAAATGCGGCGGCGATAAAAAAGCAAAAAAAGAAGGTAAGTGCGGCGAAGGCAAATGCGGCGGCGACCACAAAGCTAAAAAAGAAGGCAAGTGTGGCGAGGGTAAATGCGGCGGCGACAAAAAAGCTAAAAAAGAAGGCAAGTGTGGCGAAGGTAAATGCGGTGGCGACCACAAAGCTAAAAAAGAAGGCAAGTGCGGCGAAGGTAAATGCGGCGGCGACAAAAAAGCTAAAAAAGAAGGTAAGTGCGGCGAAGGTAAATGTGGCGGCGACAAAAAAGCTAAAAAAGAAGGCAAGTGTGGCGAAGGCAAGTGCGGCGGCCACAAGTAATTAGTTAACCCTATTTCAGGCTAACTAGTCAAAAGGCCAGCTTAGCTGGCCTTTTAGTTAATTAAAGAATAAATATGTTTGGAGGGGCGGTGAATAAACACAATTTTGGAATGGTAGGGCTTGGTCTACGACGTGAAATGCTTGATCCATTAATCGAAGACTACCCAAAACAAATCGATTTTTTAGAAGTCGCGCCTGAAAATTGGTTGATCTTAGGTGGCGCATTAGGCAAAAAGTTTAAGCAATTAACCGAACAACATAATTTTGTGTGCCACGGATTATCCCTTTCAATCGGTTCACCTGAACCACTTGATATTGATTTTGTTAAAGATCTTAAAGTCTTCTTTAAACAACATAATATTAAAGCCTACAGCGAACATTTAAGTTATTGCTCGGGCACAGGGCATATGTATGATCTGATGCCAATCCCATTTAGTGAAGAGGCAGCCCGTTATGTCGCAGAGCGCATTCGCACGGTGCAAGATATTCTTGAAATGCCTATCGCGATGGAAAACGTATCGTATTACGCAGCGCCCGGACAGCAAATGTCTGAGTTAGACTTCACTAACTTGGTTTTAGAAGAGGCCAACTGCGAGTTATTACTCGATGTAAATAATATTTATGTTAACGCCGTTAATCATGGTTACAGTGCCAGCGAATTTTTAAAAGGGCTTCCTACCAAACGCATTAGCTACGGCCATATCGCCGGGCATTATAATGAAGCGGATGATTTAATTGTTGATACCCATGGCGCAGATGTAATAGATCCTGTTTGGCAATTGTTACGCGAGGCATATCAAATTCATGGCGTATTCCCAACCTTGCTTGAACGAGATTTTAATATTCCAGCGATGCCGGAATTATTAGGTGAAGTTGATACTATTGCCGCAATTCAGGCAGAGAATATTAAGCGAGAAACAGCTTAATGAGTTTTCAAGCTACCCAAAATGCCTTTATGCAGCATATTCGCGATCCTGAAAATCACCAGTTCCCCGATATTGAAGATCGTCGCTTAGCAATTTACCGAGAGCTTTTCTTTAACAATGTTGAAGGCTTTGTCAGTTCTGCGTTTCCGGTACTTCAGTCGCTTTATAGCGAACAAGATTGGCTGGTATTAGTACGTAAGTTTTTTAGCCAACATGATTGTAAATCACCTTACTTTTTGCAAATTTCTGAAGAGTTTTTGGCGTTTGTATCAAATGAATATACGCGTACAGCGGCCGACCCAGAATACATGCTGGAACTTGCGCACTACGAGTGGGTTGAATTAGCACTTTCAATCGCCGATCAAGATCCAAATGAAAGGGCTGTTTCCGATATCCAAACGCAACCACTTTATTTTTCATCGCTTGCGTGGCGTGTAAGTTATGCTTACCCCGTGCAATTCGCATCAAGCGAGAATTCCGAGCTATCAACACTTGAAGAAGGTAATCATTTGGTTATTTATCGCGACGGTGATGATGATATTCAGTTTGTTGCCATTAATGCGATAACCGCGCACTTAGTACAATTAATTGAGTCAACGCCAGGCATTAAATTTAGTGCAGTACGCGACACAATGCAGCAACTGTTCCCCCAGTTTGATCCAGCTACGCTAGAAACAGGTTTAATCACTACACTTAACGATTTAGCGCAAAAAGCAGTATTGGTCACAAAATAACACTTTTGATCTAGATCAACTTCTACTATTATATGCGGCGATTTTTCGTGCTTAAGATGTAGAGGTAATGATGGCGCACAAAGGTGATTTTAAAGACCCGTTCAATGCAAAATACTTTATTGGTTTCCTAGTTGTATTTGCAGGCATTGGTTGTTTAAATGCAATTCTAGGTTGGGCGACGCTACTAAGCGCTTAATACCATACCTTCCACATATTTTGTGATTTTAGGCCGATTTATCGGCCTTTGTTGTTTCTGCAATACCCTGTTGTGCAATAGATAATCGAAAGGGCTCGATTAATTATGCGAAGCGGAGGTTTTTTGTTTCAAACTTTGTATAATGACCTGTAATTAAAATATTGGGGAAAACCATGACTTTGTCAGTTTCAGACCTAGAACTAGTAAAAAACAGCATTGCGACTGTGCCAGATTATCCAAAACCAGGCATTATGTTCCGCGATATTACTAGCTTATTAGCTGAGCCTAAAGCGTTCCAAACCGTGCAAAAAGCACTGGTAGAAAAATACAAAAACCAAGAATTTGATGTAATTATTGGTACTGAATCTCGCGGCTTTATTTTTGGTGCACCGCTTGCACTAGAATTAGGCATTCCATTTGTCCCAGTGCGTAAGCCAGGCAAACTGCCACGCGAAACGGTATCGCAGTCGTATCAACTTGAATACGGTGAAGATACCCTTGAAATTCATAAAGATGCGATTAAAGCGGGCGATAAAGTATTGCTAGTAGACGACTTATTAGCAACAGGCGGCACTATTGAAGCAACCGTTAAATTGGTTGAAAAACTCGGTGGTAACGCAACCGACGCAGCATTTGTTATTTCATTGCCAGAACTTGGCGGTGAAGCGCGCCTAGACGGCCTAGGTTTAAACATACTTAAATTAGTTGAGTTTGAAGGCGAGTAAATGAGCTATCAAGTTCTGGCAAGAAAGTGGCGTCCACAAAACTTTCATCAGTTAGTTGGGCAGCAACACGTTAAACAAGCATTAGTAAACGCGCTTGATCAAAACCGTTTGCACCATGCTTACTTATTTACCGGTACACGTGGTGTAGGTAAAACCACTATTGCCAGAATTTTTGCAAAAAGCTTAAACTGCGAATCAGGCATTACAAGTCAGCCTTGTGGCAGCTGTAATGCCTGTGTTGATATCGAGCAGGGCCGTTTTATCGACCTAATTGAAATCGATGCAGCGTCGCGTACCAAAGTAGAAGATACGCGCGAAATTCTCGATAACGTGCAATACGCGCCCACGCGTGGCCGTTATAAAGTGTACCTCATCGATGAAGTGCACATGCTCTCTAAACACAGTTTTAATGCACTGTTAAAAACACTAGAAGAACCACCAGAGCACGTTAAGTTTTTACTTGCTACGACCGATCCGCAAAAATTACCCGTCACTATTTTATCGCGTTGTTTGCAATTTAATTTGGCCGCATTGTCGGAAAATGAAATTGAAACGCAACTAACGCATATTTTGCAGCAAGAGCAACTGGGTTTTGAACCAGAAGCGCTTAAGCAACTGGCACAAAGTGCCAAAGGCAGTATGCGCGATGCACTGAGTTTAACTGACCAAGCCATCGCTCAAACTAACGGTAATATTAGCCACCAAGCAACCCAACAAATGCTTGGTTTAATGGATATTACTTGGGCACAAAGTTTATTGATTGCGGCCATGGCCAGCGATGGTGATAGCTTATTAGAGTTAAGCGCGAAATTGGGCTTACAAAATGGCAATTATGGTGCAGTGCTCGATGATTTAATTAAGCTATGTCATTTAATACTCGTGTCTAAGTTGGTGCCAAGTGCTGCGCAGCTGAGCGACCAATATGCTGATTTTATTAGTGAACTGGCAAATGAAGCAGATACCCGTGAAATACAGGTGTATTACCAGTTACTGTTAAACGGTAAAAAAGATTTAATGCTTGCGCCAACAGAGCAACTTGGCTTTGAAATGGTGATGTTAAAGTTACTGGCGTTTGAACCTGCACAAATGCAGGCACAAGCACCGGCGCAGCAAAACCATTCAGCACAAACACAGCCACAAGCTCAACAAGCAACACCAAGCGCGCGTGTTTCGCTAAAAGAACAATTAAAAAAACAAAAAGAAGCACTCGATAATAAACAGGTAACGCAGCCACAACTTGAACCTGTACAACCTGTAGTTGAAAAACCAGCACCGCTTGCTCCTGCGCCGCAACAGCAAATAGCACCAGTGCAATCTCAGGAACAACATTCGCAAGAGCAACCATCTCAAGAACAATTAGAGCAGCAAGTAAATCAGCAAATGGATGACGTACTTGCACAAGCTGAGCAGTTGACGTCACAATCGCAAGCGCCTGAAATGTTTGAGCAACAGCAACAGCAACAGCAACAGCAACAGCAACAGCAACAGCAACAGCAACAGCAACAGCAACAGCAACAGCAACAGCAACAGCAACAGCAACAGTTCGATAGTGCACCAGAGCCACAGCAAATGCCTGAGCAGGTGGTAAATGAACAGCCACCAGTAGAAGAGTCGCCTCAGCCAAGCTTTGAGCAAAACTTTAATAACGAAGCCGAAGCAATCGCGAAAATTTTAGCGCGCCGAAATGTGTCAGGTTCGGGTTCACTTATTCAACCGGACGGTAGCGAAACGTCAATAAAAAAGACTGAGCCCCAGCAAAGGGGCGAAAACTTTGCAAAACCAAAGCAAAGCCCACTTGAAAAATACCGCGGAGAAACTCAGCATGTGGCACCTGAGTTAATTGAACAATTAACGCCAGAGCCAAAGCAAGAGGAAGCACCTGCCCCAGAGCTTCAAGTTATTGAAGGCTTTGAAAGCCCAATTTCACAAGAACGTTTTGCTCATCAGCAAGACGATTGGGCAAACAAAATTGAAACCATGGGCCTTGGTGGTCGCGTGCGTCAATTTGCTCTGCACAGTATTTATCAGCAAAATGGGGCTGAAGTGAGCTTACTGGTTGACAGTGAACAGCGACACCTCGATTCACCTATGCTGCGTGAACAGTTGCAACAAGCGCTGTCAAACCTACTAAATACGCACGTTGAATTAATGATTAATTTTAACGATGTGGTTGAACAAACACCGTTTAAAATTCAGCAAAAAATTGATGCATTTCGTCATCAACAAGCGGTACACACCATTAAAAACGACCCAATTATCACTCAGCTCATGACACACTTTGACGCAGAGCTAGATGAAGGTACAATAAAGGCATTATAATTCTGTTGGTAGCCTAGCTGCCATGCATTAAAAGAGAGAAAAATTATGTTTAAAGGCGGAATGGGTAACATGATGAAGCAAGCGCAGCAAATGCAAGAGCGCATGCAAAAAGCCCAAGAAGAAATTAAAAATATGGAAGTAGTTGGCGAAGCAGGCGCAGGCCTTGTTAAAGTAACTATGCTAGGTAGCCACAATGTTCGTCGCATCGACATTGATGAGTCATTAATGGAAGATGACAAAGAAATGATTGAAGATCTAGTTGCAGCAGCAATCAACGATGCAGTTCGACGCGTTGAAGAAGGCTCAGCTGAGAAAATGGCTACAGTGACTGGCGGTATGCAAATGCCTCCAGGCTTCAAAATGCCATTCTAATTTAGAAAGTATTTTATGTTTTGAAAAATAGCGCCTTTTGGCGCTATTTTTATATCTATCAGAATTCAAAACTACTTTTGATACACGGTAACTACTACAGCGCCGCCTAAGCCCACATTATGCTGTAGCGCAAGCGTTGCGCCTTCAACTTGTCTTTTTCCTGCTTGGCCTCGTAAATGCCAGCATAATTCAACACATTGCGCTATGCCAGTTGCACCAATAGGGTGACCTTTTGACATCAAACCACCAGATGGCCCAATCACAAACTTACCTCCGTAAGTATTATCGCCGTCTGAAATCAGCTTTATTGCTTCGCCTTCTTCACATAGCCCAAGCGCTTCATAATTAATTACTTCATTGGTGGTAAAGCAATCATGTAATTCAATTACATCAACATCTTGAGGTGAAACACCCGCTAGGTTAAAGGCTTTTTCGGCAGCGCGTTTAGTCATACCTGTACCAACAGAAAGAATAGGGTCTTGCCACGACTCTTCAGTGTCGGTTGCCATGGCTTGGCCAATAATTTTCACCCCGTGTTTAATATTATGCTTTTTAGCGAAAGCATCACTACACAGTATGACAGCTGCAGCGCCACAGGTGGGCGGGCATGCCATCGTGCGCGTCATATATTCATCAAAAATTATTTTGTCATTAAGCACACTTTCTACGGTAAGTGGTTTTGAAAACAATGAATAAGGGTTATGTATGGCATGACTTCGTGATTTTACGGCCACTTTTGCATAAAGCTCGCTAGTGACATTATATTTTTCCATATAATGTTTTCCGGCTGCACCAAATGCGCGTAGTGCAATCGGTGCATTTGCAATACCAAATTTATCATATACTGCATTAGCTCTATCAAACGGGTTTTCCCTATCAGACCAATGTGAACCCAGCGCACCTGCTTGCATTTCCTCAAAGCCAAAAGCCACAACACACTCAACCTCACCAGACAATATAGCTTGCCTTGCAGCATAGAGCGCTGTTGAACCACTTGAGCAATTATTATTAACATTAATGATAGGAATACCGGTTTGAGCAACATCATAAAACGCATGTTGCCCACAGGTGCTATCGCCATAAATATAAGCTGCATAGCCTTGTTCGATTTGGCTTACATTAACGCCAGCGTCAGTAAGTGCTAATCTAATAGCGTTTGCAGCCATAACGCGATACGGCTCTTGTTGGCCAGGTTTACAAAACTGAGTCATACCGACACCAGCTACGATTACATTCTTCATTTTCAGCCTGTTGTTTTTATTATCTGAATTTTATTTTTACATTAAATACCAAGTATTAAGTGATTTAAAGATTAACCAAATACCTTACTTTTTAACACTTTGTTTGTGTTATGGAACACATAAAACGTAAAAATAACGCTAAAAGCACTTCTCCAATAGTTCGGAATTTTAACTACGAAAGCCTTTATATTATTTAAGCCAAACTGCAGGTGGTATGTTTTGGCACATTCCTTGACATATTATTAGATAGTTTATTAAAACGTTCAAAGGATGCATTAATATGGTGCAAACACTCTCTACCAAGTTCCTGACTAAATTTATAGAAAAACATGCGCTTTCTCAGGAAGTTAAAAAAACAATAAAAACTTGGTACGCGCCAATCGCAGAGCAAATTGCACTGCACCAAAATAGAACAAAAGAGCCATTGGTGATTGGTATAAATGGTTGCCAAGGTTCGGGCAAAAGCACGCTAACGGACTTTTTAAATCAATATCTACGCATGTACTTTGGTTTAAATGTGGTGTCGATTTCGCTCGATGATTATTATTTATCAGCATTTGAGCGCGAAGAACTTGCCACACATATTCACCCTTTACTTGGTACACGCGGTGTACCGGGTACCCACAAAATTGATCAGCTAGATCACGACTTAGCAGCGCTTACGCGTAAAACGTTAAAACGCCCTTTGTTTATTCGCCGTTTTAATAAAGCCATAGACAATCCGTTTCCATCAGATAAATGGACCAAAGTAACATCAGCACCCGATGTGATTATTCTAGAGGGGTGGTGCGTAGGGCTTAACGCAGAGCCACAAGATGCTTTAAAAACACCTATAAACGCGCTTGAAGCCATTGAAGACCCAAACGGCACATGGCGTGAATACGTAAATAACCAGCTGAAGGGTGCTTACCAAAATGTGTTCGAGCGAGTTGACCGCTGGATTATGCTAAAAGCACCTAGTTTTGATGTGGTAGCACAGTGGCGCAAAGAGCAAGAAGCCAAGCTGCGCTTGCAACAAGATAAACTGCCAACCAATAAAATAATGAGCGAACAAGAAATAGAGCGCTTTGTGCTATTTTTTGAAAGGCTCACCCGAGTTGGTTTAGTTGATTTTAGCCAAACCACAGATATCACCTTACACCTAAATGAAACACGCGAAATTGTTAACGTAACAGGTCGTTTTAAACAGTTATGCTTTCCTGAAAAACTCGCGGTATTCACCGATCTTGACGGCACCTTATTAGATCATTACAGCTACGAGTTTCAGCCTGCAAAAGTGAGTGTATTTTTATGCTACGAACTGGGCTTTCCCATTATTCCGTGTACCAGTAAAACCTTTAAAGAAATTATCGCCATTCGCACCCAGTTAGGGCTAGGAACGCCGTTTATTGTTGAAAATGGCGCTGCCGTATTTTTACCCAAAAAGTGGTTGAAAGAAAACGTGATTGAAACCAAAGATCTGATTGAATTTGGCGAATTCTACATTAAAGAATTTGGTCAGCCGCGCAGCTTTTGGTTAAACCAACTAAAACAATACGCCAATGATTTTGCCCATCTATACAAAGGCTTTGCGCAAATGACTAATAGCGAATTGGCAGAGCTAACAGGCCTAAGTGAAAAAGACGCCGAAAAAGCCAAACTACGTCACTACTCAGAGCCGCTTCATTGGTTAGGTGACGCTTGCCAGAAAAAGGCATTTATAAAACGTATGCGTGAAAATGGCGCAACCATTATTGAAGGCGGGCGCTTTTTACATGTGTGTGGCGACGAAAGTAAAGGCGTTGCACTAAATTGGTTGTTTAACCTAATCAAGCACGAATTGCCCGGTGATTGGCTGAGTGTGGCGCTCGGCGATAGCGAAAACGACAGCGCCATGTTAGAGCAAGCCGATATTGCAGTACAAATCAAATCAATGACTCACCCGTTTATTACACTTGAGCGTTCAAAAGGCGTTATGCGCTCAACTATGCCTGGGCCTACTGGCTGGCACGAGGTGATGATGCAACTTATTAGCGAGCTTGATAACCATCATATTGAACGCATCAAATCGATACCTAACCATCCTCTAAAGGAGAAACACTATGGCTGATTTTTACCAAAATGGCATTGTAACCACTCTGCATAACTTAACAAATCGAGGCGTGGAAGAGTTAGAAAGCGAGCTGGTTGAGTTTTCAAAAACGCGGCCTATGGGGCTAATTTTACCGTCGCTTTACAGCGAGCTTGAAGGTGAGGCGCTACCTAAAATTGTTGAGCATTTAAGTGAAGTGCCGTATTTATCGCAAGTGATAATTGGCCTAGATAGAGCGACCGAAGATGAATTTTGTAAAGCCATTGAGTTTTTTAAATACTTAGGGCAACCGCATCAAATTTTATGGAATGATGGCCCACGATTAAAACAGCTCGACGCTGAATTACAAGCACTTGGTGTGGCGCCGACCGAAATGGGTAAAGGCCGCAACGTGTGGTATTGCATGGGGTATGCGCTTGCTACCAAAGAGGCCGAATCTATCGCACTGCACGATTGCGATATTTTAACCTACGATCGCAGCTTACTTGCTCGCTTAATTTACCCTGTGGCGCACCCACAATTTAACTACGAGTTTTGCAAAGGGTATTACGCCCGATATTCCGATGGCAAACTCAATGGTCGCGTAGCGCGTTTGCTTGTTACGCCGCTTTTAAAGGCGCTTAAACGCGTGATGGGTCATAACGACTACCTAGATTATATGGATAGCTACCGTTATTCGCTCTCGGGTGAGTTTTCATTTAGGCAAGATGTGCTTAACGATATTCGCATTCCTAGCGACTGGGGGTTAGAGATTGGCGTACTGTCTGAAATGCAACGCAACTATGCCGCCAACCGTTTATGCCAAGTGGATATTGCTAACGTGTATGACCACAAGCATCAAGACTTATCGCTTCATAATAGCGAAGGTGGTTTGTCTAAAATGTCGATAGACATAACCAAAGCGTTTTTTAGAAAACTCGCCACCCAAGGTTACACCTTAAACACCGAAACCATGCGCACCATAAAGGCCACCTATTACCGTATCGCGCTCGATTATATCGAAACCTATAAAAACGATGCGATTATTAATGGCCTTAAAGTGGATATTCACACCGAAGAAAAATCAGTGGAAATGTTCGCTAAAAACATTATGGCGGCAGGGCAGTCGTTTTTAGAAAAACCGATGGAAACACCGTTTATTCCATCGTGGAACCGTGTAATTAGTGCCATGCCAGATGTGCTTTCGCGCTTAGAAGAAGCGGTAGAAGAAGACTACCTTGAATTTTCAGCAAAACTGCGCAAAAAGGTAAGCTGATGACCTATCCATTAAAAGAAAAACTGCTTAAGCAACTTCAAGTAATTTATGAAGGGGTCGCAATAAAAGACTCTGTGGATGCCATTGCCGATAAGCTGTTATCTCAAATGGCGTTAAATGATGACGCGCAAGGGCCTACGCCTTTTTTAAACCGCTGGAATGAATCGGATATTGTGATGATCACCTATGGTGACAGCATAGTAAGCGACAGTGAAAAACCGCTGGTCACCTTAAAACAATTTATTGATGGCCATTTAAGTAATGAATTAAGTGGCGTGCATATTTTGCCGTTTTTCCCGTACAGCTCAGACGATGGTTTTTCAGTGCTGGATTATTCAAGCGTGAATGAATCACTGGGTGATTGGCAAGACATTAGCGCCATAAGCAAAAGCTATAAGTTAATGGCCGATTTAGTGATTAACCACTGCTCAGCGCGCTCAATTTGGTTTGAAAACTTTATAAAAGGCGAGGGCACAGGCCACAATTACTTTTTTACCGCATCGCCAAGCGACCCGCTTGATAAAGTGGTTAGGCCGCGCACATCGCCCTTATTAAAGCCAGTAACCACCAAGCAAGGCGAGCAGTTTGTATGGTGCACTTTTAGTCATGACCAAGTCGATTTAGATTTTTCAAACCCAGAGGTGCTTATTGCGTTTGTGGGTATTATTAAGCAATACCTAGATGCAGGCGTGAGAATTTTCCGCTTAGATGCCATCGCCTTTTTATGGAAAGAAATTGGCACAAGTTGCATTAATTTACCGCAAACCCACGAGGTAGTAAGGCTATTACGTACGCTGATTGAATGCGCCAATGAAAACGCCATTATCATCACCGAAACCAACATCCCTAATATTCAAAACTTAGCGTATTTTGGTAATGCTAACGAAGCCCATGCAATTTATAACTTTTCACTGCCGCCGCTACTTATTTACAGCTTAATTTCAGGCGATTGCCAAGCGTTAAAACACTGGTTAATGCGCATGCCACCCGCTCAAAATGGCACCTGCTATTTTAACTTTATTGCTTCGCACGATGGCATTGGCTTAAGGCCAGCTGAAGGATTACTGAGCGAAAGCGAAATCGCCACCATGGTTAACACCATGCAAAACTTTGGTGGGCTAATATCGTGGCGAACAGGGGAAGATGGCAGCCAAAAACCTTACGAAATGAACATTGCCTTGTATGATGCGCTTAAAGGCACAATAGATGGACCCGATAAGCATCAGTACCAGCGCTTTATTTGCGCCCACAGCATTATGATGAGCTTAGAGGGCATTCCCGGTATTTATATTCATAGTTTGCTTGGCACCGAAAACGACTATGAAAAATACAATAACACCCACCATAACCGTACCATTAACCGCCACCGCTGGCAAAGCGAATTGTTAAATGAGCAACTTGCCCATCCGTACAGCCATCACAGCAAAGTATTAAGCGGCCTAAAAACCCTGCTAGCAATAAGAAAACAGCAAAAAGCCTTTCACCCCAATGCTACACAATTTGTTTTGCAGCTAGGGCCAGAACTGTTTGGTGTGTGGCGACAATGTATGAATCGCAGTCAAAGTATCTTTTGTATTGCTAATATTACTAATAAGCCAGTATCGCTTCGTTTAAACGAGCTTAATTTAATTGAAACAGAACACTGGTACGACTTACTCACAGAACAGCAAATTAACGATCTAAACAGCGAGTTTGCGCTGTTGCCATATCAAACAATTTGGCTAACCAATAAACGTAAGGGAGTATAATAATGAAAAAAGTAACCAAAGCGGTGATCCCCGTTGCAGGCCTTGGCACACGTATGCTGCCAGCAACCAAAGCCATTCCAAAAGAAATGCTTACCTTGGTAGATAAACCACTTATTCAATATGTGGTAGAAGAAGCGGCTGCCGCTGGCATTAAAGAAATTGTGTTAGTTACTCATGCCAGTAAAAACTCCATCGAAAACCACTTTGATACCAGTTTTGAGTTAGAAGCGCAGCTAGAGTCGCGCGTTAAACGCTCGCTCTTGCAAGAGGTTAAAAGCATTAATCCCAAAGGCATTACCATGATTTCGGTGCGTCAAGCTGAGGCAAAAGGGCTAGGGCACGCCATTTTATGTGCGCGCTCGGTAATTGGCGAAGAGCCATTTGCGGTCATTTTGCCCGATGTCATTATTGATAAATACCATTCAGATTTAGGCGTAGAAAACCTCGCAAAAATGGTCAGCAATTACAACGAAACAGGCATTAACCAAATAATGGTAAACCCGGTAGATATGGCACAGGTGCAAAGCTATGGCGTGGTTGATTTAGACAACCAAACCCTGTGTGCAGGCGAAACCGCTAAAATTATCGGCATGGTAGAAAAACCACCACGTGAAGAAGCCCCTTCAAACCTTGCCATTACGGGCCGTTATGTACTTTCTGAAAGCATCTGGCCAATTTTAGCCAAAACACCACCGGGTGCTGGCGATGAAATACAACTAACCGATGCGCTTTATACGTTATTAGACCAAACAGGGTTAGAGGCGTACCAGCTGGTGGGTAAAACCCACGATTGCGGCAATAAACTGGGCTTTATTAAAGCCAATATAGAATACGCCATTCAACGCGCTGAGTTTAAAGGCGAGCTAACCGATTATATTGAAGCGATATTGGCTGAGAATAAACATTAAACAAAAGCTTTGCCTAAAAGCCTCTGCAAAGAGGCTTTTACTACCTCACTTCCTTTCATACGAGTTGTACTGTTCTCCATATATCTACTTTCATACTCTTGGTAATAACACGTAATACCTAAATTCCTAACAATCATTATCATTCGGGAAATAGTAATAACAAACTAACAAATACGTGTTTCTATAATGAAAACATATAATTTAATTAAAGGCTTACTTGAATAAAAACTTGTTTTTCATCAAGGGTTTTTGTTACATTTTTGACTGTTGTAACCATGGAGCGGTAAGCATTTGAGCCCATCAATGACAGACGTCAATTCTCAATACTACAACACACATGCAACCGAATCTTGTCTTATTAAATTATTTGTGGCTTAGATAGTGAATTAATCATGTATATGTGTACAGGTTTTTCTTAAATTTAATCAGAAAATAGAGTAGTATTCCCAGATTAAATCATGCCTATTAATGGCAGTTAGTCTAATTGAAATAGTAGTGAACAATGAATAGTAAAACCAACGTCCTTCATCAAGCAGAAGCATTAATTAAACCATTAGCAGTTGCACATGTACCTCAAGAAAGTGACGTTGAAGCGGTAATTGATCAATGGTTACATGCAATTGCGACCGATAGCAAGTTTTACTGTAATCCAGAAATCAGCAATCCAGAGCAGCTTAAAGAAAGTGTAATAAGTCAGCTACAAAAAAATGGTTTATATACAACGAGAGACGCGTTCTTTAATGAAGTATTTGGTGCTTTAAAGCTAAAGCCTGACTTTGACGCTAATTTTCGTTTTATCGACTTATTTGCAGGGATCGGTGGGGTTCGACTCGGTTTTCAACAAAACGGCGGCGTTTGTGTTTTTTCTTCCGAATTTGATAAGCATGCTCAGCAAACCTATAAAAATAATCATGGCGAGATTCCATTTGGCGATATTACAAAGGTCCCTGCGAATGAAATCCCTGATCATGACGTTCTTTTGGCTGGCTTCCCATGCCAACCATTTTCGCATGCAGGCCTTAAACTAGGGATTGAAGATACCCGAGGTACTCTATTTCATGACATAGCCAATATTCTAGAAACGAAAAAGCCTAAGTTTGCGTTGCTTGAAAATGTGAAAGGTTTAATTAGCCATGATAAAGGCTATACCCTCAAGGTTATTTTAAAAACGCTTACCAAAATGGGATATAGCTGTAATATTCCTAAAAGTGTTATTGAGCATGGTTCTACAAAGGAAATTCAAGCCTTAGCCAAAGAAATGGTTCTGAAATCAGTGGACTTTGGAATACCGCAGAATAGACAGCGCATATACATCGTTTTATGGCGTGATGGCGAAGTTAAAAGTTTTGAGTACCCAAAACCACTAGGTATTGAAGTTAAAGTTGGTGATATGCTTGAGGAAAACCCAGATCCTAAATTAACTATTTCTGATAGATTATGGGAAGGCCATCAACGTAGAAAAATTGAAAATAAAAAAAATGGCAAAGGCTTTGGTTTTGGCTTGGTTACGGAAGAATCCCCCTACACCAATACTATCTCGGCACGATATTACAAAGACGGTAGCGAAGTACGATTGAGCAGGTTGGAAAAAATCCTCGGAAGATTAGCCCAAGAGAGGCTGCTCGATTACAAGGGTTCCCTGATGAATTTGAACCAAGCGCTTCAAAAGTGCAAGCTTATAAACAATTTGGTAATAGCGTTACTGTTAATGTAATTGATGGATTAGCTAAAAAAATTAGGAATATATTAGATGGCATTAATTGATTTAAGTGAGAAGTTTAGAGAAATCAGAAGCTCAGTTGATAGGGTCAACTTTACGGATGTTAAGCTAACAGAAGAGTTCAAAAAAGAATATGAGCTTTATATTAGTGAGAATAGGGCAAATGGTTACTCTAAAGTAGAGTTTGCTGATTTTTCTACTAAAATCACCACATCAACAGATAAAGCCATTTTTATCACTAACTTTTGGTTCTATATTGCTGCAGAGCTTTCTAATTACTTAGATGGTCTATCACAACAAAAAAATATTTTTAAAGATATATATAAGGATACAGATCTTCAACAAGCTGCCGTCGCTCTAAGAGATGGAGTTTCCGAACAAGAAAAAAGCAAGATTGAAAATTATTTCAGTTCAAAGGGTTATACAAATGATGATCTTGAGTGCTTTTTATCATTCGTATCGGATTACAAAAGTTGGGGAGGAGGTAAAACAATAGATCGCAATGATTACTACGTATCCCCATTATTGCAGGCTGGCAATTTGTTGGCAGAAACTCAAAGTGCAGTAGCTGAAATAGCAAAGCAACTGTCTGAAAACCCAGCACTAAAAAACTCATTTAAGCCCATATTAACACCTAAAGTGCAAAAATCAACGGAAACTCTTTTGAGTAATAAAAGTTGGGGATACTCAACTTTATCCAAACCCTTCCTCCTTCTCGCTGGTATCTCAGGTACAGGTAAAACCCGTTTTGTGCGTGAGCAAGCAAAAACATCACAGCAGTTTGCTGAAACTTATTGTTTAACCTCAGTACGCCCCGATTGGCATGAGCCGAGCGATTTACTCGGATATATTTCACGCCTAAATGGCGCTGCGGAATACATCACTACCGATGTATTACAGTTTATCGCCAAAGCTTGGCGTGCGATTGCTGATAGCGGCTTAACTGTTGAAGTGCAAGAGAGAGGAGAGCAAGGTAAGCGTTTAGTGGTCGCGGGCGAGCGCGATGAGTTAGATAGGATACTGCCTTACTGGTTATGTTTGGATGAAATGAACCTTGCGCCAGTAGAGCAGTATTTTGCTGATTATTTATCGGTACTGGAAACCCGTGAATGGTGTTGGTCAGATGGTAACTTCTCTTACAGCAGTGACGCGCTATTGAAACCTGCCACCATTAATGAAGTTGCTGATATAGAAAAGCTACGCAAAGCACTAGGCTTTGATAACAGTGAAAATAAAAATTATGACGAGCTTTGGCAATTAATTTGCCAATATGGTTTAAGTATACCGTTTAACCTGTTGGTCGCAGGCACGGTGAATATGGATGAAACTACTCACGGCTTTTCACGTAAGGTGATTGACCGTGCTCTGAGCTTTGATTTTGGTGCGTTTTTCCCGAACGACTATAACGACTTTTTCACCCCAACTAGTTGCAATAAACGCCTTAGCTATCCTATTTGGTCAAATGCCAGCAAAGCAGATTTAGCAGATACTTTCGATGTTGATGGCGCAAAAACGGTTGCGTTTTTATCGGCCGTTAATGCCGTGCTAAAAAATACACCGTTTGAGTTGGCGTTTCGTGCGCTCAATGAACTTCTTCTCTCGGTTGCCAGCAGCCAACCACAAGATGACCTGACTCTAAAAGCTGTATGGGACGACTTTATGATGTGTAAGGTTCTGCCGCGTATCGAAGGCGATACCGACAAGCTGACTACATCAAACCGCAAGGATTTGCTGGAAGAGCTTAGCGGCGTGCTTTCAGACCAGTTAGTTCCCATTTGGCAAGCAGAACAAGGCGATAAGAATCAACGCCCTGACTTGTATCGTGAGAACATCGTGGCCGATGGTGCTACTGATGAGGAGAAAATACTTCGCATACCTTGCCGTGCAAAAGCGAAATTGAAGTGGATGAGCGAGCGATTAGCCAGTGCCACCTTTACCAGTTTCTGGCCTTAATGAGTCGGAGCTGTTTGATGCCTTCTGCAATGAATGCAACCTATAAGCAGAACCCGTACAGTGATGGTGTAAGGAGTGGTAGGGAATGCCGGAGTTAATACGATTACAAACCCCTGACTTTGAGTTTTCGGTCTGGGCGAATGATATTAGCCAGCGGTTGGGTGTGTACCAGAATACAATGGCGCACAGGGCGAACGCTAATGATCTACAACCTAGCTACGAATTGCGTTTTGCGCCTGCGGCGCAGCTGAGCAATGCTATTGAAACGCAAGGACTAGTTGCAGATGATTTAGTACAAAGTGGGTTAGATGAAAGTGACTTAGCCGAAAATGATGTTGTTGCCAATGGATTAGCGAAACACGCTGAGTTGACATTAAATTCCCCCTTGTTTTTTGAGAATACTCAGTACCAGTTTGAGTGGGTCTTTTTCAGTGAAGTAACTCATGCGCGGCTAACTCACCGAAGCCAAAACGTGAATGAGGCGTTTCGTTTTGCTCCCGAAGTAAAAACCGCAAGGGGCGTAGTGCCCGCACGTTTAACCGGCACCATTAATACTGGCAATGATGTCGGCTGGTTACGCTTGCCACTCACGTTTGAGCACAATGGCAAAACACAGACTCAGCATATTGCCTTTGAAGTGCTGCCAACCAAAATGGCACTTCACCAAGACTTGCCCGTCATGTACCAAGCCATTGATAAAGTTTACCCTCTTTGGCGCTTTAGTTTGGTCGAAAAAACCGAGCAAGATGCAGCAACTAGCCAGCAAGGCGGGCATTTTCCACTGATGTGGTTGGCTAATTTTGCTGCGTTACGGGAACGTTTTGAGCAAGGCTTAAAAGTGATTTGTGCCGCACCACATAGCCGCTTGCAACCTACAGTGGCTAATATCAAAGCGGCCAAGTTAAAAGGCCGCCTGCCTCATAAGTTAGCTATGAAAGTCAAGCAAGATTTAGCAAATGGCCAGTACGATAAACGCTACGCAGTCGAAAAAAAGCAACTGAGTGTGGATACCCCAGAAAACCGTTTTATCAAAATGGCGGTGAGTAAAAGTAAGCGGCAATTAGCGGCGTTTGAAAAAAAGCTTAGGCAGAGTAACCAAGCTCCAGAACGGCAACGGTTGTCAGATTCATTTTTAAATGAGCTGCATAGTTGGCAACAACCGCTGCAAAAAGTGTTAGGTCAGAGTTTTTTAAAAGAGGTTGGTGCATACACAGGGTTAAGCCGTGAGTCGTTAGTGTTACAGCAAAAAACCGGTTACAGCGCGGTATATCGTGTTTGGCAGGAGCTGAAATTTTATTTAGATGTGTTTGGCAATCAGTCGAGCATTTCAATGAAGTCGGTGGCCGAGATTTACGAAGTATGGTGCTTTTTGTGTTTGAAACAGATTTTAGAGCAGGATCTTGGCTTTGAATTGGTTGAAAACAGTGCCACTAAGCTCGCCCAAAATAACTTTTTTGAGTACCAACTAAAAGATGGTTTTGCTGGAGCCTTTCGTTTTAAACGCAGTGATGGTGTGACCGCTAGGTTGGCACACGAGCCGAAATTTACCAAAAAGGGTCAATCAATCCGCTCGTATTTAGTGAACCAAGAGCCAGATATTGTCTTGGAAGTGACACTGCCAAAAAGCCCAAACTCTTTCTCATCAGAAGAGAAACAATTTATTTGGCTTTTTGATGCCAAGTACCGCATTAAAACTGAGAAGAGCCGCTTTGATGACAGTTATGATGATGTTGAAGTTACAGATTATGTGCCAGACGACGCCATCAACCAAATGCACCGTTATCGGGATGCCCTAATCCGTTTATCAGAACCTTGTGTGACAGATTCTGCATCTGATTCAATAGTCGGACAACCCTCTATGAAAAGCCGCCCCGTTTTTGGTGCTTTTGCTTTATACCCAGGCTTTTTTGATCAAGCCACAAAACCCAACCCTTATGCAGCTGCAATAGAAGAGGTTGGTATTGGAGCATTTGCCCTACTACCAAGTCAAAACGTATCTAGCCTTAGTGATAGCAGTTATATCGGTCACAAATGGTTGCTAGAGTTCTTGCAAAGCCAAATCGGCGCAGTAACGAACTCGCAAGTGGGAGCTGGTGAAGTTGTTAGTTATCCAGTGGCTGATATTGCAGAAAAGCTCTACATACAAGAAGCCGCTAGGATACCATACCACGGCATGAGACAAAGGTTATATCAAGACTTAACTTTGATTGCTTCGCTTGGTAAAAAAGAAGGCCGCGCGCAAGTATATTTTGATAACTTCAGAGAAGGTAAGCTTTCGTATTACCACATCCCAGTTTCAACATTTAATATCAAATATAAAAATCATATTGCTCAAGAAATTAAATATTTGCTTTTGACAGAAACCTACACAGAAGAAAGTTGCGTAAATAAACTTTGGCCTGTGCTAAGTGTAAATGTAGTTTCAAGGAATTTAATTCCGATTGAAACGACAGCTAAAACAAATAATATTCCTGATAACTATTTTGTATTTGGACTTGGAAAACCTCTTGAGCTTAGTAATGTAATAAAGTTAAAAGCTCAATCACGTTTTAGAGATTGCTTAAAGTTAACTACATTAAGAAGTCTTCAAGAAAATGCTGACAATGAAGACTTTGGTATTGTTTATCACGAAGCAATAAATTGAATGCTCTAAATCATATGGCTGAGAGTTATGTTGTATTTTAGTAATTCTATTTGGATAAAAGGAAAATATGTTAAAACGGATTTTAATTTTAGTAATTTACTTTACTTCTCAACCAAGCTTTGCAAATCAGCAATACAGCGACGGAACGTGTATTTTATTACAAAATCAAGTTAAAGAATTTAGCTTTAATAAGCAATCTCAGCGTTACAAAACGGCAAAACGCTCTGTTGACAGACACTGTATTAACCCCGTCAAATCATCTACGGTTAATCAAACAAGTAGCACCAAAAGCTCAGAAAAGCATACGCCTATTTATGCAGCTAAAAAGTTACAACCGCAGAACCTGACAGAGCCATCAAATCAAGCCGTTGTAACGAAACCACATCAAGCTATAACATCAGTTCCCGCCAACACTATGCAGAGCTTAGTGCTTAAGATAGGTGTGTGGGTGTTAGTCATTATGTTTCTTTTAGCTTTTCTCAAAGCAATCATTGTACTGTTTGCCAAACGCGCTGCTAAATCACTACTTAACAAAGTAACAGGTCGTATTGAACCCGTTGTAAGTAACCTGCCTGTAAGAAAAGCTGAAGACATTAACCCTAAAACGACTGCAAACGTTTCAGATAAATCTTGCTCTGTACTAAAAAATACCATAGCCGAAATTGTTGCTAATGATGCAGGCAACTCAAGTGGCCAGCAAGGAGAGGTTGTTGTAAATAATTTAATTGAAAAGGTTATTAACAACAAAGTGTTATCTGCGGCGAGTAATGTGAGTCATTATACAAGTGTGCTGCTAACGAACGATAATGATGAGCTTACTGAAATTGATCATTTAATTGTTTCACCAGTTGGCGTGTTTGTAATTGAGAGCAAAAATTACAGTGGTTATATATTCGGTAGTCAGCACCAAGCGAAATGGACGCAGACTTTAAAAGGGCGTAAAACCCAATTTATGAACCCGCTTAGGCAAAACTATAAACATTGCTTAGCAGTCAGCCGATTACTTGGCGTTGTTGATGGCGTTGAATCCTTAGTGCTGTTTCATGATAAAGCGAGTTTTAAAACAAAACTTCCACCGAATGTACGTTATGTTAGTGAGATGGAAGCATTTTTATCTGGCTTTACCCATGTTAAATTTACCGATAGCCAGCTTGAAGAATTTAACACACGACTCGCTAAAGTGATTTCGGTTACGACACGTGAAGATTTTAAGCAGCACATTAGCGAAGTAAAGGCAAAGCAATGTGATATTTAGAAATTTGCACTGCACTATCTTAGTCAATTCATTTTACCTAACCTATCTTTTGAGTAACTATTTCATTTTGTGTCGTTGAAAATTAAGCAGCTGACTTTCAAAAATAGTAAAAATCTCACCTTTTAAAATACTTAACTTGCATTGAATGCATCATTTTTGTGCAATTTGTCCCTACTTTTATTACAGGTATTAGTCAAAACGTTTACTTAATTGTGAAAATTCGTAAATGCGCTAGAACATAAAGGTATATCTTTAATTAGTTTGGTTATAAGCAAGCAATTGCGGCTCTTGAAGGGGTACAAATTAAGTTTACTTATATTTTACAAATGTACCCAATAGGGGTTCCTAATAATTGTGTCCTAGTTTATTTTTCCTAGTAATAAGGTGCTTACTTTTATTTAACTCATTGTTTTATTTTGTTTAATCTTGTTTTTATTTTCTCGGAGTAGTGTTATTGCTCCAATTTCACTAATTGTTAATCATGTGTTAGTTATAAATGGTCGAAAGACGTTAGCTAAATTCCATTAGGGGGAAGTATGAGTAACAAATTAGTAGGCAAGCGTTTATTTAAAATGAGCGTGTTGTCGTTAGCTGTAACTGGGTGGGCAGCCCATGCAGCAGTGGACTGTACAAACATTGCCGAATGGCAATCAGGCGTGGCTTACACTGGCGGGCAACAAGTGCAAAAAGCCAATATTGCTTATGAGGCGAAGTGGTGGACACAAGCCGATCCAGTAACCCATTCAGGGCAATATCAAGAGTGGAAAAACTTAGGTGCGTGTAGTGATGGTCAAGTAAACGAATCACCTATTGCAGAGGTTTTATCACCTATGAGTGGTAGTTCTTTTACCGAAGGTGACAGCGTTGTCATTGAGGCGCAAGCATCAGATTCTGACGGCACCGTTGTGAAACTAGAAGTACTGGTTGATGGTGTGGCGATTGCAACACTAAGTTCTGCGCCATATTCAACAACTTGGCTTGCAGTGACAGGGCAGCATCAAATTTCGGTACGCGCTACCGATGATAAAGGTGCTGAAACAACATCCCCTGCAAATAGTGTGACTGTGGCTAAAGTGGTGCCAGATAACTATGCACCAACGGCAAGCCTTACTAGCAATGCGAGTTCAAATACTTTGAACTTAAATGACAGCGTTGTCTTAAATTTGAGCGGTAGCGATCAAGATGGCACAGTAACAAGTCTTGAATTGTTTCAAGATGGCGCGTCTGTAGCGCAAATTTCTGGCGCAACAGGCAGTTTTAATTTTACCGCAACAAGCGCAGGTAATACGCAATTTAGTCTTGTTGCAACCGACGACAAAGGCGCAACATCTGATGCGCAAACATTGAGTTTCCGTATTGTTGATGGCACTACACAACCGGGTGACCGCGATGCCTGTAAGCCGGAAGGTTTGTACCAAACACCGGGTGTAAATACGCCGTATTGTACTATTTACGATGCCGATGGCCGTGAAGATATGGGTGCCGATCACCCACGTCGTGTCATTGGTTATTTCACCAGTTGGCGCAACGGTGCCAATGGCCAACCGTCTTACCTAGTAGATGATATTCCTTGGGATAAAATCACCCATATTAACTACGCATTTGCCCATGTTGATGCCAATAATAAGGTTTCAATTGGCGATCCAAGTGCGGCGGGTAACCCTGCTACCAATATGGAATGGCCAGGTGTAGCTGGTGCTGAAATGGACCCAACACTGCCGTACAAAGGTCATTTCAACTTACTGAATAAATATAAAAAACTCCATCCAGACGTTAAAACACTGATCTCTGTAGGTGGTTGGGCAGAAACGGGCGGTTACTTTGACGCAAACGGCAACCGTGTTGCAAGCGGTGGTTTCTACACTATGACAACCAATGCTGATGGCTCAGTAAACACTGCGGGCATTAATGCGTTTGCAAAAAGTGCGGTTGAGTTTATTGAAACGTACGGTTTCGATGGGGTTGATATTGATTATGAATACCCATCATCAATGAATGATTCGGGTCACCCTGATGATTTCCCTATTTCAAATGCACGCCGAGCAGGGCTAAATGCCTCTTACCAAGTGTTAATGAAAACCCTACGTGAAGAGCTTGATAAAGCGGGTGAATTAGCTGGTAAACACTACATGCTTACCATTGCATCGCCGTCATCAGGTTACTTATTACGTGGTATGGAAACTTTCCAAACAACTAAGTACCTAGATTACGTAAACATCATGTCTTACGACTTACACGGTGCATGGAACGACCACGTAGGCCATAACGCAGCACTTTATGATACAGGCCTAGACTCAGAGCTTGCGCAGTGGAATGTGTATGGCACCAAAGAGTTTGAAGGCATTGGCTATTTAAATACCGACTGGGCAGTGACGTATTTCCGCGGTGGTTTAAGTGCAGGCCGTATTAACATTGGTGTGCCTTACTATACCCGTGGCTTTAAAGATGTATCGGGTGGCGAAAACGGTTTGTGGGGGCGTGCTGCGTTACCTAATCAAGCTGATTGTGCCAAAGGTACTGGTGTAGGTGAGAAAAACAAATGTGGTAACGGCGCGGTTGGTATCGACAACATGTGGCATGACCTTGACGAAAACGGTAATGAAATGCCAGCAGGTAGCAACCCGTTATGGCATGTTAAAAACCTACAAAATGGCATTTTGCCAAGTTACCTTGCAGCTTACGGCTTAGATCCAGCAAATGATCCAACTGATAAGCTAGTGGGCACTTACACTCGTCATTATGATTCTGTGGCAGTAGCGCCTTGGCTTTGGAATGCTGATAAAAACGTGTTCTTGTCGATTGAAGATGAAGAATCAATGGGCGCTAAGCTTGATTACGTAATCAACAAAGGCCTTGGCGGTATTATGTTCTGGGAGCTGGCTGGCGACTTTGACTACGACAGCGCGAAGAAAGAGTACTTTATGGGTTCTACTATGACCTCGCTTGCTTACAACAAGTTTGCACAAGCGGGTTCTAAGTACAACATCAACAAAGGTGAAAAAACACACCAAGTACCAGCCGAAGCAGTAGATGTAAGCTTTGTTGTAAAAGACTTCCCAATTGGTGACGACAACTACCCAATTGCGCCAACCTTTAGCTTTACTAACAACTCAAACATTGATTTGAGCGGTGCAAAAGTATCGTTTGATGTACCAGTGGCTACGTCAGCTATTTTCAAATCAAACTGGAATGCGCAAGAAAAACTCGGCATGGCAGTTGACGTAAATCGTTCAAACGCAGCGGGTAACAACATTGGCGGCTTTGAAAACGAGTTCCATCGTTTCTCAATTACCTTTGTTAACGAGTGGGGCGGCGCTGCTAAGTCGTTTGCGCCGGGCGAAACCATTAATGCGCAAGTGATGTACTACATGCCAATTACTGGCCCAGTGAACTTTGTATTTGAAAAAGACGGTAAGCAATACGCCGCTAAATTTGAATACCCACATCTACCAGATGCAACGGCCGGTAACGGTGGTGGCAATGATGGCGGCGGTAACACCGACACATGTGAAGGTGTTGCAGTAGCTGATATTCCAGTTTATCCAAACTTCCCACAAACAGATTGGGCAGGCAACCCGTCACACGCTGCAGGCGGTGACTTGATGGTTGATGGCGCATCTACTGCGGTTTACAAAGCCAAGTGGTGGACATCAACTGAGCCTGGCACATCTGCCGATTGGGATAGTGTGTGTACTTTATAACGCAACCTATGTGAGGCCGTGCGCCTCACTGTTT
Organism: Pseudoalteromonas sp. T1lg24; assembly: GCF_002964745.1. NCBI lineage: Bacteria > Pseudomonadati > Pseudomonadota > Gammaproteobacteria > Alteromonadales > Pseudoalteromonadaceae > Pseudoalteromonas > Pseudoalteromonas sp. T1lg24. Next base: position 55,782 of record NZ_PQCB01000018.1, on the reverse strand, counting down.
GGAGAAGATTATGAATACCAAATTTAACATTAGTGTGCTCTCTGGTTCAGTGCTATTAGCATGTATTGCAGCGCCGTTTAATGCCAGCGCACACGGTTACATGGATAGTCCTAAAGCACGACAAGCTTTTTGCCAAGCGCAAGGCGGGTATTGGTGGCCAGAAGACGGCAGCAATATTCCAAACTTGGCGTGTCGCGCAGCATTTTTAGAATCGGGCCATGTGCAGTTTATTCAAGAACATGAGTTTGCCGTTAATACGCCCGATTACCTAAACCAAGCGGCGGTTGAAGCAAATGTGCCCAACGGTACTTTGTGCGCTGCAGGCAGTCATGAAAAGCGCGGCATGAATTTACCGTCAGCGCATTGGCAAAAAACCGTGGTTACGCCAAACGCTAATGGTGAAATTCAAGTGCGTTATCGCGCAACCACACCACACAACCCAAGCTTTTGGCAGTTTTATTTAACCAAGCCAGGTTTTAACCCTGCAACCGATACACTGACTTGGAAAAATATTGAGCTTATTCAAAGCCACGACAATATTGAGTTTGTAAAAGATCCCGATGGTAAACGTTACTATGAAATGAGCGTTGCCATTCCTGCTGAACGCGCCGGTGAAGCGGTGCTTTATAGCCGCTGGCAGCGTGTAGATGTGGTAGGTGAAGGTTTTTACAACTGTAGCGACATTATTATTGAGCGCGACACGGTCACACCGGTTGACTGGTTCCCGCTCGGTTACTTTGTACGTCAAGGTCAAAAAGCAAATGCTGGCGACACAGTTCAAGTGCGTTTGTTTGACGCAACAGGTCTTGAAGTGGTTAATCAGTTGTTTGCGGTTAACGCTAGCAATCAAGCAACTTGGCAAAGTGAGCTGGCAGCTAAGCTTAATTTAGATTACGCATCTGAATTGCAAATTGGTGTTAAAAACGCCAGTGGCGATATTGTGTTTGACGAGGTTAATTTGGCGTCAAATCAGGTATATGCAACCTCCAGCGATCACAGCTTTGCGCTGTCGGTGATTGCTGCATCAGAAAATACCGCACCGAATGTTAACCCTGTGGCAGATGTGGTAATGGATGAAGGTTCACAAACATTGGTGCACGTGCATGCATTCGATGATGAAAACGACCCGCTTAGTTACCAATTCACTGTGCCTAATGAGTTCACCTACAGTGTAGACGGACCAAACCTCACTCTTTATGCACCTGAGGTTTCAGCGAACGCCAACTTCGCGATTCAGGTTTCAGTATCTGATGGCAAGTTAAGCACACCAGCAAGCTTTACGGTAACGGTTAACGATACCGCAACGAACCCTGATGTACCTGCGTGGGATGCCAGCAAAGCATATAACGCCGGCGATAAAGTTAGCTACTTAGGTACGGTTTATAAAGCCAAATGGTGGGTGCAAGGCGAAAAACCAAATAGCAGCGATGCGTGGCAATCGCTTTCACAGTCAACTGACGATGCGTGGTTAAGCTCAAAAGCGTATTCGGCGGGCGATATTGTTAGCTATAACTCGCAAAAATACCAAGCACGCTGGTGGACCAAAGGCGATGAGCCAGGTACAGCCTCAGTGTGGCAAACCCTTTAATTTAATCGGCTAAAGCGAGTCATAAGTTTGCTTTAGCTACTTTAGTTACCCCTTGCCGCAACGGCGGCTTGGTTTGCGACGTTGCGGGTTTTTAAAATTTAAAGAGAAACATTATGATTAAAAAATTATCTCTAGCAGTGGCAGTTGCACTTTGCTCTGGGCATGTAATTGCAGCGCCTTCTGCACCTAGCTTAAGTTGGGAAGACCAAAAATATTCATTTGTTGATGTAAATATTGACGGTCAAGGTTCATATAAGTCATTAGTTACACGTAAAGATGTGGTTGATATTGCTATCAAATGGAATGCGTGGAGCGGCGAAGGTGGCGATAGCTACAAAGTAAAATTTGACGGTGTAGTAGTAAACGAAGGTACGCTTGCTGCTGGCACTAAGTCGGGCACAATCACCTTTCCATACACGCAATCGGGCCGTCATCAGTTAACGGTTGAGCTTTGCCAAGGCACAGTGTGTGCGGCAAGTGCGCCAAAACCAATTGTAATCGCTGATACAGACGGCGGTCACCTTGATCCATTACCAATGAATGTAGATCCAAATAACGGTAACTATGGTACTTCGCCAGACACCGTTGTAGGTGCTTATTTTGTTGAGTGGGGCATTTATGGCCGTGACTTTGATGTAACAAAAGTGCCGGGCCAAAATCTAACGCATATCTTGTACGGTTTTATTCCAATTTGTGGCGCGAACGAGTCACTAAAAGAAATTGAAAACGGTAACAGCTGGCGCGCATTACAAAAAGCGTGTGGTGACTCACAAGATTATGAAGTGGTGATTCACGACCCGTGGGCAGCTATTCAAAAGTCACTGCCGGGTGTAGATGCAAAAGACCCAATTCGTGGTACTTACTCGCAGTTAATGGCACTTAAGCAGCGTTACCCTGATTTAAAAATCTTACCATCGGTAGGTGGTTGGACACTGTCAGACCCATTCCATGGCTTTACTGAAAAAGCGAATCGCGATGTATTCGTAGCATCAATGAAAGACTTCTTAAAAACTTGGAAATTCTACGATGGTGTCGATATTGACTGGGAATTCCCAGGTGGCGGCGGTCCAAATCCAAATCTTGGCGATCCAGCAAAAGACGGTCAAGCTTATATTGATCTAATGCGTGAACTACGCGCTATGTTAGATGAATTAGAAGCTGAAATTGGTAAACCGTACCAACTTACCTCTGCTATTGGCATGGGTTATGACAAAATTGAAGACGTAAACTATCCGCAAGCAGCGCAATATATGGATTACATCTTCGCCATGACCTATGACTTCTACGGTGGTTGGAATAATGTTACCGGTCACCAAACAGCGCTTTACTGTGGTAGCCATATGAGCACAGATGAGTGTAATGGTAAAGGTCTTGATGACAAAGGCGAGCCGCGTAAAGGCCCTGCGTACACCACAGATAACGGTATTCAATTGTTGCTACAACAAGGTTTAGATCCGGCGAAAATTGTATTAGGTACGGCGATGTATGGTCGTGGTTGGGAAGGTGTAACCCCAGCAAATACAACAGACGGCGCAAACCCAATGACAGCACCGGGTAACGGTAAACTTACCGGCACTACTGCGCAAGGTGTGTGGGAAGCAGGCGTAATTGATTACAAAGGCATTAAAGCCCATATGATTGGCGCGGCAGAAACTGGTATTAACGGTTTTGAGGTTGGCTATGATGAAGTGGCTGAAGGTGCCTATGTTTGGAATAAATCAAACGGCAAATTAATTACATACGATAGCCCGCGCTCAGTAAAAGCGAAAGGTCAGTATGTTCGCAATTTAGGCCTTGCCGGTCTATTTGCATGGGAAATTGATGCAGACAACGGCGATATTTTAAATGCAATGCACGAAGGCCTAGGCGTTGTAGGTGGTAACACTAAACCTGTGGTATCAGTACCGGGTGTAACTACGGTTAAATCAGGTGAAAGTACATCACTTTTCGCAACAGCCAGTGATCGTGATAACGACCCACTAACATACAGCTGGACAGGCGATGTTGCCTTAACGCTTTCAGGTGTAACCACTGATACGGTATCAATTACTGCGCCAACGGTAACGCAAGATACTGATTACACAGTAACCGTTGCTGTATCAGACGGCACAGACACTGTAACTAAATCGGCGATTATTCGCGTGGTATCAGATGTGGTAGTGATTAACGAACCGCCAGTAGTATCACCAATTGCTAATGTTAGTGTGGAAGAAGGTAAATCAGCTTCTGTCAGCGTAACTGCATCAGATGCTGATGGCGATACACTAAGCTATAGCTGGAATGTACCTGCGGGCTTAACACTTTCTGGCAGCGGCGCAAGTGTGACGCTTACAGCAGGCGAAGTTGCAGCGGATACAAACTTGAGCGTATCAGTAACGGTATCAGACGGTACTGATGCTGTAACAGAAAGCTTCACAGTAACAGTAACTAATGTAGATGGCGGTGGCAGCACAACGTGGAATGCCGATGCAATTTACACAGGTGGCGATACTGTGCTTTACAATGGTGTTGAGTACAAAGCGAAGTGGTGGACACAAGGCGACCGTCCAGATCTTGGCGGCCCGTGGGAAGAAGTCATTCCAAACGACGGCCAAGTTCGCGCATGGCGTGCTGACCTTGTTTACAACACTGGTGACAAGGTGACTCATAATAACAATACTTACACAGCAAAATGGTGGACTAAAGGCGAAGAGCCGAGCGTTGCCGATGTGTGGGCGAAATAAGTTTTCATTCTAGTTCAAAAGGCAGCTACCGCTGCCTTTTTTTGTGCTTGTACTTTGCTGTATTGGAAATAGTGCAGCTCTTTGTGCAATCGCAATGCCCAATCAATATAAAAGAGCAGGGGTTACCTTTTCTAAATAAAAGTTAAGTGCTCATGAAAATCTCGTCAAAAATCAACAGGTCTTAATATTTAACGTCTATTATTGTGTTAATAACTAAAAGTCTTTGAACGTGACATGACCCCAAAAATATCGTTATTTGTAATCTGGCTTGCAATGACATTACTTACATTTTCTGCGAGTAATGCGTTGGCTAATGGGCAATCGTCGTCGCTGATCAACGAGTATGCGATTAAAAAGCTGGGCACTGAAGATGGTTTTGTGTCTTCAGAAATTTATTCAATTGTTCAAGATAATCAGGGTTTTTTATGGTTTGGTACCGCTGAAAATGGGGTGATGCGATTTGATGGTCGCAAGGTTGTATTGTTTGAGTTTAATAAAATGAACGAGAACGGCTTATCACATAATGACGCGGGCAATTTAATGCTCGATAACGACGGCAGGATTTGGATTGGCACGTGGGGTGGCGGCGCTAATCTTTACGACCCTAAAATTGGACGATTTGAAAACTTTCTGCACAGTGCATCGCAAGCAAACTCGGTATCTTCTAATCGCATTCAATCATTATTACATGACCAAACGGGCATTATTTGGCTTGGCAGCTACGATGGTGGGCTAAATAAATATCTGGGCAATGGTCAATTTGAACACATTACAAAAACCGGTGACTCGGAGCCGAGTTTATCTCATAACCGTATTTGGGATATTGCAGACAAAGACGATAATTTTCTGTGGGTAGCGACCAGCTATGGCTTAAATCTATTTAACAAAAACACTCAGCAGTTTAAGCACTTCTTTCCAAACCCAAATAATAAAACCCCAACTGGGGCCAACGAAATTAGAAGTATGCTAATTACCAAAAGTGGAACATTTTATGTCGCTACGCAACAAGGTCCGTTTTTGTTTGAGCCAAATAGCGGTAGCTTCACCGCTATTTTAAATGTAGATCAGCAAGCACTTGGTCAAGTAAACTCGATGATTGAAGACCAAGACGGATTTGTTTGGTTTGTTACAGCAACGGGCATTTATCGCTATGCCAACGACATTGAGCAAATTGAACGGCTTGATTTAGGTTACAACAATGGTTTTCGCATTATTTTTGAGGATTCTTTTGGTGTTATTTGGATTACAAATGAAGTGCACGGCATTTTTAAACTGACACCACAGCGTAAATTTAAATCGATTAATAGCTCGCAACTAAGTGCGCCAAATGGCATAACAGTTGATGAAAACGGCGATGTGCTTATTGCTGCTTCCTCTTCCGCCTTGTTTAAATGGCAAGTACGGGCGAAAAGCTTAGAACCTATTTCTGGCCCGCTTTTCACTAAAGAAAATGGCTTGGCGAATAGTGGCGCAGTAGAAAAACCCATTATATTAAAACAAGGCACCAATTTACTTTGGGTTGCACAAGACCAAGGGCTTGCCAAATACAATTTAGCAACTGGCCAAATTGACATAATCCGCTACCCTAAAACCGCTGAAAATTACCAAGAATTTAGAGAGCTAAGGGCGTTAGCACTCGATGAGCAAGGCAACTTATGGATTGGTACCTACAAAAATGGTGTATACGTATACAACACAACGCATAAAACCTTTACACATTTAGACGAAAACAGCGGCTTATCGCACCCTGAAGTACTAAAAATAATGCGCGATAACGACAACAACATGTGGGTTGGCACTGGCAATGGCGCAAACTTGTGGTTGGCCGATAAACAGCGTTTTCGCGTTTACAAAATGGATGAAGCCGACGAGCAAACTTTATTAGGTAGTATCGTACAAGATATTTACCAAGCCAAAAATGGCGCGATTTGGATAGCAACGCAAAAGGGTCTCAACTTATATCAACCCAATAGCCAAACCTTTAAGCATTACAGCGTGTTAAATGGCCTCGCTACATCGTTAATTCGCGCTGTGGTAGATGATCAAAACGGCAACTTATGGCTCACTACCAACAAGGGTATTTCTACCTTAAACCCAAATACCAATGAAGTTGTTAACTATGATGGCAGTGAAGGGATTTTAGGCGCAAATTATTACGCAAATAGTTTAGTTGTGGCTGCCAATAACACCTTATTTACGAGTAGCCAACGTGGGGTTGAATACTTTAATACGGATCTTGAAGAAAACGAAGTTAAATCACCTAATGTAGTACTGACTGGGTTCAGCAAAATGGGCGAGCAGAAAAAGCTCGATAAACCGTATTCTTATGTGAAAGAAATCGACTTATCGTATCAAGATTACTTTATTTCATTTGAGTTTTCGGTGTTAGATTTTACTGCACCTAGCAAAAATCAATACGCCTATCGCCTTGAGGGATACGATAACAACTGGATAGAGTTAGGTAACAATAATATTGCGTCATTTACTAATTTGGATGGCGGCAGTTACACCTTGCAAGTTAAAGCAACCAACAGCGCAGGCAAATGGAGTAATGAGTTACTTTCAATCGACTTAAATGTGGCGCCTTCGCCTTTTAAAAGCTGGTGGGCTTATACGCTTTACGCTTTATTTGCCGGTGCACTGGTGTTTTTAATGATATATCTGCGCACTCGTTTACAACAAAGTGAGATCATTCGGCAAAAGCAATTTGTCGTGGCGTTAGAAGAGCAAGTTGCAGAAAAAACGGCGTCGCTGGAACAACAAGCCAAAGAACTCAAACTTGCCTTACAAAAAGCAGAAACCGCAACTAAGTTAAAGTCTGAATTTTTAGCCAATATGAGTCATGAGATCCGCACGCCAATGAATGGCGTGATTGGTATGCTGCAACTGTTAAAAGACAGCAGGCTTTCGGACGAACAAGCACACCGCGTGAGCATTGCCAGTTCAAGTGCAAAGTCGTTACTGACGCTAATCAACGATATTCTGGATTTTTCAAAAATAGAAGCAGATCGCATTGAACTTGAATACATTGATTTTGAACTGCGCAACTTACTTGAAAAACTCGCAGAATCTGTGGCCCTTGATGCACAGTTAAAAGATGTTGAGGTTATTTTAGATATCAACGCCATTTCGGTCAGTCATGTGAATTCCGATCCTGGGAGAATTCGCCAAATACTCACCAATATTTTAAGTAATGCCGTTAAGTTTACCGAGTCGGGTCAAATTGTGATCCGTGCAGAGCTTTGTGACTCTGAAAAAATAGGATTCAGTCAGCTAAACTGCGAAATTCAAGATACTGGCATCGGCATTGCCAAAGATAAAGTAACCTCGCTATTTGATGCATTTAGTCAAGGTGATGCATCGACTACACGAAAATACGGCGGCACTGGGCTTGGCCTAAGTATTACACGAAAACTGTGTAATTTGCTGCAAGGCGATGTAACGGTTAGCAGCAAATTAGGCGAGGGCAGTTGTTTTAACGTCACCTGTTTAGTGAAAAACATCGCGCAGCCAAACAAGGTAAATGAAGGCCCACTATTTGCGTCGTTAACGGTGTTGATTGCTGACGAAAATGACACTAATTGCCAAGTGGTAAAACAGCTTTTAGAGAGCGAGTCAGCAAACGCAATCGTTGCCAATTCTGCTGAGCAGGTAATGGCACAGTTAAGTAGTGATTTAGCAACTATCGACTTGGTTTTAATGGATGCTAAGTTGTATGAAAATGGCCTATTACAACAGCAATTAACGCGCCTAAAGCAAACCAATAAAACACAGCTAATTATGATGGCGCCAATTAATAAACAATTCGATAATGATGCGTGTGAAGCGGGTAATATTAGCGCGATTTTAGCGAAACCTGTTACACCCGAAGGCCTGATTAAAGTACTTAAAAGTACGCTGCAAAATTCATCTGAGCATACCAGTGATGTAAGCGAGCAGCCGACTAATTTAAGTGATACAGACACCACAACTTTTAATGGCGTACATGTATTGTTAGTTGAAGATAATCCAGTAAATCAAATGGTCGCCTTGAGTGTTTTGAAAAACTTAGGGGTAAGTGCCGATGTTGCCTCAAACGGTTACGATGCGTTAGCAGCACTTAAAGCGATGGATAAACCAAGCCACTATGCGGCAATTATTATGGACTGCCAAATGCCGGAAATGGACGGTTATGAAACCGCATCTAAAATTAAGTCGGGCGAAGCTGGCGATAGCGCAATAAATATTCCTATAATTGCGATGACCGCCAATGCAATGCAGGGAGATAAACAGCGTTGCCTTGATGCGGGAATGGACGATTATATGACCAAGCCCATATCGCAACAAATGGTGATAGCCAAATTGAAAAAGTGGCTTAGTTAACATGTGGGCTTAAATGCCAGCTGCCACGTGCGCTGTTAGTTATAACATTTGGTGTATGGGTTTAGGCAAAGGTTAAATTAATCGTTACGCCACCATTGCTACTATTAAGTGATACGTCAACACCGTATTTTTCACACAGCCTTTTTACCAGCGATAGGCCAATACCGCTGCCATGACTATTTGGCCCGCGTTGCCCCGCTTCAAATACGCTTTGCGATGAGAGTGTATCTGTTAAACCTTTACCGTTGTCTGCGATGGTGAGCACATTGTCTTGAAACTCAATTTTTATGTGCGAACCTTGGCCATGGTAAATGGCATTTTGCAGCAAGTTTTGTACGACGAGTGAAAGCTCTAATGCTCCCATAGCCACATTGGCGTTATCGGCCAAGCTAATGTCTATTGCTACGTCTTTTAACAGCGCTTGATTTTTAATGATGCAATTTTCAATAACCGATTTTAAGTTGGTGTGCTCGGTATCGCGATGTTTCTCGCGGGCAAGGGCGAGTAACGTCTCAATAATTTCATGCATTTGTTGGTTGGCATCACTAATGCGCGTAACAAATTTTTGCTGCGCTTGGTTTAGCTCGGTATGGGTTAATAATGTGACCGCACCTTGGCTTACGGTGAGCGGGGTGCGCAACTCATGAGACACATCGCGGGTAAATTGTTGTTCTCGTGTGACAAATGCACTTACGCGAGCAAGCGCCGCTTCCAATGTTTGGGCAAATCGGCCAATTTCGTTTTGTTTAAATTGTGCTGCGAATTTTGTCGGTAACTTTTCAACCGGGCTGTTATCGACGATAGTCATGAGATCATCGAGTGGGTTAAGTAAGGTTTTACTTAATTTAACTGTGCCAAGCGCAAGCACTAACGCCAGTAAAATACCAAAGCACAGTAAGCCGAACGAGAAATAAAACAGCTTGTTAGTTAGGCGGTTTACCACTAATTGTTGACTTACTTCGGCCAGTAAAATATGTTGCTGCCGCTGATTATCATCGAGATAGGCAATGTGATAATGCGTGTTTTTTGCACCGCTAAATTCTCTTTGCTTAGGTGCTTTGCTTAGCGCTTGTTGCACAAGCTTTGGCAAAGTACTTTGGTTCTTATGGTAAGTGATAAAATCAAAATGGGGCTTAGGTGTTTGCTTGTTTTTAATTTGGCTGAGTACTTGTTGCTTTTCACTGTTTAGAATTTGATAGAAGAACGTGTCTTCAACCACAAAACTAAACATTAAGGTCACAAGTGAAAATAAAATGCTGAGAAGTACTACAATGGAAACAAAGTACGTAACGATTTTGTTTCTAAGTTGCTTTGCTGTCATAACTGGGCTCGTTTAAATATCGAGTGCTAAACCAACACTGTGTATGGTTTTAATAAGTGGTGTGGCAAACGGTTTATCAACCGCTTTTCGCAGCTGATAAATGTGTGAGCGTAAAGAGTCTGAATCAGTGCCGTCTTCACCCCAAATACGTTCGCAAAGCTCACTTTTAGATACCGCACGCGGGTAACTTTCCATCAAAATTTTTAAAATACCAAAAAGCATAGGGGAGAGTTGCAGCGGTGTGCCGGCGCGCGTAACTTGTTGACGCTGGTAATTAAGCACGAGTTGTTTATTTGCATCGCCAAGGCTCAGGGTTCGCTCGCTTTTTTGATTAGTATGACGAAGGGTTAACGCACAGCAGCGCATATATAATTCGTCCAGTGCAAATGGTTTGGTGAGGTAATCATCAGCACCATGCTGAAAGCCCGCCAGTTTGTCATCTAATGTATCTCTGGCCGTTAGCATGATTATGGGAATATGGCGGTCTGCTTTTTCTCTTATACGTTTACAGACTTCAAGGCCTTCAATATCGGGCAGCATAATGTCTAAAATAATGCAGTCAAAATACGCTGTTAGGGCTAATTCGACGCCCTGTTCACCAGCGTATGCAAAATCCAGTATGTCGCCTTTTAGTGCGAAGAAATCAGCAATGTTCTCGGCAATTGCTGCATTATCTTCAATCACTAAAATGCGTAGTGGTGAGGTTTTTGTCACTCGTACCAACCTTCTAATTGTGTGTAGTAGCCTTCAGGAAGCTCATGCTCACCCTGAATAACAATATGGTGTTTTTGCGTATTTGCAATTGCGTTAAATAATGCAATGTTTTCTTGTTTATTGGCATATTGGTCGTTATCTGCGGTAACTAACCAGGTTTTTTCTGCACTCAACTGTTTAACGAAATTGAGTGGCGACACACGCGCAACATTATCACTCGAAGCTGGTGGCACAATCGATAGTACCTTATTTATACGTGTATCAAGTGACGCCAAAATTAAGCTAATTTGACCACCCATGCTGTAACCAGCCACGCTAATTTCGTTTTGGTCGAATTGCGGCTGTGTTGCAACCCAATCTAAAAGTACACGGTGATCTTTAACCGTATCAATTATCATGGTTTCGTACGGTTCGCGTTTGCCCCAAAACCATAAATCATACATTACCTTTTTTATGTTGTAATCCAAGTTCTTACGTTTGCCATGATTGCGAGCATCAATAACTAACACCGCATACCCTTTGGCAAGCGCCATATTGGCTAGTTCATCGGTTTGTTCAATGGTATCGGTATTTTTAAATGAATCTTGTAACCAACGAATGTAGCTTCGTCCCATTGCGTGAACACCTATCAACAAGGGGACAGGTTTGCTGCCATCATAGTTTTCTGGGTAAACCAACTGGCCGTTTACGTTTTCTCCATCAAAGCTTTGGTAATTGATAGCGTAATGGCCGTTTTCAAGCTGTGTTAGCGTTACGTTGGCGTTTTCCACTTGATAACTGTAGGTTTCTGCTAGCTGATGTGGCGTGACCTGATACGGTTTTAAAGCAAACTTGGTATACCAAAAAATTGCCAGCAATGTGAGAACCGTGATTGTTGTAAGGGTAATTTTCATCCAATTTTTCTTAATCATTGTTTTTTCCTTGGGTGCGATTATTAATGCTATTCACTAGGTCACTGTTATGACTGAGCGGTTTATGACAGCCACTTTAAATCAGTAGATGTGAAATGGATGTGAAAGAAAGCGATGTTAGGGTGATAGGGCAGTTAAAGTGATACGTGTGTTGTAAAAAACATAGTTGCTTCGAGGCAAAGCGCTTGAAGGTTTTTGAAATATAAAAAAGGCCGCATGTGCGGCCTTTTGTTGTCTTCAGAGAGTTTTTTCTAAGGTCTGTATTGTGCGTCTACGGTTACGCCAGAGTATGCTCTGTAACCATATGCGCCAATGTGCCATGTACCTGCACCTGGGTTGTTAATGGTACAAGTTTCTGTGTTGCCATCGTTCCATGAACGACAGTCGTATGATGACGTGCTTGGCTGGCTACCGTTGCGAATATAAAGATCCGCATCACCTGTGCCACCAGAAAGCGTTACTGTGAACGTGGACATACCTGCTGGTACGTCAATTGTGTAACGGCTCCAAGCGCCACGACTTGCTGATACATTATCAACTGAACCGCCGCCACCATTCGTGCCACCTGTTGTTGATGATGTGATATCACCAGTTAGTGACGCACCAGAGAAGGCATCGTATGCATTTAGCATTATGTGATAAGTACCTGCTGTTGGGTTATCAATAGAACAGGTTTCACCGTTACCTGAGTTCCAAGAACGGCACTCATAGCTTGAGGTAGTTGGCTTGCTGCCAGCGCGTACATAAAGGTCGGCATCACCCGAGCCACCTGCTAACGTGAAAGTTACGTTAGTTGCGCCAGATGGTACTTCCATTGTGAAGAACGACTGTGCATTTTTAGCGCCAGAAAGACCAGTTTTAGCAACCTTATCTTCTAACACGTTATCGCCTGTTGGCGGTGTAGTAGTGTCGCCAGATGCCGCATTTACAGCAGCCAGTGCATCAACAATACCAGTACCACAGTTGTTACATGTAGCAGGGAATGAACGCGTTGTTGATTTTAGGATCTGTTCAATTTCATCAGGTGTAGCAGACGGTTTTGCTTGTTTGATTAACGCAGCAACACCGGCAACATGTGGCGCTGCCATTGATGTACCTTGCGAGTATGCATAACTGTCGCTACCTGGGCCTGTTGAACCTGAGTTGTAAGTTGAAAGAACGCCTTCAGGATCGTTTGCAAAGCTCTGTGCGCCACCTGGTGCTGCAACATCAATATTTGCACCATAGTTTGAATAGTATGCACGGCCACCGTTACGGCCAACTGATGCGACGTTTACAACGCCTGAACAGTTACCTGGGTTGTAGTTTGCAGAGTTATCGTTATCGTTACCTGCTGCAATAACAACTACCGCGCCATTTGCACGGGCCGTGTTAATTGCCGCTTGTGTGGTCGCGCTACACGCACCTGAACCACCTAAGCTCATATTAATAACAGATGCAGGGTTAGCATTCGCTGTGGTGCCAGAAACTGAGCCACCAGATGCCCAAATAATACCGTCAGCGATATCTGACGTTAAACCACCACATTTACCAAGTACACGTACTGGCACTACTTTCGCGTCGTATGCTACACCTGCAACACCTTCGCCGTTATTCGCCACTGCTGCAACCGTACCTGCTACGTGAGTACCGTGCCAGCTTGAACTTTGATCTGAGCGTGGTACTGGTTGACCTGAGCTATCTGTACCACATTCACCCGTTGTAGTTGCATCACCAGGATCGCGTGCATCGTTATCACGACCACCGCCATCGTTTGCTACGAAAGTGTTTGAAATCATATCGTAACCAGGTAGTAGGTTTGCATTTAAATCTGCGTGTGGACGGTAACCTGTATCAAGTACCGCAACAGTTACGCCAGCACCTGTTGCTTTATCCCATGCGCTCGGTAAGTTAAGGCCACCGTTTGCTTCATAGTAGTGCCACTGATCTGAATATTGCGGATCATTAGGCGTTGCAAATGGTTGTAACATTTGGTCGATTTCAATGTATTCAATATCACCAGATGCAATCATGTCTTGCATATATTGCTGTGTTTCTTGTGCAGATAGCTTGCCGTCTACTTTTACTACGTGAAGGCCTTGCATAGCCATAGGGCGCACGTAGCGAGATTGCTTTTTAAGCTTCGATTTGAAGTTTGATACAAACGATTGTGCTGAAGCGCGCGGTGCAAAAGATTGCGTATCTGCAGTATGTGCAAATTCTGCAGCGGTTTGCGTTTTGTATTTAATAATGAATTGTGTCGAAAGCTGAGCTTGACCCACTAATTTAGCTTGTACTTCAGCAAGTTGTGAAGGTTCGCTTAATGTATTTGCGTTAGCGCTGATTGCGAGCGGTACTAGCGTGGCTAATAAGCTCTTTTTTAATAATTTATTATTATTCATAGTATTCCCTAGAATTATTGTGATGTTGCCATTTTGGACCCAAATGAGGATCTATTGTTAATTTAATGTGAAACAAAAACTAATAAATTACTAAAAAGCTATAAGTTAATAGTAAATGGTTATAAGCAAGGAGATTGCTCGTCTGCCACCTAGGTTAGCTATGTAAATGGATGTTAATAGCTATATTTCAATAGCTTACAATTTTTATGACAGGACATTTGTCTGGTTTTTATGAAATTAATACAAAACCATGAGATCAAAAGTGTGATTTAGATTTGTTAATTTTTGCTCTAAATGCAATAGTAGGTTGTTTTTACGAAAATAGTCGTAGTTATAGTGGGTGATAACCAAACCAATCTGGTTTGATTGCTTGGCGCTTGCCTGAATAGCTTAATTTGATATAAAAACCATCAATTAAGTCGACAGATAATAAATCATCCACCGCCATTAAACGGTCTTTATGTGGTTTAGATAAATTGTTCGGCACACGCGAAAGCGCGATTTGTTTTGCTTGTTCGGGTGATTGCGCCACGATTAATTCAAAACTGTGTTGCTCCATGATGTGATCAGGGTAATACGCACCTAAGTTAACAAAAAACAGGGTGTGTTGATTTGGCTCTGGATGCTCCGATAGCGAAATTTCAAAGCCGTCAATGTGTTTTATTTCACAGTAACTGTCCATATGCACCTTGGCTTTATCGCCACACCATTGCTGTTTCAGCGCGTTAAACGTTTGTTCTATGGTGTCGCCTACGACAAAACGAATATCATGCATTTCGATATTGCAGCCGCTTACTTTACCGCCTAAACACACCATAAATAGTCGTTTCACAGTTAACCCTTTTGTTAGTTTTTAAAGACTTTAGTCACGCATAAACGATACGCGTTTAATTAAACCGTCTTCAATTTGGTAGCTCGCAATCACCACTACATCGGTATCAATAATATTTGGGTCTTGTGATGCGCTAGAGGCACGCTCTTTATCGACTAAAAAACTACCATTCACAATACGGTTTAACGACGTGGCATTTAAATACACTAGCGAGGCAAACTTGGCACCATAACGTTTAATTAATTCGTCTTTGCCCTGATACTGTAATCCGCCAGGAAATGCATGAATTTCTACGTCATCGTGGTAGGTCGCGGCAAACGCATCAATATCGCGGTTATTGTAGGCATCAAGTTGCTTATCAACGATGGCAATGGTTTGTTGTTCTATCTCTGAATAGGTCATTATAAATTGCTTGTAATAGCTCAAAGAGCGCGATTGTAGTAAAGTTTTACCTTTCGCAACATGATTTTGCGATAAACTTGCTACTCGCCAGCCCATTATTATTTTTCAGTGAGCCCAAATGAATCAAACACAGTTACAGCAAGCGCTAAAACATCACTTTAACTTTGATGTTTTTCGCGAAGGACAAGGACAAACCATTTCGCAGCTTTTAGCAGGCCATTCAAGCCTTGCTGTATTTCCAACCGGCTCAGGTAAGTCTTTGTGTTACCAACTCACTGCGCTGTTGTTACCGCATTTAACCTTAGTGGTGTCACCCTTGCTCGCGCTGATGAAAGATCAGGTGGATTTTCTCAATAGCAAAGGCATTGCAGCCGCGAGTTTAGATTCGAGCCTTGATAAAGATAGCTACTTTGATGTGGTTAATCGTGTAAGGCAAGGCGAAATAAAAATTCTTATGGTGTCGGTAGAGCGCTTTAAAAACGAACGGTTTAGGCAGTTTATTAACTCGGTTGCGATTTCTATGCTGGTGGTTGATGAAGCCCACTGTATTTCGGAATGGGGTCACAACTTTAGGCCTGATTACCTGAAGCTGCCGCAGTACCGTGAAGAGCTGAATATTCCGCTGGTATTACTGTTAACGGCGACCGCAACAAAAAAAGTTAAACAGGATATGGCGGCTAAATTTCAAATCCAGCAACAGCATATAGTGCAAACGGGTTTTTATCGTCATAATCTCGATTTATCGGTGATCCCAGCGGTTGCGGGGCAAAAAACACAGCAACTAGTTGATGTTGTAAAGTCACAACAGGGTTGTGGCATTGTGTATGTGACGTTGCAGCAAACTGCAGAGTCTGTCGCAACCATACTTGCTGATCAGGGAATTAATGCCGTCGCGTATCATGCCGGTCTTGGCGCTGAGCAACGTCAAATGATTCAAAATCAATTTATGCAAAGCGACAATCAAGTGGTTGTTGCAACCATTGCCTTTGGTATGGGTATTGATAAAAGCGATATTCGCTTTGTGGTGCATTATGATTTACCGAAATCAATCGAAAACTATTCGCAAGAAATTGGCCGAGCGGGGCGTGATGGCAACCCATCTAATTGTTTTGTGTTGGGTAATCTCGATGATGTAACTACGCTTGAAAACTTTGTCTACGGCGATACGCCTGAAGCAACGAGTTTACAGCGGTTTTTTAACGACATACGCGAGCAAAGCCAAGATAATTTATGGCAGTGCCAAATTTATTCACTGTCACAGACAACAAACATTCGCCAGTTAACGTTAAAAACGGTGCTCGTGCAATGTGAGCTGTTAGGTTTATTAACCGCCAAGTACAGTTATTTTGCTGAGTATCGCTATTTTTTCAAATCGGATAAAGCAAGCGTCTTAGCTAAATTTAATCCCGAGCGACAAGCATTTTTAAACCAGTTGTTTAATGCAACTGACTTTAAGAAAAAGTGGGGCAGCATAGATGTTAGCGAGTTTGCCATGCAATCAGGGCTTGAGCGTTCGCGGGTATTGTCGGCACTTGAGTATTTGCACGAGCAGGGTGATATTGAGCTTGAAAGCAAACAGCTTGTTGATGTTTATGCCGTGAATTCTAGCTTATTAGATAATAATGAGCTGGTTAGTCAGCTAACAGATTATTTTGCGAGTAATGAAAAAAGCGAAGTGGCGCGTATCAACACCATGTTGCGCTATTTTCAGCTAGACACGTGTTTAAGTTACAATTTGGCGCGCTATTTTGATGATCAAGGTGCGCCACAACTGTGTGGTCATTGCAGTGTGTGCCGTGGGCAAGTTGCTAAGTTGCAATATATTGATTCGCAAAAACAGCTCGTAGAAAGTCAAATCAATGATTATTTAACACCATTAGATATTGCATTAAATGGGCAAGGGTTTGAATTAAGCGATACGCTAGCCGCGCGATTTTTAACAGGCTTAACACAACCTGTGTTCACAAAAGTAAAAGCGTCAAAAATGGCAGGGTATGCGGTATACGATACCGTGCCATTTGAATTGGTGAAAAGCGCAGTAGCGCGAAACCGCTAGCCTACTTTTTCAATGTATTCTAGCGCCGTCATTTGGTGGTAAGTGACATCGCTGTGTAATACATGAGCCGGATTCGGGTCAACTATCTCAATTGGAATAGCATTTTGACGTGCCACTTCAAGCGCCATTTGTGTAATGTTGACACTAAACGATGTGCCGATGAATACCATTTTATCGGCGTTATACATGCGGTTTTGCGCCTCAGTGATTTGGTATAAATCGGTATAAAATTCATCAAACAGTAAAACATACGGTTTTAGAGACACATTGAGCTCTGGCCCGTGTTTTGAAATCTTAAAAATATCGAGTAACGATGCTTTAAGGTTTTGCTCGTCAACGTCCTGCCATGGTGCGTTAAAACGTTCAACAACCGGCCCTTGTTCATGATAAAGCGTAACGTGATCAATGCGTCCATGAATTGAAATGTAATGTTGATTGCCCGCTTTGCCATCAAGGCCGTCTATATTTTGTGTAATGAGGTTTTTGTCGGCTAGCCAATAGTGTGCCTTGTTGGGGCCGTGGTTGCGGTAAGTTACAAAACGCGTGTAATACCAAGCCAAAAACTCCGCCGGATTATGTTGATACATGGCACGGGTTGCCATCTCTTGTGGCGTGTAATTATTGCTGCCAATGGTCCAAAAACCGTCTTCGCCGCGAAAGGTCGGTATACCACTGGCACTACTTACACCTGCTCCAGTGATATATAAAGTATTAGTCATATCGCAATGCACTTCTTTTTTTGCTTTTAAGTAGTTTATCGCCAAATTGAAATAAACCAAGACCAGTGACAATAATCACCGCGCCAATAATTAATGAGAGCGACAGAGGTTCATTGTTTAACAGTGTACCCAGTGCAATGGCAAATCCCGGTGTAATCAGTGTGATCAAGGCAACCGTACTGGCTTCTAACTTTTGTAACACATGAAAATACGCCAAAAAGCCAAGTAGCGAACCAAATACACCTAAATATAAAATTGAGGCGATGGCACGATGACTCCAACTGCTTGGCGCAAAGGTACCATCCACAAGTAACCAAGTGATAAAAAATAGAGGCGTTGCGATAATAAGTGCGCCAAAGGTGGTTGCCATTGGATGAATAGCCAGTTTTACGGTTTTAACCATCACACCGCTTAAACTAAAGAAACACACCGCAGCGAATACACACAAAAGACCCACATTAAACACCGAACCGCCAGCGAGTTGATCTTTACACACTAGGGCTAAACCACACACCGAGAGCATTAAGGCTATCACTTTTACTTTGCTAAATTTGGCTTCATTCAAAATACGCTGCGCTAGCAAGCCCGATAAAATTGGTGCAAGGCCAAAAACCAGTGAAATAACGCCAGAAGGCACGGACTGCGCTGCAAAGTAACTGAGCATCATGCCGCCATAAATGCCAAGCGCTGAATAGGCGTATAATTTTATCGCTCTGCCATGCCAGGGTAAGCGAATATTCGCAATCGCCATTACAAATGCGCCAAGCACTAAGGCGATTAACATGCGCAAAAATACCGACATGGTTGGCGGAATAGAATCACTGCTCCATACAATGCCAAGCGGTGTGGTTGACCAAATTAGCACGACAAAAAAATACGATACCTTAACAGGCATAATAGCGTTCCTAAATTTGGCAGATAAAAGAAGTGAGGGGGGAGTGACTAACCGCTTTTACCTGCGGTTAAATCATTTAACCGCGTTAAGTACGACGTAGCAGGGCATTGACCGTGTTGGCCTGCCATGTATTCCATACTAGATGCGAGTTAAAGAGTGTCATTTATTTTCAATGTAAGTTTTCGTTTAAGAAGTTATAGATTCGTTTGGAATGGGAATGAAGTCAAGCAGAAAAAAGGGTAATTAAATTACCCTTCATAAAACAAATGTAACAAGCTATGTAAGCGTGAAACGAAAACTTAGTTAATTGGCGCTAATAACGTTGGATTGGTCACTAACTGACGTACGCCATGCGCGTGATCTTCTTCAAATACGTTCGCTTCACACCATTTACCAATAGTATTGATATTTAGCTTTGCACACTGTGGACGTACATTCCATGTAACTTGAAGTGGTGAACATGATTTTTCGCTAAAGCTTGGGCCTGTAGTTGAACCTAAAAACTCAACTGGCGCACCCGTGTTATTTGGAATATGTTTAGCTTGGTGATAACCGTTTACGACATTGCCGTCGTAGCTTAAGTCGTTAAAATCCAGTGCATCGTCATCATTTACTAAGGTAAATACTTGAGTTTCTACGCGTAAGTCTGGGTTTGCACATTTGTTACTTAAGCATGAACCTAAACCTTTACCCGGTTTAACATCACATGAGGTGTGTACCCAATGCACTTCAATGGTGTCACCCGGTTTTAAGCCTTTACAAATTTTACCTTTTGGCGCTTTTAATTCAGCGGCACTAAGTGACTCAGAGATATTACATTGGTAACCACCAAATTTACCGTCACCTGCAAATAAAGAAAAATCTTTCGCTTTGTGTTCGGCATTTTTATGGAAGTGGATATTACATAAATTAAGCTGTTCTTTGGCCGGTGCTTTGCTGAAAACCACTTTATTTTCGCCAACTAGGTTATCAATATCGCGCGGTGTTTGCGGGCCAAAGCCCTCACAGGTATCGGCAAGTGTTGTCGTGGCAAAGCTCAATGCGATGGCTGAAAAAAGTGCTTTTTTTATCATTATGGTTTCCCTTAAAAAGTTGTTTTGGCATACGCAACGCACTTATACCGCTGCAAAAGCATTGGCTTTTGGCAAATCGGCGGTGCTGGCAACGTATGGTTCTTTTTCAGGGGAGCGCGAGTGTAGCACGGCGTTTATGGCTTTTAGTGAATTTAATGATTTTTTTAATTGTTTTTTATTTAACATTATCGCAACAATAAAAGCTTGATAAGAGGTTGCTTATTGACTTATGGAAGCTTATAATCCTCACCATATTTTTAGTCGTGCACTGCGTGACTAATTAAGTAGTCATTGGCGCGGGATGGAGCAGCCTGGTAGCTCGTCGGGCTCATAACCCGAAGGTCGTCGGTTCAAATCCGGCTCCCGCAACCAACTACCTGTTACTTTTGTAACTTGCGCGCATTACTTAATGCGCGTTTTGCGTTTAGGCAAAGAGTATTTGCCTAATTTGGTTTTCGACCCGCACCAAGCTTGGCCAACGGCCACACAGATTAGTTTTTGATGTGACGCCCCGCTTGGTTCGGGGCGTTGTTGTATCTGAAACGCTAGAAGTTGGGGCATATGCCCTTTTTTTGTTTGTACGGAGAGATGTTGTGACTAAACTCGAACAAGATTTAATAGCGATGTTTGAGCCTACTATTGAAGATATGGGCTTTGAATTATTGGGCTTAGAGTTGGCGCAAGCGGGCCGCAATTCGACGCTGCGCGTGTATATCGATCATGAAAACGGCGTAAATGTAGATAACTGTGCCGATGTCAGCAGACAAATTAGCGCTATCTTAGACGTTGAAGATCCGATAACGAATGAATTTAACTTGGAAGTATCTTCGCCAGGCATTGACAGACCATTATTTAAACCAGAACACTTTGTTAAAGCCACAGGTGAAGAAGTGCGTTTACGCACTAAGCTTCCACAAGACGGTCGCCGCAATTTTAAAGGCGACTTAACCCAGGTTAATGGCGATATGATTACGCTTAACATCGACGGTACGGATTGTATGATCATGCTATCGAATGTTGAAAAAGCGAACATCATCGCTAAGTTTTAATCGTGCGAAAGGAATAGGGCAAGCGAGGCAAGAAGATGGCAAAAGAAATACTTTTGGTGGCAGAAGCTGTTTCGAATGAAAAAGCAGTACCACGAGATAAAATTTTTGAAGCACTAGAGTTCGCACTAGCGACAGCGACAAAGAAAAAGCACGAAGGTGATATTGACGTACGTGTAAGTATCGATCAAAAAACAGGTGAATACGATACGTTCCGTCGTTGGATGGTGGTAGAGCCACAAGAAGACGGTAGTTTAGAGCATCCTTTCCGCGAGATTACGTTTGAAGCTGCGCAGGTTGATGAACCTGAAATCCAGCTTGGCGATTTTGTTGAAGAACAAATTGAATCAGTTAAGTTTGACCGTATTACAACACAAACTGCGAAGCAAGTAATCGTACAGAAAGTACGTGAAGCTGAGCGCGCATTGGTTGTTGAAGCGTACAAAGATCAAGAAGGTGAGATGATCACCGGTGTTGTTAAAAAAGCAACACGTGACGCAATCGTACTTGATTTAGGTAACAACGCGGAAGCGGTTATTTACCGTGATGATATGTTACCACGTGAAAACCACCGTCCGGGCGACCGTGTACGTGGTTTACTTTATGCAGTTAAGCCAGAAGCACGCGGCGCACAATTATTTGTAACGCGTTCTAAGCCTGACATGCTAATTGAACTTTTCCGCATCGAAGTGCCAGAAATTGGCGAAGAGATGATTGAAATTAAATCTGCAGCGCGCGATCCAGGTTCACGTGCCAAGATTGCGGTTAAGTCAAACGACAAGCGTATTGATCCGGTAGGTGCGTGTGTGGGTATGCGTGGTGCACGTGTACAAGCCGTATCAACTGAGCTATCAAACGAACGTATTGATATCGTGCTTTATGATGATAACCCAGCGCAATACGTAATTAACGCAATGGCACCTGCAGAGGTAGCGTCGATTGTTGTTGATGAAGATTCGCGTTCAATGGATATCGCAGTAGAAGCCGATAATCTAGCGCAAGCGATTGGCCGTAATGGTCAAAACGTACGTTTAGCAAGCCAATTAACTGGCTGGGAACTAAACGTAATGACAGTTGAAGATATGCAGAAGAAGAATGAAGAAGAGTCAGATAAGCTGGTTTCTTTATTCACTGAAGGTCTGGATATCGACGACGATTTTGCAGAGTTCTTAAT
The DNA here is from genome assembly GCF_002964745.1 of Pseudoalteromonas sp. T1lg24. Taxonomy (NCBI): domain Bacteria; kingdom Pseudomonadati; phylum Pseudomonadota; class Gammaproteobacteria; order Alteromonadales; family Pseudoalteromonadaceae; genus Pseudoalteromonas; species Pseudoalteromonas sp. T1lg24. Next base: position 33,585 of record NZ_PQCB01000018.1, on the reverse strand, counting down.
TCAAGAAGGCTTCTCTTCACTTGAAGAAGTAGCTTATGTACCTGTAGCTGAATTCCTTGAAATTCAAGGCTTAGATGAAGCAACAGTTGAAGAACTTCGCGAGCGCGCAAAGGCTGCGTTAACTACGCAAGCACTTAAAACAGAAGAGTCTCTAGAGGGCGCAGAGCCAGCAGCAGACTTATTAGGCCTAGAAGGTCTAGATCGTCACCTCGCATTCGTAATGGCGAGCAAAGGTGTAGTTACCCTTGAAGATCTTGCAGAGCAAGGTGTGGACGAACTTGTAGACATTACTGAACTAAGCGAAGAACAAGCGGGTGAGCTAATCATGGCTGCACGTAATATTTGCTGGTTTGGCGACGAATAATTATTGACGGAGGTAAAGTAAATAATGGCAGAAGTAAGTATTGATAAACTCGCCAGCGACATAGGTACAACTGTTGATAAACTAGTGCAACAGTTCAAAGACGCTGGAATTGAGAAATCTCCGTCAGATCAAGTTACTGAAGATGAAAAGAATCAGTTACTTGATCATTTAAGCCGCGCACATGGTGGTGAAGGTACAAGTGCACCAACGCGCATGACGTTGCAGCGTAAGAGCAAAAGCACATTAAGTGTGCCAAGTGGCTCAGGCAAAGCAAAATCAGTGCAAGTAGAAGTACGTAAAAAGCGCACTTATGTTAAGAAAAGTGCACTAGAAGAGCAGGCGGCTGAGCAAGCAGCAGAGCAGGCACGTATCGAAGCTGAGCAACAAGCACAGCAAGAAGCAGAGTTAAAAGCAAAGCAAGAGGCTGAATTGAAAGCGAAGCAAGAAGCAGAACGCAAAGCAAAGAAGAAGCTGAACGTAAAGCAAAAGCAGAAGCAAATGCTGAGCCAAAAGCAAAGGCACCTGAAGCTCCTAAGATGACCGCTGAAGAAAAAGCGGAAGAAGAGCGTCTTCAACGCGAAGCTGAAGAAGCGGCTAAGCGTAAAGTTGAAGAAGAAGCAAAGCGTGCTGAAGAAGAAGCAAAGCGTTTAGCAGAAGAAAATGAAGCGCGCTGGAAAGCGGAAGAAGAAGAGCGTAAGCGTCGTGAAGAAACGGCGGATTACCACAGCACTTCATCTGAAGCAGCGCGTCTTGCTGAAGACGAGTCTGACATGAAAGAAGAGCAGTCAGCCCGTCGTTCAGGCAAGAAGAAAAAGAAAAAAGAAGATGCACCTGCACCACGTGGTAAAGGTAAAGCTGCTAAAAAAGGCAAGCTTAAAGCACCTCAGTCACTGCAGCACGGTTTCCAAAAGCCAACTCAAGAAGTAACGCGTGACGTTCGCATCAGCGAAACAATCACAGTAGCTGAACTTGCTTCTCGTATGGCGGTTAAAGGCACTGAAGTTATCAAGACCATGATGAAAATGGGCGAGATGGTAACAATTAACCAAGTACTAGACCAAGAAACAGCATCACTTGTTGCTGAAGAAATGGGTCACAAAGTGGTACTTGTTAAAGAAAACGAGCTGGAAGAGAAAGTACTTTCAGACCGTGGTGACGAAGGCGAGCAAGCGCCACGTGCACCAGTTGTTACTGTTATGGGTCACGTTGACCATGGTAAAACATCAACACTTGACTACATCCGTTCTAAGAACGTAGTAGACGGTGAAGCCGGTGGTATTACACAGCACATTGGTGCATACCACGTTGAAACTGACAATGGCATGATCACTTTCTTAGATACTCCGGGTCACGCAGCGTTTACCTCAATGCGTGCACGTGGTGCGAAAGCAACGGATATCGTAGTACTTGTAGTTGCAGCAGACGATGGCGTAATGCCACAAACAATCGAAGCGGTGCAGCACGCGAAAGCAGCTGAAGTACCACTGATTGTTGCCGTGAACAAAATTGATAAAGAAGGCGCTGACCCAGATCGCGTTAAGAACGAGCTTTCACAGCACGACGTAATCCCTGAAGACTGGGGTGGTGACGTACAGTTTGTTCATATCTCTGCGAAAGTAGGTACTGGTGTTGATGATTTATTAGAAGCAATTCTAATGCAGTCAGAGCTACTTGAACTTACGGCAGTTCGTGAGGGTATGGCATCAGGTGTTGTAATTGAATCACGTCTAGATAAAGGTCGCGGTCCTGTTGCTTCTGTACTTGTTCAATCAGGTACGCTTAAGCAAGGTGATATCGTACTGTGTGGTTTAGAGTACGGCCGTGTTCGTGCGATGCGCGATGAAGATGGTAAAGAAATTAAAGAAGCGGGTCCGTCAATCCCTGTTGAGATTCTAGGTCTTTCAGGTGTGCCTGCGGCTGGTGATGAAGCAACAGTTGTTAAAGACGAGCGTAAAGCACGTGAAGTTGCACTTTACCGTCAAGGTAAATTCCGTGATGTGAAACTTGCACGTCAGCAGAAAGCGAAGCTTGAAAACATGTTCTCTAACATGACCGAAGGTGATGTGTCTGAAGTGAACGTAGTACTTAAAGCAGACGTACAAGGTTCAGTAGAAGCAATCTCTGATGCACTTGTTAAGCTTTCTACAGATGAAGTTAAAGTTAAGATTGTTGGTACCGGTGTTGGTGGTATCACTGAAACTGATGCAACACTTGCAGCAGCGTCAAACGCAATCGTTGTTGGCTTTAACGTACGTGCCGACGTATCAGCACGTAAAGTAATCGATAGCGAAAACCTAGACTTACGTTACTACAGCGTAATCTATGACCTTATCGATGAAGTTAAGCAAGCGATGTCAGGTATGCTTGCACCAGAATTCAAGCAAGAGATCATTGGTCTTGCAGAAGTACGTGACGTGTTTAAGTCACCGAAAATTGGTGCAATCGCTGGTTGTATGGTTACTGAAGGTCTTGTTAAGCGCAATAACCCAATTCGTGTTCTACGTGATAACGTTGTTATCTACGAAGGTGAACTTGAATCACTACGCCGCTTTAAAGACGACGTTCAAGAAGTTCGTAACGGTATGGAATGTGGTATCGGTGTTAAGAACTACAACGACGTTAAAGTTGGTGACCAAATCGAAGTATTTGAAGTTGTTGAAGTTCAGCGTAGCCTGTAACTTTCACTTCAATAATTAGATAATTCTTTGGGGGCTTTATGCCCCCTTTATGCTATTTTCTCAAATAGTATTTAAGAGGAATAAGAAAAGTTTATGAGAGAATTTTCTCGTACAGATAGAGTGGGTCAACAGATCCAAAAAGAAGTGGCACTTATTTTACAACGTGAAATTAAAGATCCACGTCTTGGTATGATCACTGTGAGCGCAGTAGAAGTATCACGTGATTTATCGTACGCCAAAGTGTTTGTTACAACGCTTAATGATCACGACGAAGAAAAGTCAAAACTGATCATGAAAATTTTAGGCGAAGCACAGGGCTTTGTACGTTCATTACTTGGTAAACGTATTCGCGCACGTATTGTGCCTGAAATTAAGTTCGTAATGGATACTTCATTATTAGAAGGTATGCGCATTTCGAATTTAGTTGACCAAGTAATTCGAGACGACAACGAAAAGCGTGGCGATGAACCACAAGAAGGTCAAGAAGACTAATGGGGCGTAGGCAAAAAGGTCGTGCTATTGACGGCATTTTACTGTTAAACAAACCAACTGGTATCTCATCAAGTAAAGCACTGCAAATTGCCAAGGGCATTTACTTTGCGCAAAAAGCAGGGCATACCGGTGCACTTGATCCACTGGCAACAGGCATGTTGCCAATTTGTTTTGGTGAAGCGACTAAGTTTTCACAGTTTTTGTTAGACACTGATAAAACCTATGTGGTGCGTGCTAAGTTGGGCGAACGCACTGACACCTCAGATTCAGATGGCGAAATTGTTGAAACTAAGCCAGTTAATATCACAAAGCAGCAGTTAGTTGATGCGGTGAAATCATTTGAAGGCGAATCGGACCAATACCCATCGATGTACTCGGCGCTGAAATATGAAGGCAAACCTTTATATTACTACGCAAGACAAGGCATCGAGGTTCCGCGTAAATGCCGTAAAATCAACGTGTTTAGTTTAACCCTAGACGAAGTTGATTTTGACAATAACGAAATTCAAATGACTGCTCATGTAAGTAAAGGCACTTACATTCGCACTATTGTTGACGATTTAGGTGAAAAGCTAGGCTGTGGCGCACACGTTATTATGCTGCATCGCAGTGCAGTGGGTCATTATCCGGCTGAACAAATGATGACGCTTGACGAATTGCAGGCGATTCTTGATGACGCCAAAGCAAATGACATCACACCAAGCGAAAAGCTTGATCCATTGTTATTGCCAATGGATACCGCATTACATGGTATGACAGAAGTGATGGTAACCGATGGTCAGGCGAAAGCGTTTAGTCATGGTCAGGCGGCAACTATGCCAAACCTACCAGACGGTGAATTTAAAGTTATCCGTCAAAGCGATAACCGCTTTATGGGCATTGGTGAGCGCAATAGTGACGGCCAACTTAAATCTAAGCGTGGATTATCTAACGCTTAGCAATAAAGTATTTACTGCTACTTGTAGTAATTTTAAATGCTGGTAGAATACGCCAGCTTAAACGCTTTGGCTGAATTAGTGATCGGCTAAAGTAAATTCAATTAACTCACTAAATTTTGGAGTCTAACAATGCTAAGCATTCAAGAAAAAGCTGAAATCGTTGCTAAATTTGCACGCGCTGAAGGCGATACTGGTTCACCAGAAGTACAAGTTGCACTTTTAACTTTCGATATCAACAAGCTTCAAGGTCACTTCGCTGATCACAAGCACGATTTCCACTCACGTCGTGGTCTTCTTCGCAAAGTAAGTCAACGTCGTAACCTTCTTGACTACCTAAAGCGTAAAGACGTTGAGCGTTATTCAGCGCTAATCAAAGAGCTTGGCCTACGTCGCTAATCACTTTGATGCAAAAAAAGCAGCCTCGGCTGCTTTTTTTGTGTCTGAAATTCGGTGTTTATACGTTTTAAAAAAAAGCTTCGTTCAAAGAAGTAAGAGTAGTGCGTGTAAGTCAACGTACTTTCATAAACCCGCTTCTTGACACCCTAAAGCGTAAAGGCGCCCGGCGTTATTCAGCGCTAATCAAAGAGCTTGGCCTACGTCGCTAATCACTTTGATGCCAAAAAAGCAGCTTCGGCTGCTTTTTTTGTGTCTGAAATTTGACAATATATAAGATTAACGCCTTGCCATTTGGCATAAAAAAGCATGACATAGGCTGCTTTTTTACGCTGCGACACTACCATCTTTCGCGCTATGCAGTATACTAGCGCACAAGTGAAATGCTTGGTGCTAAACAACGCTAAATCATTCACTTAATAAACTGATGCCAATTGTAGTAGTTAATCGATTTTGCTCGCTTAATTTATCGTCAAATACGATTAACTACTGTAATTGGTGTTATTCAAATAGCTATACAAAATAAAGGATTTTTTAATGCAACCAATTATTAAAAAATTTCAGTTTGGTCAACATGAAGTGACCTTAGAGACGGGCGCAGTTGCTCGTCAGGCAGATGCAGCAGTTATCGCGAGCATCGGTGATACAGCAGTACTTGTATCAGTAGTAGGTAAGCGCGAAGCGGCACCTGGTCAAGATTTCTTTCCACTAACAGTTAACTACCAAGAGCGTATGTACGCTGCTGGTCGTATCCCTGGTGGTTTCCTTAAGCGTGAAGGTCGTCCAAGCGATGGCGAAACACTTACAGCACGTCTAATTGACCGTCCAATCCGTCCTCTTTTCCCAGACGGTTTCGTAAACGAAGTACAAGTAATTGCAACGGTTGTTTCAATTGACCCAGAAATCAAGCCTGACATCGTAACGTTAATTGGTACTTCGGCAGCGCTAGCTATTTCAGGTATTCCATTTAATGGTCCACTTGGTGCAGCGCGTGTTGGTTATATCAATGACCAGTACGTACTTAACCCATCAGCAACTGAGCTAGTTGAAAGTAAACTAGACCTAGTTGTTGCAGGTACTGAAAACGCAGTACTTATGGTTGAATCAGAAGCTGAAGTGCTTTCTGAAGACGTGATGCTTGGTGCGGTTGTATACGGCCACGAGCAATCACAAGCAGCGATTAAAGCAATCAATGAATTCCAAGCTGAAGCGGGTAAGCCAGCATGGGATTGGATTGCACCAGAAAAGAACGTAACACTTGCTGACAAGATTGCAGCGATTGCAGAAGAGAAAGTAGGCGCAGCTTACTTAATCACTGACAAAGTAGCACGTAAAGAAGCAATTTCTGCTGCAAAAGCAGAAGTTGTTGAAAAACTAACTGCAGAGCTAGCAGAAGACGAATCACTAGACGAGCAAGAAGTAGGTAAACTATTCGGTTCTCTAGAGAAGAAAATCGTACGTGGCCGCATCATTGCTGGCGAAAAGCGTATCGACGGTCGTGAACCAGACATGGTTCGTGCGTTAGACGTAATGACAGGCGTATTACCGCGTACTCACGGTTCAGCTATCTTCACTCGTGGTGAAACGCAAGCACTTGTAACTGCAACACTTGGTACAGAACGTGATGCACAGATGATCGACGACCTAACAGGTACTAAGACTGATCGTTTCATGCTTCACTATAACTTCCCTCCATACTGTGTTGGTGAAACTGGTTTTGTAGGTTCACCTAAGCGTCGTGAAATCGGTCACGGTAACCTAGCGAAGCGTGGTATTGCTGCAGTAATGCCAAGCCTTGAAGAATTCCCGTACTCAATTCGTGTGGTTTCTGAAATCACTGAATCAAATGGTTCATCGTCAATGGCATCAGTATGTGGTACTTCACTTGCGCTTATGAATGCAGGTGTACCAACTAAAGCATCTGTTGCTGGTATCGCGATGGGTCTAGTAAAAGAAGGCGACGACTTTGTTGTTCTTTCTGACATCTTAGGTGATGAAGATCACTTAGGTGATATGGACTTTAAAGTTGCTGGTTCATCAGAAGGTGTAACTGCACTACAAATGGATATCAAGATTGAAGGTATCAACAAAGAAATCATGCAAATCGCGCTTAACCAAGCAAAAGCGGCTCGTATGCACATTCTTTCAGTAATGGACCAAGCAATCGACAAGCCAAGCGAAGAGCTTTCTGAGTTTGCACCGCGTATCTACGTTGTTAACATTCCACCTAAGAAAATTGCTGATGTTATCGGTAAAGGTGGCGCAACAATCCGTGCACTTACTGAAGAAACGGGTACAACAATCGAAATTGAAGATGACGGTACAGTTAAAATTGCTGCAACTAATGGCGAAAGCGCACGCGCTGCAATTGCACGTGTTGAGCAATTAACTGCTGAATTAGAAGTAGGTACTATCTACTCTGGTAAAGTTGTTCGTATCGTAGACTTCGGTGCATTTGTTAACGTACTACCAGGTAAAGATGGCCTAGTTCACATTTCACAAATCAGTGAAGAGCGTGTAAACAACGTAGCTGATCACCTAAAAGTAGGCGACGAAGTACAAGTTAAAGTACTTGAAGTTGACCGCCAAGGCCGTGTACGTCTAAGCATCAAAGAAGCGCTTAAGAAAGACGACGCACCAGCTGAAGCAAATGCTGAAGAAAAAGCATCAGAAGAATAAGTCGATTAAATAAGACTTAGCGATAAAAAAGGGGCTGAATAGCCCCTTTTTTTATGCTCTAATAGCAGAGCAGTTAATTTTAAGGATAGATTTTAGTGAATAAATTGAAACGGCTTCTTGCAACTTTAGCGATAGGCGCGAGCCTAGTCGGCTGTCAGGCGACAAATGATGTTGAACAGGGCGACCACCCGGTTGTTAATGTGCCTTTTGCGGGTCCATTACAACACGACTTCCGTAAAGAGTTGGAAATTGCACGTATTAATCAAGCGCTAAATAGCCCTGAAATTACCACCGAGCAACGTGCCGCACTACACCATAAACGCGGTGCACTATACGATAGCGTTGGTTTATCAACACTCGCTCGCCTTGATTTTAACTATGCGTTAAAGCTAAAGCCTGATTTTGCTGAAGTGTATAATTTTACAGGAATTTACTACACCTTAGCGATGCAGTATGAACAAGCCTATGAAAGCTTTGATGCGGTAATCGAGCTATTACCAGAACATCAGTATGCTTATTTAAATCGTGGTATTGCACTTTATTACGGATCGCGTCCTGATTTAGCAGAGCGCGACTTAAAAAAATTCTTAAATGCTGACGATAGCGATTCATATCGTGCTGTATGGGTTTACTTAGCAACGCGTGAAGTAAATGCAACGCGCGCACTAACCGAGTTACAGCAACATGCTGAAAAACTCGATAAATCACGTTGGTCGTATCAGCTTGTACAATACTTTTTAGGTGAGCTAAGCGAACGCGATTTATTACTTAATGTGCAAAAAGACTTAACCAGCCACCGTGAGTACTTAGAGCGTTTATGTGAAGCGTATTTCTACCTGGCAAAAGATGCCGTAGCCGATAATAAGCCGCTTAAAGCAGAAGATTATTTTAATTTGGCAATGGCAACTAACGTGTATGAATTTGTTGAATATAAATATGCTCGCTTAGAGCTACGTTTACTATACAGTGACGAGCAAACACCTGACGAAATACAGTGAAGTGGTTAACTGTCCTCTTTTTAAGTAGCTTTCTTACTTCAAGTTACTGCTATAACGAAAAACGCCTGCTACAGGCGTTTTCTGCTTTTCCAAACCCGTATTATGCAACCTTGGCAGAGCGCGCAATATTGCCAAATGTGCAAACTTATCACCATTCAATCGCCCATTTACGTGTCTATGCCAATAATCAAAACGCCGATGCGATGGCGCTGCTTGCCAATGAGTTTTCAAATAACCAACATTTGTACCAATCCACGTTAATCAGCGCGGCAAAGCAGGGCTCACTGATTGCAAGAAAACAGTTAGCTGCCCATTATGAAGAAGTAGAGCAGTGGCAAGCGCTGCATGACTTTCCTTGGCCGCTAACACACAAACAACAGACTCGCGTTGCAATGGCACTTGGTTTACCGCTTGCGGCAACAGCGCATCAATTAGTGCCGATTTATAAAAACGAGCAATGCACGCAAAGGATAATGCTAGCGGTAACTGATTTAAAGGCTTACAACCAAGTCACTCAGCTAAAACAGCGTTTTGAAAAAGCGTTTTCGCTGCCCGTGTGTTTAAGTCAGCCTGTTTATTTTGATCGTTCTAAATTACGATGTAGTGGTGCAACTGGTAGGCGCATACGCTGCGAAATACTTGATAAAAAAGCGTTTTCACAGCTTTCGCACGATAAAATCGCATTTTTTAGCGAAACGGGTATTGCTAACGCGTCGGGTAATTATGTTTTTATGCGTTCTCAACAATCAGAGCGTGTATTACTGCATGAACTAATGCACTTGTACGGTTTTATTGATGAGTATCCACTTAAAAAACAACTGGCAAAGCGACTGTGCAATGTGACAAAACCAACTCGCATCGCTAAAAACTTAATTGTTGTGCCAAAGAAAAAAGAAGTTACCCGCACGCTGAAGGTTGACGGGCACACTTGGTATTTAACCAACACCTGTAATCAGGCAGAGGGGTGGGCGTACAAGCCGGTTAAATCAACCTCAAATCTAGAGCTGCTTGATCTGCCACTGCCAGATTTATATGAAACTTGGCTAAAACAGGCTATGAGCGAATTTAACAGCTTGTAGTTAAAAGATTTACATCCTTTTTCAATAGTCTTTATTTAGTATTTACACTATATTTATTAAAACTGCGAAATGGCTTGTTTTGTGTTCAATTACATACGCTTAATCTAGACATGACAGGCGCTTTTAACGTATAAATATAAAAATGTATGCATAGCGCAATCACGCGCGGCTACGCAACTTACTTGCTAGCATAACTCACGCTTTAACCTTGTTGTAAAAATAGGGAAAAGCCAAAGGATAAAACTATGTCATTAATGTGGATACCTGTGTTATCCCTATTAGGCAGCTTATTTGCAGCGACGACGAATAAACTTTCGCGTACCTACGCTGCATTATCAATTGCAATATTTCCGGTTGTAGCGCTTGCCATTGTTCTTTATCACACATCAGCTGTGCTTGATGGCAATGTGCTAAGAGAAAGTGTGCAATGGATCCCGCTGCTTGGAATTAATCTCAGTTTTCGACTTGATGGATTAGCGCTTCTTTTCTGCCTAATGATTTTAGGCATTGGTTTGCTAATTATTTTGTATGCGCGCTACTACCTCAGTAGTAAAGACAATATGGCGCGCTTCTATACTTTTTTAATGCTGTTTATGACAGCAATGCTTGGCATTGTGTTGTCTAACAACGTCATTCAAATGTGGGTGTTCTGGGAGCTTACCAGTATTAGCTCATTTTTATTAATCAGCTATTGGTGGCATACATCCGAAGCGCGTCAAGGCGCGCGCATGGCACTTACCATTACCGGCGGCGGTGGTTTAGCCTTGCTTGCAGGTCTGATTTTAGTCGGTAATATTGTTGGTAGTTACAATCTTGATGATATTTTAAATAACGGCCACATAATTAAAGAACACGCGCTTTATCCTGTTACATTAATCTTGATTCTTCTAGGTGCCTTTACCAAGTCGGCTCAGTTCCCATTCCACTTTTGGTTGCCACATGCGATGGCCGCGCCGACTCCGGTAAGTGCGTATTTACACTCGGCGACTATGGTAAAAGCAGGTATCTTTTTACTTGCGCGTTTTTATCCAGCGCTATCAGGTACCGAGCTGTGGTTTGCTATTGTCACCTTGACCGGTTTGGCAACCTTAATTGTCGGTGCTTACGTTGCGTTATTTAAACATGACTTAAAAGGTTTATTGGCGTATTCAACGATTTCGCACTTAGGTTTAATTACCTTATTACTCGGTTTAGATACCGAAATGGCAGCAGTTGCTGCGATTTTTCATATTATTAACCATGCAACTTTTAAAGCGTCATTGTTTATGGCAACCGGTATTATCGATCATGAAACCGGCTCTCGCGATATGCGTAAGCTAAATGGCTTATGGAAGTATTTACCGTATACCGCAACGCTCGCTATGGTTGCAGCCGCGTCAATGGCGGGTGTGCCGTTGCTAAATGGTTTCTTATCAAAAGAGATGTTCTTTGCTGAAACGCTGCATCAACACGTACTTGGCTCAATGTCTTGGCTTATTCCGGTACTCGCAACCTTAGCAGGTGCATTCTCGGTGGCGTATTCAATGCGCTTTATTCACGATGTATTTTTTAATGGTGAGCCGGTTGGTATTAGCAAAGAAATTCATGAGCCGCCACGCTATATGCGCGTGCCGGTAGAAGTGCTTGTGGCACTGTGTATTATCGTTGGTATGTTCCCGAATTTTGTTGTTGATTCGCTTCTGGCGAGTGCATCGCTAGCGGTGATTGGCGATGGTAGTTTGCCACAATACAGCTTAGCAATTTGGCATGGTTTGAATTTACCACTGCTTATGAGTTTCCTTGCCGTAACCATTGGTTTATTAATTTACTGGCAGCGCAAGTATTTATTCCAATTTAACGCGTCATTACCGGATGTGGACCCTAAATCGGCATTTTTAAATGCGCTAGATAGCATTGCGACAGTGTCTGAAAAAATAATGTACCGCATGGAAACGGGTTCACTACAACGTTACATTGCTTGGTTGTTGGTGACCGTTTTGGTGTTTGCAGGTATTCCACTGTTTGACATGTTGGAACTGGCAGGTGACCAAACGCCGCAACCAATCGATCCGCATAATGTGATTGGCGCAGGCTTACTTATTGTTGGTGCAGTTGCCACTGTAATTTGCCACCGTTCACGTATGACATCGTTATTAATGATTTCGATTGTAGGTTTAATGGTATCGGTAGCGTTTACGCGTTTTTCTGCACCTGATTTAGCACTGACGCAGTTAACAGTAGAAGTAGTGACAATTGTATTGCTGATGTTGGCGCTGTTTTTCTTGCCACATCGCACACCAAAAGAGTCAACGTCGCTGCGTCTTGTTCGTGATGTGGGTATCGCATCGGCGGTAGGTGTAATTATTGGTTCTATCTGTTATGCAATTATGACTCGTCCGCTTAATTCAATTTCACAGTTCTTCGTTGAAAACGCGAAAACCGGTGGCGGTGGTACTAACGTTGTAAACGTGATTCTGGTTGATTTCCGTGGTTTTGATACCTTAGGCGAAATTACCGTATTAGGTATTGCGGCGTTGGGTATCTACAAATTGTTACTTAACTTACCGCTCTTTATGCCAGCAAGTGATGGCGAAGGGCGTCCGTGGGCAATTGAGCGTTACCCAATGCTACTTGCCAGCATTTCTCAAGCATTATTGCCATTAGCACTTATGGTAAGTGTGTATATTTTCTTACGCGGTCATAACTTACCTGGTGGTGGTTTTATTGCCGGCTTGATTACCGCGATAGCGATGATTTTACAATACATTGCACGTGGTTCTGATTGGATCTATGAGCGATTGGATATTAATTACCGTAAGATAATTGCATTCGGTATTGCGATTGCTTTTGTAACGGGTATTGGTAGCTGGTTCTTCGACAGACCATTCCTGACGTCTTGGTTCGAATACTTTGATATTCCGTTTATCGGCAAAATTGAACTAGCAAGTGCGATTGCATTTGATTTAGGTGTTTATTTAACGGTAGTAGGTGCAACCTTAATGATTCTAGCAAGCCTAGGTAAACTCACATTAGCTAGCCAACCGAAGGAGGCAAAATAATGGAAGTACTCTATGCAACATGCGTTGGGGTGTTATTTGCCTGCGGTGTATTTTTAATTTTACGTGGCAGAACCTTTCCAGTGGTGTTAGGGCTTACTATGATGTCGTACGGAGTTAACCTGTTTCTTTTTGCATCAGGTCGAATTCACAGTAACAAGGCTGCAGTATTAGGTGAATCAGCACAATACGCTGATCCGCTGCCACAAGCGCTGGTACTAACGGCCATTGTGATTGGCTTTGCGATGACGGCATTTGTAGTGATTCTTGCCATACGTGCACGCGCAGATTTAGGGCATGACCATGTACATGCGCGTTTCCCGAAGATTAAAGGCAAGGAGTAGTATACGTGCCACATTTTGTATCTTTGCCCGTTTTAGTGCCGATGCTGGCTGGTATTTTATTATTACTACCACCATCGGGGAAAAACTTACAAGCGCGACGCATTGTTTCAAGCATCATGGCATTGCTTACTCTTGTAGTAAGCGGCTATATGCTAAACAATGCGCTGTCTGGTGAAATATTTGTTTATGCTATCGGTAATTGGCAGGCACCTTTTGGCATTGTGTTAGTAGCCGACGTAATGTCATCGCTGTTAGTGACACTGACATCGTTTCTTGCGCTGATTTGTGTACTTTATTCACTGTGTGGTGATGATGAAGCCGGTAGCTTCTTCCACCCACTATTACATTTCTTATTGTTAGGTGTGAACGGTGCATTTTTAACGGGCGACTTATTTAACCTCTTCGTATTCTTTGAAGTCTTACTGATTTCATCGTATGCATTATTGATGCACAGCTCTGATAAACACAAAACGCAATCTGCGTTGCATTACGTGGTTTTAAACTTGGTAGGCTCAAGTGTGTTCTTGGTTGCACTCGGTATTTTATACGGCGTGTTAGGTACCTTGAATATTGCAGACATGGCGGCAAAAGCGGCGCAGTTATCGGGCGATGATCGAGCACTATTAAATATCGGTGGCATGCTGTTACTTATCGTGTTTGCACTTAAAGCAGCAGTGATCCCATTGCAATTTTGGCTGCCGGCAACTTATGCATCGGCACTGCCAGTGGTCGCCGCGTTATTTGCGATTATGACCAAAGTTGGTATTTACGCGATTATCCGTGTTTACCCAACAATTTTTGTTGACCCAAATGATGCAAGCACCCATATCGCACAAGTGTGGTTATGGCCTGCAGCAATTATCACATTAGTTATCGGTATTTTGGGCGTACTTGCTAGTAAAGACCTTCGTATGATTGTGGCAAATCTTGTTATTGTATCGATAGGTACCTTAATCGCTGCTGTGGCATTTAATACGCCAGGCGCAATTGCGGCAGCACTGTATTATTTAGTGCATTCAACATTGGTGACAGCGGGCTTATTTTTACTAGCTGATGTGATTGGTAAACAGCGTGGCAAAGTAGGTGTACGTCTTGTACCAGCCAAACCAATTGGGCAACCTATTTTATTGGGTACCAGCTTTATTGTGTTTGTGCTTGCTGTGGTTGGTATGCCTCCGTTCTCAGGATTTATTGGCAAAGTTTGGCTATTACAAGAAGCCCTCAACGTTGATAAAGCAGCTTGGTTCTGGGCAGTTTATTTGGTGGTGTCTTTACTCGTATTGGTAACGCTTACACGCGCAGGTTCGCAGCTATTTTGGCGTCATAACGGGCAAGAGCCGTCAGAGACAAAGGCAACGAGTTGTCAGTTAGTGGGCGTAATCAGCTTACTGCTTTGTTCGCCGCTATTAAGTATTTTCGCAGGACCGATCAGCGAAATTACCACGCTTGCTGCAACACAAGTATTCGATACCCTTGGCTTGCAACAAGCTGTATTAGGAGGCAAGTAAGATGCGTTTTGAAGCTCGCTTTAGTCTTTTTCCAACACCATTTCGAAGCATTTTATTGTTTTTCGTCTGGTTACTGCTAAATAACAGCTATTCGCTCGGGCATATCGTGTTAGGAGCCATTCTAGCTACGGTGATCCCACTTGCAACGCTACGCTTTCGTGAGCCTCAGCCGCTGATTATGCGAAAGTGGCTTGCGTTTAAGCACTTTTTATTGGTGTTATACGATATTGTTACCGCCAATGTGCAAGTAGCGTTTCTGATTTTAGGGCCAATTAAAAAATTGCGTCCGGCGTTTGTAAAAGTACCGCTTGATTTAACTCATGAAATGCCAATCACCATATTAGCGAGCACAGTTTCCTTAACACCGGGTACTGTGAGCGCAGAGGTGTATCCGTTTCCTGAGTCGTTAGACGAGGGTGAAGAAGTGACGCAGCGCTATTTGCTTATTCATGTTCTTGACTTAGATAACGAAGCAGAACTAATTGCGACGATTAAAAGCCGTTATGAAGCACCGCTTAAGGAGATTTTTCAATGTTAAGCACCGTTATACTAATTGTATCGGCAATGATTGGCGTATCACTGTTACTTAATTTATGGCGCCTAATTCTCGGGCCATCTGTGCCAGATCGCATCTTAGCGCTTGATACCATGTATATAAACAGTATTGCGCTTATTGTATTGTACGGAATTAAAGTGGCGTCAGAGCTTTATTTTGAAGCAGCATTGTTGATTGCCATGCTCGGTTTTGTCAGTACGGTGGCAATTTGTAAGTTTCTTTTACGCGGCGATATTATAGAGTAATTATTATGGCAGAGATTATTGTTTCACTACTGTTATTATTAGGCGGCGTGTTTATTCTAATCGGTTCAATTGGTATGAATCGTATGCCGGACTTCTTTATGCGTTTACATGGTCCAACTAAGGCAACTACGTTGGGCATGGCGGGTGTGCTGATTGCTTCTATTGTTTATTTTAGTGCAATCGTTAATGAGCCAAGCGCGAAAGAAATTTTGATATCGATCTTTTTACTGATCACGGCACCAATCAGTGGCTATATGCTAATTAAAACGGCAATTCACCACAGATTAAAAGCTCACAAAGGCACTAAAGGTGTAGAAAACATCGAAGAAGATTAGCGGGTTATGCTCTTTGTTGTCCTTTTTGGTTTAGCCAACTAGGGCTAAAAGCGACGCCGCGATCAAAACGCTTTGGATTTGAACAGAATTTAAACTATAAAGGTCAACACGCTCTAATATCTTTGCATAAAAGGCATTAAAAAAGACGCACTATGCGTCTTTTTTATTGGGCAGATTAAACGTGAATAACTCACGTTTTAATTGTTTGAGTTTCAGCAGCAGGTTATTTGCAGTGTAACGCTTATTTTATGCTGCTAAAAATCACTAAGTTTGCCTAAATTAAACAAACTCAATTTATGCATCTGGGTTGCATAAATATCTAAGTTCTAAAATGCTACTTAAATGATTAAGGGGGAAAACTATAATTTGGTTGGCAGTTTTTCCTCTCGGAGTAAATAATAACCAAGTTGTTTGCCTTTTAAAAACGATGATTTATAATGCGTTCAGATAAAAAAAACTAATGAATACGTCATCAGGTTGTCATGTCGAGAAGATTGCCCCCGCTAAACTCACTCAAAGCGTTTGAAGCAGCCGCCCGTAATTTAAGCTTTACCAAAGCCGCAGACGAGCTGTTTGTTACACAAGCCGCTGTAAGTCATCAAATTAAAACCTTAGAAGAACACCTAGGCTTAAAATTATTTTTAAGGCGAAATCGCTCACTGTTACTAACAGAAGAAGGGCAGGCGTACTTTCTCGATATTAAAGAAATATTCACCCAATTGGTTGATGCAACAGAAAAGTTATTAGCGCGTGGCGCAAAAGGTTCGGTAGCAGTAAGCTTAACCCCGAGTTTTGCGATTCAATGGTTGGTGCCACGGTTGCAAGCGTTTAACGAGTTGCACCCGGAGATTGATATTCGTATTAAAGCGCAAGATTTAGATGAAAATTCGTTAACCGATGACGTTGATGTGGCGATTTATTATGGTCGCGGTCATTGGAGTGGCGTACAAAGTCACAAACTTCATACCGAATACTTAGTGCCCTTATGCAGCCCGTTATTGTTAAACGGGCCCAAGCCGCTGGCAGAGCCAAACGACTTACAACACCATACATTGCTGCATGATATGACACGTAAACCTTGGAAAAGTTGGTTCAAAACGTTGGGCGTTGCTAATTCGCGGGTAAATCAGGGGCCTATTTTTAGTCACTCTTCAATGGTATTGCAAGCCGCGGTACACGGGCAAGGTATAGCACTGGTAAACAGTGTTTTAGCCAAGCCAGAAATCGATTCTGGGCGATTAATAGTGCCATTTAGCCATCACTTAGAAAGTAAAAATGCCTTTTATTTAGTGCTGAGAGAATCGCAGTCTGAATTAGGTAAAATCGTGGCATTTAAAGAGTGGATGCTCAGCATGGTAGAAAAAGAACAGATTGAGGCAGGTTTTAATGATTAATTGGGTAAATGCAGATAAACCCATTGCGCAATTAATTTTGGCGCACGGTGCTGGTGCAGGCATGGATTCAGAGTTTATGGTCACCATGGCCAACAATTTAGCGAAATTAGGCGTCACAGTTGGCTTATTTGATTTTGAGTATATGCAGCAAGCTAAATTAGAGGGCAAAAAACGTCCGCCGCAACGTGCACCAAAACTATTAGCCTATTTTGAAAGCATACTTGCAGAGGTTGATGCTAACTTACCTTTATTTATTGGCGGTAAGTCAATGGGCGGACGAATGGCATCAATGTTGGCGTGTGAACAAAGCGTCAAGGGCGTTGTTGCTTTTGGTTACCCATTTCATCCACCTGGCAAGCCAGAAAAGCTTCGAATCGAACATTTTCCTGATCTCAACGCGCCACTTGCAATAATTCAAGGTGAGCGTGATACCTTTGGTAAAAAAGATGAGGTAGAAAGTTATCCAGTATGCGATAATGTGCACACTTTTTGGATCCCTGATGGGGATCATTCATTAGTACCACGAAAAGCGAGTGGTTTAACCCAACTGCAAAATTGGCAAACAGCAGCCGAAATTGCATCTCAGTTTATCGCAAAACAACTATGAACAGGTTTAGCTTAGCAGCAGGTGGCATTTTTTGTGCCCTCGCCGTG
This sequence comes from Pseudoalteromonas sp. T1lg24, assembly GCF_002964745.1. Classification (NCBI taxonomy): domain Bacteria; kingdom Pseudomonadati; phylum Pseudomonadota; class Gammaproteobacteria; order Alteromonadales; family Pseudoalteromonadaceae; genus Pseudoalteromonas; species Pseudoalteromonas sp. T1lg24. Next base: position 15,893 of record NZ_PQCB01000018.1, on the reverse strand, counting down.
ATGTTAGGTGCGTTTGCAGCACATGGATTAAAATCAATAATCAGCCCAGCAATGATAGCGGTGTTTCAAACCGGTGTTGATTATCATTTTATTCACGCTTTAGCATTAATCTTGTTTGGATTACTGGGAAACAGCGGGTACAAATTAAAGTGGGCCAGTATTTTTGCCATTGTAGGCATTGTGTTTTTTAGTGGCAGTCTATACTTGTTGGCAACAACGGGTATAAAGATTTTTGGCCCAATAACGCCACTTGGTGGCGTGTGTTTTATTGTGAGTTGGTTACTGTTTACCGTTTCGGTTATTAACCATAAACCAGCTCAAGTTAAGTAAGTGAGAAAAATGTCTGCGATTGTAATTTATTGTCGTCCGGGTTTTGAAAACGATTGTGCCGCCGAAATAAGCCACCATGCGGCACTGCGTGAAATTGGTGGATTTGTAAAAGCAAAAGATAACAGCGGTTATATCACCTTTAACTGCTATGACCCGTTAGAAGCCGAAGTCGTTGTGCGTAAGTTGCCATTTAAAGAAATGGTTTTTGCACGTCAATGGTTCGTTGGTCAACTGGTTGATAAAATGCCGATTGAAGACCGCGTTTCAGCTATTAGCGAGGCGGTTAGCGAGTTTCCATTGTGTGGTGAGCTACGGGTAGAAACACCAGACACCAATGACGGTAAAGAGCTGCAAAAATTTTGTAAAAAGCTATCCGTACCACTACGTAAATCGTTAGTGGCGCAAGAAACCTTACTTGCTAATGAAGTGAAAAACCGTCCTGTTTTACACGTAATGTTTTTATCAAATAGCGCTGCATACGTTGGTTTTTCTTACAGCTACAACAATTCACCATTTTATATGGGTATTCCGCGTCTGCGTATGCCAAAAGATGCGCCAAGCCGCTCAACGCTGAAACTTGATGAAGCGTTTCATGTTTTTGTACCAAAAGACGAACATGAGTCACGTTTGCAACCGGGTATGCGTGGTGTTGATTTAGGTGCGTGCCCAGGTGGCTGGACGTATCAGTTAGTGCGCCGTGGCATGATGGTACAAGCAATTGATAACGGCCCTATGGCCGAGTCATTAATGGAAACAGGCCAAGTTAAACATAAGCGTGAAGATGGCTTTAAATTCCGTCCGGATAAGCGCAATATTGATTGGCTAGTATGCGATATGGTTGAAAAACCAATTAAGGTCGCTAATTTAATGATTGATTGGGCGGTAAACGGCTTTGTAAAAGAGCAAATCTTTAACTTAAAACTGCCAATGAAAAAACGTTTTGACGCGGTTTATCAGTGTTTAAACTTAATTCACGAAGAGCTGACTAAGTACAACATCAAGTATGAACTGCAAGCAAAGCAGCTCTACCATGACCGTGAAGAAATCACAGTACATATTCAAATCTTAAAAGTACCGCAAAACGTTTATAGTTAATCGCTACCGGTACTTAAATCAAAAAAGGCTGCAATTGCAGCCTTTTTTAGTGAGCGCTATATACTAAGCGCGGTAATTGATGCGATAGTTTTCAACAAACAAACGCGTTGCTCCACATACGGCTACCGGCATTACAATTAAGTTAACGATTGGCACCATACTAAAAATCAATACAGCACTGCCAAAACCGTAACTTAAGCCCTGTTTTTGCTTTAAGTGCTGACGCGCTTCAGAAAACGGTATTTTGTGATTATCAAACGGGTAATCAATGTATTGTACGGCAAACATCCACGCGCTAAATAAAAACCACATCACTTGACCAAACACCGGAATAAACAGCAGTAAAATTAAAAACAGCAAAGCTTTTGGTAAGTAGTACATCAGTTTTGCCAATTCACGGCCAAGCATACGTGGTACGTCTTTAAGTAAATCAGCTAACCCATCGTCGTTAACGCGTTGCCCTGTTAAATACAGCTCGACCTTTTCACTTAATAAGCCGTTAAATGGTGCAGCGATAAAGTTAGTGATAACCGTAAACACCATGGAGTAGATAAACAACACCAGCAACAATGCAATAGGCCATATTATAAATTCCAACCAAGATAGAAAGTCAGGCAGGTAGCCATTGACGTAGTTAACGCCTTGTTCAATCCAACCAATAATAAAAAACAACGAGCTACCAAATAGCACCAAGTTAATTAGTAATGGGATCAGTACAAAGCGTTTTAACCCTTTTTGGCTGATTAAACTAAAGCCCGATAAAAAGTATTCGAACCCTTTTCCTAATTGCATGGAAAACTCCAATAAAACAACAACTCACCTTAGCGATTATAATAAGCTGTAGATTCCCTTTAAACCAGATTTTGTTGTTAAGCGTTACAAGTTGTTTCAATTAGGGTAAATCTGATAAAGTTGGCCATTAATTTTCTTACTATTTAGACAATCAAATAAGAATAAAATGCGTCTAGCCTCAATTAAGCTCGCGGGTTTCAAATCGTTTGTAGAGCCAAGTAAAATTCCATTTCCCGATCAAATGACCTGTGTTGTTGGTCCAAATGGCTGTGGTAAATCAAACGTCATCGATGCTGTGCGCTGGGTACTAGGTGAAAGCTCGGCTAAAAACCTGCGCGGCGATGCCATGACAGACGTCATTTTTAATGGCTCAACAGAGCGCAAACCAGTTTCACAAGCGTCGGTTGAATTATTATTTGATAATACTGAAGGACGTTTACCGGGCACACTTGCGTCACGTAATCAAATAGCGATTAAACGCTTAGTTACCCGTGAAGGCGTATCACAATACTATTTAAATGGTGAAAAATGCCGTAAGCGTGATATCACGGATATTTTTCTGGGTACCGGACTTGGCCCACGCAGTTATGCGATTATCGAACAGGGCATGATCTCGCGTTTAATTGAAAGTAAGCCACAGGATTTACGGATTTTCCTAGAGGAAGCGGCTGGCGTTTCAAAATACAAAGAAAGACGACGCGAAACACAAACGCGCTTAAACAGCACGCGCGACAATCTAGAGCGTTTGCTTGATTTACGCACCGAACTTGAAAATCAACTCAATGTGCTAACAGAGCAGGCAGAAAAAGCGCGCACTTACACCACGGCTAAAGCCAAAGAACGTACCTTAAAAGCGCAAATATGCGTGCTTAAATGGCAAGCACTGCAACAAAAACTACTCGAAAGCGAAGAAAAACTGGCGCAAATTAATGAGCAAATCGCATTTCTTAGCGAAGCGCACAGCGGTCATGATGATGTGATTTCGGCATTAAAATTGGCAATCGAACAAGCTAATGACATGGTGAATGATGCGCAGCACCAAGAATATCAGTTGCGCAACAAGTTGGCGCGTGACGAACAAGATAAAGTGCATAAGCAAAGCCAAAAAACTCAGCTCAGCCAACGCATTGCGCAGTTACAAACACAGTATCAGCAAATCCAGCAAGAGCAGCAGCAAACAAAGCAACAGTTTGATGACATTAGCGAACAAGTTGCGTTTTCAAACGAAGCGCTTGAAAGTACCGCAGAACAGTTAGAAATCAGCTTACACAAATACGAAGAACAAAAAGTACAGCAAGAAACCAGTTATAGCGCTTATCAAGCATCCTTGTTGGAAAACCAAACGATTATAAAAGAGCAAACTGAGCAGCAAAAAGCACTGTCTGCATTAAATGTTAAATACGCGCAACTGTCAGAGCAACAAAGCGCTTGCCAGCAGCGCCAAAGCCAACTGAAATCAGAGCGTGAAACACTTGAGCAGCAACTGGAAGCTATTGATTTAACACAAGCAAAAACCCTCGTACAACAAGCCGAAGCTGAATGTGAAAGCGCAAATATTCAGCTCCAACAAGCGCAAGATGTGCTTGCTCAAAAACATACAGCAGCGAGGAAAAGCGAGCAAACCTGTAATGATTTAGCGGCAAAACAAGCGGCGCTTTTAACGGTTGTAGGTGAAAACACACAGAGCCAGTCAGGCTCACCAACACTTGTCTCTAAGCTTAGTGTCGATAAATCTTGGCAAGTGGCAGTTGAAGCAAGTTTGTTTAATTTAAGCCATGCGCATGTTAGCGCGCAGTTCGATAATGAATGTAAAACACCCAGTATTTGGCCGCAAACACACCATTGCGCAAATGGGTCATTGGCTGAGAAAATCACGACAGGGCCCATCCCACAATACTTTAATGCGATTGCTGCTGTTGAAAATATCGATACGTTAGAAGATGATTTTTGGTCAGGGCCATTTTTATTTGCGGTGGATCAGCGCGGCGATTTACGCGGCGCTAACTGGTGTATTCCCTGTGAGTTTGATAGTGAAAGTTCACACATCGTAAAACACCAGTTATTAAAAGACATAGAGAAAGCGATACCCGCGGCACAAAGCGAACTCGAAAGTGCGCAAAAAGCGCTTACTGCAGAGCAAAAAAAGGTTGATGAGTTGCGTGTTGTTTCAACACAAAAGCAACACGCGTTATCATCATTAATGCAATTGCTCACACAAAAACAAGCAGAACATAATTTTGCTAGCGAACGTTTAGCGGCTATTGCGAAGCAATGTGACGAAACACAAAATGAGCTAGCGGCACTGGTTACTCAACTTGACGCTGTAGGCAACGAACAAGCGCCGTTGACTGCGCAATTAACTAAAGCCGAAACACGCCTCAGTGATTTAAAACAGCAGCAAGAATCCTTGGAAGCGGATTATCATAATGCCAAACTGGTTACTAGGCAGCTTCAAAATGCCTATGAAAATGAGAAAAATCAGCACCATAAACAACAATTACATTTAGAGAGTGTAAAAAACCAAGCAGCATTATGTGAGTCCAAATTAGGCCAGTTTTCATCACGCTTTAGTGAGCTTAACGAGCAACTTGAAGAAGCAAAGTTTACACTTGAAGACATTCAACTGCCGCTGGTTGAACTTGACGAGGCGATTGCAGAACAGCACCTTATGCTTGAGGCGCTTATCGAGCAAAAATCGCAAAAGCAGCGCAATCTAGATGATGCAAAAGAGAAATTAAAGCAAGCCGAATCGGGCATTGGTACTGAGCAGCAAAAGCTCGATAACCTGAAACAACAAAGACAAAATATTATACTTGAACAACAAGGGTTTCAGCTAAAATCGGAAGCGGCACTGTCACCGCTTGCAGAATTAAACACACAGTTAAAAGACGTGATTGCAACGCTTCCTGAAGATGCCAAACTTAATAGTTTACAAAGCCAATTGAACAAAGTCTCGAGCGATATTGCTGGATTAGGTGCAATTAACCTAGCGGCGATAGAAGAGTTTGATAAAGCATTTGAGCGTAAAAATTACCTTGACCAACAATACGATGATTTAATCAGCGCGCTTGATACATTAGAAACGGCAATCGTTAAAATAGACCGAGAAACCAAACAGCGCTTTAAAGCGACATTTGACCAAGTGAACAATGGCTTGCAGAACTTATTTCCAAAAGTATTTGGGGGTGGTTCAGCGTATTTAGAGCTGACATCAGACGATTTACTTGAAACGGGGGTGGCAATCATGGCGCGTCCTCCAGGTAAGAAAAATGCGACGATTCATTTACTCAGTGGTGGTGAAAAAGCACTGACGGCGTTGTCGTTGGTTTTTTCAATTTTCCAACTAAACCCAGCACCATTTTGTATGTTAGATGAGGTAGATGCGCCGCTCGATGATGCCAACGTTGGGCGTTTTTGTCGTTTAGTGGAAGAAATGTCACAAGACGTGCAATTTGTGTATATTAGTCACAATAAAATCGCTATGGAAATGGCCGCGCGCTTAACCGGTGTCACCATGGCTGAGCCAGGTGTGTCTCGCGTGGTTGCGGTGGATATTGAAAAAGCGTTAGAAATGTCAGAATCCGCTTAGCTTTCGGTATAAATTATCAGCAACTAGTCTTATCTGTGCACTTTGCATAAGATAAGCGGTTGAAATTAAGTGCCGCTTGCTTAATAATTTTGTAAATCGGAAAAAAATATAAATTTAAGGGTACTTGAATGAGTGACGAACTAAGGTGGGTGTTAATTATTGGTGGTGCGTTAGTAATTGGCGGCGTACTGCTTCATGGCCTTTGGTCAATCCGTAAAAATGACAGCCGCACACTTGTTCAAGAACCAAGTGCCGCTCCAGACAAAAAAGAAGCAGCACCCGAAAGCGAAAAAGCATCTGTGGTTGAACCACAAATGAGCGCAAAGCTAAATGTGAATGATGAACCAGAACTAGGCGATTTATCGATTAGCATTGATGACGATGAGCCAAGCACACAAGTCAGTGACGAGCCAGAACAAGCGCCTGAAGGTAAGGCAGCAGTTCAAGACTACATCATCATTCATATTCAAACCGAAGAAGGTTTGCCGATGCAAGGCTCTTCGCTACTGCCGTTATTACTTACATTAGGTTTTAAGTATTCAGAGGATGGCTTCTTTAATCGTCATGAAGATGCATCAGGCCAGGGCCCAGTGCTATTTCGTTTAGCAAATATGTTTAACCCAGGCACGTTCGATATTGATAATATGGAACAACTTCAAACTGAAGGCGTAAGCTTGTTTATGACACTGCCTTGTGCAGGTGACAGTTTACCGTCGTTTAATATGCTTCACAGCGCGGCTAAGAAAATTGCCGATGAGTTTAGCGCGACAATTCTCGACCATAACCGCGAAGAGCTGGATGTTGCCACTGTTAGGCAATATGTTGAAAAAATCAGAGAATTTGACGAATTGTAACGTCACAACCAGATTTAAACAAAAGCCACCCTTGCGGTGGCTTTTTTAACGAATATAGAGGAAGTCTCCGTGAGCGCGGCTGAACAAATAAACCAACTTAAAGCACAAATTGAAAATTACAATTATCAATACTATGTGCTAGATAATCCGACGGTACCGGACGCTGAGTATGACCGTTTAATGCGTGAGCTGATTGCGTTAGAAGAGGCAAATCCAGCGCTTAAATCAGCAGATTCGCCAAGTCAGAAAGTCGGCGGTATGGCGCTTGCTGCATTTGAAAAAGTAAACCACGAAGTACCGATGTTGTCGCTTGATAATGCGTTTGATGAAAGTGAGTTTTACGCATTTGATAAACGTATGAAAGACAGATTAAAAGATGCTAGTGATTTAGCGTTTTGTTGTGAGCCAAAGCTCGACGGCTTAGCCGTGTCTATCTTGTATGAAAACGGTGTATTAGTGCGCGCTGCAACACGCGGTGATGGTCAAGTAGGTGAGAACATTACCGAAAATGTAAAAACCATTCGCAACGTGCCGCTACGTTTGCGTGGTGAGTCAATTCCAGCACGTTTAGAAGTACGCGGAGAAGTGTTTATTGACGATAAAGGGTTTGCCAAACTTAACCAAACGCAACAAGAAAAAGGGGATAAAACCTTTGCTAACCCGCGTAATGCGGCTGCAGGTAGTTTACGTCAATTAGACCCTAAAATTACCGCATCTCGCCCACTGATGCTTTATGCCTACAGCACGGGCGTAGTTGAAGGGTTTGAGCTGGCAGCAACCCATTATGAGCAATTAATGCAGCTAAAAGAGTGGGGCTTACCAGTATGCCCTGAGATTCGCACTGCAGATAATGCCAAAGACGCCTTTGCCTATTATTCAGATATTCTTGCTCGTCGTGCCGCGTTAGGCTATGAAATTGACGGCGTAGTAATCAAAGTTAACGATAAAGCGATTCAGCAAACTTTAGGTTTTGTCGCCCGGGCGCCGCGTTGGGCAATAGCTTGTAAGTTTCCTGCACAGGAAGAATTAACCACCTTATTAGATGTTGAGTTTCAAGTAGGCCGCACCGGCGCAATTACGCCGGTTGCACGCTTGGAGCCAGTTTATGTTGGCGGTGTAACAGTATCTAACGCCACCTTACATAATGCCGATGAAATTGAACGCCTAGGCGTACACATTGGTGATACTGTGATTATTCGCCGCGCAGGAGATGTGATCCCGCAAGTCGCAAGTGTCGTGCTTGATCGTCGCCCAGAAAATAGTAAAGAAATTGTATTTCCGATAGCGTGTCCTGTGTGTGAATCGCACGTTGAACGTATTGATGGTGAAGCGGTTGCCCGTTGTAGCGGTGGCTTGGTGTGTGAAGCGCAGCGCAAAGAGGCGATTAAGCACTTTGCTTCACGTAAAGCGCTTGATGTAGATGGGTTAGGTGATAAAGTAGTGGAGCAGTTAGTTGATCGTAAACTGATCCAAACACCAGCTGACTTATTTAGTTTAAGCCAAGGCCATATTGAGTCGCTTGAGCGTATGGGGCCAAAGTCGGCCGAGAATTTAGTTGCGGCACTTGGAAAAGCCAAACAAACTACACTTGCTAAGTTTTTATATTCACTGGGTATTCGTGAAGTAGGTGAGGCGACAGCGCAAAACTTAGCGAATCATTACAAAACCCTTGAAGCATTACAAAACGCCTCAATAGAGGGCTTACAAGACGTTTCAGACGTAGGTGAGATTGTTGCTAAGCACGTTTATTACTTCTTTAAAGAAGAACATAACCAAGAGGTGATTGACGCATTAATCGATGCTGGCTTGCACTGGCCAGATATCGCTGAAAAGTCAAAAGATGAAATGCCGTTGGATGGTTTAACTTATGTGTTAACAGGTACACTTAATCAAATGGGGCGCAGCGAAGCAAAAGCTAAACTTCAAGCACTCGGTGCAAAAGTGTCGGGCAGTGTTTCCGCTAAAACACACGCGTTAGTCGCTGGTGAAAAAGCAGGTTCTAAGCTCACTAAAGCACAAGATTTAGGCATTGAGGTCTTAACTGAAGACGATATGTTAGCGTTATTTGCAAAGTACGAGTAATCCATGTCTGAATTCGTGAATATGCTCAGTTCCTTCAATAGCCAAGTTGCGACTTGGCTTGCACCGTACTTGAGTCAAATAGTATTGATAGCGCTTATTTGTTTAACGTCGGTGTATGGCGCGAGTCTAAATAAAGCGGTAAAGCGATTAATCGGTCAGCAAAATTTTGTTGCGCGTACGTTTGTATTCATTTTAGTAACGGGTGTTGGGATCGGTAGTTTAATTGTATTTGTTAGCCCTTATTTGGTAAGCATGATTAAACAAATTGATCGCAGTTATTTACCGTTAACCGTATTGCTGTTGTTTGTAGTGCTAGGTGTGTTAGCTGATAGGAAAAATCAAGTATGACACGCTTTGGCCCAGAATATTGGGACAAAAACGGTTACTTTAGAGCACCAATCGGTTTTGTGCTAGTATTAGTGCTGCTTTTAAGGCCGTATATTTTATGGCTCTTTGCAGCAGCATCACGACGTGAAGATTTAAACCTAATGGCGATTTTCTACCCGCAAAAACAACAATTTTTTGTTGCACTTGCTATCGCTGGGCTTAGCATCATCGTCACCTTTTGCTATTTGTTTAGGCGCCCCAATGCTATGCAGTGGCCTAAATACATTTGGTGTTATGCGCGCTGGTTATTGCTTGCTAATGTTGTGATGGATTTAAGCTGGTCACTACTACAAGCAAAAAGCCAATATTACAGCTTCTCAATAGGTTTAGCAGTACAACTGGTGTTACTCAGTTGGGCAGGGCTTTATTTGCTTAAAAGTCGTTATTTAAGCGTTTATTTTAACGAGTGGCCTGAGCCGGAAACAAAAGAGAGAGATTAGCAATTTATAAAACCGATTGAATCATCGGTTTTAATTTATCGAGCCTAGCCTGTTGCTCCGCGTCGAGTTTGGCGTTATTTATAGTGTCCATGCAGCGAGAAATCATAGCTTTATTGAGACTTTGGCTGCCAGGGTGTTTCGTATCTAACATCACCTGTAACAAGTTTAATGCGATGTTGGCGTTTTTTGGCATAATGCGAAACGCTTGGGTAAAGTAATTAAGCGCTTCTTCGTATTTGCCTTTTTCGTAGCTATGCACCGCATTATTGTTTAATTCTTTTGGTGAGTGGCGAATTTCATCACGTTCTTGTTGCTCTTGTTTTAGATAGGCGTTCAGAGGTGCGTTATCGCTTTGGTATTTGCCACAATGCTCGGTTAACTTGGCAAACAATTGATTCGCTTTGTGGTGCATACCTAACTCATGAAACGCTTTGGCTTTATCGAGAGTATCATCTACTGAGCGGATGATAGGCTGGTCTTCAAGTTGTTCAACGAGCGCAATGGCTTTTGAGCGTTCATCTTTTAAATAGTGAATACGCGCATTGATTACATCAATTTGTTCTTGTGCTTTGCTGTCGGGGAACTGTTTGCGTAATTCAGATAAACACTCGTTACTTTGTCGGGTGAGGCGATTTACGATATCGGCTTGGTCGAGCGTGAGGGCGTAATCAATACCTGCGCGGGCCAAGTTAAGGTATATGTCCGGCTTATCGTGCATTGAGTGCTTAGCGTATTTCACAAGCTCTTTATTAACGCGGAAATGCTTTTCATGATCGTGATTGTATTTACTTAAAATAATCAGATCTTCTTGGCGTTCAATATTGCGCGGCGCTAGCTTAGAGGCCAGCGACAAATAATGTTGCGCCTGTTGATAGTTTTCTAAAAACAGTTCTAACTTACCCAGTAAATGATACCCCACTAAGCGGGTTTCAGGTTTGGTTAGCATAACCTCTAAGATATTTTTAGCTTGGGTAAATTCACTGTTTTGAATGTAGGCTTCAACTAAACCAACACGTGCCCACGTAAATTTTTGAATATTCAGCACAGATTTAAAGAAGTCGATGGCTTCTGCAGTGCGTTTTAAACGCAGTAATAGTTCACCACGCAACTTTAAAAGAATAGGGGATAGGTGATTTTTACTGCTGTCTGCCAGCATTTCATTAACATAGCGTAACGCTTTTGAGTCATTGCCAACATCAATAAAATCGTAAATTTGCGCCAATGCTTGTTTGCGCTTTAGTAGCTTAATAATGCGCTCACCAAATACTTTCAATGAAAAAGGCTTTGCTAAAAAGTCATCTGGTTGAAGTTCAATCACACTGTGTACTAGGCTAGTGTCGGTTTCTGCACTAATAAAAATAAAGCCACAAATGTTTTTAATTAAACGCTTGGTTTTTAGTTCTTCATATAGTTGGTAGCCGTCTTTGAGTTTACCAAGGTTAAATGAGCATAAAACCAAATTAAAGGTATGCTCTTGGCAAAGACCCAACGCCATTTTTGCATTTTCAGCGATTGAAATATCACTAAAGCCTAAGCTTTCAAGCGATTGTTTCATATAGCTTAATGCCAATGGTTGATCGTCTATAAGTAAGATACTGGATTCGTATAAGCGTTTATTTTTCATCGCATTTCTATCTGCGCGGTCATAGTTAAACTATATAAAACAGTGGCAATAGTAGCAATAAATTAACGTTGAAATAGTGAATTAGTTTTGATTTTAAAAGGATTTTTAATACGAGGTAGGTTCAATATGGTGGGTCGTACTGGACTTGAACCAGTGACCCTCGCCTTGTAAGGGCGATGCTCTCCCAACTGAGCTAACGACCCATATTGATATTCTATAATGGTGGGTCGTACTGGACTTGAACCAGTGACCCTCGCCTTGTAAGGGCGATGCTCTCCCAACTGAGCTAACGACCCATTATAGAT
>NZ_PQCB01000018.1:0-4261 GCF_002964745.1 Pseudoalteromonas sp. T1lg24 | reverse complement strand
CTCCCAACTGAGCTAACGACCCATGCAAAACTGTGACTAAATGGTGGGTCGTACTGGACTTGAACCAGTGACCCTCGCCTTGTAAGGGCGATGCTCTCCCAACTGAGCTAACGACCCCAAATAGTCATTTCTAAAGTGGTGGGTCGTACTGGACTTGAACCAGTGACCCTCGCCTTGTAAGGGCGATGCTCTCCCAACTGAGCTAACGACCCGCTTTAGAATAACAACACATTGCTGCGTTGTTGTGGGGCGCTATTATAGATTTAGTTCAACTATAGTCAATACTTGTTTTCACAAAAATGTGTTAAGTGGCCTTAAAATGAACAACTTGGATAAATGTCAAACGCCTTGAGTGCTTTTAGAGCAAGTGTTAGCGCTTAAATTACGTTTTCGGGCTGTTTTTTGTGCGCCTAACACTTGAAATTCTACTGGCAGTCGACAAAAAAGTGAGTTTTTACTGCAATCGCGATGAATTTATTAGTTTAGCTGCGCTTTGGTAGCCTTCTTTTTCAAGATATTGCTCGATTTCTGTTATTGATTCTGCAGCAGTTGAGTAATGGGCAATTAAATAATCATGGATTTTGGTGACCTCTTGGCCATTATTATTTACTGCGAAATAAGCGAGTAAGCGAATAAGGTCATCTTTGCTGGGTAATACTTGAAAGCCGAACTCCTTTTGCAGCGCACTGTAGTGTGCTAGTAACGGCGCTAATCCAGCAATTTTTGTTTCATAATTGGCTTGCCAGTGTGAAAAGCGTGTTTGAAATGCGTTTACTAGGGCGATTACCTTACTTGATTGGTGACTATATTGGGCATACTTTTCGTTTGTGAGCGACAAAGATGGGTGTTTTTCTAACATAGTAACCAACGAATTAAATGGTTGTTGCATATGTTCACCTTCATTTGCAATGCTCAAAAACAGGTGCGCTTTTAACGATGTTACCGATTGAGCAAGTGAAACAATATAACCATCGTCAAGTGAAGGGCTAAAGACAAAGTAATCGTTAAATAATGGGCTTTTTGTTAAAAACTGTTCCATCGCAAAGCGCCCCGCATTTGAATGACCAATTAATATTGAATAATCTGCGGTGCGGTAATTGTTCTTTATATACGGAATAAGCTCAGAGGTGAAGTGTTGCCTAAATAAGCGTGCATTTTCATTTATGTTAGCGTCATTAGGTTGCAATTGCGCACCTTTGCCAATGACTTGCACAATAATAAACTCGGGTATTTCATTTTTTAATGTATCGCTGATGGATTGAACAAGCATAAAATCCCATTGCCCATGCAATACGTAAATTACTGGGTAGGACTGGTTCAGGCGTGTGCCATATGATGTGGGAACACTTACCTTAAAAGTAACCTGTGTATTTAGTGCCTTTGAGGTGAAAGATTCGTTATTCACTTCTGCAAAAGTGCTTATGCTTAAAAGCAATAGGAAACAATAAAGCGCAGTTTTCATTGGATTGTCCTTGTGTGTTAAAGTCGAACAACTTTGTCAGTTGAACAAAAAAACACAAGGATTCAGGCCTTTAGAATAGCTTAAGTTTTACTTAGGGCAGGGCTGCACCGTATTATGCACGATTCTCAGCAGTATAGTTACCATACCTTTCAGTTTGATTTTTCTCGCTGTGAGGTTGTTACAACAAGTGGAATAAGTGAACTCGAACCTAAAGTAATGGCGGTACTTGAGTTGCTTTATCATAACCAAGGTAAAGTAATAAGCAGCGAGGATATTTTTAACCAGGTATGGCCGGGGCGAGTTTTTAACGCTAGCTTGATACAAAGAGCGATTGCACTTATTCGCAAAGCCCTTAATGAACAAGCGGCAACTGCGAACTATTTAATTACCTATCCTAAAAAAGGCTATTGCTTAAAAGAAGAGGCCGCAAAATTTAGTGGGAATCGGATAAAACTATTTCTTTTGGCGATAAGTGTTTTAGTGTTTTTTATTGTGGGGGTTGTCGCTCATGTATATAAAAAGCAACATTTAGCACCTATGCACTTCACATCATTATCACCACTGTCACACAAACAACAGAATGCGTTTGCGTTTTCACAAAATAGAAATGCCAATGAAATGCTATTTGTTAAAGAGGGCGACTTAGGATCAGCGTTATGGTTAAAAAATGGCGTGAATGAAAGTGAAATTTTTAATACGCCGCAAAAAATAACTCATACATTTTGGTTTAAAGGTCAACCTGCATTTACAGCGCGCAACAATCATCAAGGTACTGATGTTTTTGTGTTAAATCATTTGGGACAAGCAAACCAGTTATTTAGTGTTGAGTATTTAATGAATGTAGCGCCTAAAAGTGTTGGGCAGCGCATTTATATTGCTCATTTGAATCAAATAACCGTATTTGATGATAAAGCTGCTAAGTTGCACACATTTTCAGCATTTGAAAATGCGAAAGGTGTGATTAGTTTTTCAGTCTCGCAAGATCAAGAAAAGGTTGCGGTATTGACCGATGAAGGGCAAATGCGCAAAGCGGTTTCAATTATCAATTTTAAAACCAAAAACAAAGAGCGTATTTTTCAAGATGTGGGTAATTACACATCACTTGATTGGCATGCAAGCGGCTTACAACTATTACTCGCTAAAAATACCCAACTTATGCTTTTGGATGTTGAACGTGGCAAAATTGAAGTATTGCCATATGCAACGAACAAAATGATTACCCAAGCGCAGTTTGATAAACACGGTGACGCAATTTTAATTGAACACACACATTTAAATGTAGTGCTTGCGCTTAAATCAGTTAACGAAAACCCTACTACGTTTAAAAGAATTGATTTGGCTGGTGCGAATTTAATGCCAATATCAAATAGTAGTGGGGATATACTTTTTTCATCAGACTTCTCTGGTGAGCAGGCGCTGTATCGATCTCGCAATAATGAATTAACAGTCTTAGCCGAGCTGAATAAAGGGCAGCATTTAAACGGTTTTACTTGGTTGTCTGATGATGCATTTATCTACTCGTTGGGCAAGCAGTTAGTTATTAATGACGGTAACTCGGTAAAACAAATACACTCGCTTTCGCATTCAGTGTTTATTAGGCAATTTTTACCGCAACAAAATACACTATTAGTTCACCAGTTGATTAATGGCAAAACGTACCCAAGTACACTTTCATTAGATTCGTTTGAAGTTACTCAGCTAGGTAATGAGCAAGCGAGTTGTGTAACGGGTGATGATAATGGCAATATTTACTTTGTTGAAAGTAACGACACGATTAAACAACGAAATAAAAAAGGGCAAGTCAATACACTGTTAACGACTCCTGATAATACGGTGGATGATCTTTTTAGTGATGGTGAAGATTTGTTTGCCAGTATTAAAAAGGCAGAAGGCTACATTGTAATTCGTATAAACCCACGCACAGCAGAATTTGAAACAATCTGGGCAGATGAAAGCGCGATATTGGCAGGTGTAGAAAAACAAGGGAAATTTTGGTTTTATCAGGATATCGCCGTTAAATCTACTTTGGTGCGACTATATTAGCGTCAATTATTTGTATAAATATTGATAGCTAGGCTGTTGAAACAGGTCGAAAAATCACAATCTTGGTGAACAAGTGTGCATCTTGATTAAAAATGGTGCGAACAATGCACTATGCTTAAAAAAATGTTGACTTTGTTTTGCTAGCTCCATAAAATGCGCCCCGTCTTCAGCGATACACGAGTTATCTCTTGAAGGTGCAGTTTGGGGCTATAGCTCAGCTGGGAGAGCGCCTCGCTGGCAGCGAGGAGGTCTGCGGTTCGATCCCGCATAGCTCCACCAATAACTCTTATGGTTTGAGTATAAATAACCAGTCCTAGTGACAACACCATGTTGTCCCCTTCGTCTAGAGGCCTAGGACACCGCCCTTTCACTGCGGTAACAGGGGTTCGAATCCCCTAGGGGACGCCACTTAATTTTAAGCTTAGTTTTAAAAGAGTGGGGTGAGTCATAAAAGCTCGTATGGTAAGAGTGAAAATAACCAGTCCTAGTGACAACACCATGTTGTCCCCTTCGTCTAGAGGCCTAGGACACCGCCCTTTCACTGCGGTAACAGGGGTTCGAATCCCCTAGGGGACGCCACTTACTTTTAAGCTTAGTGTTAAAAGAGTGGGGTGAGTCATTAAAGCTCGTATGGTAAGAGTGAAAATAACCAGTCCTAGTGACAATACCATGTTGTCCCCTTCGTCTAGAGGCCTAGGACACCGCCCTTTCACGGCGGTAACAGGGGTTCGAATCCCCTAGGGGACGCCACTTACT
>NZ_PQCB01000017.1:0-1600 GCF_002964745.1 Pseudoalteromonas sp. T1lg24 | reverse complement strand
ATGCAAACCATTTTGGGTTGTATGGTTAAGTGACTAAGCGTATACGGTGGATGCCTTGGCAGTTGGAGGCGATGAAGGACGTATTAACTTGCGATAAGCCTAGTCAAGCTAGTAAAAAGCGCTTGAGACTAGGATTTCCGAATGGGGAAACCCACCACTTAGTGGTATCACTTACTGAATACATAGGTAAGTGAGGCGAACCGGGAGAACTGAAACATCTAAGTACCCCGAGGAAAAGAAATCAACCGAGATTCCGAAAGTAGCGGCGAGCGAAATCGGATTAGCCCTTAAGCTGTAATGTAGTTAGTGGAACATTCTGGAAAGTTTGACGATACAGGGTGATAGTCCCGTACACGAAAACTTATTTACAGTGAAATCGAGTAGGTCGGAGCACGTGAAACTTTGACTGAATATGGGGGGACCATCCTCCAAGGCTAAATACTCCCAACTGACCGATAGTGAACCAGTACCGTGAGGGAAAGGCGAAAAGAACCCCTGTGAGGGGAGTGAAATAGAACCTGAAACCGTATACGTACAAGCAGTAGGAGCAGATTCGTTCTGTGACTGCGTACCTTTTGTATAATGGGTCAGCGACTTATATTCAGTAGCGAGGTTAACCATTTAGGGGAGCCGTAGTGAAAGCGAGCGTTAACTGCGCGTTTAGTTGCTGGGTATAGACCCGAAACCCGGTGATCTAGCCATGGGCAGGTTGAAGGTCAGGTAACACTGACTGGAGGACCGAACCGACTATCGTTGAAAAGCTAGCGGATGACCTGTGGCTAGGAGTGAAAGGCTAATCAAAACCGGGAGATAGCTGGTTCTCCCCGAAATCTATTTAGGTAGAGCCTCGGACGAATACTATTGGGGGTAGAGCACTGTTAAGGCTAGGGGGTCATCCCGACTTACCAACCCTTTGCAAACTCCGAATACCAATAAGTAATATCCGGGAGACACACGGCGGGTGCTAACGTCCGTCGTGGAGAGGGAAACAACCCAGACCGCCAGCTAAGGTCCCAAAGTGTATGTTAAGTGGGAAACGATGTGGAAAGGCCCAGACAGCCAGGAGGTTGGCTTAGAAGCAGCCATCCTTTAAAGAAAGCGTAATAGCTCACTGGTCGAGTCGGTCTGCGCGGAAGATGTAACGGGGCTAAACATACCACCGAAGCTGCGGCTGCGAATTTATTCGCGGGGTAGGGGAGCGTTCTGTAAGCTGTTGAAGGTGTACCGGGAGGTATGCTGGAGGTATCAGAAGTGCGAATGCTGACATGAGTAACGATAAAGCGGGTGAAAAACCCGCTCGCCGGAAGACCAAGGGTTCCTATCCCATGCTAATCAGGGTAGGGTGAGTCGACCCCTAAGGCGAGGCCGAAAGGCGTAGTCGATGGGAAACGGGTTAATATTCCCGTACTTGGAATAATTGCGATGGGGGGACGGAGCAGGCTAAACAAGCATGGCGTTGGTTGTCCATGTGAAAGTATGTAGGCTGGAAACTTAGGTAAATCCGGGTTTCTTTAAGGCTGAGATACGAGACGACACTCTACGGAGTGGAAGTTGTTGATGCCATACTTCCAGGAAAAGCCTCTAAGCTTCAGATTATTTC
>NZ_PQCB01000016.1:685853-762921 GCF_002964745.1 Pseudoalteromonas sp. T1lg24 | reverse complement strand
GCGGAGTGGTAGTTCAGTTGGTTAGAATACCGGCCTGTCACGCCGGGGGTCGCGGGTTCGAGTCCCGTCCACTCCGCCATTAGCAAATTTCTCCCCGATGCGGAGTGGTAGTTCAGTTGGTTAGAATACCGGCCTGTCACGCCGGGGGTCGCGGGTTCGAGTCCCGTCCACTCCGCCATTTTATATTCCCCTTTTTTTATGATGATAAGCTTTACGCTTTCTTTCTAAATTTTTCTATTTTAAATCAGTAATATATTACTTTATTTCAGCATCGCTGCTCTTCGTAATTTCATTCGCTGAGCGCTACGTATTCTTATATCGCGCTTAAATCTCTGACTTATTTTTGAGATAAATTCAGTATCTCACAACTACTTACCGCAATACTTTGTGATTAATTAATTCAATATTCAGTTTTCCACGTTTACGCTATGGCAATTTTTTTTGGAAAGAAATTAATGAAAAAGGTTGTTATATCAGGGGTAATTGTTGTCGGGTTGATGACAGCAATGTGGCCTTGGGGATTTGCTGTCGGCTACCAAGTCAAAGAACGTGAGCTATGCCAAAAGGTAAAAGGCAATGATGTACTTTTTAAGTATACCGCTGGTGGTATTATGCGTGGTGAAAATGCAGAGGGCACGCTGCGCACGAGTTTGTATGTCGATGGTTTGAAAAAAGGTATGCTGTTTAGTTTAAAGCAGTGCTTCGGAAACGAAAAAAACTGACTTTCTTACTGTAAGCCAACAAATTGTTGGCTTCTAACACCCAGTTGTGACAACCCCTGTGTTTGGCGTTGTGCCATCTTCTTGGTTGTAATAAAAAGCATAGCATTCGTCACTAAGACGTAATCCTTCTGGCCAAATAAGAATAAGCCCTTGTGCACCGTTTGTAGCAAGAGGAAAGCCTGGTGCAGTTTGTTGCCTACCCACGCCGCATAAACTATTTGCCGTGCATACAGCGCTTGCTGATGTAAATGGAATTTCTTTGCCAATGTTTAAAATGTAACGCCAAGCGCCATTCCAGTAACCTTCAACATAGCCGTTGTACACCAGTACACTAATGCCAAGTTCATCGAGCTGAACATTCCCATTTTTAACATCTTGCACTAACGCTTTCGCGCGAACTTGCTCTGCAGTGGTTTTCATTGAAGCGGCTGTTGCTTCTAACACACTAATGCGTGACGCTTGCTGCAAGTTTAAGAATTTAGGTGCTGCAACGACTGCAAGTAGGCCTAAAATAACAATCACAATGATCAGTTCAATAAGTGTAAAGCCATGGTTTTTCATTGGTGTATTGCCTCTGATTACTGTGATATTTTCTGGTAGTTTATAGTATAGCTAATCATAAGTCTTTGACTATAAGTGCATAAATAAGCAAAATGTGTACTCCAAAACGCATTCAAGATGAAAGGGAAGGTCGTTTGTTTCAAATACGCAGTTTAACCAAACTTTATTTTGATAAAGTTGTGTTTTCAGATTATACCTGCCAATTTACTTCTAAGCGTGTCTTAATTACCGGACCAAATGGCCTTGGTAAATCAACCTTATTAGCCATGCTTGCAGGGTTGGAATCATTTCAACAAGGCGAGATTTTACTGCAACAGCAAAGCGCCAATGCCCGGTTTTTACAAACGAATGTCGCTTTAGCGAGTGATAAAATTATCTTTCCAGAATTTCTAACGGCTAAACAAGTATTAGATTTAACGCTTATGCATCAAGAGTGTGACAATCTTGAAAGCTTGGTTAAGCGCTTTGGCTTTAATGACTTTTTACACACTAAAGTGATTAACCTTTCGAGTGGTAACCTTAAAAAGCTTCAACTGATAAATGCGTTTATGCGCAAAGCCTCAGTGTTGCTATTGGATGAGCCCACAGCGGCACTTGAGCACAAAAGCGTGCCCGTGCTGCTGGCGTGTATTGATGAGTTTCAAGGCCAAGTGATTTTAACCAGTCATGAGCCTGAGCCATTTTTACAATCAGGGTTTGAAGTACAGGCGTTGATAAGTGCGTAATTTTTCATTTTTCGAATATCGCATTGCGGCTTTTCATCATTTCATTGCTGAACAATTGGGTCAATTAAAGCAATTAGGCGTTATTTTAGCGCTGTTTATGTATACCGCTTTTCCTGCACTTATTCTGCTCATTTACCTTGCGCTTGGCAAAGTTATGACGCAAGACCCAATGTTAAGTATTTTATTATCGGTTGCATTAATCGTTATGCAAAGTGAACTCAGTGTTGCATTGAGCAAAGGTGCGCTTGATGTAAAACACCGTCTTTATCAACGCTCATTTGCCAGCAAAGAAATGCGCGTGTTATGTGATTATGCGTTGGCTTTAGCCGGTAATTTAGTATTTATATTGAGTGTGCCTTTATTGTTGTCGTTAGACTTGAGCAAATGGCAGCAAAGCATTCATTTTGTACTGTTTAGCATTTGTGTGCTCGGCAGTGGATTTGTTGCCACCTTCAAACCTGCACGAATAAAGTTATATGTAATTACGGTCATTCTGTTGCCAGTGCTATTTGATTTAAGCTTGCTTTGGTTGTTAACCAGTTATATTGCACTGCTAGTTGGCGTTGCATTTTGGCCAAATGACTTAGCTTTCAAACGGCTGACGAGGTTTAACCTTGGTTTTTGGGTCAGTTATCATAGCCATGCTTTTGCCGAAGTTTGGTGGCGTTTATTAATGTTACTTGCCTTATGGGTATGTGCAAATGTACTAAATTTACGACGGCCAGATTTGGGGTTTTTTGTTCATTGTTTTATATCGCCGTTTATTGTTTATATTGCATCAAGTCAGCAACTTAATCAAAACGAATGCGTGATACAGTACAAATTGTGGTTAAACAGTTTACGCAATGCAAATACGTTAGTTTACGGTCAATATGTTGTGCCTATGAGCTTGGCAGTTGTAGGTTTAATGAGTTTGCAATTGATTGTAGTGAGTTTGCAAAGCCTAATTATTTTTGCCATCGCTTCGGCGTTAACAATTGCGTTTGCTAAGTATAAACCAACACACTATGCCCTTGGCTGGTTTGTGATTAATGGCTTAATGGTAACGATTAACTATTGGGTGTATTAACCCATAAATATGGTTTGACAGGGTTCAGTTTAGCACTACCAATTGCTAACACATGGATCAAAGTCAGGTTCGTTACTGAGAGTGATCGCTTGTTCAACAAGGTAGCGAGTTGCAGCTACCTCATTACTGTTTTTAATAACCTGAATATAATTCTTAAAGAGTTGCTCACTTTGCCACATAAGTTGCGTTGCGAGGCTGCTTTGAGTGAGCAGTTTTTGAAAGTTTTGAGTTTTTTCATTTAAAAATGCGATTTCACTTTGGTCATTACTCACTTCATATGCCTTTCGTTGCAAGGCAATGCCTATTGCTGTTGAAATTAGGGTGCTTTGGCTTTGTTCTAATCGCTCACCAATATTGATACAGGCATCAAGTAATCTAACTTCATCTTGCGTCACGTTACTGCAGGTTTTGTTAATTGTGCTGAAACTTGGAGTTGGCGCGGCTGCGAGAATACTTTCAACACCGATAAGAAATAATAAGTCATTATTGATATTCAGTTGATTGAGCGTTTCATCGTAGAAATAATACGTTTGTTGTCGATATTCATTGTAATCTTGTGCATTGGCAGCGTTGTTAATTGCATTTAGCGTATGTTGTGAGTCTTCTTTCGGGTCTATCAAGCTGGCATATGCCAACCAGCTCGCGCCGTTATTGCGATCAGTATTAAGTGCTGATTGAATCGTTTGTTCGTCACAGACTTGAGTTGTACACGCCAGCAGTGTGTGATGAGCAAGATAGCGGTTATTTGGATATTCACTAAAAAGGGTGATTAAAGGGTGGGGCTGTTCAGGGTTTTGCGCGTAAGACAATAAAGCATGGGTAATTTTACTTTCAAGTGTGGCCGCGTTGTCTTTAAGGGTAGCAAGTAATGTGTGATTATCGAAAATACCATGGTTGTTACTTACCTGTTTAGCGAGCTGCTCAAGCGCAAAAAAGTCAACGTCTTTGTCATCACAGAGTGTTATGGTTTCTGAAGAAATGTCACTTTCAGATTCATTTTGTGTTGTGTGATGTTGTTGCTGCTCTAAAGTATCAGTTTGCGGCGAAAGTAACGTCTTGGTGTTGGTATCGTTATTAATTTGCGAAGATGTGTTAGTTTGAGATTGCACTGAATGCGTGAATGATTCACTTAATGCTATGTATAGTCCAGCTAATAATAAGCCAGCA
The DNA here is from genome assembly GCF_002964745.1 of Pseudoalteromonas sp. T1lg24. Lineage (NCBI taxonomy): Bacteria > Pseudomonadati > Pseudomonadota > Gammaproteobacteria > Alteromonadales > Pseudoalteromonadaceae > Pseudoalteromonas > Pseudoalteromonas sp. T1lg24. The sequence continues at coordinate 758,677 of NZ_PQCB01000016.1, read as the reverse complement.
GTGATACATGCGAGCAAAAATTTATTCATGCCAATCCCTTTGTGTTATTTTTATTTTTTTGCTAATGGCATAAAAAAGCCAGCAAATGCTGGCTTAGTTTATAACACAATCAATAGGTTAAGAAGTCGCTTATGCAGCTTTTACCTTCTTAACAGAGTGCGCTGCTTTACCTGCCAATAAGTCTGCAGGGTCAAAATCATCTACATTGATAACTTGTAAGCGGCCAACTTCTGCTGCTTTTAATTGCTCGGCTTCATCACTTGTAATTGCACCAAGCTCAAGTCCCATCTCTGCCACTTTATCAAGTGCAAAGAATGGCAGTTTATCGCCTTTGGCACGACATACTTTGTCGAAGATAGGTTCAACAGCAAGAATATCTTTTAGCGTTTGCTCTTGGCGACCAATTAAGTTTAATGGTTCGTTAGTAACATAAATATTATGTGCTAAACGGTCGCGCGTTTCGCTTGGTGTCTGCAGTAAACGTGCTACCTTTTGCTCTAATTCGTCAGTTGGTTTACGAATTGGACGACCCCAAGGGAACAGTACTAGCTTTAAGAAACCACGAAGCGGTGCAAACGGCATGTTGTTGATAAGATCAGCAAGTGCGCGTTGGCAAAGGTATAAGTGGTCTTGACAGCTCCACTGAACAAGTGCGAAGTCTTCTTTACGACGACCTTCATCGTTGTAACGCTTAAGTGTTGCTGACACTAGATATAGGTAGCTTAGTAAGTCACCTAAACGTGCTGAAATACGCTCTTTACGCTTCAATGAGCCACCAAATACCGCCATACAAATATCAGACATTAGCGCAAGCGATGCACTGTAACGTGTTGCAGTACGGTAAAATAATGCTGTTTCATCATCGTATGGTGTTTTAGTAAAGCGTGCGCCTGTTAGGGCAAGCCATGCAGTACGTGCAAAGTTCGAAATGGTAAAGCCAATGTGGCCCATAAGTGATTTATCAAACTGTGCAAGCGCTGCTTCTTTGTCTTCAATGTTACATGCTTCAAGCTCAGATAACACAAACGGATGACAACGAATCGCGCCTTGACCATAGATAATCATATTACGCGTTAGGATATTTGCACCTTCTACAGTGATGGCAATTGGCGCACCTTGATAACCACGACCTAGGTAGTTATTTGGGCCTAAACAAATGCCTTTACCTCCATGAATATCCATAGCGTGTTTAGTTGAATCACGCATTTGCTCTGTTAGGTGATATTTTAAAATAGCAGAGATTACTGATGGTTTTTCACCTAAATCAACTGCACCTGTCGACATAGAAACTGCCGCGTCTGAGCTGTAAGCATAACCACCAAGTTTTGCTAATGGCTCTTCGATACCCTCCATTTTACCAATTGGTAAACGGAACTGACGACGAATACGGCTGTAAGCACCACTTGCGATTGCTAGCGCCTTAATACCACCTGCTGAGTTTGAAGGCAGTGTAATTGCACGACCAACTGATAAACACTCAACCAGCATACGCCAGCCTTGACCAGCCATTTTCGCGCCACCGATAATGTAATCAATTGGTACAAATACCTCTTCACCTTGCGTCGGACCATTTTGGAACGGTACGTTAAGCGGGAAGTGACGGCGACCAATTTTAACGCCAGGTGTATTTGTTGGAATAAGGGCACAAGTAATGCCTAAATCTTCTTTATCACCTAGTAATCCATCAGGGTCACGTAGTTTAAATGCAAGACCAAGCACAGTTGCAACTGGTGCGAGCGTAATATAACGCTTGTTCCACGTTAGGCGCATACCTAACACTTCTTCACCGTTCCATTCACCTTTGCACACAATACCAAAATCAGGGATTGAGCTCGCGTCAGAACCTGCTTCCGGTGAAGTAAGTGCAAAACATGGAATTTCATCGCCTTTCGCAAGACCTGGTAAGTAGTGGTCTTTTTGTTCTTTAGTTCCATAGTGTTGTAATAGCTCACCTGGACCTAATGAATTAGGAACACCAACGATAGACGATAATAGCGTTGATTTAGAAGTTAGTTTTTGCAGCACACACGATTGTGCAAATGCAGAGAATTCTAGACCGCCATATTGCTTTTTGATGATCATGGCAAAGAATTTATTATCTTTTAGATATTGCCAAACATCTTGCGGTAGGTCGGTTAGTTCATGGGTTGCTTCCCAGTCATCTAACATGGCGCATACTTCTTCTACTGGGCCATCGATAAATGCCTGTTCTTCGGCAGTTAAACGCGGAACTGGGTACTGGTGCATTTTTTTCCAGTTTGGGTTACCGCAAAATAGGTCTGCTTCCCACCATGTTGTACCTGCATCAATCGCTGATTTTTCTGTGTCGCTCATGCTTGGCGTCACTTTTTTAAATGCTTTGAAAATAGGCTCAACAATGTATTGGCGACGAATACTTGTCACCGACAATGGAATCGCAATTGCTAAGAAAATTAGCCAGCTGATCATAGCGAAAGCGCCCATAAATGAGCCAATCACCAATACCGCAGCAGCAACGGTTAAATGGGTATGCCAGTTTGCTCTGTGGTAGCTAGCAATCGCTAAGCAACCAAGCAAGCCGAGTACGAATAAAGCAGTCATAGTTATTATCCTTGTAAGAGGTCTGACCAGATTCTCTTTAAGATTAGCTTTTCAGTACAAGAGATTCAAGACAAATTATTGGTTTTTTGAGCGTACAAATGTGCACTCAAGCAGTCTATTAATTATAGCTAACCACATGAAATAGCTATGGCTTTCATAAAATAATTGTTAGTATTTTGTCAGTAAACTTATCTATTTGTGTTTAAAAGGAATTAACATGCTTTCGGTCATCCATGACAAGATTAATTCATTTGCGTTCATTTCAATTAAATATGCACTTGGCTTATTTATTGGTATCGCAAGTATTTTGCTAATAGTGGCTTTTGTTCTTGGCTATACTGATTTGCCATTAGGAAATTATATGCACGCAAATGGTTTGATGTCTTATGCGTTTGCTATGTTGTTTGGCGCGGTAATTTCAGCTGCTGCCATTTGGTTTCTCTCAAAAATATTAAAAATTAGCGAAGTTTCAGTATTTTGTTTGTTATCTATACCTGCATACTTTGTTCTACTTTCATTGCCAAGAGAAGCGTCAACAGTATTAATTGCTTTGGTCACGAGTTTGTTTACGTGGGCTGGGTTTCTATTTCTTGATAATAAAGCAATGCTTGAATACCGAGAGCTTGAAGATGAAACGATTTAGTTATTATGTATTTACGCTATTAGCAATCGCAATTATTGGGCTGTTTGTTATTAAATTACCAAACGGCGAAACTGTATTTTCTGTAAATGATCTACTGGATTCAGTAAAGCGTGTTAAAACAATTATTCCTAATGACATTGAATTGCCAAACATCAGCACTACGCAGGAAAAGCCGGTGAATGTGTATATGTGGGTTGATGAAAAAGGCGTTACACATTATTCAGATATGCCAATAGAAGGCGCTAAGCAAGCCGAATTACCTGAGCTTACGGTGCTACCTGCCGAAAAAGTTGAATGGCCAGAGGCACAGTTGCCAGGCGATCAAACGCGCAAACACAATGATACCGATAAAAGTTATTTCGAGCGCGTAAATACGCTTAAAACAGATGCAGAGCTTGTTAAAAAGCAACTTGAAATGCGCGCAAAACAACAACAAAAAGTACTCGATAATCTCTAATAGATAGCCTTTAGATTACTTTAACTCGGTTTAGATTATGGTTAGAATTAACTAAATTTATTATGGGGTTGTGCAATGTGTGAATTGCTCGGCATGTCAGCGAATGTGCCAACGGATATTTGTTTTAGCTTTTCAGGTTTATTAGAGCGTGGCGGTAATACAGGGCCGCATAAAGATGGTTGGGGCATTACTTTTTATGAAGGTAAAGGATGTCGTACTTTTAAAGATTCTGAACCTAGCTGCACGTCTGAGATTGCCAAATTAGTAAAAGCGTACCCAATAAAAAGTTGTTCGGTAATAAGTCATATTCGTCAGGGCAATCGCGGTCGTGTGTGTCTTGAAAATACGCACCCCTTTACGCGTGAATTATGGGGCAGAGAGATCACCTATGCGCACAACGGACAACTTTCGAATTATCAAGACCTAAAGCCCGACTTTTACAAGCCTGTGGGCAATACTGACAGTGAGTTGGCGTTTTGCTGGATTTTAGATGAAATTCGTAAAAAATATCCGAAAAAGCCGAGTGATATGAAACCGGTTTTTCGTTATGCAGCAAAATTAGCAATTCAGCTGCAAGATAAAGGCGTGTTTAACATGCTACTCAGTGATGGTGTTTACGTATTAGCGGTGTGCTCAAACAATTTACATTGGATCACGCGTAAAGCACCGTTTGGCGAAGCGCGTTTAATTGATGCAGATATGATTGTTGATTTTAAAACAGAAACCACACCAAATGACATCGTGACGGTTATCGCAACCAGGCCACTTACCAATAATGAATCGTGGCACAAAATGAGCGGTGGTGAGTTTGTATTATTTAAGCTAGGCGTGCCAGTATAGTCTCTATTGATATCTCATTTTGTCGATGAACACACGTGATTAACTGCGCCGTTTTCTATCGAAATAAATGAATTAAAAAAGCAGCGAATGGTCGCTGCTTTTTTGTTTTAAATAGATTCAAAATTACTTTTTAACTTCGTAACTTTTCAATTGTACGTCAAATTGCTCTACGCCTTTTTCACCTTTCCACATGCGCACGAGTAAATAATCCATGCTTGGCGCAAACCATGCTAAGGCTTGGCGTTTATCGCTGTTGTAAACGCGCTTGGCTTTGATTGTTTCGACATTACCATAAGGCAGTGTAATGGTCTCTGTGCCTAATATCTCAAACTTATAATGGCGAGCTTTCCCCTTTTTATCGACGATAGGGTAATCAAATACTTTTTTCCCTGCCATTAAATCCAAGCGCATTTTCGCTTGATAAGTCATTAAATCTTGCACGCCAGTTTCCCAGTTAATTTCAAGCGGGTACTTTGAGCGATTCGACATCACTTGTTTTTTGTTGTGATTGAAATTTAATGTGTACTTGCGATCAGGGCCCGTGCCGGTACGTTCCATCACGTAGCTTAATGGTTTTATATCACCATTTTCACAATAAAACTCGGCGTGTTCGGAGCGTTTATCATTGAAAATCATCCATTTGATATCGCTTTTATAACTTAACTCACAGCCTTGCTCTGACACATTTAGGCGGCGAAATCACTGCCATGACGTTCACCTTGGCGTAGAATGTCGTATTCAGCTTGATATGAATGAAGTTGTGTTGGTGTTGCCGAAATAAATGGCGAGAAAAGGGCGCTGGTAAGTACCGCACCCATAAGAAATTTAGATTGTAGCGCCTTGCTTTGGAAGAACTTGGCCATCAAGAACTGCATTATCTGTTTCCATTGTTAGTCGTTTTTCACAGAACCACTGAACCACCAAAGGATAAATAATGTGCTCTTGTTGATGAACACGTTGGGCTAACGTTTGCGCTGTATCGTCCGACTCAATAGTAACTTTGGCCTGCAAAACAACAGGACCGCCGTCTAACTCTTCGGTAACGAAGTGTACGCTAACTCCATGCTCTTTGTCTTTTGCGTCCAATGCTCTTTGGTGGGTATTCAGACCCTGGTACTTAGGCAACAAAGACGGATGAATGTTCAACATTCTTCCTAAATAATTTTGCACTAAGCTAGGAGTTAGGATACGCATAAAACCAGCTAATACAACTAGATCTGGACTAAAAGCGTCAATTTTATCCATTAACGCTGCATCATAGTCTTCACGGCTATCAAATTCTTTATGGTCAAGCACAAGTGTTTCGATGCCGGCATTTTCAGCGCGGGTAAGGCCATAAGCATCTGGGCGGTTAGAAATAACCGCACAGATTTCACCATTAATTTGACCCGCTTTAACCGCATCAATAATGGCTTGAAGGTTAGAGCCGCTACCAGAAATTAAAACGACAATTTTGCTAGTCATTAGATAATTTCTACTTGCTCTTCGCCTTGGCTAGCAGCTTGGATTTCACCAATGTGCCATGCATCTTCGCCTTGTGCCTTTAAGATTTCTAAGCTTTGCTCAAGCTTATCTGCAGGCACAACTAAAATCATACCAACACCACAGTTAAATGTACGGTACATTTCGTGTGTTTCAATGTTACCGTTTTCTTGTAACCAGTTGAAAACAGCAGGCCATTGCCAGCTATCACCTTTAACTACTGCTTTTGCAGACTCAGGTAATACACGTGGAATGTTTTCCCAGAAACCACCGCCTGTGATGTGTGATAGCGCGTGAACGTCAACATCTTTTAGTAGCTCTAAAATTGATTTAACGTAAATACGCGTTGGTTCCATTAGGTGCTCGCCTAATGTTTTGCCTTCAAACTCAGCATTTGTATCAGCACCAGACACTTCAAGTACTTTACGGATTAATGAATAACCGTTTGAGTGTGGACCGCTTGATGCAAGAGCAATTAGTTGGTCGCCTGCAGCTACTTTAGTGCCGTCGATGATTTTTGATTTCTCAACAACACCGGTACAGAAACCAGCCATATCGTAGTCGTCACCTTCGTACATGCCAGGCATTTCAGCAGTTTCACCACCGATAAGTGCACAGCCAGAAAGCTCACAACCTTTACCAATGCCTGTTACTACGTCAGCAGCAACATCAACGTCTAGTTTACCAGTTGCGTAGTAATCTAAGAAAAACAGTGGCTCAGCACCTTGAACGATTAAATCGTTCACACACATAGCAACTAAGTCGATACCAACGGTATCGTGCTTTTTAAGGTCAATTGCTAAACGTAATTTAGTACCAACACCGTCGGTACCTGCAACAAGTACTGGTTCTTTGTAGCCAGTTGGTAGTTCACAAAGTGCGCCAAAACCACCAATGCCGCCCATTACTTCTGGACGACGAGTTTTTTTAACTACGCCTTTGATACGTTCAACTAATGCGTTACCAGCGTCGATATCTACGCCTGCATCTTTATAGCTTAAAGATTGTTTCTGTTCGCTCACGGAAATTCCTTAACGGTTGCATGTGGGTTGCATAAAAAATTGCGCGCATTTTACCTGATTTCATGCGTTGCTACCACATTTATTGCAACTGGATGAGGACATTTGTCCAAGAAGTTTAAAGAAGTGTAGGGTGTGGCTCTCAAGCAAACAAATAATCGCTTGCTTGAGAGTAACTTAGAGTGTGAAGACGCTTAGGCTTCGGCAATTAAGATGGCACGAAGCGGAGCAGGGTAGCCCTCGATGGTTTTGTTTACATCGTTTGGATCAAGGAAATCCGCCAGTGACTCTGTGGTCATCCAATCGGTTTTACGCTGTTCTTCAAGTGAGGTTTGGTCATTGTCTACCACACGTACATTTTTAAAACCAACGCGCTCTAACCACAAGGTTAATGCAGCGGTGCTAGGGATGTACCAAACATTACGCATTTTTGCGTAGCGGTCAGTTGGCATTAGTACGGTATTTACGTCCCCTTCAACCACTAAGGTTTCAAGCACTAACTCACCGCCTGGGCGTAACTGTGCTTTCAGTTGTGATAAGAAATCAATCGGTGAGCGACGGTGATATAACACACCCATCGAAAATACCGTGTCAAACGCTTTTAGTTCAGGTAATTGCTCTACGCCTAACGGTAAAAGATGCACATTAGGGTCTGGATTAAAGTGTTTAATCGCTTGGAATTGACTTAAAAACAGATCTGATGGGTCAATACCCACAACAAACTCAGCACCTGCGCCGCGCATACGCCATAAGTGATACCCTGAACCACAACCGATATCCAGTACGGTACGATTGGTTAAATCTGAGATATGCGGCAATAGACGATCCCACTTCCAATCGCTGCGCCATTCAGTGTCAATATGCAAGCCATGAATAGTAAAGGGGCCTTTACGCCAAGGCATCATGCGTTTTAGCAAATGCTCAAGCTGTTTAGTATGCCCTTCACTTAGCTCAGATGCTTCACCAAACTCAACTTTATCTTGAATATTAATGTGCTTGGTATTTGACTCAGGTAAATTTTTAAGTACTTTTTCCCATTTAGGCCAATCGCCATGCTGCGCTTCGCGTTGCCAGTGGCTAAGCTGCGCAGGCAGTGTTTCTAACCAATGACTTAATGGTGATTTTGCAATTGCTGCGTAAAAGTCAGTAAACCAGTTATTCATTTCTAAACCTATTATTTAATTGCAATCATTGAGCAGAAGTTAAAACACTGATACCACACTTGGGTATGTTGAAAGCCAATCTCTGATAGGCGCTCAAAATGTGCATTGAGTGTTTCTGGGCGCATTACATTTTCAATTGCGCTGCGTTTTTGACTTATTTCAAGCTCTGAGTAACCGTTGGCACGTTTAAAATCGTGGTGAAGGTCAATCAGCAAATCATCCACTAAGGTATTTTCACCTTTAATTTTTTCACTCAGTAGTAACACACCACCGGGTTTTAAGCCTTGGTAGATTTTTTCTAACAAGGCAAAACGCTGCGGCTGAGGAATAAACTGCAACGTAAAGTTGAGCGCCACCACAGATGCATTGCTTATTTCAATTTCGTTGATATCGGCTAATTCAACTGTGACAGGTACATCTGAACGGAAACCCTCAAGGTGAAGTTTACAGCGCTCAACCATTGCCGCAGAATTATCAACCGCGATAATTTGGCAATTTTGTTTGTCGATATTACGGCGCATGCTCAGCGTTACCGCGCCAAGCGAGCTGCCTAAATCATATAAATTGGAATTGTTTTGCGCATATTGTCCCGCAAGCTTGCCCATTGTGCTTACAATGGTTGCGTAGCCAGGCACAGAGCGCTGGATCATGTCTGGAAATACCTCAACAACGCGTTCATCAAAGGTAAAATCCTTAACCGCTTGTTGGTTAGCGTAAATATTGTCTTTACTCACTTGCGTGATCTCTCAAGCTTTTAATCGGGATATTTTACGTTTTTTCTCGTCATTAGTCAGTGCCTTCAAACAATCATTAATTAAAATTTTGATGTTTTTAGTAAAATTTAGTTTTCTCTTTTGTTAATTAGGTGTAGTTTGCTGTCTATACTCAATATAGTTGCAGTTCTAGGGTCTGTTGACCTTTCAAGTTCGTTTTTGCAGCAGTTTGATTGGGTTTTATACAAGGCAGAGGCTGCGTGGCATAGTTATTCTATGTGAGTCAGCCGATAACACAGTAGAAAACCCAATCAAGCACTGCCGAACGGTTCTTTTGAGCGCACTTTTCTCATTGTTGCTCGATATTCGCTTAGATAGCTAGGCCACACATCGAGCGCCGCGATAAAAGCACGCTCAAAGAGAACAAAAATAGAACAGCAAAGATCAACAGACCCTAGGCAGAGTAAGAATGAGAAAAAATAATACAATCAGTACCGAAGATATTTTAGCGACCTTGTGTAAATCCGTAACCGAAGTGCTGTCGGCGGCAACCAATAACAAAATTGCCTATTCTGCGATGGTGCAGAAAATAACACGCACCTGTATGCGCCCCGATATCGGCTGCTTTGTGCTGTTTGACGGTGGATTTACTGGTCTTGTTGTGAAAAACTTCACCGCGCAAGCTGCGATGGAAATTTATGGCGACTATATGCGTAATATGGGTATGCCAGAAAGTGAGATTGCTAAGAGCCACTTATCAGACGACGTATCAAATGTGCTTGGTGAACTTATGAACCAAGTTGTCGGTGATTTTACCAATAAGGTACGTGAGCAATTACATACATCCATTACGCAGAACCAGCCAAAAATGATGGCAATTAATAAGCAAGTTCAAATCTCTGTTGATACCACCATGGATAGACCGCAAGCACGCCGCGTTACGTTTACCACAGAAGATCAAAATATCTTCTACCTAGAACTCGCAATGGATAAAACCGAGTTTATCAAACTGCATGATTTTGATATTGCTGAAGCTGTTGATCCAGACGATATTATTGCCAGTGAAAAAGCAAAGCCAACAAAAAAAGCTGAAGTAAAATCATCGGCAAACGATGATATTGACGACGACTTTATGGCAGACCTTGGTTTGTAAAACCTTTTACCAATTTATTAAGGCCTCATTTGTGAGGCCTTTTTTGTATCTGCAGCTAAATCATTGTTCCTCATAATAAACTTAGTAAACAACTGTTAACAGGTGGTTGTTTATTGGTCATTTCTTTAATATTTTGTACCCAAAACAGAAAACAAAAAAGTAAGTTATGAAAATTAAAGTCGTGATTTTAATCCTTGTGTCTCTAGTTGTGGGTGCTGCCTATTTATATGGAATATCTGATGAGCACACGCAGCCTGCTCAGCAAGTTGAGTCTGTGGTTGTTGCCACAGAACAGCCAAGCGAATTAGTGCTCGCCGCTGGTACTTTAGGGGCAGGAAAAGACGTTACCACGGATGAAATAGAAATCACAGTTCAGCCAGCAAAGCCACAAGGGGCCGATAATTCTGAGCAAGCAAAAAGTCATTACAGCAATATCATCAAATCGTCGCCAGAAGCAAAACATTATTTAGCCGATGCAGGGCTTATTCCTTCGGATTTAAACGGTGAGCACTATGTTGAATTTGATCTCGACGCGTTACGGGCGCTTGAAGAGGGCAATACGTTTGATATGGCAATACCACAAACGGCTGAAGAATTTTCAGCGGAAGTCACTAAGGTAACGGTTTTTCCCAATGGGGATAAAAGTGTTCATGCCTTAGTGGTGGGAGGCGATGGGCGTTTTCATAATACCGTGCTGACGGTTGGCAGTGACGCGCTTTACGGCCAATTTACGGTACCGTCAGGTAACTATGCATTTGAATCTAAAAATCAGTATGGTTGGATAGCCGCTAAACGTGATCTTTATAAAAATCATGTTGAGCATATGCCAAACCAAGGTGATAGCGATGACCACGCGTCATCACATAATCATGACCCCATTTCGGTGGTCGATAATGGCAAATAAGCCAATCTAAAAGGGAAATCAAAATGAAGAAAATGGTAAAATCGGCTGCAGTAGCGGCAGCCTTACTTGCGTCTAACGCTTATGCAGCAACAATTGATATTGCAGTGTTATACACAGATGAAGCAGCGCGTAAAACGGGTAACATTAACACTAAAATCAACCAGTTAATCTCGTTTTCAAATCAAGTATATAGCCAAAATGGCAATAACATTACGTTACGCTTAGTAGGCTCTTCAAGTATTGGTAATGTCAGCGCACAGCCAACAGAAGGTATGCTACGTTCATTAACAAACAGTTCAAGCATTCAAAATTACCGTAACCAAACACGTGCAGATATGGTTGCATTACTGGGTACTAGTCAAGCCGTTGGTGATAATTCGGGTTTAATTTCATGCGGTATTGCGTGGGTTGGTCAAGGCAGCAACGGTCGCTTATACAATTCGTCAAGTGATCTAATGTATAGCATTACAGCGGTAGATTGTGGTGCCACGACCTTTGTTCATGAACTTGGCCATAATATGGGATTAGCGCACTCACGTAAGCAAGGTGATACGCGTGGTGGCGTGTATGTTGATGGCATGGGTCATGGCGTACAAAATGTATTTGCTTCAATTATGGCGTATCCGCATGTGTTTGGTAGTGCAACACAGTACGACTATTTTTCTAACCCAAATTGGAGCCTTGGTAGTTACCCGTATGGCGTAACAGGCCAATCATACGCGCACAAAACGGTAAATGCTGTGCGCGACCAAATCGCTAGCTTTAAATAATTTTTTAAAGCATCCCTGTTAAGGAGAGTAAAAATTCTCTCCTTTTTCACACAACACCATAAATAAGCGCAGATCCAATTCACATTCAAAATAGTTTGCTTGCATGTGGCAGCATAAGTTGTAAAAGCTTTTGTTATGGTCTTTTTCTTTAAAATGCGCGAGTTCATGAACGACTAACGCTTTCAAAACCTCTAAAGGTGCATATTTTAATTGATTTGCCACCGCAATATGGTGCTGAGCTTTAAGCTTTTTACCGTGTGCGTGTCGTTTAAAGGTGTGCGTACCAAGTGCATTGAGCACCAAGTCTTTTCGCTTTTCATACTTTACCGAGTTTAACTTTGCGGCATTTTTCAAAAACTGTTGTTTTAGCGTGTTGGTATATTCATAAAGCGCTTTTTCAGAATTATATTGATGGCCGCTTGGGTATTTTTTCTTAAAGTATTGTATTAACTTACCTGAGCTTATCAGGGTGTTAACCTGCGCTCTTATTGGCTCAGGGTAACCGTTAAAGTAATTCATGTACGGTGAGGTTTTATCGATTGCTGACATAAATACCTAAAATAAGTCGTTTTGTTTTGTTTCTGTTTGCGCAGGAAAAGGCGCTAACACATTGTGGTTAAAGCCACCATCTTGACAAAATTGACGGGCAAGTTGGGCTGAGTCGTGGTTGTCGGCAGTATGAAAAAAGACATACGGTGTTTTACCTTCACTTTGCCATTGTTTTATTTTTTTGACCCAAGGCGCATAAAAGGCGTGATTGTTTTTTAATGTCGAACAACCAACAAAACGGATAATCGGCTTTTCTCCGGTTGCGATAACATTGACAGGCACGCGTGGTTTTTTATTTTGCGCATCAATAATCGCATCTGTATTAGCAGGCTCAGAAAAGAGTGCTCGGGTATCCATTATAATGCGGTCAACATTGTGACGCATGAGTAGCTGATTAAAATGCTTTTCATTGTCGTCTTTTTTGAAAAAGCCAAGGTGTCTTACTTCAATGGATAATGGAATGTGCTTTGGCCAAATTTGAATAAATTGCTCAATTCGTGGCATATAAGCGGGCGAACATGATTTGGGCAACTGCAGCATTACAGAACCTATTTTTGGCAGTAAGGGTTCAAATAAGGTGAGCCAATCTTTGAGGTCTTGATTTATGCCTTCTAGCGCCATTTGATGCGAAATACGTTTCGGTATTTTAAAGGTAAAGCGAAATTCATCACCAGTGCTTTGATACCAGTTATTAATTGCTGTTGGCGTAGGGTCGGCGTAAAAGCTGGTATTGCCCTCAACAGTATTAAAAATTTGGGCATATTGCGTAAGCATTTCATTATTTTTACAGTGGCGTGTGAACACTCGACCTTTCCAGTGATTACTGGACCACTGTGGGCAACCTAAATACAGCATTTAGAAAATTATTTGATGAGCAATTTTTGTAGTTTATCAAAGACGGAATTTACTCTCTACACTCGCAATTTTAAAGCGCTTAAGTATAATTGGCGTTTATTTTTTAGTGATGACTAATTTCGAGCCGATTATGTGCTCGAAAAATTGATAAGTCTTTTACGGACAGGATAGATATGCGCTCTATATATTGCGGACAAGTAAATAAATCAAACGTAGAACAAACGGTCGAACTGTGTGGTTGGATCAATAAACGCCGTGACCTAGGTGGCTTAATCTTTATCGACTTACGCGACCGCGAAGGGTTAGTGCAAGTGGTATTTGATCCAGACGTTGAAGGCTTAATGGATACCGCTAACCAGTTACGTAACGAGTTTTGTGTAAAAGTAACGGGTATTGTACGTGCTCGCCCAGAAAGCCAAATCAACAAAGATATGGCGACAGGTGAAGTTGAAATTTTAGGTAAAGGGTTAGAGATCATTAACCGTTCTGAGCCATTACCACTTGATTTTAATCAGCAAAACTCTGAAGAAATGCGTTTGAAGTATCGCTATTTAGATCTTCGTCGTATCGAAATGAGTGAGCGCATTAAGTTACGAGCTAAAGCGTCGTCATTTGTTCGTCGTTTTTTAGACGACAATGGTTTCTTAGATATTGAAACGCCTGTACTTACTAAAGCGACTCCTGAAGGTGCACGTGACTATTTAGTACCAAGCCGTGTACACAATGGTAGTTTTTACGCATTACCTCAGTCACCACAGCTGTTCAAACAGTTATTAATGATGTCGGGTTTTGACCGTTACTATCAAATTGTTAAGTGTTTCCGCGATGAAGACTTACGTGCTGACCGTCAGCCTGAATTCACTCAAATCGATTTAGAAACGTCATTTATGAGCTCTGACGAAGTGCGCGCAATGACTGAAAAGCTGATCAAAGATATGTGGCAAGAGCTACTAAACGTAGACCTAGGTACATTCCCAACCATGTCGTACGCAGATGCAATGCGTCGTTTTGGTTCAGATAAGCCAGATCTACGTAACCCAATGGAATTAGTTGATGTTGCGGATTTAGTTAAAGACGTTGAGTTTAAAGTTTTCTCAGGTCCTGCTAACGATGAAAAAGGTCGCGTAGCGGTACTTACTGTGCCAGGTGGCGCATCGCTTTCACGTAAGCAAATTGATGAATACACTAAGTTCATCGGCATTTACGGTGCGAAAGGCTTAGCATGGATGAAGGTGAACGACCTTGCAGCTGGTGTTGAAGGCGTACAATCACCAATTGCTAAATTCCTAAATGAAGAGGTGATCAGCCAATTGCTAGAGCGCACTAATGCGCAAACAGGCGACATCATTTTATTTGGTGCTGACAAGCGCAATGTTGTTAACGAAGCAATGGGCGCGCTTCGTCTGAAAATTGGTTTAGATCTTGAAATTACTGACCTAACTAAGTGGGCACCACTTTGGGTTGTTGATTTCCCAATGTTTGAAGAAGACGATGAAGGTACACTGCACGCGGTTCACCATCCGTTTACTGCACCAAAAGACGTTTCTGCGGCTGAACTAGAAGCAAACCCAGCAGCAGCGATTTCAGATGCATACGATATGGTACTTAATGGCTACGAAGTAGGTGGTGGTTCTGTTCGTATTCATAACAATGATATGCAACAAGCGGCATTTCGCATCTTAGGCATTGAAGCGCAAGAGCAAGAAGACAAGTTTGGCTTCTTACTTGATGCACTTAAGTACGGTACACCACCACATGCAGGTTTAGCATTTGGTTTAGACCGTTTAGTAATGTTGCTATGTGGCACAGAAAATATCCGTGACGTAATTGCGTTCCCGAAAACAACGCAAGCATCATGTTTATTAACAAATGCACCAAGCGTTGCAAACCCAGATGCACTGGTTGAACTAGGTGTATCTGTGGTTGAGGCGGCTGACGAGTAATCGTTATCAAATTAAAAAAAAGGCGCACGTTAACGTGCGCCTTTTTTGTTTGCTTGCAAAGGGAAACTAAACGGTAAAACGAGCGACATCTTGCTTCATATTTTGCGCATCGGTTTCAAGTGCATGACAATTTTGACTGTTTTCGCATGAATCAATAAACAATTGCTCAGCCGACACAGAGATATTTTCGGTTGCACTTTCTACTTCCTTCACTGTGTACATTTGTTCTTGTGTGGCACCTGCAATTTGAATAACGCGATCCCGAATGGCATCGAGCGACTGTTTATTGCGGTCCATACTTTCCCTCGCAGTATCAAGAGAGTCGTTCATTTCACTGGTGAGACTTAAACTTTGTTCCATTGCCTGTTCAGAACGAACCACTAGATCTTGCAATGTTTTAATCATTTTTCCGATTTCTACTGTTGATTGCTGTGTGCGTTTGGCAAGCGTTCTCACTTCATCGGCAACAACGGCAAATCCTCGGCCTGTTTCGCCGGCACGCGCAGCTTCAATTGCGGCATTAAGTGCAAGCAAGTTGGTTTGCTCAGTGATATCACTTATCACGCTCGTTACCCCTTCAATTTCACGACTTGATAGGGTTAATTCACTCATAATCTCGCTGGTGGATTCAACTTGTGACTTTAATAATCCCATATTGGTGTGTGTTTGGCTCATTACATCTGTGCCTTCACGCATATCTTGTTCCGCTTGCTCTACACTTGCCTCTACGTCAACACTGCTTTGGGCAATGAGTTCAACGGCTTTAACTAGTTCTGACACCGCTTGCTTGACTGCGAGCGTATTGTTTTTTTGATCTTCAATTGCGGTTTGCGAACGTAAACTTAACTCGGCAGAGTGGTGTGCGCCTTTTTCTACGGCTTCACCTTTATGTTTAATTTCACGTACTATTTCTGCTGTGGTATCAATAAACTCGTTAATGCTATCGGTAAACTCTGACAATTCATCTTCACCGTCTAGCTCAATGTGTTGGGTTAAATCGCCATTGCCGTGGCTAATATCTGCCATTTTTTCATTGGCACTGTGTAGGCGATGAATAATGCGATAGGTTTGCCACAATAAAATAATTGAAATAACCACTGTGATAAGTCCAGACACCATTGCGCCTTGTTTTTTACTGACTTGCAATGTGTCGGAAATTTCAGCGTTAATACCCGTTGTTAATTGGTTGAGCGTGGATTCTACTTGGTGAATACTGCCTCGTAATGCACCGCGTAATCCTTCTTCTTCTGATAAACCTCGCTGTTTTAACGCATCCGCAAGGTTTGCTGCGGCATTTTCAAAGTTTGCAAGGGTGGCTGTGGCGCTTACCGTGTCATAAGTAGTGAGATAGGTTTTGACCGTGCTTAGTTTTTCTTGCGCTTGATTTTTGGCTGCAATATCTAACGATGATTGAAAGTCATTTTCAAGTAGTACGAGCCGTACCATAGAGCTTATTGCATTGGTGTCGCCCGTTGTTAGCACCGCTTCTTTTAATTGCGTTTCGGCTAAATTGAATGCCTGTCGCAATCCTTGATCTTTTGATAAGCCAATGCGCTTGTCGAGTGCCACTAAGGTAAGAAACTGAGTTTCGTATTGCTCGATTAAATCGTGAGTATCGCTAAGTTGTAGCTTTAACGATGGAATGGTATCGAGCGCGTTGTGTAATGCATGGATATTTTGCTTAATTAACACAATGCGCTGATTAAACTTATCAACATACTTTTCGTTTTTACGCAGTAAAAAGTCTTTTTCATGACGTCGCAACATCAACATGTTGTTACTCAACTCTTTACTTAGCGCTAGTTCGCTTCCGAGTTCTGCCATTTGATTTGTTGAATACCAAATAAGACTCGCCATTACTGCCATCGCTAAAATAATTAGCGCCGATAGTGACAAAAATGATCGTTTGATAGACATGAACACTCCTTATTCATCAGTAGAATTGCTCGTAATTTAGTACGATATTTAACTATCAATAATGCTAGGATCAGTTTTTAATTCTTGCCACAAAAATGTCATATTAGCGGCTTTAAATCTTGCTCTAATAATTGAACCGAGCGAATAAATCACCTTTATCAAGGCTAATAGATTTCAAATGGCGAATAAATTTGTTAACCCGCGTTCAGGTAACATAGGGTGTTTCCATCGCTCCATTGGAAATATGAGAAGTTCGCACATCACTGCGTATTATTGTTTTGATACGGACAGCTATGAGCGTATAGCTGTTATCCTTTAATCTCGCCGTTTATCATTTAACACTTTACCAACAGTTACTTGACGCTCACTATGGCTGCGTTTTTAGTTTTCTCGAATGTAGGTTGTATGTATGCCACGTATTAAAACGCTAGATGTACAGAGAGGTTTTGCTGTGTTGGGTATTCTGTTTATGAATATTTACTATCATAGCGTTTTTGAATTAGGTTATGTGCCGCTTCAAGTTACACCGCTTAGCGATAATGTGATTGAGGTGATAAATGCCTTTTTTATTGATGGTCGTTTTAGGGCCTTATTTTGTTTATTGTTCGGTGTTGGCTTAGCTATTTTGTATGATAAGCATGGTCAAGACGATGCCCTTACGTTGTTAAAGTCGCGTTTAAATTGGCTTCTTATTTTTGGCTTTATCCATAGCGTGTTTATTTTTTCTGGCGATATTTTGGTTAACTATGCACTAGCGGGGTTGATTGTTTATCGGGAAATAGGCAGTAGCCAAGAAGTGCTCTTAAAAAAAGCAAAAACTTATTTTTCTATAGGCTTTTCATTAATATTGCTGTTTGCGTTGATCCCAAACGAACCCATCTACCGCGATAGCGATGAATACTTCGAAATTATTAATACCTGGCAATCAGGTTATGGCGAGCAATTAATTCAGCAAATAGTGTTTACCATTATTATGTTTGTGTTTAGCTGGGTGTGTTTTATTTGGATTACCGCAGGCATTGTACTGCTTGGTGTTTATTTATATCGCGCCGATTTTTTCAATACAGGTTTATCAACAAAGCAATTACTTGCATCTTTATTGGTGGTGATAACCATATCGAGTATCGATGCGCTATTGCGTGTTAATTACGTTCACTTGGTTGAACTCACCATGTCCATTGCCACATTTTCAGGACTAGTATGTGCGTTAATGTATTGCCATGTTTTTATTAAGCTAAATGAAAAGCTTACCGTATTAAACAGTATTTTTGCGCCTGCGGGACGTATGGCATTTACGCTTTATATTTTGCAATCAATCGTATTTGCGCTCTTCTTTCGCTACTTTTCACCTGAATTTGTGCATAGTGCAACGCGTTTAGACTATATCTACTTGTGTTTAATATTCTCAGTTTTTCAGCTGGTATTTGCGTTTTTCTATTTAAAACTTTTCAAGTCAGGTCCAATAGAGTGGCTTTGGCGCAAAGCATATAGCGCAAAATAAGTTAAATTTTGTGCAAGTGCGCGCAGTTTAAAAACTATTACTGGTAATCCATACAGTTATTAGTCATTATTAGTTATCACAAGAAAACATCGCAAAAGGTGTGCATTGGCAATAATACTTGGCATCGACCCTGGCTCTCGCTTTACGGGCTATGGTTTAATCAAACAGCAAGGTATGAAGTTTGAATACTTAGGTAGCGGCTGTATTAAAATGGGCGAAAAGCCAATGGCCGAGCGCCTTAAAATAATTTTTCAAGGTGTGACGCAGCTAATTGAACAATATCAGCCAGATAGCTTTGCGATAGAACAAGTATTTATGGCGCGAAATCCCGATTCTGCATTAAAACTTGGCCAAGCCCGCGGCGCTGCCATGGTGGCGGCTTCGCTTCAGTCACTTGAGGTGTTTGAATATTCTGCAAGGCAAGTTAAGCAGGCCGTTGTTGGCACCGGTGGTGCTGATAAATCGCAAGTACAACATATGGTAAAGAGTTTTTTAAAACTGCCAGGCACACCACAAGCAGATGCCGCCGATGCGTTGGCGATCGCCATTTGTCATGGCCATTCACAACAACATTTAATCAAGCTTTCAGGGCAAGCGAGTAAAACAGTAAGAGGACGATTAAGACGATGATAGGGCGATTACGCGGAACATTAGTAGAAAAACAGCCACCGGAAATCTTAATTGAAGTGAGTGGTGTTGGCTATGAAGTGAATATGCCAATGACCTGTTTTTACAACTTGCCGAAAGAAGGTGAAGAAGCGGTTGTTTACACCCATTTTGTGGTAAGAGAAGATGCACAATTATTGTTTGGTTTTAACAATAAAACGGAACGCGCACTATTTCGTGAATTATTAAAAGCCAATGGTGTAGGACCTAAGTTAGGTTTGGCAATTTTATCCGGTATGTCTGCCGAGCAATTTGTTGCCTGTGTGCATAATGAAGATGCAACTAGTCTTGTTAAATTGCCAGGTGTTGGTAAAAAGACAGCTGAGCGTTTAGTGCTTGAAATGAAAGACAGGCTGAAAGATTGGGGTATGGATCTCTTTACTCCTTATACCGATGGTGCAATATTGGAAATGCAGGAAGATCCAACCGTTAAAGGGTGTGCACAAGATGATGCAATAGCAGCGTTAATGGCACTCGGTTATAAAGCAAATCAAGCAGAAAAAGCCGTTAAAGCAATTAAAGGCAGTGGCTTATCAAGCGAAGCGCTAATTAAAGAAGCGCTAAAGGCGATGATGTAAGATGATTGAAGCAGATAGATTAATAGAGCCCGAGAAAAAAGGAAATGAGGATGTTATCGATAGAGCGATACGTCCAAAGCTGTTGTCTGATTACCGTGGTCAACCCCATGTAAAAGAGCAGATGGAAATTTTTATTGAAGCGGCGCGCTCTCGTGAAGAAGCACTTGACCATTTGCTTATTTTTGGCCCGCCGGGTTTAGGTAAAACTACGTTAGCGAATATTGTTGCTAACGAGCTGAATGTGAATATTAAAACAACATCAGGCCCGGTACTTGAAAAAGCCGGCGATCTTGCGGCTATGCTAACCAACTTAGAAGAAAACGATGTGCTTTTCATTGATGAAATTCACCGTTTAAGCCCACATGTTGAAGAAATTCTTTACCCAGCAATGGAAGACTACCAGCTTGATATTATGATAGGTGAAGGACCTGCTGCACGCTCTATTAAATTAGATTTGCCGCCGTTTACATTAGTTGGTGCAACAACCCGTGCAGGTTCTCTTACTTCGCCACTTAGAGATCGTTTTGGTATTGTTCAGCGATTAGAGTTTTATTCAGTTGAAGATTTATCACACATCGTTAGTCGCTCTGCGGATTTCTTATCCCTTGAAATGGAAGACGAAGGCGCGGTTGAAGTGGCACGCCGTGCCCGTGGTACCCCACGTATTGCCAACCGATTATTACGCCGTGTTCGGGATTATGCCGAAGTGAAAGCTGATGGTGTCGTTACAGCCGAAGTCGCAGGCAGCGCCCTTGATATGGTAGATGTTGATAAAAGTGGTTTTGATTATATGGACCGCAAATATTTACTCTGCCTTATTGAGAAGTTTATGGGCGGCCCTGTTGGCCTTGATAATATTGCTGCGGCAATAGGAGAAGAGCGCGAAACAATCGAAGATGTGATTGAGCCATATTTGATACAGCAAGGATTTATTCAGCGTACGCCAAGAGGGCGTATTGCCCAAGAGTTTGCCTATAAACATTTTGGCTTTCCAATAAAAGACGCGTAATACACGTAACGTTAGTTTGGGTTAAATAATTAAAAAAGGTCGCTTAGCGGCCTTTTTTGTCATGTAACTTTTGCTTTGCAACAGGTAACACTTGTAAAAGAGCCTTTCATGTAAAGGCGGTCTATTGCCAATCAATTAACGATAGCAGTTAGCAAAAATGTGGGTTAGAAGTTGATTTGTTATTTATATCTGAGCGTATTTATAGTGGAGTTGTTCTAAATTTAAGGCAAAAAAAAGCCCGCTAGGGAGCGGGCAAACAACAAGTTGAAGGAAGTAATCCAGGGAACGCATTTAAAAAAATGCTACACAATGACAAATCAGTAATCACTGTGTATATGAAACTAGGGTTAGCACAGTGTGTGTGCATGTCCTCGTGTTTACAGGTGCTATATTACGGATTAGTGTGGTTTTCATCAAACTAGAAAAATTATTTTTTGATATAAAAAAAACTAATGTGACGGTGTTTTTGTTTGTGCATATAACCATCAGTTAATTAATTGTTAATAATTATACCATTGTATTTAAAGGAAAAATTATTAAAGCGTAAAATTTGTTCTATAAGTTTTATTGTTTTGGTGATTCTTACATTTAAAGTTTTGAGTATTTATTCATATTTAGTGAATAAACGTTATGTTTTTGAATGTTTAGTGCGTTATAAAATCATCATTTAGTATCATAAAGTTAATTTGTGTGTTTTTTTTGTTCAGTTGATGCGATTCTTAGTGTCTAGCCATTGTATGCAGGTATTAGTATGGTTAAACTAAATCTCATACTAACAAGGGAACTTTCCAAGCACTAAACGAACTAACCCTTGACTATCAATCATTTCAGGAGTGAGCAGTGGCCACCGAAATTTCAATTATTGACTTAATATTTAAAGCGAGCTTTTTGGTGCAACTTGTGATGTTGACTTTGGTATTAATGTCTATTTTTTCTTGGGCTATGATCATTCAACGTCGAAAAGCGCTAACAGCGGCAAAAACGAATGCTAAAAAGTTTGAAGACAAATTTTGGTCGGGTGTCGATTTAAGTAAATTGTATGCGGAACTGTCTGCCCGTAATGAACTTGATGGCCTAGAGGCAATGTTCACTTCTGGTTTTAAAGAATACGCACGCCTTGCAAAAAACAATCATGCATCACCAGGTTCTATTTTAGATGGCACGCACCGCGCAATGCGCGTAACGCTTTCTCGTGAAGTGGAAAAATTAGAATCAAGCCTATCATTCCTTGCAACGGTTGGTTCAATTAGCCCATACATTGGTCTGTTTGGAACGGTTTGGGGGATTATGACCGCATTTATCGCACTTGGCTCAGTAAAACAGGCAACTTTACAAATGGTAGCGCCTGGTATCGCAGAAGCGTTGATTGCAACTGCAATGGGTTTATTTGCTGCAATTCCTGCTGTTATCGCGTTTAACCGTTTTTCACACACAGTAGAAAAAGTTGAGTCGTCTTACGGCAACTTTATGGAAGAGTTTTCTAATATTCTTCATCGCCAAGCTGTGGCAAAAGTGGAAGCAAACTAATGTACCAACGTAAAAAACGTCGTCCGGTCGCCGAAATCAACGTAGTACCTTATATAGACGTTATGTTGGTTTTGCTTATTATTTTTATGGCGACAGCGGCCGTAATCACCCACGGTGTTAAGGTTGATTTACCACAGATGGAACAATCGGAGCTTGTTGAAGCAACGGAAACACCACCAATTGTGGTATCAATCGATGCTGATGGTAATTACTATGCCAGTATTGGTATTGATCCTGAAGCGCCAATGGAAGCAGTTGATATTGCTGCTCAAGTTAAATTGGCGTTGGATAAAGACCCCAAAACCCCAGTAATGTTAAAAGGCGATGGCAAGGTAACTTACCAAGAAGTGTTACTGCTAATGGATTTTCTAAAAAAAGCAGGCGTACCGTCGGTGGGATTAATGACGGAGTCTTTTGAGCAGTAATTATGAAAAACGACTTTAAATCTGCTCTGGTAAAATCATCAGCTTTGCATATTGGCATTATTGTCGCGCTTGTTATTGGCAACTGGTTAAAGCCATCAACACCACAAGTAATGGAAGTCACTTTAAATGCTCCCGTTAAGCCAGAGCAAAAAGCCGTTGAGGCCGTGTCGGTTGATAATAAAGCCGTAGAAAAGCGCATTAACGAACTCAAAAAGCAAGAAGCAGATAAAAAAGCCGCTGAGGCAAAACGCATTCGTGACTTAGAACGTCGTGCTGCAAACGCTAAAAAGAAGCGTGAAGAAGAGGCAAGACGTATCGCAAAGCTTGAAAAAGAGCGCGTGCGTAAAGAAAGAGAAAAGAAAAAAGCAGAAGCTGCAGCGCGAGAAGCGAAGAAAAAGCAGCAAGCTGAACAGAAAAAAGCGGCAGAAGCGAAGAAGAAAGCCGAAGCGCTTGCGAAAAAACGCAAAGCAGAAGAGGAAAGGCTGAAAAAAGCGGAGGCTAAACGTAAGGCCGATGCCGAAGCTGCGCGTCAAAAAGCACTCGCTGAAAAAATGATGCAAGAGCAACTTGCCGCGGAAGCTGCAGCGCGCAGTCGTGCTAAGCAAGCACAAGTACTTTCTGAAGTAGAAAAATACACCGCGCTTATTATCGCCAAAATCCAGCAAAACTTATTGTTGGAAGACAGCATGAAAGGCAAGCAATGCCGTCTTAACTTGCGCCTTGCGTTTAACGGTTTAGTAACACAGGTTGAAGCACTAAGTGGCGATAAACAAGTGTGTGAAGCCAGTATTCGTGCGGTACGCAGAGCTGATACATTACCAGTGTCAAAAGACAAAGCGGTTTTTGAAAAACTTAAAAATATTAACTTAACCATTAAACCAGATATTTAAGGGATAACATGATTAGCGCATTACAAAAATGGGCTTTGTTGATTGTGCTATTAGTGAGTACAGCAGCGAACGCCGCTCTTGAAATTGTAATTACCGAAGGTGTCGATTCAGCACGCCCGATTGGTATCGTGCCATTTAAATATAGCGGAAATGGTATCGCGCCAAGCAATATTACAGACGTGATTGCTGCCGACTTACGTCGCAGTGGTCGTTTTAATCCAGTGGCGCCGGCTAATATGCCGCAGCAGCCAACAACGGATTTAGAAGTAGATTACAGTGCGTGGGTTTCTGAAGGTGTTGAAGCCATTTTAGTTGGTAGCATTACCGAACAAATGGGCGACCGTTACTTAGTGAGCTATCAACTAATTGATGTTATTCGCGGCCAAATTACGGGTGGCGATACAAAGATTTTAAGTAAAGGTCGTTTAGTTAATTCGGAAGATCATATTTTAGATGCGCGTCAAACCGTAATTGGCAGCGATAGTTTCCGCCGTTACGGTCACCGTATTAGCGACGTGGTGTACGAAGCGCTAACTGGTGAACGCGGTGCGTTCTTAACTAAAATTGCGTATGTAATTGTACGTGAAAATGAAGATCGTCCATATCAATTAGTGATTGCAGATTACGACGGTTACAACGAGCAAACGCTATTACGTTCGAAAGAGCCGCTAATGTCGCCAACGTGGTCACCAGATGGCACAAAGCTGGCGTACGTAACATTCGAAAATCGCCAGAGCCAGATCTATATTCAAGATATTTACACAGGTAAACGCGAGCGCTTAACAACCTTCAAAGGCATCAATGGTGCACCACGATTTTCGCCTGACGGTAATAAGCTAGCAATGGTGCTGTCTAAAGACAAAAACGGTGCGACTGAAATCTACGTTATGGACTTGAAAAGTAAGAAAGCACGTCGCATTACAAGACACAGAAGTATCGACACTGAGCCAAGCTGGCATCCAAACGGTAAAGAAATCATATTTACGTCGGAAAGGGCTGGTAATGCTCAGATTTATAGCGTAAATTTAGCAACTGGTAAGAAAAGAAGACTTACTTTTGACGGTGATATGAATTTAGCGGGTTCAATCACGCCTGATGGTAATAGCTTGGTGATGGTAAATCGTACCTTAGGTCGATACCATATTGCTAAAAAAGAATTAAAATCAGGTGACTTCAGTGTTTTAACACGTACTCGCTTAGATGAATCACCAAGCATTGCGCCAAATGGCTCAATGATTATCTATAGTACGTTACATAATAATAAACAGGTCCTTGCATTGGTATCAATGGATGGACGGTTTAAAGCTCGCCTACCGGTAGCGGAAGGTGAAGTTAAGGCACCCGCGTGGTCGCCATTTTTGTAAAGATTACAGGTTAGACTTTTAAAAAAGGAATCAACTCAATGCAACTTAACAAACTACTAAAAAGCCTACTCATTGCAGTGCCTGTAATGACGTTAGCTGCTTGTAGCTCATCTTCAACTGTTGAAGAAGATACATCTGCGAATCAAAGCAACCAAGGTCAAGAAGAAACAGTACAAGTTGAAACTGTTGCTAAAGAAAAGACGCCAGAAGAAATTCTTGCAGAAAAATATGAAGCGCTTCGTCAAGAGCAAATCATCTACTTTGGTTTTGATAAATCAACAGTTCGCAGTGATTACGTTGAGTTACTTCAAGCACACGCTGATTTCTTAGTTAAGAACCCAAGTGTTAAAGTACTTGTAGAAGGTCACGCTGATGAGCGCGGTACTCCTGAGTACAACATCGCACTAGGTGAGCGTCGTGGTGAAGCTGTATCTAAATACCTACAAAGCCTAGGTGTTGCGGAAAGCCAAATCTCAGTAGTTAGCTACGGTGAAGAAAAGCCAATGGTTAAAACACGTACTGAAGATGCTTTCGCGAAAAACCGTCGCGCAGTTTTAGTATACTAATATAGAAGATAATATGATTAAGCCGAAAGTTATTTTGGCAACCATGTTTCTTAGCGGGAGCAGTCAGTTACTGGCTGCTCCCGCTCCTGTTTCTGAGGTAGGCGCAAGTTCAAGTATGTCATCGACAGCACTTGAAACGCGTTTACAAACTTTAGAGCGCATGGTTGCAAATCGAAACGTACAATTTCTTCAATTGCAGCAGCAATTGGAATCATTACAAGATGAAGTAAGCCAGCTACGCGGTGTTACCGAAGAGCAAGGCTACCAATTGGAAAAAGTGCTGCAACGTCAGCGTGAGCTGTATCAAGAAATTGAAACGCGTGTATCGAGTTATAGCGCACCGACACAAGTAGCAGACACTACTTCAGATGTTAGTTCTGGCACAATGAGCAGTAACTTGTCTGAGAATGATGCTTACGATCGCGCTGTACAACTCATTATGCAAGATAAACGCTATGATGATGCGATCCCTGAGTTCAAAGCATTTTTAACAAACTATCCTGATTCAGTTTATGTGCCTAATGCACATTATTGGTTAGGTCAGTTACTGACAATTAAAAATGACAGCAAAGGTGCACTCACGCACTTTGAAAGTTTAGTGAATGGCTTCCCTGACTCAAATAAGCGTTCAGATGCCATGCTTAAACTTGCAAACACCTATTTAAAAGAAGGTGAAACGGTACGTGCGAAAAAAATCTTAAATGATTTAGTGGCACAATACCCTGATTCAACCCCAGCTAAGTTGGCTGTTGAAAAATTAGCGAGTCTGAATTAAGACTCGCAACACCACTTATTTGTAAACGAAAAGTGAAAACATTATCACTTTTTAGGCTAATCTTAATTTGTTGGTATAAAATTAGCCAACTGAGTCATAAAACTTAAAAAAACCGTAATTTTAGGTTGCACTCATTTTTTAAATAAGTATTATAAGCGCCCGCAGCCGCTTGTTACGAAAGACAAAAACGCTGCGCAAAAAATCTGATTGGGTCATTAGCTCAGTTGGTAGAGCAGTGGACTTTTAATCCATTGGTCGATGGTTCGAGTCCATCATGACCCACCATTCAGATTTTTGCACTTCGAGTATTTCCCTCACGGGAATTGAGCGGGTCATTAGCTCAGTTGGTAGAGCAGTGGACTTTTAATCCATTGGTCGATGGTTCGAGTCCATCATGACCCACCATTCGAAATGCACTTGCTTAGAGCGGGTCATTAGCTCAGTTGGTAGAGCAGTGGACTTTTAATCCATTGGTCGATGGTTCGAGTCCATCATGACCCACCATTTTCTAAGCCTTCTCTTTGAGCGGGTCATTAGCTCAGTTGGTAGAGCAGTGGACTTTTAATCCATTGGTCGATGGTTCGAGTCCATCATGACCCACCATTCAAAGACCTTTCTATATGCAATACGCATTCTATGAGCGGGTCATTAGCTCAGTTGGTAGAGCAGTGGACTTTTAATCCATTGGTCGATGGTTCAAGTCCATCATGACCCACCATTCATATCTTATTTATATTTCTTAATTATATCCATCGCGTTATTTTATCAATCACAAAACTGTCATTCAGTTGCCATTTTCAGTATAATGCGCGCCAATTTCCTGTAGCAGTTCACGGTCGAGAATATGAGCTTAGCTGAACAAATTATGCCTGAGGATTATATTTTTCCTCCCAAGCCAGCCCCTTTATCAAACGATGAAAAGCAGGCGTATAAAGAACGTATTAAATCACTTCTAAAAGAGAAAGATGCGGTATTAGTGGCACACTATTATACCGATCCTGAAATTCAAGCCCTGGCTGAAGAAACCGGTGGTTGTGTTGCAGACTCGTTAGAAATGGCGCGTTTTGGTAGTAAACACCCAGCAAAAACTATTGTGGTTGCAGGTGTGCGCTTTATGGGCGAGACAGCCAAAATCTTAACGCCAGAAAAAACAGTTGTAATGCCAACGCTAGAAGCAACGTGTTCACTGGATGTTGGTTGTCCAATTGATGAGTTCTCAGCGTTTTGCGATCAGCACCCAGATCGCAAAGTGGTGGTGTATGCAAATACTTCAACGGCAGTTAAAGCTCGCGCAGATTGGATTGTTACCTCAAGCTGTGCACTTGAAATTGTTGAACACCTTGACGAGCAAGGCGACAAGATTATTTGGGGCCCTGATAAACACTTAGGCTCGTATATTCAAAAGCAAACTGGCGCAGATATGATCATGTGGAATGGCGCATGTATCGTTCACGATGAATTCAAGACAAAAGCGCTAAAAGATATGAAAGCCCTGCACCCTGATGCAGCGGTATTAGTGCACCCAGAGTCACCTGCTGAAATTGTTGATTTAGCTGATGCGGTAGGGTCAACGAGCCAGTTAATTAAAGCAGCGCAAGAGATGGACAATCAAAAGTTCATCGTGGCAACGGATCGCGGTATTTTTTATAAAATGCAGCAACTGTGCCCTGAAAAAGAATTCTTTGAAGCACCAACTCAAGGTGAAGGTGCAACATGTCGTAGCTGTGCGCACTGTCCTTGGATGGCGATGAATGGCCTAAAAGCGATTGAAGAAGCATTACTTGATGCAAGCGGTAAAGAAGTGTTTGTTGATATGGAGCTTCGTGAAGGCGCGCTACGTTCGCTTAATCGCATGCTAGATTTTTCGGCATCGTTAAAGTTGGCAACGACAAACAATACTTAATGTGTTGTAATTTTAGCCGCTCATAATCAGTGTTCTAAAAAGTACTTGCTTACAATCAAGGCTTTGCATAAGATACGCCACACATTGCAAGTCGGTGTAATGCGGAGAGGTGGCTGAGTGGCTGAAGGCGCACGACTGGAACTCGTGTATAGGTTAACCCCTATCGAGGGTTCGAATCCCTCCCTCTCCGCCATCCTAGATTTAAAGAAAACGCTTGAGTTTATGCTCAGGCGTTTTTTTATGCCCGCATTATGTCAGGAGGGTGAGGCCCTCGATTAGGGTTCGACACATTATCGGGAATAATTTGAACCGCGAAGGCGCCGCGAAGCGGGTAAATACAGGGATGTATTAAAGTTCATCCCTCCCTCTCCGCCATATTGATTTAAAGATATTTAATGAATTTAAGCTATAAACCCTCCTTTATTCTACTCGGTGTGACAATCGAGTAGAACAATGTATTTGAGCAAAGACCGCTACTGTACTTATTATACAAGAATTCCTCTTCCTAAAGAGCTTAGGGACGCAGGATATCCATTTTCAGTTAGAGTATCTCTCAATACAAAAAAGCGAAGTATTGCCACTTAAGAGAAACCTTGTAACAGCACTTCATATAACTCAACTACTCGAAGATATACCGCCTGAAATACGTATGAATACCTTTAAATGCTGGTTACAAGGTTCAATGTTAGTTTTTAAAGTTAGACTCTGAATCTCTAAAAGGTACATTTATTAAGCAAGAAATCCAAGACTTAGAATACTTCTTAAAGGAAGGAAAACTTGAATATGAAGGTGTTAACATTAAAATTTCAGATATAACCTTTGAGGTTACAAAGACCAAAAATAACAAAAATCTTGGTTCTTTATCTTCACTGGTTCTATTAAGGCTTTCGGATTCAAGCAAATATCTAAACGTGAAAGTGTTAAAGGCCAAGGTAGACGTCATTATGTTTACCAATTCTGTAAAGAAAGAACTCTACAAATTGGCAGTTTTATGAGCTGGTATATCAAGATAGATGATGGTTTTGCGTGAGCAAAACTGGAATAAAAACTTTATTTTTTTATTAACTCTTATATAGTTACAGAATAATTAAGGACAGTGAATATTTTTGTATGGGAATTTATAACAATAACAAAGGGCATATAAACAGGATCAGTAAAATTCTAAAAAAGAAAAGGATCTCTGATTACCCAAAGGCGGTAGAAATAGTAAATGGGCCTTTAAGTAGTTTTTTCCCATTTTTTCCTGATTCGTTATCTTTATTAGGTGTAACTCCAATAATTGAGGAAAAGCCAGCTGAGCTTGAGCTGGTTTGGTCCTGTAATCTAATTGCTAACCATTCTTCAATATTAAATGAGTTTCTAAACTTAAAGAAGCAATATGAATCTGAAATATTACATGGCGATATTGGAAAAGCTTCTGAAGTTTTAGAACATATTATTTCGAGCTTCGGTTGGTCAATATGGGCATTAGAGGCTAAGTTTTTTTGCTTACAAAAATTAGAGTCGCTTAGTGGAAATAAAAATTTTCTTACCGAAATTTTTAATCTAAAAGTTAACGATGGAGAGTTCGACTGGACATATTATTTAGCTTATCTAATTAGCGAAAGAAATGAAGATAATTGTGATGTAGATTTTTTTCGTTTTAGACAAAGTAACGTTATTAGTGATTTAAAAGATACAGATTTTAAATATAGAATTGAAACGATTGTTAACTATTACCTATTCAATGAACTCAATTGCTTTGACTTAAAAGATGTATCAACGTTGCTTGTTTTTTCCCAAAGGTATTCTATCATCGACCAATATTTACTTGTGTCACGAGTTCTAGTAGAAAACCACTTTGCAGAAAAACTAAATCATTCAAAACTGGCTTTGAGGATTCTATCTAAAGTTAAAGATCCTTTACTTGAAAATTTGTCACAGAAGTCGGTCGAATTTCTAAGCGAGCCTATTCACTCTTCAAGTCGAACTTTGGATATTAAAAACATAACTTATTTAGACCCATGTATTGTTCCAACACTATTAAAATGTGGAATAGAGCTTGAGTCAGAAAATAAGTTCATTAATTCTTATTTAAGTTCAATTAAAAGTCTTGTTTCAGTAGATTCAAATTTTGATGATGCTAATTTGTATATCCAATCTCTGACTTATAATATTAAGCATATCAGTCAAGTATTCTCATTTTTGCAATTACCAAATTCATTATTGTCTCATAGGTTTTCTTCTTATTGTAAAATGCTAAGCTATTTCTACACCCCTTTGTATTTAAATGAAGATATCGAATTACTTCTTAACAAAGTCGGCGGTGAAAAATTAGTAGATCTCAATAGTGTTTTAATTAAAACGGAAGAGAACTCTTCCTCTTTACTAAATGCGAAAGAGTATACAGACTCAAATTATTCGAATTATATCAAGTACTACTTTTTGAAGTTAAAATTCATAGAGCTAATAAGTTCAGAAAGGTACAAAGACGCATTCGAGATTTTTGTTCCAGATTACATAAAAAATCCGAAATTAGTTCATATATTTGATTTAGGGGAATTGTTCCTTGGTAAATCTTGGAGATTCTTTAAAAGCATAGAGTCTTATCAAGATAGTGCTATAGCTTTGGAGGCATATCTTAAAATATATAATGATGAGAAGCAGCTATTTAATCTCAAAGCTTGTTTAAGAGCTTTTCTAAATAGCTCAGGTTTATCGAATCCAAGTGAGTTAGAACTCAGTCATTTTAACGATGACTTCGAAAGGTTTTATTTCTTTCTAAATAAAGTTTGCTCTACCTTTAATTTATCTCAAGACTCGCAAAAGTATAGTAATCCAAATGAAATTACAGCTGAAAGAATAGCTATATGTAAAAAACTACTATCTTTAAATGTAAATAACAACGATTTAGAAGATGAAATTGATGAACTGGAAAGGCAATTAGTAATTGCTGAGGGAATTAAAGAAGTTGATAACGTGGGTCTTACAGTTGATCAGGATCGCTTTTTTAAAGAGGCAAAGAATAAACACCTAAAAACTTTTGAGCGATACAAGACACTTAAAACACTCTCACTAGGGGAGGTGCTGCAAAAGCTCTCCCTATCTACCCAAGATGAAAGCGGGTTATTCAAAAAACCTAGCCAAGAGAAATACTCACTCATGGTATCGCTGCTTTATTCTCTAACTGATATTTTCCTAAAGAATCATGAGTTTGGATTGGATTACTATTTAAGTATGAGAATTAGACATGGAAGGTTTCTCGGAGTGACAAGGGGGCCTTTAGAGATAAATCATCTTATTACAAAGTATTCTGATGAAATTGGCGACTACACTGAAAATAAGTATTGGCTTAACAAGCTCTGTTCAGAAAGCGAACATGGGAAAAGGGCCCAACTTAGTAGTATCTTAAATAAGTTTTCGCGTTCTATAGACCAAGAGCTAAAGGACTTTATTAGAGATTATATTCAAATAAAGTCGGATGAAAACCCACTTGGGTGTTTTAGCGTTGATATTACTACATACACCGTTGCGTTAATTGAAGATTTTGTGAATGAAGATACTTCCATTGATGAGTTTTTAACATTTGTATTAGAGGGCTTTGTACTTTCTTTAGAACAGCACGCAAGCTCAATTAAAGTATTAATTTCCCAGAATTTAACTGGAAGTATTTTCCTAAAACTAAAAAATTTGCAGGAAGATATAACAACTTTGCTTGGTGATAGGGAAGCCAAAGAAATAGTAAATAGTGTAGTTGATGCTCGAACTGATATGTTTAATGTCTTTACTGAGATAGAGTCTTGGTTTGATATTTCTAGTGAGAATCGTAAGTCAATTAGGAACTATAGCTTTGTGAATATTGTAGAGATAGCTCTAGCAAGCACAAAGAGGGTGCACCAGTCATTTGATCCTAAACTAAAATTTATTGACTGCGAACTTAAAAATAGATTTCACTCGAATGTTTTAGAAAGTATGGTGGATGCTTTTAAAATATTACTTTCTAATATTCAAGAACATGGCAAAGATGATAGAACGGAAATCTTTGTAGAAGTATTAGAACAAACAACTAATTTAACTAGCTCAAAGCTCAAAGTAGCAATATCGAATCCAGTTTTAGAATCAGATGTAGATTTTGATAGACTCGCTCAAATTAGGCAAGAAATTGCTACGAATACTCATAAAGCTCGTGAGGAAGGAGGATCTGGTTTCCATAAGTTGTTAGCTCTGCCATATATAGCTAGAAAGGAACACTTAGACTTTGGCTACTCTGATGGTCGTTTTAAGGTAGAAATAATATTCACACTACTAGTAATGTAGGTAAATTATGAAGTTTTTAATAATTGAAGATGATGAGTATAAAAAAGAGAAAATCGTTGATTGCTTAAAGGAAAAATACTTCGATTTTGAATGTAAACATGTGCAGTCTGTATCATCTGCTTTGAATGAATTAGAGCTGTTGGATGAAGAAATAATCGTTTTATTAGATATGTCTCTTCCTACATATGACTTAAACGAAAGCAACTCAGGTGGAAGACCTCAAGGTTTTGGCGGAATAGAGATTCTTAGAAACATGGATTACTTTGAATTAGTAAATCGTGTAATTGTCATTACCCAATATGAAACTATCATGTTTGATAATAGGCCTCTTGATGCGAATGCTTTAAAGGTTGAATTAGCAAATGAGTTTCCCGAAAATTTTTATGACTTAGTTCAATTTAATGTTACTACAGACGCTTGGAAAAGCGAACTTTTAGATAGGTTAGATAAAATTCAACATGATAAATGTAATAATCATAGATGATTGCCCCAAAAAAATAGAGGTTATTAAAGAAGGTTTAAATATTGGAGTTAAATATAACTTAGATATTGCTAAAACTGTAAATGAAGCATTAACTTTATTTTCAGAAAAAATTTATGACTTTGCAGTTATAGACCTTGCTCTTCCAAAAAGGAAAAATGAAGACCCCGTACCTAATGCGGGAATTGAACTTATTAAAGAAGTTAACGAGTTAGATTGGTATAAAAAGCCGAAATTTTCTATTGCCATTACACAACACGAAGGGCTGAAAAATGATTATAAACAATCTTTAGAAGATTGTGGTGTAATTATTTATCATTATGATGGAACCTCAAATATTCAAGAATATGTTAAGACTAACTTCGAGGGAGTTATAAAAACCAGTACACAGATTGATTATGGAGTAGACGTTCTTATATTGACAGCACTACAAGAGGAAGCAGCTCCTTTACTATCAGCTTCTGAATTTTCTTGGTATAGAGAGGAAACTTTTGGAATAGAAGATATTGACTTTAGGCTGTCATTGATAGGGTCTGATTCTAACTATAAAGTAGCTCTTGGTGTACTTCCCAAAATGGGTCTCGTTTCCAGTTCAATTACAACTTCTAGACTTATTAATTATTTGAGGCCGAAGTTAATATTAATGCCCGGAATATGCGCAGGAGTTCAAGAAGAGGTTAACGAGTGTGATCTTATTGTTGCTAGCCCTTCCTGGGAATGGCAAACCGGAAAATGGAAAGGAGAGGAATTTGCTATTGAACCCTATCAAATCACAGTTGATCAACGTCTTATAAACAAGGCAAAAGAGTTAGAAGAAACAAATATTCTGAAGAAATTTTGGCAACAAACTGAGCATAAGCGACCAGAAAAGAGCCCAAGATTACATATTGGCCCGATGGTTACTGGTTCTTCGGTTATTTCAAACGCTGAAAAAATGTCAGAATTGAGAACTCAGCATAGGAAACTTCTCGGTTTAGAGATGGAAATATTTGGTATGTACAGTGCTTGTGTGATGTCGCATATTAAACCCTTATTTCTTGGTTATAAGTCAGTTTGTGATTTTGGAAATGAACAAAAAGGAGACTCTTATCATGGTTTTTGTTCAGAAGTTAGTGCAAAATTTACAATTGAATTGATCAATATAATTAAACCGATATTAAATATTAAGTAGCTCATTACTTCTAACGTGGAATTTTTCTGAGAACCTTTCTCTAAAAATTTCTGAGAGGCATTTAACTACTTTCTACCCTCGATTTTAATAAATAATTGATTATTGAACACCTTTGTAGTTATATAATGATGTGTGACATTTAATAAATCATCGATTAGAATTGCTTTCCTAATTAAAAGCAAATAATAACAATAGGTTGTTCGTTTTTTTGGAGGGTATAGCTCAAGTGGAGCGTTCGAATCCCTCCCTCTCCGCCATATAGATTTAAAGAAAACGCTTGAGTTTGTACTCAGGCGTTTTTTATGCCTGCAGTTTACCGAAAGGGTTTTTTTAGAGCGTGTGCTATCAAGCTTTTAAGAAAATGAGTCACGCTAGTGAGTTTGGTTTTACATAGCGGGCTTTAGTGGTTTAGGTCACAACAGTGTGTGATTTTATTCTGCGAAAAGAGGAAAGGTGTTGTTGGTTTTTTCAGCTTGTTTATACAAAAGGTGCGGTGCAAAGTCTGCTTCTTGTTATTAATCTCTTGCGAGCTAAATACAATAAAACGGCTAATAGTGTCGCCGTGAATTTTTCATTGGTAGCAGCAAGGTCATATGTCCGAATGGAATTAAAAATAAGTAACGCTAATTCCATTTGGGAATTAATATTCTTTTCTTATTCCTAAAAACAGCTAAAACACCGGACATTCGTCCTTTTATTTTTAAATGTTTCAAAAATGTTAAATTAATCGTAAATCACTGTAAATAAACACTATTTTGTAATTGATTTGTCACTTTATATGCCTAGCATACGATGTTCCTTAGTCGGGTAAAACAAAATCGGGAACAATACTAATGTTAAAGAAAACACTTTTGGCAAGCGCAATTGCCTTGGCAACAGCCAGTGCCAATGCGAATGTGATCATTTCGGAATACGTTGAAGGCGGCAGCTACAATAAAGCGGTTGAAGTTTATAATGCAGGCGATACCGCAGTTGATTTATCAACTTACGCACTAAACTTTTACTTCAATGGTAAGACGGAAATTGGCCGTACGATTACGCTTGCTGGTGAGCTTGCACCTAACACTACTTATGTTGTTGCACACTCACGTGCAGCGGAAGCGTTAAAAGCAAAAGCGCAGCTTGATACTGATGGCAGTTGGTTTAACGGTGATGACGCGGTTACATTAACTAACAGCGACACTGTGGTTGATAGCTTAGGCCAAATTGGTGTCGATCCAGGTTCAGCTTGGGTAAGCGGCGATGTACGCACTCAAGACCGTTCGTTAGTTAGATTAGAATCTGTAAAATCTGGCCGTACAGATGCGTATGCGGCGTTTGACGGCGAACTTGAATGGATGGCATTGCCAAAAGATGATTTTTCAAATGTGGGTAGCCACAATCAGCAAACAGAAGAGCCGGACCCAGTTGAATGCGGTGGTGATGCAACTCTTATTAGTGCTATCCAAGGGAATGGTGATGCGAGCTCGCTTGTAGGCGAAACAGTTGAAGTGCAAGCAGTTGTTACTGTAAGCCTGCAAGGTGACGATCAGTTAAAAGGCTTTTTCTTACAAGAAGAGTCATTTGACCAAGATAGTGACTTAACCACATCAGAAGGTATTTTTGTTTATTACAACAAAACTGAAATAGCACAAGGTGATGTTGTAAAACTACGTGCAAAAGTAGAAGAAAAATATGGGCAAACTCAACTTGCTTATGTTGGTGATCTTAAAGTGTGTGGCACAGAAAGTTATAGCGCGACAGAAATAACACTACCAGCTGAAGGTGGCTTAGAAGCGTATGAAGGTATGCTTGTAAGTGTATCTAATGAGCTAGTTGTAAATGACACTTATGGTCTGTCACGCTACGGCGAGTTAAAACTTGGCACAGAACGTTTATTCCAAAGCACACAAGTTGCACTGCCTGGTGATGCTGCAAATGCAGTAGAGGCTGAAAACAAGCTTAAATCTATTACATTAGATGATGGTTCAAGCGCGCAAAACCCTGAGGTGATCCCATACCCAACGCCAGAACTTGATGCTTACAATACATTGCGTCTAGGCGATAAAGTAAATGGCCTTACCGGTGTACTTGGCTATGGCTATAGCCAGTACCGTATTCACCCAACAACAACACCAAACTTTATCCCTGAAAATGAGCGTAGCGAAGCGCCAGACGTTGTTGAAAACAGTAATTTACGAATTGCGAGCTTTAACGTACTTAATTACTTCAATGGTGACGGTCAAGGCGGTGGTTTCCCAACGCCTCGTGGTGCAGACACTGCAGAAGAATTTGAACGTCAAAAAGCAAAAACAGTGAGTGCAATTTTAGCGCTAGATGCAGATGTGATTGGTTTACTTGAAATGGAAAACGATGGTTTTTCTGATTTAAGTGCAATTGCTGATTTAGTTGCGTCTTTAAATGCCGCTCAAGCAAACGATACCTATGCCTTTGTTAATTTAAACACGGAACAGGTCGGTGGCGACGCAATTATGTCGGCGATTATTTATCGCAGTAATAAAGTGGCGGAAATAGGCACAGCTGCGTTCACTGAAGCAGTTCCGTTTGATTACGGAAACCGCCCACCAGTAATGCAAACCTTTACAGATAAGCTAACCAAAGAGAACTTCTCTGTAGTGGTTACTCACTTACGTTCTAAAGGTAGTTGTAGTAAAGCGGAAGGTTTAGATGCAGATCAAAAGGATGGTCAAGGTTGTTGGAACCAAACTCGCGTTAACGCAGTTAATAAACTGAATGAGTGGTTAGCGACTAACCCAACTACTGTAGCTGATGAAGATATGGTAATTCTTGGCGATATGAACGCGTATGGTGAAGAAGACCCAATCTATGCATTTGTTAACAATGGTTTTGTAAACATTAAAAAGCAACGCTTTGGTCATACACGTGATTACTCGTATGTATATCAAGGTCGCATTGGTAGTTTAGATCACGCATTTGCATCAAGCAGCATGTATGACAAAGTAGTTGGTATTCAAGATTGGCATATTAATGCTGACGAGCCAGTTTCACTTGACTACAACATGGAATACAAATCAGATAAGCACCTAGCAAGTTTATATGCCGATCACGCTTATCGTGCATCTGATCACGACCCAATCGTAATTGACTTTGATACACGCCCAGCGCCAACAGTTATTGAAGGTACATTTGAAAACCTATCCGGTTGGTTCTGGTGGGATCACCGTACTATTGAACTGCCAGCGGGTTTTGATACGTTAGAAGTGTCAATTGAAGGCGATGGTGAAGCAGATTTATATGTGCGCCACGGTAAACAGCCTAACTTCTTTAAATATGATTGTCGTCCATATTTATGGGGCAGCAACGAAACATGTACGCTAGACAAACCTGAAGAGGGTAAGTGGTATTTCCGTCTGCGTGGTATTTTACCGTATGCAAATGTGACGCTGCGCTACAAAGCAACTAAGCAAAATTTCTAATTGTTACTCGTTGAACAAAAGAGCGGCATTTGCTGCTCTTTTTTTTGCAATATGGTAGCGTATACGCGATTTGATAATACCGGTTACGCTATGCTAAATGACACCATTCAACAGCAAATATGCCAAACTCTTGGCAAGCCAAATATTCACCAAGTAGATACCTTCAAAACAGTTTGGAGTGGCTTTGGTGCGCTGCATCGTATTTCGTTTGCACAACATGATGAATCAGTGGTAGTAAAATCCATTTGCAAACCAACTGAAATACACCACCCGAAGGGCTGGAATAGTGACTTTGCATCTGCTCGAAAGCTAAGTTCTTATCGCAATGAACAATATTTTTATCGCTACTATAGCAACAAGCTTAATGTCGTCACGCCACAATGTTTAGGGTTTCTGGAAGCTATAATACACAGTATTTACTGCTCAGTGATTTAGCATCTGCGGGGTTTGAAGCCATAGCCGAAGGTGATATCTCAGCGGTTAAAGGAATTCTTGATTGGTTAGCGTGTTTTCATGCGCAAAATATTAATGTCAGTGACAATAAGCTATGGCAGCAAGGTGGTTATTGGCATCTTGCGACGCGTCCGGATGAGTTAAACGCAATGTCGCATACAGCGTTAAGAGCGGCAGCGCCAGAGTTAGATCATCAATTGCGGAGTTGTCCCTATCAAACACTTATTCATGGCGATGCTAAAATTGCTAACTTTATGATGTCGCAAAATACCGTTGCAGGGTATGACTTTCAGTATGTTGGCAAAGGCATTGGTATACAAGACGTAATGTTGTTACTCAGTAGTGCATTTACCAGTGAGCAACTATATGCTGTTGAGCATGAGTTACTGAGTTATTATCAAACGGCGTTTTTAAAGTATTGTGATGTGTTTGCTAAGCCGGGCGGTACGCAAATTTTATCGTGCTGGTTAGCACTTTATAGCGTTGCGTGGGCGGACTTTGTGCGCTTTTTAGAGGGCTGGTCACCAAAACATTGGAAATTACATGAATATGCGTGGCATCACGCTAATAAGGCTTTAGCAAATATCTCGTAATAATTAACCTGAGAGCTGGCTAGCTATCGCTATTTCTGTATCTGATAAATTCGCTTCGCGTTAGCAAAACTGAGCTTTTGCCACAGTGCGTTATTAGGGCACAGGTCGTAATATTGTTGCCAAAGCGAGGCATAACTTGATGTCATTAAACAAATTGGAAAGTTACTGGCAAACATAACGCGGTTTTCGCCAAAATGCGTAATTAGTGTGGTTAACACCGTTTTTCTGAATGGATCGTTTAATGGCAAGTCTATCATTTCAAACCCAGAGTACTTTATCGCGATATTATCAAAGCGTGCCAGTTTTTTGATTGCTGTGTGCCAATCATCAAACGATTCAGCTGTAACCAGACCTGCGTGATTTAACACAATATTTAAAGTGGGGCATGCTTTTGCTAAATCACATAAGCGCTTTGTGATAGGGTGTTGGTGAAGTTCAAACTGCGCCTCAAAGATTAACTGATGGCTTTCAAGCAAGGCAAAATTGCTTACGACTTCTGGTTTTAATAATCGCTCGGCATCCGCTCCTTCACTAATATCTCGAATGCCAACAAAAGTAGCATAGCGTGAAAAGTCCTGAATTTGCTCTTTAAAAGTATTAGGGTCTTGGTCAATTTGCGTATAACTTATCGCACAATGCGCGCGTTTGTATTTTTGTTCTAAAAAGGCGATTTCGGCCGCGGGGTGAGTATTATTAAAACCCGCTTCAATATGCGCGTAGCCGTCAAGCTGAAGATGTACCGGTAGTTTTAAATCGGCTGGTGTGAAATTGCGTTGAATTAAACTAATTTTTGGCCAAGGGGGCAGTGCATTTTTGAGCCAAAAATAATCACCTTCATCTAAATCAAAAAGATGAAGGTGAGGGTCGAATATAGCGTTATTGCGCTGTGTATCCACCGTCAATAACCTGCAAGCTACCGGTGATAAATGTCGCTTTATCACTGACCAAAAAGCCAATGTAATCTGCTACCTCAGTTGCCTGACCTAAACGGTTAAGCGGTTGTAGTGCTTCTTCTTCAGCGTGTACTTCGGCCTTGTTAGCGCCGCTTTTTTCACAGTAACTATCGATAGCTGCATGATAAAGCGGTGTATCAATGGTACCTGGACAAACAGCGTTGGCACGAATGTTATATTCGGCATAGTCTAACGCGGTGGTACGTGCCATTGAGGCAAGTGCCGCTTTAGATAAGTTATATGCGAAGGAGTTTCGCTTACCAATAAGCGCTTGATCAGACGCTACTAGCACAATTGCGCCGCCGTTTTGTTTCATAAAAGGTAGCGCATGCTTAATTAGGCTAAACGCGCCTTTCACATTCAACGAAAATAGCTCGTCTAGCATCTGTTCAGATGTGTTTTCGATGTTAGCTGAAAGGTGGCGACCTGCATTAGATACAACCACATCAATCGATTGATGTTGTTGCCCTATATTTGCAATCACGTTGCCAACCGCATCAACATTGCTCACATCGCAATTGATAAAATGCCCGACTTCTGAATGGCTAATATCCAGGTTGTAAACGGTATAACCATCGTCAATTAATCGCGAAACGGTAGCAAGGCCAATGCCTTTACTACCGCCAGTAACTACTGCTACCTTACTCATAATTTAGTGGCCGCAACCGCCAGCGCCATGCACATGGCCGTGCGATAACTCTTCGCTTGTTGCTTCGCGTACTGATACAACTTCGATATTAAAGGTTAAATCTTTACCGGCAAATGGGTGGTTTAAATCACAATCAGCGTTAAAGCGACCAACTTTAATGATTGTCACTTGGCGTTGACCTTGATCGGTATGCACAACGGCAGTCATGCCTGGCTTCCATACTTTAGCACCTTGTAAGTGCTTTAAAGGAATACGCTGAACGGCATTATCGTGGCGTGGGCCGTACGCGTCTTTAGCTTCAAGCTCAACGCTAAATTTCTCATCAGCTGCTTTGCCATCAAGCGCATTTTCTAAACCTGGTAACATGCCTTCATGGCCATGAAGATAAGCTAGTGGAGAGCCATCTTTGCTTGATTCCAACTGAGTGTCACCTTCAAAAACGGTGTAATGAAATTCAACAACGGCGTCTTTTGCGATTTGCATAATAATCCTAAATTTAACAATTTTTCGCAGTATATATGAATTCAGATTAAGACGCGAAAATCAATTGTTTAATGTCGCAGTTTGGCTAATTGAAAAGTAGGGCAGTTGCTCGGTGATATCGCCAGATGTAAGTATGTTTTGAGGCGCCGCTTTAGCTTGCGTAATAATAATTTTTAATTCTTGCCCTGGTTTTATAATGCCTTTGCGCGGCAATGCATTCCAATCACGCAGCTGCTTGATGGTAACATCAAATAAAGTGGCAATGTGCCAAAGGGAGTCGCTCGGTTTAACCTGATAAGATACTTCTAATCTTTCAATTTCCGGTTTTGCCCGTTTGATGTACCGGCTAATGGCATATTCACGCACTAAACTCGGCATGCTTTTACTGCTGGCGGGTAAGATTAAACGCTGCCCGATATACAATACATCTGTTGTTAAACGATTAAGCGCTTTTAACTTTGAAATTGACGTGTTCGTGAGGTTTGCTAAGCGGTATAAAGAGTCCCCTTTTTTAACTGTGTACCCTTTATTTGTGCCATAGCGGCTAAACAACAATACTTGTTCTAGTGTGACGCCGAGCTTTTTTGGTAGCAGCAAGTGAAAGGGGCCATTTGGTGCACTTTTATCGGCGATATAGGCGCGATTTAGTTTTAATATTTCCGCGCTAGGCACTTGAAGCAGTTCTGCAATGACAATAATGGAAAAGGGCTGCTCTACATCGATGATACGAGTAGAGGATATGCTTTCCACAGGTGGAAAAAACGACGGATTGTTCGCAATCAGTTTATTCACCGCTAATAGCTTAGGTACATAATCTTTGGTTTCTTGCGGTAATGGCAAATGCCAAAAATCTACCGGTTTAGCGTTATGTTTATTTATACGTATTGCCTCTTTTACTTTACCCTCACCGCAGTTATACGCTGCGATTGCTAACAACCAGTTTTTGTCAAAAGTCACGTATAGTTCGTTTAAATAACTCAGCGCAGCATGGGTTGAAAGCGCTAAGTCAAAGCGGCCATCGTAATATCCGTTAATTGGCACATTATAATGCTGTGCAATCAGTGGCATAAGTTGCCAAATTCCCGCCGCGCCTTTTTGTGATTTAGTCATACGAAAATCACTTTCAACAATGGGCAGTAGGGCTAATTCTATCGGCATATTACGTTTTTTAAGCTCTGCAACTATGTAGGGTAAGTATGGCTTTGCACGTAATGAAATATTGCTGGCATAAAACGATTGTTGCGAATACCAGTGTAATTTATCGTCAATTCGCGGGTGTGAGAGGTTTGCTAGCTGTCTATTTTCAGCAATAAGTTGCCAAATATTCGATTTGTCGCTCACGGCAGATGCAGTTGGTGCTACTAATGCAAGTAACAGCGATAGCAATAGACCTTTTAACTCGGGTGAGCGACACATAACCAGCATGCCTTTTCAGGAAAACTTGGTTTAAGTGTAGACAAGAAAAAAGTATCAGAAATGACAAAAAAGCAAAAAATTGATAACTGTAAGATTTAAAAGAAGTTAAAAAAACTTGTTACAGAATAAGGGCTTGTCGCAAAAACAAAGGGTAAGGCTATAAAAATCAAGGCCATAATTAAATAGCTTGATGCACGCATTGCGCTGATTTTTTTGAGCTGTAAAAGCGAAATGCCACTCACAATACCACCTGCTACCAAACAGCTTCCCCACAATTGAACTTGTAACACAGTTACCGAGTTTTGCGTATTTAAAAGCTGGCAAATAACCACTGCATCTACAATTAAAATGACAAAAAATACTAAACTAATAACGAGTAGTTTGATGCCAAATAGTTGAGGTTTTTGCATGGCCAACGGTTTTTAGCGGTTAAAGGTGTGACATTAATATCGCAATAGTAAAATAATTTCCAGAACAATCTGAGATATATTATTCGACTGCTGACAACAACTTAACAATCAGTTGGTTCATTTGCTTGGTATGTTGCGCGTCAGCACTGAGTAATTGGTGACAAAGATTCAACGCGACCATCAGCAATACTTTATCATCGCTTTTGGTGTGTGCACGCTGTTTAAATTCGTTTAACTCATCGTTTAAACGGTTGGCTGCAGCAAGCAGCTCATCTTCTTTGCCTTTTGGGCAAGCAATCATATGTTGCTTGCCAAGTAAGGTTATTGCGAGGCCTTGATTATCACCTTGCGCCATAAATTAACTTGCCGCTTGCGAAAGCTTAGTAACAAGTTCGTTTAAAGAAGCTGCTTGTGAGCTACTCGATTCTTCAAGCTCCATTAATTCAAGCTGCGATGTTTCAAGCTCGTCTTTTGCTTTAGCTAACGCAGTTTCAAGCGCTTGCTTTTCTTCTTTTAGGGTTTGGTTTTGGGAGATTAATTGGTCAACTAACGAATGTAGCGTAGAGTATAAATTGTCGCTCATAATGGCACGCCTTAAATAATAATTAATAAATGTGACAGTAATATGTAAATATGGGTATTGGATGGCGATAGCAAGGCTAAGTTCAAGGAAATTTAGCTAAAATCGTTTAACTGCGCAAAATCTACCCGTAAAACATGTATAAAAGAGTTATAATGCAGCAAATTTACGTTTAGGGCTGTATATGCTTAGCTATCGTCACTCTTTTCATGCAGGTAACCCTGCTGATGTTATTAAACATTTAGTATTAATTGAAACGCTTACTTATCTTACGCAAAAAGATAAGCCACTTGAATACATTGATACCCACTCAGGTGTTGGCATTTATCGTTTAGCCAATGCAGACGCCCAAAAAACGCAAGAGTATTTAGATGGAATTGCTAAGTTATGGCAATACATAGGTGATAACCAAGCAATTGCAAATTATGTTGAGCGTGTAAAACAGTTTAATAAAGGGGAACTTGAATTTTATCCAGGTTCGCCACTTGTTGCTGACAGCTTGTTACGTGATAGCGACAAACGCTGGTTATTCGAACTGCACCCGCAAGACAGCGAAAGCTTAAAAAACAATATGGCTGAGCTTAGCACGCGTCGCAAGCAAACCTACGTTCGTAAAGAAAACGGATTTACAGGATTATTAGGTTTACTACCACCGCAAGCAAAACGTGGTTGCGTATTAATTGATCCTCCTTATGAAATAAAGTCGGATTACGAGCAAGTTGTTAAAACCGTTAAAAAAGCCAACGCGAGATTTAACAGTGGCACTATTATGATTTGGTATCCTGTAGTAACACGCGAGCGCATTGAAAAAATGGAGCAGGGGCTTATAGCATCGGGTATTCGCAATATTCAGTTATTTGAGCTTGCGACGAGCGCAGATAGTGATGAATTAGGTATGACGGCCTCAGGCATGATTGTGATAAACCCACCATGGACATTGAAAAAAACCATGGACGCATGTTTACCAGAACTTGTTTCCTTGTTATCGGATGACGGTGGTTTTTACCGTAGCGAACAACTCGTTGAAGAATAA
This sequence comes from Pseudoalteromonas sp. T1lg24, assembly GCF_002964745.1. Classification (NCBI taxonomy): domain Bacteria; kingdom Pseudomonadati; phylum Pseudomonadota; class Gammaproteobacteria; order Alteromonadales; family Pseudoalteromonadaceae; genus Pseudoalteromonas; species Pseudoalteromonas sp. T1lg24. The sequence continues at coordinate 714,530 of NZ_PQCB01000016.1, read as the reverse complement.
AAAAAAGCCGCAAAATGCGGCTTTTTTTATGTATTAAGCAAGCTTTAGTTAGTTAAAATATACGGCACTAAACTGAGCAATTTTTTCTTTTTTCTCGTTAAATAAGGTTAATGACTCACCCTTTATTTTGTATTCAAACGTATCTTGCAATACTTGATGCATTGCACTTTCAAGGGTGTTCGCCGTACCTTGGCACATCATCATGGTACTGGCCATGCCTTTAAAGCGCAGGCCAAACTCTTTTGCTAAATAGCCACCCATAAAGTTATTACAGCCAGCAAATCCACGTGCATTACCATCGGTTTTTAACTGTACAAAGACTTCTCGTGCACCTTCAGGTGTGTTCACTTGAGCATCTTGTAACATGGTGGCTTTCCAATAAGTATTTGTCAGCGGTACGTCTGGTTTAATTGTTGGGGCGATTTTAGTCACTTTTAGTCGTAGCGGATCGCTGTTATTTGCAAACGGGTTATTTGATTGCGTTGTGGTATACAATAACTTGCCGTCTTTACGGATCTGTGCGCGTACGTTGTAGCGCATGTTGTCTTTAATGAGTGCTTCATCATAAGTTAGTGCAACGCGATAAGGTGGCGCAGTATCAAGCGTGGTTAATTTACTACTGATCACGGTCGCGGCAACGTCCATTTTTGATACATCTTCAAGCGTTACTGTTAACTCGGCATTAGGCGGCAACATGCTGCGGTCTAAATAAAATACTTCCGTATTTAAGGTGCGCATTGTTGATTGCTGTACTTCAGGGGCAGATTGACACGCGGTTAATGTAATTGTGCTGGTGGCAATAAGTGAACATAAAAACAAAGGTTTAGCAAAGCGATTCATAGTAGTTCCTTTATCTTGTTTAACGAAATTAAGTGGACTTACACAAGTGCGTGTTGAGCTTTGCTCTTTGCAAGTTCAACACCGCGTATTTTAAAGCGCTATTATTAACTTATGCTTAATGCTACGTAGCTTAATTTATTTTAGTTGACCTGAATGTTAGTTCGGTACATTGAGCAAACTCAGCTTTTTTTCAAGTTGTGTAACTAATTCATTTTCATTTATTTCAGGGTGATTTAGCCCGTATAGCAAGGTCATAAAATAAAGATCAATGATCACATCAGCATGATGTGCATTTGCGTTGTTATCGTGTATTAGCTGGTGTTTAAATCGTGCTAACTGAGGAGCAAGTTCACTGTGTTGCCACATGATCGTGCCAAGTAACTCTCGACTAAACTCGCGCTGAGATAAGTAAAACGGGTAGAGCGCTTTAGCATAGTGCGACATACGTTCAATTGCAGTATGGCTTTTATCTTTTTTGCTGGCGTTTAACAGTACTTCATCTAATTGGTCTGAAAATCCCGCTTTTAATATGTCTATTTTACTTTTGAAATGACTAAATACTGTGCCGTTGGCAACACCAGACGCCATAGCAATATCGCGCGTGCTGGTATTTTGGTATCCATTTTCTTTAAAAAGCAGCCATGCAGTTGTAAGAATAAGTTGTTTTGTTTGTTCTTTTTTTGACACGTTTTCCTCCAGTACACGTGCTATTACACCAGCTTTATAAATTAACGCAATAAAAATTGTTGTTGATTTTTGAGCGTGCTCAATAATAAAATGAGCGCGCTCAATTTGTTTTAGGAGTGAGTATGGAACATTTAAAACGATTACTTGGCTCGGTTATTTTTCTGCCGTTTATCTTTTGTTATAGCTATGTTGTTGGTCCGCTGCTTATGGCTGTTTTAGTGCCTGGTGGAGTAGTGCTGTTGCTACTTATTTTAGGCTTTAAAGATGGAAAAAAGGCGTTTAAAGATGCGTTTTTACAAAAGCAGATCGGTAAAAAATAAAGTTACGGCAATTCAATTTCCAAGTGTTATTAGCAAAGGCTGCGGGGCGTGTTACAAAGACGCATTTATGTTTACTGCAAACAAAGCTGACTTAACTGCACAGCAGGTTTATTTTGCTATTTTTGCTGAGTTGCCACAGTGGGTGAAAGGACTTTTGACACTGCGTAACAAAGTCGTCTCACTGTTTGGCTTTTTAGCAACAGATAATAATATGGGAAGTAGTTTGACCTCGATGAAAACAGGCGAGAGCGCTGGGTTTTTGCGTTATCAATTGGTAAGCGATGAGCAAGTTGTCAGTACCAGTGAGGAGCCCAATATGGCAATTTGGCTAACGGTAAAACGGGTGTCGCAATGTCAATTTATTGTTGCGACAGAGGTGGAGTTAAGAACGTTAAAAGGGCGAGTGTATATGGCAATCATTAAGCCATTCCATCGATTTATTGCGCCATTTTGCATTCGTTACGCATTAAAAATGAATCGAATATAAAACATAAAAGCCAGCATGTGCTGGCTTTTATTTGCAATCTATTTAAGTAATTTAGCTTACGCTTTCGTTACTTAACCTCTTTACCTGCTGCTTGTAAATCAGCGTGGTAACTAGAGCGTACAAACGGACCACAAGCTGCATGACTGAAGCCAATTTCATCAGCATAGTCTTTTAATGCATCAAACTCGACAGGTGGCACGTAGCGCTTAACTGGTAAATGGTGCTTAGAAGGCTGTAGATACTGACCCACAGTAAGCATATCTACATTATGTTCACGTAAGTCGCGCAACACTTCTTCAATTTCGCTAATTTCTTCGCCCAAGCCAACCATTAAACCTGATTTTGTTTTAACGTTCGGGTGAGCTTCTTTAAAGCGACGCAGTAATTCAAGTGACCATTTGTAGTCAGCACCTGGACGTGCAAGCTTATAAAGGCGCGGCGCTGTTTCTAAGTTGTGGTTAAACACATCTGGTGGCGTTTCGGTTAAAATCTCAAGGGCTTTATCCATACGACCACGGAAGTCAGGAACTAAAATTTCAATCGTAATACCTGGATTGTGTTTGCGAATTTCGCGAATACAATCGGCAAAGTGCTGTGCACCACCGTCACGTAAGTCATCACGGTCAACAGACGTAATTACAACGTAACTTAGCTTCATATCTTTAATCGTTAAGGCAAGCTTTTCTGGCTCTTGTGCATCAGGCTTCAGCGGTCGACCGTGGGCAACATCACAGAACGGGCAACGACGGGTACAAATTGCACCTAATATCATAAAGGTTGCTGTGCCGTGGTTAAAACACTCAGACAAGTTTGGACAAGATGCTTCTTCACAAACTGAGTGCAAACCATGCTTACGCATTGCGCTTTTAATGCCGTCAATACGCTCACTTGATTTAGGTAAACGGATTTTTAGCCATTCTGGCTTGCGCAGCATTTCTTCTTTTTCAGTTGGCATAACCTTGACGGGGATTAGTGCCATTTTTTCTGCATCACGAAGCTTTACGCCCGGTTGCATTTTTACAGGTTTACTCATTGATTAAAAACCTACTACTTGCTCATATTCAGTGGTACCTAATTTTTTAACTAGGTGCTTTACCAGCCCGCTTGACGCTTCTTCTAGCGTTTGTGGGCCATTAATTTGTTTGGTTTGTAGCATTTCCATTCCGGCATAACCACATGGATTAATGCGTAAAAACGGTTCCATATCCATATCGATATTTAACGCAAGACCGTGAAAAGAACAGCCACGACGAACGCGAAGACCCAAAGAGGCTATTTTCTTTTCGTCGACATATACGCCCGGTGCATCGGCTTTGGCGTACGCCTTGATACCGAAATCATTTAGGGTATCGATCACCGTTTCTTCAAGCCACGTAACCAATTCGCGCACACCAATTTTGAGACGACGTAAATTAAACAGTACATACAGTACTTGTTGGCCTGGACCGTGATAGGTTACTTGGCCGCCACGATCAACTTTAACTACCGGAATATCACCGGTCATTAATAAGTGTTCTTCTTTGCCTGCTTGACCTTGGGTAAACACAGGGTTGTGTTCTACCAACCAAATTTCATCAGCGGCATTTTCGTCGCGCGTGTCGGTATAGTCCTGCATTGCCTGCCATACCGGCTCGTAATCTTGGCGATTAAGCTGTCGAACGATCAATTTAGGCATATTAATAGGCCTTACAGTACGTAACGTACGTCTGCGATTGAGCCAAGCTCAGTGTAAATTGTTTCGATATGTTCTTTGCTGGTGACTGTTGCAACTAAACTTACAGACTCATAATTACCTTTGCTGCTAGCTTTGGTTTTTGGTGCGTAGTCGCCAGGCGCTAACTTTTGCATCACAGTTAATACTTGCGAGGTTAAGTCAACATTTGCAAGGCCCATTACTTTAAAAGTAAAAGGACAAGGGAACTCTAAAAACTCGTCAAATTTAGTATTTTTAACCGGATTAACCACATTTCACCTCAGTAATTATAGGGTTATTACGACCATTTAGCTGGCCCTAAGAAAATGCCCGCTAGTCTATCATAAATTCAAAAAAACGCTTATTAATAATGTTTATCTGTCTTTGGCAATTTACAAATAAAAAAAGCGCCATTTGGCGCTTTTTTTATTAATTAACAGATTAGTTGTTAATTTGTAGACGAATGTAATCGTAGATTTTGCTAAAGAAGCTACCTTCGTTAATTTCTTCTAGTGTTACTAGTGGATATTGTGCAATATCTTCACCGTCTAGTTGTAAGAACAAAGTACCCACTTTTACACCTTTTTCAATTGGTGCTTCAAGTGTTTGGTCTAGCTCGAAATTCGCTTTTAGGTTTTTCATTTGACCACGAGGAATAGTGATCGGTGTATCTTCTAAAATACCTAGCGATACCGTTTCTTTGTGGCCCATCCAAATACGCTGCTCGGCAAAGCTGTCACCGGCTTTATATGGTGTCACTGTTTCGAAAAAACGGAAACCGTAGTTAAGTAATTTGCGGCTTTCTGTTGCACGTGAACGCTCGCTCTTAGTACCCATTACAACTGATACTAGACGCATATTGCCTTTTTTAGCTGAGGTTACAAGGCTGTAGCCAGCTTCACTGGTGTGGCCTGTTTTAATACCATCAACGTTTAGGTTTTCATCCCACAACAGTGAGTTACGGTTATACTGCTTAATGCCGTTATACGTGAACGACTTCTCTGAGTATAGCGAGTACTCAGCTGGTACGTCACGAATGAGTGCAACACCTAAGGTTGCCATATCACGTGGCGTAGTATAGTGCTCTGTAGTATCTAACCCGTGGCTGTTGATAAAGTGCGTATTACTCATACCTAATTTTTGTGCATGGGCATTCATTAAATCAGCAAATGCTGGTTCGCTACCTGCAATGTGTTCTGCCATTGCTACACACGCATCATTACCTGATTGAACAATAATGCCGCGGTTTAGGTCTTCTACCGATACTTGTTTACCTACTTCGATAAACATTTTTGAGGAGTCAGGGAAGTTTTTTGCCCACGCTCTTTCACTGATGGTAACTTGATCATCAAGCGAAATATTACCGCTTTCTACCTCAAGACCAATCACATAGCTGGTCATCATTTTGGTTAAACTTGCCGGTGCTAGCTTAGTATCAGCTTCACCTTCGGCAATTACTTTACCTGTTGTAAAGTCAACTAAAAAATAGCCCTTAGCATTGATTTGAGGAGGCGCGGGGATGATTTGTGCTTGTAGTGAAAAGCACGACGCTGCTGCAATAGCAGCAATAACTGTTTTTTTAATTCGATTCATTGGCTTTTTGGGTCAATTGTATTAGTTTTGGGTATTTTGCGTTAATTATCCTAAAGCAATCAGTCACTGTAAAGCATGAATGCGTTTTCATGGCTGTTTGCCTTAATTTTATCGAGTAATTCTTTCGCAACTTGCGCATTGTCGATTGGACCAAGGCGTAAGCGATAAATTCCATCTTTTTTCACAATTTTACTGTCTACCTGATGTTCTGCCGTTAACGTTTTAGCAAGTACGCCTAAGTGCTCGATACTTTGCGCTGCGGCAATTTGGATATAGGCTTTGTGATGATTAGTTTCCGGAACTAGGGCTTCTATTTTTACTTTCGCGGTACCTTTGCGATGATAGCCTAGTTTATATGCGGCGGCGTACGATAAATCGATAATACGATCATCGTGAAATGGCCCGCGGTCGTTAACGCGTACCACTGCAGTATTGCCATTTTCTAAGTTGGTAACACGCACGAAACTGGGTAACGGTAAGGTTTTATGTGCTGCGGTCATGGCGAACATATCGTAAGGCTCACCATTAGATGTGGCGTAGCCATGGAATTTTCGCCCATACCAAGAGGCTACTCCCGTTTGGCTGAAGCCTACTTCACTGTGCAATGGCTGATAACGCTTGCCGTGCACTTCATAAGGTCTGCTCGCAGAAATGCTTTTTTTTTCAGATGTTACGGCAACATCTTGCATTTCTTCTGGCAATGGCGCGCGCAGGGGCGCCGCATCATGACGCATACTGTAGCGACCAGACGGCGCACATGCGGTTATAGAAATTAGTATTGTTAAAAGTAGTAGGTGTTTCATTGTGTTATTTCACCAGAATACGCTTATGGGTTGCAATAGACATAATAATACCGAACCCCGCAAGCAGGGTTACCATGGACGTACCGCCATAGCTGATAAGGGGAAGGGGAACCCCTACTACAGGTAATAACCCTGAAACCATACCAATGTTTACAAAAACATAAACAAAGAAGGTCAGGGTAATACTCGCTGCTAATAATTTGCCGAATGCATCTTGTGCACTGACAGCAATAAATAAGCCGCGAGCGATAATAAACAAGTACAAGCTCAGTAAAATAGTGACACCTATTAGGCCAAATTCTTCACTCAGCACGGAAAAAATAAAATCGGTGTGGCGCTCGGGCAAAAATTCTAATTGAGACTGCGTGCCATGCGTCCAGCCTTTTCCTTCAACACCACCAGAGCCAATCGCAATTTTAGACTGAATAATGTGATATCCCGCACCAAGTGGATCGCTCTCAGGGTCGAGCATGGTTAGCACCCGCGTTTTTTGGTATTCGTGCATGCCATAATGCCAAAAACCGTAAATTGCCGCCGGTGCAATGGCTAACGCACCTAAAATAAGGCGCCAATGAAGACCTGCAAAAAACAACACAAATAAGCCAGAACTTGCAATTAGAATTGATGTGCCTAAATCGGGTTGCTTCATGATTAAACGTGTTGGAATAGCGACAATTAACAAGCCAATTGCTAAATGACGATATTTCGGTGGCAAATGATAACGGCTAATATACCAAGCAACCATTATCGGCATGGCGAGTTTCATAATCTCAGAGGGTTGAAAGCGAATGCCCACATTGAGCCAGCGCTGTGCACCTTTACTTGATACACCAAAAAACATGACGGCAACCAGCAGGGCAACACCAACCACGTAGATGGGCAATGCCCAGCGCCGCATATTTGTGGGTGATACTTGGGCAAGGGCGAACATAACAAATAGGCCAAGTCCAATACGGGTTGCTTGACGAAATACTAAATCAATATTCTGACCGCCGGCACTGTAAACTACCACTAAACTGCCGCTCATTAAGACTAAAATTGCCACAAGTAATGGCCAGTCTAAGTGTAATCTATCCCAAATCGTTTTATTGTGATTGAGCGCCTTCACGGTTTACCTACCAAAGATTCTGGTTTATTCGAAAAGTAATAGTCCATTAATGTACGCGCAATCGGTGCCCCAACGGTTGCGCCGCCACCGGTATTTTCAACGGCAACTGCTATTACAATTTCAGGCTTTTCATAAGGGGCAAAACCAATATACATTGCGTTATCGCGATGGCGCTCGTCTAGTTTCTCTGCGTTGTAGCGCTCACCTTGGGCGATACTTTTTACCTGTGCAGTACCTGTTTTTCCACCTGCCGTGTATTGTGCACCAATAAATGCTTTATGCGCCGTGCCCGTTTTTTTATGTACTGTGTTGTACATCGCACGTAGTGCAATATCCCAATTTTCGTCATTTTTAAGTTGCACGGGTGGCTTTTCATCACGGGCTATAATTTGTACTTGGTCGCTCAATTTAGTTGCTGACACTAAATGCGGCTGATAGCGCAGGCCCTTGTTCACCATGATGGCCATGGAGTTGGCTATTTGCATTGGGGTGGCGGTCCAATAGCCCTGACCAATTGAAATATTGGGTGTGTCGCCTGGGTACCAAGGTAACTTGTATGTGACTTCTTTCCACTCTCGCGATGGCAAATTGGCTGTTTTTTCTTCGTGAATATCAATACCCGTGCGCTGACCAAAACCAAATTGATACATAAACTCGCTAATTTTATCGATGCCTAAGCGGTAACCCACTTCATAAAAGTAAGTATCGCAACTTTCTTCGATTGCTCGATATACATCGACTTTGCCGTGCCCCCAAGGTTTCCAGTCACGCCAACGGTGATCCGCTTTCGGTAATTTAAAAAAGCCAGGGTCGTACAATTCGGTTGTTTCAGTAACAACGTCTTCATCAAGCGCCAACATTGCAAGGTGTGGTTTAATTGTTGATGCCGGTGGGTAAACCCCTTTGGTTACACGGTTAACAAGAGGTCTATCGGGGTTGAGCAGTGCTTTGTAATCTTTGCTACTAATGCCGTGAACAAATAAATTAGGATCGTAACTTGGGTTTGAATAAAAGGCTAAAATACCGCCGTCACGGGCATCCATCACTACAACCGCACCACGCATGCCATCAAGCGCCGCTTGTGCTATTTGCTGTAAGCCAATATCCAGCGTCAGAATGAGATCTTTGCCAGGTTCCGGAGCGGTTGATTTTAGCGTGCGTAAAATTCGCCCGCGGTTATTTATTTCAACTTCTTCGCTACCAACGGTGCCATGTAATATTTCTTCGTAGTATTTTTCGATGCCTAACTTACCGATATCACGAGTTGCCCGATAGTTTACGTCGCGGCCTTCCATCTCAAGCTCAAAGTGCTCGGTTTTATTCATCTTGGCAACATAACCAATGGCATGGGTTAGGGCATCGCCATAAGGGTAATGACGCGCCAAGCGTGCTTCAACGCTAAAGCCTGGATATTTGTGTTGGTTAACAGAAAACAATGCAACTTGTTCTGGGGTTAGGCGCGACTTTAAAATTTGGCTTTTAAAACGACGTTTGCGTTTACTGTTTTTAAGAAATTCTTGTTGCTGCTCTTGGCTAATATCAAAAAGAGCGGAGACTTCGTTTAAACTTTTTTCGAGGTCGTCTGATTCTTCGGGGATTACTTCAAGATTATAAACAGGGCGGTTTTCCGCGAGTAGTACACCGTTACGGTCGTATATCAGGCCACGGTTTGGCGCAATTGGAATGACTTTAATGCGATTTTCGTTGGAGCGAGTTTGGTAACTTTGGTGTTGATTAACTTGTAAATTAAACACGTTAACAAACAAGATGCCAATAACAATCATGACAAACACAAACGCCACAAACGCGCGGCGGGCGACTAAATTAGCCTCCGCTGAGTGATCCCTGATAGTAGCGCGTTGTTTTAGCATCTAATTGTTTTTATTCTTATTCTCGGTGATAAGGGTGATTGTTATTCAAACTCCATGCACGATACAAGCTTTCTGCGACGATTATTCTTACCAGTGGGTGCGGCAAGGTCAAATTAGACAATGACCATTTTTGCTCAGATGCGGCAATACATTCAGGTGCCAAACCTTCAGGGCCGCCAATTAGTAAGCTGATATCGCGTCCATCAAGTTGCCATTTACTCATTTCCTTAGCAAGTTGATGGGTATCGAGTGCTTTACCTGTGACCTCTAAAGTAACGATTTTGTTCCCTTTAGGAATTGCGGCTAAGGTTTTTTCACCTTCTTGCTGTAAAATACGCTTAATATCGGCATTTTTACCGCGTTTACCAGCGGGAATCTCAATAAGCTCTAAGCTCATATCGCGCGGAAACCGGCGCTGATATTCTTGAAAGCCGGTTTCTACCCACGCTGGCATTTTCGTACCAACAGCAATTAGCTGAATACGCACAGAATTAGCTCCAAAGTTTTTCTAACTGGTAGAATTCACGTGCACTTTCTTGCATTACATGAAGTACTACATCACCTAAATCAAGTAATACCCATTCGCCTTCTTGTTGGCCTTCGGTACCAATGATATGAATACCTTGTGCTTTTGCTTCAAGTGCAACGTTGTTGGCAATTGACTGTACATGGCGTTTTGAAGTGCCTGAGCACACAACCATATAGTCGGTAATTGATGATTTATCAGTCATATCTAACGTGGTGATATCAACGGCTTTGATATCGTCTGCTTTGTCGATTACAAAGTCTAATAACTCGCGAGGATCCAAAAGTATTTCCTAGTAATTGGTTTATTTGGCTTAATTGTTAAATTTTAACACGTGCAGAGGGTTTATTGGTAGAGACGATGCTGTTTTATATAGTCAGAAACCGCTTCTGGCAGGAAATCATTTTTGTATTGGGTAAGATTTGTACGCAGTGCCGAGGATGAAATGGCTACTTGCTGGTGCTGTGCAAGAAAGATATGACCGGCAAGCGGTAAGTCTTTTAACGCGTCGTTAATATCGCCACTAATAAACGGCGCAACTTGAGGGTTCGGTTGAAATGTTTCGCCCGGTCGTTGAAAAACTAAAAAGTTGCTATTGCTGATACAGTCTTGCCATTTATGCCATTTATGCAAGGTGTTGAGTGAATCCATTCCGATAATAAAAAATAAAGGTACTAGCGGGAATTCTTGCCTGAAGCTAATTAGGCTTTCTAGCGCATAACTTGGTGTTTCGCGGTTTATTTCACGCAAATCAATCGCAAAGTTGGCCTCATCTTTAATTGCGAGTTTAATCATATTAATGCGGTGCGCGCTTGTTATGCCGGACGTGGCTTTATGTACAGGTTGCTTGCACGGCATAAACAGTACTTTGCTTGGCGCCAGTATTTGAGCCGCTTGTTTCGCTAATGCAAGGTGCCCGGTGTGTATTGGGTCAAATGTGCCGCCTAAAATAACAATCATAGGTTGGCGTATTGTTCTACTTTTGCGTTAAACGGTACAGAAAAGGGCAGTGGACCAACAAACATTAGAGCAATATGCAGCAAGTGTTGGTAGGCATCAATATGTTGGTGTTGCTTGTAGGCTAAATCAAATTCGGCAAGTACATCACCGAGCGCGTTTAGTTCAACGTGTGTTAAACGCCTTAATGCTTGCTCTGTAATGGCTTGCTTATTTTTCCACACCTTAAATTGGCTGAAAATTGCATTGAATGATTCGCCGTTTGCTATTGCTTGTTGCATTGCTTGTAAGCTTTCAAACTCGCGTACCAGTGCCCATAAAATAATGGTTGGTTCGACGTTTTCTTGTTTTAGCTTAAGCATTACTTTGCTGATCTGAACACTGTCGCCTTTTAATAGGGCGTCGCTTAAGTCAAATACGTCTAAACGCGACTGATTGACTAGCGTTGGTGCTAGGGTTTGGGCGTTAATTTCACCGGAAATATTGAGTAAAGAGAGCTTTTCAAGTTCTTGAGATATTGCGAACAAATTATCTTGGTTGTAGTCAACCAATAAAGTTTTAGCATCAGCAGATAATCGCAAATGCAAACTTTGGCACTGTTGTTCAAGCCAAGCAAACAACTGCTTTCCTTGAAGCGGGTAACACGGCACAAATAACCCGTTTTTATCCAATGCTTTAAACCATGCACCACGTTGAATATCGTTACCCACTTTTTCGCCTTTGATAACGAGAATGCAATCGGGGTTTGGGTTTTGCGCAAGCGATTGTAATAACTTGCTGGCTGCAGCATTGGGCTTACTGTCACCAAGTTCTAATTCGATAATTTTGCGATTAGCAAAGAGTGACAAGCTTGCATATTCTTGCACAATTTCTTGCCAGTCAAACTGGGGAGAAGCGGCAAAGCGAATGACTTCATCAAATCCTTGTGCTTTTGCAATTGATTTAACTTGGTTTGCAGCTTGGTTTAATAAAAATGCTTCTTCACCAAAAAGTAAGTAAAAAGGCGCTAAGCCTTGTTTTAACTGAGCAACTAATTGGTTCGGATAAATACGCATTAATATTGGCCTAACTGACGAATAATCAAGTTACTTGCTTGTTGGCGCAATTCTGACAGGATCAATTCCATTTCTCGCGATTTTGCTAGCGCGTTATCAGGGTCGTCTTGATAATTACGGGTAAGCTCAAAGCTATTGGTAATTGGCTTTTGCTTGTCACGAATAAGTTGGTAACTGACGGTGTAAATAAGTTCATGCTCGGCTACTTGGCCGTTTGGAAATAAACTTAGTGTACGACGGTTAAGAGAGTCTTTTAGTAACTTTAGCTCTGCGGTAGCGTGCTTTGAATCAGTATTAATATTGCTCAGCGCTAAACTGTTTTGTAGCTCGGTAAAAAGCTGAGAGTCAGGGTTTGTCGCCGTGACCACTAAGTTTTGCAGATCGTCAGGTAATACTGATGCGGTGCGCAATTTAAAACCGCAGCCAACTAAAAGCACAAAACACAGCAATAATGCTGTGTTTTGTAAAAAGCGTGGTGCAAACATTAGTTTGCAACCACGTTTAGCAATTTACCTTTAATAAAGATAACCTTGCGAATAGTTAAACCGTCTGTGAATTTAGTCACATTAGGTTCAGCAAACGCTGCTTTTTCAACCGCGTCTTGGTCTGCGTCAGCAGCAACGGTAATTTTACCGCGTACTTTACCGTTAACCTGCACTACAACGAGCTTTTCGTCTTCAACCATCGCTGATTGATCAACCACAGGCCATGGTGCATCAACGACTTCACCTTGCTTGCCAAGGTTTAGCCATAATTCATGACACACGTGCGGTGTGATAGGTGAAAGCATCACGATTAATGCTTCAAGCGCTTCATAACCAATCGCGATATCGTTGCTATCGTTTAATGGTGCTTTAACAAGCTTGTTAAGTAACTCCATAACCGCGGCAATTGCTGTGTTAAATGTTTGACGACGATCTAAGTCATCAGACACTTTCGCAATTGCTTTATGTAATTCACGACGAAGCACTTTTTGCTCGTTTGAAAGCGAAGCGCTATCAAGCGTTGTGCGCTCATTTGCCATTACTTCAGTTGCGTATTTCCAGACACGTTTAATAAAGCGATGCGCACCTTCTACACCTGAGTCAGACCATTCTAACGTTTGCTCTGGTGGCGCGGTAAACATCATAAATAAACGCACTGTATCGGCGCCGTATTGGTTAATTACCGTTTGTGGATCAATACCGTTATTTTTTGACTTAGACATTTTGCTCATACCAGCAGATTCAACTGGTTGGCCGTCGTCTTTGTGCCACGCTTTTACAACGCGACCTTTGTCGTCTTTTTCGCTCTCAACGTCGCTTGGTGCAATCCAAACGTCGCCGCCTTTCTCGTCTTTACGGAAGAAGGTTTCTGCTAATACCATGCCCTGACATAATAAACGCTCGAACGGCTCATCTGAATTTACTAGGCCAAAATCACGTAATAGCTTGTGGAAGAAACGCGCATAAAGTAAATGCAAAATAGCGTGCTCAATACCACCGATATACTGGTTTACAGGAAGCCAGTAGTTAGCAGCACCTGGCTCTAACATGCCTTCATCGTAGCGCGGGCTACAGTAGCGCGCGTAGTACCAAGACGATTCCATAAAGGTATCGAACGTATCAGTTTCGTGGAATACTTGTTCGCCGTTAACAGTTGCTTTAGCCCATTCTGGGTCAGCTTTGATTGGTGATGTAACACCATTCATTACCACATCTTCCGGCAGGCGTACTGGCAGCATGTCTTCTGTAGCCGCAAGCTCAGAGCCATCTTCTTTGTTTAACATTGGGATTGGTGAACCCCAGTAGCGCTGACGGCTTACACCCCAGTCACGAAGACGGAAGTTAACTTTACGCTTACCAGCGCCGATACCTTCAAGTTTATCGGCAATAGCATTAAATGCTGCTTCAAACTCAAGGCCATCAAATTCGCCAGAGTTAATTAACACGCCTTTTTCAGTGAATGCTTCATTGGCGATATCTGCTGTTAGTTCAGAACCTTCAACAGGTGCAATAACTTGCTTGATTTCAAGGCCGTAGGCGGTAGCAAATTCAAAGTCACGTTGGTCGTGACCTGGTACTGCCATTACTGCACCCGAACCGTAGTCCATTAGTACAAAGTTAGCAGCCCATACCGGTACTTCTTCGCCAGTTAATGGGTGAATTGCTTTAAAGCCAGTGTCGATGCCTTTTTTCTCCATTGTTGCCATATCGGCTTCAGCAACTTTGGTGTTTTTACATTCTTCAACGAAGGCAGCAACCGCTGGATTATTTTTAGCAGCTTCTTGTGCAATTGGGTGACCGGCTGCAACACCAACATAGGTTACGCCCATAAAGGTATCTGGACGTGTTGTGTACACAGTGAATGTTTCACCGTTATCAGCACGTTTAAAGTCGATTTCTAACCCTTCAGAGCGACCAATCCAGTTGCGCTGCATGGTTTTAACTTGCTCAGGCCAGTGCTCAAGTTTGTCTAAGTCGTCAAGTAGCTCTTGCGCATAGTCAGTAATTTTAATAAACCACTGCGGAATTTCTTTTTGCTCTACAACGGCACCTGAACGCCAACCACGACCGTCAATAACTTGTTCGTTTGCAAGTACGGTTTGGTCTACTGGATCCCAGTTAACCGTTGACATTTTTTTGTATACAAGGCCTTTTTCGTACAGTTTTGTGAAAAACCATTGTTCCCACTTGTAGTACTCAGGGTGACAGGTCGCGATTTCACGATCCCAGTCGTAGCCAAAACCAAGTTGCTTTAACTGGTTGCGCATGTAGTCAATGTTTTCGTAAGTCCATTTTGCAGGTGCCGTGTTGTTTTTAATTGCGGCGTTTTCGGCAGGTAGACCAAATGCATCCCAACCCATAGGTTGCATTACGTTTTTTCCTTGCAAGCGTTGGAAACGTGATACTACATCACCAATGGTGTAGTTACGTACGTGACCCATGTGCAGACGACCACTTGGGTAAGGGAACATTGAGAGACAGTAAAACTTTTCTTTACCTTCTTGCTCAGTTACTTTAAATGTTTGATTTTCATCCCAATATTTTTGAACTTTTTGTTCGATATCCTGCGGGCTGTATTGCTCTTGCATTCTAATTTCCAAACTACTTGCAAAATAAATAAAAATTGGCGCTTAGCATAGCGTAAATTGCGGCGCTAATACACCCTTAGCTGTGTATTAAAAGTAAGTTTTTTGTGTCTTTAATCGCACCTTAAACGCCATTTGATTTTGCTACTTGATTGTTGTTTTAATAAGCAGTTAACTGTTTGATACAAGATATTTTTTATATCGCTACTATACTTATAGAAAGAGCAAAAGGAGGAATAAAATGAAAGACAGTTACGACAATTATTTAAAGCGCTTTCAACAGTGGTTACAGGATGTAAACGATCATGAGCTTAAAAGCGTGCAAAAAGCCTTCTATGACTTTCAAAAAGAGCTGGCAGCCCTTGGCAAATATTCAAAAGAGCAAATAGCAGATTACAGTTATTACGTAAAACGCGATATTGAGGAGTTTAACCGGCTCAGAAAGGCGCAAAAAGACAATGACTTCGCAAATGAAGAATTTAATGAAGAGTGGTGGTTAGCGCTGTCACATTTAGTTGATAAAACCCAATTAGAATGGTCACTATTACTTGATGACTTTGAGCACAATGGTGTTTACAAACAAGGCGAGTGGGTATCGTTTGGTGAGTTTCAATGTAAAGCCTGTGGTGAAGTGAAACACATCACGCATCCAAGCCAATTAAGCGCGTGTATAGAGTGTGATGCCATTGAGTTTCATCGTATCGCCAGCGCGCCATAAATATTTTAACTTTCTGATGTTATTTTTTAAGGACTTAAGTAGACTCACACAAAAGCTATAGCGAGCAAGCGCTAATAAGGACGGTAGTATTATGAAAATTGGCGAACAGAATAAACTTGGTGTTGATGTACTTGCACCGCAAATAGAATTGCACGCAATAGAAACTTGCATGGCGCAAGCATATCCTGATGAATACACAATTATTGGACAAAAGCGTGCACAAAGTGCTATTGATTTTGCGCTAGGAATGGAGCTGCCAGGTTACAATATTTACGTGATGGGTGAACCGGCTCTAGGCCGCTTTACTATGGTGCAAGAAAAACTAGCTGCGCAAAGTCGCACCAAACAAACCCCACCGGATTGGCTTTATTTAAACAACTTTGATGAGCATCGTCAGCCAAGTGCGATTTTTATGGCTGCAGGCGAAGGTAAGCTATTTAGTGATGATATCGATTCATTTATTGATGAGATTTTAGATACCTTTCCAGCCGCATTTGATAACCCTAATTATCAACGTCAAAAGAAAGCCATTGATAGTAGTTTCAACGAGAAATACGATGAAGCGCTCGAGATCGTAGAAAAAATTGCTAACCAACATAACGTGGCGCTATTTGAAGAGTCGGGCGTGATCAGCTTTGCCCCGGTAATTGATGGTAAACAGTTAGATGACGCTGAGTTTTCAAGCCTAGATGACGAGCAAAAGCAGTATTTTTACGATGTAATATCTCGCTTAGAAAATGCACTTAATGAAGCGCTAATTGAATTGCCAAGATGGAAACGTGAATCATCGGAAAAGTTACGCGAACTAAAGCAAAAAACGGTAGAAACCGCAATAAAGCCGCTGCTAAAAGATTTAGAGCACAAATACACCAGCCATTTAGGTATTGTGAAGTATCTAAAAGACCTTAAAGCTGAGTTAATAGACGCGGTATTAGAGTGGCTGGCTGAAGAGAGCGACGAAAATAATAAAGAAGACTTAGATAAGCGCGCAATGCTAACGGAATACATTGCGCCAAACATTTTAGTGAGCCACAAAGAAGAGGGCGCACCTGTTGTCTATGAGCCAAATCCAACGTTTGGCAATATTTTTGGCAAAGTAGAATACACTTCGCAATCAGGTTCCATTGTTACCAGTTTCCGCTCGATTCAATCGGGGGCGCTACATCGTGCTAATGGCGGTTACTTAGTGATGGATGCGGAAAAACTGATGGCTAATAGCCAAGTTTGGGACGCACTAAAATTAAGTTTAAAGAGTAAGCAAATTAAAACAGATCTTGCCGCACAAGATTCAAGTGTGGGTGCAAGTTTCACGTTAAAACCACAGCTTATTCCGCTTGATGTAAAAATAATATTGCTTGGTTCTCGTGATTTGTATTACGTAATGCAAGAGTATGATGATGAGTTTAATGAACTTTTTCGTGTGCTCGCCGATTTTGATTACCATATTCCGGCAACCGATAAATATCAGTTCCAACTGATCAGTCGGGTGCAAAAATATGCGACAGAAACACTAAAAATGTCACTTTCGGCCCATGCGTTTGCGGCGCTTCTGCGTTTTAGCCACCGCCAAGCTGAACACCAACGCAAGCTTTCAGCGCGCTTTGCCGATGTGATTGAATTAACCAACGAAGCCGCGTTTTTTGCACGGCAAGATGGCGAAACCACAATTGAAGCGACGCACATAGACGAAGCGCTTGCTGGTAAACAATATCGTACCGGGCAAATAAGCGAATCCTTTATGACTGAAATTAAAGAAGGTCATGTGCTTATACAAACAGAAGGTACACAAGTGGGCTGTGTTAATGGTTTAACAGTGCTGCATATTGGAGATACCAGCTTCGGTACGCCAGCGCGCATTACCGCGACTGTCTACGCAGGCAGTGATGGCATTGTTGATATTGAGCGCGAAGCTGACCTCGGTAAATCGATTCACAGTAAAGGCGTAATGTTACTTACGGGCTATTTAGGTAATAAATACGCGCAAGATTTTGCCCTGACCTTGAGCGCGAACATTGCCATTGAACAAAGTTATGGTTCGATTGACGGTGATAGTGCATCACTTGCTGAGTTGTGCGCATTGGTTTCAGCCATCACGCGTTTACCGATTAATCAAGGTATTGCACTCACTGGCTCAATTAACCAGCACGGTGAAGTGCAGGCAATTGGCGGCGTGAATGAAAAAATTGAAGGTTTCTTTAAGCTCTGCCAGATGCGTGGTTTAAATGGTGCACAGGGCGTGATTGTGCCGCAATCTAATGTGCATAATTTAGTGCTTAATGCACAAGTGCTGGAGGCTGTTGAAAAAGGGCTGTTTAGTATTTATGCGGTGAGTACAGTTGATCAGGCGTTTGAAATCTTACTGGGTAAACAAGCTGGCGAACTCTCTGCCAAAGGCACTTATGGTAAGGATACCATTCACGACTTAGCGCTACGTCGCTTAAGCCATTTTGCTGAAGTGATTAATGGCGGTGTTGAAGAATAAACACCTAGCTAATAAAACGGTAAAAGCAGCGGAATCGCTGCTTTTTTATTTTAAGTACTGCTGTAGTTTGTCTAGCAACAGGGTTTTTTCTATTGGTTTTCCAATCCAGTCATTACATCCAATCTCGTGATAACTTTGAATGTCTGACTGCATAATATTCGCAGTAAGCGCGATGATTGGCGTTCTGGTATCGTTTTCTCTGATTTTGGTGGTTGCAGTTTTGCCATCCATAACCGGCATTTGCATATCCATTAAAATTAAATCAAATGATTCGCTCACAGTCTCTAATGCTTGCAAACCATTGTTTACTATTGTTAGTTGCGCTTGCGTTGGCTGTAACATTGCCTTAACTAATACTTGGTTAATTGGATTGTCTTCAACTAGCAATAAGCGCTTTTCACTAAGGTTGATAATTTCTTCGGCTTGCAAGTGCTGATTTTGTGCATCCTCTTTGGCCTTTGTCAGTGGAATATCAATGGTAAAGTTTGTGCCTTTATTTAATTCACTTGTAACACTTATGCTGCCACTCATTAGTTTTATTAACGATTGTGCGATTGGCATACCAAGGCCTGTGCCACCGTACTTACGGGTAATGGAATCGTCAGCTTGTTCAAAACGCAGGTACAGTTTATCAATGCTTTTTTCACTCATACCAATGCCAGTGTCATTAATTAAAAATGTGATATATGGTTTATTGGCATTTGGCAAAATAGACAGAGTAACGCTGCCTTGTTGGGTAAATTTAATCGCATTAGAACAGATATTCAGTAGCACTTGCTTAATACGTGTTGGATCGCCAATCCATAGGTCATGCTCTACCTGATTCAAAATATTAAACGCGATGTTTTTTACCAGCGCAGTTTGGGCCAAATCTGCATGTAAATTAGCGAGTAGCTCACTAAGTTTAAATGGTGTGCGCTCTAACGATAGTTTACCGGCTTCAATCTTAGAAAAATCAAGAATATCGTTTACCACCGTCATTAATGCTTTTGTTGAATCGAGCGCGTCTTTGACATAGCCGTTTGCTACTTTATTGAGTTGCATTTCATGTAACAGTTGTAAATTACCGTACACACCGTTCATTGGTGTGCGTATTTCATGGCTGGTGTTGGCCAAAAAGGCACTTTTCGCATTGTTGGCACTTTCGGCGACTTCTTTTGCGTGCTTTATTAAACGCTCTTGCTCTTTGCGCTCAGTAATATCACGTATTACGCCTACAAAGTGGTGTTCTTCGTCGAGTAAAAGGTGGCTAATCGTTAATTCAATGGGAAACTCATCGCCATTTTTACGTTTTGCAATTAAATCACGGTTTTTACCAATAGCAGAGGGGGATTGTTTAACGCGATAGTTGGCAACAAACTCGTCGTGCTTTTCTGCAAACGCGCTATTCATTAGCAAGGTAACGTTTTTGCCAAGCACATCACGTAATTGCCAACCAAACATAGATTCGGCACTTGTTGAGAAGAGTTTAATATGGCCTTTTTGGTTAATAACGATAATTGCATCTGAGAGACTTGCAAGTACCGCGGCTTGCTGTTGTTCGGTGATTGCGATACGTTTTTTTGCGCTGTCGAGAGATGCTTGTGTGGCTTTCTCTTGCTGTAATAACGACTCGTTAGAGCTTTGCAACTGAAGAAACAAGTATCGCTCGTTTTGCAGGGCAAACCATAATGCCACGCCATACGCTAATAGCCTCAGTAAGTGCCATCCCCACCATGAAACATCCCATAAGAACGATTGCTGAAACATGATAGCGGCAAAGCCAAACATTGAGCAGTGCAAAATAAACAGTAAGTCGTCACTTTTCTTAAATTGCTTATAAACAAAGAAAAGCTTGATTGCGGCGAATAACAAGGCAATGCCACCAAACATGTTCATAAAAGTGGCTAAAGAGGTGAAGCGCGCTTGCTGCACCATAATCGGTACTTGCTGAGGAAAGATAATCGAAACTGTGGAAATAATGAGGCTTAACAGCAAAACCACAAAGACAAAACGTGTGCTGATGGCATTTGTAAATTTCGGCTTAAGCAATACTAATGCAAAGAGTAGCCCGCCAAAAAATGTGGCTAACGAATGTAACCAAACAAATAAGTTTCCAGGTTTGACTAAAGCATGGGCAATATCGAAGACACCCATCGCGCCAATCGCCGCAGCGATAACTAAATTAAAGCTAGTACCGCGTTTACTTTGTTCCAAATTGATTAATAGAAAACACACTAATAGCGCAATAACGCCACCGATTACTTCCACTGCGCTGTGAAATGGAATATGTTGCCAACGCCATTGAGACAAGGTGGTCTTTGCTAGAGCAAAGGTTAACAGATGAATAAATGCGCTCAGTAAAATCGTAATGACGATAGTTTTACTAAAGCGCAATGGCGAATTGGGCTGTTTAAGCAAATGTGTGCCTTAAGTAACTGACAAAAAAGGTAACACATTAAATTTAGACGTCATCGCGTGATAACACAATAACGTCGTCATCGATTATGGCATGCTCTTTTGTTTTTGCCGTTGGGTAATTAAACTTGCAATAAAACAAAGTAGTAGAGCGATGTATAACGCACGGTCGCCATACTGGCTGTAAAATGTTTTACCAGTGGTGAGTGGCAGGGTAAAACGCTCTAACGCCGCTTCAAATTGGGGTTAAATATTGTCCGTGTTTGGCGATTGGGTCGTACACGCCGCTCACGCCGTTATTGGTGACACGAACCAAGGGCATACCCAATTCAAGGGCACGCATGCGCGCAATTTGCATATGCTGGTGGGGGCCGTGAGAATTACCAAACCATGCATCATTACTTACCGTAAATAAAATATCAGAATCTTGCTGATAGTTACCACGTACTAAGCTACTAAATGCAATTTCATAACAAATCGCCGGTAATACGTGATAACCATTAGCAATTAAATTAGCTTGCTTCGCTTCGCCTCTAGTGAATGAAGAATGGTCAAGGTCAAACAGCGGTGCAATCGGTCTTAATATTTCTTCAAACGGTACAAACTCACCAATGGGAAGTAATTGGTGCTTGTTATAGCGATTGTGATGCAAATAACGGTAATGGCCCTGTTGGTCATTAGCATGCTTTTTGCCTACTACAATTAAATTGTTATAAACCGTTTTTGTACCGAGCTGATAATCAATAATGCCGGTAATAAGCGCGGTATTATTAAATGCCGCTGCTTTATCAAGATTACCAAGGTAATCGTCTACTAGTACTTCAATCTCAGGAATAGCAGCCTCGGGCCAAACGATTAAGTCAGCCTGCCAATTTGGGCGAGTCATATCTTGATATTTCGCCATGGTTGGCCAGAAGTTTTCAGGTGCGAAGCGTAACTCTTGTTTGATATTGCCTTGCACCAGTACGACATCAATCGATTTGTCTCGGTAGCTTACAGAAGGTGAAAAATGCGCTAAACCGAGTGCCAATAAAAACACAGATGCAATCACAACCGCTGGCTTAAAACTGCGTTGGCTCAGTGCGTAAATAGCAAAACCCAGTAATAAACTCACCGCAGTTAACCCTGTTTCACCTATCCAAGGGGCAAGGTTATTAAGTGGACTGTCTGTTAGCGTATAGCCAAAGCTTAACCATGGAAAGCCTGTAAGTAGCGTACCGCGTAAGTATTCCATTAAGATAAATAACGGAATAAAAAGCGCCAAATACGTTATAGATAAGGTGTTTTTGTTACTGAATTTATGGCTAAGCCAGCAGGCTAGGGTTGGGTATAGCGAAAGGTACGAAACCAATATCACCATCAATAAGAGTGATGCAATTAGCGGTAAGCCACCAAACTCTGCAATGGATACATGTACCCAACTTATGCCCGCACCAAACCAACCTAGACCAAAGATAAAACCATGGCTAGCAGCCGTTTTAGCGCTGACATTACGATTAAGGTAAAAAAGAGTGGCAATAGCGAAGGGCGCGATTGGCCAAAGGTTAAACGGTGAGTAACTAAATACCATTAAAATGCCGGCGATAAGCGCCAGCATTTTGTCTTTCATTGATGATGAGATCACGTTTAATTATCTGTTGATTCGTCTTCGTTGGTATCATCACTTTTTGGTAATGTAACCTGTACTTGAAGAATACGGCGGCTATCTGCGTTGGTGATTTTAAATTGAATTCCTTCAATTTCAATGGTTTCACCACGAGATGGCATATGACCAAAGGCATGTAAAATAATACCACCTATGGTGCCGGCTTCATCGGTATCGAAATACGTCGAAAAGTGCTGATTAAAATCTTCAAGTGGCGTGAGCGCTTGTACTAAATATACATGCTTCGCAACTTGACGAATATCTTGTGTTTCTTCTTCGTCGTCGTGCTCATCTTCAATTTCACCAACGATGATTTCAAGAATATCTTCGATGGTAACAAGTCCAGAAACACCACCGTATTCATCAATTACAATCGCCATATGATAGCGCTGTTGACGAAACTCGTTGAGCAGGGTGTCTACACGTTTACTTTCTGGCACAACAACAGCTGGGCGTAAGTAATCGCGAAGTGGTGGGTGCTCTTCTTGATTTTTTAAAATAAGCGGTAATAAATCTTTAGCGAGTAAGATGCCTTCTACATGATCTTTATCTTCGCATACCACAGGAAAGCGTGAGTGCGATGATTCGACCATAACTGGCAACAATTCGGCAATTGTTTGTTCTACATCCAGTGTAATCATTTGCGAGCGAGGGATCATAATATCGCGAACTTTCAGTTCCGATACGCCCAAAACACCTTTCATCATGTCTTTGGTTTCTGGGTCAATAAGATCTCTTTCTTCAGCGTCGATAATAACTTCGACTAACTGCTCTTTATTCTGGGGTTCCCCTTGTAACATTTGGGTGATTTTGTCTAACCAAGTTTTACCAGAAGAACCCTGACTAGATTGCGAATTTTCGTCGCTCATAAGCGCTTTATTAGCTCCATTTAAATAAAATTAAGGATTAATTATTGGCTAATCCAAGCCTGTTATACCAAATTTAGTTTGAATTTCAAAAACAAAATTAGTCGCGATAGGGATCGTCGATGTTTAAATCAGCAAGTAACTGTTTTTCTAACGATTCCATCTCTAATGCTTCTTCGCTATCTATATGGTCATAGCCCATTAAATGCAAGCAGCCATGCACTACCATATGAGCAAAATGGTCATGAAATGCTTTTTCTTGCTCGATAGATTCTTGTAACACAACTTCAGGGCAAATAATTAAGTCACCAATTAACGGCAGCTCAATACCTGGTGGTGCTTCAAACGGAAAGCTCAGCACGTTTGTTGGCTTATCTTTACCGCGATATTCGTGGTTAAGTTGTTGGCTTTCGTTTGCGTCACTAATGCGAATGGTTAATTCGGCGTCGGGCTTTAAATTTGCCAGCGCTTTATTTGCCCAAAGTTCAAATTGCTCGAATGATGGCAAGTTGTCACATTCATGGGCGATTTGTAAATCCAGTTCTATCATGTTGCGTCTGACTCATTTTGCGCGTTAGCTTTATCAAGCTCTTGCTGCTTTTTCTTTTCGATTTTCTTTAAGCGTTCAACTTCATCGTGTTTTTCGTACGCTTCAACAACCGCTGCAACAACAGGGTGACGCACAACATCGTGTGACTTAAAGAAGTTAAAGCTAATCGCTTCTACATCGCTTAATACTTCAATGGCGTGACGAAGCCCTGAGCGTGCACCGCGGGGTAAATCGACCTGCGTAATGTCGCCAGTAATCACTGCTTTTGAGTTAAAACCAATACGCGTTAAGAACATTTTCATTTGTTCAACGGTAGTGTTTTGGCTTTCATCTAAAATGATAAAGGCGTCGTTTAAAGTACGACCACGCATGTAGGCAAGCGGGGCAACTTCAATCACATTCTTTTCAATTAAACGCTCAACTCGCTCAAAGCCTAACATTTCAAAAAGTGCATCATAAAGTGGGCGTAGGTATGGGTCGACTTTTTGGCTTAGATCACCCGGTAAAAAACCCAGTTTTTCACCTGCTTCTACCGCAGGACGAGTAAGCAAAATACGGCGAATTTCTTGACGTTCGAGGGCGTCTACTGCCGCAGCCACCGCCAAATAGGTTTTACCTGTACCTGCAGGACCAATACCAAAGGCAATATCATGCAACAGTACGTTTTTAATATAGGTTGCTTGATTTGGGTTACGAGGCTTTACAACGCCGCGACGGGTTTTGATAACAAGTTCGTCACGATATAAGTCATCGTCTTGCTCGAGTACCGTGGTTTCTTGAATCGTTAAATGCACCAGATCAGGTTCGATATCTTTGCTGATACCTTTAACCGGTTGTGTTTCGATGTAGAGATTTTTAATAATCTCTGTTGCCGCAATCACATTATGTGCGTTGCCGGTGATTTTAAAGTGGTTTTCACGATGGGCGATTTCCACACCAAGTCGACGTTCGATTTGTTTTATATTTTCGTCGAATGGACCACAAAGTGATGCTAGACGTTTATTGTCTGAGGGTTCGAGGTAAGTTTCTAACGTTTTTAACTGGTTACTCAAAATGGGTTCCTTGATTGGTGTGGCATTTGCCACACCAAATTAACATTTAGGGTGTAAATGTTGCTACACCCAGCTCATTCGCTTCTTGGCTTTGTGCTTTACCTAAAATATCGCTTGGCGCTACGTCTTTACGTAGGTCCATTTCAGCTTCAGTGCGAATTAACTCACCACGCAGTGAATTTGGTAAGGCTTCGGTAATTTTTACATCAACAAACTGACCAATTACAGAATGCGGGCCTTCGAAGTTAACTACGCGATTGTTCTCAGTACGACCACGAAGTTCCATTGGATTCTTTTTCGATGGGCCTTCAACTAAAATACGTTGCTCAGTAGCAAACATTTTACGGCTGATATCTTGCGCCATTTGCGTAATACGGTTTTGTAAAATGTATAAACGCTCTTTCTTTTCAGATTCTGGTACATCATCAGGTAAATCAGCGGCTGGCGTACCAGGGCGCGCACTGTAGATAAAGCTAAAGCTCATATCAAAACCAATATCATTGATAAGGTTCATCGTCGCTTCAAAATCTGCTTTTGACTCGCCTGGGAAACCAATAATAAAGTCAGAGCTCATACTTAGATTAGGGCGGATCTTACGTAATTTACGAATGGTTGATTTGTATTCAAGCGCCGTATGACCGCGCTTCATTAATGCAAGAACTCGGTCAGAACCGCTTTGTACAGGTAAGTGTAAGTGGTCAACAAGCTCTGGTACATCAGCATAGGCTTCAATGATGTCAGGTGTAAATTCTACTGGGTGAGATGTGGTATAACGAATACGGTCGATACCATCAATTGAAGCTACATAGCGCAGTAGATCTGAGAAATAACAAATTTCACCATCGTGCGTTTCACCACGATATGCATTTACGTTTTGACCTAGTAGGTTTACTTCACGTACGCCTTGCTCGGCAAGTTGTGCAACTTCAAGTAATACGTCATCAAGTGGGCGGCTTACTTCTTCACCACGCGTGTATGGTACAACGCAGAACGTACAGTACTTAGAACAACCTTCCATAATCGATACGAACGCGCTTGGGCCTTCAGCTTTTGGCTCAGGCAAACGGTCGAACTTTTCGATTTCAGGGAATGAAATATCAATTACAGAGCCGCTTTCTTCTTGCACTTGTTTGATCATTTCTGGAAGACGGTGCAATGTTTGTGGACCAAAAACAATGTCTACGAAAGGTGCACGTTGGCGAATTGTGTCGCCTTCTTGTGATGCTACGCAACCACCTACACCAATCACAAGATCAGGGTTGTCATCTTTTAACAGTTTCCAACGGCCCAACTGGTGAAATACTTTTTCTTGTGCTTTTTCACGAATCGAACACGTATTTAGAAGAATAACATCTGCATTTTCTGCTTCTTCAGTTAATTCATAACCATTGCTAGCATCTAATAGGTCTGCCATTTTTTGCGAGTCGTACTCGTTCATTTGACAGCCCCATGTTTTGATATGCAGCTTTTTACCCATGTTTTCGTGCCTCAACAAATTACTTACAGCTTAAAGGACGCGTATTTTATCCTTAAGCGTAGGTGGATTCAAATATGTTTGCAAAATCATCAGTGCTTATTTAGAAAAACAATTTATGAGTTAAATTTAACGCGATTTTTCTCAAAAAATATGAATCAAAATCAAACTTTTGTTAGAGGCTTACGTTAGAATAGGCGCATATCAATCTGAAGGATTATGTCTTATGAGTTTATCTATTTGTATTGTCGGTGGCGGCATGGTGGGCGCAGCGGCCGCAGTGGCGCTTGCAAAAAAAGGTCACACCATAACGTTAGTGGAAAATAAACCAATAGATGCCGTAAAAACACTCGAAGATGAACAAATTGATATTCGCGTGTCTGCACTTAATCTTTTCCTGAAAATCTGTTGCAAGACTTAGGCGCATGGCAATATGTTAAGGCCGCGCGCAATGTGCAGTATAATCGTTTGAGTGTACAAGATCATCACCAAGCACCTTTAGTATTTTCCAATGAGGAAATTGGTGAGACTCATCTTGGACACATTATTGAAAATAGCATTATTCAGGCGAGTATCTGGCGTGCGTTTGCTGATTTAGCGATTTCAGTAAAAAGTGATTTAGGCCCGTTAGAGGGAATACTCGAACATAGTAACACTGTGAGTGTGTGTTTTTCATCACAGACGATAGACGCTGATTTAGTGATTGTTGCTGACGGTGCACGCTCTAAAACACGAGAACTGTTGGGTATTGGCACTACCGGTTGGCAATACCAACAAGCCTGCATGGGTGTGTTAATAAAGCTAGATGCACACGAGCAAGACATTACATGGCAAGAGTTCCAACCAACGGGTCCTGTTGCATTTTTGCCGATGCAGGCACCTTATGCGAATTTAATTTGGTATAACCACGAAGATACACTAAACAAGCTCGCGACTGGCAGCAAAGCGTCACTTAAAAACGCGATTTTGACGCATTACCCTGAGTTACCGGGGGATTTTGAGATTCTAAACACAGCGGTGTTCCCGTTAACACGTCAACATGCAAACAATTACAGCAAAGGACGATGTGTATTAGTCGGCGATGCAGCACATGCAATTAATCCGCTTGCAGGGCAGGGAGTAAATCTAGGTTTTAAAGATGTGGCACAATTAGCTAGCAGTTTATCAAAAGAAGCTGATGTATTGAGTGCGTTAAAAGATTATGAGAAAAAACGACGTTTACCTAATCTTGCTATGATGAGCATGATGGATGCGTGTTATTTTGCATTTTCTAATGAATTAACACCGTTAAAGCTACTGCGACAAGGTGCTATTGCTGGACTCAATAAAGTCAGTCCGATAAAAAGTCAGATGCTAAAATACGCAGTAGGCCATTATTTATAATGGCCTTTTTTATGCTTTTTGTTTTTAAGGCTCGATGAGTCCTTTAGAGACACTAGCAAGTCAATTCTCTTTCGGCAAAATTTAATTAAACGTTCTAGTTACGCTTAGCTTGGCGTATTATTTTTTGCGCCTTAGAGAGTAACATTCGTTATGGTTATGCACATTTCCCTAACCACGCTGAAAACACTATTGGACTGAATATCGTTAGATTTTCGCTTGCGATAAAATGCCTGTTTAGATAAGCCCGCTTACCCCAAATCTTATTCACCTAACACTACGTATGATCATAATCTCAAAAGAATAGGTATTTTGCATAACGTTTTTAATCTAATTAAAACCGAGTCGTTATGGGGTGGAAGTAAACGTTGATTTTTAAGACTAGACAGTTAACAGAATAGCGTTAGCTTTTGATAACAGAGATAACAGGGGAAATATAATTGAAAAATGGTGCGGAAGGAGAGACTTGAACTCTCACATCCGAAGATACTGGAACCTAAATCCAGCGCGTCTACCAATTCCGCCACTCCCGCACATGGGTATTTTTCAACAGATTAACTGTTTTGGTAGTCATGTTAAAAAACATGGTGGCTACGCCCTGATTTGAACAGGGGACCCCATCATTATGAGTGATGTGCTCTAACCAGCTGAGCTACGTAGCCAATGGCTGGAGTACCAGGATTTGAACCTGGGAATGGCGGGATCAAAACCCGCTGCCTTACCGCTTGGCGATACTCCAACGAAAATCTCAAATCAATGTTGAACCCAGGATTTGAATCTGGTGGTGAACGAGCGAGGGATCAAAACCTTCTCTCTTCTTCCTTACCGCTTGGCGATACTCCAACGAATACTCTTTCGAGTAAGTGATTAGTTTAGTTCTTATCGAGAACATGGTGCGGAAGGAGAGACTTGAACTCTCACATCCGAAGATACTGGAACCTAAATCCAGCGCGTCTACCAATTCCGCCACTCCCGCACAGGGTATCTCTAGAAGAGATGGCTGGAGTACCAGGATTTGAACCTGGGAATGGCGGGATCAAAACCCGCTGCCTTACCGCTTGGCGATACTCCAGCAATGGTAGTAGATAGTTTTAGTTCCTATC
>NZ_PQCB01000016.1:192436-685843 GCF_002964745.1 Pseudoalteromonas sp. T1lg24 | reverse complement strand
TGGTGCGGAAGGAGAGACTTGAACTCTCACATCCGAAGATACTGGAACCTAAATCCAGCGCGTCTACCAATTCCGCCACTCCCGCATATTACTTAAGTATATATGGAACCTAAATCCATCGTCTATTTCAAGACATCTGCCAATTCCATTACTTTCGCATAGGGTATCTCTAAGAAGATTTGGCTGGAGTACCAGGATTTGAACCTGGGAATGGCGGGATCAAAACCCGCTGCCTTACCGCTTGGCGATACTCCAACGATTACTCTTTCGAGAAAGCGATTAGTTTAGTTCTTATCGAGAACATGGTGCGGAAGGAGAGACTTGAACTCTCACATCCGAAGATACTGGAACCTAAATCCAGCGCGTCTACCAATTCCGCCACTCCCGCATATTGCTCTAGTAATGTTGGAACCTAAATCCAGCGTTTAATTCAAAACGTTGGCCAATCCCGCAACTTTCGCATACTTAAACAAAACCATGGTAGCATGTTATAAAACATGGTGGCTACGCCCTGATTTGAACAGGGGACCCCATCATTATGAGTGATGTGCTCTAACCAGCTGAGCTACGTAGCCATGTTTTGTTCGTTGTCATCATCGCTGATGCGGGGCGTATTATGCTGATTACCCCCAAATCCGTCAACACCTTTTTTTCAAAAAAATGAATATTCCGAGTTGTTTGCGTTTTTTTTATTCGAACTGAACAAAAAACCGCAAAACAGAAGGTTGTTTAAGTTAAATATTATACAAAGCGTACTGTTGGAATTTAAATATTTAAAAGTCTTCATTCATTTTTACTTGTGGATGCTGTGTATTTTATTGCGTTAAGAAGTGAAAATAGCAACGCTAAGAAATATTGCTAGATTAACTTTTAAGCATATCTAAATATCAAAGTGGCATTATTATCAACCGTAAGGTTGCCAGTGATTGCAAATCTGGATAACGAATGTCTTTATAGCATTGTTATCACGCAATTTTGCGATAGTTTTATTTGTAATAGAGGCGCACTTTTACTTCACGAAAATGAGCCTTACATTGAGCAAAACCCTTGATTGCAGTAAAAACCGGTTTTCTAAGTTGAGGTGCTTTACTATTTTGAGTACACACCTGAAATTGAGTTTAATAAATTAATCAGGGTTTGTGAGATGGATAAATTGGGATTTGCTTCAGATAAGCACGCTTAGTTGATGGGTGAATATTTGAATTTAGTATTAAAGCTGTCTTGGCGCCCTAGCATGGGCCAGTAGAAAGAAAAAAGGCCCGCAAATGCGAGCCTTTTTAAACACTATTTTCTTATACGTTAAATAAGAAGTTCATTACATCGCCATCTTTAACAATGTAATCTTTACCTTCTTGACGCATTTTGCCTGCTTCTTTAGCACCTGATTCGCCTTTGAACTCAATGTAGTCATCAAAGCCGATAGTTTGAGCACGAATAAAGCCGCGTTCAAAGTCAGTGTGGATTTTACCTGCAGCTTGCGGCGCCGTTGCACCGACAGGAATAGTCCATGCACGTACTTCTTTAACACCAGCAGTGAAGTAGGTTTGTAAGTTAAGCAATTCATAGCCCGCGCGAATTACACGGTTTAAACCTGGCTCTTCTAAGCCTAAGTCATCCATAAACTCTTTTTTGTCTTCGTCGTCTAATTCTGAAAGCTCAGCTTCGATTTCAGCACATACAGGTACAACTACCGCATTTTCTTGTGCTGCAATCTCACGCACTTTATCTAAGAATGGGTTATTCTCAAAACCATCGTCATTTACGTTGGCAATGTACATTGTCGGCTTAATCGTTAAGAAGTTGATGTACTGAATTGCTGCTTTTTCTTCTTTTTCGAGCTCTAATGAACGAAGTGTAAGGCCTTCATCAAGGTGCGCTTTCACTTTTTCAAGCACAACGAGTTCGAATTTCGCGTCTTTGTCGCCGCCTTTTGCTTTTTTAGCGTTACGTTGCACTGCACGATCAGCCGCTTCCATATCAGCAAGTACTAATTCAGTGTTGATAACGTCAATATCGTCCGCAGGGTCAATTTGACCTGCAACGTGTACAATGTTTTCATTTTCAAAACAACGTACAACGTGACCAATTGCGTCAGTCTCGCGAATATTTGCAAGGAATTGGTTACCTAAACCTTCACCTTTCGATGCACCTTTTACAAGACCTGCAATATCAACAAATTCCATTGTTGTTGCCAGTACTTTCTGTGGATTTACGATAGCAGCGAGTTGATCTAGGCGTGAATCTGGAACCGCTACAACGCCTGTATTTGGTTCGATGGTACAAAATGGAAAGTTTGCAGCTTCGATACCAGCCTGCGTAAGTGCATTAAATAGTGTTGATTTACCTACATTTGGTAGACCAACGATGCCACATTTAAAACCCATAATAATAAACCTTAAACTAAGTTAAACCAGTCTTAAGCGACTGGTTTAAATGTATGTAATCTGTTTTGTGCTTTTAACACACCGTCTTTTGCTAGTATTTCCATGCAGCGAACTGCCTCATCCACCACATCATCAATTAAAGCTTGATCTGCGGCAGGTGCTTTTCCTAGTACCCAGCCAGTGACTTTGTCTTTATGACCTGGGTGACCAATACCAATTCGCAAACGCATAAATTCTTTTTGGTTTGCCATTTTACTAATGATGTCTTTTAGTCCGTTATGGCCGCCGTGTCCACCGCCTTTTTTAATTTTGGCAATACCAGGCTCAAGGTCCATTTCATCGTGTGCGACTAAAATATTTTCAACAGGAATTTTGTAAAAATTGGCTAAACTACTGACCGCTTTACCACTTAAGTTCATAAAAGTAGTAGGTATCAATAATTTGAATTCTTGATTTTGGATAATCACTTTGCCAACTAGGCCGTGATGTTTAGAATCGTGTTTGAGAATGCAGTTGTAACGTTTGGCAAGTTCTTCGATGAACCATGCACCAGCATTATGACGGGTTTTTGCGTATTCGGGGCCTGGATTAGCCAGGCCCACAAGCATTTGAATATTATTCAAGGTGCTAACACCTTAATAATTATTCTGCAGCTTCTTCTGAAGCTTCTTCAGAAGCAGCGCCTTTAGGAGCGTTTAAAGTCACAACTGCTTGGTCGTGATCTGCACCTTTAGCAAGCTCAACTGAAACAACGCCAGCTGGAAGAGCGATATCAGAAAGGTGTACAGTTGCACCAACTTCTAACGCAGCAACGTCAACTTCGATGAACTCAGGAAGTTGTGCTGGAAGACATGTGATTTCGATTTCAGTTACAAGGTGAGCAACAGTGTTACCGCCTTTAGTTGCAGCTTCTTCGTTAAGGAAGTGTACAGGAACCTTAGTGTGGATCTTGTGGTTAGCGTCAACGCGTTGGAAATCTAAGTGCATTACTTTAGGCTTGAACGGGTGACGTTGGATATCTTTAAGGATAGCTTCAACTTTTTCACCGCCAATGTTTAAAGTAAGGATGTGGCTGTAGAAACCTTCATCTTCTTGCGCTTTGATCACTTTGTTGTGAGCTAGAGTAAGAGATACAGCTTCTTTTTCTGCACCGTAAAGAACAGCAGGAACTTTGTCAGCACGGCGTAGGCGGCGGCTCGCACCAGTACCTAAGTCAGAACGTACTTCTGCATCTAATGTGTATAATTCGTTAGACATGAATGTCTCCAATATTTTAATTAAAGTATGTTGAAAGCTTCGCGACCAAAGCTCTCACCTAAAAAAGGCGCGCTATAGTAACACTGCAACCTAATAAAAGAAACCATTATTGTACTTTTAAAAAGCGAAGGGTGAAATGCTGGTTTCATGATTGCAAAACCTAATGGCATAATTAGATTAACTCGATAATCAAAGCAAGTATCACGTGCCCTATCAATTAAGACCTTATCAGCAAGAAGCGGTTGAAAAAACCTTAGCTCACTTTCGCAAAAGCAATCACTCAGCGGTTATTGTATTACCCACAGGGTCAGGGAAAAGTTTAGTCATTGCCGAACTCGCGCGTCTTGCACGTAAAAAAATATTGGTGGTGACACATGTTAAAGAGCTTGTGGAGCAAAACCATGAAAAATATGAAAGTTTTGGCTTAAAAGCGAGTGTTTATTCGGCAGGGCTTAAACAAAAGTCGCTTGCACACCAGGTTACCTTTGCCAGCGTTCAGTCACTTGGGCAAAACCTTGATGCGCTAAATGACGAGTATTCATTGGTGATTATCGATGAATGCCACCGCGTCTCTGGCGATGATAATTCACAATATCAAAAGTTGATTGCCCATATAAAAGGGAAGAACTCTGAGTTAAAAGTGCTGGGTCTAACCGCCACACCTTATCGTTTAGGACTTGGTTTTATTTATCGTTTTCATTACCACGGCTTTGTAAGGGGAGATAAAAATGCCCCGTTTGAACATTGCATTTATGAACTGCCATTAAGGTATATGATTAAGCATCAATACCTTACGCCACCAAAATTAATCAACGCCGCAATCACGCACTATGACTTTGATTCACTCAGTAAAGATGCGTTTGGGCGTTTTAGCGAACGTGATCTCAACCAACTGCTGCAAGAAAATCAGCGTGCAACTAAAGCGATTATTAATCAGGTGCTTGAGCTATCTGACTCATGTCAGGGTGTGATGATTTTTGCTTCAACCATTCAACACGCACAAGAGATCATTGAATATTTACCAAAAACGCAAAGTGCGCTAGTGATTGGTGATACCCATAACGCTGAACGCGATGCAATTATTCGTCGATTTAAAGCAAAAGACATTAAATATTTGGTGAATGTATCAGTACTCACTACAGGCTTTGATGCACCGCATGTGGATTTTATCGCTATTTTAAGGCCAACCGAGTCGGTTAGCTTGTATCAACAAATTGTGGGGCGGGGTTTACGCCTTGCTGAAGGTAAAACCGAATGCTTGGTCATTGATTATGCCGCTAATGGCTTTGATTTATTTCACCCCGAGGTTGGCAGCGTTAAACCTAATAGTGACAGTGAGCCCGTGCAGGTGCTGTGCCCCGGTTGTGGTTTTGCTAACACCTTTTGGGGTAAAACCGATAGTGATGGCAAAGTCATAGAGCATTTTGGTCGTCGTTGTCAGGGGATCTTAGAAGACGAGGGGCATAGCGAGCAGTGTGATTTTCGCTTTCGCTATAAAGAATGTGAGCAGTGTGGCGCACAAAATGATATTGCCGCGAGGCAGTGTCATCAGTGCCATCAACCTATTGTTGATCCTGATGATAAGTTACGTGATGCGCTTAACTTAAAAAATGCGCTGGTATTACGTGTCAGTGGCATGCAGTTAGAAGCACATAATCAGCGACTGAAAGTGATTTATCATGATGAAGATGGTGCTGACTTGAGCGAATACTTTAGCTTATCGTCAGACAAAGCGTCGTTTTATTTTAAACGGCAGTTTTTGCGCGTGGGTGTTACCAGTAAAATTGATTTTTCTAATCCTAACTCAATCGTTACTAATCAATCATTACTTAAGGTGCCGGACTTTGTGGTTGCAAAACGAGACAAAGGTAAACATAAAGTGGTAGAGCGAATTTTTGACTACCAAGGGCAATTTAGAAAAGCACATGAGTTAAGATAAAAAATTTATATAAAACAAACAATAAGTATTTGGCGCTTGTTCAAAAATAGAACTAAACTCTAAGAAAAAAAACAGGCAGGGACGATGTTTTCAAGTACTAGAATTACCTTTCGCGTAACGCTCGCGTTTATTTGTTTATTAATCGCTGTAATTACTGCATGCGTTGCTATTGGCTTACAATATTACTTTTCAAAACAAATTACGGTAAGCGCCAGTCAGCAGTTTGCTGAACAAGTAGCCAAGCAAGTTGAGTTATCAGTATCAAAAATGGATGATACTGCGAAAAATACCGCATCATTACTCGCTAAATATTCATCGTTAATTGAAGGTCATACGCTTGTTGGCAAAGCAGACCAAATTCTCACCGATTTACTTATTGACCATAATGATTTTTACGCTATTTATTATGGGTTTGATAATGGCGATTTTTATGAGTTGATTAATCTTGAGACCAACCAAAAAGTCCGGAAACAGCTCGATGCCGCAATGGAAGACCGGTTTGTTAAAATACATATTTATACCGATGGTGAACAAAGAGTTAGAAAAACTGAGTACCTTAACGATAAATTGCAGGTAAGACACAGCAAAATTGAAGAGAGTGATTACGATGCAAGTAGCAGGCATTGGTTTATTAACGCCAATACAAAACGTGTTGTAAAATCCCCACCTTATCTATTTCATCATTTACAGGCTTCTGGCCAAACCTATTCGAAGATTGTTCATGGCACCAACCATGTTGTGGCCGTTGACTTAACATTGCAAACAATCGCTAAACAGCTTAATGGCAGCTTTGAGCATAATCGCAACTCAGACAGTATTGAAGCGTATATTTATGATAGTCAGGGTGAGTTACTGCTCAGCAATTTAAATGGCAAAGATAACGCAGCGCTTAATGTTGAGCCGTTAACGCTTTCTAGCGAGCAGCAAGCATTAGTAAAGGAAATTGGCTCTCTTAGTGTAAGTAATGAAATAAATTGGGCGCCGGTCGACTTTTCCATTTCAGGTATGCCGAAAGGGTATACACCAACATTAATCTCTTTACTCGGGCAAAAACTTAACTTAGAGATTAATTTTATCAATGGTTATACGTGGTCTGAGTTAGTTTCTTTGTATCAAAATGATAAAATTGATGTGTTGCAGCCAGTGCATCAAACATTAAGCAATAAACAATGGGGCGTATACTCTAAACCTTTGCTTAATTTGCCACTGACACTTGCAACCTTACCCGAAAACAAGACGATTTCATCGCTTTCTGATCTTAATAATAAACGATTAGCCATTCCTGAAGGCTGGTCACTGATTGCAGCAATAAAGCACAGTTACCCAGAAATCACCATTGTTGAAGTAGCCGACTTACAAATGGCATTGTTAGCAGTTAAAAATGACACAGTAGATGCCGCAATTGATAGTCAGTTGATATTAGCTTATACGGCGAAGATGTTTTTTATTGACGGGCTGCAATTTCATACAAATATTGATGCGAGCTTATTAAGTTTTGATACACACCTTCGTATGGTGGCAAAAGACAACAAAATTATTGAACTGCTAAACTTTGCACTTGAAAATGTAACGCAACAGGAACTTGCTTATTTATCTGAGCAGTGGCTAACGTTTGACCGAAGCGCTAAGGCCGTGGATGCCTCAACGGTTGTGCCTTATAAGCAATTAATTACTCTGTCAAAAGACAATGCTAACCACAATCGCTTACAAGTTATCGAAATTGAAAATACCGACTATTTACTTTTTATCGCACCTACAACGCTTGGTACAGAAGAACAAAATTACTTAGCCTTGCTGATCCCCACTAAGCTCGCGTATTCAGAGGGGCTAAGCTATGTCACTAAATCAATAATCGTGACAACTATTATTTTATGTTTGTTAATGCCATTAACCTATTTTGTTGCGAGTCCCATTGTCGCTGCAATGCGCCGTTTAAGTGCTGAGAATACAAAAATAAAACAACGAAAATATAACGCAATCGACGTTGAGCATAGCTTTATTAAAGAAATTGACGATGTGTTTGAGTCGCTCAATCAAATGGCCGAATCTATTCAAGAACATGAAGCAAAACAAGCAGAATTGCTCGATTCCTTTGTAAAATTAATCGCGCAAGCAATCGATGATAAATCACCTTACACAGCCGGCCACTGCAACCGTGTACCAGAACTGGGCCTTATGCTTGTGGGTCATGCGAGTGATTGCGACGAACCTCACTTTAAAGCATTTAAACTGGATACCGATGATAAAAAACGAGAGTTCAAATTAGCTGCATGGTTACATGATTGCGGCAAAATAATAACGCCAGAGCACATTGTTGATAAAGGTACTAAGTTAGAATGTATTTATAACCGTATTCACGAAATAAGAATGCGTTTTGAAGTCTTATTACGCGACGCAGAAATTAGTTTTTATAAGCAGTTGCAGCAACAACCAGAACGCGAAAGCGAATTACAACTTGAGCTAAATGCTACTCAGCAAGCGCTTTACGAAGAGTACGAATTTGTTGCCAAAATTAACCAAGGTGGCGAATTTATGGAAGAAGACAAAATAACGCGCTTAGAAGAAATCGCAAAACGTACATGGCTGCGCCATTTCAGTGATAAAAAAGGATTATCACCGCTTGAAGAGTTAAAGAATGATCAACCTGATGACGTATTGCCAATTACTGAGCACTTATTAGCTGATAAAGAAGGTCACATCATCAAACGAGAGCAGGCGGTTGAGTATGCGCCTCATTTAGGTATCAATATTGAAGTGCCTGAGTATAAAGCGAATTTAGGCGAGTTGTATAACCTTAAAATTGGCCGTGGCACACTGACCGCGGAAGATCGTTTTATTATTAACGAGCACATTATCGGCACAATTAAAATGCTTGATTCGTTGCCTTTCCCATGTGAATTATCGAATGTGCCACGTTATGCCTCTACTCACCATGAAACACTTAAAGGAACGGGGTATCCACGCAAGTTAACAGGGGATGATTTATCAATTCCCGAGCGTATTTTGGTACTTGCAGATATATTTGAAGCACTTACCGCATCCGATAGACCGTATAAAAAGGCAAAACCCCTTAGTGTGGCGATTGATATTTTGCATAAAATGTCACTCGATCAGCATGTTGATATTGAAGTGTTTAAGCTCTTTTTACGCTCTGGCGTGTATAAACAATATGCACAAAAGTATATGCCAAAAGAACAAATTGATGAGATTGATTTAACTAAATACTTATAGCCTATGATATAGGTTTTATAACTGCGTGAGTATGTTAACAAAGCGAATGCATTATTAAATGTGTTGAAAATTAGATAGCTCATGGTCGAATTTTTCGCTTGGCTTTTGGTGTGTTTAGCTATATCTGCAACTGAAATAGCATGGTTATAAGAAATTAAAAAAGGCTTGTTAAAAGCCTTTTTTAATTTCTTGAGATGTAACCTAATTTGGTTGATTTTGCCTAACTTAGGTCGCGACGATGGGTTACTTGTTCACACAGTCGCTTTAA
This sequence comes from Pseudoalteromonas sp. T1lg24, assembly GCF_002964745.1. Lineage (NCBI taxonomy): Bacteria > Pseudomonadati > Pseudomonadota > Gammaproteobacteria > Alteromonadales > Pseudoalteromonadaceae > Pseudoalteromonas > Pseudoalteromonas sp. T1lg24. Next base: position 676,764 of record NZ_PQCB01000016.1, on the reverse strand, counting down.
ATACTATCCGCAGTTGAGAGCGGACAACGGGCAATTTCTGTTATTTCACCGTTTGCATCTTCTTGCTCTAAAATCACGTCAAACCCCCATAAACGATATAAATGTTTAATCACTTGGTCTTTAGTGTTCGCAAGCGGTATATCGTTATGTGGCGTATAACGCAGTGTAAGCGCACGGTCGCCTCTTACATTAACATTAAACACCTGAATGTTGGGTTCTAAATTACTTAGGTTATATTGCTCAGAGAGTGCCTGACGAATGGCGTGGTAGCCGGATTCATTGTGAATTGCACTGACTTCTAAATGGCTTTCTTTCTCGTTATCTAAGATAGAAAAAAACTTAAAGTCGCGCATTAACTTAGGCGATAAAAACTGACTGATAAAACTTTCATCTTTGAAATTTTCCATCGCAAAATGCAAAGTATCGAGCCAATTACTGCCAGCGATTTCAGGAAACCACCGTTTGTCTTCATCTGTTGGGTTTTCGCATATACGACGAATATCCACCATCATATTAAAACCGAGGGCATAGGGGTTAATGCCAGAATAGTAGGGCGAGTTGTAAGGCGGCTGATACACAACATTAGTATGGGATTGCAGCACTTCTAACATAAAGGCATCACTTAACTTTCCCTCATCGTACAAGTGATTAAGTAAGGTGTAGTGCCAAAATGTTGCCCAACCTTCATTCATTACTTGAGTTTGCTTTTGTGGGTAAAAATATTGCGAAATTTTGCGCACAATACGGATTATTTCGCGTTGCCATATTTCGAGTAATGGTGCTCGTTTTTCAATAAAATAAAGAATATTCTCTTGTGGCTCACTGGGAAAGCGTGCGGCTTGTGTTTCAGCTTCGTTTTGTTGTGAGGGAATGGTTTTCCACAATTCATTTACTTGAGATTGTAAGTAATCTTCGCGTTCTTTCTGCCTTTTTTGTTCTTCAAAAAGGGATATTTGTTGAGGTCGTTTGTAGCGGTCTACACCATAATTCATTAATGCATGGCACGAGTCGAGTAGTTTTTCGACTTCTTCAACGCCGTACTTTTGTTCACATTCGGCTATATAATTTTTAGCAAACAGTAAATAATCAATTATAGAGCTTGCATCGGTCCAGGTTTTAAAAAGGTAATTACCTTTAAAAAATGAATTATGCCCATAACACGCGTGTGCCATAACCAGTGCTTGCATTGGCATGGTGTTTTCTTCCATTAGGTATGCAATGCACGGATCTGAATTGATTACAATTTCGTAGGCAAGTCCCATTGCACCACGCTTGTAGTTTTGCTCTGTTTGAATAAATTTTTTGCCAAAAGACCAATGATTATAGCCAATAGGCATGCCAACACTGGAGTAGGCATCCATCATTTGCTCTGCGGTAATTACTTCAATTTGATTAGGGTAAGTATCGAGGCGGTAAATCTCAGCAACCCTAGCAATCTCGGTTTGGTATTCTCCGAGTAAATCGAATGTCCAATCAGGACCATCGCTTAGTACTTTTTTACTCATAACTAGTCCTTGAAAATTAAGCTACATCTGCGGTGGTATCTTTTTTAAATAACTCTCTGAATATAGGGTAAATGTCTTCCACAGATTTAATGTGTTGAATGGCGAAGTTTTCATGGGTATCGGCGAGCACTTGATATTCACGCCATAAGCTTTGATGTGCTCGTGTGGTGATTTCGATATAAGCGTAATAGCGCGTAACAGGCAGAATTTTATTTGTAAGCCAATCACTGCATTGTGGCGAATCATCAGCCCAGTTATCACCATCAGATGCTTGCGCAGCATAAATATTCCACTGTTCCGAGTCATAGCGCTCTTTGATTATTTCGTCCATGAGCTTTAATGCGCTTGATACGATTGTGCCCCCCGTTTCTTGCGAATAGAAAAACTCGTGTTCATCGACTTCTTTCGCTTGGGTATGGTGACGAATGTAAACAACTTCGATGTCTTTGTAGGTACGGGTTAAAAATAAATAAAGCAAAATATAAAACCGTTTTGCGGTTTCTTTGGTTGCTTGATCCATCGAGCCCGACACATCCATTAAGCAAAACATCACAGCTTTAGAACTTGGCTCAGGGCGCTTCTCATAGTTTCTAAAACGTAAATCAAAGGTATCAATAAACGGTACTGTGGCAATTTTATTTTTAAGTTGCTCTATTTCTTTTTCAAGTAGGGCAATTTCGCTTTGGTTGTCCTTTTTGTTTTTTGTAAGCTCAGCAAGTTTTTGCTCAAGTTCAGCTAATTGACGCTTTTTGCCTGCGGTCATGGCAATGCGTCTTGCGACTGAGCCTTGCAATGAACGAACAATATCAATATTTGAGGGCACTCCATCGTTACTGTAACCAGCACGATGGGTTTTCATTTGAACTAACTTGTTGAGTTGATTCTGTTTCAAGTTTGGCAGTGCAAGATCTTCAAACAGCAAGTCTAAGTATTCATCTTTTGAAATGGAAAAAACAAAATCATCTTGGCCTTCTCCAGAGTCACTGGCATCACCTTCGCCACCACCTTGACCTTGTCCGCCAAGGGGGCGTTTTATTCTGTCCCCTTGACTGAATTGGTCATTGCCTGGATGCACCATATCGCGTTTGCCACCTTTACCTTGATGGAAAATAGGCTCTTGCATATCACGACTTGGAATCGAAATACTTTCGCCTGTTTCCACGTCAGTTACGCTGCGTTTGGCAATCGCATCGGAAACCGCCTCTTTAATTTGGCGTTTGTAACGCTTAATAAAACGTTGGCGGTTAACCGTATTTTTGTTTTTCCCGTTTAAGCGTCGGTCAATAAAATGTGCCATATACGCCTCCGTAGGTCTTCTTTACAATTACTACTAACTTACTGTGACTTACGAACTCGTAAATACCATTCACTGAGCAAACGAACTTGTTTAGCTGTATAGCCTTTTTCAACCATGCGGTTAACAAAGTCCTCGTGCTTTTGTTGATCTTCGGCGCTGGTTTTTGCATTGAATGAAATAACAGGCAGTAGATCCTCGGTATTTGAGAACATTTTCTTTTCGATGACCGTTCTTAATTTTTCATAGCTCGTCCAAACAGGGTTTTTACCATTGTTGTTAGCACGAGCTCTTAAAACAAAGTTTACGATCTCGTTGCGGAAATCTTTTGGATTAGAAATTCCCGCTGGCTTTTCAATTTTCTCTAGTTCTGCATTGAGTGCAGCTCTATCAAATAATTGGCCTGTATCTGGGTCGCGGAACTCCTGATCTTGGATCCAGAAATCGGCATAGGTTACATAACGGTCGAAAATGTTTTGGCCATATTCAGAATAGGATTCTAAATAAGCGGTTTGAATTTCCTTACCGATAAACTCCACATACTTCGGAATTAAGAAACCTTTTAAGAACTCAAGGTAGCGCTCTTGGGTTTCTTGTTGGAATTGTTCGCGCTCAATTTGTTGCTCTAGCACATAGAATAAATGAACTGGATTGGCTGCCACCTCAGTATGGTCAAAGTTGAAAACACGCGATAAAATCTTAAAGGCAAAACGCGTTGATAGGCCGTTCATGCCTTCGTCAACACCGGCGTAATCTTTGTATTCTTGGAACGATTTAGCCTTAGGATCGGTGTCTTTTAAGCTCTCGCCATCGTACAACGCGCATTTTTGAATAAAGACTTGAATTTTCAGGCTCTTTAATTCGTGATAACACTGAAAACTGCGCTAGCGTCTCTAGTGTACCTGGGGCACATGGCGCTTCGTTTAGTTCTGAGTGTTGTAGTAGTTTTTCGTAAATTTTCATTTCTTCAGAAACACGCAGGCAATAAGGCACTTTCACAATGTAAACACGGTCTAAAAACGCTTCGTTGTTTTTATTGCCTTTAAACGTTTGCCATTCTGATTCATTAGAGTGAGCCAAAATCATACCATTGAAGGGCAGAGCAGAGAGACCTTCGGTACCATTGTAGTTACCCTCTTGGGTTGCGGTTAATAATGGGTGAAGCACTTTAATTGGTGCTTTAAACATTTCAACAAATTCCATTAAACCTTGGTTAGCATGGCAAAGTGCACCGGAATAGGCGTATGCATCCGCATCGCTTTGCGCAAAGTGTTCAAGCTTACGAATGTCTACTTTACCTACAAGCGCGCTGATGTCTTGGTTATTCTCATCGCCAGGTTCAGTTTTCGCGATAGCAACTTGGTCTAGAATAGATGGGTAACGTTTTACTACTTTAAATTTCGTAATATCACCGTTGAATTCGTGCAGGCGCTTAGTGGCCCACGGTGACATAATTGTTTTTATGTATCGATTGCTAATACCATATTCTTTTTCGAGGATATCGCCGTCTTCTACTGGGTCGAATAAGCAAAGGGGGTGATCATTTACAGGGGAATCTTTAAGGCAATAAATAGGTACTTTTTGCATTAGGTACTTTAGCTTTTCAGCAAGCGACGACTTACCACCACCTACAGGGCCAAGTAAATAAAGTACCTGTTTGCATTCTTCAAGCCCTTGCGCTGCATGCTTTAAGTAGGCAACGATTTGTTCAATGCTTTCTTCCATGCCATAAAATTCTTTAAAGGCAGGGTAGCGCGCAATAACACGGTTAGAAAAAATACGACTGAGTGTTGGATCTTGTGATGTATCCACCATTTCAGGCTGCCCAATCGCCATTAATAACCGCTCTGCTGAGCTGGCATAGGCGGATTTATCTTCTTTACAGATCTCGAGAAACTCAGCAATAGTAAATTCTTCTTCTTTTGCGGCTTCGTAACGAGATTGGAAATGATCAAAAATTGTCATATAGACCTCCTAAATACCGGAAATTTTGCAACAGCAATAAAACTAGCCACTATTTATAAGGTTAGACGGGATTTTTGATTGTGCGAGATAAATAAAAGATATTTAAAGAAAAAACTTTACTATATTTCAGAGCGTTGAATATTATGCAATAGTCGGTGAGGAATTATGAAAAGTGCTGGGAAATGTCAGTAAAACGCATGCGCTTTACTGACAAAAATAGGAATTAAGCTAGGTTTGCGTTTGCAAATTCCCAGTTAACTAGTGCCCAGAAACCGTTTAGGTATTCAGGACGCACGTTACGGTAATCGATGTAGTAAGCGTGCTCCCAAAGGTCAACAGTGATGATTGGCGTAACACCCGCTTCAGTTAGTGGTGTAGCCGCATTTGACGTGTTAACGATGTCTAGGCTGCCGTCAGCTAGTTGTACTAACCATGTCCAGCTTGAACCAAAGTTGTTAACAGCTTTGTCGTTGAAAGCAGCTTGGAATTCAGCGAAAGAACCCCATTTTGCGTTGATTAGCTCAGCAACTTTACCTGTTGGCTCGCCACCACCGTTTGGTGAAAGGCTGTTCCAGTAGAATGTGTGGTTCCAGATTTGTGCTGCGTTGTTGAATACACCACCTTCAGAGCTACATACTACTTCTTCAAGAGTTTTGCCTTCGAAGTCAGTGCCTTCTACTAGACCATTTAGTTTTACAACGTATGTGTTGTGGTGCTTACCGTGGTGGAACTCTAGTGTTTCTTTTGAGATATGCGGCTCAAGCGCATCGATTGCATATGGTAGTGACGGTAGTTCAAAAGCCATTTTATTTCTCCGTTGGCGTTAAAAAAGCGGACAACATTTTACATGAAGATGTCCGATATAAGTGTTAAACTATACCCGAGTATTTTACTCAAGTTTTTATAAACAGCAATGCTAGAAATAATTTGCGGTTATATTATAAACAGTTAGTTACATTTTAACTGTTATTCAACGCGTCTAGCATAGTATTAACTTAAAGAAAATTCACCTATTGTGATAGGGTGCATTTAACTTTGTTGATATTTTTTCAGCTAGGTATTTGAGCTAAGGCCTAACGCGCGATTATCGGCTCGTTTTAACCGATGTAATTGATAATTTAGTGTGTGAGATGTGTATGGTCAAATGCCTGCCAATAGATGCGAATAGGCCTATTGGCATGTTGAAAAAGAGTAATAATCGACAATGAAACTGCGCTAGTGTGCCAAATAAGGCGAGTAAATCACTCGGTTGAATTGCTAAACAAAGATAAATTACGCCAAAAGGTGTCGAGGTAGTAAATGGAAACGTTAGACAAGATTAAGCAACAGATCGCAGAAAACTCAATTCTACTTTATATGAAGGGCTCTCCAAAATTACCGAGCTGTGGTTTTTCATCTCAAGCGTCACAAGCTTTAATGGCATGTGGTGAGCAATTTGCATACGTTGATATTCTTCAAAACCCTGATATCCGTGCAGAGTTACCAGCTTATGCAAACTGGCCTACGTTCCCACAGTTATGGGTTGAAGGTGAGCTAATTGGTGGTTGTGACATTATTGTTGAAATGTTCCAACGCGGTGAACTACAACCTTTAATCACTGAAGTAGCCGCTAAAAATAAAGAAGCAGAATAATATTACGTTAAGTAGTAATTGATTTTGTGGTATTTTTGCTAAGCTTAAATCATTAGTATGATGTTTTAAGCTTAGTATGACTTTTCAACCTTATTATATTCCTCTCGTTGTTACGCTGTTTTTATTGAGTTTAGAGAGCGTTGCAAAATCATTTGAACTTTCATATCAACATCAGCAACAAACTAAAACGATCACCGTTAATCAGCCCTCTGCCAACCGTTTTGAAATAGCCCGTGAATTACCACAGCAATTAAGTTTAGTGACACTTGATTGGCCGCCATACATTGACCGTAATTTATGTAACAAAGGTTGGGTATTCACACTTACCGCTGCGCTATTTAATGAACTTGGGTTTGGTATTAGTGTCGAGTTTTTTCCTTGGGCTCGCTCGGTACGCATGGCTGAATTAGGGCAGGCTGATATTTTGTTTCCAGAATACTTTATAGAAGTGACCGCCCCCAGTGATGTAATAGCGAATAGTTTTAGACGCAACAACTTAGCATTATCGACTCCTTACGCAGGCGGCTTAATTGGGCTAATGAGCCGTGAAAATTATAAAGCAAAGTATGATGGCACTTTTCAATCGATCCAAGGGGCACGAATTGGCGTTGTAAGAGGGTATCAAAATACCCCTGAGTTTGATAAGCACCTTGATCTTGGCTTTTTTAATGCAATTCAAGCGCGCGATGATCAACAAAACCTAAAACTCTTATTGGCGAGTCGGGTAGATTACATTGTTGCTGATCCCAATGTGGTCGATTACCTATTAAGTCACGACGTGCAAGGTGACAAAAATCAAATTAAATTCATTGAACCCGCCTTTCAATATAATGATTTTTACTATGCTATAAGTAAACGCAACGCAATGTGGCAATCGCTGCAAGTTAAAATTAATGCCAAGCTATCAGAGTTTGAGCAAGCCGGAACGATTAAAACCATTCAACAAAACGCTGGAAAGTGTGCGCCCGCAAACTAGCGTCCTGCCTGATGTACAAGATAATTCAAGTTTAAAAAGTGGGTTTTCGGTTAATTGGTATTACCATGAATAAATATTCAAAATCATGAATAGTTTACGTTTACGTAAACTACAATTGAGAGTTGTTTTTATTTACATGGTGTTAATATGATACCGGTGTCAATAAGATCCTATAACCAAGATAACCCCAGTTTAGAGGCTTTTGTCGGCAAATTTGTTGAATTTATGTATAAGTGAAAAATATTCAATAACCTGAATATGTATTCACAATTTGGTTGACTCTAAGCAATATCTTGGTTAATTTTGAGAATCGCGCAAGTGAACACACGGCACGTACCAACATTAGCAACCTTTGTTTCGCGTTAACAAAATCGCTATTACTTATCGAAATGTCATAAAACTTCGATACGGTCATGCCAATACTTCCGTCAATCACAACTGTTTTGTTCACTTGAGCTGTAGCAAGGGAGGAGTCCAACATGTTATATGACTCGAGATTAGAAAAAGATAATTGCGGTTTTGGCCTTATCGCGCACATTGAAGGTCAGCCGAGTCACAAATTAGTTCGCACAGCGATCACTGGGTTAGATCGAATGCAACACCGCGGTGGTATTGCAGCAGATGGTAAAACCGGCGATGGCTGTGGGTTGTTATTGCAAAAACCAGACGGTTTCTTCCGTGCTGTTGCCGCTGAAAACGATTGGCACTTAGGTAAAAACTACGCTGTTGGTATGTTATTCCTAAGTCCTGATCCGGTTATCGCTGAGCACAACAAACAGATTATTAGTGAAGAACTAGAAAAAGAAACGCTAAAACTAGTTGGTTGGCGCGATGTGCCCGTTAATCCAGCAAGTCTAGGACCGATTGCGCTAGAACAATTACCGAATTTTCAACAGGTCTTTATTTCAGCGCCAGAAGGCTGGCGTCCAAAAGATTTAGAGCGCCGTTTGTACATCGCACGCCGTCGCATCGAAAAACAAATTAACGATGATCATTTTTATATTGCGAGCCTATCGGGCTTAGTATCGGTGTATAAAGGCTTAATGATGCCGGCAGATTTGCCGAACTTCTACCTTGATCTAGCCGATATGCGCATGGAATCTGCTATTTGCGTTTTCCACCAACGTTTTTCTACCAATACGCAACCGCGCTGGCCGTTGGCACAACCATTTAGATACCTTGCACACAACGGTGAAATTAACACTATCGAAGGTAACCGCCAGTGGGCAAGAGCGCGCGCATATAAGTTTTCGTCGCCATTACTGCCTGACTTACAAAGCGCGGCACCTTTTGTAAATGAATCGGGCTCAGATAGCTCAAGCTTAGATAATATGCTAGAGCTATTCTTAGCGGGTGGTATGGATATTTTCCGAGCGATGCGCATGCTAGTGCCACCTGCATGGCAGAAAAACCGTGCGATGGATGAAGACTTACGTGCCTTTTATGATTTTAACTCGATGCACATGGAGCCTTGGGATGGTCCTGCAGGGTTAGTAATGTCGGATGGCCGATTTGCTGCGTGTAACTTAGACCGAAACGGGTTACGTCCTGCGCGTTATGTAATTACTAAAGACAATCATATTACTTTAGCGTCAGAAGTTGGTATTTGGGATTACTCTGCTGACGAGGTTAAAGAAAAAGGCCGTGTTGGGCCGGGTGAATTACTCGTTATTGATACATTGCATGGCAAAGTATGGCAATCGTGCGAAATCGACGAAGATTTGAAAAAGCGTCATACCTATAAGCAGTGGTTAACTGATAACGTGAAACGTTTAGTACCATTAGAGGAAATTGACGAGCAAGACCTTATCGGTCAACGTGAATACGACGATGATATGCTGGCGATTTACCACAAGCAGTTTGCTTACAGTAATGAAGAACTTGACCAAGTTATTCGCCCAATGGGTAACTCAGGCCAAGAAGCAACGGGGTCAATGGGCGATGATACGCCATTTGCCGTGCTGTCGTCACACTCGCGTTTAGTGTATGACTATTTCCGTCAAAAGTTTGCGCAGGTGACAAACCCGCCAATTGATCCATTACGTGAAAATCATGTTATGTCACTGGCTACCTGTATTGGTCGTGAACAAAACGTATTTAACGAGACAACAGGCCACGCAAAACGCTTGCAGTTTTCATCGCCAGTATTGACTTACTCTGATATGAGCCAGTTGCTCTCTGCAGATCAGGCGCATTATTCATTTGCCTCATTGTCGATTAATTATGATAAAGATGACTCATTGTTATCGGCAATTGAAAACGTATGTGACCAAGCGGAAGAGTTAGCGCGTCAAGGTACGGTATTGATTGTATTAAGCGATAAGGGTTTAACGCCTGACACCTTACCGATCCCTGCTGCGATGGCGGTGGGTGCGGTGCAACGTCGTTTAGTGAGTAAGAACTTACGCTGTGATACTAACATTATTATTGAAACCGCAAGCTGTCGTGACCCACATCAATTTGCAGTATTGCTCGGCTTTGGCGCTACCGCTATCTACCCATATTTAGCATATGAAACGCTAACACAAATGGTAGACACCGGCATCATCGAAAAATCGTATCGCGATGTGACCTTGGCTTATCGTAATGCAATTAATAAAGGTCTCTACAAAATAATGTCTAAAATGGGCATTAGTACCGTTGCTAGCTACCGTTGTTCAATGCTTTTTGAAGCAGTAGGGTTAAGCGATGAAGTTGTAGACTTATGTTTCTCAGGTGTTGTTTCGCGTATTCAAGGTGCAGACTTTAACGACTTCCACCAAGATCTTATTAATTTATCGCGTAAAGCATGGATCAAGCGCAAGCCGCTCGACCACGGCGGTTTATTAAAATATGTGCATAACGGTGAGTATCACGCGTACAACCCTGATGTGATCCAAACATTGCAAGTAGCCGTGCGCTCAGGTAATTATCAGGATTATCAGAAATATGCGGATTTAGTAAACACCCGTCCAGTCACAAATATTCGTGACCTGTTAAAACTGAAAACAGGGCAAACGGCTATTGATGTGAGTGAAGTGGAAGATGCAACTGAACTCTATAAGCGCTTTGACTCAGCGGCAATGAGTATTGGTGCGTTATCGCCTGAAGCACATGAAGCGCTAGCGATTGCCATGAACCGCTTAGGTGGCTGTTCAAATTCAGGTGAAGGCGGTGAAGATGTAGCTCGCTACGGCACCGAGAAGAACTCGCGCATTAAGCAAGTTGCATCGGGTCGATTTGGTGTAACGCCGCACTATCTAAAAAATGCGGATGTTATTCAGATAAAAGTGGCTCAGGGTGCAAAACCTGGTGAAGGCGGGCAGTTACCGGGTGAAAAGGTGACACCGTACATTGCTAAGCTGCGCTATTCAGTACCTGGCGTAACATTAATTTCGCCACCACCGCATCATGATATTTATTCAATCGAAGATTTAGCTCAGCTTATTTTTGACTTAAAGCAAGTAAACCCAGATGCCATGATTTCAGTGAAGCTAGTATCCGAACCGGGTGTAGGCACAATTGCTACTGGTGTTGCTAAGGCTTATGCCGATCTTATTACCATCGCCGGTTACGATGGTGGTACGGGCGCTTCACCATTAACCTCTGTTAAGTATGCGGGTTGTCCTTGGGAACTTGGCCTTGCAGAAACGCAACAGGCACTGGTTGAAAATGGTTTACGTCATCGTATTCGTTTGCAAACCGATGGTGGTTTAAAAACTGGTTTAGATATTATTAAAGCGGCTATTTTAGGTGCAGAAAGCTTTGGTTTTGGCACCGGACCTATGGTTGCACTTGGCTGTAAATACCTGCGAATTTGTCATTTAAATAACTGTGCAACAGGTGTTGCAACGCAAGACGAAACACTGCGTGCGAAGCATTATCACGGTTTACCAGAAATGGCGATGAACTACTTTAAGTTTATTGCAGAAGAAGCGCGCGAACTTATGGCGAGCTTAGGGGTAACTAAATTAGTTGATTTAATTGGCCGAACCGATCTGCTTGAAGTGCTTGAAGGCACAACAGCAAAACAAAGCAAGCTCGATTTATCGCCTGTTATTGCAAAGCCAAATAATAAGAGTGGTGAAACCTTATATTGCAGTGCGCCAAATACATCGCACTACGAAGGCAAACTTAATGAAAGTTTGTTGGCTCAAGCAAAAGAGGCAATTGAGAGCAAAACGTCTATTAAATTGCGAGCGCCTATTCAAAATACCGATCGTTCAGTTGGTGCGCTGTTATCTGGCTATATTGCAGACCTTCACGGAAATCAGGGGTTAGCGGCCGATCCGATTATTATCGAATTGCAAGGTACTGCAGGCCAATCATTGGGTGTTTGGAATGCGGGCGGTCTTGAACTGCATGTAACTGGTGATGCTAACGATTATGTCGGTAAAGGCATGGCTGGCGGTAAAATTACCGTACGTCCGCCGCTTGGTTCATCGTTTAAATCACATCATGCAACGATTGCAGGTAACACCTGTTTGTATGGCGCAACTGGCGGTAAATTATTTGCTGCAGGCAGAGCGGGTGAGCGCTTTGCGGTACGTAACTCGGGTGCGATTGCGGTAGTAGAGGGACTCGGTGATAACGGCTGTGAATATATGACTGGCGGTATTGTGTGCGTGCTTGGCGATACTGGTATTAACTTTGGCGCGGGTATGACAGGTGGTTTTGCTTACGTACTTGATGAAAAAGGCGACTTTGATAAACGCATCAATACAGAGTTGGTCGAGTTAGTAGAGCTTGCAGATTTAAATATTCATCACGAACATTTACGCGGCTTAATTGGCGAGCATTTAGAAGCAACACAATCAAATCGCGCAGAGCAAATTCTTGCTGATTTTGAGTCATACATTGCGCAATTTAGATTGGTTAAGCCTAAATCGAGTGATGTGAAAGGTTTGCTTGGTCATAGAGCACGTTCAAGTGCTGAATTAAGAATACAGGCGCAATAGGAGAAGTACCATGTCACAAAACGTATATCAATTTATCGATGTGCAGCGTGTCGACCCGCGCAAAAAGCCTATTTCGTCACGTAAAAAACAGTTTGTTGAAATCTACGAACCGTTTTCTGCGAAACAAGTTGATTCGCAAGCCGATCGTTGCCTTGACTGTGGTAATCCATATTGTGAATGGAAGTGTCCTGTACACAACTACATTCCGCAATGGTTAAAACTGATCAAAGCCGGCAAAGTTATCGAAGCGGCTGAATTGTCGCATCGAACTAATAGTTTACCCGAAGTATGTGGACGCGTATGCCCACAAGACCGATTATGTGAAGGTGCATGTACACTCAACGAGGAGTTCGGTGCGGTCACCATAGGTAATATCGAAAAATATATTTCTGATACGGCCTTTGCGATGGGCTGGAAGCCAGATATGTCGCACGTGGTTTGGAGCGATAAGAAAGTTGCTATTATCGGTGCGGGGCCAGCAGGCTTAGGTTGCGCTGATATTCTAGCGCGTAATGGTGTAAAACCTGTGGTGTTTGACCGTCATCCTGAAATTGGTGGTTTACTGACCTTCGGTATCCCATCGTTTAAATTAGAAAAATCGGTAATGGAAAACCGCCGTGAAATTTTCACGGGGATGGGCGTTGAATTTGTGTTAAATACCGAGGTCGGTAAAGACATTGCACTACAAACCATTATTGATGAATACGACGCGGTATTTTTAGCGGTGGGCACTTATCAAAATATGCGTGCAGGTCTTGAAAACGAAGATGCTGATGGTGTGTTTGATGCATTGCCATTTTTAATTGCTAATACCAATTTTCAAATGGGTTACGACGAAACACCAGAATCTTACATCAATATGCAAGGCAAACGCGTCGTTGTGTTAGGTGGTGGTGATACAGCAATGGACTGTGTGCGTACCTCAATTCGTCAAAATGCCAGTAGCGTTGTGTGTGCTTATCGTCGTGATGAAGCCAATATGCCAGGCTCAGTACGTGAAGTAAAAAATGCCAAAGAAGAGGGCGTTGAGTTTATGTTTAATGTACAACCAAAAGGGGTTGTACTTAATGACAGCGGCAAAGTAACTGGCGTAAAAATGGTTAAAACGCAGCTTGGCGAGGCCGATGAAAATGGCCGTCGTCGTGCAGAGGAAGTCGCTGGTTCTGAGCATGTTGTGCCAGCCGATGCGGTGATTATGGCGTTTGGTTTTCAGCCTCATGCAATGCCGTGGTTAAGTAAGTTTGATGTAGAACTTGATAAATGGGGCCGTATTGTGGCACCTGAGCAAGGCGCATATACGCATCAAACATCTAACCCTAAAATCTTTGCTGGTGGCGATGCAGTAAGAGGTTCTGATTTAGTGGTTACCGCTATTTATGAGGGCCGCAACGCAGCAGAAGGCATTATGGATTATCTCGAAGTTTAGTGCTGTATAGCCTGAATGTGGTTAAACATTTAAGGCAGCTTATAACATTAAAAAAGGTGGGCAAATGCCCACCTTTTTTGTATTTATGTTTTTTGCTTAATGATATTGCGACAGTAATTCGGAGGCATTAGTACGGGTAATTTCACTAATATTCGTGCCACCTAATAAGCGTGCAATTTCATCAATTCGTCCCGAGTTATCGAGTACCGACATATGGGTATGCGTGTGGGTGCCATCATCGCTTTTACTGACAAAAAATTGATTATGGCCACTTGATGCTACTTGCGGTAAGTGGGTTACACAAATTACCTGTGTACTGTTGCCTAATTGGCGCAATAATTTGCCAACTGCTGATGCAGTCGGGCCAGAAATACCCACATCGACTTCATCAAAAATTAAGGTTGGTGTAGTCATTTTATCTGCAATAATAACTTCAATGGCAAGACTAATACGTGATAGCTCACCACCCGAGGCTACTTTCACAAGCGGTTGTAAACGTTGACCTGTGTTAGCAGCTACTTGAAAATCTATGCTGTCTAGGCCTTTGCTACTGGTTATCTCTTGTTGCTCAACCACAATGGCAAACTTGGCGTTTTCCATTGATAACATCACTAGTGATTCAGTAACTTGCTTTGATAGTTCATCTGCTGCGACTTTTCGGCTTTGCGAAAGGCGTGTTGCGACAGTCACATAATGTGCTTTAGCTTCGGCGATTTCGCTTTCTAGTGCGGCGAGACGTTCGTCACTTTGTTCAATGTTGGCAAGACTTTGCTTTAGTTCAGCGTGTAAATCTGGAATTGCTTCAGGTGAAATATCGTGTTTTCTTGCCAAATCAAGTGCGCGTGCGATACGGTCATCGAGTTCTGATAACTGCGCAGGGTCGATCTCAATGCTGTCTTGATAATGGCTAAGTTCGCGCGCAGCTTCTTCTAAACTGATACCTGCTTCAAATAATAAGTCGGCGATTGGTGCCAATTTTTTATCTAAACTTGCTAACTCAGCAATTTGGTTTGCGCTCGATTGCACCATAGAGTACGCATTATAATTATCTTGTTGATAAATAATTTGCAGCTCTTTTTGTGTACCTTCAAGCAACGAATTTGCGTTACTTAGCAGCTTATGTTGCTGTTCAATTTCTTCAAACTCACCGTGCTCAAGTGAAAACTCATCTAACTCAGCCACTTGATACTCGAGCAATTGCTTTTCGGCTGCTGCTTGTTGTAGTGACTGACTTAGCGTCGCCTTTTCTTTTTCAAGTGATTGCAGTGCGTTGTATGCTGTTTTAACGTCGTTCACAAGATCAACGTGTCCCGCAAAGCTATCAACTACCGACAATTGATAACCGGCTTTATTGAGCTGTTGGTGCGCGTGTTGGCCGTGAATTGAAATAAGCAGGCTGCCGAGAGATTTTAACTGGCCTGCTGGCACCATTACGCCATTTATATAGGCTTTACTGCGGCCGTTTGCCGATACTACACGGCGAATAATGCATTCGCTACTATCACCTAATTCATGTTCACTAATAAAGTGTTGCGCAGCAGGTAAGTTCTGAATATCAAACACCGCCGAAACTTGGGCTTTATCGGCGCCTTCACGCACCATGCTGGCTTCGGCACGTTCGCCTAAACATAGCGATAGGGCATCAATAGCGATGGATTTACCTGCGCCAGTTTCACCTGTGATAGTTGTCATACCTTGATGCCATTCAATATCAAGGTGTTCAACAATTGCAAAATTTGTTACTTGTAATGATGCTAACATAACTGATTATCCATACAGTACATTAACTGGTAATTTATACAGTAAATAAAAAATAGGCAAGTTAAAAATGAAGATATTTTGTTGTGGAAGAAAAAAGGAGTGAGTAGATGTATTGAAAAGAGATTGCGCTAATGGCTTGTATTTAGCCTTTAGCGCAGATCAAATTAAACGTTTTCTTCGTGAAGTTCCGGCTCAACGTGTTCATCGGTAGATGCAAGTGTTGGCGTTATCACTTGTTGGCTTAATGAAGGCAATTGATGCCAATAAAAATCACTGTTGAATTGGTGGCCAGATGTCGGTAATTGTTCAACAAAGGCGTAAATTTGTTTACTTAACGTTAGTTTATCGTCTGCCGATTCAAACTTTAGCAGCTCATTTTCGAGTAAGTCAGTTAGGTTACCGATGACTTGTTCATAGTGGGTAATGGTTTCATCAGTTTTACGTTGCATTACAAAATAATTGTTGTTGATTTGCGATAACCCACTAATGTCTTTTGGTTTTACAATGCGTGATTTGCCATAGCTTTGCACTATTTTGCTGTAACGAGAGCTAACAACGTCGATACGTTCGCTTTGTTGTTGTTTTTCAAGTGCTAATGCTTTTTTTCGATTGTTATCTATGACTAAAAATGTCGTTAACAGTACAATTAATAAAACGGTGGTTAAAAATACTACAAACCCCACTTTTTCTTTCCTTTCAATTGATTACTCTGAATCTAGCTAAGTAAATTGCGTAACACACTTAGCAATAATGTTTTTGTGCGTTCTAGTTTTATCGGTTTTCCAAGTACAAGACAAATTTGTGCGATAAAATAGGGCTAGTGTACGCACATTTAACGATGTAATGCCTTAGTGTCCGCTAGAGCTTAATTTGTTATGTTGATTTCAGGTTGATTAATATAAACGGCTGCCCCAGTTTAACTTTTGGCGCAGTACATTGTAATACGAATATTTGCTTGGATGCACCATGCGCAACTGTTGCTCACTTCGTTTGATTACAATTTCATCACCTGGCAATACCGCTAACACAACATGACTATCACAACTCACTTGTAAGTCCACATCATTTGCAGGGCTCAATGCCAGTTTTACTTCACTATTTGCATCCACCACGAGTGGGCGGCTTGTTAGTGTGTGCGGGAACATAGGCACCAATGAAATGGCATTTAGTTTTGGGTTTAAAATGGGCCCTCCGCCAGAAAGGCTATAGGCTGTAGAGCCTGTTGGCGTTGACACAATCAGGCCGTCAGATTTTTGCGAGAATACAAACTCTCTATCAATAAAGGCTTCAAACTCAATCATGTGTGCAACTTTATTGGCATGCAGCACGGCTTCGTTAACCGCCGTGTTTGAGCTTTTTAGCACTTCATGGCGATAGATTTCCACTTCCAGCAAGAAGCGTTTTTCTTCACTAAATTTACCAGCCAGCACTTGTTCAAGTTCACGCTCAAAATTATCGGGATCAAGGTCGGTCAGAAAACCGAGATTACCTCTATTTACGCCGATAACCGCAATATCAAAGCGGGCCAACACGCGAGCAGCGCCTAGCATGTTACCGTCACCACCAACCACAATCGCTAAATCACAGTTGCGGCCAATTTCAACTAACGACGCTGAATATTCTTCATCAACAATGGGTTCAGCGACACGGCTTTCAACGTAAACTTGATAACCGAGAGCCGTTAAAAAGGTATGCAGTTTGGCAAGTGTTACAGCCGCGCCTTCATGGTTCGGTTTGCCAATCAATCCTATGTTATTAAATACTTGTGCCATAAAATCGTCACTGATAAAGTCTTGCCTACAGTATATCTTGATTTTTAATCATCAGGCCATAAATAATAATCATGAAATTAAGCGCCCGTGATCAACTCATTTTTTCTGCCGTTATGGACTTATATTGCAATGGTGAAGGTACGCCAGTTGCATCAAGCCATGTGGTAAAGCAGAAACAAATTAATATTTGCAGTGCGACAGTACGCAATGCAATGGCGCGTATGGAAAAGTCGGGGCTATTGTATGCGCCTCACACCTCTTCGGGACGTGTACCTACAGAGCTAGGTTTTAGCTATTGGTTTGATGAATTTTTTCAACTTTCTGATATTGCAGACTATTGGCAACCCAGTGCACAAAGCCTTACCGAATTTTCTCATCGCTTAAGTCAACAATATAAACTGTGTGTGTTGGTGAGTTTGCCAGAGGCGATGCAGCAACATATTTATCGTGCAGAAGTGCTCGATTTTAGTTTTGAAAACTGGCTTATTTTACTATTCGACAGGGACGGTAATAGCCAAAACATCCAGATTACTAAGCCTCGCGAAGCAAACGATGCATTACGCAATCAATTTAATGCGTGGTTAAATACTGTTTTCGCAGGGCATAACTTGGCCGAAGGGTTACGCCGCATGGCGGCGATGCGCCAAAGTGCACCAATGTTTTGTCATGGTTCACTGGGTATGTGGATTAAAGCGCTCGCTGAAAAACTGCATGTAGATAGTAGCATTGTTATTGGCAGCCACTATTTATTTGGTGCACTGTCTAGCGAGCAGTTAAATCAAATTGGCGCGCCATTTTTAGATTATGTAGAACAAAAGTTAGCGATGAAAATGGGCATGTCGGTTATGTACCACGATAACTTGCCGTTTGGTGCGTTGGAAGACTATTTATTACTGAGCGTGCCGTACTTTTCACAAGAGATATACCAAGGCCGTTTATGTGTGCTCTGTCCAAAGTCGGCGAAAATTGAAGCAATTATCAACGAAATATCGATTAATTGCGCTATTAGCTCTTGAAAGGCGGTTATCAATCCCCATAATTAGCATCAGTTGTAAGATTTCGGAGAGTATCAATGTCTGAGCAAAATAATCAGCCAGAGCAAGAAGCAGAAGTACAGGAAACCCTTGACCAAGTAGCGGAAGAGCTACAAGGTGGTGAAGAGCTAAGCGCAGAAGCGGAAATTGCAGTATTAAATGCAGAGCTTGAAGCAGCGAAGCAAACAATTGAAGAGCAAAAAGACAGTGTAGTACGTGCTGCCGCAGAAGTTGAAAACATGCGTCGTCGCACAGCACAAGATGTTGAAAAAGCGCACAAATTTGCCCTTGAAAAATTCGCCAATGAACTACTACCTGTGCTTGATAACTTAGAGCGCGCGATTGAGTTTGCTGACAAAGAAAACGAACACATTAAGCCGGTTATCGAAGGGGTTGAGATGACGGCAAAAAGCTTTGTTGATGCCGTAGCAAAGTTTGGTGTTGAAGTGGTTGCGCCACAAGGCGAAACGTTTAACCCTGAATTCCACCAAGCAATGTCAATTCAGCCATCTGCTGATGTTGCACCAAACACTGTTATTGCAGTAATGCAAAAAGGTTACCTATTAAATGGTCGTTTACTTCGTCCAGCAATGGTAATGGTGTCTAAAGCTGCTGAATAATAGCGCTTAACAATGCAAAAAAGCTGTAACCTTGGTTACAGCTTTTTTTGTGTCTGTTGTGGCAAATACAATGTACTAATGGCCGAACTTTAACTGCTTTAATTGGCAGATTAAAATACCGCTTACTGCCATTGCCATAGCAACCGCAAACCCGATGCTTGGGGGTAATGGAATAAACGCTAAAATTGGGCCAGCAAAGGCGCCACTGCCAAAGCGTAAAGTACCTATCACAGCGGTAGCTGTTCCAGACTTCTTCTTGAAATTGATTAAAATCAGCGCGTCGGCGTTAGTTGCCATAATGCCTAAACTCATCATCAGTGGCGCAATAAAAGCAGCAACCAAATACACATTGTGTGTAAATACACTGACTAAAATAAGGCACGTTACCGCAATAAAGCTAATGACTAAGCCAATATTGAGCATTTTACGCGAGCCAAATTTGGGCACTAACCGGGTATTAATAAAGTTACCTAACATTAACGCCAATACATTGAATGCAAATAACACCCCAAATAGGGTTTCACTCACCTTAAAGTGTGCCATATAAATTGCTGATACTTTGGTTAAAAAGCAAAAGAACGCGAATGAGGCGAGCATGGAAATAACAATATCAAATCGTGCTTTTTTGTTTGTAAGCACAATACGATAGTTTGAAAAAAATAGCGCCAAACCTTTAATTTTACTAGGATGAATAGGCACTTCTCGCAAATAAAAATAAGCTAATACAAAGAGCGCGCTAGCATAAATCGTCAATGCATAAAATATCGCGTGCCAATGCCAAGTGATCATTAACACACTGCCGATACTCGGTGCGAGCAGGGGAGCTAACATCATAATCATCGACACGTAAGACATGCCTTTCGCAGTATTTTCTTGATACATATAGCGAATAATACCAGGTACGACGACGGTGACAGCAGAGCCAAAAAATGCTTGCGCAAAGCGTAAAACAATAAAGGTATCAATAGACTGTGTTACGGTAAGTAAAAAAGAGCATAAGCCAAAGCCTAGCAAGCCAAAGAGCGCGAACAAACGCCTGCCTTTTTGATCTATTAGCGGCCCAAATAACATCATGCCTATGGCATAGCCGGCTAAATAACTACTTAAAGAGAGTTGGACTTGCGCCATATCGGTGTTGAAGTAGCTTGATATTGCAACAAAAGCAGGTAAGTACAGGTCAATTGCTAATGGCGTTGTTGCGACGAGCGCCGATAGCAGGGGTAAGATGGATTTAGATAACGTTTTTTCAGTCACAGAAATACTTATTCAGGGTATCGGGGAGCCCTATTTTACGTGTAAAATACTTGATTTGATACAACAGATCCGATTAAGCGCTTTGCTAAATTGTAGGTTTATTGTTAAAAATAAATTACCTTACCAATTCAGGGCTTTGTGATGGTAAATATTGCAAAATCAATATTTGTTAAACAGCGCTAAACGACATTAGGGAAAACGTAATGAAATTATCTCATGTATTGCTCTCACTTTCAGTGGCTGCCACGCTGGTTGGGTGTAAATCGAGTCCAACAGGGCGCACACAAATTGCCATGTATTCTGAAGCGGAAATGAACCAGCTTGGCAAACAAAGCTTTGTTCAAATGAAAAAGCAGCAACCAATTAACACCGATGCCAAAATCAATCGCTATGTGCAATGTGTTGCTGACAACGTTATTTCAGTGCTTCCTGAAAAATACGCAAATCAACAATGGGAAGTGGTGGTATTTGAAGAACCATCTGCAAACGCATTTGCGCTTCCTGGCGGTAAAATAGGTGTGCATACGGGGCTATTAAAAGTAGCACAAGGGCAAGACCAATTAGCAACAGTACTTGGCCACGAAGTTGGGCACGTAATTGCCGAGCATTCAAATGAACGTATGACTGCAGCCGGTATTAAACAGGCAACATTGCAAGTTGCAGACGCGTATAGTCGTTCGCAAGGAAACCGTTTACACAATGAAACTATGATGGCTTTAGGTGTAGGTGCTGAGTACTTAGGCATGATGCCGTTTAGTCGTATGCATGAAAGCGAAGCCGATAAAATTGGCTTAGACTTGATGGCAAAAGCGGGTTTTAATCCAAAGCAGTCAGTTGAATTATGGCGTAATATGGCGGCAAATAATAACGGTGCACCACCGGAATTTTTATCAACGCACCCATCATCAGATACCCGTATTAGTGATTTGCGAAGCTGGATGCCAGATGCGATGGCATTACATAATCAAGCAAAAGCACAAAATAAACGCCCTCACTGCGAATAACGCAGCTTTTTTCTAATTGAGTAAATTGATTTTTACTCAATTAGAAATTCAAATTAAAAGTTTAAAAAAACGTCAGCTTGGTCTACATTTATAAATAAGAATAATTATAATTTAATGTAGTCCGTTGAAACTGAAAAACCCCCTAGCAAAACAACTGCTTGTTGGTATTTTACTCACCAGCTCTCTGTTAACGTTAATGATCACCAGCGCCATTTTATGGATGGACTACAAGCGTGATCTCAGCGTGATCGATCAAGGTTTCCAGCAAATTGAAAAAAGCCATTTACCTTCGGTTACCAATGCGCTTTGGGCAGAAGATGAGAAACAGCTTGAATTGCTATTACAGGGCATTAGCGAACTTCCTAACGTATCGTCAGTAACGATTTGGCAAGACAATGCCAACCTCTTACCGTTAATAAAACGCAAACCAAATACGCTAAAAGTAAATCTTGGGCAATTGATTACCGATTTAATCGCACTAAATACCATTTGGGCGAACTGATTGTAGTAATGGATATGTCGGGGGTGTATGGCTATCTTACTGACAAAGTCGTGGTAACTTTGCTTACTCAAGGTGCAAAGACCTTTATTGTATCTATGATTATTTTCACCTTAGTGCATTTATTAGTAACCCGTCATTTAAATCATTTAGCGTATTCGATGAGCCACGTGAATATGTCGGCACCGGAAGAATTCAAACTTGACCGAAAACAAGCGCGCGATGATGAAATTAATCGTCTTGTTGTAGAATTTAACGCCATGATGGCAGCGTTGTCTAAATCATTTGGCGATCTTAAAAAGCAAAAGCAAGCAGAGCAAAATGCTAATAAGCTTAAAGGTGAATACCTCGCTAATATCAGTATGGAAGTAAAAACGCCAATGAATGGGCTTTTGGGTATGGCGCATTTGTTGTCAGAAACCAAACTTGATCACCGTCAACACAGCTACGTTAGCGTTATTCAAAAAAGCGCGTTTAATATGCTTGAGCTGCTAAATGGTATTTTAGATTACTCCAAAATTGAGCATAGCCAACTCGCACTCGACCAGCATATTTTCGATATTCACGCATTAATTCGTGAGATTTTCCAAGAATGTGAGTTGAGAGCAAAAGAGAAAAATCTACGCTTAGTCACCTATGTCGACCCCGCTATTAATAGCTATTTAGTCGGTGACTCGGTGCGCTTAAAGCAAGTTATTTGTAATCTTGTAAACAAGGCAATTAAATATTCTGATCGTGGCGATGTTTCGATTAATGTTGATGCTGAAGTAACGACGGGCTTGTCTGAACTTACAATTAGTGTACGTGACAACGGTCAAGGCATTGATGAAACAGTGCTAGCGCAGTTAAATAATCCGAAATTAAAAGCTAACAAGGGCAATTCCTTAAATGCGCTCGGCCTAACAATCGCCCAAAACTTAGTAACGCTAATGGGTGGCACATTTACGGTTAACTCAAAAGCAGGGCTTGGTACAGATGTTAGATTTACCTTAGCACTGCCAACGAGTACATTAATTGAAAATCACCTTGACGATGAGGGGTTACTTGCCAATAAACGTGTCTTAATTTTAGACAGTAAGTTGTTTTTAGCGCGTTATTTAAGTGAACTGTTTGCACAGTGGCAGATGCAAGTCACCCATGTTCAAGACGCGGAACTTGCGCTTAATTATATGCTGGGGGATGACTTACAGTTTGCTGGGTTCGATTTTGTATTGTTGTCACACAATGAGCTTGAAAATCAATTAGTTAGTTTTTATGAAAAAATTAACCGTCACAGATTCAACCGACCAGCAAATTTAATCGTATTTGGTGATGAAATTGCGGATGTAGATGTCAGCAGAGTGACGAACATCGGCTATAACCAAGTATGGCAACTACCAAAGCACCCAAGTGATATTAAATCGGCCTTGGTCAATAACATTAAGCAGAGTAACGATGTGGTTACACCACAAGAAACCGTGCCGTTAACCGTGTTAATAGCTGATGACGCACCGATTAGCCAACGCGTTCTTAGCGCGATTTTAATGAACCGTGGCGATAATGTGATTGTCGCAGCTGATGGTGAAGAGGCGGTGGCACTGTGGCAGCAGCATCAGCATGAAATAGATATTATTTTAATGGACTGTGCTATGCCGAAAATGAGTGGCTATGAAGCCGCTCAAACAATACGCATGCAAGAGTCCGGCGATAAAATAGGCGTACCGATAATTGCGGTTACGTCGAGTGATCGTGAAGATGAGTACAACTATTGTAAGACGTTTGGTATTGATGAAGTGCTGTTTAAACCGTTTCTACCTGTTGAGCTGCTGGATGTATTGTCGCAATTTAAACTACACATCGAAGAACATAAAGCGTTCAATAATTTGAAAAATTAGCCACTGTTCACCATAGTTAAAAGTAACTGCTTCAATTGAAGTGTCGCGTGACACTTCGCATTCTTTTTCTCATTTATGAGGAGGATTTATGGCAAACTTTAGGGTGATTGAGACAATCCCTTTAAATAATGTGCAGTCGATCTCGAATCTATGTGGTAATCAAGCCCTCGATATTTCAAGTAACGCCTCTCATATTGTAACTGACTTTAGTCAAAAACGGCCGCAGCTTATCGAAAAGGACGTTTTAGTTGATCAAGCGTTATATATGATGAAAATGGGCCATGTGCGCTCAAAAATCGTAATCGATCACGACGAGAACTTTATGGGGGTGATAAGTTCAAGTGATTTGTCATCGTATAAAGTACTGCATATTGCGCAGCTTAGAAATGTCTCTCGAGGTGATTTGTCAGTTGAGAACTTAATGCTAAAGAAAGACGAAATGCGCGCTATTGATTTTGCAAAAATTAATAATTATACCATTGGTGATGTATTGGCAACGCTAAAAAATCTCGGTCAGCAGCACGTATTATTGATCGATAAAGAGCATACTTTACGCGGGCTTATTTCTGCGAGCGATATCGCAAGGGCATTACATATCCCAATTAATATTAATGAGAAGGCACACACCTTTAAAGAAATTTTCGATGTGGTGTTTGCGCAACTAGAGAAAAACAAAACTACATAATATAAAAAAGGGCGTAATGTACGCCCTTTTTTATATGAAATGAATTAACTTACCACTTTTTCTTCGGTGCAAAGAGCTCATCTAAGTCATCTTTTTCGTTATCAAGCTTTTTCTTTGCATCACTTGCGTTGGTTGCTTTTAACTCGCTCATTATTTCTTCAAGCATATCTTCTATTTCTTGTTTGCGTGACGCAACATACTCGTCTGAAAAGTTGAGCGAATTAATTACCGCAAGCGCTTTTTCAAAATACTGTCGTGCAGAGCCAAGCATATTAGCACTGCGCGCTGCTTTGCCGCGTTTTAATTGGCTGTCGATATTTACTTGTAATTGCATTTTTTCTAAACGTTTGTCTTCGTTTAAGAACACTTGTGTATCAATCTTGCCTTTTGAATGCTCAGAGCGAACTATGCTGCGTAGCTTTTTAACACCTTGTAATAATGCAATGACTTGTTTTTCATTATCAGGTAGTGCAATGCGTTCGGCTGATGAGTCTTGGCTTGACGAATTTTCGATACGCTCTTTTGCTTCCGTTAATCGGTTTCTGATTTCTTTAGAATTGGGAGAAAGTTCAGCCATTACTGCTAATGCACTGTAAATGCGTCGATATAGTACGGAAAAGAGCGCTTTTGACATTGGAATATTAGCAGAATTCATTAACACTTCTTCAGTCTCTTCAATGATCTTTTTCTGCTTTGTAAGCTCCTGACGTCGCTCAGCATTTTGTTTTTCTTTATGCTGCTGTACCGCGTTGACCCAAACGCCAATAACAATTAGTGCCACTATTAGCGTGATGATAATATAAACTACCATGGAGTTTTTCTCATTCTTATAATTGCCCTAATCTTAACTAATTCTAATTACTTAGTGTAGTGTTGTTAAAAGGAAAGTTCTAATAATAGCACTTTATTACCAGCTTTTTTTACGGCAAAACAAGGGTAAATTTGCTGCCACCTAATCGCCCGTCATTGGCAAGCGCGATATGTCCCTTGGTTTCTTTATTTACATGTGCAGATGCAATTAAATTGGCGAAATAGATACCCAGCCCAGTACGCCCTTGGCTAATAAGGGCGGCAGACATTTCATTATTGGCTTTCTCTAGCATGCTTTCGGGGTAGCCTTCGCCATTATCGTGAATTTCAATAACCAGCTTATCGTTTTGTTGATGTGCGCTAATGAGAATTTTCGATGCTGTGTATTTGAGTGCGTTAATAAGAATGTCATTAAGTAAGTTGGCAATTAGGTCAGCGTCAAAAAACCACGCCAGATCTTGTTCAATATCACAACTGACATCGATATTTTTGTTGGTGATATAGAGCTCATTTTTAGCAAGCAGTTCGTCTACTAAATCATCTAAAAAATGCTCTTCAATATTGAGCGGCAGTTGTGCGTTGTGTTCGCGATAAAGGGCAAGTACTTGCAATAAGTTGGAATTGACGCGGGCAACTTCGTAATGAATCTTGGCGAATTCAGATTGTGCTTGTGGCGTTTGCTCAATACTTTGACTAATTGTTTCCATCGATTGAAGCAGCATACACAAAGAGTTTTTCATATCATGCATACTTGCGCCAAGGACAACGGAAAAGTCGAGCTTATTATGGTCCATAATTATCCCGTTAATTTAGCTTTAGCAAAGTTTAACAGACTTTGACTTTGCTTGTGACGATGGTCGTGAGGCGCTAACGTTTTTAACGCATTCAGTGACAAAGCAAACTGGCGCTTTGTTAATGTGAACTTTTGATTTTGTTTATGCAATTGGTACGCTGCTTGTAACAGGTTTAATGCAATATTTGGGTTGTTAGGGGCATTGGCTAGGGCAGTTGCAAATGCGCCTTGAGCGCTTTCAAATGCTTTCTCTTTGTATTTGACCATACCTTGTTGATTAAAGTTCTCTGATTTTTCGTGGTCTTCGTGAGAAATAATCTTCGCTTTACCGCGCGTAATAATTGGGTCGAGCTTGGCGGTAACCATTTCAATATCGGCGTGCTTCATAATGATTTCGAGCAGGTTAATAAATGCCGAGTTGAGCGCGTCTGGGTAATCAACAATTTTATCTACCACTAAAATCAGTTTTTCACCTTTTGCGCCGTCTTTATTAACCAAGTACTCAACAAATACTTGATGCACTTCAATTGCTAGCTGACTTTGCACACCCGGGTAGAGCTTTGTAATTGTACGATAAATTGCGGGGTACTCTTTTTTTGCACGTCGTGCAAAGTGTGTTTGATCCGTTAATTGTATTTGTGTGCAAACACATAACTGATTTATATAGTCATCGAGTTGCGCTAAGCATGAATACTTGGCTAATTGCATAACGCGTTTGTAAGCGTTAAAGGCAATTTCCAGCTCATTGTAGCGGGTTGCTAACAAGGCTAACTGGCGCTGCCTAACAATTGAATTAGGCGATGCGGCAATGGCTTTTTGTGTAATTGCGTATGCCGCTTCGAAATCGTGCTGTTGAATAAAGCACTCACAGGCAAGATCGTATGCTTCAACGGCTTGTGGATTTTTAGTGGCAATCAGTTTGCAAAGACTTAATGCCTGATCGCTTTGTGATAGTGCCAAATGACAAATCGCTGCGCCCATTTGTGCCCAACTAAGCTCGCGCTTATGCAAAATTGAATTATAAATGCTGAGCGCTTGCACATACTTAAGTTGTTTTAAATAAATCTCAGCTTTAAGACGCAAACATTCGATACCGACGCGCTTGCTTTTTGCCATTAGCTGGTCACAAAGCTCAAGGGCTGTTTTTGGCTTATCTTGATTTAATGCCGTATAAATAGGCTTAAATGCGAGACTTTTCTCAACAAGCTTATCTAAGCGAGATTTCAGAGTTGTTTTGGTAAATGGTTTTGCAAGGTAATCGTCGGGGCGGTATTCAAGTGCCCCCATCACTAAGTCTGAAGCGGTTTCACCTGTGATCAGTACATAGTTTGTGCCGTATTTTAGCAAGTTGCGATGATTAAGCTCGGCAAGCAGCTGCAGCCCATTTAAGCCATCACCTAAGTTGTAATCGACTAGCAAAATATCATGTTGATGTTCGCTGTAGCAGGAAAGGGCATCTTCGGCATTGGTACACACATCCACATGGTGAACACCAAAACTTTCTACCATTTGTTTTAGTGATAGGCGAAATTCGGAAAAATCATCCAAAATAAGCACCGAGATAGATTTGTATCGTTGAAGAGGATTAACCATAAAAACCGAAAATTATTTTTGATACTAATAATTTAGACGCTTTTTTCTGACTTTTACAAAATACTAAGGTAGTTTGTAGTTAAAAATGGAATAAATACGTAAGTTTTGAATTTATGCTTGGCATAAAAGAGACAAAAGTATATAAATAAAGGTAATAATAAATACAAAATACTCGCTATGAAATTACAGCAGCTAAAGTACATTGTTGAAGTACTCAATCACAATCTTAATGTTTCAGCCACCGCTGAAAACTTATATACCTCGCAACCTGGTATTTCTAAACAAGTGCGTATGCTCGAAGATGAGCTAGGTGTGCAAATCTTCGGTCGTAGCGGTAAACATTTAACGCATGTTACGCCGGCGGGCAAAGACATTATCAATATCTCGCGTGAGATTTTGGCGAAAGTTGAAAGCATTAAAGCGGTTGCCAACGAGCATACCTTACCAGATCAAGGTAAGTTAAATATCGCCACTACGCATACCCAAGCGCGTTACGCTTTGCCAAACGTCATTCAAGGGTTTATGAACAAATACCCGAAAGTATCACTGCATATGCATCAAGGTACACCGCAGCAAATCTCTGATGCTGCCGCGCGTGGTGACGCAGATTTTGCAATAGCAACAGAAGCGCTGCACTTGTACACCGATTTAATTATGTTGCCGTGTTATCACTGGAATCGCAGTATTGTAGTAGCAAAAGATCACCCACTTGCTGCTAAAGCAAATAATCTCACGATACAAGACGTTGCTGCGTTCCCATTAATCACTTATGTGTTTGGTTTTACTGGGCGTTCAGAACTTGATAAAGCATTTACTAAGCATGGCTTAGAGCCGCAAATCGTGTTTACCGCAACCGACGCTGACGTAATTAAAACTTACGTGCGTTTAGGCTTAGGTGTAGGTGTTGTGGCATCAATGGCCATTGATGAAATGAACGATAAAGATCTCGTGGTAATTGATGCAAGTCACTTATTTGAAGCAAGTACCACTAAAATTGGCTTCAGAAAAGGCACGTTCCTACGCAGTTACATGTACGATTTCATTGAGCGTTTTGCGCCACACTTGGATAAAACCATTGTTGAGCGTGCGTGCATGTTACGCAATCAAGATGATGTCGACCATCTATTTAAGGATATTGAGTTACCGGTTCGTTAATGCGAATTTTGACTCAAAAAAAACGCCACATAATGTGGCGTTTTTTGTATCTGTTAACTGTGATTAACACTCAATGATATTTACAGCGAGTCCGCCTCGAGCCGTCTCTTTGTACTTGGTTTTCATATCATTACCTGTATCCCACATGGTTTTGATAACTTTATCAAGCGATACTTTTTGCTCACCTGAGCCACGCATTGCAAGGCGTGATGCGTTAATTGCTTTTACTGCACCCATTGCATTTCGTTCAATACACGGTACTTGTACAAGGCCACCAACAGGGTCGCAAGTTAAACCTAAGTTATGTTCCATACCAATTTCAGCGGCATTTTCAACTTTCTCAACATTGCCACCTAAAATTTCAGTGAGTGCACCTGCAGCCATTGAGCAAGCAACGCCCACTTCACCTTGGCAGCCTACTTCTGCACCTGAAATTGATGCGTTCTTTTTGTAAAGAATACCAATCGCAGCAGCGGTTAGCAGGTAACGCGTTGCAATGTCTTTATCTACTTCTTTAATGAATGTGTGGTAGTACATTAGCACCGCTGGAAGTATGCCTGCTGCACCGTTTGTCGGTGCGGTAACAACACGACCGCCAGCAGCATTTTCTTCATTTACAGCAAGGGCAAATAAATCAACCCATTCCATTGCACGTAGCGGATCGTTATGTGTTTCAATGTTCAGTTGACGGTGTAGGCTCGGTGCACGACGTTTTACTTTTAAACCGCCCGGTAAAATACCTTCAGTGCGCATACCGCGCTCAACGCACGCTTTCATCACCAGCCAAATATTGTATAGCTCGTCAGTGATTTCGCTTTCTGTTTTAAGGGTTTTTTCGTTTGCCATCATTAGGGCTGGCACACTTAAACCGTGCTCTTTACACTGCGCCATTAACTCTGCGCCCGTATCAAATGGGTATGGTGCAGGGTTTTCTTCGCGAATTGTTAGTGCAGCTTGCTTTTCTTGTTCAAAGTCAGCGTCGCGAACAATAAAGCCGCCACCAATAGAATAAAAAACCTCACGGAAGACACATTGTTCGCCGTTAAATGCTTGTAGTTCCATTGCATTTGAATGCTTTGGCAAGGTTTTACGACGGTGGAATACAATGGCGTCTTTTTTTGGAAATGCCGCAGCATGGCTTTGATCAAGATAGATAGTTTCTTCTTTTTCGATTTTATCTAAAATGCTTGGCACCAGATCGGCATCAATGGTTTCTGGATCGTAACCAGCAAGGCCTAAAATAACCGCTTTACCCGAACCATGACCAATACCCGTTTGTCCGAGTGAGCCAAACAATTCACAGCGAACACTGGTTACTTGCTCTAATAGCGCTTGCTCTTGTAATGACTTTACAAACAGTCTTGAAGCGCGCATCGGGCCCACAGTATGTGATGAGGAAGGACCAATGCCGATACTAAACATATCGAATGCACTTATCATACGAATATCTCTTACTTAATCTTTGAACGGCCGGATATCATAACTCTAATTTATAATCATGTTAACTTTAATTAGTATGATTAATGCTTATGTGCTTAATTTAGATGTTTAATCAAATTGCGAATGATTTGCGCGGTGGCACCCCAAAGCAAGCCGTATTCAGTTTGAAACCCAGTTAGAGTATAGGCAGAAAACTGACGTGTGAATTGAATATCTTGCCAATTTTTTTGATCTATAAGCTGTGACAGCGGCAGATAAAATGCACTGGCGACTTCATTGGTTGCTAGTAGCAAATTGGGTTTTTCGGGAAGTAGGGCAATGTAGGGTTTTATTTCAAATCCGGTGAGCGTCCAATAACTGTCCATATCACCAATTACATGGTTATCGCTCACCTCAATGCCGATTTCCTCAAAGGTTTCACGCAACGCTGTGGCAAGTAAGTTGGCGTCAGAATCTTCAAATTTACCACCGGGAAAGCAAATTTGCCCTGGGTGATGCTTTAAATAGTCAGGACGTTTACACAGCAACAGGTGAATTTCACCGCTTACATTAACCAGCGGCACCAATACAGCGCTTTGCTTAGCAATATTGCGCATTTGTATTGGAAAGCCAACGTCATTGCTTGGCTGCTTAATATGAAAACGGGCTAGAAATTCACTTAACTGCATAACACGTCCTAAGCGAGCATTTATTCAAGTACAGGTAAAATACGATTTACCTTATCGTATGTTTCTTGTAGCTCAGACTCAAGGGTTGAATCGGCAACCACGCCACCGCCAGCCCAGCAATAAATTTTACCTTTTTCACAAACTAGGGTGCGAATGGTTATGCTGGTATCCATGGTGCCACAGGCCGAAATATAGCCAATTGAGCCACAATAAATTGAGCGGCGGTAAGGTTCTAACTCTTCAATAATTTCCATTGCACGGATTTTTGGCGCGCCAGTAATTGAGCCACCGGGAAATGCTGCTTTTAATTGATCAATCGCGTTGTAACCGTCGGCAAGGGTAGATGTAACCGTTGATACCAAATGATGCACTGCATTGAAGCTTTCAATATCAAAGAGCTTAGGTACTTCTACGGTGCCAGGTTTAGCTACTTTGCCTAAATCGTTTCTCAGTAAATCAACAATCATCACGTTTTCAGCGCGATCTTTGGTTGAATTTGCAAGGCGTGCTTTGTTGGCGTTATCAATTCTTGCATCTTGGCTTCGCGGCACAGTGCCTTTAATTGGCTTGGTTTCAACCTGACGCTCTTTTACCTGAATAAAACGCTCAGGTGAAAGTGAGAGTATTTGTTGCTCTCCAGTATTAATATAAGCCGAAAATGGCGCTTGGTTTGCACTTCGCAACTTACAATAGGCAAGCCAAGGGTTACCTGTAAAGCTAGCATCAAAGCGCTGTGCTAAATTGATTTGGTAGCAATCGCCGCTTTTTAAATATTCTTGCACTTTATTAAAGCGCTCACCATAACCTTCTTTACTCAGGTTTGATTGCCATTTAGTTGTTAAGGCAAATGGTTTACGCTCGCTTTCAGCGCCCGTAAGCGGTGAAAGGTAATTATTAAGCCGTGTTTCGCTATCACAACATGGCTGTGCGATATAAAACCACTGGTTTTCGTGATGATCGAATATCAGGGCATCGGGGTAAATACCCACCAACATTTGGCCTAAATCGATATCGTTTTTCGCAATTTCTGGCATCACTTCAATTGAGCGGCCTAAATCGTAACTGAACAAACCTAAAGCGCCGCCAGAAAACGGTAAATCAAACGGGGCTTTGTCTTTTATGAATGGGCTTATTGCGTGGTGTATTGCACTAAATCCATTACATTCGCTTTGGTGATTATCAACAAAAGTCACATTGTTTTTTACTTCAATCAGTGAAATTGGGTCAATCACAATAATGTCAAAGCGGTTATTTGGGTGTGCTGGGTTTGCCGAATCTAGGAAAATGGCATACTGCAAATCTGCAAAAAAACTAAAAACGTGCTCGCTAGTTAGCGCTAAGTCTAATTTTTTGCATATTAATTGTTCATTTATCATTAACTTTAACTACCAGACTGGTCGCAAACGAGTTGGGAGGTTATTATACATGCATAGTTTAACGAATTACTGCACAGATTGCATGAGTAAGCTGTGTTTGACACTATTCACACTGTAAACATTTGCCACCGTCACGGCATATAATAAGGATACATAATGAGCACTATCCGTCAGCAAGACTTTATTGACAGCATCGAAGATGCATTGCAATACATTTCGTTTTATCACCCACTAGATTTCGTACAAGCGCTTGATAAAGCGTACCAAAAAGAAGAAAGCAAAGCGGCTAAAGATGCGATTGCCCAAATCTTAATTAACTCTCGTATGTCGGCAGAAGGTAAGCGCCCACTGTGTCAAGATACGGGTATTGTGACGTGTTTCGTTAAAGTGGGTATGGACGTTAAATGGGATAAAACCGATATGACGGTTCAGCAAATGGTTGATGAAGGCACACGCCGCGCATACCTTAACCCAGATAACCCACTGCGTGCTTCAATTGTTGCAGACCCAGCAGGCAGCCGTAAAAACACCAAAGATAACACGCCATCAGTTGTGCATATCGACATGGTGCCAGGCGCTGAAGTTGAAGTAATGATTGCAGCGAAGGGCGGCGGCTCTGAAAACAAAACTAAAATGGTTATGCTTAACCCATCTGATGATGTTGCTGCTTGGGTTGAAAAAACGCTACCAACTATGGGTGCGGGCTGGTGTCCACCTGGCATGTTAGGTATAGGTATTGGTGGAACAGCTGAAAAAGCAGCGGTACTTGCAAAAGAATCACTGATGGATCCGGTAGATATTCATGAGTTAATGGAGCGCGGCGCAGAAACAGCGGAAGAAAAGCTACGTTTAGAGATTTTTGAGCGCGCAAACAAAACCGGTATTGGCGCACAAGGCCTTGGTGGTTTAACTACCGTTGTTGATATTAAAATCAAAACAGCACCAACACACGCTGCATCTAAGCCTGTTGTGATGATCCCTAACTGTGCGGCAACGCGTCACGTTCACTTCACATTAGACGGTTCAGGCCCTGCTGATCTTAAAGCGCCGAAGCTAGAAGATTGGCCAGAAGTAACATTTGAAGTAGGTGAAGATACACGCCGTGTAAACCTTGATACCTTAACAAAAGAAGACACAGCCGATTGGAAAATGGGCGAAACAGTTCTGTTAAGTGGTAAAATCTTAACTGGTCGTGATGCTGCGCATAAGCGTTTACAAGACATGATTAATTCAGGTGAAGGTTTACCTGAAGGTGTTGATTTCACAAACAAGTTTATCTACTACGTAGGCCCGGTAGATGCAGTTGGCGACGAAGCGGTAGGTCCTGCGGGCCCAACAACAGCAACGCGTATGGATAAATTTACTGACTTAATGCTAGAGAACACCGGCATTGTCGGCATGATTGGTAAAGCAGAGCGCGGCCCTGCAACAGTTGAGTCAATCAAAAACAACAAGTCTATCTACCTAATGGCTGTGGGCGGTGCAGCTTACTTAGTATCAAAAGCAATTAAGAAAGCAAAAGTGGTTGCGTTTGAAGACTTAGGTATGGAAGCAATCTACGAATTTGAAGTAGAAGATATGCCAGTAACTGTTGCGGTAGATAGCGAAGGTAACAACGCGCACAGCGCAGGCCCTGCAATCTGGAAAGCAAAAATTGAAGAGCTAGACGCAAAACTAAAATAAAATTTTTGGTTGAGCAAAAAGTTTAAAAAGTAAAAGGGCGCTTATGCGCTCTTTTTTATTGCCAGATTAAAGAAATCAAATACATAAAATTGTGCTTGAGGTATATTCGCACATTCATTAGGCTCTGAACCCTAAACCCTAAACCCTAAACCCTAAACCCTAAACCCTAAACCCTAAACCCTAAACCCTAAACCCTGTAACTTCTTCTTTACGCTCTCCCATCCTGCTGGCTTATCGCTTACGTAAACGTCAATCTACAATTTAAATATTAGCGGATCTTTGCGATATTTTGCTTGGAATAGCGCTGTAATTGCATTGTTTATTATTAAATGAAACTTAAGTGGAATTGAATATGTTTAATTGTAAGTTTAACTGGGTTGTTCATCTAAAATTGTAGTCTTGATGAAAGGATAATGTTAGAGTCGGTGCAAACCAAGAATAACCCGTTCATTTAACGCCATACTTATTATACGCGTTAAACATTTACAAGTTGGAGAGTCGTGTGACTGTTTTTAATCGTACTGAATTTGATAACCACGAAAATGTTGTTTTTTGTGCAGACAAAGAAACTGGCTTAAAAGCAATTATTGCTGTACACAGCACTAAATTAGGCCCAGCAGTGGGTGGTTGTCGTTTATGGGATTACGCAAGTGACGAAGATGCAGTATACGATGTACTGCGTTTATCTAAAGGCATGACATATAAGAATGCAGTTGCGCGCTTACCATTCGGTGGCGGTAAATCAGTAATCATCGGTAACGCAAAAGAAATCAAATCAGATGCACTATTTAAAGCATTTGGTCGTCATTTAGAGCGTTTAGGTGGTAGCTACTACTCAGCAGAAGACGTAAACATCACCTGTGATGACGTAGCAGTAATGAATACTGAAACAAACTATGTACTTGGCCTTGAAGGTAAAAGCGGTAACCCATCACCATTTACTGCACTAGGCACGTTCTTAGGTATTAAAGCGGCTTACCAGCACAAGCACGGTCATCAAGACTTAGCAGGTGTAAAAGTGTCAGTACAAGGTCTTGGCGCGGTTTCTTACACACTATGTAAATACCTACACGAAGCAGGTGCTGAGCTGTTTGTAACAGATATCAACGAAGAGCGTGTTAGCCGTGTAGTTAACGACTTTAACGCAACTGCGGTTAACATTGACGAAATCTACGACCTAGATGTTGATGTATACGCGCCATGTGCACTTGGTGCAACAATCAATGATGATACAATTTCGCGCATTAAAGCAGGCATTATCGCAGGGTGTGCGAATAACCAGCTAGCAGAGCCACGCCATGGTGAAATTTTACGTGAAAAAGGCATCTTATACGCGCCAGATTACGTAATTAACGCAGGTGGTATCATCAACGTTTACTACGAAACAGCGCCAGAAGGTTACAGTGCAGAAGCTGCAACTAAGCACGTTGAAGGTATTTTCGATACACTTAGCGAAATCTTCAAACGTTCGGAAGATGAGCAAAAGTCAACGCACATTATTGCAGACGAACTAGCACAAGAAATCATCGAAAACGGTTTGTAATGTAGCCGTTTTTTGCTTGTAAAAGCGAGCGTAAAAGAATGAGCTTGAAAGTTCATGCTATGCTCGGTAAGGTGCCCGCAATTGCGGGCATTTTTATTTTAAGATTATGGCAACTCAAATCGACCTCTCTACTTGGCAACGCGCCGAACACTTCTCATTTTTTAAAGACTTAGCAAACCCGTATTTTTCGGTCTGTGTGCGTATAGATGCGGGTGCATTGTTTGCTGCATGTAAGCAAAGTGGTCAGTCTTTTTACTTAGCGTGCCTTTACGCCTTGCTGCGTGCCAATAATAGTTATCAACCCGTTTGTCATCGTATTGATAACAACCAAGTATGGTTGTGCGATAAAATTGAAATCAACGCGGTGCAATTAGATGAGCAAAACCTCTTTAAAATTTCGTATTTACCTTATGCCGAAGACTTTGCTGAATTTAGTGAAAAAGGCAAAATTGCATTCGAAACAGCAATAAGTCAGCCATTTTTCTCAGAGCAATTTAACTCGATAGAAGGGCGACTTAACTGTATTCATGTGTCGGTGTTACCTTGGCTTGATTTTACGGGCTTTTCCCACGCGACACCGTTTGGTGAGCAAAATGGCATTCCCAAATATGTGTTTGGTAAATTCGATAAACAACTTGGCACCATGCCACTCAATATTGATGTACACCACGGCTTAATGGACGGCTTTCATGTTGCGCAGTTTGTTAATATGCTGCAGCAAGAAATGGCAGCACTTGCAAAGAGCCTAGATTAACCTACTTAATATCCACCAATTTACTGGCGCGGCGATATTGTATTTTTGCGCCATTAAAGTTAGGTAGCTCCCACTTTTTTGGTGCTTCAACCCGTTTGCCACTCATGTAATGAAGCACCACGCGTTTTGCGCTAATAAAGTATTCGACCCTAAGTTGTTGCTGTGGCAACACCACTGTTAGCGGGTACAGCTCACAAAATTGCTGCCATATGTAGTCATCAACTAAGCCATAGGCAAAATCACTGTTATCAAGAAGTGCCAGCTCATCAAGCGAGCTTATTTCTAAATCACTTAATATTCGTGCGATATGTTCTCGTGGCGACAATAACTGCCAGTCGGTGCTGTGTACGTTTTGGTAAAGACTAAGTTGCTGGTATTCCTGTGTTAATTTTTCAAAAAGCGATTCACAAAGTGCGCCAGTTTCAATTAGGTTAACGGTGGCGGCAATAAATTCATGGCTTTTAATTAAGGCGCTAAACGATTTTAAAGATGTGCCTGCGTATTGGTAGTGGTAATTGCCAATTAATTCATTCTGCTCAGTAATCTCTGAGGAGCATAGCTTTGCCTCACCCAAGTCATTTTCAATAATAACGCTGGTTGTTATGGGGCTTACTTTGGTTGCCAGTGTTTTGCGATCTTTTACTGCACGCCCAGCGAGGCTGTAGGTTTTAAGTACCAGTAGGGCGTCGGGCTCGTTACTTAAGTAGCTGTCTTTAGCTATCACTACTTCTTGCTGACCATTGTTGTAACTGCCACGGCGATTTTGCTTTTTAATATACACGCAGCTTGGCAGTAATGCGGCAATGGCGTGTTGCAATTCAGTGATGTTGTAACTGGCGTATTTACTAAGCTCGGGTAAGTCGAAATGGCTGCGCAGCTGGCTGGCAAATTGCTTTGCCTCAATCAGGGCGTTTTCTTCTGCGCTGATATACTCTAAAAACTGGCCGCGCACTAAGCCAATGAGCAAGCTAAAGTCACAGAGGTTCGGAAAGTCATTTTCTAATTGCAGGAACTTTTCTACATTCTTATCTAGAGTGTACAGTTTGGCTGGCACGCTTAGGGCACCTGCAAGGTCGGCCATTGCCTGCTTTAAGCGGTTATTCGGCATGCTTGCCACTAAATGGGAAAGCGAAACGTCAATGGGTAATGGCGCAAGGGCTTTACCATAGTCAGTTGCAATACCTGCATCGTTAATGGCATTGATGGATTTAAGCGTTGAAAACGCTAAATCATGGGCTTGTTGTGATAGTGGGTTGATAAAGCGTAAATTGCCAAGAGCATTATTATTTGCCGCGGCCGCCAACATCATATCTGTTAAATTTTCACGTTGGATTTCAGGTGGAGTATGGGCTTCAAGTGGTGCATGTTGACCAAACAAGGCTAAGTAAACACCTTGTTTAATGCGCCCAGCGCGGCCGCGGCGTTGTAGTTTGGAATCATTGGCGATCGCAGTTAAATCCAGCACACTTTGGCCGTTACGAATATGCGTGCGGCGCTCAAGCCCCGAATCAATCACCACATCAACACCGGGAATGGTTAAAGATGTTTCTGCCACGTTAGTCGCTAAAATAAGGCGACGTTTTTCCCCTGGTTGCAAAGCGCGTTTTTGCTCGCTGATGGGGCTTGCACCATGCAAGGTGATTATATCGAATTGGTCGTTCAATCGCGCGCGTAAATAACTGGCGCAAAGTTGAGTTTCCCCTTTGCCGGGCAAAAATGCCAATACATCTTGGCTGCCAAGTTGATACGCTTTTTCGGCGGCAAATGCCATTCGCTCAGTGAGGTTGTCTTTATGTGGCATATCACGCATAGCGGGGGCAAGGTAATGCTCATTTACTGGGAACACTTTACCTTCGGCGTGTAAATGTATGCCTTGGCAATAGTTAATGAGTTGCTCAGCGTTTAATGTGGCAGAGGTTATCACCAGCTGATAGGGCTGGTTGCGGGTTTTATTATGCTCAAGTAGTAAAGCCAGCAGTAAATCGGTATCCCAGCGGCGCTCATGAAACTCATCGAGCATTATGGTATTGAAATCGTTTAATAACCCTTCATTTAACCAGCGCAGTGCCACACCAGGGGTAACAAACACTATTTCGCTGTTTTCGTTTGCTTGTATTTCAAAGCGAATGGCATAACCTACTTTTTCGCCAAGGGGTGTTTGCATTTCGTCAGCGACGCGCTCGGCAAGGCTAGTACATGCAATACGCCTTGGCTCAATGACCAGTACCTTGCCAGTGTGTGTGCACCACTGTGGCAATTGGGTTGATTTACCCGTACCCGTGTTGGCGCTCACAATAATCGGTTGATAGCTATTGTTGTTGCCAATATGGGCTAAAAAATCGGTTTTAATCTGGTTGATTGGTAGCATGCGTTTATTTCTTTGTCCGAGTCGCGATATAATTGACGGTATTATTTGTCTATTAGGATAATGTTTTGAAAGACATTGCGATTTTGATATCACCTGTTGCAAACGGTGCTTATTTTAACGAAACCATCGATATTGCACAAAAAGAGTTTAAACAGTGTATTGGCGAATATGACCTTACACTAAACGAGATTGGCGGCATGCAATTTCTGCAAACTCAATTGCCAGAGCAAAAACTTGAGGCGCTAGCTCGTTTGTCGTTTGTACAAGGTATTTTTAGTCATGATTCGGGCACATTAACGCCGTTATCGCTAAATACTGATTTTAACTTACACAGTGATTTTGTCTTTGGTAGCAAGTACAAAGGCAAAACTAATGAAATTTTAACCCAGTTGCTGCTCAATGTGGGTTTAAGTTTCTGTAAAGAAAAAGACGTCAGCAAGATTAAATTGCTCGACCCTATGTGCGGGCGCGGCACCACTTTAATGTGGGCAATGCGTTATGGCATTAAATCAAAAGGCATTGAGCAAGACCCGAATGCAGTTTTGGACTTTAGAACCTTTGCCAAAAAATGGACTAAGCTTCACCGCCAAAAGCATGAGCTAAAAGAAGGTTTTATTGGTAAAGCCAATAAACAAAACAAGGGTAAGTTTATTGACTTTACCGCCGAGGGCGTTAATACCCGCATTATTAATGGCAATGCGACGACCGCATGTGATTTATTAAAGCGTGAAAAGCAGCATTTAATCATTAGTGATATTCCTTACGGTGTGCAGCATTTTACGACTGAAAAAACCCGTAACCCAATTGCTGTGTTAGAAGAATGTGCGCCGCAGTGGGCCGATTTACTGCATAAAGACGGTATTTGCGTTATTGCGTTTAATAAATACATTCCAAAACGCAAAGAACTGATTGCGGTTTTTGAAGCGGCAGGCCTGAGCGCACTTGAGTTTGAAGCGCCACATCGCATGAGCGAATCAATTTTCCGTGACGTTGTTGTTTTAAGAAAGAACTAAAAAATATATTTCCTACCTTGAACAAGACCATGCTTCACCCAATTAAATAGAGAAGGGGGAAGCATGGACTTCATATTAATAATACTAACCTTAGTATTTATCGCAGCTTATTGGCATTTTGATGCGCTACGCAATATTTACTGGGAACATAAACTAAAAGATCGCACATTAAGCGACAACGATCGCAATGTATTACTCAAGTACATGCCGATTTATCGCCGAATGACAGATAGCGAACGCGCACGATTAGAAAAACACATCATCTGGTTTTTAGCGACCAAAGACTTTTTAGGGCGCGATGGCCTAGTGGTAAACCACGCAATGAAGTTAATTGTAGCGGCCGATGCCTGTGTCTTGGTGCTAAATAAACCGTGGCCGCTTTATAAAAATGTGAAGCAAATTTTGCTTTACCCAAGTGCCTATTATGCAAATTCAGAAAGCCGTGATGGCGCTGGGCTTGTTAGTTTTCACCAAACGGTTAGGCAAGGGGAGTCGTGGCCGGGCGGTACTTTGGTGCTTTCATGGCATGATGTACTTAACGGTAACCGTTTACCTAACGATGGCCATAATTTAGTATTTCATGAGTTTGCCCATCAACTCGATCAAGAAACTGGTGCAACAACAGGTACGCCGCTGTTAAAAGACAAACTCACCTATGAAAGTTGGGGACGCGAATTCTCTCGTGCATACAATGTGTTAAAAGCGCATGTGGCGTATGGCATGCCCCACGTTATTCACAGTTATGGCGCTACCAATGAAGCGGAGTTCTTTGCGGTGCTTACCGAAACCTTTATTGAAAAACCCAGTGAATTAAAAGCATATGATCCGGTCATTTTTGATCTATTACTGAACTACTTTGGCTTTGACCCAAGGCGCTGGAA
The DNA here is from genome assembly GCF_002964745.1 of Pseudoalteromonas sp. T1lg24. Classification (NCBI taxonomy): domain Bacteria; kingdom Pseudomonadati; phylum Pseudomonadota; class Gammaproteobacteria; order Alteromonadales; family Pseudoalteromonadaceae; genus Pseudoalteromonas; species Pseudoalteromonas sp. T1lg24. The sequence goes on along the minus strand of NZ_PQCB01000016.1, from coordinate 636,449 downwards.
CTAATACCAATTTTATTAATCCTTTGATCATTCTAGCGCGTTAAATGACCCATAAACTGCGTTTTAAAATTCTTAAGTAGAACAACTACATGTCGAATTATAAGCCTTGTTTCTGAGCCATTTCTCTGTCGCAATAAATGACCAGCTAATTAATGCAATTGGTATCAATCTGCCAGTTAGCTTGGCATAGCCGTTCAATAAACCATTGAAAGGCTTTGCCTTGATTATCTTTATGCCACGCAATGTATAAGTCTTGTTTTGGTCTTGGAATGGTGCACTCTTTTGGCACTAGCTCGCCATTTGCAAGATACGGTTTAGCAATATGACTTGGCAAAAATCCCACACCAATGCCGGCAAGTTGGGCTGCGAGTTTTGCCTGCATTGAATTAACATTGATTACTTGCTTGGCACTAAATAGCCCGGTACTTCGCTCTGGCAGCAAAGTGGAAGTGTCTGATACAACAATCGCTGGGTAGTGTTTTAAATCATCGTCGTCCAGTGGCGTAGTAACTTTTGCCAAGGGGTGCGATGCTGCCACAGCAAAGATAAAGCTTAATTCTGCGATTTTGTGGGTGCGATACACGCCTTTTGGCAGTTCGCCTGTTGCACCAATAACAATATCGGCACGCCGACTATGTAAGGCATCCCAGCCGCCACCTAAGGCCTCTACGCTTAGTTGAATATCAACTTGCTCAGGCCGTTGGGTGAACTCTTTTAACAGCTCAAAAATGATGTCTTCTGGTATCACGGTATCACGGGCGATGCGCAGCCGTTTTTCCCAGCCTGATTCTAATTGGCTTACGGCGTCGAGCATTTTGCTGGTGGAATGCAAAATTTGCCTGCCATGTTCTAACACCAGCTTACCCGCAGGGGTAAGTACAGCACGCTGCTTTGAACGGTCAAACAGTGGTGTGCCAATGTCTTCTTCAAGTTTTTTGATGGTATAGCTTAGCGCCGAAGGCACTTTATAAAGTGACTCAGCTGCCGCGGCAAAACTGCCTTTTTTATCGATGGCATCGAGTGCTTTTAAGGCGTCAATAGTGATGGCTTGATACATATTTCTTTTATTCAAAAAATTTGAACTAAGGGTTCAAAATGTTCCGATTTTTTATTGAGTTTAGCATGCTTATACTTAATTTCATCAGTTAAGCAGATGCTTTAACAAATTAGATAAGTTTAAAATTTTTGAGGAATAAATTATGAAAACACTATTAACAACACTTACTTCAAGCCAAGCTGGTTACGCAGCACTGGCGTTAAGATTACCTATCGGCATTATTTTTATGGCACATGGCGCGCAAAAATTATTTGCTTGGTTTGGTGGTTATGGCCTTGAGGGCACGGGTGCATGGATGGAATCTATTGGTTTAGCGCCGGGCTATTTAATGGCGCTAATGGCAGGCAGTGCCGAGTTTTTTGGCGGTTTATTTATTTTACTTGGCTTATTAACTCGCCCTGCGGCATTGGCACTTGCAGGCACTATGATTGTTGCAATCTTTACTGTGCACTTTGAAAACGGACTGTTTATGTCTAACAATGGCTATGAGTTTGGCTTAGCATTATTGGCGGCAAGTATTTCTTTGGTGTTCTCGGGTGCGGGTAAAGCCTCACTGGATACGCTTATTTCAGCTAAATTGACACAACACGCTTAATTAGGGGGAAAGTACGATGATCACACTTAGAAAAGCAAATGAGCGCGGCGGCGTTGACTATGGCTGGCTTAAGAGCAAACATACTTTCTCTTTTGCAAATTACTACGACCCAAAACACATGGGCTTTTCAGCCCTTCGTGTTATCAATGATGATGTTGTGGCACCGGGCGCTGGGTTTGATACCCATGGCCACCGCGATATGGAAATTATTAGCTATGTATTGTCAGGCATCATTGAACATAAAGACAGTGCGGGCAATATCAAAACGCTTCCAGCGGGTGAATTTCAGTTAATGTCGGCAGGCAAAGGTATTTTTCACAGTGAATACAATGCATCAAATGAAGAAGAGCTTAGATTTTTACAAATCTGGATTGAGCCGAATAGTTTTGGTGACAAACCCGGTTATCAACAAAAAGATTTTGGTAAAGACGTTGGTTTAACGACGATTGTGACGCCAAATGGCGAAAATGGCACGCTTGCGATAAAACAGGATGCAAAGCTACATCAACTGATCCTTGAGCCAAAACAGCAGTATCTATTTGAATCAAATAATGCACCTGTGTATGTACATCAGGTTTCAGGCAGCAGTCTAGTGAATGCTATTCAAATTGAAAGTGGTGATGGTGCAAAAGTGTTAGATGAAACTGAATTAGTATTTGAAAACGTATCTAACACCCCAGCAACATTAATTATTTTTGAATTACCAAAGGTTTAAGGAGCAGAACATGGGATTATTAGTTGAAGGTAAATGGCACGATAAGTGGTACGACACCAAAAACAGCAAAGGTAAGTTTGAACGTGAAGCTGCGCAATTGCGTAACTGGGTAACAAAAGACGGTGAAGCGGGTCCTTCAGGTACAAGTGGGTTTGTCGCAGAATCTGGCCGATACCATTTATATGTATCACTGGCGTGCCCGTGGGCGCACCGCACCCTTATTTTTCGCGCATTAAAAGGGCTAGAGCAGCATATTACTGTATCAGTTGTAAGCCCAGACATGTTAGAGCATGGTTGGACATTTGATAAAACACAGCACAGCACGGGCGATGCATTATTTGATTTTGATTATATGCATCAAATATATACGCGTAATAACGCAAACTACAGCGGCCGTGTTACTGTGCCAGTGCTGTGGGATAAAAAACAAAACTGTATCGTCAGCAATGAGTCATCAGAGATTATTCGCATGTTTAATACCGCCTTTAATCATTTTACAGGCAACGAGCATGACTATTACCCTGAACACTTACGTGCTGAAATTGATGAAATTAACGAATTTGTTTATCACAATATTAATAACGGGGTATACAAAGCGGGTTTTGCTACCACACAAGACGCATATGAAGGGGCGTATAATGCGCTTTTTAATGCCCTTGATAAAGTTGAAGCTATTTTGGCTAAACAGCGCTACTTGCTAGGTACACAAATTACCGAAGCAGACTGGCGTTTATTCACTACCTTAATTCGATTTGATGCGGTTTATTTTTCACACTTTAAATGTAATCAACGTCAGCTTGAGTCGTATCCGAACATAGCAAATTATATTCGCGAGCTTTATCAAGTGACGGGCGTGGCTGAAACGGTCGATTTTTATCATATTAAACGCCATTACTATTTTAGCCATACCATGATTAACCCAACGCAAGTGGTACCCGTTGGACCAAAAGTGGATTACAGCAGCGCGCATAATCGTTCGTCATTTTAAAAAATAATGTTATTAAATTTCAGGCAATAAAAAAGGCAGCGAAAGCTGCCTTTTTTAATTAATAACGAATTTGTTATTAAACAACACCGCGCGGAAGACGTGTGTCGTGCTCACGCTCAGCAAGCTCTTTAATCCAGAATTCTTCAGCAGTAAAGCCTTCTGGGTTTGGCTTAGTAACTGTGTATTCTTTTTCTTTAGTTGCAGTTACTGGCGCTGCTTTTTTAGTAGCGGCTTTCTTAGCCGGTGCTTTTTTAGCAGCAGGCTTAGCTGGTGCTTCTTCTTTTGCTGCAGGAGCAGAGCCAGATGAAAGTTCCTCTGCAAGCGTTACTAAATCAGCAAGGCGAACGTTTTTACCGCCATCTACACTGTACCAACCACTTTTAGCTGTGATCTCAGGTTTTTTACCATTTGCTGCTTCATACGCTTTTTCAAACGCAGCTAGCACTTCAGTTTTATCGAGTTTACTCATCGTATATCCCGTTTATTTGATACGAAGATTACTGTTAAAAATACATTTATACCTAGTTTCACGTCATTTTTCAATTTTTTGAGAATTTTCTTTATTTTTGACGGTAGGTTAAGGACAATTCAATGATCAAAAACAACTTATAGGTAAGCATAATGCAACTTTCTAAATTGCTCCAAGAATTAGATAGTTTACTCGCCCCCCATAAGGTTAAAGACTTTAGTCCAAACGGCCTTCAGGTCGAAGGAAAAGACACCGTTAATAAAATTATAACGGGTGTAACGGCAAGCCAAGCGCTGATAGATGCCGCTATCGAAAAAAATGCTGATGCGATATTGGTTCACCACGGCTATTTTTGGAAAGGCGAAGCGTATCCAATTACGGGTATGAAAAAACGCCGTATTGGCGCGTTAATTAAAAATGATATCAGCTTAATTGGTTATCATTTGCCAATTGATGTGCATCCAACCCTTGGCAATAACGCCAAATTGGCAGAACTATTAGATATTGAGTACGAAGCAGGGCTTGATCCATACAGCGAGCCAAGTATTGCTGTTAAAGGTCGCTTAAAAACACCACTTAGTGCAGAAGAGTTTGCTGAAAAAATAGAAAGTGCACTCAATCGCAAACCGTTAGTTGAAAGTGTGCGTGGCAAAAAAATAGAAACCATTGCTTGGTGCACGGGTGGTGGTCAAGGTTATATTGATTTAGCCGCAAGCCAAGACATTGATGCATACCTTACCGGTGAAGCGTCAGAGCAAACTATTCACAGTGCGCGAGAGCAAAATATCGACTTTTTTGCCGCGGGGCATCATGCCACTGAGCGCTATGGTGTAAAAGCCGTTGGCGAATACTTAGCTGAGCAATTTGGGCTAGACGTTGAGTTTATTGATATAGATAATCCAGTCTAAACAACAAATAAAAAAGCAGCGATTACGCTGCTTTTTTATTTGGATCTATTTACTGACCCCATGTACTTCTGAGAATGCAGTGTATGGGTTAGTAACCACCTTTTAAAATGGCAATTTGCTGGTCAATTACAGCGAGTTCGCATCGCTTATATTTTAATGCGGCTTGTTGAGAGTTAGGTAACTCATTGAGATAACGCCATTGGCAGTTATCGGAAATATAGCTATCAAAACTGTTTTTACTGCGTTGAAAACTTAAAAATAATTGGGTATTGCCCGTGTTATTTTGCTTTATTTCCACTTCTTTTTCTAATTTGGTGAGCCAAGTTTGGCGTGTACGCTTATGATCAATAATGGCTTGATCTAAGCATTGTAGCTGCAATACGACTTTGCCTTTGCTACAGGGCTTCTCATCGTTTTGGGCAAATGCATTAATGCTCAGCAGCATTAATACGGTGTAAAAAAGAGAGTATTTATTCATAATTAAAAACCAAGGTAAATAGGGCGCCACCGAGCTGGCTTGTGGCAATGGTCATTTTGCCGTTATAGGCATCCATCAGATCGCCTACAATCGCCATGCCAACACCGTGGCCGTGTTCGTAGGTATCTAAGCGTTTTCCGCGAATTGTAAGTTCTTCTATTTTATCTGCGGGTACGCCTGGGCCATCATCACCAACTTCGATAATGAGTTGTTGTCCTAACTGCTTCACTTTTATTTCAATTAAAGCGTCACATGCTTTGCAGGCATTATCGAGTATATTGCCTAACAATTCCATTAAATCAGTTTTATCACCTAAAAAGGTACTTTTTTCATCAATCGCTTGAATAAATTGAATGCCTTTGTCGCGATACACTTTACCCATTGCATTGATAATTGAATCGAGTATTGGCTTAACTTTAGTTTGTTTTTTCCATGTATCAGTACCGCCCGAGGCCGCTTTTTTAAGCTGGTGTTCAATCATATTACTGATGCGGTCGAGCTGTTCTTGACTATCGCCATTACTGGCTAGATCACTTGATTTTAAAACAGCCAACGGGGTTTTTAAAGCATGGGCAAGGTCGCTTAATGATGCGCGATATTTATCTTTTTGCCTTTGTTGCGTAGCCAACAATAAATTAAGATCTTGCTGAATTTTTTCTAGCTCTTCTGGGTATTCACCAGTAATTTGGTCGGCATTGCCACTTTCGATTGCGACAATTTCTTTATCAAGGCGTTTAAGTGGGTGACTACTCCATAAAAAGCCCAGCATAATCAATAAACCCATCACTATGGCGATAATAATCAGCCAGTGCCTCAAGGTTTCTTGGAAGTCTTGCATTTGCGATAAAATGGCTTCTTCGTCTTTTAATACTAATACGGTTACTTGATATTCAATGCCATCGGCATCCATGTAAAACACAAAGCTAAGTTGTCGAAAGTACTTATCAAGCTCTTCAATTTTCGAAAAGTCCATAATACCGGGCGCAGTTGCTGCGTGTTTTGGAATATATTGATAGCCGAGCGTTGATTCAGATTGCCAAGCAATTTCTTTGTTAAGATAAATATAGGCAAAGGTATCGGATACAGGACGAGTGAGTTCAGGGGCAATTAGGGTAATCGGCGCCAGTTCGCCTTGCTCAATTTCTACTTTTGCCATCAGTGAGTACAAATGCGCTTCGAGTGTGCGCTCGGTGTTGTCAACTAAGCTTGCGTAAAGTGCCTTACCAATTGAAAAGAACATGGCAGGCATAAGTACTAAAAGCAAAAAGACAAGGATAAATCCTTGTCTAATTTTTAACGATATACGGTGGATCACAGTTTGCCGCTTAAACGGTAGCCGCGGCCACGGAGTGTTTCAATTGGTGCGATTGAACCGTCTGGGTCGAGCTTTTTACGCAGGCGTAATACAAATACTTCAATTACGTTTGAGTCTAAATCGAAGTCTTGGTCATAAATGTGCTCTGTTAGCTCAGACTTAGACACGACTTTTTCTGGGTTAACCATTAAGTACTCAAGTACTTTGTATTCGTATGCAGTGAGCATTAATTCATTGTCGTTAACCCATACTTGCTGAGAGCGGGTATGAATGCGAATTGGACCCGCAGTAATTGTTGGGTCTGCTTTACCGGCGCTGCGTCTAATAAGCGCATTACAACGGGCAATTAATTCTTCGTTATGAAATGGTTTAGTTAAGTAGTCATCAGCACCGGCATCTAACCCTTCCACTTTATCTTGCCAGCGATCGCGGGCAGTTAAGATTAAAATCGGAATATCAATGCCTTGCTTTCGCGCATTGCTGATCACGTCAATGCCATCCATTTTAGGTAGGCCTAAATCAACAACGGCTAAATCTAACGGGTATTCAGTAAGGTGAAATAAACCAGCTTCGCCATCGTGGCACATATCAACGCTGTAACGGGCTTTTTCAAGTGCATGTTTTAGATTGTCTGCCAGTTGCAGATCGTCTTCTATTATTAGAATGCGCATTGTTATTGCTTTCCTTTTTTAACCTGGCCATTTGATTTATTTACTTTAAAATCAACAACCTTACCTTTTGGTTGTAACATTCTTACTTTGTAGTAATGGGTGTTCTCTTTTACGCTTAAAATCTTACCAGGGTAGGATTGCGACACTTTTTTGGCCGCTCTGCGCTTGGTTAAACCCAGAGTGTTAACATTTTTAAGCGCTTTATTCGCTGCCGCATTTTGTGAAGATGTTTTGACGTTTGAGTCATTTTCATTACTTGCATTGGCATTAAATAGCACTAAGCAACTGATCAGACTAATCAAATATTTCATACGTTAGCTCGCCACGTTATGGAGTAAGTTAAATGTACAAAAAGTTCACTGAACTTACTCTGAATCAGTTACGGTAAAACTAGTTTAAACGGTTTAACAATTGATTCTTTGTAAATACCCGCTTCGATATAGGGATCGTTTGCAGCCCAGCTGCGCGCATCTTCTAACGAATCGAATTTAGCAATCACTAATGAACCAGTGAAACCTGCTTCGCCCGGATCGTCGCTGTCGATTGCTGGTAGTGGCCCGGCAGATAACAAACGTTCTTCTGCTTTTAACGCTTCTAAGCGTGCTAAGTGAGCGGGACGCGCTTCTTTTCGCATCGCTAAGCTGTTTTCAACATCTATTGAATAAATCATGTACCACATACAGCACCTGTTTGGTTATTTTATTGAATATAAAAATAATTCTATCAACAGAAAGGATAAAACTAAAAATCATTTTTCGCGAAAACTTGAAACAGTAGGTTTAACACTGATAGCATCCAAGGTTGAAAACAATAATACTAAGGTTCAGCATGAGTGCATCGCGAGAGCATTTTAGCTCCAAACTCGGATTTATTTTGGCCGCTGCAGGCAGTGCAGTAGGCATTGGAAACCTCGTTGGTTTCCCTGTATCGGCAACCAAAAATGGCGGTGGTGCATTTTTAGTTGTTTATGCATTGTTTGTAATTTTTGTTTGCTTACCAGTAATGATGGCCGAAATGGCTATGGGTCGTAGCGCGCAAAAAGACCCGCTTGGCGCGTATAATAAATTATCGGGTAACAGCAGTAAGTGGCGATATCCTGGATTTTTAGCGGTACTTACGCCATTTATGATTGGCGTGTTTTACATGGTGATCACTGTGTGGATTTTTGGTTACCTTGTTCAGGCAGCCATTGGCAACTTAGATGCACTTGCCGATCCCAGCAATTTTGGTCAGTTTATAAACCAAACCAGTGTGTTTTATTACATGGTAGGCGTTGGTGTGCTGGTTAATCTAATTCTACTTGGCGGTGTAAAGCAGGGCATTGAAAAAGCAGCAAAACTGCTTATGCCAGCGCTATTTGTGCTACTAGTTGGCCTTGTTGCTTACGTACTGACATTAGATAATGCGATTGCTGGCCTTCGTTATTACGTTGTGCCTGATTTTAGCAAAGTGAATGCTAGCGTTTTAAATGGTGCACTGTCGCAAGCGTTTTTCTCACTGTCGCTCGGTATGGGTATTTTAATGACTTATGCCTCATATATTTCTAAGAAAGAAAATATTGTAGGCAGTGCAAAAATGGTTGCAGTAACTGACTCATTAGTCGCATTTATTGCGGGTTTAATGGTTCTGCCAGCGATTTTCAGCTTTAACCCAAATACCAACCCTGCTGAGTTATCGGACTCATCGGTATCAATGATTTTTGTTTATTTACCAAAAATCTTCTTAGCGATGCAGCAAGATATTGGTTATGTAGGCGCAAGTGCGATTGCAGTTATTTTCTTCCTGTTAGTATTTTTTGCAGCAATTACCTCACTGGTTTCAATTATTGAAGTACCAACAGCGACCTTAATTGAGGAAAAAGGCGTATCGCGTTTTAAAGCATTGCTATTACTTGCAGGTAGCATGGGTATTTTAACCATTTTATGTACCATGTCGTTTGGTATGAGCGAGTGGTTAAGCACTCTGTTTAACTATGGTGATCACGATCCTGCAACTAAAAAGAGCCTGTTTGATTTCATTTACGATGTGTTTTACGACACCATCTTGCCGCTAAATGGCTTAATGGTGTGTTTATTCGTAATGTACCGTTGGAAGAAAGCGAAGCTAACAGAAGAGCTCAGCCAAGGCGCGCCTGAGTACGCGGGTAGCTTTACCGAGAAGTATGTAAACTTCTCTCTATCAACCTTTATTCCATTTATTTTGGCGCTGATTTTTATTAATACAGTTGCTAATAAGTTCTTTGCTTACAATTTATTAGGCTTCTAATACGATTAAAATAAAGACTTAAGTTAAAAGCGGAGCAATTGCTCCGCTTTTTTGTGTTTAATGGCAATATAAGGTGATGGAAGGGCGAACTTTAATCATCTTAAAAGGTAGAATAGTTAATAGAATTAGATAGTTAAACTAGGTTAGAAGATGGTCAAAATTAACAGTGAACAAAGTAAGCGCAGCGCGCAGTTTAAGTTTATTGCATACGCTACTTCTGTAATTTTGATTGCCGGATGCTTGATTGCAACGAGCATGCAAGTGGCACTAAATTGGCCATTTATTGTGATTGGTTCTTTCTGTATTGTTGGCCTTTTAATAGCCTCACAATCAGCAAATAATCGCTTTTTGGTGTTGGGCAAAGCGCCTTTAATGTTAGATAGTAAGATTGTGATGTTAGGCGTTGAAACAAAAGGGCAGGTAGTCATTAATCAGCAGCATTTTAAGAAGTTTAATCAAGCGACACTTCAAATACTCGCTCCAGGTTATGAAAGCGCTTTAAATGAGATTTGGTCTGATACTTTGCCATTAAAATTTGAGTTGGACGGTGATACCACTTTGCTTGATTTTACCTTTACGCTACCCACACAAATTAAGCTTCATTCAGGCACGCGTTGTTACTTAACAATAAGTTATGTTGAGAATATGCAGGAAGTGAAGCGTACTTACCGTTTGAATGTGCGAGATCCGAAAGTAAGGATGTTGTAGGGGCGTTTACTGAATTTGTACCAGTTTTAGTAGTGAGTTAGGTTAGAAGTATTTAGCTATATAAAGCTGCTCTAAACTTTTGATTTCGTTTTGTAAAAATTCATTTTGAATCAGATAGCAATATAAATAAACTGGTTATGTACGGATAGTCGATTGGGGAAATTTTTTCGCTATAAAAAAGGCGCTTATAAGCGCCCTTTAAAAATATTGCAGAAAGTGACAATCGTTTAATGCGGTGTGCAATCAAACTTTTCATTGGTGTAAAAAGCGGCGTAGGCGATGCCGCTTAGGGTGAAGTACATGGTGAGTACAAAAAGTAAAAAGGTGCCTACATTTAAGCCTGAATTATTAAATGCACTCATCATAAATACGGCAAAGCCAATACCAATCGGTAAACACAGCAGTGTTTTAAATAGGTTCTCGTTTTTGATTTCGTATTCAGGTTCTTGTTGGTTATCTGTTTCCATTTAAGCCTCGACTAATATTATTGTTGTAACCACTTTGAGTGGCTGGATTTTAGTTTTCTTCGGCCTGTTTATCTCGATATAGCTCCTTGAGAAAAACGCAACAGGTCATTAAATGTTCAATTCAATACTAGATCGATTTAATAAATTTTCCTAATTATCAAAGTTCAAAGAGTTATATTTGTGGTTTTGCAGTGTGTCAGCTACTAACTAGAAACGTCGATTAAGCTTTGTCGGCGCAAAAATATAGGTAAGTAAATTGTGAGTATTTCAGCATAAAATTAAATGAGCGAGGGAGAGTGCAACAAGGAAATTTAAGCGCGAATGTTTTGACTTTTTTGGGTTGTAAAGCACCGATTTACTAAAAAGGAGCGGTAATCGCTCCTTTTTATATTTAAATCACGTTAAGGCTTGTTACCGTTATTCGCTTTTTGGGTCTTCATCGTCAGGCAAATATTGATAAAGCATGGCGATAGTTACAATTAGCGCAACGAAGGTGGCGGCTGTAATGCCGAACACTTTGAAGTTAACCCAAAAATCCAGTGAAAAAGCATAGGCAACATAAATATTAACAGCTGCGATTAGGTATAAAAACGCGCTCCAAAATAAGTTTATTTTATCCCAAAGTGGCTCAGGCACTTCAATTTTCTGGCCTGTATCATTAGTTGAGGCCAAGATTGAGCCTAACATTTTCGCCATTAGGTTCTTTTTAAAGAAATAGCGCGATGCTAATAAAATGGTCGCAAAGCCTGCATAAACCACGGTTGCTTTCCACTTAATAAACTGCTCATCTTGGAAAAGAATAGTGAGTGAGCCAAGACCGACCGCTAAAGCAAAGAGTACCCAATGTTTGGTAGCGACTTTTTTCTCGATAAAGAAGTAGTAGGCTATTTGCAGAACTGACGCACCAATAAGTACCGACGTTGCCCAAAAAATATCCATGGTTTTATAAAGAATGAAAAATAAGATCAGGGGAGCATATTCAAATAATGCGAGCATTGTTTACCTCTTAAATTATGCTGAATATTTACCTTACACCAGAGTTAATATGAAACACCAGAGTTTGGGTTTAAAAAAAGGGCGCTTGGCGCCCTTTGTATTGTTTATATACAATTATTTTTGCGTTGCAGCTTTCATATTGTGTACAAAGCTTTCAAGCTCGCTTAGCATAGTTTCAGGTGATTCAAGATTATTCTCGATGATCTTAACCACAGCAGAGCCTGAAATGGCACCTGCAGCACCTGAGGCAATTGCTGCTTTTACATCTTCAGGTGTTGAAATACCAAAACCCAGAAGCGCAGGTGCTGCGTTAAAGTTTAATAACTTTTTGATCATTGAATCTGCTGGCATTTGTGCTTTGGTTTCGGTGCCCGTAACACCTGCGCGCGATAGCAAATAAGTATAACCACGGCCGTAAGATGCGCATTGGCGAAGTGTATCGTCATCGGCATTTGGCGTAGCAATAAAAATAGGTTCAATCTCAGCTTGCATAGCCGCTTGTCTAAACATTTTTGACTCATGTAGCGGCACATCAGCAACTAAAATTGAATCAACGCCCACTTCTTTTGCTGTGCGATAAAAGTTATCAATGCCTTGCGCTAACACTAGGTTTGAATAAAGCAGTAAACCAATTGGAATATCTGCGTTGTACTCACGTACTTTGCGAATGATTTCAAAGCTCTCAGCTGTAGTGATGTGATTTTCAAGGGCGCGAATATTTGCCGCCTGAATCACTGGACCATCAGCGATTGGATCAGAGAATGCAATGCCTAGCTCGAGCGCATCAGCACCGCCGTCAATTAAACTTTTAATAATCTCAAAGCTTAACTCTTTGTTTGGGTCGCCAATGGTAACAAACGGCACAAATGCGCCTTGGTTAACTTCATTTAATGCGTGAAATGCTTGTTGATAGCGGCTCATAGTTTGCCTCCTTGATTTAACACGGTATGCACGTGTGCTAAATCTTTGTCACCACGGCCACTTAAATTAACTACAATAATGGTTTCTTCACTTTGCTCTTCAGCCAGCTTTAATGCGTAAGCAAGCGCGTGGCTTGATTCAAGCGCTGGAATAATCCCTTCGTTTTTCGCAAGTAGCTGGAATGCTTCTAACGCTTCATCATCGGTGATGCCAACGTATTGAGCACGGCCTGTTTCAGCAAGGTATGCATGCTGAGGGCCAACCGCAGGGTAATCAAGGCCTGCAGATACCGAGTAAGACTCTTCGATTTGGCCGTTGCTGTCTTGCATAATAAAGGTGTATGCGCCGTGTAAAATGCCTTTTGTGCCTTTACAAATTGCTGCGCCATGCTCGTCAGTATCAAGGCCTTTACCTGCGGGCTCTACACCAACCAGCTTTACACTTTCTTCCTTGATAAAGTCATTAAACATACCAATTGCGTTAGAGCCACCACCAACACAGGCAATCACGTAATCTGGCAAGCGGCCTTCTGTATCAAGCACTTGCTGTTTTGCTTCTTCACCAATCATTTTTTGGAAGTCGCGTACAAGTGTTGGGAATGGGTGCGGGCCTGCTGCTGTACCAAGTAAGTAGTGAGCCGTGTCGTAGTTTGCTGACCAGTCACGCATTGCTTCGTTAACCGCATCTTTTAATGTGCCAGAACCTGCGGTAACAGGAATGACTTCTGCGCCCATTAGTTTCATTCTAAATACGTTTGGTTGCTGACGTTCTACGTCTTTTGCACCCATATAAACACGGCATTTTAAGCCAAGTAGTGCGCAAGCTAGGGCTGTTGCTACACCGTGCTGACCAGCACCGGTTTCAGCAATGACTTCTTTTTTGCCCATACGTTTTGTTAGTAATGCCTGACCTAACACTTGGTTGGTTTTATGTGCGCCACCGTGCAATAAATCTTCACGTTTTAGGTAAAGTTTTACCTTAGGGTTTTTCACTAAGTTGCGCGTAAGCGTCAGTGGTGTAGGGCGACCGGCATATTCATTAAGCAGCTTTTCAAACTCTGCATGAAAGCTTGGGTCGTTCTTTGCTTTATTAAATTCACTTTCAAGTTGTTTTAAGGCGGGTACCAGAAGTTCTGGTACGTACATGCCGCCAAAATCGCCGAAATAGGCTGGGTTTTTATTTTCCACCTCAAGATTCCTTTATCTTAGAAAACACAGAATTAATTTGTTGATGACATTTTTTACCTGGGCTTGTTTCAATGCCCGAATTTAAATCAAGGCCAATAGCTTGGGTTGCAAGTGCGTCTTGAATATTGTCGTTATTTAAACCGCCTGCAAGCATGTAGTTGCGCTCTTTAATCAGCACATCCCAATTAAAGGTTTGCCCCGTACCACCGCTTTGGTTACCCACTTTGGTATCAAATAAATAGCGGTCGGCACCTTGGCTCTTATGTTCAATCACATCGCTTACCGCAAGGCTTTCCATACTTGCACGCTTGCTGGCAGCGCCTTTTTAAGCGCAGCAATGTACGCTTCGTCTTCATCGCCATGTAACTGTACTGCAACTAGTTTTAGCTCAACGGCAATATGTACGATGGTGTCGATGGTTTCGTTTACAAATACGCCAACAAAGCCTAAATCGCAGCTATCGGCAATTGGTTTTGCGCAGTCAATATCAACATAACGGGGCGATTTTGCATAAAAAATTAGGCCACCAAATACCGCGCCCGCATTATATGCGGCAATCGCATCTTGCGAGCGCGTTAAGCCGCAAATTTTATTTTCACCTAAAATCAGCTTACGACAAGCTAAGTCAAGGTTCTGTTCAGCCATCAGTGAGCTGCCAACTAAAAAGCCGTTACACAGTGATTTTAAGCGTTTTACATCAGCGTGAGTGTAAATGCCTGACTCTGAAATAACCACCTTCCCTGCAGGGATTAACGCACGAAGGGTTTCTGTAGTGGCAAGATCGGTACTTAAATCACGCAGATTACGGTTATTAATACCAATAATCTCAGCGTCGAGTGCTAATGCGCGGTGTACTTCTTCTTCATTACTCACTTCGGTCAAAATTGCCATATTGAGCGATTTTGCCACATTAGCAAGCGCGCAGTACTGGTCATCATTTAGCACACTTAGCATCAGTAAAATTGCATCTCCACCGTGCAGGCGTGCTAAATATACTTGGTACTCATCGATGAAAAAATCTTTACAAATAAGCGGTTGATTCACCAATGAACGTACTTTAGTTAAGTAATCAAAACTGCCTTGAAAGTATTTCTCGTCAGTCAGTACACTAATGCACGCAGCGTAATGCTTGTAAGCACCAGTAATTTCGTCAAGGTTAAAATCATCACGAATAAGCCCTTTTGATGGCGAGGCTTTTTTACATTCTAAAATAAAGTTAGTGCCGGGTTTTGCCAGCTCGCCATAAAAATCACGCTCGGTTGGTACCACCTCATGAATAAAGCTTTCAAGTGGCTTATTTGCTTTACGCGATTCAAGCTCAATTCGTTTATCGGCAACAATTTTTTCTAATACATTAGCCATGAGACACCTCGATAATGCGTGATAAGTGTGAAAACGCCGCGCCACTTGCTAAGTGGTTTTGTACCGCTTGTGTTGCGTCTTTAAAATTATTGTAGTCGCCTTGCATTACCAACACCGCTGCAACATTCGCGGCAATCGCTGCATTGTGCGCAGGCTTGCCTTCACCTTTTAAAATCGCAAGGCTGGCCGCTGCATTATATTCAGGCTCGCCACCTTCAATATCAGAAAGGGCATAGTTATCAAGGCCAAAATCTTGTGGCTGTAAAGTGTACTCTGTAATTTCGCCGTCTTTTAGCTCGGCAACTTGTGTTTCACCGTGCAGGGCAATTTCATCGGTACCTGCGCCGTGGACTACCATAACACGCTCACAGCCAAGTAGTTTAAGCGTTTGCGCCATCGGGCGAAGTAATTCAGGGGTATAAACACCAAGCAGCTGATGGCTTGGTTTTGCTGGGTTTGCCAAAGGCCCCAAAATATTAAATAAGGTGCGTGTTTTAAGTGCGGTACGCACTGGCATCGCATATTTCACACCAGCATGGTAAAGCGGAGCAAATAAAAAGGTAAAATGGGTTTTTGCGAGGCAGTTTTCTGCTTGTGCCACACTCATATTAATATTGATGCCAAGGGCATTAAGTAAGTCAGACGAGCCCGATTTACTTGAAACACTGCGGTTGCCGTGTTTTACCATATTGACGCCCATGCTCGCGGCAACAATGGCGGCGGTGGTTGATACGTTAATTGAATTGGCACCATCACCACCGGTGCCACATGAATCAAAGCTAATGGCACTTGGGTTAGTAAATGTTACCGCATTATCGCGCATGGCTTTTGCAGCACCTGCAATTTCGTTGTCGGTTTCGCCTTTAATTTTAAGCGCAGTTAACGCTGCTGCAAGCTCGATTTCGTTTACTTGGCCTGTCATAACAAGATTAAAAAATTCGCTGCTTTGCTCAAACGTTAAATCTTGTTGTTCGATTAAGAGATTAACAAGTGGTTGCATTATGCGCCCTCCACATTGGCTAAATAAGCTAGGCTTTGCTTTAACAGCTGTGAGCCATTTGGCGTTAAAATAGATTCTGGGTGAAACTGAAACCCAATTACTTTATCTTGCTCTTGAATAATTGCCATAGGAATTGTGTCGTAGCTGGCAATGACATCAAGGCTATCTGGTACTTCGGTTGCCATGAGTGAATGGTAACGCGCCACTGGAATTTGCGAATGTAAGCCACTAAATACTGCGTGCGCTTTAAGTTCAATAAGAGATGATTTGCCATGCACTGTTTCACCTGCGTGACCAACCACACCACCGTAACACTCCACAATTGCTTGGTGGCCTAAACAAATACCCAGCATTGGGTAGTGGCCTTTAGCTTTGTTGATCAGCTCAATTAAATTGCCCGCTTGTTTTGGGGTGCCAGGGCCAGGTGAAAGCACTAACGTTACAGGGCAGGTTTCCTCTGCCATTTTGCTTAAAATGGTGTCGGCCGGAACATGATTGCGATAAACCACCAGTTCAAAGCCTAATTGCTCAAATTCATCAACCAAGTTGTAGCTAAACGAATCAAAATTATCGATAAAATAAATTTTTGCCTGCGCCATTAGGCTTCTCCTTGGTAGATAGACTTAATTGCACGAATAACCGCTTGTGCTTTTTGGCGAGTTTCATTTGCTTCTAGTTGCGGCATTGAGTCATATACTACGCCTGCACCTGCTTGCACGTAAGCCATATTATCTTTAACGAAGGCACTACGAATAACAATACAGCTGTCCATTGCACCATCACCAGTTAAGTAACCCACAGCACCACCGTAGCTGCCGCGGCGTTTACCTTCGGTTATGCGCACTAGCTCGGCCGCTTTTACTTTTGGCGAGCCAACTAAGGTGCCCATATTCATACACGCTTGGTAGGCATGCAGTGCATCCAGCTCAGGTTTTAATTGACCTACCACACGCGATACTAAATGCATTACTTGCGAGTAGCGGTCAACTTTCAATAACTCTTTTACATAACGCGAACCCGGCGTTGAAATACGGGCAATGTCGTTACGTGCTAAATCAACTAGCATAATGTGTTCGGCGCGCTCTTTTTTATCATCGCGCAAATCGAGTTCAATTTTGCTATCAAGGTCAAAGTTAATGCTGCCATCAGCATTTTTACCACGGGCACGCGTACCAGCAATTGGATACACCTCTACTTGATTTGTGCTTTGGCAATATTTAAGCGCAGATTCTGGTGATGCACCAAATAACACAAAGTTTTCGTCCTTCATGTAAAACATGTAAGGGCTTGGGTTTTGTGTTTTAAGTTGATGATATGCTGCAAGCGAGTCAGCACAGGGTAATGAAAAACAGCGAGATGGCACTACTTGGAAAATGTCGCCATCAACAATGTGCTTTTTAAGGGTTTCGACTTGCTGACAAAAGGTGGTGTCGTCAATATCTACACTTTCGCTTACAGCGCCTGGAAAGGTTGGGGCATTGTAAGTTGGTAAATCGTCACACAGCTTATTAAGCGCTTCAAGCTTTTGGCCTACTTCAAAACAGTTGGCGTGTGCGTCGGGGCCGCTAAATACATTGCCAATAAGTTCTGTGGTATTTGCTTGATGGTCAATAACAATCAGTGTTTCTGCAAGATAAAAAACAAAATCAGGGGTTGTGTTATCGCCGTTTGGTACGTCTGGCAGCGACTCAAAGTTGGCAACCATATCGTAGGCAAAGGTGCCGCCTAAAAATACTGCAAAATGAGATTCTGTGGTGCTTTCAATATTATTGATACATTGTCTTAATGCGGTAAATGCATTGTCAGCCACTAAGCGACTCGCTTCATCCATTAAACTGGTATCGCGTTCAAACACAATGCTTAGGCTTGAGTTTGCAAGTTCAACTTTGTGATCTTTAAAAAAGCCAGCTAAATGGGGGAGTAGTTGTTTGCCATTATTGCTTTTTGCGTCAAACGTTACCGTGTCACCATTACATTCAATACGAATAGCAGCATCGGCTAAAATTAAACTTTTTACATTATCTTTTGAATCAATTTCCGCTGATTCTAACAATAAGCTATTAAAGTTAGTCGGGTTGTTACATACCGCGCTGTAAAGTGCCAGTGGACTTTCAATGTAGTCCCGCGCCAGCGAAATGCTGGTAACTTTACCGACCTCGGTTGATATATGACTAAATATCACGCCTCATTCCTTATACAAAAAAGCCCGCTTAGAAGGCGGGCTGAATAATAGACAAACAGAATCCTCCCGCGTTAATTACAGGAACCACCACCATTGGATTAGTTGTTTGTTATTACTCATTATTCACCTCAAATTAGACATAAAAAAACCCGCACATTGTGCGGGTTTTAAGAATAGTTTAGATACAATTATTCCCACCCGCGATTACGAGTGCCACCACCATACTGTTTTGATTTGTGAAGTTACTAATTGCATTTAAACGATTCCTAAAATGTTTCAGCCATAGTAAACCCCAGATTGTATACATGAGTCAACACAAAACCGCCATTTTTTATAACTAATCGGATTTGTTAGTGTTTATTGGTTATAAGCAGTGTTTAAACAGTTATAAAATCAGGGCTTTAGTGGCTTTTTACCAAGTACAACCAGCAAAATCCCGATTAGAATAATAGCTCCAGAAATCGCGAGGCGTTCACTGATAGGCTCGGATAAAAATAAAAAGCCACCAATACCGGCAATAATAGGTACTGAGAGCTGCGATACAGCTGCTTGCACTGAGGTTAAGTGTTTTAGTGCAACATACCAAATGGCGTAACCAATACCTGATGTCACACTGCCAGCTATCACAGCGAGTAAAATCCCTGTGGTTGAGGCATTAGTTGAGTTGAGTGTCATCAAGCTTAGTAACGTTATAAAAGGTAAGGTGCGCATAAAATTAAAGGCGGTATCGGCAAGGGGATTAGATGAGTTTTTGCCAGCTAAGGTATAGCCCGCCCACGCCATACCCGAAATCATCATAAGCACAAAACCAATCAGTGAAGGTGATGAAATATCAGGCAGCACTAAGTAGCTAAAACCAATAAACGCAATTAGCGCGCCGCACCATTCGATAGGATAAATTTTGGTAACTGAAAAAAAGGTATAAGCAAGCATGCTAAATTGCACCGATGAAAAAAGCACAAGTGCCCCAATGGCGGTTTCAAGTGAAATATAGGCATAAGAAAATGTCACGGCGTAAATAAACAAATAAACGGCGCCAAACCAAGACCCTTTGCTCGCTGTTTGTTGATTTTTATGAAATAGGGCGTAAAGAATAAAAAGCGTTATCGCACCTGAGAATAAACGAATTGAGGTGAAGCTTGCTGCGTCAACTTGCCCTTGCCCAAGAGCTATTCGGCAAAGAATAGAGTTTCCCGCAAAGGCGATAAGTGACAAAACAGTTATTAACAGTATTCTCATAAAGTAAAGTGCGCTATTTATTATTAATTCAGTTTAAACAGATAAAGACCTTTGTTGGCAAATTTTAATTTCCCAAATGAAAGCAAACAAATCAGCAAGAGTAATTAGCCACTGAATTTGGTATGATTACACGCAATACAAACGAAAACCATATTTATGAAATTTGACCTACACAGCCATACGTATTATTCCGATGGCAAGCTATCCCCAGAAGACTTAGTTGAACGCGCCGTTGAAAAGGGCGTTGATATATTAGCGATTACCGACCACGATACCGTTAAGGCGCTGCCAATTGCACAGCAGCATATCGACAAAAATGCGTTACCGCTAACACTTATTAAGGGTATCGAGTTTTCAACCAAATGGGAAAGCTTTGAAATTCATATTGTTGGTTTAAACATTGATGTTGAAAATAGCACTTTGGCAGGTTTGATTGCTGAGCAAACAGAAAAACGCGCAACCCGCGCTGAAAAAATGGCTGAAAAGCTTGAAAAACGCGGGTTTGAAAACGTATTAGAACGAGCAAAAGCGTTAGCCAATAAAGGCCAGCTTACCCGTGCCCATTTTGCCCAAGTAATTCAAGCGCAAGGGGCAGCAAACACCTTACAAGGGGTGTTTAAAAAATTTTTAGTGCGCGGTAAACCGGGTTATGTAACCAGCGAATGGTGTGATATTGCAACTGCGGTGAAGGCAATTAAAGCGGCGGGTGGTCAAGCGGTATTGGCGCATCCAAGTCGTTATAAGCTCTCTAATAAATGGTTACGCCGTTTACTTGAAGAATTTAAACATGCTGGTGGCGATGGCATTGAAGTGGCGCTGCCACAACAAGCACCGAGTGATCGTCAGTTTTTAGCGCAGCTTGCTGAAGAATATCAGCTGCTTTCGTCGCAAGGTTCAGATTTTCATTTTGCAACCAACTGGTTAGAACTTGGAAAGAACTTATACTTACCTAAAGCCAGTGTGCCAATTTGGCAGGATTGGGCGATTGCCAAAGAACAAGAATTAAATTAAGGATATCCAATGAGTCAATTTTTTCATATTCACCCAGAAAACCCACAGGCGCGTTTAGTGCGTCAAGCGGTTGATATGATTCAGCAAGGCAAGGTAATTGTGTTTCCAACGGATTCCGGTTATGCAATCGGCTGTAGCATAGGTAATAAAAATGCAATGGAGCGAATAGCGCGTATTCGTGGTTTAGAAAAACACCATAACTTTACTCTTGTTTGCCGTGATTTATCGGAACTTGCCACTTACGCCCGTGTAGATAACAGTTTGTTTCGATTAATTAAAAATAATACGCCAGGGCAATATACTTTTATCTTTAAAGGTACTAAAGAAGTGCCACGTCGCTTGCTCAACGAGAAAAAGAAAACCATTGGTATTCGCGTGCCTGATCACATTATTACTCAAGCGATTTTGGCGGAATTGGGCGAACCGTTAATGTCATGTTCGTTAATTTTACCGGGTGAACAATTTGCTGAGGCGGATCCTGAAGAAATTCGCTTTCAATTAGAAAAACAAGTGGATTTGATTATTCACGGTGGCTATTTGTCTGAGCAGCCAACAACCGTTGTGGATTTTTCGGAAGACACGGTAGAGATTATTCGTGTGGGTGCAGGCGACCCAGCACCATTTGAATAAGTATCCAGAGTTTAAACAGCGCCCATGAGCGAAATGCAGCAGCAAAAATTACCGCTTGGCTTTTTACATGGCAAAGCGGTAACTGATAAACCTGAAGATCTTTATATTCCGCCCGATGCACTTGAAGTAGCACTGGAAGCATTTGAAGGTCCGCTTGATTTATTGCTGTATCTAATTAAAAAGCACAAACTCGATATTCTTGATGTTTCGATTGCCAAAATCACTGGGCAATATATGCAATATGTTGAGATGATGAAAGAGTTTAAGCTTGAGCTTGCTGCTGAATACTTAGTGATGGCGGCGTTACTTGCTCAAATTAAATCTCGCTTATTATTACCGGTACATAAAGAGCTGGAAGAAGAAGAAGATGATCCTCGGGCACTGCTGATTAAGCGCTTACAAGAATACGAACAATTTAGAAAAGCAGCCGAAAACCTCGATGCGTTACCACGAGTAGAACGCGATATTCATATTGCCCATGCACTGTTAGATGAAACACAGTCGCAAGATGTTGAACTGCCTGACCTCTGTGTGAAAGAGTTATTGCTGGCACTTAGTGATGTAATGGCGCGAGCGCAAACGTTAACCCATCATCAAGTTAGTGCCGAAGTGCTTTCAACTCGTGCGCGGATGTCACATATTTTATCGCTTTTAACAGAAAATGATGGCTTTTTGCCATTCTCTCAGGCGTTTGAACACGTTGAAGGCAAAGCGGCTGTAGTGGTAAGTTTTATCGCCATTTTAGAGCTGGTGAAGGAAAGCTTGATTGTGGTTCAGCAAAGCGATATAAACTCGCTCATCTACCTTAAACTAAAATAAATAACGAAATAGGTATTATGGCGAAGCGACTTTCTGATGAGCAGTTAATTGAATTGATTGAAGCGGCAATTTTTGTTGCGAATACGCCATTAACCAAAGACAAGCTGCGAGACACCGTATTAAGTGACTTTTCTATATCCCTAAAGCGTATTCAAAGCGCTATCGATGCCATTATGGCGCATTACGCGACGCGCGGTGTGCGGTTAGTAAAAGTGGGATCAGGTTATCGGTTTCAAGCATGTAGCAGTTTATCGCCATGGCTTAATAAACTATGGCAAGAAAAAGCCCCTAAATATTCCCGTGCATTTTTAGAAACATTAAGTTTAATTGCGTATCGTCAGCCAATTACCCGTGGTGAAATAGAGCAAGTGCGCGGCGTTACCGTAAGCAGTCAAACTATTAAAACCATGCTTGAGCACAATTGGGTCAAAGTGGTTGGTTATAAAGAAGTACCGGGCAAACCGGTACTTTATGGCACCACTAAACAATTCTTAGATCATTTCTCGTTGTCATCATTGAATGAATTACCGCCACTGCCTGCGGTGCAAGACGAAAAAATCTCACAAATCCTCAGTGAGCCTGCGCAACTTGATTAGCTCTGTGCTAGAATAGCCATCAATTCCTAGCTGCGAAGTTACATGAGAAAATAATGAGCGAAAAGTTACAAAAAGTATTAGCACGTGCGGGTAAAGGTTCACGTCGTGAATGTGAAAAATTTATTGAATCGGGCCGTGTTAGTATCGATGGCAAGGTTGCCCGATTAGGTGATCGTGTCGAGCCAACACAACGCATTCGCCTTGATGGACACGTTGTTAAAATTGAAGCGTCAAACGAACGTGTTTGCCGTGTATTAATGTACCATAAGCCAGAAGGCGAGCTGTGTACACGTAAAGATCCTGAAGGTCGTCGCACCGTATTTGACCGTTTACCACCGCTTGAAAATGACCGCTGGATTGCCATTGGTCGTTTAGATATCAATACCTCAGGCTTACTCCTATTTACCAATGATGGTGAACTTGCCAACCGTTTAATGCACCCAAGTTATGAAGTGGAACGTGAATACGCAGTGCGCGTGTTTGGTGAAGTGACACAGCAAACACTTAATAACGTGACCAATGGTGTTGAACTAGACGATGGCTTTGCCAAATTCTTATCAGTAGTACCGCAAGGCGGAAGCGGTTTAAACAATTGGTTTAACGTTACCTTAACCGAAGGTCGTAACCGAGAAGTACGCCGTTTATGGCAATCACAGGAAGTAGAAGTGTCACGCCTAATTCGTGTTCGCTATGGTGACTTACTACTGAATAAACGTTTACCACAAGGTGGTTGGGAAGAACTTAACCTAAAAGATGTAAACTATTTACGTCAAACGGTTGGAATGCGCCGCGAAACCGAAACAAAACTATCGGTAATGCCAGAGAAGCGTAAAGATCGCCGCGCTAAGATTAATAAGATCCGTAAAGCGGTTAAAAAGCATAATCAACGTGTGACGCCGGGCAATAAACGCCGTGCACCAAAAAAGTAACTCGGTGCGTAACTGAATTGTAGATATTAAAAAAGCGCCAATTGGCGCTTTTTTAATTAAGAATGTTTTTCTTAATTAAGCATTTTCTTTTAAGTAATCAATAACCACTTGGTGGTGATCTTTGGTTTTAAATTTATTAAAGAAATGTTCAATTGTACCATCTTGGCCAACAAGGAAAGATAAACGGTGAATGCCGTCATACTCTTTACCCATAAACTTTTTTAAACCCCACACACCAAATGCATCGGCAATGGCGTGGTCTTCGTCAGATAACAGCGGGAAGTTAAGCTCTTTTTTGGTTTCGAAGTTTTTAAGGCGTTTTACCGGATCTGGGCTAATGCCAACCGCAACGGTATTAAACGCTGCAAGTTCAGCTTTATGATCGCGCAGATTTTCAGCTTGCACTGTACAGCCCGGTGTGGATGCTTTTGGGTAAAAATAAACAAGTACTTTGTTTTCTTTTAATAATTCTGCAAGTTCTACTGTGTGACCGTTTTGATCGGCAAGTGAGAATAGCGGTGCTTTATCGCCAGCTTGAAGCGTATTCATATTATAATTTCCTATCGAATCCGTTTTAAAATGTGTTCTACGTTAGACTTTGAAAAAATGATCTCAAGTTGATGTTTAAATTCAGCTTCATCCACGTCACGCGAGAAATTAATGTCAATTTCCGAGCGCATTACCACATCACCATCTTGTTCAACACTATCAGATTTAAGTGCTGCAATATTTACTTGGTAGTCAGCCATCAATTGCGTCACTTTGCTTAGTGTGCCTGGCGTATCAGGGCCGTGGTAGGTTAGTTTATAACCTGCTTTATACTGTTTTTCTTGATGTTGGCTGGTGCGTTTCATCATGGTTAATAAACCAAGCTCAACGCTTTTTGTTGGAATATTATATTCAACACGACTAATGGCAGAAATATCGCCTTCAAGCAACATTATAAAGGTGAATTCATTACCTAAAATGGCAATGCGGCTATCAATAATATTGCAATTAGTTTCACTTACTAGCTTAGTAAGCTCACTCACTATGCCGGGGCGATCTTCACCGATGGCAGTAACAACAAGTTGATTTCCAGTGTTTAACGTCATTTTTAGTCTCAATGGGTTAATAACGTGGCCGCGAATTTTAGCAAATTTAAATGGGTTCAACCATGTAAATATATGATGTGGTGAAAATTATAGCGAATTGTTAAGAATAAATTAAAGATAGGGTGGTGGTTTCTTGTGTTTGGCCCTTAGTAAAAGTAACATAGGCGGCAATTTTGAGAATAATATTATGAACCAAACAGTGTGTGCTGCGTCAAATCAAGCAAATAATAAAGAGCACACCAAGGAGAAATTTGTGCAGTATTGGATCCGAAATTCATTGGTTGTCGCTATCTCAATGGCGATTACTGCTTGTTCTGTTTTCACCAATGATTCGCATCATAAACGCAATTACCGTGTTAATGATGAACTTAAAGTGCCAGGTAACCTGACAAAACCATACAAAGATCCTGCCTACGATCTTGACTCGGCACAATATACATCAGCTGAAGAAAGTGCGTTATATCTGGTAAAAGCACCGGCTCAAGTGCTTACTTTCGCACAAGGTTCATGGATTAACGAAGGCGATAAAGAGTCGCGCATTTTCTTCGATAAAAACGAAGGCATTCAAGATTTAGAAAGTTTTATTTGGCAAGCGATTGACGATTTATTTGTTGAGCGCCAAGTAACCACAGAAAATAAAGCTGACAATTACGTAGTGACTAACTGGCATACAATTGAAGAGCCAATTGATGTTTGGTGGTGGCAAGAAGAGCGCGAATTAAGCCGTCAAAAATTTAAGTTTATTGTTGAAACTGAAGAGCATAAACGCACCGCATCGGTAAAGGTTGAATTAGTTGATTTTGAATCAAAATACGACGAGTTAACAGCGGTACTGCAGCAGCGTTTAGAAGTGGCGGCGCTAAATGAGTTTATTGGTCAGTTCGACTTTAACTACCGACAGTTAATGGTTGAATTAAATAAAGCACGCGGCATTGTATCGCTGCAAATGGGCTTTGATGACAAAGGTAACGCGGCGTTTGTAACTGAGCAAAAAGCACGTGATATTTTTGAGCGCTTCCCAAGCTTCTTAGAGCGCGTTGGTTTCAATATTGATGAAATCGAACAATCTCGTAACTTAATTTTCGCCACGTACGAAACACCAGACGAAAGCGTTTGGGATTCAATTTGGGGTGATGACGTTCGTAAACTGCCACTTGAAGCAGGTCAGTATCAATTATTGGTTGCTGAAACGAACACCGGTGGCACATCAATTACTTGGCTTGATGCTGAGGGTGAAACATTAGAGCCGGGCACGTTAAGCGATACACTACAAGTTATTTTAGCCATGCTAAAAGAGCGCGGTGTAACCGTTCAATAATTTATAAAATTGGATTAGCAAAAAAGAGCCCTCGGCTCTTTTTTGCTTTTAAACGATAGAAAAGTAGCGATTAAAATAGCAAATAAGTAAATGGTTATGCATTTTGTTGGCAAAGATATGCAAATCAATTTACCGCTATCACTTTAAAGGTAACAAGTATGAGTTTGGAAGCTAATCAATCGACTGCGCCACGCAGTAATTTTGCGACCATAATGATTTTCCTTATTCCGTCATTAATAGGCGTGTTTTTATTTATGACACCGATTAACTATGGTGGCGAATTCACTATCCCCATAGCGATATTGGCTAAGGAATTAAAAGGCGCGTTAGCACACTCAATTACGCTTATTGTGACATCGGTGATTGTGTCAATGGCAGTAATATCGGGCTTAGCTACGCTATTTAAACCAAAGTTTTTAAAAGCGGGTAGCTTTGTCCGTCACTTACTGATTGTGAGCCCGATTTGGCTTGTGGCACGTACGTTAGGCGCTATTTTTGTGCTAATGGCGTACTTAAAAGTCGGTACGTTTTCGATTGGTGACACCAAAATTGAGATTCACTCAGACGCAGTTGGTGGCTTGGTCCTGCACGAGTTGATGCCAATTCTATTTTCGGTATTTATTTTAGCTGGTTTATTACTGCCTTTATTGCTTAATTTCGGTTTGCTTGAATTAGTCGGTACGTTACTGACTAAAGTAATGCGTCCACTTTTTGGTGTACCGGGTCGCAGTGCCGTTAACTGTGTTGCCTCTTGGTTAGGTGACGGCAGTGTGGGTATTTTAATGACTGCGAAGCAGTATGAAGAAAAACATTATACACAGCGTGAAGCGGCGATTATTGGTACAACTTTCTCGGCGGTTTCAATTACCTTTTGTTTGGTGGTTATTGGTCAAGTAAAATTGGCGCATTTATTTGCACCGTTTTACCTTACTGTTTGTATGGCGGGTATTGCCGCTGCACTGATTGTTCCGCGCTTGCCTCCACTTAGATTCAAAAAAGACATATACATTGATGGTGAAGAAGTAAAAGGTAACCCAGAGGCATTACCTGAAGGGAAAACCTTGTTTAAACATTCACTAGATGTGGCACTTGATAAAGCACGTCATGCGCAAACAATTAAAGAAACGCTTATCGATGGTTTAAAAAATGCCGTTGATATGGTGTTTGCGGTACTGCCAGTAGTTATGGCGATCGGTACGATTGCTCTTGTGATTGCTGAATATACGCCAGTATTTCAATGGTTAGGCACACCGTTTATTCCACTGTTTGAACTGATGCAAATTCCGGAAGCTGAAAAGGCTGCGCAAACTGTGGTTGTGGGCTTTGCCGATATGTTTATTCCATCAATTTTGGCGGCGCAAAATATTAACAGTGAACTTACGCGTTTTGTGGTTGCGGCAATGAGTGTAACCCAGTTGATTTACATGTCTGAAGTGGGTGCACTGTTACTAGGTAGCAAAATTCCAGTAAATATCTTTGAGTTATTTATGATTTTTATTTTGCGTACATTAGTAACGCTACCGGTAATTGCCTTAATGGGACATTGGTTAGTAGGCTAATTTTCTTGATCTTTTTCGGCTCGCTGTTTTTCTTCTAATGAGCGGCGAGCTTTTTCTATCGGATCTTGATTAAAGTTTTTCATATCCATTTTTGCGGAATGCTTTAGTAACGCGATATTGCTCCAAATCACGCCAAGCACAATTGCGATTATTAAGATTGTGGCCCAGATGCTCATAGATTTGCCTAAAAGTTGTGAATTTCTTTAATTTTAACCCAGTAAATGGAACTTAATAAGTTCTTTTTCATCAATTAAATAGTTGTTACTATTAGCGCGTTTCGCGTAATTACATTTTATTCTGGAGCACTGCGTTGTCACTTGAGCGAGTATTAGTTTGGCCTGAGGCTTATCCACTTTTATTAAAAGGTTTGTTAGAGCAAAATGGCGCATTTATTTTGGATGCCCTTGAAGCTTGGCCGAAATGCGAAGAGACCAAAGACGCGCAAGGGATCAGCAGCAGCGTGCTACCACCACTGTATTATTTATTGTGGTTAAAGCCGGCAGAGCCATTTGAGCAATGTTTCTATCAGCATATATTTGAATACGATGATAATGCTCAGCAGTATATTGAATCGGCTATTGCGCATTTACATCAGCAACTCAACAGCAAAGAAGCAATAAGTGAACTCTTGTTATCACGAATCGACCAATACGCGGCGATTGGTAATCAGGTTGCAATGCAAAGTGAGCTAACACTTACCTCACTGTGTATGCATTTGCGTTTCTTTAAGCTGTTTCAGCAGTTTTTAAACCTCGGCATGCCGTTATCACACGACGATGTGTTAGCGATTTGGGCGGATGATGATTTTCGTGAAGCTGCCTTACCCTTTATTAAAAGTAATGTAACTGGTGATACCAATGTATTGGCAGAAGAAATCGCCGATAGATTGCGTCAAGGCGAAGACTTTTTTGATTTGTTGCTTGCACTCTCTGATGGTGAAGTTGATAACCGTTTGTTAGAGCGTGCGCTGCTATCTCATATTTCACAGCCTGATGCTAAACAAAGCTTATGTATGCGCTTTATCGAGCAGGGGGCAAAAGGGCAGATCACTGATGAAGATGGTTTAACTGCCTTAATTTGGTCAGCTAAGCAAGGCTTTGCAAATGTATTTGATGCTTTGCTAAGCAAAGAACGTGCAAGTGAATGCGACTTAAAAGGTAATAACTTGCTGCATTTTGCGGTGCGAGCTCGCAGTTTGGATATTATTAGTAAAGCGCTTAACGGTGGCGTAAATTATCATCAAAAAGACAGCGATGGCCTTACACCATATCGCTTAGCGGTTGAATTAGAGCTGCCTGAAGTGATAAAGCACTTCGAACACAAGTTTGGTATTAAAGAATTGAGTGAAGAAGGGCAATTAAAACTGATCCAGCATGTGCATTTGTTACATGCATTAGTGTGTTTTATTTTGCCGTTACAGATTTTTCTGATCTTTTCAGACTCAATTACTATAAAAACAGAAATCAGCATTGCGACAACGCTAGTGTCACTCGGTGCATTTGCTTTTGCTTTGTCATTAAAGCGCAGCAATTTATACCCAAATATTAAGCATCCGTTTGCATTAACGCTTATTCGCATATTGTCGCCAATATCACTCATATTAGCGTTATTACTGCTATTGGTTATCTTAACAACTGTGCTCAGCTAAGCTGTTTCTAAAAATTATAAAAGGCCACTTATACAGTGGCCTTTTTTGTTTGTGGTAAAAGCTTTATAAAAACCCGTTAGGTCAAAACGAAATGTTATTAGCCTTTCTGATGGATATTTGAAACAATGTTATAAGATATTCCATAAAGTAATAAAGCAGTAACCATGAGCCAATCTTTAATTTATTTAGACGCCAATGCAACAACACCGGTTTACAGTGAAATCGCTCAGGAAGTGATGCACTGTATGGAAGTGGAGTTTGGTAACCCGTCGTCATCTCACATTACCGGGTTAAAAGCCAAGCGTTTAATGGAAGACACACGCCAATTAGGCAAACGATTAATTGGTGCTGAAAAGGGAAGGTTGCTATTTACCTCGGGTGCAACAGAGGGGATCCAAACGTCGGTTGTATCTGCATTGGTTGCTGCAAAAAATCACACCATCGAAAAGCCAGTATTGCTTTATGGTGCAACTGAGCACAAAGCCGTGCCAAATACGCTAAAGCATTGGAATGAGTTACTTGAAATTAACGCTGAAATATTAGCAATTCCAGTTGATAAAAAAGGCTTGCTCGATCATCAGTTTATTGCAGAGCACAGCAAAAATGCTCTGCTAATTTGTACCATGATAGTAAACAATGAAACAGGTGCAACACAAGACATTGCTGCATTAGATAAAGTGATCCGTGATAACAATCCAAATGTGTTTTGGATGGTGGATTGTGTACAAGGTTTAGGTAAACAAAAATTGGATCTTGACCAAACAAGCATCAATTATGCGCCGTTTTCTGGTCACAAGCTGTATGCACCTAAAGGTATTGGCTTTTTATATTTAAGTGAAGATGCGCCACTGACACCTTTTATTGCAGGTGGAGGGCAGGAAAGTGGCGCGCGTTCAGGTACCGAGAATTTGCCGGGCATAGCAGGTTTAAAAAAGTTATTTGAATTAATGCAAAAGGGCGAAGCAAGCCCGTTTAAATCGGCAGATGTGTTGGCGAGTTACCGTGATAAGTTAGCAAAAGCATTGTCGCATACATTTGATGAAATCGTTTTTAATAACGACTTTTCAGTATCGGTTCCAACCACAATTAACTTTAGTGTTGCTAACATTGCAGGCAGCGAAGTAATGAATTTATTTGATGCTGCTGGCATTCGAGTGAGTGCAGGTTCTGCTTGTAGCTCAGGCGCAGCGAGTAGCTTTGTACTCGATGCGATGAATTTAGCGCCATGGCAAAGTGAGAACGCAATTCGCCTATCGTTTGGCCCAATGGCAAGTGAAGATGAAATTAACAGTGCGTGTGAGCGCATTATGGCGCTTAAAGATAAGCTCGCTAATGCATGTATGTTAACGAGTTATACTAAAGAAACACCTTGTGCAGTTGGTATTAATCAATATGTAATCGATGGCAATATTATGTACCTTATTGTCAATCAATCACTTGATACTTTACTAATTAACCCTATCTTTTCTGAGATAAACAAGGTTAAACGTTTAGCAACTAAGCAAGGGTTGAAGATCACCCATATTATTAGCGATAAATCTGACTATGTAGACGTATTTTTAGACAGTCAATTCGTTGATTTAGCAACAGATAAAGTAATGCCTGAGTTTAACGTTGAACTGTGTGATCGCGCAGTTCTATTTACTCATCAAGGTAGTCAGTTAAAGCTTGCATTAACATTAAACGCGCCTAACGCCGTTACTGAAATAAACAGTACCGAGCTTAAAGCACAATTAGCCGCTAATAAATTGGATGGCATCATTGATATTCGCGAGCATTATGAACATCAAGAAGGTGAGCTAAGTGACTATCTAAAGATCCCACGCGATATGGTGACGAATATTCCAAGTCACCGTTTGCTAAATGAGTTTGCTTCGGGGCAGCTGGTAAAAGACAATCATTATGTGTTGGTGTGTCGCAGTGGTCGTCGCTCTAAAGCCTGTTGTGAGCTACTTACTAGCCTTAACTTTACTAAGTTAAATAATCTCTCTGGTGGCGTTGCCTTTATTTAGCAGTGGATAACAGCACGAATAGAATTCGCTTACATAGCAGGTCATCCTAGCGGGTTAAGTTTAATGCTAACAGTGTTTGAATTTATCAACGTAGAACAACCGCATAAGAAAAGTTTTGCTCCGTGATGATTTATTTATCAGCACAAACTCTGACCACATTCTTAACAGAATTGGTATAAAAAAGCAGCTTAAAGCTGCTTTTTTTATAATTTAAATGAATTGTTGTTACAGCGCATTACCGGTTGAGTCCCTCACAACCAATTCAGGCGTAAAACAAATTGCCATTTTTTCTTCTTTAATTTTAGTTGGGCGGCTGTTTGCAAATAGTAGCTTCGCTGCTTGCGTAGCAATATCTTGGTTAGACTGATGAGCCGTTGTTAATTTTGGCCATGTTTGTTTTGAGAAGGGTGAATCCTCAAATCCAGTAATAGACAGTTGCTCAGGAATTTTAATATCCATCAAACGCGACGCGAATAATGCACCCGCCGCGATTTCATCGTTACAGGCAAAAATAGCGGTGACTTTTTCGTTATTCGCCATCAATGCTTTAGCGCCTTCAACACCGGATTCAAACGAGTACTTGCCCGGAAATATCAGCGCATCGTTTAACGTAATATTATGAGCAGATAATGCGGCTTTGTAGCCCGCTAAGCGCTCAAGTGTTGATTTGTGTTCTTCTTCACCGGTAATAAATGCAATGTGCTTGTGACCGAGCGAAATTAAATGCTCGGTAATTTGATATGCAGCATCGTGGTCATTTACGAATATAGCGTTAGGCTTACTTTCTTTTTCGCTCGGTTCGCGGCCCGATAATATGCGCACATAGTTAATGCCGATAGAATCAAGTAAATCTGTAACATCTTGACGCTCAGACAGCGGTGGCGTTAATACTAATCCAGATAAACGCGAGCGCTCGATCATGGTTTGAATTTCTTCTAGCACATTTTCGTCGGTACTGCTGCACGGGTGAATAAGTAGTTCGTAACCTTCTTCTTTACAGCGAGATAAAATACCATTTTGCATATCAATGACATAATAAGCATTCGGGTTGCTATAAACGAAGCCGATAGCAAATGACTTGGTGCCTGCTAAACTACGCGCCGCTAAGTTTGGTTTGTAGTTTAATTCTTTAACAGCAGCCATAACCTTATCGGAGGTTTTTTTTCTAACAGAGGGCTCGTTGTTCATAACACGAGATACTGTTTTCATTGATACGCCGGCTAGGCGTGCAACATCATTTATGGTGACTTTCATATTGTTATTATATCTTTTGCTGATGAGCTTTGCATAAAAGCATGGGGTTAATAACACACAACGTATTATTCTAACTGTTTTTTTTTCAAGTCTGTAGCTATGTTTCATAATTTATACAATTAATATGACGTGATACCGGTGTCAAAAAGTTTAAATTGTCAATTGACAGCGTTGTCATTTTTACTTATTGTTAACCTAGACATTTTAATAAGTAGTAACTTTAGCAAGTGTTTAGCGAGTTTCAAGTTGCAAACACACGCTTAGGGTAAAGAGAGTTAGGTAGAGTATGAGTAGTCGTTCTTCTTTAGCAAGTTGGCAAACACTGGCAGGCCTTGCAAGTGATATAAAGCAACAGCACTTAGTTGATTTATTTGCTAATGATGCACAAAGATTTGAGCGTTTTTCCACGCAAATTGATGGCGTTTTCTTTGATTACTCAAAAAACCTGATCACTCAAGATGTTAAAAATGCGTTATTAGCACTCGCCAATGATGTTGATTTGGCATCATGGCGCGACAAAATGTTTTCTGGTGAAAAAATTAATATTACTGAAAACCGCGCTGTGCTGCATACTGCCTTGCGTAAACGCAATAATCAGGCGGTGTATGTTGACGGCGAAAATGTGGTTGATGCCGTTAACGCAGAATTGAATAAAATCAGTGCATTTACCGAAAAAGTGCGCAGTGGCGCTTGGTTAGGTTACACAGGTAAGCGCATTACTGATGTGGTGAGCATTGGTGTTGGCGGCTCAAACCTTGGCCCGCAAATGGCAACAGAAGCGCTTGCTGCATACGCAGATGAAACGCTTAAAGTGCATTATGCATCAAACGCCGATGGTATGCAGATAGCAAATGTACTGAGCAAAGTGAATGCGGAAACCACGCTATTTATTATCTCAAGTAAAACCTTTACCACATCAGAAACCATGGCAAACGCGAAAACAGCTGTTGCATGGTTGAAACAGGCTGCTGGTAATGACGATGCGGTTGCAAAGCATTTTGCCGCAGTGAGCACCAATTTAGAAAAAACGTCAGAATTCGGTATTAATCCAGATAACGTATTTACCATGTGGGACTGGGTTGGTGGACGTTTTTCAATGTGGTCAGCAATTGGTTTACCTATCGCTTTGTATCTTGGCTTTGATGCGTTTATTGAGTTACTTGAAGGTGCATTTGAAGTTGATCAGCATTTTGTAGAAACAAACTTTGAAAATAACATTCCTGTGCTTATGGCGCTTTTAAGCGTGTGGAATACTAGCTTTTTGGATGCACGAGCGCAGGCTATTTTACCTTACGATCAAAGCATGCATATGTTACCGGCATACCTGCAACAAGCAGAGATGGAAAGTAACGGCAAATCAGTCACGTTTGATGGCCAAGCGATTGATTATACGAGCGTACCACTTATTTGGGGTATGACAGGTATCAATGGTCAACACGCGTTTTACCAATATTTGCACCAAGGTACGACGATTGTGCCGGCCGATTTTATTGGTTCAATAAAGCCTGTGCGTGAGGTGAACAATCATCATGAAATTCTAATGGCAAACTTTTTTGCACAAACTGAAGCCATGATGACAGGCGTTAGCAAAGCGCAAGTTGAAAAAGAATTAGCAAGCAAAGGCTTAAGCGAAGCGCGTATTGCTGAGCTGGTTGAGCATAAAGTACATCAAGGCAATCGTCCTACCACATCAATTTTACTTGATACCATTGATGCGAAGCATTTAGGCCGTTTAATTGCACTTTATGAACATAAGATTTTCTGTCAGGGCATTATTCTAGAAATTTGTTCATTCGACCAATGGGGCGTGGAATTGGGCAAAGGCTTAGCAAATGCCATTCAAAAAGAATTAGAGACAGATGAAACGCTGGCTCACGATAGCTCAACAGCGGGCTTAATCGCACTGTATAAAAATAAGCGAAAAAATTAAAAAAGCGGTCAAATGTCAGGGTTAAGTGATTGGCATTAGCTTAGACTGCGCGGTTTTCAAAATGCCTTAGGCTGCTTTTAAACTGCAACAAATACCTTTGAACGGGTAGCACTGAGTTATTTGGAACGTCAATTGGTGAGAGAGTTGACGCTTCCAAACACTCTTATTTACCGGTTCAGATAGCAACTTGGCAAATGCAAGTTGAACGTAATCAAATAGTAAAAAATACCTTTGAACGGGTAGCGCTGAGTGATTTGGAGCGTCAATTGGTGAGAGAGTTGACGCCTCCAAAGCTCATATCCGTTTATAAAGCGAACTGAGTAGCGCTGAGTATTCAGGGGTAACAGTGGGTGAGAGCATTGTTACTCCTGAAAACTCTTTTCTTCATAGCCCCATTTGCGTGAGCAGTTACATACGAATTCAATATAAATTAGCATTCATAAATAGCTTACCCAAGCGCTATTTAGTGCTAACATAACGAACTAAAAACACATTCTATATTGTACTTAACAACAAGTTACTAAAACGAAGAGAACAATTATGCTAAACCCATTCGATATTGTTATTTTTGGTGGTGGTGGTGATTTATCACTGCGTAAACTGCTACCTGCAATGTACCGTGCTTATCAAGAAGGAAACCTGCCGGAAGGGACGCGAATTCTGCCAACCGTTAGGGCATTAGCAAATGAACAAGAATTTGTTGATAAAGTACAAAGCAGCCTTAAGTCGTTTTTAGGTAAAGGCGAATATAACGCGAAAGACTGGAAAGCGTTTTCTGCGTTTTTAAAACCAATTGTTGTTAATGTCACCGAGCAAGACGATAACTGGACACGTTTAAAAGAAATTTTAGAGTCAGACGAACAAGACAAAGCGCGCGTTTTCTATTACTCATTACCGCCTGCGGTATACGGCCGTTGTAGTGAGCTTTTATCTGATAATCAGCTGATTACTAAATCAACACGTGTTGTGGTGGAAAAACCAATTGGTTACTGTGGCGCGTCAGCAGAAGAAATTAACGCGAAAATCGCAGAATACTTTAAAGAAAGCCAAATTTATCGCATCGATCATTACCTGGGTAAAGAGACAGTTCAAAACTTAATGGCACTGCGTTTTTCAAATGTGATGTTTGAAAATATGTGGGATGCAAAATCGATTGATAATATTCAGATCAGTATTTCTGAAACTGTTGGCCTAGAAAGCCGAGCGGGCTTTTACGACAAAGCCGGTGCGCTGCGCGATATGGTACAAAACCACTTGTTACAACTATTGTGCCTTGTAGCGATGGAATCTCCAAATAAGCTAACGGCTAAAAGCATTCGCACGGAAAAATTAAAAGTACTTGAAGCTTTGCGTCCACTTGTAGGTGATGACGTTGAAGCAAACACCGTACGTGGTCAATACGTACCGGGCCAACTTGACGGCAAATTGGTACCTGGCTATTTAGAAGAGCTTGGCGAAAACAGCGAAACAGAAACCTTTGTAGCGATCCGTGCACACATTGAAAACTGGCGTTGGGCTGGCGTACCATTCTACCTAAGAACCGGTAAACGCATGAAACAGCGTTGTGCTGAGATTATCGTAGAATACAAAAATGTATCTCACAACGTGTATGACGAAACGGTTGGCGGCATTGAGCCAAACCGATTAGTGATCCGCTTACAGCCGGAAGAAAGCATTCAGCTGACGCTAATGTCTAAGCGTTTAGATAATTTAGAAATGCAACTTGAACCAGTAACGCTTGACTTAGATTTGTCTAAAAACTATGAAAATGGCTTCCATTCAGATGCGTACAAGCGCTTAATGCTTGATGCTGCGGCAGGTAATGCATCACTGTTTATTCACCGTGACGAAGTACGTCAAGCATGGGCGTGGATTGATCCAATTATTGAACAGTGGCAAACAGCGGGTATGCCAGCACTTTATCGTGCAGGTACGTGGGGGCCAGAAGATGCAGACGAGCTACTCGCTGAAAATAATCACGCATGGTACAACGCAGGGAATAACAAATAATGTCAGCCAATATTATTGAAAAGTTTTTCGATTCAAAAGATGCCTATAACGCTGAATTAGGTGAAGATCTTGCTAAGTGTTTAGCACAAGGTATTGAACAAGATGGTCGTGCTGTATTAATGGTATCAGGCGGTTCGTCACCGGCACCAGCATATCGCTATTTAAGTGGTCTTGAGTTAGCATGGGATAAAATCGACGTAGCTATGGTTGATGAACGTTGGGTTGAGCAAAGCCATGATAAAAGTAATGAAGCGTTTATTAAATCAACGCTATTACAAGACAAAGCTGCAGCTGCTAACTTTGTAACCATGAAAAACCCAGCGGACAGTGCGCAACTTGGTCAAGCTGAGTGCCAAAACGCATATGCAGCACTTAAACAAAATTTTGATGTGACGATTTTAGGTATGGGACCAGATGGTCATACCGCATCACTTTTCCCGCATGCCCAAGGTCTTGATAATGCGTTAACAACTACTGATTTAGTCGCGGCAATTGATGCAATAAAAAGTGATGTAACAGGTGATATTACTGAGCGTATGACATTAACGCGTGCTGCTATTTTACAATCGAAAGTGATTAAGCTTTTAATAAGCGGTGAAGAAAAACTGGCAGTTTATAAAGAAGCTAAAGCAGGCGGGGAGGTTGCAGATATGCCACTTCGCGCTATTTTACAGCAAACAAAGGTACCGGTAGAAGTGTACTGGACAGCTTAATGTTTGACTAAAATAGATTAAAAAGCCCAACTTAAGTTGGGCTTTTTTGTTTAGAAAGCGTGACGTTTCAAAATAGTTCCG
The DNA here is from genome assembly GCF_002964745.1 of Pseudoalteromonas sp. T1lg24. Classification (NCBI taxonomy): domain Bacteria; kingdom Pseudomonadati; phylum Pseudomonadota; class Gammaproteobacteria; order Alteromonadales; family Pseudoalteromonadaceae; genus Pseudoalteromonas; species Pseudoalteromonas sp. T1lg24. The sequence goes on along the minus strand of NZ_PQCB01000016.1, from coordinate 599,322 downwards.
CGATGATCTATGGCAATTTTATAAGGCGTTTGAGAGACACCATAACGTTTAAAAATCGCATTTTCGCTGTCCCAAATTACCGGCATTTGTAATTGATGGGTTTCAATAAAACTACGTACATGGGCTTCGTTAACGTAGTAGCCACTGATCACAGCCAGATACAATTTACCTTGTTTAAGTTGATTTTCAGCTAATTGCTTTATGCTTGCCTCACAATTTGGAAAGTGTGGCATTGGGCATAAACTATCAAGAAATACCAATTCAAGTGTATTACTGGGCTTGAGCATTTTAATGGTATTACCTAACGATACCGTTTGCCCCGATAAACTTTCACGAACAAAATCTGAAAATTGTTCACCAACGGCAATATGATTTACCGGCGGTTGTTTTTTAAAACGTGGTGAAGACGCTTTTTCTAATAATTTGCTTTTATAGTGTGCAAACTGGGCTTGGGAAATGTGTTGGTTTAATTTTAGATATGCCAATAGCGCAGCATCATCACCTTTAAATAAAACTTTGTCATCGTGCTCAATAATATGAAACGGTGTTTGCCAAACGTCATATTGCCGCATTAACTTAAACCCTTTATCGATCTCAATGGATGCAAATTGCGGGTAGTAGCTTTTAAATTCAGCTATTTGACTGGGTGTTACATTGAGATCTTGTTGTTTATAGCTGACGCTATAGCTTTGTTGATTTAGCCAGTCAATAAACACGGAGTTTGCGCCATCATAATGTGCCCAAATATCCATAAACACCGTATGTTTAGTTGGCTCTTGTGTTTTTGTATACGCAGGGTTAGCAAAAAATAATAAGCCTAAAGTTACAACTAGGATGTGCAATGCTTTGAGTTGATTAAACATAGTTACTATTCCTTTTCAGGTAACGCAGCGATATATACGTCAATTTTGTCTGAGTGTAAAAAGCTCGTTAGTGCAACTTTGCCGCTTTGCTCGATTAAAATATGATAAGGCGTACCTAATACGCCAAAGTTTTGCGTGATTTCGCCGTTTGTATCAAACACTGTATCTAGCGACAGGTTATTACGATTAAAGTAGGCGTTAATATTGTTAACTGAATCATTAATGCCAACGTTCACCGTAATGATGGCGATTTTGTCGCTATGGTTTTTATTTAACTCTGCTAGATGTGGCATTTCAGCTTGGCAGTATTGGCACCATGTTGCCCAAAACTTGAGGTAAACGGGTTTTTCCTTTAGTAACTCTTTTAAATTAATAGCCTTACCTTTTAGGGTATGGCTAACTAAATTAGGCGCTTTGTCGCCAACCTTAAGCGGTGATGCAAACAAAGGGATGGCAAGAGTAAATAACACAATAGCCAGTATATTTTTCATATAAATATCCTTAAAACGTGATTTGAAAATAGAAGTAAAGGGCCACGCCAACCAGCAAGGCCGCCAATATGTATTTGAAGCCGTTAAGCCAAGGGCCGCTTTTTGGCAGGACGTTTAAAACGTTGGAAAAAATGCCTGCAATGAACAGTAAGGCACTTAATCCAAGTGCAAATGCGAACAAATAAATGGGGCCAACGAGTGGTGCTTGTTCAGTTGAAACGTACATCAGTAACATACCAAGTACCGGTGAAGTACAGGGCGCCATTACCAAGCCGGACAAAGCACCACTGACAAATACATTGAGTGGCGCATACGAACTGAATGTATTTTTGGTGAAAGAAAGCTGCGGCATGTTTATCCAGCCAAGCATCCATACAGCCATGACTAAGCAAAAACTACCGGCAATAAATAACATTGCAGGGTGGGTGGCGACACTGCCAAACAAGTACCCCAGTTTGGCAGCAAAATAACCTAATAAACTGTAGCTAAGCGCAAGCCCTAGTACATATAAACAAGTGTATGCTGTTGACTGGTAAACATTGTTTGCATGCTGGCGTACCACTGCAACGGTAATTGGCAGCATTGGGTAAACACAGGGTGTTAGGCTGGTTAGTACGCCTGTCACAAATATTACCAGCACCACATACAGCGAAGCTTTATCGCTGACGAGGGCTTCTTGAATAAACATTTCCATACTGAGCTCACTTTAAAATTGGCTTGCATCAGTGTTGCTGTTATTTGCCCCAAACCCTATTAAATCGATATAAAATCCATCTAAAATAAATATATTTATATATTTTTCAATGTATTAAGTTTTATCTAGGAGTTTGTTAAAGGTTTTGTTTTGCTGTGCTTTGATTTATTATTTAGGCATATTTTGATTTGTGGATGGATGCGCTGTTGTTTCGTTTTAGTGATTATGAATTTGAACCAGAAACAGGTTACCTAACGCGGCTGAACGATGCCCAAACTCGGCAGCCGGTGTTACTGCGAAACAAGGTCGCAAATTTACTGACTTATTTTTTGCAGCATCCAAATGAACTAATAGCGAAAGAAACCCTACTTACACATTTATGGCAGCATGGTGACTATCGCGAATCAGCATTAACGCAAAGTATTCGTGAGTTACGTTTGGCCCTAAACGATGATGCTAAATCGCCGCGCTACATTAAAACAATTCCACAACGTGGTTATCAGTGGATTTGCCCAATAACACGTGAAGTAAACCAGGCAAAATCAACGCATTCTGAACAGCCAACAGCAAAAACAATACAGACAGGAAACACGTTAAATAAATCCTTACGTTTATGGTTTGTTGTGTGCGTTTTAATGTTAGCCGGGTTAATATTGGCTGTTGGAATTTGGCAACCTAATAGCGGTAATGCAGCTAATCATAGCGAACAACAAAACCAAGTTTCATCGCGTATACGAGTAATGGTGCTGCCGTTTATTAACGATACACAACAGCCAAGCATGGCATGGCTTGAACATGGCCTGTCAGATATGTTGGCTGTCGATTTAAAGCGCTCTCAACGGGTTGATGTGATTTCGCCTTCTGAGGCACATTTATCGTTGTTGAAAAATGAGTTGCCGTGGCCCGCAATGCCAGTACAAATACGTAACTTACTCGATAAACTTGGGGCAAATGTCGCTATTTTCGCAAGTGTGCGCATGCATCAGCAAAAACAAGTTATCGACTTTCAGGCAATTTATTCTGATGGACGCATCAAACAGGGCAGTTTGAGCTATGACGAGTTAGCATCGCATATTGAAGTTATCTCGCAGCAGATTCTGGCAATGATAAATGCTCATAAACAAAACACCAAAAAAGCGCGACCTGATATTTCAGCTATGGCGATTGCACAAGGCATGCAGGCGTTGCAAACCACGGGTGCTGCAGAGGCGATAAAGTATTTTCAAGCAGCAAACACCATATCGCAAACGAATTGGGCAAGCGCTTATTTGGCAAGAAGCTATGTTGCTGTGGGAAAATGGTCACAGGCTCGCATCGAATTTAGTAAAATTGAGCAAAACGACCTAAATTACGATCTACTACTTAATGCCTTTATCGCGTATTGGCAGGCAATTATTGCGACACGTCAAGGCAGTAGCGAGCAACACGCTTTGATTGAGAAAAGCATTCACGCCAGTATCAACAGCCAAGACCCACAATTAATCGCAGAAAGTTATCGTTTACAAGCGTCATTGGCTTGGCAAGCAATGAAATGGCAGCAACATGATGAATTACTGAAAAAAGCAGCGAAGTTAACTGATAATTATACTGAGTTAGCCGCGACGGCAGATTCACTATTTTATTTGGGACAACCAAATAATGTGGGGCTAGAAAAAAGCCCGTATAACGATTTAGTCAAAAATAAAGAGCGACTTACCAAGGCGCTGAGTTTTTACCAAACCCTAGGCAATCTAGAAAAAATCGCCGCAACACAGCTGGCGATCGCACAAAACTATTATTTTGACCAAGGAAAACGTGAAATCGCTTTGCAAGATGCGTTAGCGCGTTTTACCGAGCTTAACTTACCGTATGATTTAGCGATGGCAGAACTTTATGCGGGTTTTTATCATATGCAATTGCACCAAGGACAACTTGCTGAGCAGTATTTTAAGCAAGCAAAGCATGGGTTTGAAAAGCTAGGTGCCAAATCGGCGTTGCCGTGGGCTAATTTTTACATAGCGTTTTCCTACCTTGATCAAGGGCTAGATCAAAGTGAACTGGGCCGCCATGGACAAAACCCAGAAATGCTTAAGCGAGCGATTAATGCGTTTCAGACACTATTACCGAATACGCAATCGGATGTGATAAAAGCAAGCAGTTATGTATTTGTTGCATGGGCATACACCGACTTACAACAGTTTGATAAGGCGAAGCACGCACTTAAGTTAGCGTTAACCCATTCCAGCGACCCTGCGTTAACCTTAACAAATGAATATGCGCGTTATTCGTTAATGTATATTTACCTACTGCAAGACCAAGCGCAAAAAGTGCTGGAAATAGAAAAACGCCCGTGGCGTACAAGATTACAAGCGGTTTATGTCGCCAAAGCGTATGCAGCATTAGCGCAATATAATAAGGCGGCCAACACGCTTAATGAATTAAAAGAAGTAATGCCGGGGTATTTCACAACACAAGATAATGACCTGCTTGAAGCTTATCGCAGACAAAATAGGGCAGGCAGTACCATGCTCGAGCAAACTCTGCCTAAAGCACATTCCGTTTATTGTGAAACAGATTGGTCGATTGATATCAGCAAACATGCTAACTAACAGTGCTCTAATCACTATCGTTTTTCCAGTCATTTTGTGCCTTTATGCAAGCTGGGTGGTTATTGCTTGCTTCATGTAAAAGGGTCAAAAGTTCGATGAATAACAAGGGCTGTTTTTCTTTACAGCCCTCATTTTGCGTGTCTTTATCGCGGTGCTTGATATGTTGCCTAGCGATCTAAATGAATACAAAGCAAAGCTTGCACGCTCAGCCCACATCCCTTACCTGGATTTTGTTCACAACAATGATAAAAGTTTGCGTAAGAGAACTGTTCGCCTGCGCTTGTTGATTTTCTACTGCGTTATCGCTTATTTATGCTGACTAACCCCATTGCGTTCTCGGCATTGTTTGAATATCGTGAAAATAAGCATGAAAGCTTAATAGGCTTTCATGTAAAAAACAGCTAACCCGCATCGCTGCCTTACATATCAATCACCGCCTTATCTGATTATGGAGCAGAATTCACTTTATCTGTGTACACAACAATTCGATATGCGTGGCGTGGTTATTTTTTGACTATACGACAGGCTCGTTTACAGCGACTCAAACGCTTACTTTGTAACCTAATGTGTTTTTAAAAACATAATCATGGCTAATTTTACGAAAAGATCGAAATATGACTAGACAAATGACACCGGTGTCTTTATTATCCTTGTTAACAAATGACAGCGCTGTCATTATTTCCCCTTGTAAGTAATGTGAATTAAGATTTGAGGGCTCCACTTCTATCATTCTGCCCAGTGATAGGGGCCCTCAATTAGCTAACACAGAGTTAACCAACGTAACGTTAAGCAAAGCGCTTTATCAGGCAATGTAATAATTGCCTGACATTTTTCTAAAATCGCTCCAAGCACCTGATCCGACCTCCACCTGATTAAACTTTTCTTACAGATTAAGCTTTACAGATAATATTTGCCGTGTGTTATAGTAAAAAGGTCGCTAGCCCCCGTATTTAGCGGGTGTTATGAAAATTTATTATTGCAAATGTAAATAAATTGTTCTTATTTGTTATATATAAATGAACGCGATTGTTTAAAAAATGCAAAAATAATTGTAGCGATATTGTAATTTTACGTGTAAGGTTTGTTATCAGATGACAACGCTGTCATCTTCACTGGGCAGAAAGTGAATTAAACCAAAACAAAATGATTCAAGGGGAATCCTGTGTTAGCTAAAAATTTCAAAAAAAGCTTATTAGCAGTTAACATCGGTTTAGCAATGGGCGCTGGTTTTTCAGGCGTAGCTGTTGCAGCTGATTCAGAAGTACAAGCAAAAGAAGATGTGGAAGTAATTGAGGTACGTGGTATTCGTCGCTCTCTAGAAGCTTCTCTTAATACAAAACGTTTCTCTGACTCTGTAGTAGATGCAGTTTCAGCAGAAGACGTTGGTAAATTTCCAGATAGCGATGTGGGTGAAGCCCTAGGTCGTATTTCTGGTATCGCTGTTAACCGTGCATTCGGTCAAGGTCAGCAAGTTTCAATCCGTGGTGCGTCTGCACAATTAACACGTACACTTCTTAACGGTCATTCAGTTGCTTCAACTGGTTGGTACGACCAACAAGCTATCGACCGTAGCTTCAACTATACACTTCTTCCACCTGAAATGGTTGGCGGTATCGAAGTATACAAATCGTCACAAGCTGACGTTGTAGAAGGCGGTATCGGTGGTACAGTTATTGTTAACACCCGTAAGCCACTAGATTTAGATGCAAACACTATCTTCGGTAGCGTTAAAGCTGATTACGGCACAATCTCTGAAGAGACAGATCCTGAAGTTTCTGGTTTATACAGTTGGAAAAATGATGACGAAACATTTGGTGCATTAGTTGCAGCAGCATACTCCGAAACTAATTACCAACGTAACGGTATCGAATCATTAGTTGGTTGGGGTGACATCGTTCCTACTACGTTCCAACAAGAGCGTGAGCGTACAGCGATTAATGCAGCATTCCAATATCGCCCAACTGACAACTTAGAACTTGGCTTAAACATCATGAGCCTTGAGCTATCAGCAAACAATGCAAACACGTCATTATTTGCTATTTTCCCAGATGACAAAGAAGCAGCGTGTGAATCAGTAAATGCTGATGGTACATGTACTTTCTACCGTCGCACAGGCACTGGCACTAACCCAGGTTGGGCACAGACATGGGGCCGTGCAGGTTCTATGACATCAGACACTGTTGACTTCGACTTTAAATATGTTGGTGAAAACTTTGAGCTTGAAGGTCGCATTGGTAATACACAATCTGACGGTGGTACAGATCTAACTTCGAACTATGGTTTCTGGTTAGGCACTCCAGCAGATTATGCAGGTACTTATGATGCTACTGGTGATGTAATCAAAATTGATATTGCTAATAAAGATTTCACTGCAGATGACTTCCAAGGTGAATTATCATCGGCAGGTTGGGCTCTTAAGAAGCAACCTAACTCTGACGAAGAAACGTATGCACAGTTTGATTTAAAATTCCCAGTAGATTTCGGTGCTATTACTGCAATCAAAACGGGCTTCCGTTGGGCTGATCACGACGTTAAACAAGAAACGTGGACTGCTAACTTAGTTGATGAAATCGGTTCATATGATGCGTCGCGTTACTACTCAGGTACTATGAGTTCAGGTGCTGGTTTTACACTTCCTGCGCCAAATCTTGACCAGATGCTTGCAGATGGTTACGCGGCAATTACAAGCTTCGATAATACTTCAATTGCTTATAAGTCAGGTTACGGTACTGTAAACGAAGAAAACTTCTCACTATATGCTATGGCTGATTTTTCAGCTGAAGGCGTGCGTGGTAACGTTGGTCTGCGTTATGTATCTACTGATGCATCATCTGATTACTACGCACTTGATGCAAATGGTAACTATGCTAACGATTTAACAACAGACACAGCTGATTACAGTGAAGTATTGCCAAGCGTTAACGTTGCATTTGACTTAACACAAGACGTAATCTTACGTTTCTCTGCAGCTCAGGTAATGTCACGTGCTAACTACACTGATATGTTTGCAGCATCAACATTAGCTGGTTATGAAGATGGTACGCTAGGCAACGAAGTTATCACTACTGGTAATATCGGTCTTGAGCCTTTCAAAGCAACTCAAGCAGACTTAGGTGTTGAATACTACTTTGATGGTGATGGCATGATCAGCGCTACTTACTTCATCAAAGATATTTCATCATTCACTAAAGTTGACCAAAAACTTAACCAAAGCGTTGGTATTATTGACCCTGATACAGGTTTAGATAATTGGACTGTTGCTTCTAAAGGAACTGGTTCTGGTGGTGAAATCCAAGGTCTAGAGCTACAAATCCAAGATGGTTTTGACAATGGTTTTGGTTACCAAGCTAACTATACTTATGTAGATTCAGAAGCGCCTGCGGAAAACTTCCCAGACCGTATCGAGTTATTCTCTGATTCTTCGGAGCATACTGTTAACTTGGTTGGTTATTATGAGACTGAAACTTACAGCGTACGTTTAGCATATAACTGGCGTTCTGAGTACATGGTTCGTGAATTACCTGGTTTCTATGGTAACCGCGAGCACCAAGACTACGGTACACTTGATCTAACGGCTAAGTACTCTGTAACAGACTACCTAGACCTTACATTCGAAGCTGTTAACATCACAGAAGAAGACAGTATCCAAATTGGTACTGCAACTGGTGATGCTGAAGTTAAAGCTGACCTTCGTAATGGATACCCAGCGTGGAGCTTCGAAGGTGAAGCACGCTATAAAGTGGGTGTAGCTTTCCGCTTCTAAGCAAAAGTTAACCTGTAAAAAAGCCTCGCAATTGCGAGGCTTTTTTTATTTTAAATCGTAAGTTATTGGCTGAGTCTATTCAGCCTAATAAAAAACTTGAGGTTAATTTAATCGTTTAAAGAAACTATTAATTGAGGTTCGGCTATTAGGGCTTTTTTTATCAAAATCCACATACTTTGTTACTGATGGACTATGTAAAATATTGCCTGAATAAATAACAATACGGTTAGGCTTAGCTTCAACACTATGAACTTTTTCAAATACCTCGTTAGACTGTTCAATATAACCAGTTGATTTCGATGCTTGATGTTGCTTTAGCATATTAATAATAAGCGGTTCATCGCTTTGTGATAGCGTGATATTTTCACATTCACGATAGCGATAAAAATTTGTTCCCCCCAGTTCATTCCCTGATAAATAATGTACTGCAGCCATATCTTCATTTAACAATGAATCATAATGGGGCATAGTTTGCATGGGTGAAAGTTGATCAGGTTTAACAGTAATTTTTGATAACCAACAACGTGCAATTTGATGTTTGATACTTGATGGGAATACGCAACCTAAGAGTGTCGTAAACGCTTCGTAGTAGGGAGCTGGCATTTCATCGCGACTACCAGGGTATAAGGTGCCGTCTTTACCAGGAGGTTGAAAATAAGCAGTGTTATTTGCATAGTTAATGATTTTATCCAAATCATTGAACGCATTGTCAATAATTATGATTTTATGCTCTGACCCTGAAATATATGACTCAGATACGGTAAAATTTTTATTTATGGAAAACAAAATAGTCCTTTGTTAATTAAATGCTCAGATGAATTGACTAAAATTTCACAAGCATTGGGTTATTCATTACTTAGTGCTTGATGGTGCGGCTTAAAATGTAAGGCTTGTTGTTCGCAGTAATTATCGATATCAGCCACATTAGCAACTTTAACTGGCTGGGGTAGAGCGTGAGTTGCTTCACTAAATCGCCCCTTACCTGCAAGCAAACAATACCAACTCGGTGAAAAATACATTACTTCCGCATTTAACTGTTGTAATGTACTTTCGAACTGGTTGTCTGGGTTATCCCAAGACATGAGTATTTTTGATAATTTTTCTGGCGATGCTGCACTTCGGTTGTCTCGCCAATAAGCGCTGTCATCTCGGGTGTTTAATCGATAATGGGCACTAATGTAGTCCCGAATAGCATCATAAACAGTATTGATCTCTTGATTAAATTGCTTTTGGGTAGTTGCATCATTGCTATCTTGCTCAATGTTTCAATAAAATGTTCAACAGTGTATTGAATACAGCTTAATGCAGTGGCTTCTAGTGGTTCAATAAACCCTTGTGATAAACCGACACCGAGTACATTTAAATGCCAATGCTTTGCAACACGCCCTAAACGCATTTTTATGTGGCGCGCCTTAATATCTGTGCGCTCACTAATCCCTAAATAAGTTCGCAGCTCAGCTTCAGCATCTTCAGGTGTAATATATTTACTGCTATATACATAACCATTGCCGTTTCGGTTTCTAAGCGGAATTGTCCATGCCCAACCGGCGCTTAATGCGCGAGACACCGTTTGTGGAGAAATATCGTCATCTGTTAACGTTTCGGTTGGAATGGCAATAGCACTGTCATTCAGTAAGTAATCCTTGTATGAAATAAAAGGCACTTTAAGCGTTTTTTGTAGCAATAAACTGGCAAAGCCTGTTGCATCAACAAATAATTCGCCGTTGATAGTTTTACCACAGCTTAAAGTTAGGCTGTGTACGCCTTTATCATCATTATTAACAACATCTACGGTACCAATAATGTGCTTTATACCTAGCTTAATAGCGCGATTTTTTAAAAACTCGCCTAGCTTTTGCGAATCAAAATGATAGCCATAATCTAGCTCTTTATTTTGTGGTTGTTTGAGTTTAGGGCTGAGCTTATTCTTTGCTAATTTTGCTTGTAGCCAATAGTGATTTGGCCTTGTTTGAATATCAAACCCTTGGCGTCTTACGTTACAGTTATGGATAAACGCTTGGCCTGTTTTCCAATCGTGATCAGAGTAAAAGGGATGAAAATATTCGTTTTCTTCTAAGTGTGAAGTCCAATTTGGGAAGCTTATGCCACACTTATAGGTCGCATTACAAAATGGCATCCATTCATTTTCGGCAATTTGTAGCTTTTCAAAAAAATATTTTAATGAGGGAGTAGAGCCTTCACCAACGCCAACAACGCCAATCATGTCGGATTCAATCAGGGTGATTTCAGCGCCTTTATTTGCCCAGCTGTGATGTAAAAGACTTGCAGCCATCCAACCAGCTGAGCCACCGCCAAGTACTACTATTTTCTTTGGAATTGCCATACCGTATTTACACCTTGCTTAAGCCAAATTGCTTGATTTTATTTATAACCGTTAAATTATCTTCTAAATAGTCAGCAACCTGAGTTGCTTGCCTTTGGATTAACTCAAATTGTTTTAAAGCGTTATCAGGTGCTTGATAACGATAAGCGGTATCACCGATCTCGGTCGGGAAATTCATCCCGTATAAAACATATAAATAATTTTCTAAGCGAAACGCATCAAAACCGCGTTCAAAATCATATAAGCTTGGAATATGTGTGCGCCAATGCTCAAGCTTTTCTTGTAATTCTAAGGGCCAACTAGCTGTATCACGATTATCACGCCAAAATGCGGTATCGTCTCTGTCCGATACGGCATAATGCATTTTTATAAAGTTAATTACGCCTTGCCATAAACCATTTACATAGGTGTTATAGCGTTTTTCAGCCAGTGCTAATTGTGATGTATTGGTAGGGAACGATTTAGCAAGTAATTTAGTGGTAGCATCAAAAGCGAGCAATCCAGTGGCTTCAAGTGGCTCAACAAACCCTTGAGATAGTCCAATGGCAACACAGTTTTTATGCCAAAACTTTTCACGATGACCGATTTTCATATCGATTAAGCGTGGATTTATTTCATCTACAGATGTGTTTAAATAGTTGGCAAGCGTGGCTTTTGCCTCATCTAAAGAGCAATGCTTTGATGAAAATACATGACCTATGCCGCGTCTGGTTGGCAGGGCAATATCCCATATCCAGCCTGCATCACAAGCCGTTGCAATGGTCGATGAAGGGAGTTGCGGTACTTCGCTGTCGTAAGGGACTTGTATCGCAAGTGCCTTATCGACAAAAAGCACATCACTTTTTTCAATAAACGGAATATTTAACGCTTGCCCCAATAATCGGCTGCAAAAGCCTGAACAATCAAGGTAAAAATCAGCGTTAAATACGTCACCTTGCAAACTAATTAGGCTGTTAATTTCGCCGCTATCGGAAAGTGTCACACCTTCAATATGTGACACAAGATGTTCTACGCCGAGATTCTCAACCGCATGGTGTTTCAGCAAATCAGAAAATTTATAGGCGTCTAAGTGGTAACCATAAGCTGCTTGCCCAGCAAACTCTGGGTCGGTAATGGCCTTAGGAGATTTATGATTATCACACAACAGTGCTTGGCGACTCATGGCATGAGCAAATGGCATAACAGGGTTTTGTAACCAAGAAGCAACACTGTCGTTATCTAAAATAGGGTAGTCGAAAGGGTGGTAGTATGAGTGCATTTTGCCATCGACAGGCTTCATCCAGTTATCAAATTGAATGCCTTGTTTAAAGGAAACATCGCACTCTTTAATAAATTTTTCTTCACTGATACCAAATTCTTTTAGTGTATTTCGCATCAAAGGCACAGTACCTTCGCCCACGCCAATGGTTGGGGTGTCGGGAGACTCAATCACAGTAATCTTAACACCTTGTTGTTCTTTGGGTTTTAGATTAATTGCGAGATGATTTGCAGCCAGCCAACCGGCTGTACCACCACCTAAAATAATAATTGATTGAATCGGCTTTATTTCCATTTTGACACTACTTAATAAATGACAGCGCTGTTTTGTTGTTATCAATTAGACACAAATTGTCGCTTTTTGTCACCCGTTCCCTTGAAAAATAATTGTTCGTCCTTATATCATTTTGTAATGAAATGTTAGGTAAAGAATAGACGTTTACATACATTAAAAAGAAACGAGGTTTTTACTTTCTTTTTACAATTAAAACCGCTAGCCTAGCAGCACTATTATAAATAATTAGAATCCCATTGGAGCAGTAAGATGACGGACGTAGTAAAGCCTCTTCATAATGTTGAACACAAAGATGTTAAAATTAAAAACGGTTTCAACACAGACCTAGTTAAAGATCAACACTTAGTACCAGTTGTAGCGCACGAATTTGCACGTGTAGCTAACGAATACCCAATTGTATTTGTAAAAAATAACGAAACAGGTGAATTCCAGCCAGTTGCAATGTTAGGTCTTGAGCCTGGTGAGAACCTATTTGTTAAAGATGACAAATGGCAGGGTGCTTACCTTCCACACGCACTTACACGTTACCCGTTAGTACTGAGCAAAAACCCTGAAAATGAAGACCAGCTATTTGTTGGAATCAACGAATCTAGCGATCTTGTAAACAAAGAAGAGGGCAATGCACTTTTCGATGAGAAGGGCGAAGAAACAGATTACCTTAAGCGTCGTAAAGAAGGCTTAATTGCCTTTGTTGAATTTTCACAAGTTACTGCTGCGTTCACTAAGTTCTTAGCTGATAAAGAACTACTTATTCCGCAAACACTAACGCTTGAAATTAAAGGCGAGAAGCGTGATATCAATGGTATCTACCTAATCGACGAGAAAAAGCTAAACGAGATGGCTGATGACGAGTTCTTAGAACTTCGTAAGCGTGGTTACTTACCACCAATCTACTCGTTCTTAACGTCAATGCCTCAAGTAAATCGTCTTGCACGTTTAAAAGCAGAGCAAGATGCTTAATTTAACGACTAAACGTTAAGTAAAAAAAGCGCCAATTGGCGCTTTTTTTTGTGTTTGCTGTTTGTTAATTTTCTTTATGTGTTTTCAGCATCGCGTATAGCTCGTCTTTTAGGTGTAAACGACGCATTTTTTGTTTTTCTAGGTATGCGTCAGAAGTATTTTCAACGCCTTCTTCAATGCGGATCACTTCGTGATCAAGATCGTGGTATTCCTTAAATAATTTAGAAAAGTGCGCATTAGTCATTTTTAATTCGCGAATTTCTTCATTAAACTCTGGAAACTCATGATGCATGTCGTGTTTTTCAATAAACATGGGTGTTATTCCTTATTGTGCACAGTTGATACAAGTTTGAACATAGGGTAATGCATGTAAACGCTCGCGTGATATTTCGCTCTCACATTGGCTACAAACGCCATAATTATTGTTTTCTAAGCGCGAAATAGCGGCATTTACTTGTTGTAATTCCAATTTTGCCTCATGGCGAATGCCATCGAGCACTTGGTCGTTTTCACTCTCTGTTGCTTGTTCTGCAAAGTCTTGCGAGCGACCTTTTTTAAAATCTGAACCAATCGCATTGATGCGTTTATTGAGTTCGATTTGTTTTTCTTTAAGCTCGATTAAAATTGCGTTTTTGTTCATAACGCCTCCTATTCTTTAATTATTAATCTACGCCGCTTTGATGGGATTGCGTTGATCTAGCGCAAAAAAATAACGCCTTTGTGCTGTTCATCGAAAATGCTTGAAATTGACGCGTTTGCCTTGCAAATTGAATAGAGCGTGTTGACCTTTGCTGTCTATTTCTGCAGCAGTTTGTTTGGCATTTAGACGAGGCAGAGCGATTGTAGTGTAGTTATTTACATAAATGAGCGATAACACAGTATAAACGTCAAACAAGCGCCGCCTAACAGGTTTAACCCAAAGCGTTTTGTTCTTTGTTGTTGCTTCTTGACTTAGCCCACTAGGACTACAAAGCAACGCCGCGGTCAAAAAGCTTTGGATTTGAACAGAATTTAGACCACAAAGATCAATACGCTCTAAAAACAAAAGGAAAACAATAATGAACAAACGACTCGCAACTGCGTTTTTAACAGCGTTTTTATCTACTAGCGTGTTTGCATCAAGTGAACCGCCTTTCTCAATTGCCATTCACGGTGGAGCAGGCACGATAGATAAAAGTAAATTTACCCCTGAAAAGGAAGCGGCGTATCGCGCTAAACTGCAAGAAGCGGTAGAAGCAGGTTATAAAGTGCTTGAAAACGGTGGTGAGAGCTTAACCGCGGTCACTACAGCCATTAATATCTTAGAAAATTCGCCGTTTTTTAATGCTGGCATTGGTGCTGTTTACACTTATGATGGGCACCATGAACTTGACGCATCAATTATGGATGGACGCGACCGTCAAGCGGGCGCCGTAGCAGGTGTAAAGCACATTAAAAACCCAATTGATTTAGCACGTTTAGTAATGGAAGAATCTGTACACGTAATGCTAAGCGGTAATGGCGCAGAACAATTTGCTAAGAAAAATGGAATGAGCTTAGTTAATAACAGTGTGTTCGACACCGAGCACCGTTATAAAGCGCTAGAGCGTGCCAAAAAGAAACTCAATAAAACAGAGAACTACCAAGCAAATCATCGTGCACTGCCTGAGCAATATAAAATGGGCACGGTCGGCGCTGTGGCGTTAGATAAACACGGTAACTTGGCAGCTGGTACGTCAACCGGTGGTATGACGGCAAAACGCTTTGGTCGTATTGGTGATTCGCCTGTGATTGGGGCGGGTACCTTTGCTGATAACCGTTCATGTGCGGTGTCTGCTACAGGCCATGGTGAATATTTCATCCGTTACAGTGTGGCGTCTGATATTTGTGCTCGTGTGCAGTATCAAGGCAAAACCATTCAGCAAGCCGGTGATGAAGTAATTCATGATGTACTTAAACCAATAGGGGGCACAGGTGGCGTAATTATTGTTGATAGTAAAGGTAATATTAGTCTGCCATTTAATACTAAAGGCATGTATCGCGCGTCAAAACAGGCAAATCAGCCTACCTATGTGGCAATTTTTAAAGACGAATAACGGCGATTTTTTAGGGTCTGTTGACCTTTCAAGTTCGT
This sequence comes from Pseudoalteromonas sp. T1lg24, assembly GCF_002964745.1. Lineage (NCBI taxonomy): Bacteria > Pseudomonadati > Pseudomonadota > Gammaproteobacteria > Alteromonadales > Pseudoalteromonadaceae > Pseudoalteromonas > Pseudoalteromonas sp. T1lg24. The sequence goes on along the minus strand of NZ_PQCB01000016.1, from coordinate 583,954 downwards.
TTTTGCAGCAGTTTGATTGGGTTTTATACAAGGCAGAGGCTGCGTGGCATAGTTATTCTATGTGAGTCAGCCGATAACACAGTAGAAAAGCCAATCAAGCGCTGCCGAACGGTTCTTTTGATCGCACTTTTCTCATTGTTGCTCGATATTCGCTTAGATTGCTAGGCCACACATCGAGCGACGCGATAAAAGCTCGCTCAAACAGAACAAAAATAGAACAGCAAAGATCAACAGACCCTAGTTGAATAAAATTAAAATAAGGGAAGCGCAATGCTTCCCTTATTTTATGACAATCAATTTGTTATTATTGGCCTTTTGAAATTCCGCTTTATTCTATCTATGGCTAATCCACAACAGCAGCTCTATTCACTCTTAAAAAATTGTCTTAAGAAAGATCAGTTTTTCTTCAAACGTCGCCTCGATGGTGTGAAAAAAATAAATGATGAAGCAAAACAGGTGAAGGTGCTTACCACAATTACAAAAGACATTGAAAAAAGCATCGAGCTGAGGGAGTTACGTTTAAAGCAACTGCCACAGGTGAGTTATCCAGAAAACCTACCAGTTAGTCAGAAAAAAGACGATATTAAAAAAGCCATTAGCGAAAATCAGGTGGTGATTGTCGCGGGTGAAACTGGTTCAGGTAAAACCACTCAGTTACCAAAGATTTGTTTAGAGCTTGGCCGAGGTGTTGCAGGTTTAATTGGCCACACCCAACCACGCCGATTAGCGGCGCGCAGTGTTGCAGCGCGTGTTGCTGAAGAAATTGGCACTACCATAGGTGATAAAGTGGGTTTTAAAATTCGCTTTAGTGATCAAGTTTCTAACTCAAGCTATTTGAAGCTGATGACTGATGGTGTGTTGCTCGCGGAAATTCAACAAGATAGATTTTTAAACCAGTACGACACCATCATTATCGATGAAGCGCACGAACGCAGTTTAAATATCGACTTTATTTTAGGTTATTTGAAAAACCTGTTACCCAAACGCCCCGATTTAAAACTGATTATCACCTCGGCAACCATCGATCCCGAGCGATTTTCGAAGCATTTTAACAATGCGCCGATTATTGAAGTATCGGGCCGCACTTACCCTGTTGAGGTGCGTTATCGTCCGTTAACGGAAATCGACAAAACAGAGATGGAAGCAGAGGGCGATCAACTGCAAGGTATTTTTGATGCGGTTGATGAGCTAATGCAAGCTGGGCCGGGCGATATTCTTATTTTTATGAATGGTGAGCGTGAAATTCGCGACACGGCCGATGCGCTCGCGAAACGTGGCCTTGCAAATACCGAAGTGCTGCCACTATATGCACGCCTTTCAAATGCTGAACAAAACCGTATTTTTGCCTCGCACTCTGGCCGTCGTATTGTATTGTCTACTAACGTTGCTGAAACGTCACTTACGGTTCCGGGCATTCGTTATGTTATTGACCCAGGTACAGCACGCATTAGCCGATATAGCTACCGTACTAAGGTTCAACGCTTACCAATTGAAGCCATTTCGCAGGCCAGTGCCAATCAGCGTAAAGGGCGATGTGGTCGTGTGGCTGAAGGTATTTGTATTCGCCTTTATTCAGAAGAAGATTTTTTGGGCCGCCCTGAATTTACCGACCCAGAAATTTTAAGAACAAATTTAGCGTCAGTTATTTTGCAAATGTTGGCACTTGGCTTAGGCGATATTGCGAAATTCCCATTTGTGCAAGCACCTGATAACCGAAATATTACCGATGGTCTTCGCTTACTCGAAGAAATTCAGGCAATTACACCGGTTACACGAAAGAAAGATTATAAGCTTACAAAAGCAGGGCGCGAATTAAGCCGCTTACCAGTAGACCCACGGTTAGCAAAAATTGTGCACGCAGCGAAAGATTTCGACACCATGTTCGAAGCGATTGTGATTGTGGCGGCGTTATCGATTCAAGACCCACGAGAATTCCCGCAAGATAAAAAAGCCAAAGCACAAGAAAGCCATAGCCGCTTTGCGGACAAAGATTCTGATTTTATCGGCTTTTTAAACTTATGGCGTTATTTAGAAGAGCAACAACAAGCGTTGTCGCGCAGCCAATTTAGAAAGCTTTGCCAAAACGAATTCTTTGCTTATATGCGTGTGCGTGAATGGCAAGATATTGTTTATCAACTGGTATCAACATGCGAAGAAATGGGTTTTAAAATTAACCAAAACCCGAGCGACTATGAAGCAATTCATAAATCAATTTTGGCAGGTATGCTCAGCCACATTGGTATGAAAGATGAAAATCAGCAATACACAGGGGCGCGTCAAAGTAAGTTCTTTGTATTTCCAGGCTCAGGTCTTTTCAAAAAGTCACCGAAATGGTTAGTGGCCGCAGAGCTCGTTGAAACCAGTAAACTCTTTGCCCGTATTAATGCCAAGATAGATCTTGCATGGGTAGCGCCACTTGCACAGCATTTGGTGAATCGCAGTTACAGTGAACCGCACTGGCAAAAGAAAGCGGGCGCGGTAATGGCGTTTGAACAGCAAACCCTTTATGGCTTAACCATTGTGTCACGTAAAAGCGTGCAATTTAATAAAATAGACGCCAAGTTAAGCCGTGAAATTTTTATTCGCAGTGCGTTGGTTGAACAACAGCTTGGCCAAAGTGAAAGTTTTTTAAACTTTAATCAAAAGCTGATTGATGAAGTCCAAGATCTTGAGCACAAAGCACGTCGTCGCGATATTTTAGTCGATGAAGAAACCTTGATGGACTTTTACCATCAACGATTGCCAGATAACATAACCAGTCGCGTTGAGTTTAATACTTGGTGGAAGAGTAAAAAGAAAACCGAGCCAAAATACCTTTATATGGATAAAGCGGCGTTAATGCAACATGATGCGGCTCATATTAGTAAAGACAATTACCCGGACGTTTGGCAGCAAGGTAATTTGTTCTTCCCGTTAGAGTATCATTTTGAACCTGGGCAAGCATTGGATGGTGTAGTGGTGCAGGTGCCTTTAGCGCTGTTAAACCAAGTGGAAGATACAGGTTTTGATTGGCATATTCCGGCGTTTCGTCATGAGCTTATCACCGCCTTAATCAAATCGTTACCTAAAACAACGCGCCGTAATTTTGTGCCAGCGCCTAATTACGCTGATGCCGTAATGGCGTCGCTTGAGCCAATGCAGGGCAGTTTTATTGAAGCAATCAGTAAGCAATTATTGCGTATGTCTGGTATCACGATTAAAGCACAAGAGTGGGATTATTCTGCGTTGCCAAGTCATTTGAAACTTCAGTTTGCTATTAGAGATGATAAAAATAAATTGCTTGCAAGTGGTTTCGACTTAACTGAACTTAAAGAAAAACTGAAAGGTAAAGTAAGTGACAATCTTGCCAAAGTGGCTGAAAAAGGCATAGAACAAAGTGACTTAATTGAATGGTCATTTGGTGAATTACCTGCATCTTACGTACAAAAACAAGGTCAGTACGAGGTTAAGGCGTATCCAGCTCTAGTCGATGAAGGAAAGTCCACAAGCATTAAATTGTTTGATGCTAAAGACAAAGCAGATAGTGCACACTTAAAAGGCTTACGTCGTTTAGTGTTATTAAATATTCCATCGCCGATTAAGTATTTACAGCAAAAACTGCCAAATAAGGCGAAGTTAGGCCTTTATTTTAATCCGTTTGGTAAAATTAACGAGCTGATTGACGATTGTATTGCCGCCGCAGTTGATGACATTTTGGCTGCGAGCAGTGCTGTCCGCGACGAGCAATCGTTTACCGAGATTAAAGAAACCATTCGCGGTGAGTTGGGTGATGCAGTTGTTGCTATTGCACTCGATGTTGAAGCGGCACTTAGCCTTGTTAGTGGCTTAAATAAAAAGCTTAAAGGTAAAACCGATCTCACTATGATCTTGGCGCAAGGCGATATCAAGGAACAGTTATCACAGCTTATTTTTAAAGGCTTTGTCACTCGTCACGGCGCCAAGCGCATCAAAGATGTGATCCGCTATTTAAAAGGCATTGAGCGACGATTAGAAAAACTGCCGATTGATCCGCATCAAGATAAACTCAAAATGTTAGATGTGGAAAAAGCGCAAAAGCTACTTAGCGATGCACTTGGTAAAGCGCGCTCAAACAGTGAAAAACAGAAACTTGAAGAAGTACGCTGGATGATTGAAGAACTGCGCATTTCAATGTTTGCACAGAATTTAGGTACAGCGTATCCTATCTCGTTGAAGCGCATACAAAATGCAATTAAAGAGAGTAGTGGCGAATAAATATCACAAGCAAATGTAAATTTTTTGTTATTGGAAATCGGCATTTGCTGTGGTAATAATAAACCTGCGACAGGAAGTTTAGGGGAAATCTAATGTTGTATGAAGACAAGCGTAATTTTTTTCGCATGTTAGTAAATGCTGAAGCACAGCTAGTAATTTTAGACTCAGAAGCTGGCCGTAAAATTGATGGTGTATGCCGAGATTTAAGTGCAACGGGAATGGCAATTGAAATCGATGAGCCATTAGAGGTAAGCACACAAGTAAAAGTGCGTATCGATGCCACCAATAACAGTGTACCGGCACTTGATGCACTAGCGACTGTGGTGCGCTGCAGCGAAATAGAAGATCAAGAATATTTGCTGGGTTTAGAAGTACTGGAAATAAATTAAAAAAGGAGCATGATGCTCCTTTTTTAATGACAAAATCTACCTGAGATTAAACTGACTATATACTAGACCTAAGCTTTACTTTATTGAATATAAAGAATTTAGTGTTGACATAACGCGCTAAGGGCGGCAACGTAGTTTTGATTTTAGCAAAAAGGATATGTGTATGTGGTCATGGATAATTATAGTACTAGGCCTAGTCGCATCTGGGTATTTTACCGGTGTGCAATCTGAATCGAACTTGCAAGCAATAGTGTGCCCGATTATTTTTGTGATACTGATTATTACTACTTTAATTAAAGCATCACTTCTTTCATCTGGTCTTAGTAACTCTAGAAGCGGAACCAATGGAACTAGCTTTAGTGACGGTGGATTTCTCAGTGGTGATAGTGGTTCAAACGGTGGCGATTGTTCTGGCGGGGGCGGTGACTGTTAAATTTGAAACTTAAAAAGAACTGTCAGATGCAATAACCTGAATCTGACAGTTTAAGTCTTTATAATACCTTACAGATAAGGCCTTTAAGGTAGAATCCTTCAGGGTATTCCCCCGCAATTGGGTGATCTGGTGCTTGATTTAATCGTTCCATAATACGCAGCTCTCGGCCCGCATCTAATGCCGCATCGGCAACCACTTTTTGGAATAAATTCTGTTCCATTAAACCAGAGCATGAGAAGGTTAATAACGTGCCACCTGGTTTTAAAATTTGCATGGCAATCATATTGATATCTTTATAACCACGGCATGCACCGGTCAATTGTGCTTTGCTGTCTGCAAACTTAGGTGGATCCATCACAATCGTGTCGAATTTCACGCCGTTTTCACGATATTCACGCAGTAATTTGAAAACGTCCTGTTTGATAAAGTCTACTTTCGATAGATCAAGGTTGTTATGCTCGACATTGCGTTTGGCAATGGCTAATGCGCTTTCAGATACATCGACATTAGTCACTTTTTCGCAGCCTGCTTTTAATGCGTACAGACTAAATGTGCCTGTATAGCTAAAGCAGTTAAGTACGTTTTTATCTTTAGAGAAACGACTCAGCGCATTACGACTATCGCGTTGGTCTAAGTAAAAACCGGTTTTGTGGCCGCCTAAAATATCAACCTCCAACGCCAAGCCATTTTCCATTATTTTAACCGGCTCGGTTGGTGCACTGCCGTGTAATACGCCAGTAATTGGCTCCAAGCCTTCTTTTTTGCGTACATCAACGTCAGAACGTTCATATACATTGCAACCTGGGAATAATTTAATTAGTGCTTGTACTAATTCGCCTTTATGGCGTTCGGCACCGGCACTTAGTAACTGGCACACTAAGTAGTTATCAAACTTGTCAATGGTGATGCCCGGTAGGCCGTCTGATTCTGCTGCACACAATCTAAAACCGGTTAGCCCGCCTTCTTCAATAACATAATCGCGTAAACTAAGGGCTTGCTTTAATCGGTTATAGAAAAAGTCTGTATCAACAATGGTATTTTCATCAAACGACCAAACACGTGCGCGAATTTGTGATTGCGGACTGTAAGCAGCAATTGCTAAAAATTTACCATCTGCATCGTAAACGCTAACGGTGTCACCTAAGCCCGGGTTGCCCTTAACTTTTTTAATGGCTTTAGAAAAAATCCAAGGGTGTTTGCGCTTTAACGACTTTTCACGCCCTGGTTGAAGATAAATAACCCCAGACATAATGGCTCCGGTTGTTGCAGGTAAAAAAGGTCGTTATTTTAGTTAACCTCGTAGGTGCTTACAAGTAGAATACGCTTTTGCAGTCGGACAATTGCTATGAAGATTCTTATTGCCACAGATATTTTTGGTGAAACCCCATCACATTTGGCACTTTGTGAACGCTTAACGTCACATCATTCAGTTACGTCTCTTTCCCCGTACGAGCATAACCCCCCAGCATTTGCGAATGAATCAGACGCCTATCAGTATTTTTTACAATCAGGTGGTATGGATAACTATCTGTTACGCTTAAAAAGTTTGAAAAATGCGGGTGAAATTGACATCGTCCTTGGCTTTAGTGCTGGCGGCGCGGCAGTTTGGGCGGGACAACACTTGCTGCCGTCACTTAAAAAAGCGATTGCTTTTTACCCCGGGCAGATCCGACACTATCTAGAAGTGCAGCCTGTTGCACCTTGGCATATTGTGTTTGCACATTACGAAGCGCATTTTGACCAAAACCAAGTAATTGACGCGTTGTTGCCAAAAACTGCGCTTTCTCTTTATCGTGCGCCATATCGCCATGGCTTTGTAAATCCAGATTCGAAGCAGTTTAATCTCACGGCAAGAGAGCAGGCGATAGCCTGTCTTTTACAAAGTATTGACGCTGTTGAAGGTGACAGTTTTGCGAATTATTATGAAAAATTTGGCAATACTAGAGTGACCGACTAAGTTTGTTTAAACAGTTGCTATTAAATTGGTGTGGATATGTCAGAGCGAACCTTAAAAGCTATTGTCGCTGGGCGCGTACAAGGGGTTTTTTATCGCGCGTCAGTCAAGCAAGTTGCAGAGCAATTAGGTATTAGTGGCTATGCAAAAAATCTTGCTAATGGTGAAGTAGAAGTTGAAGCGACTGGCCAAGACTTAAAGCTCATTAAGTTCACTGAGTTTTTAGAGCAAGGGCCAAGTAAAGCTGAAGTGGAAAAGGTGTCGTGGGATTATATTCAAACAAAACAGTTTAATGGCTTTGAGGTACAATAGCGAAAAAATTAGTACCTTTGCAATTCACTGATTATACTTACATTTATAACTAACAAAAGAATGCTTTCACGTATGAAACTACGCTTACTTTATGTTGCCTGTGCGCTTGCTTGCGCTCCTTCGTTTGCTCAATCAACTAAAAGTGATATGGAGGTGATTGAGGTCTATGCCACAAAACGTGCACAACCGATTAAACAAGTAAGCGTAACCTTATCGAGAATAGATGGTGAGCAGATTAACGCGGAGCAGTTAAAAGATATCACCGCCATCGGTCATTTAATTCCAAACGTTAAAATTTCCCAAAATGCAGCAGAGGGGACAACCCCCGCAGTTAATATCCGTGGCGTTGGCTTAATTGATTACAACACATCAAATACATCGCCTATTGCGATTTATCAAGATGATGTATCTGTTGGTGCTGCCAATAATCAATTAGTTAACTTGTTTGATATCGAAAGCGTCGAAGTGCTGCGCGGACCGCAAGGCACCTTATTTGGACGCAATAGTACCGGTGGGGCAATATTAGTTCGTAACAAGTTGCCCGAGCTAAATAATTTAGATGGCTACATAAAAGTAGGGCGAGGTAATTTAAACTTTGGTTTGCTTGAAGGTGTGGCGAATCTTCCGTTGAGCGATTCAATCGCGGCGCGAGTAGCGGTGAGCTCAAAAGAATATGATTATTCTACCAATAATTTACTTGCTGATTCAGAACAAGCGAATATGGTGCAAACCGACTATCGTATTGCTGTTTATGGGCAATGGGATAATTTCGATATGCTATTCAAAATCAATGGCAATGACTGGGATGGCCGAGTAAATCCAGTTGGCTCTATTGGCATATTTAAAAACCCTTCCGATGGTTCTTTATGCAATAAAGATGAACTTGGCTCAAATAGCTGTTTTGATGCGTTTGGCTTTAACGATGGCAGTGAAAACTTTTTCGATGTTATGGTGAATAATGAGCAAGAACACGATACGGAAAATGTTGGTGCGTCGCTAAAACTTAATTATCAATTTAACGATGTAACTCAGCTTACTAGCATTACAGCATACAACTCACTTAACCGCGATCATGGTTTTAATTGTGACGGCAGTCCAGCCCAGTTATGTGAAGGCCATTTGGGTACTAAAGACGATGCGTTTAGTCAGGAAATTCGTGTATCGTCAAAGTTCGATGTTGGGCATTTAATGGCGGGCTTGTTTTACTTACATGAAGATATTAAACAAAACAACTTCAACGACATTCTGCGTGACTTACGTGGCGTGCTTGATCCTAGTTTAACGACGACCTTCTTTTATGATAATACCATTAACGTTGAATCTGCAGCCTTGTTTGCCCAGTTTGATTGGCAAGTCAATTCGCAATTTACCGTGGTGCTTGGCACGCGCTATACCGATGAAACGGTTAAATATGAATCCGATAGCGATTTAAACCTTGTGCTCGACCCAAGTGATTTGCTTGGACAAACAATTGATTACTACAGCGTGTCTGGTGATGAAAGCGATGAGCAGCTATCAGGAAAGTTAGCGCTTAATTATCAAACATTAAATGGCACGCAATTTTATTATTCACTTTCCAATGGTTATAAAAGTGGCGGTTACTATGGTGGCTTTATTGCCACCGAAGAGCAGGCAAAGCTAGCTGCGTATGGCCCTGAATATTTGATTGCGAATGAATTGGGCCTGCGTACAGAGTTATTTGATAATGCGTGGAAAATCTCAGCAGCAGCGTTCCATTATGATTATCAAGATCAGCAAGTGTTTATGAATCAGGCAAGCGCTACACCTAATGCGCCGCCGTTACAGCTATTAGAAAATGTCGCTTCATCAACAATTTATGGTGTGGAAGTTGAAAATACGTGGTTTGTCGGCAGCGATTTAGATATCGTGCTTAATATTGGCTACTTACCTCATGCAGAATTTGACGAATATACCGATCCACTTGGTAATCAGCTTACCGATAACCGTTTACCATTTACATCTGAATGGAATATTTCAAGCAACGTAAATTACCGCATTAATTTTGATAAAAGCGAACTTACGTTTGGCATTGGTAACGATTACCAGTCGGAATACTACTTTGACCAGAACATGAATGAGTTTGCGATGCAGGATGATGTATTGTTATGGCATGCAAACGTATCGTATCGCATTGCAAATTGGCATGTTAATCTGTGGGGTAAAAACTTAACAGATGAAGAGTACAGTCACTTAAAGTTCGACCTGAGCTCATTTTTAGGCATGCTCGAAGACTTTAAAGCCGAAGGCCGTCAATATGGCGTAAATCTGCGTTATCAATTTTAATTCTTGTTCGGAAAGCAGTAGATGATCAGAACACGTGGGATATACTTTTTACTGATTTGTTGGTGTTTGCTGAGTCCAATTTTGGCCTCTGCAACTGTCCTGTCTGAAGAACAACTCGGCGCTAATGTATTAACCTACGCGGTGCAAATTGATAACTCACAGCCTCTAAGCTTTCCGCTGAGCTTTCAAGAATCCCTCACTTGGCAACACAAAGCACAAGCCGTAAAACGACCTAATATATTTGGCGATGAAGTGTGGTATGCGCTTTCAATTGATAATCAACTCGCGACTGGTGATTATGTATTTGCGCCGTCAAATTTTATGGCTGATGACATTGAGGTACGGGTTTTTACCAAAGATGGCGTACAAACGACGTATTCGGGCGCTAATTACCCATTAAATGTGCCATTTCATTTCGCCAATCGTGTTCACTTAAAACAAGGTGAGCAATATATGGTGATTATGCGCATCACCAGTAACTATTTTTACACTGCGCCAAAAGTAACGGTTAGTCACACCTCCAAGTTTGAACAGCAAGCAACTGTAAATTCAACCATTATGCTGCTTTGTTTTGGCATTGGTTTAGCGCTTGGGTTATATAATTTACTAATTTACTTTGTGTCGCGAGAAAAAATGCATTTGTACTATGCATTGTTTACCGCGTCGTGGGTATTCGCGTGGAGTCATTTCTTTTTAATTCCACAGCAGCTATTTAATGTTAATACGGCGTCTGTTCATTGGTTGGGCTTTATTTTGCTGCCGCTTACCAATGCACTGTTTTTTATTCCGTTTTTACGACTGGATGAACGCTTTCCCCAATTGGCAAAAGTCGCTTTATGGATTGGTTATGGCGCGCTCGCCGGCATTCCCATAAGTTTGTTTATGCCGGGGTTCGGCTTTATCTGGGCCACGCTCGTTACCGGAACCATGATGGTGATTGGCATGGCGTCTGGGTTACTTAGTTGGCAACATGGTTTTAAACCAGCCCGTTATTTTATTTTGGCTTACATTGCAATGCTGCTGCCGAATATGGTGGGCAATTTAAATAACTTGGGGTTATTGGGCGATGTTAACGCAAACTTTTACTTGTACGGTTTAATTGGCACCACGTTAGATGCCTTGTTATTGGCGTTTGCGGTGGCTGATAAATTGCGTTTAATCAATCAGCAAAATATCGATTTAAGTCAAAACTTAGAGCTAAAAGTACGAGAACGTACTATCGCCCTTGAAGTATTGACTGATGAACTTAAAGACGCAAATCAGGCAAAATCACGCTTCTTAGCCAATATGAGTCATGAAATTCGTACGCCGATGACTTCTATTTTAGGCTATGTGGATACCTTAAACAGTGATAATACGTTAACGCCAAACGAGCAGCGTCATGCGCTTAAAGTCATCCAAAAGAACAGCCGACACTTACTAAGTCTAATAAATGACATTCTGGATGTTTCTAAGATTGAAGCAAACAAACTTACCATTGAGCAAGTACCAACAAATATCTTCCAGCTACTTTCCGAGGTAGGTTCAATTTTGGGGCGCCAAGTGCGCGATAAAGGCCTTGAATTTAACATTGATTACCATTTTCCGCTGCCTAACACCATCATGTCAGATCCCGTTAGGTTGCGCCAAATTTTACTGAACTTAGCCAGTAACTCAGTTAAATTTACCAAAAAAGGCAGTGTTAGTATTAAAGTTGAAATGGAAGAAGACGACCTGAAAATTACCATTGTTGATACGGGCATTGGCATGGATGAACAAGCCGTTAAAAAGTTATTTACGCCATTTCATCAGGGCGATATATCGACCACACGGCAATATGGTGGCACTGGTTTAGGTTTACATATTTCCAAAAACTTAATTGAGCGCTTGGGTGGTTTAATTAATGTTTCGAGCAAACCAGGTAAAGGATCAAAATTTAGTTTTACTCTGCCATGTTATACAACCACAGAAACCAAGTGGCTTGATTCATACCAAGTTACGCAAGAAGCGAATACCAAGAAAAAACAAACTGGCGAGGTTAAAAAGCTCGAAGGCAGTATTTTGCTGGCAGAAGATCATCCTGATAATCGTTTGTTCATATCCCGAATGCTTGAAAATTTAGGATTTCAGGTTATGTGTGTTGAAAATGGTGCACTGGCAGTTGATGCTACCTTTACCGATGAGTTTGATATTATTTTGTTAGATATTCAAATGCCAGTGATGGATGGTATTGAAGCCCATGAATTAATGCGCTCAACCGGTGTATCGTGCCCGATTTTGGCGCTTACCGCTAATGCTATGACAGATGAAATTAAACACTATTTATCAGTAGGATTTGATGATCATATCGCCAAACCCATTGATCAAACCGAGTTTTATGAAAAGCTGAGCAAGTATACCGGTATTCCACTTGAAGTCGCGGCCATTCCAGAGCAAGACTTAAAAATTATGCGTTTGCAATTTATTAATAACTTAATGGAACAAAAAGCCCTCGCTGAGCACCTATTTTGTTTAGGTGATAATAAAGAGTTGGCTAAACTGTGCCATGCAATTTATGGCGCGGCTGGTATGTTTGGCTTTGATGAGTTGGGTCAAATGGCTAAAGGCTTAGAAGGCGCCTTGAAATCACAATCACAAAAAGATATTAGTTCGTCGTATCAATCATTTATGCGCTCGATTAAACAGGTGAGTTAAATTTTCCCGATTTATGCTTAACCCGTTAAGCTTTAATTTAGGTATGTAATGACCGTTTTAGGAGTTTTACCTATTAAATTGTTGAGATACAAAAAAACCGCCAGTCGGCGGTTTTTTTATGTGTGTATTTTCTACCAATTTACTTGAATAGCTGTTCATGCTAGCGCGTAAATATTTTGCTAACAGCGTTTGAATTTATTCAGCGCTATTTCTGAACACATACTCAACACAATTGCTATTACATTACACGCATACCCGGCTCTGAACCGTCATCTGGGTTTAAGATGTAAATCTCTTTACCACCAGGGCCTGCAGCAAGCACCATACCTTCAGACATACCAAAGCGCATCTTACGTGGTTTAAGGTTTGCAACCATAACTGTAAGCTTACCTTCAATATCTTCAGGTTGATAAGCTGACTTAATGCCTGCAAATACTTGGCGTGTTTCACCACCTAAATCAAGTGTAAGCTTTAATAATTTATCTGCGCCTTCGACGTGCTCTGCTTTTGCAATTTTAGCAACGCGTAGGTCAACCTTCGCAAAGTCGTTAAACTCAATTTCGTCAGCAATTGGCTCTTTTGCCAGTGGGCTATTTGGGTCAATTGCTGGTTTTGTTGGTGCAAGGCTTTCTTTTGATTCTTCAAGCATAGCGTTAACTTTATCCATTTCTACACGTTGCATAAGCGCTTTAAACTTACTAATTTCATGACCAGTTAGTGCTGTATTAATGCTCTGCCATGTCAGTTCTGTGTTCAAGAACGTTTCTACTTGCTCGGCCATTGCTGGAAGCACAGGCTTTAAGTAAGTCATTAATAACTTGAATAAGTTAATACCCATTGAACACACAAGGTGCGCTTCGTTTTGGGTCTCTTCGTTCTTAATTAACACCCACGGTGCTTTAGCATCAATATATTGGTTTGCTTTATCCGCTAACGCCATAATCTCACGAATGGCACGGCTGTACTCACGGTTTTCAAACGAAGCTGCAATGCTTTCTTGTGCGTTTACAAACTCAGCAAGTAATTCAGGCTCTGCAATATCAGTGCTTAACTTGCCATCAAATTTCTTGGTGATAAAGCCAGCGCAACGGCTCGCAATATTCACTACTTTACCGACCAAGTCAGAGTTAACGCGCTGAGCAAAATCTTCAAGGTTTAAATCTAAATCAGTAATACCCGAATTTAGCTTCGCCGCGAAGTAGTAACGTAAGTACTCAGGGTTGTTAATGTGATCTAGGTATGTACGCGCTTTAATAAAGGTGCCTTTTGATTTAGACATTTTAGCGCCATTTACCGTTACAAAGCCGTGAGCAAATACATTATTTGGCTTTCTAAAACCTGCACCTTCTAACATCGCAGGCCAAAACAGGCTGTGGAAATAGACAATGTCTTTACCAATAAAGTGATATAGCTCGGCATCTGAATCGGTTGACCAAAATGCGTCGAAATCTAGACCAGATTTATCACATAAGTTTTTAAAGCTTGCCATGTAACCAATTGGCGCATCTAACCATACGTAGAAGTATTTACCTGGTGCACCAGGAATTTCGAAACCAAAATACGGTGCATCACGGCTGATATCCCACTGTTGTAGGCCATCTTCAAACCACTCGTTTAGTTTGTTTGCCATTTCGCCTTGAATTGCGCCTGAGGTTAACCACGATTTCAACATGTCTTCAAATGCTGGTAAATCGAAGAAGTAATGCTCAGAATCCTTTAATACTGGTGTTGAACCAGACATCACAGACTTTGGTGCTTCCAATTCAGTTGGGCTGTAAGTTGCGCCACATGCGTCACAGCTGTCGCCATTTTGGTCTTCTGCTTTACAGCGAGGGCACGTGCCTGTTACGAAACGATCTGGTAAGAAAATACCTTTTTCTTCGTCAAATAGCTGCGAAATAGTACGCTTTTTAATATAGCCGCCATCATTTAGACGGTTATAAATTAATTCAGAAAACTGCTTGTTTTCCTCTGAGTGGGTGCTGTGGTAATTATCAAATTTAATATGAAAGTCAGCAAAGTCGCGCTGGCGCTCAACACTTACATTCGCCACCATTTCTTCTGGTGTAATACCTTGTTTTTGCGCGTTTAGCATGATCGGCGTACCGTGCGCATCATCGGCACATACATAATACGTTTCGTGACCACGTAATTTCTGGAAGCGCGACCAGATATCCGTTTGAATATACTCAAGTAAATGGCCTAAGTGAGTCGGGCCATTTGCATAAGGCAATGCACTTGTAATTAAGATTTTTCTTTGCGACATATCGTTTACCGTAAACTAGTGTGGTGACAACACCATTAAAATACCCAACGGGTAACACCTAACTTGTGAAAGCGAATATTAAACAGTACAACAAGCTAAGTTTAAAACTGGAGTTAAGGTCAGGAATATTACATAATTCCAGCGCGTATTTCATTAGCCAAATGAAGATTTACATGTTTAATATTAAAAATCTTTTCCGAGGGTCCAAAGCAGCCGAAAAAGCGCTGAAAAAACCACAAAATTCCGACTTATTTGAGCAAATAAACAGTTTGCTCGGCGATTATCGCTCGGACGTCTTTCCTGTGGGGTTACAACAAGCGTGTAGTTTAGTCTCGGTGGATGATGTTGACGGTGTTAAAGTTGCTCTAACGCTTCATTTTGCTGCCACGACAGAGCAGCCTGCAATCGCCGCGTTTCTTTCAGAACAACTGCAAAAACCGGTGCACGTGAGTGTGCAGGTGCAATTGCTCGAGCCTTTTCGCCATAGCACGATTAAACATATTATTTTAGTTGCCAGTGGCAAAGGTGGTGTCGGTAAATCAACCAGTGCCGTTAATTTGGCCCACGCGTTAAAGCAAAATGGTGCAGCGGTCGGGGTGCTAGATGCCGATATTTATGGCCCATCTATTCCGTTATTGCTTGGCCTTGCAGACCAAAAACCGCAAGCGAAAGACGATAAGACTTTACTACCTATGAGTAAAAATGGGCTTGCAGCACAATCAATAGGCTTTTTGCTAGGCAAAGAGGATGCGACGGTGTGGCGGGGTCCTATGGCATCCACAGCGCTGATGCAGTTACTAAACGAAACCGCGTGGCCTGAACTTGATTATTTAATTGTGGATATGCCACCGGGTACGGGAGATATTCAGCTCACCATGTCGCAAAAAATTCCCGCAAGTGGCGCTGTGATTGTTACGACACCACAAGATTTAGCGCTTGCTGATGCCAATAAAGGCATCGACATGTTTAATAAAGTTAAAGTGCCGATTTTAGGTTTGCTTGAAAATATGAGTTACTTTCACTGTCAACATTGTAATGGTATCAACCACGTATTTGGTGAAGACGGTGGTAAAGCACTTGCCCAGCGTATTGATGTACCATTACTTGGCCAAGTGCCGCTGGCCCATGCCATTCGCGAAAGTGGCGAAGCAGGTGAGTTTATTTCACATAATGCTGACAAGGCGCTCGTTGCCATTTATAATCGAGCGGCAAAACTTATTGCTAGTCATTTGTTTTATCAAGGAAGTGGCAGCAATCCCGTCGAAATTATTATAACGGACGATTAACTATGCGATTATGCGATACCCATATAAAAGAGTATCTAAACGCGGGTAAAATTAGCATTGATCCTGCACCAAAAGATGACATGATTTCCGGTGTGACGGTCGATTTACGATTAGGCAACAAATTTCGTGTATTTCAGGATCATAAAGCACCCTATGTTGATTTAAGTGGTCCAAAAGAGTTGGTGTCTGCGGCAATGGAATCGATTATGAGCGATGAAATTGTGCTAGAAGAGGGAGAAGCATTCTTCCTACACCCAGGTGAACTTGCCCTTGCTATTACATATGAAAGTGTCACTTTGCCTGACGATATCGTAGGTTGGTTAGATGGCCGTTCGTCACTTGCGCGCTTAGGCTTAATGGTTCACGTAACCGCTCACCGAATTGATCCAGGTTGGTCGGGTAATATCGTTCTTGAGTTTTATAACTCAGGCAAATTGCCATTAGCCCTTCGTCCGTATATGAAAATAGGGGCGCTGAGTTTTGAAACCATGTCTGGTCCGGCAGAGAACCCTTATAACCGCCGTAAAGACGCAAAATACAAAGGCCAATCAGGCGCTGTGGCTAGCCGTATTAGTGACGACAGCCAGTCTTAATCGTTTTGTTTGTAGCGTGCCCGTACTTCTGCGGGCATGTGCTTAAATTGATTTTCCATCATCGCCTCTAAAGCCGTGTAAGCGGGTTCCATCGCTAGTTTTTCCGTTAAGTTAAGCGCGTAAGCAATTGCCTCTAAGCTCGATAAGCTATCCATACGGTTGGCTTTACGAATATGATACCGATTTTCCGGTAGCTGGCTAAAACTCACCTGTTTAAACTGACTCAAAATATCCAGACTAAAAAACAGTTTATTCGCTTTTTTCCAGGTACCATCAAGCACGATTAAATGGGTAAGGTGTGAAGCGGTATTGTTGTCTTCGAGTGGCTCAGCATCTTCTGTCGGGTACAAAAGGGCACTGGAATTTTGTGGCAGTTCTTTAAGTGCGTCAAAATCTTCAGGTGTTTCACCGACTAAAACCGTAATATTTGAATAAATTAACTCGGCCAATCGCACTGTATTCTTTGCGTTTTTCTCTTCGCCTTTATGTTGCAACACAATGATGTTAGTGCGATTAGAAAGGGTTTTAACGTGTGCACATATGCAATCAGTTTTAACAAAGTGGCATGTATTACAAGTGGGGCGGGCCATAGATGTGTAGTTTCGTCGTTAAAATGAGTAGTTTAATAGTCCGTGTTACTTCATTCAAGCACGCCGATTGATGCGTTAAATAAAAACTATATATTGTGCTAAATATAGGAACTAACAGTTAATTTTTAAATCGGAATAGAAAAGTGGCGCATCTTGGTTTAATGTTAAAGTAAGTTAAATACTTTAATAGCTTACTATGAGTGAAATAGACGTAAACATTAATTCAGATGCACTGTTTGCTATGCAAGATCTGTTGCAAGATCAATTCTTACCTACCTTAGAATTCTGTCTGACAGAATTTGACCGCCTTTATCAAGATCTTGAAAACGATTTTGACAGTAATTTAACTGAGGCAACACGACATGCCCATAGTTTAAAATCAAATGCGGCGCAATTTGGTGCAGACTCGCTTGCGCAAATCGCGAGACAACTCGAACACGCGCTTAACGAGTCAAATATGGCTCTGGCCAGCGAATTAAAAACGACTTTGCCCGCGCATATTTCTGCTACTAAAGACGCAATAAATAGACTGGTTTAATTATTTTATTCCATTAGTGTGTTTATCCTTTCGCTTTTAATGCAAATGCGATAGCCTGTGGCTTGAGCACGCGTTAGCTTTCAATTGATATATGCTTTTATCGGACTTATGTAACGACATAAGTCCGTTGCGCGTTTGGTTGTTATAAAAATAGAGCGTTTAAGGTAAACGCAAAAAATTGTATTTGGGGACGTTTGGCAGTGTTTAAAAAAAGCGATAAGTTACAAGGGGTTTGTTACGACATTCGTGGGCCAGTTTTAAAAATGGCACGCGAAATGGAAGATCAAGGGGAACAGGTATTAAAGTTAAATATTGGTAACCCTGCCGCCTTTGGCTTTGACATGCCAGAAGATATGTTAAAAGACATTATTCGAAATATGAGCGCCGCACAGGGTTATTGTGACTCAAAAGGCTTATATTCGGCCCGCGTTTCTATTTATCAATACTACCAAAATAAACAGTTTTCTAATTTATCAATCGATAATATTTTCATTGGTAATGGCGTTAGTGAGCTTATTCAAATGGCAACTCAAGCTTTGCTTAACAGCCAAGATGAAGTACTGATCCCAGCGCCTGATTATCCACTTTGGACGGCATCGGTTAAGCTAGCTGGTGGTAACCCAGTGCACTATTTGTGTGATGAAGAGCAAGACTGGTTTCCTGATATCAATGATATTAAAAGTAAAATTACGTCAAATACCAAAGCAATAGTGCTGATTAACCCAAATAACCCAACGGGCGCTGTTTACGACAAAGCATTGCTTAATGATCTGTTAGGTTTAGCAAGAGAGCACAATTTACTGGTATTTAGTGACGAGATTTACGAAAAAATCATCTACGACAATACGCCATACACCTCGATTGCAAGCCTGTGTGACGATGTACCAATTATTACCTTTAATGGGTTAGCAAAAACCTATCGCGCAGCGGGTCTTCGCATGGGTTGGATGGTACTGAGTGGTAAAGTTTCATTGTTAGATGAGTATATGCAAGGGCTCGAAATGCTTGCATCAATGCGTTTGTGTGCAAACGTACCTGCACAATATGCCATTCAACAAGCATTAGGTGGTGTGCAATCAATCGACGATCTGATTTTGCCAGGCGGCAGATTGTATCAGCAGCGTAATATGACATATGAAGGCTTAAACGCCATTGATGGCGTTTCGTGTGTAAAACCAAAGGGCGCACTGTATGCGTTTGCTAAGTTTGATCGTAAGCGCTTTAATGTCGATGATGACGAAAAGCTGATCTTAGACTTACTTAAGCAAGAGCGCACTTTATTAGTGCATGGACGCGCGTTTAATTGGCCGGATCCAGATCACTTCAGGCTTGTGTTTTTGCCACATCCAGACCAATTAACTCCTGCGATAGAGGGAATACAGCGCTTCTTTGCTAATTACCAGCAGTGCTAATATTGCTGACATACTGAGGGTAAATTGTATCGAGTTGGTCAACTAAACTTGGCCAACCTGCCACATTTGAGTTTATCAGTAGCTTTTCAAGCAATTCTTTAGAGTGGATATTGCTGTAATATTGCGCGCGGCTGATATGACTAATATGCCACGGTTCCTTTGCAACGCCCCCATTAAACTGCTTATAGGGTAAGAAAAATCCATACGTTTCAGCGTGTTGTTCAAGCCACTTTGCAAGTTCAAAAAACGGTCCACCCGACGCATACTCTTGTTGGCTAAGCGCCAATTGATAATCATCATCTACCTTATTTGCGTCAAACACGTCCAGGTCGGTGCCAAAGTGATGTCGACTTGCCCCAGGAATCGCACTAAACACCATGATTGCTTGGCATTTGTCTTGCTCGTTTAAGTGAGTTAAATCTACTGGCTGGTCGTTGATATCAAACACAGGTCTGATTTGGTTAAACTTATTGTTCCAAATAAGGCTTTGCCTTTCAAAATCACGAAAGCTAGAGGCAAGAGAAAGAGTAATATTGCATTTGCTTGCTGCAACTTGCATTTGCTTAAGGTCGCGTACAATCGATTGCTCAACTAAGCGACCGTGATAATCGCATAAATGCGCTTGCGTAAGACCAAGCGCTGCCTGTTCATCTAGGTTAAACATTTAACTAAAATGGCCTCATACACATCAGCAAGGATCTCAAGATCGCGTGCGTTTACACATTCATTAACTTTATGAATGGTTGCATTGATAGGACCCAGTTCAACCACTTGTGCGCCTGTTTGTGCAATAAAACGCCCGTCAGATGTACCACCTGTGGTTTCAACCGATGTATCAATATGCTGTACATCTTTAATGGCTGCTACGGTTGCTTCAAGTAGTGGACCTTCATCGGTTAAAAAAGGCAGTCCGTTGTAAACCCAGCGAATATCATATTCAAGTCCGTGATGGTCTAAAATCGCGACTGTACGCGCAGTGAGCTCATCAGCGGTTACTTCAGTGCTGTAACGAAAGTTAAACTGCACTTCAACGCTGCCAGGGATCACATTACCTGCACCAGTACCACCGTTTATATTTGAGATTTGAAAACTGGTGGCTGGGAAGTACTCGTTGCCGTTATCCCATTGCGTATTTGCCAGTTCGTCCAATGCGGGGGCAGCTAAATGAATTGGATTTTTTGCAAGATGCGGGTAGGCGACATGGCCTTGCACACCTTTGACAGTAACAAACCCAGTCAATGAACCGCGACGACCATTTTTAACTACATCGCCTAAGGTATGGCTAGATGAAGGTTCGCCCACTAAGCACATATCAATTTTTTCGTTACGGGCTTCTAATACGTCAATCACCTTAGTCGTGCCATTAATAAACGGGCCTTCTTCGTCTGAGGTAATTAAAAAGGCGATACTTCCTTTATGATTTGGGTGCTTTTTAACAAAACGCTCAGTGGCAAGCAGCATAGCGGCAAGCGAGCCTTTCATATCAGCGGCGCCGCGACCGTGAATATAGCCGTCGAGTAAATTACCCGAAAATGGTGGTTGATGCCATGCATCTGTTGGCCCAGTTGGTACCACGTCGGTGTGACCTGCAAAACAGAATAACGGGGCCTCAGTGCCTTTGCGCGCCCACATGTTTAATGTGTCGGTAAAAAATAAAGACTCAATATTAAACCCGAGCGGCGTTAGCAGCTCGGCCATTAAATCTTGGCAGCCAGCATCATCGGGTGTCACTGAGGGCTTTTGAATAAGCGCTTGGGTAAGGCTTACTACATTGTAATCACTCATGAGAAAATACTTTGGTATTGATCTGCTTTAAAGCCTAAATGGAATTCGCCATTTTTTTCTAAAATAGGGCGCTTAATCATGGCTGGTTGCTCGACTAATAGTGCTACCGCGGACTCGGCGTTAAGATTCTCTTTAGTTGCATCATCGAGCTGGCGGTAGGTCGTGCCACGCTTATTCAATACTTGTTGCCAATCTAGCTGTTGGCAAAAGTTATTTACCATCTCTGAGCTTACACCGTCTTTGCGGTAGTCGTGAAAAGTGTATTCAATGTTGTTTTGTTCAAGCCACTTTTTTGCTTTTTTAATTGTGTCGCAGTTTGGAATGCCAAAAAGTTTAATCATGATTAATTCGTTTTGTTAGTTTAAATAAAATATCGTTTGCGGCGGTTACGCGGCTCGCTTGATAATAACATTTATCAAGCACCTTGCTTAAGCGATCGGGTTCAAGCAGTAAAATACTCGCGAAAACACTGTGATGTTGTTTACGAAAATCAAAGCTAGCGACAAGTTGCCCAGCAGAAACCAAATCGCCAACCTTTAGGTGTTGTTTGAAGCCTGTCATTGGTAGAGATTGTTCATCTAGATTGACGAGCACTAGCAATTTAAGGCCTTGCTTTGATTTAAAGACAAACTCTAAACCACCTTGATTGACTGAGAGCAGAGTGCCTGAAAACGGCGCGAAAAGCTGATAATTGCTGATTTCTAGTTCAACCCCTAATCCCAACAATTGATTGCGTACTAATGGGTTTGCGGCGTTGCTTTGGCTTATCACCCGACCGGAAAATGGTGCGTGAATAGCGAGGGCTGCATGTTTAACGCTGTAAAAATCTTGTTTTAACACGCGCATTAGCTATCAACCACTTTATAGCCTGCTTTTGATAAGTGAGTTGCGGCGTCATTAATTAATGATTTCTTCACCAAAATATAATCGGTATCAAATGTTGAGATTGCGAAAATGGAAATCTTTGCACTTGCCAGTACGCCCGAAATATTAGAAAGAATACCAGTCATAGAAAACCCAAGAGGGCCTAAAACCTCAAGCGCTGCCCAATCTTCTTCTTGCTCGTTTGAATCAAGCTTTACATGAGACGGGCATACAACCGAGAGCTCATCATAGGTGCGCGCAATAAAAAACACCTTGCTTTGATAAACGGCAGGTGGAATAGGTGTGTCTACGTCAAAACTGTGAATCGTAAAGGTTTCTTGCATTACGGCTAACGTTTGTTGAGACATATTACTCCCAAAAATCCTTGTGGTTTATAGCCTTACAATATCAAAAAAAATATCATCTGTAAGGCTATTTTCAACCTGATCAGCGGCTTTCTTGCGTTGCTTGTATCGCAGTTAATGCAATGGTGTAAACAATGTCGTCTACCAAGGCGCCACGCGATAGATCGTTTACCGGCTTGCGCATACCTTGCAGCATTGGACCGATAGAAATCAGGTCAGCGCTTCGTTGTACAGCTTTGTATGTTGTATTACCTGTGTTGAGGTCTGGGAATACAAACACCGTTGCTTTACCGGCAACTTTACTGTCCGGTGCTTTTTTCTTCGCTACGCTTTCCATAATTGCAGCGTCGTATTGCAGTGGACCATCAATTAATAGATCAGGGCGCTTTGCCTGAGCAAGTTCGGTAGCTAAACGTACTTTTTCAACGTCATCACCGGTACCTGATGTACCTGTGCTGTAGCTAATCATCGCAACGCGTGGTTCAATGCCAAATGCGGCTGCGCTATCAGCCGATTGAATGGCGATATCGGCTAATTGCTCTGCTGTTGGATCAGGGTTAATTGCACAGTCGCCGTAAACCAATACTTGATCAGGTAAAAGCATGAAGAACACGGATGATACCAGTGAGCTATTTGGCGCTGTTTTAATCAACTGTAGCGGCGGACGAATTGTATTGGCTGTGGTGTGTACCGCGCCCGAAACAAGGCCATCCACTTTATTCTCTGCAAGCATCATAGTGCCTAACACGACGTTATCTTGCAGTTGTTCTTCGGCAATAACTTCCGTTAAGCCTTTGTGTTTACGTAGCTCAACCATAGGCGCAATGTAGTTTTGTCGTACAATGCTCGGATCTTGAATTTCAACGTTATCGTTTAGCTGTACACCTTGTTGCTCAGCAATACGTTCAATTTCTTCACGGTCACCAAGTAAAACGGTACGGGCAATGTTACGCTCGCCGCAAATTGCCGCAGCTTTAATTGTGCGCGGTTCGTTGCCTTCAGGTAAGACAATGGTTTTTTGCGCTGAGCGTGCAGTAGATGACAGCAAATGACGAAACGCTGGTGGAGACATTTTACGATTTAGCGCAACGCCCTGCGTCAGTGATTCTAACCAGTCTTTATCGATATGGCGTGCATTATGGTCTTTTACTTTTTCGATACGTTGTTCATCGTCTACTGGTACTTCAAGATTAAAGCTTTGTAGTAGAATCGAGGTGCGCCAAGTGTCATTTTCTGTACAAATAATTGGCAGGCCAGTATCAAACGCTTGTTCGCAGAGTTTTAAAATGCGTTCTTCAGGTTTAAAGCCACCGGTTAGCAGTACCGCCCCAATTTTTGTACCATTCATTGCGGACAAACAAGCTGCAACTAACACATCCGAGCGATCACCCGGCGTTACTAATAATGCACCCGGTGAAAAGTGGTTAAGAATATTTGATACGGTACGTGCACAGAATGTAACGCTTCTTAAACGACGATGCTCGATATCACCGTAATTTAAAATTTCGGCGTTGAGGTGCTTGGCTAAGTCCATTACGCGCGGCGCAACTAAATCTTGGTACCAAGGTACCGAACCCAATAGCTTAAACGGTTTTTTACGAAATAGTGGCAGCGATGCAATGCGATTAAGCTCAATTTGCAAGCTTTCATCATTACTTGGCTCGATAAAGTCAGTGCGAATATTACCTTCTTCATCGAGTGGTGCATTTACTTTATTGAAAATACAACCTAGTACGCGAGGGTGTTCAACGCCACCGTATAAACTTGCTGCAAGCTCAATACGGTCTTCAATTTCGTCTACGTCATCGTTACTTGGCGTTAAAACGAATACAATGTGCGCACCAAGGGTTTGTGCAATTTCACGGTTTACGCGGCCAACATAAGGTTGCTTGCGTGTCGGTACCATACCTTCAATAATCGCAACATCATCTTTGCCAACATGTTTTTCAAAACGGCCGACAATTTCTTCAAGTAAAACTTCAGTTTTACCGTCGCCAATCATTTGCTCTGCGGTATGTAAATCGATTGATTTCGCAGGGTTAATGGTTGAGCCAATTTTAACGATTTCGGTAGATAACTCTGGCCCGGTTTTTTTTCCGCGAGGCTGAGAAATAGGTTTAAAAAAGTTAACTTTTACCGATTTTTTTTCAAGGGCACGTACTAAGCCCACAGAAACCGAGGTAAGGCCAACGCCCGTTGATACGGGAATAAGCATAATACGATGTGACATTAGCGTGCCTCCACAAGCTTATGCGCATCCATCGCGATAACCCATTCTTCGTTGGTTGGCACAACAAGCACTTTTGCACCTAATGGGTTTGACGCGATTATGCCGCTGTTACCAAAGCGTGCTGCAAGGTTGGCATCGTTATCAAGTTCAAAGGCAAAATAAGCCAGTAATTGAATGACTTTTTCACGAATAAGCGATGAGTTTTCGCCAATGCCACCGGTAAAAGCAATGGCATCAAGCTGACCTAATGGTACAACGTATGACGCGATGTACTTAGCAAGGCGGTAACAAAACACATCAAGAGCAAGCTTAGCTTGTACGTGATTTTGTTCGGCTGCTTCTTCAATTTCTCGGCAATCGCTCGAAAGTTCGCTTAAGCCAAGTAAGCCACTTTGTTTATTTAGTAATGCGTCGATTTGGCTGTTTGAATAGTCAAGTGTGGTTGATAGATAGTTGTAAAGACCTGCGTCTAAATCGCCTGAACGCGTACCCATGACAAGGCCTTCAAGCGGTGTTAAACCCATACTGGTATCAACGCTTTTGCCGTTTTTAACCGCTGTAACAGAGCAGCCATTGCCTAAGTGCGCAGTAATAATCGCACTTTGTTCTATTGGCTTATTAATTAATTTAGCAGCTTCATTAGCAACAAAGAAGTGGCTCGTGCCGTGGAAACCGTAACGGCGTACCCCGTGCTCTTTGTATAGCGAAAGCGGTAGCGCATATAAGTACGCTTGCTTTTCCATTGTTTGGTGGAATGCCGTATCAAATACTGCAACTTGCGGTAAGTTTGCAAATGCCGATTGTGCTGCGCGAATACCCATTAAATTAGCTGGATTGTGAAGTGGTGCGAGGGCAACATTACTTTCGATGCTATTTAATACAGCGCTATCAATGATAACAGAGCCGGTAAATGCTTCACCGCCATGAACGACACGGTGTCCTACCGCAATTAAGCTGCTACTTAAGTTTTGCTGTTTAATTAGATTAACGATTTCTGCAATGGCAGTGTCGTGCTGTGCCCCTTTTGGTAATTCGATTTTATGCTTTTCACCGTTAAGTTTGTAACTTAGCGATGCATTATCAAGTGATAAACACTCGGCTAAACCCGTTAGGCTTGCTGCGCCAGTTGTGGCATCGATAATGGCAAATTTTAAACTTGAACTTCCACAATTTAATACGAGCACATTGTGCGACATAGTTAATGGTTTCCTTAAATAGATTTTTCGGCAGTCATTTCAGACTATGGTATACTTGACTTTATTAGTTGCAATTTTACCCTAAAATTTACTTTTTCGTTAGGTAATTCTAGAAACTCAATGCAATTTCGAGGTGGTAATGCAAAAATCGATGTTAGCGCAAATTTCTGAT
The DNA here is from genome assembly GCF_002964745.1 of Pseudoalteromonas sp. T1lg24. Lineage (NCBI taxonomy): Bacteria > Pseudomonadati > Pseudomonadota > Gammaproteobacteria > Alteromonadales > Pseudoalteromonadaceae > Pseudoalteromonas > Pseudoalteromonas sp. T1lg24. Next base: position 558,359 of record NZ_PQCB01000016.1, on the reverse strand, counting down.
GGGCATCACTACAGCAAAACATGGCCGTTGGAGCCTAAATTAGGCGCTGTATTTTTGGAGTTTCGTGTCATAAAGGCAACTAAGCTTGCCATTAAAGTTGTGCCTTTGCTTGCGGTGTTAAGCGTGTTTGTGCAGGTAAACTTTTTAAGTCTTGAATATTTACCGCAAGCGTTAACCTTTTCTTTATTTTTGTTGTCAATGCCAGTGCAAGGTTTGTATTGGTTAGGCAAGCGTGCCAATACGTTGCTACCGCCTCAAGAAGCGGTGTGGTTTCGCGAGGTTTACGGCAAAATGACTGAGCACGGGGTCGAGCCGCCAGTATCAATTACCAAACCGCGTTACGGCGATTTGGCATATCTGCTTAAAGAGGTGTACGACAAAATGGATAATGCGTTTAAACGCGATCTTTTTTAAATACCCTATGAAAACAAAAAGTATCAGGGCTTTAGCTGATACTTTTTGCTTTCGAGAAATGCCTTGTAAGATTAAGCATTGCCTTTGTTAAACACACTTACATAAAACGACAGAGTCACTGTAAAAGGTGTTTTCTCGCTGAGAGAGTGCCAATGCTCCGGGCGGAATTTCCACGCAAATGGTGTCATTTTAATTAATTCAGTTAACGCATCGAGCTCTAAACTAACTACTTCGGTATGTAATGTATGGCTTTGAAGGCTAAAGCCAGCCGGCGCTTCAACTGCTTGATGTGGCCTTACTTCGTTATAAATAATCGATTTTAACTCAGTTAAGTGGTTATCACCTGGGCTTGCAACAATTAGTGTGCCGTTGTCGTTTACAAGGCGATTTAATTCATCGCTAAACAGTGGTGAAAATACACTGGTTACAATATCAAACGCCGCGTCGTTAAATGGTGCATTCGACGATGAAGCAACACTAAAATGGCAGTTTTTAAAGCGCTTAGCAGCATATTTAACCGCAGGTTTTGAAATGTCGAGCCCATAAGTCGTTGCGACATTCTCACATTCATCAAATTTGTGGGTATAAAAACCTTCGCCACAACCAACATCTAGCAACGTGCTGTTACTCGCCAGTGTTTCAATCTGCTGGCAAATTGCGTCGCGTAAAAAATTATAGTGACCACGGGCTAAAAACGCGCGTCGTGCCATAACCATTTCTTTGTTATCGCCCGGATCTTTACTTTTTTTGTTTTGCACGGGCAGCAGGTTGATATAACCTTCTTTGGCTTTATCAAAACTGTGGTTATTGGCGCAAATTAAACGATGTGTGTCATCGGTAAGTGGCGTCTGGCACATAGGGCAAAAATAAAGTTGAGACATTTAAATCTGGTTACACGATAAATAATCGCATGATTATAACCTTAAACCACCAGCAGATACGAGATTAGTGCACCATAAACTCGGCTCTTTCAAAATATGTGGTTTAGCGCGCTAAATACTCGTTGTCGTAAAAGGTTCTTACCCAATGAGGGCGATAAATATTAACACCGTCATTGCCATGCCGTTGATGGTGGCTTCTGGAAACCAGATAAGGCTTGCTAAAAAAGTGTAATTATCAAGTAATGTTTGCCAATCATAGTGGCCAGAAAAATAATGATAGCCTGTCATTAAGCCAATATGAAACACGGCGGTAAGGCCAGCGCCTAAAAAGCTATTAACAAAGATATAAACAAATAAATGGCGAGTAATGTATTGGTAGCACAATAAAAACAGTGCGTAGCTAAACAAAATAGGCAAAAGCGAGGTAAATAGGACATAGCTGCCAATTTGCTCAAACGGTACTAAACCAAGGCCTAACTGTAAACTATGGCTAAGCGCTGCAGTGAGAATTGCAAGGCGAGGACCAAGCGTTAACGTTACACCAGTCAGCGCTAAAACGTGAATATCAAGACCGGGATAAAGCCCAGCCTTGAGCGACCAAAAGCCAACTAACATTAGGCTGATGGCGAGCACGCTTCGCTGCACAACTTGATTTGATAATAGAATATGACGCGTGGTCGCATTCAGTGATTTAATCACTGCAATTGTAAATAACAACAAACAGGTTAATTCAGCTAAATCAAATTGCACAGGGTTACCTACCAATTGACTCGGTTAAATATCAAATGTTGCCCAAATTGGCGCGTGATCTGATGGCTTTTCAATGCCGCGCAGCTCGTAATCAATATCTGATTCGATGCACTTTGCAGCAAGCGCTTTGGTTGCTAGTACAACATCAATACGCAGACCGCGGTTATCATCAAACCCTTTAGAACGGTAGTCAAACCACGAGTACTTTTCTGTGGCGTCTGGCGTTAATGCTCTGAAGGTATCAACAAATCCCCAATCGAGTAGGCGAGCAAGCCATTCACGTTCTTCTGGTTGGAATGAACATTTACCGGTTTTTAGCCAGCGTTTACGATTAGGCTCACCAATACCGATGTCTAAATCGAGCGGTGAAATATTAATATCACCCATTACGATAATTTGCTCTTCAGGATCATGACTTGCCAAATAAGTCATTAAATCGACATAGAACTGACGTTTGTATGGGAATTTAGTTTCGTGGGCAATGTTGTCACCCTGCGGGAAGTAGCCGTTTAAAATTTTAACCGGATTACCGTTTTTATCTGCTACTGTCGCAATAATCATGCGTTTTTGCGATTCTTCAGTATCGGTCGGAAAGCCTTTTTCAATTGCGATTGGCGCTTGTTTAGTAAGAACCGCCACGCCGTAATGGGCTTTTTGACCATGAAATGCAACGTGATATCCCATCGCTTCAACATCTTCGATAGGGAAAGCTTCATCATGTACTTTAATTTCTTGAAGGCCAATTACGTCAGGCTGATGCTTGTCGATAACCGCTTGTAGTTGATGCAAACGAGCACGTAAGCCGTTTATATTAAAACTGATAACTTTCATTGTTCACCTTGTTATCCACATCTGAGATTAGTGCGCACTAGTCTAACAAAAAACAAGCGTGTCACGTTAGCTTTTTACTCTTTCATAGTCAGCCGCTTTTATTTAAATTAATATAAGGTAAACCAATTAGTTAGTTTGTTCTTAAAATGCTGCATATTATTCAATCAAACCGTATGGAAGCGCTTCAGCTTCACTTATCTCAGTCGCTGATGCACAGCCCCAATCCGAGCATTTTTAATAAAGAACAAGTGTTGGTGCAATCACCCGGTATGGCGCAGTGGCTAAAGGTGTTGATTGCCGAGCAACATGGTGTCACAGGGCAAATCGATTATGTGTTGCCTTCAAGTTATATTTGGCGTTTGTATCAAAACTTATTGTCAGATGTGCCACAAGAATCCTCATTTAACAAAAATAATATGGCGTGGAAGCTATTTAATATTTTGCCTAATTGTTTAGAACAAGCGGAATTTGCACTGTTAAAACAGTACTTGGTGGATACGCAAACTGCGCTCGATAACGATACGCGATTATTTAGTTTGTGCGAAAAAATTGCCGATGCGTTTGACCAATATTTAATGTATCGACCAGCTTGGCTAGAGAGCTGGCAGCAGGGTGACGACGAACTTGCCGATGTCGATATATCAATTGCACCGTGGCAGCCCATATTATGGCGAAAACTAGTTGAGCATACGCAAACACTTGGGCAAAACCCATATCACCGTGCGAATCTGCATCAAGATTTAATTGCATCTCTAAACCAAAATGCAATTAATTTATTTCATCAAAATTTATACATATTTGGCTTGTCAGCCATTCCCAGTCAGCAACTTGAAGTGTTTCAGGCATTAGCCGAGCACATTGATGTGTACATTTATTTATGTAACCCGAGTAAACATTACTGGGGCGATGTAGTTGATGAAAAAACCAAAGCGAAAATTATTGCCAATTATGACGTTAAACCAAATATTGATGCCGAAGGCGAGGATTATTACATTGTAGGTAATCCACTTTTGGCATCATGGGGTAAACTAGGGCGCGAATATTTAGAGCAGCTGGTGGAATTAGATGCACAGTGGACCGATATATTTATTGAAGCGTTTGATGAGAATTTACTGGGTCAATTACAACAGGAAATTTTTGAATTAGCGTTTAAAGGCGTGCCGCTTGCTAGTGACCCAACTTGGTTTGTATCAGATGAGGGCAAGTTAACTTATAGTGAAAACAAAGGCTATTCGTCGTTTCAGTTTGCGCGCTGCCATAATGCACTTAGAGAAGTAGAAGCGCTGCACGACCATTTGTTGAACTTATTTAGTGCTGACGATAGCTTATCACCGCGCGATATTATCGTGATGATGCCCGATTCCGGCCAGTACAGCCCATATATTGAAGCGGTATTTGGCAGTGCAAAAGACAACCGTTACATTCCATTTGCGATTTCTGACTTAGGTGTTGAGCAAGAAAAACCAATCGTAAACAGCTTTATTAAACTTGCCGATTTAGGCGCTTGCCGTTTTTATGTATCTGATATTCTGGACTTATTACAAGTTGACGAAATCTCAGCAAAGTTTGAAATTTCGAGCGAAGAACTCAATCAAATTGGTTATTGGTTAGAGCAGGTTAATATTCGCTGGGGCATTGATGGCGAACATAAAGGCGAATTTAACCAACCGAAAATTGCCATTAACAGTTGGCGACAGGGGTTATCGCGCTTAATACTGGGGTTTGCCAGCAAAGACGAAAACACCGAATTTAACCAGTTATTTGCAGCCGATCAGGTTGAAGGTATGGCGGTTGAAACGCTGGCTAAATTAATTCGCTTTTTTGATGCACTTGAACAAACACAAAAAGAGTTAAAATCCAGTGGCAACTTAGCTGAAAAAGTAAAGCAGTTGCAACAACTTACAATGCGCTTTTACGCAAGTGATATAAGCCAAAATAACGACTTAGGCTTTGTACAAAAGGCACTCGAACACGTTTTACAGCACTTTGAAAACAATGATCATACTGGCGCGGTATCACAAGTGCTAATGGTGCATATTCTCAAGCAGCAACTGATGCAAAAAGGGGTTGGCCAGCGCTTTTTTATGGGCCAGGTAAATTTTTGTACTTTAATGCCTATGCGTGCAGTGCCCTTTAAAGTGGTTTGTATTTTAGGCTTAAATGATGGTGATTATCCGCGCACTGTGCAGCCTCTGGGATTTGATTTACTTCAGCACAGCAAACCACAAAAAGGTGACCGTTCACGTAAAATGGACGACCGTTACTTGTTTTTAGAAGCAATTTTAAGTGCCCGTGAACATGTGTATTTAAGCTATATCGGTAATTCGTGTGTGGATAATTCGGAGCGTTTACCGAGTGTTTTAGTCAGTGAACTAACAGACTATTTATCCCGTGTGTTTGAGCACGATAAAGGTAAACTAATTGAATCGTTAACGGTTAGCCATTACTTGCAGCCGTTTAATCCTGCGTATTATCAACAATCGCACCTGCAAAGCTATAACCCGATTTGGTTACCAAAACCAACGCCAGCAACGGGTCAAAACGAACCGTTAGTTGCAGATATCGACACACAGGTTGATTTATCGCTGTTTATTCAGCAATTACTTGCACCACAGCAATCGTTTTATCGCTCCACCATTGGTGCACGATTAGGTGACTATCAATTTAATAATCAAGATGACGAAACTTTTGCCTTAGACGGTTTAACGCGTTACCGCTATTTGCAAGAAATTATCGAGCGCGATTATCTAAGTAATGCCCCTAATTTAGCGGCAATTATTGCAAGGGGCGATTTACCGCAAGGAGCGGGTGCCGAACTCGCGTTCGATAACATGGTGAATACTGCAGAGCCTTTGTTGATGGAGTTAAAACGCCATCAGATTATTACAGGTGATGAAACACCTATTGAGCCAAAACGTGTAGATTTGTCACTATCAATGCTGAAAATAAGTGGTGCATTAAAGCCAGTATCGTTGGCGACGCAATATTTGTATCGTCCTACAGCTAAATTAAAAGCAAAAGATAAAATTGCCGGGTATTTATATCACCTAGCGGGCTCAGCCTGTGGTGATGTAAATAGCACCGTGTTTTTATCCCTTGATGGCTATATTGAATACCAGCAACTGAACCAAGACGAGGCATTAAGTCAGCTTGAAAAATGGGGCGAGCTGTACCTCTGTATGTTTACTCGGCCGTTGCCATTGTTTGCGACGACTGGATTTAGCTATTTACAAAAACGCGATTTTGCCGCGGCAGAAAACACATTCTCAGGTGCTTCGTTTGTTGGTCAAAACGAATTGAGCGACCCGTATATTGCACTTGATTTTACCTCCCTAGAAAGTGTCGCTGACGAGTTTATTGAATTAACTGAAACCTATCTTGCACCGATAGACGCCATTATTACGGAGCATAAATATGCAAAATCTTAAACCTATGGCGATGCCGCTGTGCGGCGTAAACTTAATTGAGGCAAGCGCGGGTACCGGTAAAACGTATACCATCACAGCACTATATTTACGGTTACTACTTGGCTTTACTCAAGAGGGCAAACGTACAACGCCGCTCAGTATTGAACAGATTTTAGTTGTAACGTTTACCGAAGCGGCCACCGCGGAAATTAAAGACAGGGTAAGGCAGCGTTTAATTACCTTGCGTGACACACTGCTGGGTAAAGAAACCAATGATCAGGTAGTTAACGAGTTAGTAAGCCAAATAGATGATAGCCACAGTGCGTTTTATCAAATCGACAGTGCAGTTAAATCGCTCGATGATGCCGCCATTTTTACGATTCATGGTTTTTGTCAACGTATGCTTAAACAACATGCGTTTGAATCAGGAATGGCGTTTAATTTGCAATTTATTATGGATCAGAGTGAACTGCTTGAGACCGCGATTAAAGATTTTTGGCGTCAGTTCGTTTTTCCACTTGAAAAGCAAAGCTACGCGGCGGTAACCAGCTGTTTTTCATCACCGGATGTATTGCTTAAAAATTTATTTGGATTATTGAGCCGCACAGGCGTTGAAATTACGCCGCATTATACCTTTGAGCAAGCGCTTTCGTTACAAAATGCCCTTTATGAGACTACAAGTACGCTTAAACAGCAGATCTTAGCGCAAGAGTTTATCGGCTTTATTGAAAACACGCCGTTTAAAAAATCAAAGCCCATCGCGAGCAGCAAAAACTTAGGATTATTAAATGCCTATTGCCAAAGTGATGAGGTCATTTTTGAAGGCGCATCAAAACGTTCGTTTGAGATCTGGGGTGAGCAAGCATTTGCAGATAAAGGCAATTATTTAAAAGATAAACCTCCGGTTAGCCATCAACTTGCAACCTTATTTGATGAAGCGGCAACGCTAAAAGCACAGGCCGAAGCAGCATTGCCAGTGTCGATTTTAATTAGTGCGTATCACTACCTTGTTGATTGGTTACTCAGTGAAAAACAAAAGCATCAGCTGATTAATCCGGATGATTTATTACAAAATTTAAGTTTAGCGCTTGAAACTAACACAAGTGGTGAGCTGGCGAATGCAATTTTAAGTCAGTACCCGGTTGCACTAATCGATGAATTCCAAGATACCGATCCTATTCAATACGGTATATTCGCCAATATTTATTTAAACAATAAAAGCGTATCACATAACGACAACGCATTGATTATGATTGGCGATCCTAAGCAAGCTATTTATGGGTTTCGCGGCGCTGATATTTTTACCTACATTGACGCCAAGCGCCAAGTACCGTTAGAAAGTCATTACACTCTGGATACTAACTATCGCTCATCGCAGCAAATTGTTGATGGTGTAAACAGTATTTTCGCTAACAAAGACGATAGTTTTATTTTTAATAAAGACATTCCATTTGGCAAAGTAAAGGCGTTTGGTAAAAGCAGCGAGTCGGGATTATTTGTTAATGAAGAAAGTAAGTCAGGTATTCATTTTTTAGTATTCGATGAACTTGATGACACTGTGGCAAAAGGACAAGGGGATAATCACCTTGCCAACATTTGCGCCTCGCAAATTGCCGAGCTATTAATTGATGCCGCGGCGGGACGTGCCAAATTGGAAGGTGACGCGTTAAAAGCAAACGATATTGCGGTACTCGTCAGGGATCGCAACCAAGCAAATTCAATTAAAAGCGCTCTTTATAAATGTGGCGTTGCCAGTGTGTTTTTATCGCGCGATAGTGTGTTTGAAACGCCACTCGCGAGTCATTTATTGACCTTTCTTTCTGCGCTTATTACCCCCTACAATGAAGCGATTTTTCGCGGCGTTTTAGTGGGGCCGCTGTTTGCGCTAAATTATTCACAAGTGCATGAATTAACGCAAAATACCAATGCATGGGAAGAAACCTTAGAACACTTTGCCGAGCTAAAATTGTTGCTACAACAAAAAGGTGTAATGGCGGTAATTGAATCACTGGTCGAGTTAAATGCGCTTCCGAGTCGTTGGCAGCAAAAAGGCTGGGATGTACCACGCTTGCTAACGGATATTCGGCATTTGGGTGAATTATTACAGCAAAAACAACTGGCGCTGAACAGTTATCATCGTTTGCTGCACTGGCTCTATGACCAAATTACTAAATTCGCGGCAGAAGGTTCGCAACTGCGTCTAGAAACCGATCAACAACTGGTGAACATTGTAACCATGCATGGCTCAAAAGGACTGGAATATCCTGTTGTGTATATGCCGTTTGTTGCAAGCTTTAGAGAAAATAACGATGCGGTTTATCATAAAGACGATGGCACACTTATTTATGATTTAGCGCCCGACGATGACGCGAAAGCGCTGGCAAGTAAAGAAAGTCTTGCTGAGGACTTACGCCTTTTATATGTTGCCCTAACGCGCGCGGTACATTATTTAGTGGTGGGCTTATACAACTGTAAAGATGGTCGCAGTAAAACACCAGGTATTGCAAAAACGCCTTTAGGGCATTTGCTACTTGATAAAGATGATATTGATACGGGACATGACTGGTATAACCAATTGCGCGGATTTTGCGATAGCCATAGTGGTTTAAGCGCGTCACTTTATAGTGCACCAGAATCGCCGGTAGTGTTACCTCAAGCAGCCACCACGTTTGATCAATTATTGGTTAAGCAAAAAACGAAAAGCGTACCAAATAAATGGCGACTTTCGAGCTTTTCATCGTTAACTAAGTCTTCTCATGGCGATAGCAGCTCATTTGATTACAAACAAGGTGCCAATGATGAAATGCATTTACTCGATTGGCAGGAGAGCACTACTGCAATCGTACAAAATGAGTTTAGTTTTCCAAAAGGCGCCAATGCCGGTAGTTGCTTACACGCCATTATGGAAGAAATTGATTTTAACGCTGCTGAACAGCCAGTTTTTGAGCAAAAAGAACCGCTTGCAGATGTGGTGGAAAAGCAGTTACTCGCATACCAAATAGATGATGGTTGGCAGGAGGTTGTTGAAAACTGGATTAAACAGTTATTAGCTAAGCCATTAGCGCCACTTGCCATATCGATGGAACAGCTAGATATGACTCAGTGCCTAATCGAAATGGAGTTTATGCTGCCAGTAAACGAATTAGTGACCCGGAAACTTAACGATATTTTGTTAACACAGAGTCGCGATCATTTTACACCGCTTACAAGCGCTACCATAAGCGGCATGCTGAAAGGGTTTATCGATTTAATCTTTTGTTTTGATGGCCGTTACTATGTGCTCGATTATAAGTCGAATTATTTAGGTGATAGCGGTGAGGACTACAATCAAGACAATATGGAAACGGTGATGAGTTCACATCACTACCATTTGCAATATTTACTCTACACGGTAGCGTTACACCGTTTGTTAAAACAACGTATTGCTAATTACGACATTCACACCCATTTAGGGGGCAGCCTTTACTTATTTATGCGCGGTATGCCAACGGGTAATGGCGTGTATTACAAAGCACCCGATGTTGAGCAAGTGCTTGCATTAGATAGCTTATTTGATAAGGGGACATTCAATGCGTGAACTACTTATTGAATATGACAAAATCGATCAGTTTGACATTAATCTGGCGAGCATATTAGTACCAGATAGCGATTCTAAAGTATTTTACCTAGTCTTGTTATTAAGCCGTGCAGTGCGCTCTCAGCACTCATGTTTACCGCTTGAAAGCATTGATAAAGACGACCCGTTTAATCTTGCTCTTACTGAATATGGTAAAAAGCAGTCGCCATTTACAAGTGATGATGACTTTAGTGCGCTTTTGCAGGCACACCACAGCGTAGGGGAGCAACAGCCACTTCGTTTGTTTGCAAAACACCTGTATTTTGCTCGCTATGATGATTATGAGCGTGAATTTGTAGAGGCGGTAAAGACGAGAAATGCACTTTCCACTAACCTCGATTTAACTGAGTTGGGTAATTTGCTGTCGCATTATTTTAAAGACTCAGGGGCCCTTGATTGGCAAAAAGTGGCCTGCGCCGTAGCCTGCTTAAAACGTTTTTGTATTATTTCTGGTGGACCGGGCACTGGTAAAACCACCACAGTGACTAAATTGTTGGCAATTCTACAGTCGCTCTACAGCAAGGTGCCGCTAAAAGTGCAACTTGTTGCACCAACGGGCAAAGCAGCGGCGAGATTGAGTGAATCGATTGCCGGTGCAAAGCAACACTTGAATATTGATTCGCAAATTGCAAAGCATATTCCAGACACAGCGCAAACCTTGCACCGTTTGTTGGGCGTGATCCATTTATCTAACAAGTTTCGCCACAATCGACAAAACCCGCTCGACGTGGACTTAGTGATTTTAGATGAAGCCTCGATGGTTGATTTAGCCATGTTAGCTAAACTATTTGATGCATTACCAAGTCATGCGCGGGTTATTTTATTAGGTGATAAAGACCAATTATCATCGGTTGATACGGGTAATGTACTGTCAGATTTATGTCGCCCATTAACGTTAGGTGTCGATCATAATTACACACCAGAGACGGCAAAAGCCCTTGCGCAGCTACTTAATATGCCAATGAATGCGGCAAAACCAACCTCTTATGAGCTCAATGATAACCTTGCTTATTTGCAAGTTAGCCACCGTTTTAAAACCGACAGCGGCATAGGGCGATTGGCAAAAGCGGTTAATAGCAATGATTTGAATGCCCTGAATGAGGTATATCACTCAAACAGCGCAGATTTGATGTTTAGTTCGCTTGAAACTGATTTTAAGGGATTTATTGACCGCGCAGCCGGCCACTACAGTGTTTACCTTAAAGCAATACGCAATGGCGATAGCATTCGCGATGTTCATTTAGCGTTTGCAAACTACCAAATCCTGTGTGCAACGCGTGTTGGGCCGTATGGTACCAACGAGCTCAATATGAAAATCGAAAAACAGCTTGGCCAGCAGCAGTTAATTAAACGCACCGGTAATTTTTATATTGGTATGCCAATTATGATCAATGAAAACAATTACCAGCTCAATTTATTTAACGGTGATATTGGCATTATCATCGAAGACGAAAACGGTCGATTAATGGCGAGCTTTATTGACGATCAAGGTGCTGAACGCGTGATTTCAACAACTCGTTTACCACAATTCGATACTGTTTATGCAATGACAATTCATAAATCGCAAGGCTCTGAATTTAAACATGTTGCTATGTTACTACCGGTTAATTCACCGGTACTTAATCGACAGTTGGTATACACCGGCATTACGCGTGCGAAAGAATCGTTTGAATTGGTATCGTTAGCGGGAGGCTTAGAGCGCGCCATGGCACGCACCGTATCGCGATACTCTGGTCTGTATGCGCGTTTTCAACGTAATGAACGCTAGATAGAAAAAGCGCACAAAAGATAACTAGGCTTTAACTCGAACTGGCGACTTATGATCTAACTTTTTTGATAGTAAGTCGCTAACAGCAAGGTTAGCGGTAAATATCGTTTAAAGTTTTATCTGATAGGTCGATAGCAAGTTAGGAGCGAGGGTAAAAAGGAACGCGAAGGCACATTAAAACTTGGTAACGATTATGCATAATCTAACTAAGTGTGCCAAACAGGTATGTTGGTATAACACCGATACTACTATGGGGGTTCTATTATGATTAGTCGTGAATATTGTAAAGCATTAGAGTTAAAAGTTTTTAAAACGTCTAAACAGGTACGCAGTTTAAAAGGGCAATTGTTCTTTTTTCGATTACTTTCAATGGTATTCATGATGTTGTTTATTATTGGCAACATTAATTAGCAAAACGAATATGACATTAATACTCGGGTTAATGGTTTGAGTTTTCGTTAAGGGTGTTCACGCTAACGCGTCATTTTCTTAACGAAAACTACCACAAACAGGGCTAGAGAGAAGCTACCGCAAAAAGCTTCGACAGCGGCAATAAATCGGGAATAGCCAAGAGGCGTTATGTCACCGTATCCTAAGGTTGTAAAGGTCACTACACTAAAGTAGAGGCTGTTAACCAGCGCCATTAAATTTTCTTGCGTGTTTTGCGTTGAACTGAACTGAATTGTGTCGCCATTAAAGCTTACGCCAAACGTAAAGTAACCAAGTGCGCAAAGCAGAATCAGCATCATCGAAAAGAAAATAACGTTTACAGGGCGCTCGCCATAGCCGCACAAGATATCGAAAAACTTAGAGGCAATGCGATGTCTTGAAAATTTGGGATATTGATGCCTGCGCATAATCAGTACTTTGTGATTAAATTTGCCTGATAGCTCTAACAGTCCTTGATTCTCTGCGGCATTTCGAAGATCGCGATAGATCTCTTCAGATTGTTCAAAATAATCTAGTGCTATGTCACTGTCGTTTTGTTTTTCAGCTTTTCGCGCAAGATTTTCTTGCAATAAGGTGTTGCCCAACTTCATATTATCGATACGTGCGCCGACTAGTTTGATGCCAAGCAGGTTTGTTCCCTCTAATTTGGCGCAATGCAAATTGGCGTCACGTAAATCGGCTTTCATCAGTGAGGCATCACGAATACAGGTATTGTAAAGATGCGCGTTTTGCATATTTGCGCGATAAAAGTTGCTGTACGATAGGTCGAAATCTTCACCGTGGTGATTGACTAGGTTAAGCCCGGTAAGGTCAGCTCGTTTTAGCTGTAAGCCTTTTAATAAACCGCCGCGTTTGGCATAGCGCTCTAATTTTTCTGTTAACGCTAAGCCACTTTTATCGTATTTTTGATCGTGCCAAAAACAATAGCCGCCACCCATATCAAGCTCACGACATTGCTCGTTTTCAGGCGATACATATTTACATTTTGGTGCATTGCTCATAAATCAAAAATATCAGATATTGAATTCTTTAAGCCTAGCACTTAGCTAAGGTTTTGCTAATTTGATTGTGAATAAAGTTTAGCTAACTTGTTGTATTCAAACTTAAGATCTTCAAGTCGTTTAGCATGTTGACGAGGTAGTGCCATGCCTTCAACCAAGCGGAAATTACTGCGACATTTTTCCAAAATAACATCGGCTGCTTGATTTGCACGAGGCAAAAGCTGTAATAGGGCTTGCAGTAAGTTAAGTGCGCTCCCCGTATTCATAGGTGCGTATTTAAGTGCCATTTCAAATTGCTCAATAGCGTTTTGAAAATCGCCTTGTTTATACAGCTCAATGCCACGGACATTATGCTGCTCAAACTCGGTCTGATGATTTGCAAGCGACTCGTTACGCTCTTGTAATTGTTTAAGGGTTTGCCCATCGCATTCGTTCAGCCCTTTGTACTTTTCAAGCTGCGCGTTGGCATCGTCGAATTCACCTAAATCAAACAGTGCCATAACAGAATCAGGCAATACCGAGCTACTTAATGATTGTTCAGCAATATAAGGCGCTATCATTTTTTTCGCATCTAAAAAGTCGCCTTCACTGACACTTAATCGCGCTTCGCAAAAAGTATTAAACTCTTTAAACAATGCATGTTGCTCCGTAACGGTAGGGTCGTTTTGTGCTTGACGTAAACTCCCTTTAATTTGATTACTTAGGTCAGCTTTTTCTTCTTTTGAGTTAGCCAAATGGAGTTGGCTGAACATGGCACGAATGTAGTTAAACTGATAATCAATATGGGCAAATGCGGTGCCTTTAGACATGGCAAGTAGGGTGCCGTGTGCTTTAATAAGCGCCTCAAGATCGTTGTTAGCTTGTGCGATTTCAGCGAAGGTTTTTTGCCTTGCAAATGAATGCGGTGAAATATTACAACTTTGTTCGATAAGGAAAAGTGATTCTTTCCCTTGATCAATATGGTTTAAACATAAGGCTTTAATGTCTAAGGCGTCGATATTAAAGCGGTTTTGCCCGAGTAATTCGTCACAAATACGAATTGCTTTGTCGTATTGCGCCAAAAACATGCAAGTTTGCGCCATATAAGTTAGCGCCCAAGTGGGCCGTGCTGTTGCTAAAATATTACCAAGTAATTCAAAGGCATTTTGGTATTGCCCTAAATCAAAGTAGATCTGACAGACACGTTTATAACAAAATTGGGCATTACGCGGCCTATCTTTGGCTATTTTTAAGTAAATTTGCACTGCGGCTTCTAGTTGACCGTCTTCGATTGCCTGATTCGCGTCAAAAAATAACTTCTTTTTATTGGAGAGCTTACTTAAGCGTGTTTTTAACATACCACTTGAAAACGGCTTAATTAAATAATCGTCAGGCTCAATTTCAAGTACCGACAAAACAACTGAGCGAGTACTTTCCCCTGTAACTAAAATGGAAATACTGTGGCGAGATAATTTGTTTAAATACTTAAGCTCTTCTAAAAACTGTTTACCATTTCGGCCTTGTCCAAGGTTATAATCGATAAACACAATATCAACAGAATCTTTGTCAATTTTATTAAGCGCGGCTTCGCCGGAATCGTAAAATGAGACATTATTGGCACCCAGTTGTATCAACATACCTTTAAGCAGTTGTTGGAACGATTTCTGGTCATCAATAATTAAAATGGACTTATCTTTGAGTGGATTTTCGCTGTTTTGACTCATTTATATACAGATTAGCGCTAGATTCTTATAACTATAGCAAGTTAACCACAATAGAAAATAATGTCGATCAAATATCAGTTAAAACGCAGTAAAAATCGTAAAACACTCGCCATAAAAATTAAAGCAAAAGAAGTGTTTGTTTATGCCCCTATGCATTTAAAACACGACTTTATTGAACAATGGTTAATGCAAAAACAAGATTGGATTAATAAACACTTAGAAAAGCAGATTAAACGTGTTGATGCAGCGTCGGTATTAACGCAAAAGACTTTCACTATTTTAGGTGAAGAGGTTAATTTAGCATTTGTTGAAGGGCAGGTAAAAAGTAACGTTGAATTAGTTGACGGGGTACTGTCTATTAATACATCGCGACGGGTAAAAAATGTAAGTGATAAGCAGCTGGCGTTAATCGCTGATTTTGCAAAAAGTAAACTTACTGATTATTGCAGCGCTAATGCGCAGCGATTGGCAACGCAAATCAAGAAGTCATTTCACAGTGTAAGTATTAAACATGTGCGCAGTCGTTGGGGCGCATGTGATTCGAAACGACGATTACAATTTAATTTGCAGCTAGTAAGTGCGCCATTATGGGTAATTGAATATGTTGTTGCACATGAGGTAGCGCATTTAAAAGTGATGGATCATAGCCGTAGGTTTTGGCAAACGGTTGAGAGCATCTATCCAGATTATCGAAAAGCTGAAAGCTGGCTTAAAGAAAACGGATATAAATTGGATATATTTAAGCTTGAATAGATTTAGATGAGCTTCAGAGAGAAAGTGGTGGAGGGGGACGGATTCGAACCATCGAAGGCAATGCCGTCAGATTTACAGTCTGATCCCTTTGGCCGCTCGGGAACCCCTCCACTGAAGTAGGCGCAATATTAGTGAAGCTTTATCTTACTGTAAAGCACTTTTTATAAAAAAGTGGCCAACCGCTCAAAATGCAATCATAACAGCTAAATTTCATACAAAACCACTCAAAGTAACCGCCAAAAGAACTTTTGTTATTCATATTTGATGTTCGTGACACATAGGGACACAAGTTAATTTGTTTGTTTGGAAAAGAATAATTTATGTTAGGCAGTGACGCTCGATTATTTGTTAACGTAATCAAGCGCTAAATTACGTGCTGTGAATACACGCATTTTTGATAACGAGTAGGTCAGTGTATTTTGCGTGTTGAAATTTAAATTATACGTGTGTAATTAATCGCTAAGTGAATATCAATAAGCTAAATTAGTTGACTTAGCACCAGATAGCATTTCACTTTTTGGAATTTGGAATTTGGAATTTGGAATTTGGAATTTGGAATTTGGAATTTGGAATTTGGAATTTGGAATTTGGAATTTGGAATTTGGAATGAAAGAGAAGTGGTGGAGGGGGACGGATTCGAACCATCGAAGGCAATGCCGTCAGATTTACAGTCTGATCCCTTTGGCCGCTCGGGAACCCCTCCACGAGAACGAGGCGAATATTAACAAACTAAAAAATTAAGTAAAGGTTTAAGCTAAAGTTTTTTTGAATTTTGTCGATAACAGCTTTGTTATTAATCAGATTGACTATTAAAGATGCAAATCGAACAAATCATCACACATGAAGCGCAACTTGGAGAGCAACTTTCTCACAGTGTTAAAGAGCAGCGCCATTCTGATTTTGCACTTTTACTTTCTTTATTAAGCAATGATGCGACGGAGTTTTCGCAATTTCAGCTAATAAAAAGCGAAAAGTCACCGACTGTTGATCCGGTTCTTTCATACGCTAAGGTCGCAGCAGGCCCGAAAAAGCCATTAGCAAGTGAACCGTTTAACGGCTTGCTTGGCGAACACAATCGTACATTGTTAGAAAACCAAGGATTAATCGCGATTCAATTTAATGAATGTTTAAAGCCTGAACCTTTCACTTGTAAGAATGATAAAAACTACATTCCGCCCCTAGTTGTTGATAATTGCCCGCCTGCGGTGCAAAAGAAGTTGCACAGTGCTAAACAAGTGGGGCTTAAGAATAACGAAATGGATATCGACAATTTCTATCAAAGTATTGAAAAGAGCCAAGAGTACAGCTTCGCTTCTGTCGCTTAGTAAAGCTGGCCGTAGCGGTTCAAAGGGCTCTTTTGTTAAATACTTACTGAATCTTTCGTAACGTTAATCTTTGTATAAATAGCGGCAGTTAATAGCGTGCTTGCCATTAAATATATATTTGACGGGTTTATGTCTTTTTTCAAAATGCGTTACGTGATTGGTCGTTGGTCGGGGAGTGGCTTATTTTGTGGGCTAAATACTTTGCTTTTCGTTCGTAATTTAACCAAAAGGAAAAGTTAAGCGGAAAAAATTGCATAAAAAGCTTATCGCGAAACTCAATTATTATCATCCAGTTGCATTATCTGAATATATCTAAAAGAATGGGTATTTTGGTATTTGTAGATGGGTTTTGAGAAATAGGGGGCGCTATCTAATTGGGCCACCCTATTAAAACTTTCAGTCAACGTCTTAATTTTGGTGATAGGCTAAGATAATGTTGCTTAGGCTAAGACTATATACATTTAAAAAGTGATTAAGACCTACTTAGTTACCATGACACTTTTTAAACTTTTTACCACTACCACATGGACAGGTATCGTTTCTGCCTAGCTTAGTTTCGTTATGAGGGGTAAGGGTGCCATCTAAATAGCGCCATTGATCTTCTTCAATAATAAAGTTTGATACTTCTTCTAGCTGGCAGTAGTAGCCGTCGCAAATATACTCTGCTTTAAAATGCACTTGGGCTGAATCGCCTTGCTCATTAAAACTATTCACCGTAAGTTTTATGAAATCAGCAAGTTCAGCAAATAACTTTATTTCTCTAACACTGTTTTCGGCACGTTTAGCTAGTGCATAGGTGTTATGAATATATTCACTGTTATTTACACAGTATGCAGAATAGCGAGAGCGCATTAGCTGCTCTGCATTATCTGCTTTTTTTTCACCATTGATGATGGGTGCACAACATTGCTCAAATGTTTGTGCTGTTCCACAGTAACACATAAATAGATTTCGTTTTTCAAAACCAGCATTTTAGCAGAGAGTAGGGTTTGCCGTCACACCTTTGCTAGCTGCAAAGTGGTAAAAATAGCCATTAAACTCTGTTTGGTTTGCATAGAGTGAACTAAGCGTTACTTCATCAAGCATATTTGTCCACGATACAACTGCACCAAAATTGCCATTTTTTAGCGCCGAATTAACCACGTATTCAATATTAATAAGATGGCGCTGGCGAATAATAAGCAGTTTGCTGTGGTCGATAGATAAACTTTCTAACAGGGTTTTACTTGGTACTGCATCGGGTGCAAGCAGCAATGTCCATTTATTTTCGCAGGTATGCTTTTGCAGTATTTCAATAAGTGCCAATGTTTCTTGAATGTCATCTTGCACATTAATAACTTTCAGCTTGTCTGTATCTTGTGTTGAAACCTTTACTGCGTGCTGTGATGAAAGGTGTTGAGCTTGTAACATAACGATACCTGTTTAAATATACAGTGGAATTATCTATACAGTAGTTTATACAGTATTTTGTTTCAAGCACTTTTTGTTATTTTTTACACAATTTTTTCAGATTGGATTATTGCGTTATTAATATTCTCATATAAATCAGCAGCTTGCTTTTTGGCATCGGTGATTTGTTTTGCTTGGAGTAGCGGCTGTAGCTTACCAATTGCCTCTACGGCTTCTATCGAGCCTTGGCTTTCAGCTAGGTATAACCAGGTATATGCGTGATACACGCTTTGCGGTAATCCGGCGCCTTTTGCGAACATCATACCTAAATAAAACTGCGCTTTTACATGACCTTGCAGGGCAGCGAAACGCATATATTTGGCAGCACCAACATCATTTTTGGCTTTTGACATAGTGACTGAGGTTGCAAACAAACGTTCGGCATCTTGCTCTACAATGGTGTGGGCTTTTTGTGTCAGTTCTTTTTTGATCGCAAGTAATGTAGAAAGAATGAGGCGTTCTACTTCCTCTATTGTTAATGAATCTACTTCAATGGATTTATGTTCGTCGGACATATGCTTCCTTATTGCTAATCAACCTAAGACAAGGTTAATAACTTTTTTACGGTGATTGTTAGAAACGTTCCGATTAAAATGTGTTTTAAAAAAGTATGCGTGGTGAACGTTTATCTTAATTTAAGCGTGATGAATTACCCTAAGTTTAGAAGCTTTTGTTTTTTTCACTTAATTTCATTTCGAAATGACTTAAAAATTTAATTTTTGCTGTGTCACTGGTATGATCATCGCCCCCTTAAGACACAGTAACGAAATCATGTTTGAGCAACTTTTTAAAATTAACCAACAGGGCAGTACGGTTAAACGTGAAGTGATCGCTGGCATCACCACATTTGTCACTATGGTGTACATAGTATTTGTAAACCCTGCAATGTTAACCGAAGCAGGCATAGACCAAGGCGCAGCATTTGTAGCCACCTGTTTAGCCGCAGCAATTGGTTGTTTTATTATGGGGTTTTGGGCCAATTACCCAATCGCACTGGCACCAGGCATGGGGCTTAACGCATTTTTCACATATGGTGTTGTGCTAGGTATGGGCTACAGCTGGCAAAGCGCACTTGCCGCGGTGTTTTTCTCTGGCATTATCTTTTTACTTTTAAGTTTATTTAAAGTGCGTGAGTGGATTATTAATGCCATTCCTCTTGTTTTAAAGCGCGCAATTGCCACCGGTATTGGTGCATTCTTAGCGTTAATCGCCCTTAAAAACTCGGGTATTATTGTGGCAAGCCCTGAAACCTTGGTACAGCTTGGTGATATAACCCAAGCGGGCCCGTTACTTGCAATTATTAGTTTCTTTTTTATCGCAGCGCTTTTATACCGAGATATTAAAAGTGGCGTGCTGTTTAGTATTTTAGGTGTCACCACTATCGCGTTAGCATTTGGCTTAGTTGAATATAACGGCATTGTTTCAATGCCACCATCACTTGCACCGACCTGGATGGAACTGGACTTTGCCAGCGCACTAGAGCTTTCAATGCTTAGTGTGATTTTTGCTTTCCTTTTTGTCGACTTATTTGATACCTCAGGCACACTTGTTGCGGTGTCACAAAAAGCCGGTATTGCTGATGAAAAAGGCAATATTCCACGTATGGGCCGCGCTCTTAGTGCAGATAGTTGCGCAACGATCGCGGGCGCAACGTTAGGTACATCAACAACGACTTCTTATATTGAGTCTGTTGCTGGGGTATCGGTTGGCGGCAAAACAGGTTTAACCGCCGTTGTTGTTGGTATCTGCTTTTTATTAATGCTGTTCTTTGCACCGCTTGCGGCGATGGTGCCGGCTTACGCCACAGCTGGCGCAATTTTATATGTTGCTGTATTAATGTTACAAAACTTAAAACTGATTGATTGGGATGATATGACAGAAGCCGTGCCTGTGGCCGTTGTATTATTAATGACACCGCTTACGTTTTCGATAGCGCACGGTATTGCATTAGGTTTCATTGCTTACACAGCAGTAAAAGTAATGTGCAATCGCGCTGAAGAAGTGAGCATTAGCGTTTGGGTGTTATCTATTCTCTTTGTGGTTAAGTTCGCTCTACTATAAAAATAAACGGGGCGCTGTTTGCGCCTTTAACACAACGGATTATTTATGCGTAAGTACCTTTTCTTTATCTCTCAAAATTACAGTTATGCGATTTTACGCCCGTTACAGCAAGAAATTTGGCGCCGCGGTGGCGAGGTTGCTTGGTTTTTGTGGGGTAATGAAGTTAATGCGAACTATTTAAAAGAAGATGAGCAGGTACTTAAATCAGTTGATGTGGTAAAAGCATTTAATCCAGATGCGGTATTTGTTCCTGGTAATACGGTACCGCGCTTTTTCCCAGGCGTTAAAGTGGCGGTGTTCCATGGTTTTAACGCAGGTAAGTTAAATCGACGCGGTAACAATGACCATTTCAATATTCGTCAATGCTTTGATTTATATTGCACCCAAGGACCAGATACTACAGAACCGTTCAAGCAGCTTGCCAAGCAACATGGCTATTTTAATGTGGTCGAAACAGGCTGGCCTACGCTTGATCCATTATTTACTGACACGCTAACCGAGCCGACAGCCAATAAGAGTAAGAAAACGGTGTTAATGTGCTCGACGTTTTCTCGCAATTTAACGTGCGCACCGCATTTGTTCGAGCAAGTTAAAAAACTCAGCACAACGGGAAAGTGGCAATGGCTAGTGCAATTTCATCCTAAAATGCCAAAACATATTGTTGAGCAATATAAATCCCTTGAAAGCGAACATTTACAGTTTGTTGAAACCGATAACGTATTACCGCTGCTTAAACAGGCAGATGTGATGTTGTGCGATACATCGTCAGTGATTCAAATGTTTTTAGTGCAAAATAAACCGGTCGTAACGTTTAACAATATTGATCCTAAACCGTATATGGTTAATTTCACTGAGCCTAATTTACTTGAAGAAAAGCTGTCATATGCATTGCAATCTCCACACGACCTTACTCAGCAGATTGGCGAGTATATAAAGCAATTGCATCCGTATCGCGATGGGCAATCGAGTGGCCGAGTACTGGATGCGGTTGAGAAAGTATTACTTGGTGAACTTACTGTTGAAAAAACTAAGCCACTTAACTTTATTCGCAATTTTAAGCTAAGAAAAAAGCTCAAATACTGGAAATTCAATTAAAAAACTTTGCCTGATGTTAAGTTTTTGTGAGATCATAAAAATGTCACATAAATCGTTTAGGCAGTTCAATGAAGGTTATTTTTGATATTCAACATCTGTATTATTTACCGCAGTATTTACCGGTAATTGATGCATTAAAACAGCATAAAACAGATATTGAGTTAGTCGCTTACAAAACAGATGATAATGACTTAAACCGCATAGTTGAAAACGCTTTAAACGACACCCAGTTAACTTACAAAATTGTAGGCAATTGGCAAGACGCGTTAGCACATTATCTCGCACAAAAAGCCGATTGGATTGTGTTTGGTAACGCCGTATCTGATTTAGAGCAACTCCATAACGCAAGCAAAACGGTATTGATGCAACACGGCGTTGGCCCTAAAAGCTGTTATTACGATGTATCGAAAAACCCAACCACAGTGCGCTTTGTTGAAGGTGAAAAGCGCCGAGCTAATCTTCAAGCCATGTTTCCAAACGGCAATTTTGTAGATAGCGGTTATGCCAAGCTCGATCCTGCGATTAATCGCACATCACTTAAGCTCTCATTAAGCGCGCTTGGTTTAGATGAAAATAAGCCGACAATTCTCTACGCGCCAACATTTTATCCAAGTTCAATAGAACTATTTTCTGCGAATTTTGCCAACGATTTTGCAGACTACAACATTATTTTAAAGCCACACTTTTTCTCGCTAACTAAGCCGCGTTACACTAAACAAAAAGCCATATTAGAATCGTGGGCGGTCAGTGATAATGTCTATTTAGCTGGCGTTGATGAGTATAATTTGTTGGAGTTTATGGCTATTTCAGATGTCATGCTGTCGGATGCATCGTCTGCTATCTTTGAATTTGCAGCGTTAGATAAACCCGTTATCTGGTGTGACTTCTACAAATTACGTTGGGGTTATCGCGGTATATTTTCGTTCCGTTTTAAAAAGCGCATAGATGAAAGTATTACAGTGTTTCACGAACTCTGTGATAGGGCGGCGAGTTATCAAGCTCTTAGCGAAGTAGTTGCAAATGCGGTTAAAAACCCGCAAATCAAACAGTCAATAAGAAAGCAAATATGTGATGAATACGTGGGCAAGCTCGATGGTAAATCGGCAGAGCGTATTTGTGATTATTTAATCTCACATTAACACGAGTTAAAAGAATATATTATGAGTAAAATTGTTTACGTATCAGGCACCTTTGATCTGTTTCACCGCAATCATTTGAAAATGATTGAATATGGCAGAGGACTTGGCGAAACCTTAATTGTTGGGGTAAGCACTGACGAGCTTGTGTGTAGCTATAAAAACCCACCTGCGGTACCTTTTGAAGAACGTATTGCGATTGTTGAAGCGCTAAAACACCCTGATGTGGTTATTCCACAGCGCTCGTTAGAGCATACACAGCGCATAAAAGATCTGAATATCGATATTTTTGTGGTAGGCGATGATTGGCGTGGTAAATATGATTACCTTCGCGAACTTGGTGTAAAAGTATTTTATTTCCCGTATGGTGCAGGTGTAAGTAGCTCAAACTTAAAAGAGCGTATTTACGACCAATACAGAAACCTAATAGATAAGTCGGATAAACATGAAAACCCAGATATCGTCTAAAAAATCAATTTTAATTACTGGCGGTGGTGGTGATTGGGCACAAAGCTTTGCTAACGAATTTAGCGATGCCTTTGATATTACCTTAGTGTCACGCCAACAATTGGATGTAACGCAAGATAGCGAAGTAGCCTCTTATTTAGAAGGTAAAGCGTTCGACGTTGTTATTAATAATGCTGGCTGCATTCACCCAAATCGATTACTTGAATCCGATTCAGCTGAGTGGATCCAAGATATTTCAGTGAATTTAATTGGCACTTATTTGGTAAGTAAATACGCGCTGAAAAATAATCAAAATACGTTGATCATTAATATTTCATCAACTGCTGGGTTTAACGCTTATAAAGATTGGTCATCGTATTGCAGCTCAAAAGCAGGTGTGATTACGTTAAGCAAAAGCATGGCAAATGATGGTTTCGAGGTGATCTGCATGGCGCCCGGTGCAATTGAAACTAAGTTTAGGGATAAGTTTAATATTCCTAACAACAATATCATGACGTGTAGCGAGTTTAGCAAACATGTTGTTGATGTTCTGAACGGCCAATACCAAAGTGGTGATGTACTGTTTATTCGTAAAAATGAGTTTGTACTTAATCCATAATTCAAAAAAAAGGCTAACCCAGATGGGTTAGCCTTACGTTCACATGGGAAGAACAATACGTAATTCTTTCAATTAGTTAAAATGGTAATTCCATTTACCCTGCGTTAGTAATTTTTACACGTCCTGTTTTGCAAATATCACATAGCCAAAGCCACTTAATGTCGCGCTATCATAATGGTGTGATTTAATTACTTTACCTTGTACGTCAACCGCTTGGCTTTGGTCGCCTAGGTTGAAATAACAGACTAAAGTTTTGCCGTTATAGCTGCGCTCAAAGCCTAAAATATGTTCGTCGCTTTGCGTAAATTTAATATCACCAAAAAGCAGCGCATCATATTGCTTGCGCCAAGCTAAAAATTGTTGGCAATGCACTAGCGCTGAAGTATCGTCAGCTTGCTGTGCGTCAATCGCGACATCTTTATGCGCGTCAACTACCGGTAACCAAGGTTCAACAGTTGAGAAACCACCGAATTCATTTTCACGCTGCCAAGGTAATGGCGTACGACAGCCATCACGACCTTTAAAGTTTGGCCAGAAGGTAATGCCGTAAGGGTCTTGTAATTGCTCAAAGGTGATTTCAGCTTCACCTAAACCTAATTCTTCACCTTGGTACAAACACACACTGCCACGCAAACTTGCAAGTAACGCATGTAGCATTTTTACTTGCTCATGATTAACAATACCGTTCTTGTTCCAGCGCGACGCAACGCGTTCTACATCGTGATTGCTAAATGCCCAACACGGCCAGCCTTCAGTCATTTGCGACTCAAGGGTTTCAACTGTGTTTCGAATGTAACTTGGGCTGTAGTCTTTTGTTAATAGCTCAAAACTGTAACCCATGTGCAGTTTGTCGCCACCTGCTGTGTACTCATTCATGGTGGCAAGTGAATCTTCAGATGAAATTTCACCAAGGGTCACAGCGCCAGGGTATTTGTTCATTAGCGTGCGAATAGCCTGCATAAATGCCAGGTTTTCAGGCTGGGTGTTGTTGTAATAGTGATACTGAAATGCGTATGGATTATCTTCACTAAACCCACGGCCTTGCCTTAAATGCTTTGGCTTTGCAGGGTTATCACGCAGTTGCGCGTCGTGATAACAAAAGTTAATAGCATCTAAACGGAAGCCATCTACACCGCGAGCTAACCAAAACTCAACGTTATCTAATACAGCATTGCGCACATCTTCATTGTGGAAGTTTAAATCGGGCTGCTGGGTTAAAAAGTTATGCAAATAGTATTGGCAGCGACGCGGCTCCCATTGCCAAGCGCACCCGCCGAAAATAGATAACCAGTTATTTGGCGGTGAACCATCTTCATTGGCATCAGCCCACACATACCAGTCGGCTTTATCGTTTGTTTTGTTTTCACGACTTTCAATAAACCAAGGGTGTTGATCTGAGGTATGACTCAATACTTGGTCAATCACAATTTTAATATCGCGCTGATGAGCTTGCGCGATGAGTTCGTCAAAATCAGCAAGTGAGCCAAATAATGGGTCGATATCGCGATAGTCGCTTATGTCGTAACCAAAATCTTTCATTGGCGACTTAAAAAACGGCGAAATCCATACAGCGTCAACACCAAGCGCTTTAATATAATCCAGTCGCTTTATTATTCCCTGTAAATCGCCAACACCATTATTCGTAGTGTCTTGAAAGCTGCGTGGGTAGATTTGGTAAATTACCGCGCCTTTCCACCAATTTAGTTGCGCTGTTAGTTTCGACATCGTTTTCTCATTACTATCTGATGCTAAATGCTTTTTTACGTTTGCGTTGCCATTTCACAGTATCTGTTTACTGCGAATAACGGTCAGCTTACGTCATATAGCGGCTGCGAGTAAAAAGCCTACATACGTATGCAGTGAAAATAGTTGTAAGAAGAGAAATCTTTGGAACGATGTTTATTGGTCACACTAAATAACCAATTTTAATATTTATTATTAAAATGTACTAAAATAAAGGTTCAAATTGGTAATACCAATTTATCATTGGTTTTGTGTTGCACCTTTTAAGTGCAGGTTATATTCACTTTGTGCTGAATTTGCACTGAATTGGCCCGTATTTGTGATGATTTTATGTCATTTTCTTTAAGTTAACGTTTTGTTTAACGCTATTTTTAAAAAAGACTTATTAATCAATGTGTAACAAAAAATAAATGTAAAATATTTGTAACCAAAAGCGCCGTTGCATAAATTTGAATACGTATGCAGTTTGTTGTCGTTGCTAAATTTATAGCGTTACTATCACTGTCGGCAACAAACGCGAACTCATTTGGTGCAACTGCTACAAATACTGTCAGTAAGCTATATTCGTTTAGTGATGTTATTTCGCACCATGATTTGCACTAGCAATAGTCAATCGGGAACAAAATTTATGTCTATTTTCAAACCAAGTATGCTGACGCTGGCAATGGTCGCAGCAGGTGTAGGCTCTGCAAACTTATATGCTGCAGACAACCAAAACAACGATAAAGAACAAGAAAAAGAAGTTGAGGTTATTGAGGTTACAGGCTTTCGCGCAAGTTTAGTTAAAGCCATTAACACCAAGCGCTTTTCACCAGAAGTGGTTGAATCAGTATCAGCAGAAGACATCGGTAAATTACCAGACTCTTCAATTGCAGAATCAATTGCACGCTTACCTGGTCTGGCCGCTCAGCGCTTAGACGGTCGCGCAAGTCGCGTTACTATTCGTGGTTTTGGTGAAGACCATGTTGGCACAACATTTAATGGTCGTGAACAAGTATCGATAACCGATAACCGCGGTGCAGAATTAGATTTATACCCATCAGAAATCATGAGCGCGGTAACGGTTTATAAAACGCCGAGTGCCGATTTAGAAGCATCGGGCCTTGCTGGCGTTATTGATTTGCAAACAATTAAACCGCTATCAATGGATGAGCGCGTTATCAAAGTTAACGCCATGTATGAGCAAACGGGCTTTGAAAAATTAAATCCAGATGCTGACGATAATGGCTTTCGCGGTACACTGTCTTACATCGACCAATTTGCCGATAACACTCTAGGTGTGGCAGTTGCATTTAATACAATGTCATCACCAAACCAAGAAAAGCGTTGGAACTCTTGGGGCTACCCTGAATTCACGGGTGATGATGGTAATACCTATTCAATTTTAGGTGGTGCAAAGCCGTTTGTACGTTCATCTACCTTAGAACGTGATTCAGTTATGGCGGTGATTGAATATGCACCAAGCGAAAATCTACGTATGGTATTTGATAGCTTATATGTAGATTTCGTAGATGAAAAAATTCTCCGTGGTATCGAAGTGCCATTTGCTTGGGGTCAAGGTTCAATCAGTGCGGATAACGCAGTGGTAGACCCAGCAACAGGCTTTGTTACATCAGCGATTACTGAAGGGCAGCGTGTTGTAGTACGTAACGACTACGAAGATCGCAGCGCTGAACTTACATCATTTGGTTTTAATTTAGAATATGACTTAAGTGACTCTTGGTCACTTGAGTTTGATGCAAGTCACTCAAGTGTTGAGCGTGAAATCTGGAGTATGGAAAGTTATGCCGGAACAGGTCGTGGCGATGCACGTGGTGTTGCAGATAACCTAGGTTACGCATTTAACTCTGGCAATACAGGCGCAACCTTTAGCCATGAGCTGGATTATAGTGATTATAATTTAATTCAACTTGGCGGCCCACTTTCTTGGGGTTGGAGTTCTGCACTTAATGAAAAATACGGCGTTGTTGGTACTGAATATGAAAACCAATTGCAAGACGGCTTTTTAAATACCCCTGAAGTTGACGATGAGCTAAATGCACTTCGCCTTGCTGCTACCAAAGTAATTGAAAACGATTATGTAACGTCTGTTGAATTTGGTTTGTCTTACAGTGAACGTGAGAAAACCAAGCGCTCTGAAGGTTACTTCTTAACAGTATCAAGCTTCTCGTTAGATAACCCAGGTATGATGATGGTGCCAGAAGAGTACCGTTTAGGTACTGCAAACCTTGATTTCATCGGTATGGGCGACATGATTGCGTTTAACTCACGCGCAATGGTTGAAGATGGTTACTACGATTTACTGGCAGAAAGCTTAACCGATCCAAGCCACGCAACTAAATCGTGGACGGTTAAAGAGCAATTAACCAGTGCGTTTGTTAAAGCAAACATTGATACTGAAGTTGCAGGCATGCCGTTAACTGGTAATGCAGGTCTTCGCTATGTTAAAACTGAGCAAGAATCGCAAGGTAATGCTTTCAATACACAAGACGGCAAAGTTATTACATCGCCAACGCATATTGAACACGATTATGCACATCTATTACCAAGCTTAAACCTATCATTATCGATTGATGATGATCAGTCGGTACGCTTTGGCGCTGCGAAGACGATTTCACGTGCACGTATGGATGAAATGAATGCGTCAGTTAATGCTACTTACAATCAGCAGCCAGATGAAAATGGCAGTAACTGGGTAGTGAATGGTGGCAACCCGTCACTTGAACCGTACCAAGCAATTAATTTTGACCTAAGCTATGAAAACTACTTTAGCCCAGAAGGTTATTTTGCTATCGCGCTTTATCACAAAGATTTAAAAGACTGGATCTTTGATGGTAGCTATTCAATTGATATGACAGGTGTTGCAGATCCATCAACAGGCCTAGTACCTGCTAACCCAGATGGTACAGGTAATGGTAAAGTAAACGGTGGCGACGGCACAGTTAAAGGTGCAGAGTTCTCAGTCACATTACCGTTTAACTACTTTACTGATGCACTGGATGGTTTTGGTTTAATTGCAAGTCATACTGTTAATAGCTCAGACATGGTTGACCAAGATGGCAATGATTACGAAATTCCAGGTTTATCTAAGAGCATTCAAAACCTAACTTTCTATTATGAAAATTACGGTTTCCAAGCGCGTGCTAGCATGCGTAAACGTGATGACTTTAAAGGTGACGTTTATGGCCGCGGTTTTGACTCACAGCAAGTTGATATTCAAGGCGAGACGATTTGGGATGCACAAATTGGTTATGACTTCTCTGAAAGTGGCTTAAAGAGCCTAGAGGGCATGACGGTAACTTTCCAGGTGCAAAACATTACTGAAGAACCGTTTATCTCGTTATCAGGTGATAACGCATTGCAAGTACGTGATTACCAAGATTATGGTCGCACTTTCTTGCTAGGTGTGAACTACCAGTTCTAACCTGAATGTTGCAACAAAGCCCTGAAAAGGGCTTTGTTTTTATCTGAGGTTACCATGACAAATCAAATCAACAATGTTGTCATCGTCGGCGGAGGTACTGCTGGCTGGCTTACTGCAAGCTTACTTGCAAAAGTACTTGGCAAGCAGATTTCTATTACGCTAGTTGAGTCAAAAGACATCGCCACAATTGGCGTTGGCGAGGCAACCATTCCTCCTATCATTCCTTTTAATGCCGCCATTGGCATTGATGAAAAAGCCTTTATCAAAGCAACTAACGCAACTATTAAGCTTGGCATTCAGTTTGAAAACTGGGGGCAAAAAGGCGAGCATTATATGCATGCGTTTGGCAGTTTTGGTAAAGACTTTCCATTTTGTAATTTCTTAAATTACTGGCTTAAAGCAAAAAAACTAGGTGATGACAGCTGTTTTTGGGATTATTCAATAAACTACCAAGCAGCCCGTCGCAACCGCTTTAATAAATTAACGGCTATACCCAATACCCAATTACCCGGAATTACTTACGCTTATCACTTTGATGCCAACCTGTATGCGAAGTTCTTACGAGGTCATTCAGAAAAGCTCGGCGTTAAGCGCATTGAAGGAAAAGTAATTGAGGTTAAAACGGATGTTACAAACGGTTTTGTCACTGAGCTACTGCTAGATAATCAGCAACATATTAATGGCGATTTATTTATCGATTGCTCAGGTTTACATGGTTTATTGCTTGATAAAACCCTTAATGTTGGCTTTGAAGATTGGCGCCATTGGTTGCCATGCGATAGTGCTCTGGCTGTGCCATGTGAACATGGTGACAATGAAATCAAACCCTATACACGCTCAATTGCCCATTCTGCAGGGTGGCAATGGCAAATTCCACTTACTAATCGCATTGGTAATGGCCTAGTGTATGCATGTAAACACCTTTCAGATGACAATGCCAAAGCGTTATTACTTAATAATTTACCGGGCAAAGCACTTGCAGAGCCTAAGCTTATTCGCTTTCGCACTGGCCGTCGTTTAAAGCAATGGCATAAAAATGTGGTAGCGATAGGGCTCTCAAGCGGCTTTTTAGAGCCACTTGAATCTACTAGTATTCACCTCATCCAGACGGCAGCTACTCGTTTACTGAAACATTTCCCGCTGAAGGGCATAACTGATGAGGTAGTGACCGAATACAATCGTCAAAGCCAAATTGAATTTGAGCGTATTCGTGACTTTATTATTCTGCATTACAAATTAACGAAACGCGAAGACAGTGCATTTTGGCGCCAATGTAAACATATGGAAATACCTCCAAGCCTTGCTCATAAAATGCAGTTGTTTATTGAAAATGCCTTGTTTTTTAGACAAGACGATGAACTTTTTAGTGAAATTGCATGGCAGCAAGTGATGCTAGGACAAGGTGCTACGCCAAAACAATATCACCCATTGGCAGATAACCTGACCGATCAGCAATTAACCGAAATGCTGGCTAATTTAAAAGTATTGATGCGCCATACTAGCGACCAACTACCGTCCCATAACGAATTTTTAAAACGATTTGGTAATTAAATGAAAAAGAAGATGTATGCCTTATTTGCACTTTTAATGGTGTCGCATAATGGCAGTGCCCAATCAAAACTAGTTGAAGAAAAAAATGCAGAGCAAAAGCCTGTGGTCTATCAGGTGTTTACACGTTTGTTCGGAAACACAAATAACACCAATAAACCCTGGGGTAGCAAGGCTGAAAATGGTGTTGGAAAATTTGCAGATTTTACCCCGAAAGCGCTTAATGAAATAAAAGATATGGGTGTGAGTCATATTTGGTATACCGGTGTACTTCATCATGCAATGGCTGAAGATTACACACAGTTTGGCATCAGTTTAGATGATCCCGATGTGATAAAAGGACGCGCAGGCTCCCCTTATGCCATTAAAGATTACTATTCAGTTAACCCAGATCTTGCAAATAATCCGGCCAAGCGCATTGAAGAGTTTGAAGCACTGATTAAACGAAGCCATGCTGCGGGTCTAAAAGTAATTATTGATATTGTGCCAAATCACGTTGCGCGCCGCTATGAGTCTATTGCGAAACCTAAAGGTGTGATTGGCTTAGGTGAAAATGACGATACCAGCGTTACTTATTCCAAGTTTAATGATTTTTATTATATTCCTGGAGCAGCGTTTTCACTGCCTAAATTTCCTGAAGATTATTCACCTTTAGGCGGTGAAGCGCATCCATTAGTCGATGGCAAGTTTGACGAAAACCCTGCGAAATGGACAGGTAATGGCTCACGCGAAGCACAACCCGATTTTAATGATTGGTACGAAACCGTAAAAGTAAATTATGGCGTAAAACCCGATGGCAGCTTTGATTTTGCCAAATTACCAAGTGAGTATGCTGCTAAAAACTATCATGATGTTGTGACGTTTTGGCAAGACAAGGAATTGCCAAGCAGTTGGCATAAAATGCGCGATATTGCTTTCTATTGGTTAGATAAAGGGGTGGATGGCTTTCGCTATGATATGGCCGAAATGGTACCAGTAGAGTTTTGGAGCTATTTAAATGCGCATATTAAAACTAAAAATCCAGAGGCCACATTAATTGCTGAAGTATATAACCCTAAGCTTTATCGTGATTATATTCAGTTAGGCAAAATGGATTACCTTTACGACAAAGTGGGTTTTTATGACACCTTAAAATGGATTATGCAGGGTAAACAGTCAGCTACCACATTAATACCTGTGCATAATGAAGTGAAAGACATTGCCCCGCATATGCTTAACTTTTTAGAAAACCATGACGAGCAGCGTATTGCCAGCCCTGATTTTGTTGGCGATATGAATAAAGGCAAACCGGCTATGGTGGTGTCACATTTAATCAGTACGTCACCTACGCTTATTTATTTTGGTCAAGAAGTGGGTGAGCCTGGTGCAGAAAACGCAGGATTTGGCAGCGCAACACGCACCAGTATTTTTGATTATGTTGGGGTCCCTGAGCATCAAAAATGGATGAATCATGGTAACTTTGATGGTGCGTTGTTATCTAAAACGCAAAAAGAACTGCGCAGTTTTTATGTCTCGCTATTAAACCTTGCAAAACAAGATGCCATCAAATGGGGCGAGTTTACAGATGTCACCCAACAATTAGGTGCTGTAAACGACAAAGTTATTGGTTTTAAACGCCATACAAATAACCAAACCTTATTAGTGCTTGCAAATTTTGCAGATAAGCCTCAAATACTCTCGCTGCCATACCAAGTAAAGCATCAAAATTTACTTAAGTTTGCAGGCGATAACCAAATTAAAACTAATAACAAAAACACGCAATTCACGCTCGCACCTCAGGGTGCAGTTGTAGTGGCTGTGGAGTAACTTTATGACAACATCCGTGCAAGACAAACCAACACTGTCGTTTTGGCAAATATGGAATATGTGTTTTGGTTTTATGGGCATTCAATTTGGTTTTGCCCTGCAAAATGGCAACGTGAGCCGTATTTTCCAAACCTTAGGTGCAAATATCGATGAGATCCCTATTTTATGGATTGCCGCGCCGCTTACAGGTTTAATTGTCCAGCCGATAGTGGGTTATTTTAGTGACCGCACTTGGGGGAAATTAGGCCGCCGTAGACCTTTCTTTTTATACGGTGCACTGGCAACGACATTAGCACTGTGTATTATGCCAAACTCGCCGAGTTTATGGATTGCGGCAGGCATGTTGTGGATTATGGATGCCGCTATAAACGTGACGATGGAACCGTTTCGTGCACTAGTAGGTGATAACCTTCCTAAAAAACAACGTGGAATGGGTTATGCCATGCAAAGCTTTTTTATTGGTGTTGGGGCTGTTGTTGCATCTGCATTACCTTGGATGATGACCAATTGGTTTGGCATTAGCAACACAGCAGAAGCTGGTGTTATTCCTGATTCAGTGACTTTCTCATTCTATTTTGGCGCTGTGGTATTACTAATTGCAGTGCTTTGGACCATTGTAACTACCAAAGAATATAGCCCTGAAGAGCTGGCGAAGTATGAAGACCCAGAAGTAACGCTGGCTTACTCAAATAAAGGGCATTTGCCGTTTGCACGCATTGGTGCTGCGTTATTAAGCTTAGGTTTGGTAGTTTTAGCAGCGGTCTATGTGTTATCACTTGGTAAAGACATCGTTTTCTTAGGTGGCGCACTTAGCGTATTTGGTGGGCTCTTTTTACTTTCAAACAGCATGCAATCTAAAGGCAAGACAGATAACGGCTTTTACACAGTAATGTCTGACATGATGAGTATGCCAAAAACCATGAAACAATTGGCCGTTGTGCAGTTTTTTAGCTGGTTTGCGCTTTTTGCTATGTGGATTTATACCACACCCGCTGTAACCAGTTTCCACTTTGGCAGCAGCGATGTTGCGACGAAAGCGTATAACGATGGTGCTGATTGGGTAGGGGTATTATTTGCTGCTTATAACGGCTTTTCGGTAATTGCTGCGGTTGTTATACCGCTAATGGTGAAAAAGCTTGGCTTAAAAGTGAGTCATATGATCAACTTATTGCTTGGCGCTGGCGGCATGTTGAGTTTTGCCTTTGTTTCGAATAGCGATCATCTTATTTATGCCATGATAGCCATCGGCTTTGTTTGGGCGTCTGTTTTATCTCTGCCATATGCCATGCTCAGTAACGCCTTACCGAGCAATAAGATGGGCGTATATATGGGCATCTTCAACTTTTTTATCGTTATTCCGCAAATGTTAGCAGCAACTATTTTGGGCGCATTAGTACGCTTTGTATTTGATGGTGAGGCAATTTATGCACTTTCTCTCGGTGGCGTTTCATACTTGATTGCCGCCATTGCGGTAACGCGTGTGACCTATAACAAGTAAATGACAACAAGTGAAAAATTAACCATGTTTAAAACTAAATTTGTTAAACAATCATTGCTAGCAAGTGCTGTAGCACTTGCAATTTCAGGCTGTGGTGCTGAAGTGGCAAAAACTAACTCAGCAAGTACAGTGCAAAACAATTTAACTGCACCAGGGGCGCCTGGTAGCAAACCATATTGGGCTTATTCAGGTAAAACAGGTATTGGTTCCAGCTACGAAGCTTACTTAGATGGCAGCTACAGCGATAAAGCGGCAACAGGTGCCGTTTCAAAAGTGTGGTTCTCATTAGCGCAGGGTATTATTACTGAAACCATGTTTGGTTTAATCCACCAAGCACAGTTAAAAGAAATGCAATTTCTAGTGAAAGGCAACAACTTTGTTGCTACAGAGCTAGACGATACCAACTGGCAAATTGACTATCTACAAAAAGACGAACTAGGCAGACCGTTATCACTTGCTTACAAGCTAACAAATACTGACAAGCAAGGCCCTTTAAAATCGAAAAGCATATCTTCACAGATAGCAACAACCAAACGCTATTTGTAAAAGTGGCATTAGAGTCGCTTAAAGGCGAGCCTCTCTCACTTTATGTTCATGCCAATCCGTATGTAGATAATAACGGTGTTGGTGATAAAGCCATGGTGAAAGAGGGCAAACTCGTTGCGGTTGATGGCGATAATTATCTGACACTTGCAAGTAACACAACATTTGAACAGGCAAGTGTGGGTTTTGTTGGTACATCTGATCTGATATCACAAATGAAATCGGGCGAAACGTTTACCAGCTATTCAACAACCGGTGATAAAACTGGTAACGTGTCGCTAGATGCCTTACTTGGCAGCACATCAAGCAAAGCAGAATTTGATTTAACACTTTCATTTGGTAAAACCTTGGATGAAAGTATTGCAGCAGCAACCTCAAGCCAACAAAAAGGCTATCAAGCGTTGCTAACTGAATTTGGTGCTGATTGGCAGAGTTATTTAGCATCGCTTGATCTTCAAAGCTTGAGCTCACAATCTGCTGATAGTGGTCGCTTAGCCTACGCCAGTGCTCTCGTGTTAAAAGCGCAAGAAGATAAAACACATGCAGGCGCCTTGATTGCATCATTGTCAAACCCTTGGGGCGACACAGTACCTGCAATTGAAGGTCACACAGGTTACAAAGCGGTTTGGGTACGCGACTTTTATCAAGTAGCAATGGCATTCTTAGCTATGGGTGATACTGCAACAGCTAAAACCGCATTTGAATACTTAGAAAAAGTACAAGTAACCGATAAAACACCAGGTAACCAAGGCGATACAGGTTGGTTTTTACAAAAGACTCACGTAGATGGTGAGCTAGAGTGGGTAGGTGTTCAACTTGATCAAACAGCTATGCCAATTATGCTTGGCTGGAAGTTATACCTTGCTGATGTGCTTAGCAAAGAAGAACTGATTTTCTGGTTTAACAAAATGCTTAAACCTGCGGCAGATTTTTTAGTGGAAGGTGGTCTTGCTAAAATTTTATGGAATGACACCGAAATCAAACCGCCATTTACTCAGCAAGAACGTTGGGAAGAGCAAGCTGGGCATTCGCCATCAACAACAGCAGCGGTGATTGCTGGATTGATTACCGCAAGTGAAATTGCAAAGCTGGCAGGCGATGATGTCTTGGCTGCTAAGTACTTCAATGTTGCAAAGGATTACAACGCCAAAGTTGAATCGCGCATGTATACCACTAAAAGTACGTTACCGAGCGATGCATCAAACGGCCAGCATTATGTGCGCATTAGCCAAGATGACGATGCAAACTCAACAACTGTTTTAGGCGATAACAATGGCCGAAAAGGTTTAGTCAAACAAAGCATTTTGGATGGCGGCTTTTTGGAACTTGTGCGTTATGGTGTAAGAAGCGCTGAAGATAAGCATATTATTGATACGCTTGATGAATATGATGCACAAAATTTACCTGAAAACCTTAAAGTAAAATATAACTTTACTTTTGAGGGGGTGGAGGGGCAATTCCCAGGCTGGCGTCGTTACGGTAATGACGGTTATGGTGAAGACGAAGTTACTGGCACCAACTACGCTGAAGGCGGCAATAATACCCCAGGGCAACGTGGACGTGTTTGGCCATTCTTTACTGGTGAACGAGGTCACTATGAAATTGCAAAACTCGCGCAATCTGATTCGTTCGATGCGAAACAGCAAGCCGTGTTGACGCAAACCTATGTTAAAGGCATGGAACAATTCGCCAACGAAGGCTTAATGTTACCAGAGCAAGTGTGGGATGGTGTTGGTGTTAACCCGCATAATTACACATTTGGCGAAGGCACAAATTCAGCGACGCCACTTGCATGGACGCACGCCGAATACATTAAATTATTGCGCTCAATGTCAGACAAACAAGTTTGGGATTACTACCCAGTAGTCAAAGCAAAACTGAACTAAAAAAGGCGCGTTAAGCGCCTTTTTTATGCCGAATGCCTTACAACCAAGGTGGGCTTTAGCTGGGTTTGTGCTGGTGGCTCGTCTTTTAATTGTGCTAGCAAATTCGCTACAAGCATTTCTCCCGCAACAGACGTACTTTGATTAACTGTGGTGAGCGCGGGCTCAGTAAAGCTCGCAACAGGAATATCATCAAAACCAATCACGCTAATATCTTCAGGTACATTTAATCCCGCTTCTTTGATTGCGCGAATAGCGCCAATTGCAATTAAGTCACTGGCAGCAAAAATAGCATTAATAGGGCGTTTTAAGCTAAGCAAAGTCTTGGTGGCGTTATAGCCTGACTCATCGGTTGAAATGGCATTAATAATCTGGCGCGCATCAACATCTAAGCCATGCTTATTAAGCGTATCTTTAAAGCCATTAAAACGGGCGAAAAATTCAGGGCTGTGTTCTGATGCATCACCTATAAATGCACATTGAGTACGTTTTTTCGCAACTAAAAACTCTGCAACTTGCTCACCGCCAAAATAGTTATCACAGGAAATGGAAAGCTCTGGGCGCGAATCAACGCGAGCGCCCCAACATACAAACTTAGTGTTGTTTTGTAATAGTGTGGCAAGTCGCGCTTGGTAATCGATGTAATCGCCGTAGCCCAACAAAATTAAGCCATCAGCGCGGTGACTGTCTTCGTATTGCGCTTGCCAATCTTGATCCATTTGCTGAAATGACACGAGTAAATCATAGCCTTGATTAGCACAGGCACGCGTGATTGAGCCCAACATTGATAGAAAAAACGGATTGATCATAGATTCATCGCTGGTGGGATCTTCAAATAGTAACAGTGCAATGGTGTTGCTTTGTTGCGTGCGCAGGTTACTGGCGTTTTTATCGACTTTGTAATTAAGTTTTTTAGCAATCTCAAAGACTTTCTTTTTGGTTTCCTCGTTCACTAACGGGCTGTTGCGCAATGCGCGCGAAACCGTAGATTGTGATACGCCTGCATAGTGGGCAATATCGAACGATGTGGCTTTGGATTTACTCAACTGTGCACCTTTTTATGATAAACACGCTAATTTAGACGGTATTTTAGCCATAAACTTAATAAAAAAACTAACTTTATGTGATGAGATATTGAATTTAATCTGACACCGGTGTCATAATTAGTCAACTTAACCGAAGTCAATTGGGTTTGTTGCCATTTAGTTGATTGTCTGTAGCAGGGCAAGATATAACTACTTACGAGTTGCAATTGCTGCACTTAAAAATTAGCTAATTCAATTGAGAGAATTAATATGTTTGAGCCTATATTAGTTGCGGATGTTGGCGGTACAAATGCACGCTTTGCACTCGTTACAGCATTTGATAAAACGACAAAAGAAATTGTATTTAACAACATTCAAAAGTTTTCAAGTTTAGACTTCGATAGCTTTGCTGATGTTGTTGCAGCCTACATTGATACGCTAGAAAGTGTGCCCAACAATGCGTGTTTTGCCGTAGCGGGCCCACGTAAAAAAGACACGGTCTTTTTAACTAACTTAGGTTGGCAATTTAATGTAAGCGATATTAAACAGCAATTCGGCTTCGCTAATTTTAAAGTGATCAATGACTTTGCTGCATTTGCACACGCATCTCCTTATATTGATAACACTGCAAACTTAGTTATTAAAGACGGGCATAGTCACAGCGATGGTAATATTGCGGTGATTGGTCCAGGTACAGGGTTTGGCGCTGCCGCACTTGTGAAAGGCGAAGAGCAGAATGTGGTATTGAGCTGTGAAGCAGGCCATATTAGCCTAGCGGCATGTAACGAACTTGAACGCAACTTAATTACTGCATTAAGCGAAGAATTTGAACATGTTTCGGTTGAACATGTATTTTCCGGTCAGGGCATTGAAAACTTGTACCGTGCGATGGCGAAAGTCCATGGGCAAAAAGCAAATAACTTTGATGCGCCAACAATTACACAACTGGCGCTCGCAAATGATGACGACATTTGTGTAAAAACACTAAACCAATTCTGCGATTGGATTGGCGCTGTAGCAGGTGATTTGAGCCTGACCTTTAACGCGACCGGTGGTGTGTATATTGGCGGCGGTATTTTGCCCCGTTTTCAAGATAAGCTACTGGCGAGTGAGTTTGTAAAACGTTTTGTTGCAAAAGGAAAAATGCAGCACATTGTTAACGATATTCCGGTAATTTTAATCACTCAAGACAATATTCCGTTGTTGGGTGCGGCTGCCAGTTTAGATACGAAATAATAATTAGAGATTTATATGGAAAAAGTGACGATAAATAGTGTGGCCAAACACGCTGGGGTATCAAAAAAGACGGTATCTCGCGTGCTTAATAACGAGCCAAACGTGTCTGATGCGACCCGAGAGAAGGTTCAACAAGCGTTTAAAGAGCTAAATTATCGTCCTAATCCGATTGCCCGAGGCCTTGCGCATAACCGCAGCTTTATCATTGGTTGTTTGTATGACAACCCGTCTAAAAGTTATATCACCCGTGTACAGTCAGGCGCGTTAGAAGCCTGCCAAGAGCGCAACTACAACTTGCTAATTCACCCATGTGAACTGCGCGGCGAGCCACTTATTGACAATATTGAAACACTTATTAGCACATCGCGCTTAGATGGTATTGTATTAACGCCACCATTTTCAGATAACCAAGAGTTAGTTGACCATTTAAAGCTACGCAATATCCCATATGCGCGCGTCGCACCAGTGACCTTAGACGACCAATCAATCTCGATTAAAAGTAACGATACGCAAGCGGCTTACGATATTACCAAGTTATTGCTAAAACTCGGCCACAAAGATATTGCGTTTATTAAAGGTCACCCAGATCACAGTGCTACCGAAGCGCGTTTCGCCGGCTATGTTGATGCCTTGAACGAAGAGGGCATAACTCTTAAAAGTGAGTTAGTTGCCGAGGGTAACTTTAGTTATCATTCTGGTGAAGACAGTGCGCGACAAATCCTTGAATCACCAGCTCGACCAAGTGCTGTATTTGCGTCGAATGATTACATGGCGGCAGCGGTATTAAAAGTTGCCTCGCAAATGTCACTGAAAGTGCCTGATGAGCTGTCAATTGCAGGCTTTGATAATGCCCCGATTGCGCGCCATATTTGGCCAGGACTAACAACGATTGCGCAACCGGTAGAAGATATGACATTTCGTGCGGTAAACTTATTAATCGATAAGATCAATGCGCCTGAAAGCGAAGACATCGAAGAAGTGTTCGCTGGCAAATTAATTGAGCGTGAATCGACCGCGCCTGTGCAAAAATAATTTGTCACGTAAGACTTCACGCCTTACGAAATAACGGTTGATAATTCCCAGTTAAAACAAAGCGTTTCTTTTATTTAAGAGGCGCTAAACATTTCATTTATACCTTAACAATACGCGGTTCCTTTGCCGCGTTTTTTCTTTATCGCCTTATATCTTAAGCGTTCCTCGTAAATTATTTTTTCTGTCATTTTAATGTCATTGTCACTTGTTGAACTCAATTCATGCTTTTTATTGTAGATAAATTGGGCAGTTCACAAGAAAAGCACTAAAATTAGGGTTGACACCGGTGTCATGGATCGGTTTTAATAATGTGACACCGGTGTCATAGAGTGGTTGTGAGAGACGCTCGATATCGGACCTTTGAACGGGTAGACAAAGTCGCTCGGTACTTAGACTAGCAGGAGTCTCTAATTTAAGTACTGAGCCTTTTTCCCAAATCTTTATGAATGAGTGCGAAAATGCTACACCCAAGAATCCAAGAAGTAACCGAACGAATCATTGAACGCAGTAAAGCAACGCGTCAAGCGTATTTAGCGCGTATGACAGCAGCAAAATCTAAAAAACGCGTACGTGCTGGCTTAGGTTGCGGTAACCTTGCACACGTAATGGCAGCCTGTTCAAGCTCAGACAAAGCATTATTAACTAAAGACGAACAACCTAATCTTGGTATTATCAATTCTTACAACGACATGCTTTCAGCGCATGTGCCTTACAAAGAATACCCAGATTTAATTAAAAAGGTTGCAACCAAATTTAATGCCACTGCACAAGTTGCCGGTGGTGTACCTGCTATGTGTGATGGTGTAACGCAAGGCCGCGATGGCATGGAGCTTTCGCTTTTTTCCCGTGATGTGATTGCAATGTCTACGGCTGTTTCACTGTCGCACGACGTTTTTGATGGCGTATTTTGTTTAGGTCTGTGTGACAAAATTGTCCCAGGCCTTGTAATTGGCTCATTGTCGTTTGGTCACTTGCCAATTTACTTTTTACCAGCAGGCCCAATGCCTTCAGGTATTCCAAATAAAGAAAAAGCGCGTGTACGCCAAAAATTTGCGCAAGGTTTAATCGGTCGTGATGAATTACTTGCAGCAGAAAGCGCGTCTTATCACAGTGCAGGTACATGTACTTTCTACGGTACTGCTAATTCTAACCAAATGTTGATGGAAATTATGGGTCTGCACTTGCCGGGCAGCTCGTTTGTAAATCCATACACAGAATTACGTGATGGTTTAACGGTTAACGCAGTAGAAATGATGCTTAACCAGCTTATCACCAGCCAAGATGCCAATCCAATTGGTGAAATTGTCAGTGAAAAAACGATTGTGAATGGTTTAGTTGGCTTACTTGCGACGGGTGGTTCAACTAACCATGCAATTCACTTAGTTGCAATGGCAAAAGCAGCAGGCGTAGAAATTACGTGGAAAGACATGTCAGATATTTCTGAAGTAGTGCCATTACTTGCACGTGTTTATCCAAATGGTTCGGCTGATGTTAACCACTTCCACGCAGCAGGTGGTTTACCGTTCTTAGTGAAAGAGCTATTAAAAGGCGGTTTCTTACACGAAGATGTGAAGACCATTGTAGGTAATAGCCTAAACGATTACACCAAAGAGCCAGTAATCGATACTTCAGTAATTGCTACCGACAACCAAATAGCAGCGAAAGTGAAATGGCAAGATTGCCCAGAAAATTCGCACGATGAAGAAGTACTTCGTCCAGTTACAAATCCATTTAACCCGCAAGGTGGCCTGCAGCTATTAACGGGTAACT
This sequence comes from Pseudoalteromonas sp. T1lg24, assembly GCF_002964745.1. Classification (NCBI taxonomy): domain Bacteria; kingdom Pseudomonadati; phylum Pseudomonadota; class Gammaproteobacteria; order Alteromonadales; family Pseudoalteromonadaceae; genus Pseudoalteromonas; species Pseudoalteromonas sp. T1lg24. Next base: position 517,145 of record NZ_PQCB01000016.1, on the reverse strand, counting down.
TGGGCCATGCGGTAATTAAAGTATCTGCGGTACAAGAGCAGCATCAAACAGTGACAGCGCCTGCAAAAGTATTTAATTCGCAAGCAGGATTGCAAGATGCCTTTGCTCGCGGCGAACTTGAAACTGACTTTATCGCCGTAATAAAAGAGCAAGGCCCTAAAGCGAAAGGTATGCCAGAGCTACACAAGCTAACGCCGATTATGGCAACGCTGCAAGACAAAGGCTTTAAAGTAGCGATTGTTACTGATGGCCGTATGTCGGGCGCGTCAGGTAAAGTGCCAGCGGCTATTCACCTTGCGCCTGAAGCGGTAGAGGGTGGCTTTATCGCAAAAATCCGCGAAGGTGACGTGGTAACACTTGATGCACCAAATGGCGTATTAAAAGTTCATGTTGCTGATGATGAATTCGCACAGCGTGAAATTGAAATTAGCGAACAAGTTCAAACATTTGGTACAGGCCGTGAGTTGTTTGAAGGTATTCGCCAAACGGTATCTAGCGCAGATTTAGGTGCCAGTGCATTTGGTCTTATCTACCCAAATACAAACCAATAACAGGAAGTAAAAATGAGTATTGAAAAAATTCTTCAAGCAGCACCGGTAGTCCCTGTTGTTGTTATTAATAACCTTGAAGATGCAGTGCCACTTGCAAAGGCATTGTACAACGGTGGTTTGCGCGCATTAGAGATTACTCTGCGTACACCGGTAGCGGTAGAAGCAATTAAACAAATTAAACAAGCATTGCCAGAAGCGTACGTTGGTACTGGCACTGTAATAGATAAAGCAACGTTTAATGCATCAATTGAAGCGGGCGCTGATTTTATGGTGAGCCCTGGTGTTAACGATGAGTTGTTAGCGCTTGCCAGTGAAACTGATGTGCCATTTTTACCAGGCGCTGCAACACCAAGTGAAGTGATGCAGATGGCAGCAAAAGGCTTCGGCTTTTTAAAGTTTTTCCCAGCAGAAGCCGCCGGTGGTGTGCCAATGTTGAAGTCAATTTTTGGTCCACTACCACATGTTAAGTTTTGCCCAACTGGCGGTGTAAGCCTTGCCAGTGCGCCTAACTATTTAGCACTGCCAAATGTAGTGTGTGTGGGTGGTACTTGGATGTTAGATAAAGAATTAATCGCAAATAAAGACTGGCAAGCAATCGAAGAGTTAGCGCGCCAAGCAAGTAAAGTGAATGAGGGTGAATAAGATGATCAGAGTAGCTATTAACGGTTATGGCCGTATTGGACGCAACGTATTACGCGCGCTTTATGAGTCAAATCGCGAACAAGAAATTAAAATTGTTGCAATTAACGACTTAGCACCAGCTAACGTAAATGCACACCTTACACAATACGATTCAGTGCATGGTACATTTGGTAAAAAAGTAACGCTTGCTGAAAACACACTGGTTATCGATAACGACGAAATTGCATTAGTACAAGAACGCGATCCTGCAAACTTGCCTTGGACTGATTTAGCTGTGGACATCGTGCTTGAATGTACTGGTCTTTTCACATCACGTGACGCGGCAGCAAAACACATTGAAGCGGGTGCAAAACGTGTAATCGTATCTGCACCAGGTACAGATATGGACGCAACGGTTGTGCACGGTGTTAACTCAGATGTGTTAAACGCTGATAGCATTATTATTTCAAATGCGTCGTGTACAACTAACTGTTTAGCGCCTGTTGCTAAAGCGCTTAACGATACAATTGGTATTGAGCAAGGCAGCATGACAACAATTCATGCTTACACTAACGACCAAAACTTATCGGATGTGTACCACAGCGATTTATACCGTGCACGTAGTGCAACACAAAGCATGATCCCAACTAAAACGGGCGCAGCAAAAGCAGTAGGCTTAGTACTACCCGAGCTTGCTGGTAAGCTAGACGGTATGGCGGTACGTGTACCAACTATCAATGTATCACTTGTGGATTTAACCTTTGTTGCCAAGCGTGAAACAACAGCTGAAGAAGTAAACGCAGCGGTTAAAGCAGCAGCTGAAGGTGCAATGGCAGAAGTACTTGAGTACAACGAAGCACCGCTTGTATCAATTGATTTTAACCACAACCCAGCATCATCAGTATTCGATGCAACACAGACTAAGGTTGATGGTAAATTAGTTAAAGTAATGGCTTGGTACGATAACGAATGGGGTTTCTCAAACCGCATGCTCGACCAAGTAACAGCATTAGGTAAGTTTTTATAATTTACTCTACCGACTAAGTAAAAACGGCTGCATCTGCAGCCGTTTTTGTTTTACAATGCTAAAAAACAAAGGATTGTTTATGAGTTTAGCATCACACCCCGCGACATGGTCGCACTCAATTGCCAAGTCTAAATTGCGCGTTATGGCATTTTCGCTTCTTCATTTCGCTTTACTGTTTTTTGCCCTTTGGCTGCTGTTTGACCAAATGTCCCTTAAGCAGGATATTAAGGCACTTACGTTTACTGATTTACTTAGCTCGAGCAGCTTAGTGTTGTTTATTGGCGGGTTTTATCCGTGTTTCTATCTGTATACCATTTATCGTTTACTTGAAACGAATGCGTCAGACTCTAAGTTATAAAAGTCTTATGGTCACTGTAAGCTTGTTATAAAATGCGCATTATCACCTAATTTTATTTACGTTTATTTTGTTTTAGTTTTTGTGAGGGAATATGAAAAAATCATTATTGGTTATTTTTGCTTTATTATTTTTAAGTGCATGTAGCGAACCGTTACCAGACGATAGGTTATCGTATGCGGGTGAGTGGGTGAGTAAAGAAATGTATTTGCTAATCTTACCTGACGGCACAGTATCTTATAAGCGCCTTAAGGGCGGCGGTAGCACCGAGGTTAATGGGCCACTTAAAGAATTTCAAGGTGATGATTTTATTGTAGGTATAGGATTTTTAACGACTACCTTCGATGTAACAGAGCCACCTTCGATTGAAAACGATCAGTGGGTCATGACAGTCGATGGTGTTAAGCTCACTAAACGTGAAGAATAATACCAATTCTGTTAAGTATGAGAGCAGGGATAGCGCTGGATAAATGAAATGGTAACAAGGCAGAATTGTTCTTATGTAGTTGTTCTACATTGATACATTCTAACGCAGTTAGCATGATATTTAGTCCGCTAGGATGAGCTGCTATTTAAGTGAATTGGTATAATCCCAGCTCTGATTAAAAAAGCCGACACTGTTTGTCGGCTTTTTTATACGTTATAAACGGCTTCAGTTAGCTTGAAAGCGTTTCTGCTACATCGGCAATTTGTTGGCGCAGCCAAATATGGCTTGCATCGCGGTGTAATAATGGACTCCAAATCATATCGAGTTCAAACGGTGGAATTGGGAATGGTGGCTCGACTATTTTTAGCGCGTTATCACTTTCATAAATTTTAGCTACTTTGGTTGGTAGCGTGGCGATTAGGTTTTGTGCTTTAGCAAGGTGGATAGCCACATGGTAATTACGGGTAAATGATGCAATATTGCGGTGTTTACCAAAATGAGCAAGCGCTTCGTCAACCCAGCCAAGTTTTTGTACATCGGCAGGATCCATGCCCACACCCACACCAAAACCTGTTTTACTTACCCAAATATGACGGGCTTTTAAGTATGCATCTAAGCTGTAGTTTTCTAATACGGGATTGTTGGCGTTCACTACGCACGAAAAACTGTCTTTCCATATACGCTTTTGGTGGAAAGATTGCGGTAAATTATCAAACCGGTTAATCGCCATATCCACTTTGCCATTTTCTACATCGTGAAAGGTTACATCGCTTGGTGTAACAATATCGAGCGTTGTATCAGGGGCTAAGGATTGTAAGCGGTTTAATAACATAGGCGCGAGGGTGCTTGCAGCGTAGTCGCTGGCCATGATACGAAACACGCGATTACTGCTTGCTGGTTCGAAATCGCGGTTAGGCTGCAGTGTTTCTTCAAGGGTTAATAATACCCCGCGGATCACAGGTTGTAATTCTTTAGCGCGTTCAGTCGGCACCATACCATCACTGGTTCTCACCAAGATTGGGTCGTTTAACAGTGCTCGCAGGCGTTTTAAACCGTTACTCATAGCGGGTTGTGTAATGTTTAACTGATTCGCTGCACGCGTCACATTACATTCTCTTAGCAGGGTATCTAAATACACCAAAAGGTTTAAATCGACTTTACTAATATTCATTTTATTTATGTGGCTAAAGTATTTTATAAAAGACTTTAATAAACGAATGAATAAATAACAAGATGTTATCGTAATTTAAATCTTAGACTTTCGGGGTAAGGGTAAATATCTGTACTTATGCCTTGTTTAATTTTTTGTTGTTCATCACGCCAGAAACTTGCAGTACTGAGCTCAGGGTGTTGGTCGAGGAGCAAAGCTTTAATATGTGGATCTGTGGTAACAAACGTGGTGAGTTGTTCAATAAAGACATCTTGTGGCGCAACTGAATAGGCATCGGGGTAATCAAAATAACCGTCGGATTTAGGTAAATCGCGGAAATTCATATCGGTTAAATACTGCACTTCGTCATAATCATAGAAAATAACGCGTTTGTGCTTAGTTACACCAAAGTTCTTTAACAGCATATCGCCTGGAAAAATGTTGGCCGACATCATCTCTTTAAGTGCTTGGCCATATTCCCCCATTACATGGCGTTTATCTTGCTCGTTGGCATCTTGTAAAAACAAATTAAGCGGTGTCATACGCCTTTCAATGTAAAGATGCTTAATGATTAATAAGTCACCGTCAAATTCGAGTGAACCGGCAATTGATTTCTTAAGCCGATTTAACAAAGGCTCTGGAAAGCGTGAAATTGGAAAGGCAACATCTGAAAATTCAATGGTATCGGCCATGCGTCCGACTTTATCGTGTTGTTTTACCAATTGATATCGCTCAAGTACCGTGCGCCTGCCAAAGGGTTTACCATCACCAAATTTATCGCGAATAACTTTAAATACATACGGAAAAGTAGGGTGGGTAAATACTTCCATAACCATGCCTGGAGTACCTGCGGCTACTTCGAAGTCTTCCTTACATGAAGCTAAATGGTTTAAAAACTCGCGATAAAACTCACTTTTACCTTGTTTGTGAAAACCAATGGCGTTGTATAGCTCAGCGGGTGTGCGGTTCGGCATAAGCTGATTTAAAAAGCTTACAACACCAGATGGCGAGCGAGTATTGACCATAAAGTACGCCCGTGCAAAGCCAAACACCACCCGCATTTGGATTGAATTTGTTAGCACGGCATCAATATACAGCCCTTTATTTTTTTTGTGCAAAATAGGAATAATAAACGGCTGTACGCCATTTTTACTAACAATACGGCCGACAATGTAAGCTGCTTTGTTGCGATAAAACGGTGCTTTCAATATATCAAAGCGCATTTGGTGGTTGCGCGAGTTTACATTAGGCGCTTGCTTAACAAAGGCTTTAACAATATTTTTTATATCTGATTCAAGGTCGATAAATGGTGCTTTTAAATCGAATTGGGCGAATATTTGTTTAATTGTGGGTAAAAGGCCATCGACGACAGGAAAAAAGCTTTTGTATTCTTCTTCAACCGGTACCAGTGGTGCGGTTAAGGTACTTTCAACAAAAATAAAGTCGTTATTAAAATATTTGCGGTGGTATAAGCGGCAAAATACCGAGTTAAAAAAGGTTTCAGCCAGCTCGGCCTGTGGGTGAAAACTCAGTAAATCGGTATACTCGGCTTTCGTGGCAAGCCATAATTCGGTATCGATATGTGAGGCATCAATGCGGCGCTTTAACTTTTCAATACATTCATTTACGCGCTTGTCGTAGTAACTAATGCGCTCAGCGCTAATACGCTGCATTGATTGCCAATCGGCATTGGCAAAATGCACTTGAGCTTGCGAGGTTAATCCTTGAAACAATGAATAGTGATGGCTAAACCCTTTTAAAATTAAGTTAGCAATAACCTGGCTCAACTGCATTTTTATATCCCTTTATTGTTATTATGGTTGTTGACGACCCCGAGCGTGTTTAACAATAATCGCCACCGCTTCTTCGATGTCATCGGTTACAGTGAACAACGAAAAGTCACTTTGGTCAATCAATCCTTTTTTAACTAGCTGTGCTTGCATCCAATCAACCAGCCCTTGCCAAAATTCTGAGCCAAATAGCACGATTGGCATTTTTGAAATGCGGCCGGTTTGTAGTAGCGTAAGCGATTCAAATGTTTCATCGAGTGTACCAAAGCCACCAGGCATACAAATATAGCCCATAGAGTATTTTAAAAACATCACTTTACGGGTAAAAAAATAGCGAAAATCAAGAGGTTGATTTTGATATGGGTTAGGCACTTGTTCGTGTGGCAGTTCAATGTTTAGGCCAATGCTTTTGCCGTTTGTTGCACCGCGATTGGCTGCTTCCATGATCCCAGGACCACCGCCAGAAATTACCGCAAACCCTTCTTCTACAAAGCGTTTGGCAATATCGACGGTTGCTTGATAGTACGCATCGCTTGGCTCTAAGCGTGCTGAGCCAAAAATAGAGATGGCAGGGCCTGTATCTGATAATTTATCAAATCCATCGGCAAACTCACTGATAATACGAAACATGCGCCATGATTCGTCACCCTTTAAATCATCGATCATTGTGCATCTCCTTTTAACACCATAAACCACGCGTCAATATAATCCGGCATATGTCGGTTTGCATCGTAATAGGCGTTAATGCCTGGGTAACTGCCTGCTAAATAGTCTAGCTGATACAAGTTATTTTCAAACGCGCCACCGGTATCGGCCATCACCGCCATTCGGTATTCGCTATGACTTTTAAAATCAAATTGCGCAAAAACTAATGCGCCCAGCCCGAGTTGATAAATATCTCCCGCAAACGTTACTTCAGGTAATACTTCAATTTTATGGTCTGCGTCTTTGCCATAGCCTAAAATGCCATCCACTTGTTTAAAGTACCAGTAACGATTTTGTAAATATGGCTTAATTGCACGGTCGTAGGCAATGCCGTTATTGCGATGCACATTGTAAACACGCTGCTGTCCCTTAATATCAACAACTATAGTACCTTGTAACAGTGCTGACTCTAAATCTTCTCGTGACAAATAAACAAGCGGTTTTGCTAGCTTTTTGGCGTCAATCACACCACCTAAAATAGCTTGTTTACCGTATTTGAATCGCGTTAGGTGTTTTTGTGTATTTGCTTCTTCTAGTGATAAATGGTGTTCATCAAACGGCAGCGCATAGAGTGGAAACGGTGTTTCGGTTGTTTTGCTGTCACTGCCGCTCGCTAAATGCACATAGTATTTTGTCATTAACACTTTATCGGCGGTGAGGTTTTTAAGTAATGGCTTTTTGTTACTTAGTTTTTTCGCATGTTTTGTGTCTGAACTAATACGATAGAAATCATAATGTTTCGTTAGAAACTCAAAATTTGTTAGCTGATGGGTATTATTCATATCATCGTGTTTGGCAAATTCACACAGTGATTTAAGCGTTCGTTCGATGTCTTTTTCAGTAATCCCAAATTGCGAAAGTTTATTTGCATGGATCACCGCGGGATCGTATGCGTTACCCAGTGCACGATAGGCAAGGGTATTATCTGCAACCTGACAAAGCTTATCGCTGTCAGTATTAATTTTAAGGCTTGTTGGCAGTGTTTGTTTGCTAATTGAAAAAGCATTCGCGAACAGGTGAGTTGAGTATATAGCGCACACTAGAAAAGAAAGTAGAACATTAAACTTCATTTAAACATCAATAAGTAACCTAAGTGATAGATGCCAGTTTACTAATTTCAAAAGTGAGAAGCTAGAAAAACGCACAGATGCTGAAGCTAATAGAAGAAACTTATGAACGTAAAATTAAATTAGAAACAACGAATATTTAAGGGGGAAGATATTTTGGAAGTAAATGGTGGGTCTGAGTGAATTCGAATCACCGACCTCCACGATGTCAACGTGGCGCTCTAACCAACTGAGCTACAGACCCTCTATTTATGGTTCGCATTCTACATAGAATTTTTTGTTGCACAAGCAGAATTTTCACCAAACGCGTTTAACTGATGGATTTATATGCAGTTTGCTGTGTTCTTTTATATTCATGTTAGACGGATGTAGATATTGAGCGTAAGTCTAAGACGACGCCAACTCAACCACAAAAGAACATCGGGCTTAGCCTGGTTGAATGTTGCAGCGTTTATACAGTTGTTGCCACCAAGTAACATGCGTAACTGAATACTGCTTTAGGCTGGTATCGAGCGAAAGCGGATGAATGTTTAAATCACTTTCATAAGGCTGATGGTACTGATTTTGCCAAAGGCCAAGTAATGCAGGCTTTACTTGCATATATTCCTGCAATAGATCGTTGTGATAGCCTTGAATTTTACCGCCATAAAATTTGCTAAAAATATTTGTGAGTACGGTGGCGCTTTGATTGTTGTGTCCGGTTTTACAAATGTCGCTAAATGATACAGATTCGAGCGCTTTATTTTGCTGCTGTAGTATAAAAACCTGTTCGTACAAAGCTCGTAACAAACTTGGCAAATAGCTATTTTTGAATAGTGTTGCTAAATGCGCTTCTAATTCAGCGCTGTTTATTTGGTTAAATTCTTGATTTACCAACGCGCTTTTAACGTTTGCTAAATAATTTAAGGTATTAAGGGTGTGTTGCTTTTGCGTTTGGTTAACATCGAGCAGTGAATAAGATACAGGTAAGTAAAGCGAGGCAAGTTGCTTGTCTAAAAACAGCATTTTTTCCCAATAAGTAAACAGCAAGTTGGCTTTTTGTTGTTTTACTTCGCTGAGCTGCTTTGTAAGCTCAGCGTCGTTAAGTGTCGCAACACAATTAGGTACCATCTGAATAAAACGCACATTATATATAAACTCGCTGCTTGGACCGCTGACTTTCCCCAGCTGTGAATTGCGCTCAGCAATCAATTGACCTAATTGGCAGTGCTGTAACTTATTGAGTTGTAGAATGCCAATAGTGCTGGCATCGATATTGGAAAAGGATGGCATGACCAACTTTTTACTGTCTTGATAGGGGGTAAGCTCGGGTAACGTGAGCTGCGTATTTAAGCGTGCGTGATAATCTAAATTAATCTCGCTAGGTGCCTTTGAGCACCCAGCTAGTATTAAAATAATTAAGGTTTTGGTACTAAGCGTTATTAAATGGCGCGTTAGCAAGGCGTTTCCTCACGGTATAAATTAATAAAACGGCTGCGGTTGATAACCCAACAATAATGCCGAGCCAAAAGCCTTCTGGTCCCATAGGCTCAACAATTAAATCAGTTAATGCTAATACGTAACCTAAACTAAAACCGATTAACCAGTACGATATAAACGTAATATACGAAATAGGCGCGGTGTACTTTAAGCCACGTAAAATACCTGTTGCAGCGACTTGCAGCGCATCGGGTAATTGATAAAAACACGCCAAAATTAAAATCGCGCTGGCGAGAGCGATTACTTCGCTATTATCACTGTACACACTACCGATCACGCTGCGTGACAAGAACGTAATAAGCGCCACTAGTGTTGAAATCATCAATGCTAATAACAAACTAGTTGATACGGTATTTTTTACTGCGGCATAGTTTTTTTGTCCGGTAAGATTACCAACTCGGATGCAAATGGCGAGCGCAAGGCTTAATGGGATCATAAATAATACCGTTGATACACTTGCTGCCACTTGGTGACCTGACACCGCAATAGCCCCAAGCGGTGCAATAAAGAGTGGAATACAGGCAAATAGCGTTACTTCAAAAAAGTGTGCAAGCGCAATGGGTGTGCCAAGCTTGGTAATCGTCAGTTGTGTAGCAAAGTGTGGTTTAATTGCGCGAGAAAATAGAAAACGACCTTTTAGGCGTTTTGAGTACAGCATATAAATAAACAAACTGAACGCCATTGACCAATACACAATAGCCGTGGCGATTCCGCAGCCAGCACTGCCGTACGCGTCGATACCGAATTTACCGTGAATGAAAATATAGTTGGCGGGAATATTAATTGCTAAGCCAATTGCGGCAATGTATACCGCAGGCTTGGTGTATGCCATACCTTCACAGACACAGCGAAGTACATTGTAAATTAAAAAGCCCAGTAAGCCCCATTTAACATAGCTAATATAACCAAGAGCAAGACCTGCTACTTCCAGTTCCATTTTGATATAAGAAAGTGGAACATCAACAAAGTATATGAGTGCTAAACCAAGTGCAGCAAGCACCAAAGCTAAGTAAAACCCTTGATACATATCATGGCGAATTGCAAATAGCTTCTTTGCCCCAAAGTTTTGCGCCACCATACCCGTTAAAGCTAATAAGACACCTAGTAGTGTCAGTAGAACTGGGTTCCAAATACCCAACGCAATGGCAAGCGCTGCTAAATCATAGGCACTTACTTGTCCCGCCATTACGGTATCCACAACGCCCATTAGAATCATGGTAACTTGGGCAATAAAAACAGGGATAGCCAAGCGAAGAATAAATCTCGCTTCAAAAACATTAAAGGTCATACTTGCGCATTCTAGCAAAATAAGGAAAATCGTAGTTTACTGAATGTAGAGATAGATAGGAATTAAATGTTTACTGGTATTGTACAAACAAAGGCGTCGGTGGTATCTGTTTCCAAAAGTGGTGAAATTATGCGCCTAGTTTTGTCTACTCCCAACGCATATTTAAATCATTTGGACATTGGTGCGAGCATTTCAATCAATGGTTGTTGTCTTACTGTAGTGGAATACGAGCTCGGTTATAAAGACGTAGTTGGCCAAGTGCATTTTGATGTGATCGACGAAACCTTGAAGCTCACCAACTTAGGTAAATTAAAACAAGGCGAAAAAGTAAACTTTGAACGCTCGGTTACCTTTGGGACTGAGTTGGGCGGACATATCGTCTCTGGGCATATCCACACCGTTGCAAAGCTAACGCGTATTGAACGTGAGCAAGATAACTGCGCAATGTTTCTGTCGTTACCGGAAAAATGGCTCAAATACATTAACTATAAAGGTTTTATCAGTGTAAACGGCTGCAGCTTAACGGTTGGCGAAGTTACTCACAACGGATTTTACCTACACCTAATTCCAGAAACGCTAGAAGTAACCAATTTGGGCCTTGCACACATTGGTAGCGAATTTAATATCGAGGTGGACCAACAAACCTATACTATTGTTGAAACCATCGAACGTTATATGAAAGCGAAAGGTCTCTAATTGCTGCCGAAAGGTTTAAAAAACCTGTTCGTCATCACTGTCGACACTGAGTTCCACTTTGTTGTAAATCCTATCTATGTGCATATTTAAATGGATAGGATTGCAACAGGCTGCACAGTCTTCGTAGTATTCTTGGTCGCCGAGTGTTGTATCAAGTTCTACATCGACATGATTGCCACAATGCGGGCAAGTGATCCGTTGAAATTTATGGTCTCTCATATCAGTTTCCAACAATAAAGACACTTGTTAAAGTGTAGTCGAAAACCTTAATTTTACCCGCTAGTCTAGACCATATTGTTGCTGGATTTTAACAACTTGCATATGTGCATCTTCAATATATTGATTACCAAAAATATTTCCATGATTAAGCACGTGGTACAAGCTATAAATATGCTTTCGTTGTTGGTAAGTTTCGGGCAGTGGATAGGTATCTTGATAGCCAACATAAAAATCATGGTGAAATTTGCCAAACAGCTCGGTCATGGCAATATCGGCTTCGCGGTCGCCATAATAGCATGCTGGGTCAAACACGCTCGGTTTGTGTTGGCAAAAGCCTACATTGCCTCGCCATAAATCACCATGCAGTAATGATGGCTGACAATGATGGGTATGCAGTATTTGCTTTATTAAATCGACAAAGCGGTCAATATCCACCAAATGAACGCGCTTTTCTGCTAGCAGTTGCAGTTGAAAACCAATTCGCTGTTCGGCAAAAAAAGTATCCCATTTTTTATGCCACTCATTGGGCTGAGCAGTTAAACCTATGTAGTTATCTAAATCAAAGCCAAACATTTGTTGTTGATGTTTTTTATGAAGTTCAGCTAATGTCACACCAAAGTGATACCAATCAGTTTCGCTGCCGTCATCTAAATCAAGCCATTCAATTACATGGTAGGCAAACTCATTACTTTGACCGACAAGCAACGAATCGGCAACGTAAAAAGTGCTTTCTTTGGTAAGGGTGTTTAAACAAATGCGTTCTTGTTCAAAGTTATCGAGTTTGTCTTTGCTTGCGACTTTAACAAAAAAACTCTGTTTATCATCTGAAAGTTTATAAAGTAGATCATCTCCAGAGTTCGACAGTTGAATTTTGTTCGATATAGCGAGGTTACAATGTAGGGTTTTTGACAGTTCGGTGATTAGGGCATTCCACATAATTAAGTCCTTCGCAGCGATTTAGTTTGCTAGTGGCGCAAGCACACAGTTGAGCAACAAACTAACTATAGTCAAGGCTCATTATTTTTGAGCACCGTTTACAAAAAAGCACATAAAATAAGAAGAAATTCGGCTTTTTGCCCTTGCTTCTAGCCAAACCCAAACTTTAAAATAGCGGCGATTTGGGTTTAGCTGGAATTTGGAGGGTTAGTTGAACAAGCACGCTATCACCAATCTTGTCGCTGTGGTGTTAACAGTGGCGGGTTTTGTATTGTCTTTACCGTGGTTACTAAGCATTGGTTTATTTGCGTTATCAGGTGCGCTAACAAACTGGCTTGCTGTGCACATGTTATTTGAAAAAGTACCCGGTCTTTACGGTTCGGGTGTTATTCCAAATCAGTTTGAACAGATTAAATTAGCCATTAAGCGCTTGTTTATGTCGCAGTTCTTTACTCAAGAAAATATTAATAAGCTAATGTCAGCAGAGCTGGATAATAGTGAGAACGGCATCGATTTCACGCCGATCATTGAAAATACCGATTTAAACCCAGCGTTTGACTCTTTGGTTGACGTGGTTGAAAACTCGCAATTTGGCGCGATGCTTGGTATGTTTGGTGGTACAGCTGTACTTGAACCAATGAAACAGCCATTTATTGAAAAAATGCAGTCATCGCTTATTGAGATCAGTAGTTCTGAAGTATTCCATAAAACTGTGCAAGCTCAGCTAACATCTAACACCAGTGCAGAAAAGCTCCAGTCGAAAATTGAAGCGATTATTGAGGCACGTTTAACCGAGTTAACGCCTGAACTTGTAAAAGAGCTTATTCAAAACCTTATTAAAGAGCACCTAGGCTGGTTGGTTGTTTGGGGTGGGGTATTCGGTGGTTTATTTGGCTTACTTGCTCATTTTATTTAAAGCCGATTATCAATTTAAAAGAATTACGTAAAAACGGAGGCTGAGCCTCCGTTTTCTTGTCTTATTCCCGTCATTATTCAAACACCATGTTAAGGTTACTTGCTGCCTGAAACATAGATGATTTGTTTTTTCGCCATCGCTAAGTCTTGAATACTGGTTGATGTTTTAACTTCTAAATTTAAATATTTGCCAGTGCGGTTAAGGCCATATGTATTTGCAAATTTCGCCAGCGACATATCATTACAAGTTAGTTTATCCGCCAGTGAATGCTTTTTAAGATAAGTTTCTTTAAGTTCACGATGTAGTTTAAGCGGTTTGTTTGTTGTCATTGCCATACAAAGCGCAGTACCCGGCGAATTATCTGCTGCGACAAATTGTGTATCTGCAGATGCGTTTACTGAAGCGAAAAGGGTGGTGCTAATAAGTGCTGCTGCTAAAACTTTCATGTTAAATTCCTCATTCCAACATTAATTAAAGTAAGTGTTCACGTTTTCAATTGAACGTACTTATATAGTCGCTGAAATTCGAAAAAATGCTGTTAACCTAACGTGACAGGGTGTAAAAGAGTATTTCAAATGTGTCATTAGCGCATAAAAAACGCCACTTTTCATGGCGTTAATATGTGACATTTGCAATAAATAGCTGAAATTATTTTTTAACTTTTTTCATTGCTGAAGTAATTACACGTCGCTTTGTGTGAATTTACCAATCGATGCCTTTACGCGCTTTAACGCCGTTGTCAAAGGCATGTTTAACATTACGTACTTCAGAGACAGTGTCAGCGAGCTCTTCTAACTTACGGTGTGCTGCGCGACCGGTCACAATCACGGATTGCTCTTTTGGGCGGTTGGCAATTGCCATAAGTACGTCATCAAGGTCAATATAGTCGTAATTAATCATATAAGTGATTTCATCAAGTACGACCAAATCTATGGTGTCATCTGATAAACACTGTTTGATGTCTTGCCACACAGCTTGCGCGGCTTGTGTATCTGATTCTCGGTTTTGCGTTTCCCAAGTGAATCCTGTTGACATAACAAAAAAAGTGGCGCCGGCATTTTCAAGTAAGTTGCGCTCACCACACTCCCAGCCGCCTTTAACAAATTGTGCTACAGCTGCTTTTTGCCCATGACCTACAGCACGTGCAACCGTGCCAAATGCACTGGTCGACTTTCCTTTGCCATTACCAGTGATAACGAGAAATAGTCCTTTTTCTATGGTTGCTTTGGCAACTTTCTCATCGACCGCTTTTTTGATTTTTTCTTGACGCTTTTGATGTTGTTCAAATTTATCTGACATTGTTATTCCAAAAATAATAAAACTAAGCAATATATCAATACTTCGAAAATTTGCTGAGCCGCGCCCAAACAATCTCCGGTATAGCCATTAATGTGTTTTTTAAACCAAGCGATAAGTACGCTGCGAACCGCGAAACAGGTCACAATGAGTGCTATAAGCTGTAGTAAACTTATGCCATACAAAAATAACACAGCACATAGTACACAAAAGGTAAGCCATAAACGGTTCCGAGCGCAGCTTGGCAAGTGTTTGGCAATTGGTTTTACTTTGCTTATGGTGTCTTCTGTGACATAGGGGCATGTGCCAATAATACTGGTGGCAAATGCACGGCTAATACCATGTGCTGCGATTAATGCCATGACAATATGACTTGTTGCAACGAGTGTTTGATACTTGATTGCAAAAAGCGAAATCAGAGCAAGTGTACCATAGGTGCCAAGGCGTGAGTCTTTCATTATTTCCAGTTTTCTATGGGCATCGAATGCACCGCCAAAGCCATCGGCAACATCTGCTAGGCCATCTTCATGAAAACCGCCCGTAAGTAATAAACCAATTATTATTACAAGCACAACCGATACGCTAATTGGCAACACGAGTTGTAAAAGGTAAACACATAACCCGAGTAAACACCCAATAAATACGCCAACTAGTGGAAAATAACCAGACGCCTTGTTGAGTTTGTCATCACTGTAGTCGTCTATATGAATGGGAATACGCGTTAAAAAGCTGAGCGCTAATTTAAATAACGCGATTTCATGTTGTAGCGTCATTACAAGGAAATTCCCAAATCTTCAAAACTGGCCATCTCATTATAAAAGTTAACGGCTGCCTCAATTAACCCTAGGCAAAGTGCGGCGCCAGTGCCTTCTCCTAGCCTTAAAGAAAGATCAAGCAATGGCTCTACCGCTAATTTGTCTAACATTTGGCCATGTGCGGATTCGTTTGATTTATGGGCAAATACTAAATTAGTTCTAATACTTGGTTTAATTGCCAGAGCAATGGCCGCAGCGCTTGTAACAATAAATCCATCAACCAATATTAATTTGTTGTGTTTAGAAGCTTCCAGCATGGTAAAGGTCATGGTAGCAATCTCAAAACTACCTAGCTGGCGCAAAATTTCGAGCGGCTGGTCGCTGTCTACACGGTTAACCGCCTTACTTATAAGCGAACGTTTGTTGTTAAATTGTTGCTGGTCAATGCCAGTGCCATGTCCAACCACATTTTCTACAGGTAGCTTAAATAGTTTTGCAAATATAGCACTTGCTGGACTGGTATTACCGATCCCCATTTCGCCAAAGGCTATTAGATTAGTATCTAGCTGTTGTAGCAGCTTTTCACTATGCAAGCGTGCTTCATCGAACTGTGTTTCAGTTAAAGCGGGTTCTACGCTTATATCACCACAAACATTACCTAAGCGCGCGTTTATTAAATTATTATGCTCTGGTAATTGGGTCTGAATACCGCAATCGACTACCTTTAATTGCCAATTTGTTGACTTTATAAAGCTATTGATCGCAGCTTGTCCGTTTAAAAAGCAACTCACCATCAACGTGGTAACGTCACTTGGGGCAATGCTAATATTGTGTTTAGCAATACCATGGTCGCCAGCAAACACAAGTAACGTAGGGTTTTGAATAGATAATGAATTTGCACTATGTGGGGTAAGTTGTAGCGTTGCGATTTGCGCTGCAAGTTGTTCTATTTTACCAAGCGAGCCTAACGGTTTAATCTTACCGTTAATGGTGTTTTGAATTGTGTCGGCAATATTGTTACTGGTAGACATCTGGATTTCCAAATATTTTTTAGTTATTGTGCGTGACAAACCCAGCAGTAACAAGGGCTTTTGCTTTTAATGAAGAAAAATTTAGTAATTGGTGGTGTGCGTTCTGGTAAATCCCGTTATGCCGAACAAACAGCGCAAGAATACGAAAGACAGCTCGCACTTCCGGTTGTTTATATTGCAACCGCTGAAGCGTTTGACGATGAAATGAAAAGCCGTATCGAGCGCCACAAACACACGCGCCCTAAGCAGTGGCAAACCATTGAAAGCGGTCCCAAACTTGTTGACTCATTGAATGCAGTTGAAGAACCTTGCATTATATTGATTGATTGCTTAACGGTTTGGCTAAATAACTGTTTGTATTATCAACAAATTGATTGGCAAGAAGAAAAGCAACGCTTTCTTGATTGGTTAACGCGAACTAAACATACTGTGATTATGGTAAGTAATGAAGTGGGTTTTTCTATAACCCCCGATAATGCACTAGCGCGCCAATTTGCCGATGAGCAAGGGTGGTTAAATCAAGATGTTGCGCGTATTGCAAGCACGGTTACGTTTACCATTGCAGGGATCCCCCATGAGCTCAAACACGACTAATATTTACTTACTCCGGCATGGATTACCAGAGGGTGATAAATGCTTACGTGGATTGACGGATTTTGCGATCACCGAACACGGGCTTTCACAAATGCAGCAGGCAAGCGATGGGCTAACTATCGATGCCGTTATTAGTTCGCCACTTAAGCGTTGTTGCCATTTTGCAAAAACCTACGCCGATGACAAAAAGCTCAGTTTTGAAACAATGAGTGATTTTGCTGAAATGAATTTTGGCGATTGGGATGGCAAACCATTTAGCGAATTATTTGAGCACCATAACGGCCAAATTATGGCATTTTTTAAATCGCCGTATTCGGTATCGCCTCCTAATGGCGAAACCATGGCGGCGTTTAATCAACGGGTAACCACAGCGTTTAAATTTGTCTGTCAGCAGTATCAAGGAAAGAATCTGTTACTGGTAAGTCATGCTGGCGTGATGCGCGAAATTCTTCAGTTAGTACTCGGGGTACAACAATCCGATGGGCAGTTTCAGCAATCCATTGATTTAGCCTACGCTAGTTTGTTAAAGATTAGCGTGATAAATGACAAGGGCGACTATTTTTACCGATTACATTTGTAGCGTTTACATTTGTTTATAGCAAATAAGCGGGTGTTTACCGTAAAAATGTGCAATTGCGGCTTTTATTCGCTACATTTGAGCAGTATTTTTTCGGAGAATAACAATAATGCAAAGATTTATCCCTTCTGCGTTAGTTGTTGCTATGTCACTGGGGCTGGCAGCTTGTAATAAACAAGCACCACAAGGTGAGCACGTTTCAATTAACAAAAATCCATACCCGAGTACTTATCAACCTTATGAAAGTACAGAATTACTGATTAAGAATGCTACCGTATTAACAGGTACTGGCGAACGTCTTGATAATGCAGATGTATTGATTTTAAATGGCCAAATTTCAAAAGTAGGCGAAAACTTAAGTCATGCAAGTGCACGCGTAATTGACGCCAATGGCAAGTGGGTTACTCCGGGTATTATTGATGTACATTCGCATTTAGGTGCCTACCCAAGCCCGTCGGTTGAATCGCACCAAGACGGCAATGAAATGACTAGCCCGAATACCGCTTACGTATGGGTTGAACACTCAATCTGGCCACAAGATCCTGGTTTTAATACTGCCCGTGCTGGTGGTATTACATCACTGCAAATTTTACCAGGCTCAGCTAATTTATTTGGTGGTCGCGGTGTAACGCTTAAAAACGTGCCAGCTCACACCATGCAAGCAATGAAATTCCCAGATGCACCTTATGGTTTAAAAATGGCATGTGGTGAGAACCCGAAACGTGTATACGGTAGCCGTAAAGAATCACCAGCAACACGTATGGGTAACATGGCTGGCTACCGCAGCGCATGGGCTGAGGCAACAGAATACAAACTTGCGTGGGAAAAATACGATCGCGAGCACAAGTTAGGTTTAACCGTTGATGCACCAGAGCGTGATATTAAACTAGATACACTACGTGGCGTTTTAGATGGCGAGATTATGATCCATAACCACTGCTACAAAGCAGAAGAAATGGCGATGATGATTGACCTATCGAAAGAATTTGGTTACCACGCAGGTACGTTCCACCACGGTATTGAAGCATACAAAATTGCAGACTTACTAGCAGATAACGGCAGCTGTGCGGCACTGTGGCCTGATTGGTGGGGCTTTAAGATGGAAGCGTACGACATGGTGCAAGAAAACATTGCCATTGTTGATGCGGTTAAAAATTCATGTGCCATTGTTCACTCAGATTCAGACACAACAATTCAGCGTCTAAACCAAGAAGCGGCAAAAGTAATGTACCGTGCTAATGAAAACGGTTTTGATATTAAAGAAGAGCATGCAATTCGTTGGATCACGCAAAACGCAGCGAAATCGCTGGGTGTTGAAGATAAAGTGGGTAGCCTAGAAGCGGGCAAGCAAGCAGATGTTGTTATTTGGAATCAAAGTCCATTTAGTGTTTACGCACAGGCAGAGCAAGTATTTATTGACGGCGCAAAAGTATATGACCGCAACGATGATAAATACCAAGCGAAAAGCGACTTTATGTTAGGCCAGCAATAAGGAATACAGTGATGAAATTATTTAAACAGACCTTACTTGCTGCAGCGGTGTTAAGTTCAGCAGGCGCAATGGCGCAAACAACTGCAATTATTAATGCACAAATCCATACTGCATCTGAGCAAGGTGTTATTAAAAACGGTAGTGTGATCATTGAAGACGGTAAAATTAAAGCCGTTACTACTGAGGCGGCAACCGCAGATGTGATTATTGATGCACAGGGTAAAATTGTAACGCCTGGTTTTATTGGCAGCATGAACCAACTTGGTTTAGTGGAAGTGGGCGCGGTGGCTTCATCGCGTGATGGCAACGAGAAAAAAGGTGGTATTACCTTTGACCCATCACTTGCATTTAACCCAAAATCAACACTCATTGCGTATGCACGTAAAGGCGGGATCACCCGTGATGTTATTGCGCCAAGTTGGGGTGAAAGTCCATTTGTTGGCTTAAGCTCAACGGTTAATTTAAGCGGCGAGTTTGGTACAAGTGTGGTTGATAGCCAAAATGCGATTATTGTTAATTTAGGCGGTACTAAAGACGGTTCACGTGCAGCATCTTTAAGCGAATTTATCGATACGCTAGAAGAGCAGCAAACGAAAATTGCGAAAGCAAAAAAGTCTGACAAAAAAGATGATAAAGCTGAGCCTTCTAAAAAAGAAAAGCTATTAACAGCGGTATTAAACGGTGAAAAACCTGTTGTTGTGCGTGTATCACGTGCACAAGACATGCTTGAGCTAATTAAAGTAAAAGAGCGCTTTGGTATCGATTTGGTGATTTCAGGCGCGGAAGATGCATTGCCAATCAAAGCGGAACTGGCGGCAGCTAAGGTACCTGTTATTTTAAGTGCGATGGCAAATTTACCGGGTGATTTTGATTCGTTAAATGCGTCACTTGAAACTGCAGGCGAGTTAGAAAAAGCCGGCGTGCTGGTGGCACTTACTATTGCAGGCGATAGCAGCCACAATGTGTATCAACTGCGTTATGACGCGGGTAATGCAATTGCCAATGGTATGAGCCGAGAAGGTGCACTGAAAGCGATTACGAGTAATGTTGCTGACATCTTTAATATTGAAGATGCAGGTAGCATTGAAGTTGGCAAGGCTGCAGATTTAGCTGTATGGTCGGCAGACCCATTTGAATTCAGCACTACACTTGAAAAAGTGATGATTAATGGTGTTGAAGTATCGACTGAGTCGCGTCACGATAAATTACGTGACCGCTATATGGCTGAAACCAATATGCCACGTGCTTACACTAAGTAACTAAATTTATTGTTTAGTAATACTCAGTAAATACAAAAAAGGCGCCAATTGGCGCCTTTTTTACTTAAGCTTTATTGTAAGTACGGTGTGTTAAGTCTATGTAGGCTGTAACAAATGCCGTTTCTTGGAACTTTTTAAGGCCGGTATCTTCAAAATCAATTGGCAGCGGGTTTTTCTTCAGCTGTTCTTTCATTGCCGTTGGATTAAGTAATACTACACGCATATCGTCAATCAATTGCAGTGCCGCTTCAATTTTAAAGCCTTGTGGGCTGCCCGCAAATTTACCTTTTTGTTGGCGCTCTTTGATAGCAATGCTATCAACTTGGTAATCTTGCATTAGTTTTGCAAAGTCGAACTGGAATTTACGGATTTCTTCAGCATCATCACTTTTTGGTAATACAAAACGGGTTTGGCGCACATCACGAATATCAAATACGTCGTTGTCTTTTGCTAATACACAAATTAAGGCTTCAGAGCCTTTAATTTCAACACCACATGTTCTCATTGGGGCATTCCTAACTAAAAATTTTCGCTAGTTTACCACAGGCCTTATAAATAACATTAGTGTGTTCAGATAAATTACCATGATTAATGGCGCTGTTAGGAAAGGGTAATACAGACCATTGCATGATCAGTTGTTACGTTGATTTCGTCTTGGCTGATATGCTCACCCTGCACCTTGAAATCAAGTGTACTCAAATTTAATTCACTTAAAATAGATTCAGGGCAAACGATATAGTCGAGCACACTGCCTTTACCATAATAATAGTGAGTCGGCTTTCGAGTTTGTAATTGGCTTAAATAAAAGCTGTCGAGTAGTTTTAAATCGCCATCAAGGTCTTGTTTAAATTCAGTTTCTTCGGTAAAAAATGCTAAGTTTGATTGCACCGCTTGTTGATTAAAATCTCCCATAATAAAACTGGGAAGCGGGTGTTTAAGTTGCTGACTAATAAAATCAAAATACAGAGCCATGGCTTCATCGGCACGTTGTTTATCAGATAGTATTCGGCCAATATGGGCAATCGCGACAGGCGAGATTTCGTCTGCGTTAGGCAGTTCGTCGGCAATGTCAGTTGCGCGTTTTGATTTTAAATGTGTGCCGTACAACCGTATATGGCCATATTCAGGGTGAGTGATTTCACAATTAATAATTTCACGCGATAGCGCCGACATTTTTAAAAATGGCGGCACATCAATGCGCCTGACATTGGTAATTGGAAACCGCGATGCAATTAAAACAATTGGACGTTTATATAAATAAGGATTGTGTTCATCGAGCGCAGGTTCATCGCAAATAGCAAAGTGGGGAAGCCCGCATTGGGCGATTAGTTCAGTTAATGCGCATACTGAGAATACTTCTTGAAAACAAATGACATCGGGGCGGGTGGTTAATAACAATTGACTCAGCCACGCTTCTTTTTGCTGCCATTGCGCTTTAGTGTAGGTCGATTCGAAGTCATAAAAGCTGTAAGGTGGCTTGCAGTAATTGCATAAATTTAGAGAGGCTATGGTCAGTGACATTGTCTTTACTTCGCTTGCTGATTACCCCTAAGTATGTGTGATTTGGAAAATTAGTCAATCGGATCGGTTTCTCCTTGTAATTCATAATTTGCTAGTTAAAATAACTGTTTTACTTTCATGAGCCGAGTATTTAAGTAACCACACTTATTGTAAAAGTGTTTTGAATGCTGGACTCACTTTATTAACTGCATGTGATGCATTGTAGGCATCACCACTGTAGCAAGGACAAAACATGCCAATTATTACTCTTCCAGATGGCTCACAACGAGCATTTGATAATCCTGTTTCTGTATTAGATGTTGCACTAGACATCGGCCCTGGTTTAGCTAAAGCAACCATTGCTGGTCGTATCAACGGCGAGCGTGTAGACGCATGCCAGTTAATCACCGAAGATAGCCAGCTGGAAATCATTACCGCAAAAGATGACGATGGTTTAGAAATTATCCGTCACTCATGTGCTCACCTTTTAGGTCATGCAATTAAGCAGCTTTACCCTGATGTTAAAATGGCGATTGGTCCAACAATCGACAACGGTTTTTACTACGACATCGATATGGAGCACTCATTAACAGCGGAAGATCTAGAAAAACTAGAAAAGCGTATGTTAGAACTTGCGAAAACAAATTACGACGTTGTTAAAAAAGTTGTTACTTGGCAAGAAGCGCGCGATACATTTGAAGCGCGTGGCGAAACGTACAAGATGGAAATCTTAGACGAAAACATCAGCCGTGATGACACACCGGGTTTATACCACCACGAAGAATACATTGATATGTGTCGTGGTCCACACGTACCTAATATGAAGTTCTGTCAGCACTTTAAAATTATGAAAGTGGCTGGTGCTTACTGGCGCGGAGATTCAGACAACAAAATGCTACAACGTGTTTATGGCACAGCGTGGGCAGATAAAAAGCAATTAAAAGCGTATTTAAAGCGTCTTGAAGAAGCAGAAAAACGTGATCACCGTAAAATTGGTAAAGCACTTGACTTATGGCACTGGCAAGAAGAAGCGCCAGGCATGGTGTTTTGGCACAATGACGGCTGGAGCATTTACCGCGAGCTAGAAGACTTTGTCCGTGAGAAACTGCGCGAATATAAGTACGAAGAAGTAAAAGGCCCATTAATGATGGACCGTGTACTTTGGGAAAAATCAGGTCACTGGGATAAATATGGCGATGCGATGTTTACCACTGAATCTGAAAAGCGCGAATATGCGATTAAGCCAATGAACTGTCCAGGCCACGTTCAAATCTTTAACCAAGGTTTAAAATCATACCGTGATTTACCTCTTCGTATGGCTGAATTTGGTTGTTGTCACCGTAACGAACCATCGGGTGCACTACACGGCCTAATGCGTGTACGTGGCTTTACACAAGACGATGCGCACGTATTCTGTACTGAAGAGCAGGTAATGGAAGAAGTATCATCGTGTATCAAAATGGTATACGACACATACGAAACATTCGGCTTCGAAAAAATCGTGGTAAAACTATCAACGCGTCCGGAAAAGCGCATTGGTGAAGACGAAATGTGGGACAAGTCAGAAAAAGCACTGGCTGATGCACTGGATGCAAATGGTATTGAATTTGAATACCTACCAGGTGAAGGTGCATTCTACGGTCCGAAAATTGAATTCACATTATACGACTGTTTAGAGCGTGCGTGGCAATGTGGTACGGTTCAGTTAGACTTTGCATTACCTGGTCGTTTAGGTGCAACTTATGTTGCCGAAAATAACGAACGTAAAACGCCAGTGATGATCCACCGTGCGATTTTAGGTTCAATTGAGCGTTTCATCGGTATTTTAACTGAAGAATATGCGGGATTATTCCCAACTTGGTTGGCACCAAAACAGGTTGTGGTAATGAATATTACCGATAAACAGTCTGAATATGTGACAGAAGTTGTAGAAAAATTGAATAATCTTGGATTTAGAGCCTGTGCTGACTTGAGAAATGAGAAGATAGGCTTTAAAATTCGCGAGCATACTTTAAAACGTATTCCGTATTTACTAGTTGTTGGTGATAAAGAAGTAGAACAACAAGAACTAGCAGTTAGAACACGTACTGGTGAAGACCTTGGCAAGTTATCAGTTGATGACTTTATTGCTAAGCTTGCTGAAGAAGTTAAAAATAGAAAATAAAATAGTGCAAGGTGTGTATAAATAATGTACATTACGCACCTTGTTTTTAATCTTGGTATTTCGTGGAGGAACGAACCATTAGAGGCGGAAAAAAGGGCCCAGCGGCTCAAAAAAATCGTATCAACGAAGAAATTACAGCAAAAGAAGTCCGTTTAGTCGGCTTTGAAGGTGAGCCATTAGGCGTAGTTAGCCTGCAAGAAGCATTTGATAAAGCAGATGCTGCCGGTGTTGATTTAGTTGAAATTAGCCCAAATGCAGAGCCACCTGTTTGTAAAGTGATGGATTTCGGTAAGTTCATCTTTGAAAAAAGCAAAGCACAAAAAGAGCAAAAGAAAAAGCAGAAGCAGATCCAGATTAAGGAAATCAAATTCCGTCCAGGTACTGATATCGGCGATTATCAAGTTAAATTACGCAATTTAACTAAGTTCTTAGAAGCGGGCGATAAAGCAAAAGTTACTATTCGTTTCCGTGGTCGTGAAATGGCGCACCAAGAAATCGGTATTGATTTATTAAACCGCATTAAAGACGATTTACAAGACATCGCTCAAGTTGAGTCTTTCCCTAAAAAAGTGGAAGGCCGTCAAATGATTATGATGTTATCACCAATTGCTAAAAAGTAATGGTGAGAAGATAAACTAGGTATAAAGTGAGGCTTATAGCCTCCACCTTGTTTAGCCGGTTAAAGTGAACTTTGTTCCACCGGTAATTGGTAGTAAGTTAGGCCTGCAAAGTGAATGTAAATTCCGCCTACTTGCTGAATATTAAAGCAATATCAATTGGAGTTATTGCAATGGGCTATAAATTAAAAAGCCACAGAGGTGCTGCAAAGCGCTTCAAAAAGACTGCTTCAGGCGGTTTCAAGCGTAAACAAGCGCACTTACGTCACATTCTGACTAAGAAATCTTCTAAGCGTAAGCTTCACTTACGTCCTAAGGCTATGGTTCATAAGAACGATATCGGCCTTATCAACCGTATGTTACCATTCGCTTAATAGGGGTTTTTAGTCATGGCAAGAGTTAAACGCGGTGTTATCGCACGTGCACGTCACAAGAAAGTTTTAAAGCAAGCTAAAGGTTACTACGGAGCACGTTCACGTGTTTATCGCGTAGCGTTCCAAGCAGTAACTAAAGCAGGTCAATACGCTTACCGCGACCGTCGCGCTAAGAAACGTACTTTCCGTCAATTATGGATTGCACGTATCAACGCGGCAGCACGTCAGAACGGTCTATCTTACAGCCGTTTCATTAACGGTCTTAAGAAGTCATCTGTTGAAATCGATCGTAAGATCCTTGCAGATATCGCTGTATACGACCAAGTAGCTTTCGCAGCACTAGTTGCTAAAGCAAAAGAAGGTCTAGCTGCTTAATCTTTGATTAAAACGCTTTACAGATTTAAAGGGAGCTTATGCTCCCTTTTTTAATTTCTAAGTATTGAGTGTTCAGATTGAAGATTTCAGAATACTTAGTGTTGAGAAATAAGTTTTCAGATTTCAGAATACAGCTAAATCCTGAATCCTAAACCCTAAACCCTATCTCGACTTGGTTAAAATACTGTCCATTAAGCGGGTTGATAAAATACGTTTTAAGTAGCCAAATAAATAGGTAGGGAAGGTTACGTAGTAGCGAGGCTTTGCACGTTTAGCTTCGATTGCATGTAATAACTTTTTATAAACGGCTTCTGGGCCAAGTGTAAATGGCTGTGCTTTACCTTTAACTTCAAGGCGCGCTTGTTGTTTTAAATAGTTTTCATAGTGGGCACTGTTTTCAGCGTCAATCTCAGCACTAAAAAATGCAGCTAACGCATTATCACGGAATTTCGATTCAATTGGGCCAGGCTCAATTAAACTCACCTGAATATTGGTATCTACAGCTCTTGGCGCAGAGTGTCAGTTAAGCCTTCTAGTGCAAATTTACTGGCATTATAGGCACCACGATAAGGTAAAGTGACTAAACCTAACACAGACGAGTTTTGAATAATGCGGCCTTGGCCACGCTCACGCATATGCTTTATCGCAAGGCAGGTTAAATGGTGCCAACCGAATAAATTGGTTTCAAATTGCGTTCTTAGTGCATGTGTTGGTAAGTCTTCTACTGCGCCCGGCTGACCATATGCACCGTTATTAAATAGCACATCAATATGACCAAGAATATCGAGCGCTTGGCGATACCCACTTTCAATACTGGCTTCACTTGCAAGGTCGAGTTGGACACTGTGAATACCTTCTTGTTGTAGGCGTGCAACGTCTTCTAATTTACGGCAACTTGCGACGACCTTATAGCCACGTTCAACGAGCGCTTTTGCACAGTAATAGCCAATGCCGCTTGAACTACCTGTTATTAGTACTGTTTTAGTCATATGTTCTGATTTTAAAGAATAATTGGCCCTACCTTAACGCGTTCAATTGCAAATTCAAGTTAATTTGATTACCGTAAAGCCAAATTATTATAAAGAAATAACACGCATGTTTTTAAACGCTTTATTACTGACTGCGAGCCTTTCTGCAGTTGACCACTTACCGCCACTTAAAGCGTGGCAAGGGCAAAGTGAACGCCTATTACAACCGACTAATCCACTGGCAACACAATTTGAACGTTCAGGTGGTATGGAATCCCCAAACTATCACGATACCATGGAGTATCTCGATAAACTGGTTGAGGCAAATAGTAAGCAGTTTAAAATCGAGTCAATTGGTACCAGTGACGCGGGTCGGCCCATAAAAATGCTTATCGCTAGTGAAACAGGTCAAATCGATAACAATAAAGCGACTATTTTGCTACAAGCGGGTATTCACTCTGGTGAAATAGATGGCAAAGATGCCACCTTTATGTTGCTTCGCGATATTGCTCAAGGGCAGCGAAATGATATTTTAAAACGCGTAAATTTACTATTTATTCCGATTTTAAATGTCGATGGACATGAAAATGCGAGCCGCTTTAACCGTATTAATCAGCGTGGCCCTGAGGTCATGGGGTTTCGTACTAATGGTCGCAATTTAAACTTAAACCGAGATTACACTAAGCTTGAAACCCCTGGCGTTCAGGCGGTGATGCGCGTGATTAATCAATATCAACCAGATATATATGTTGATATGCATGTAACCGACGGTGCGGATTATCAGTATGATATTACCTATGGCTCAACGCCTAGTTTCGCTTCGGACTCACCAAAAATTGCGCAATTTATTGCAGAAAAGATCAATCCGGTAATTGACGCTAAGCTGTCACGTTTTGGCCATATCCCAGGTCCACTGGTGTTTGTTATGAATAAGCGTGAAATGAGCGAAGGTCTAGCAGGTTGGGTTGCCACGCCGCGCTATTCTAATGGCTGGGGTGATATTACTAATTTGCCAACCATTTTATTAGAAAATCATTCATTAAAACCATACAAACAACGTGTACTTGGCACTTATGTGTTTTTAGATGGTGTTATTGATGCCGTTTCAAATAATTTGAGCAAGTTACGCCGCACTGTAAAAATTGAAAAAGACTTTATGCCGCGTGAATTAGTCGTTGCCCGTAGTTATAGCAAGGTACCGGTATATATTGACTTTTTGGGTATTGAATATGAAAAGTACTTCAGCGAATTAAGCGCGCAACAAGAAGTGCGTTACACCGGTAAGGCAAAAACGTACAAAGGGTTACCGGTTTTTTGGCGCAAAGAGGTGGTTGAAAAAGTGAAAGTGCCTGCCGCATATTATTTACCAAAAGCGTGGAGTAATATCGCAGCAAAATTACAGCAACATGGTATTAAGCTTGAGCGTGCCTATGGTGTTGTAAATAACTTAAAAGCAATTACGGTTACCGATCACACTTTTGCATCAACACCATTTGAAAGCCGATTGCAGGTATCTGGCCAATTTGAGTATTCAAATGCCGCTAAAGTTGATTTAAGTACGTATTACAAAATAAGCACTGCGCAACCAAATGGTAAATTGGCGGTGCATTTACTGCAACCGGAAGCGGAAGACTCGTTCTTTAAGTGGGGCTTTTTTAATAGTATCTTTCAACGCACTGAATATTCAGAAAACTATGCGTTATTGCCGTTTGCAGAAAAAATGCTAGCAAATGACCCAGCGTTGAAGCGTGCGTTTGACGAAAAGCTAGACAGCGATAGTGAGTTTAAAAACAGTGCGCAAAAACGTTTAGCGTGGCTGTACAGCAAAACCCCATTTTACGATGGCGGGTACTTAAATTACCCCGTTTTAATTGAGTATGAGTGATTATGTTAGACGTTTTTACAAATCCTGTTACGCCGTTTGCACAAAATGCTAATTTATTAGTGTGTCAAACAACTAAACACGCTGCGATTATTGATCCCGGTGGGGATATTGAAAAGTTAATCGCGGCAATTAACAGTACAAATGCCTCACTAAAAGCGATTTTATTAACACATGGTCATTTAGATCATGTTGGTGCTGCGAAGCAATTGGCCGAAACCTACGATGTGGATATTGTTGGTCCTCATTTAGGCGATAAGTTTTGGTTAGATGCATTGCCACGACAAAGTGAAATGTTTAACTTTCCGCTTGCCGAGGTATTTACCCCTAACACCTGGCTAGCGGACGGTGATACCTTTTCATTTGGTGAAATCACCCTAGAAGTGCGTTTTACCCCGGGGCATACGCCAGGCCACGTTATTTTTATTGAACATGACTCTAAACGGATATTCGTTGGTGATGTTTTGTTTAACGGTTCGGTAGGGCGCACTGATTTTCCAGGTGGCAATGCACAGCAGCTAAAGCAGTCGATTGAATCACAGATTTATTCGCTGCCAGAGGATTATACGGTTTACCCAGGTCATGGGCCAACCACAACTGTAGGTCATGAAAAACGCACCAACCCATTTACCAGTGGTCGCTTTGGCTAAATTATTAATAAATCAGCAGACGCAAAGACTATTGTATAGTATTATTTAACCATTAATGAGTAAATTTAAGAATAAGCTATGTCATTAAACCAAGTAGATCGTCAAATACTCGCATTGATTCAAAAAGACGCGAGCTTATCAACGGCAGAGATTGCCGACAAAGTAGGGCTATCACAGTCTCCTTGTTGGCGTCGTATTTCTCGTTTAGAACAAGAAGGATATATCAAAGGCAAGGTAGCGATTTTAGAGCCGAAAAAACTCGGTTTTGATATGTTGGTTTACGCGCATGTGCGCCTGTCTAGCCATGGCCGCGCGCAGCTAGCTGAATTTGAAGAACTTATTCAAAGTTATGATGAAGTAACTGAGTGTTACACCATGGCAGGCACTATGGACTTTATGCTTCGTATTATTTCAAAAGGCATTGAAGGCTATGAGCAGTTTGTGCGTGATAAATTACTAAGTTTAGATTACGTTCAAGAAGTACACTCGAACGTAACCATGACCTGCGTAAAACGCTCAACTTCGTTGCCGCTATAATTTCGAGTTATTGAGCACTCCAACGGGGCACACAGATAACAATATTTATATTTAAACCGCCTTTAGGCGGTTTTTTTGTGAAATTTAATAAATTGTTATAAATCGTCGATTCTGCTAAACTTCGCGCCCTCAAAATAGACTAAAATAAACGCATTACAGCAAGTTTTGCTCAATGTTGTGCTACTCAATGGGAGATCCATGTTTAACTTATTATCTAGAGCCCCTAAATCGGCAAAGAACGATATTCTGTCTGGTTTAACCGTCGCACTAGCCCTTGTGCCAGAAGCGGTGGCTTTCGCATTTGTTGCGCACGTAGAACCTTTGGTTGGCTTGTATGCAGCATTTATTGTTGGTCTAATTACTGCTGTATTTGGTGGTCGCCCAGGTATGATTTCAGGTGCAACAGGTGCGTTAGCGGTTGTTATGGTGAGTCTAGTTGTCACCCACGGTGTAGAGTATTTATTTGCAACCGTACTCTTGATGGGTATTTTGCAGATCTTAGCGGGTGTGCTAAAGCTTGGTAAATTTATCCGTATGGTACCGCACCCAGTAATGCTCGGGTTTGTTAATGGTTTGGCTATTGTTATTTTCTTAGCGCAGCTAGGGCAATTTAAAGCGCCTGATGCAAATGGTGAAATGCAATGGATGACAGGCGAGCCAATGTTTATCATGGCTGGCCTTGTTGCGTTAACCATGGCGATTATTCATTTCTTACCAAAACTCACATCTGCAATTCCTTCTTCGCTTGCGGCAATTGTTGTAGTAACTGGTTTGGTGATTGGTTTAGATTTAGAAGCACGTACAGTTGTTGATTTCTTAAAAGATATGACAGGTGACGTAAACGCGACGATGGCAGGCGGCTTACCTGAATTTCATATTCCGAACGTACCTATGACACTTGAAACCCTGTGGATTATTTTACCGTATGCCTTAGTACTTGCGGCAATTGGTCTAATTGAGTCGTTATTAACACTGACCTTAATTGACGAAATTACTGAAACACGTGGTAACGGTAACCAAGAATGTATTGGCCAAGGTGCTGCAAACGTAACATGTGGTTTCTTTGGTGCGATGGGGGGCTGTGCGATGATTGGTCAGTCAATGATCAACATTAACTCAGGCGGTCGCTCACGTCTTTCAGGTATTACAGCAGCAGTTATGCTGCTGATGTTTATTTTGTTTGCAGCCAGCCTAATTGAAATGATCCCGCTTGCAGCGCTTGTAGGCGTAATGTTTATGGTAGTACTTGGCACATTTGAGTGGTCAAGCTTCCGTATTATGAAAAAGGTGCCTAAGACAGACGCGTTTGTGATTGTGTTAGTATCGGGTGTTACGGTAGTAACCGATCTTGCTGTAGCGGTATGTGTTGGTGTTATTGTGTCTGCGTTAGTGTTTGCTTGGGAGCACGCGAAACATATTTACACGACGTCTTACATCGATGAAAACGGCTCAAAAGTATATGAATTACACGGTCCGGTATTCTTTGGCTCAGTTAAAAACTTCTTAGAGCTATTTGATGTTAAAAATGACCCAGCGGATGTGATTGTTGAGTTTAAACACAGTCGTGTTGCCGATCACAGCGCCATTGAAGCAATCGACAGCTTAGCCGAGCGCTATTCTAAACAAGGTAAAAAACTACACTTGCGTCATGTTTCTAAAGACTGCCAGAAGTTATTGTCTCGCGCAAAAGACTTAGTCGAAGTTAACGTAATTGAAGATCCAACCTATAAAGTTGCGTCTGATAAATTAGGTTAATTTATAATCACTTAACAATTGAAAGCTGGCTTCTGCCAGCTTTTTTTATGGCAAATTGCAACTGCCTTGCGATGAGTTGCATGGAAAGCAAGGTAGCTGTCAGTGCCTTTCTGGCCCACATTCTTATAATAAGAGATACCAAGGATACATGAATTTAAGAATTTTGAACTGGCAAAGACTAGTAGAAGACAGACAAAAGTTTTTTTGGGTATTACAAATAGCCGGCTGGGTTGGTTATGCCCTAGTAAACTATATTGGCTCACGCGTTTTCGAAATGCGCGACATCTACGTATTTGTTATCGTGCTAAATGCCTATGCAGGATGCTTGTTAACGATCCCTCTGCGTTATTTATATCGTAAGATTTGGAATGCCAAGCCGCTATTTTTAATTTTTGTGGTATTTGTCGCCTCGTATATTGTCGGTACATCTTGGTCAGTTATTCAAAAATTTAACTTGTGGGAAATTTATCGTCACGGCTATCGCCCTGATGAATGGTTTTATTATTTCAAACAAGGCTTAGATTCAGTTTACATTGTGCTGTGTTGGAGTGGTTTGTATTTTGGTATTAAATACTATCAACTACTGCAAGGCGAAAAGCAAAAGGCGTTAAAAGCCAATACCATGGCACATGAAGCGCAATTAAAAATGTTGCGTTATCAACTTAATCCACATTTCTTATTTAATACGCTTAACGCAATTTGACGCTGATTTTGGTAGAAGAAAATAAAAACGCTAACCAAATGGTCTCTAAGTTAAGTGAGTTTTTACGTTATACCTTAAACACCGATCCCATCAAACGCGTGCCGTTTGAACAAGAACTACATGTTTTGGGGTTATACCTTGATATCGAAAAAGTACGCTTTGACGATCGCTTAAGCATAGAAATTGATGTAAGCGAAGAAGCAAAACATGCGCTGGTACCCAGTATGATTTTGCAGCCCTTGATTGAAAACTCAATTAAGTACGCCATTGCCAATTTAGAAAGTGGCGGTGCGATAGCAATCAAGGCACAGGTGTTTGCTAACGAATTATTATTAGAAGTATCCGATAACGGTCCTGGTACGGATATCAGTGAGGGTGAATTAGTGAAAAGTTCAGGCGTCGGGCTTGCAAATACGCAAGATCGCTTAAAGACGCTTTACGAACATAACTATTCATTTGTATTATCTAACAATCAGCCGCAAGGTCTTGTTGTAAATATACGTATACCGTTTGAAAAAGGATAACCATGAACACAATAAAAACACTTATTGTTGATGACGAACCTCTCGCACGAAAGGGGTTATCAATAAGGTTAAGAGATTTCCCACAAATTGAAGTAGTGGGCCTTTGTAAAAACGGTGAGGAAGCGTTGGCGGAATGTAAACGTCAGCAAGTAGATCTAATGTTTTTAGATATACAAATGCCAGGGTTGTCGGGGTTAGAAGTTGTAAAACAACTGTCTGAATCGGCGTTAGGGATCCCTGCAATTGTATTTGTTACTGCATTTGATCAATACGCAGTGAAAGCATTTGAAATTCACGCATTAGACTACCTTCTTAAACCAGTAGACGACAACAGATTGAAGAAGGCGGTAGAAAAAGTGCAAACATATTTAAAATCACAAGAAGATACAAGCCATAAACGTAAACTTGCTAGCTTTGTAGCGGGTATTACGGGTAACAACTGTGAAGAAATTCTTAAAAAGCTTGCTGCTGGCGATAAACTAGAAGAAACCCGTTTCCCAGAGTCCATTGCGGTAAAAGAGCAGGGTGAAATTGTTCGTGTGCAGGTGAGCAGTATTCAATGGGTTGACGCCGCAGGCGACTACATGTGTTTACACTGTGCTGATGGTAAAACACATATTTTACGCAAAACCATGAAAGAGCTGGAAGCCGAACTTGATCCAAAAGAGTTCGTGCGCGTACACCGTAGCGCTATTGTAAATAGCAAGCAAATCAACAAGCTAGTCACGCAGGTAAGTGGCGAATACTTACTGGTACTAGAAAACGGTCAAGAATTAAAAGTAAGCCGCAGCTACCGCGATAAAGTAAAAGCTGCCTTAGCGAGCTAAGTTGAAAAATCCGCTAGCATAAAGTATCTGTTGCGCATATCGAGCAACAGATACTTTATTCACGGCGTGTTGCCACATTTTCACTGTGGCAATTTAATCGCGCTTCTTATATTTCATTTCTCAACTGCTAAATGCCAAATTATTCGAAATTGAGCACAACACGACCACGTCGCCCTTTTTGTAAAAATCGTGAAATAGCACTTTGGTAGTCTTCGAATAGAAACTCACTATCAATACAGGTTTGGATTTCTCCTTGCGCGACCCAATTTGCGATCTGTGTTAATTTTGCGCTATCACCTTTATCCACGTACAAGTATTTGGTTTTTCGCTTTCTAAATGCATTCATGACAAAACTTAAAAAGTGTTTGTTAGGCTCAGCAGGTATAAAGACCCCATCACTCACTAGCAGGTGTTTAACTTGTTTATATAATTTTGTATTGGATAAGTCTAAAACAACGTCGTACTTGTCTTTTAAAGATTCTAAAGGGCTCGCGTGATAGTCGATTACATCATCGGCGCCAAGTGATTTTAAAAATTGCAGATGTTCATCACCTGTAAGCGCTGTGACGTGTGCGCCAGCGCGCTTAGCAATTTGAATTGCATATACACCAAGTCCGCCTGATGCACCGATTATAAGCACTTTGCTGTTACTCGTGAGATTAACTAATTCGTTAAGCGCAACATAACTTGTTAGTGCACCAAGCGGTAGGGCAGCTGCGTGTGAAAACGACAAGTTCGCGGGTATTTTTGCAATGTATTGCTCGTTTACGCTAACAAATTCTTGGTGAGTTTTATCGCTTTTTAGCAGATTGACGTAACCAAAAACCCTGTCGCCTTTTTTAAATGTGTGACCATCCGTTGCCACTAAACCTGAAAACTCGATACCCGTCTTAACTGTGTAGTTGTTTCTTGCCAATTTAAGAAACAAATCATACTTACCTTTCGCAAACTCTAAATCGATTAAATTAATCGTTGTGCTTTTAACTTGAACTAGTACTTCACCTTCACCAACCTGTGGCATGTTCAAATCGCGTTTAATCACTAATTGCCTATTTTCAGCGACAAGTCCTTTCATATTTCACCTTATATAATTATTAGGTCACTCGACCTATTGTTATATTTGGTCAGTCGACCTAAAATGTCAATAGTTGGTGTATTTAAAATTTTATAGTTGGTAGATATCCCGTAATGACTAAACAAAACGATAAAAATAAAAAGATATTGCAGGTAGCAACTCAGCTATTAAAAAGTGAAGGTGACATGGGCTTGACGATGCGCAAAGTGGCAACCTCAGCAGGTATGTCGCTTAGTAACGTGCAATATTATTACACCAACAAAAATGCCTTGCTTCAGGCGATAGCAGATCAATATTTTGATGATTGCGTAACACAGTTAAAGCAACAAACTCCGCTTGAGAGCTTTGAGCAGTTACATTTGTTAATTACATCTCAGCTTAATTATGCTCGAGAAGTATCGGATATGTGTCGAATATTCAGAGAGTATTGGGCGATTTCAACACGAAATGACGATATAAATGAATATTTACGCCGCTACTATGAAACTGTGTTTACGGTTATATGCGATGTGTTAAGGCCGTTAAGTCACGATGATTGCACGCTTAAAACATCAGCAGCACTGCTTGTGTCTTTTGTTGAAGGTTACTCAGTAGCAGGTAAATTTATGCCTGTTGAGAGTGAGCGTATGGCAAGTACCTTACTAGAGGCAGTGCGTGGCAGTTTAACTAAGTAATAAGCCTTGTCACCCAGCAGCAATTAACGTGTTTGCTGGGCGCGGTAAAAGGGGCTTGGTAGGCCAAAGCTAATCGGTTTTAATCTAAATTAAAGTTCAACTGGTTAAGACGTCTGATAATTTTCTGATTATACGTATTGCTGTAACTGGTGGCGCTAAAGGCAGTTTCGGTGGCGGTGTTATTTAGCATGCCAACCATAATATTGCTTTTATTCGCTTTTATCGCTTCAACCGCCGCGACACCTAACTGAGTTGCGAGTACTCTGTCAGGCGCAACCGGACTGCCGCCGCGTTGAATATACCCTAAAATTGCCGCTTTACTGTCTACACCGGTATAGCGTTCGATTTTCTTACTCAAGTCATGAGCGCTAAAGCTTAGCGAATTTTCCGCCATAACAATAATGTAGCTGTCGGTGCGATGATTGCGAATGGCTTTATTGATGTTGACGAGTAGGTTATCAATAAACTGGACTTCATCTTCAATAATTTCTTTGCAAACAATATGTTCCGCACCAGAACCTATGGCGGACTCAACCGCTAAAAAGCCACAGTTTCGGCCCATTACTTCGACGATAAAAATACGCTCAAACGCGTTAGCGGTATCGCGAATTTTATCTATGCTGTCGAGCGCGGTTTCTACCGCGGTCCAAAACCCGATTGTTTGATCTGTGCCGTTAATATCGTTATCTATGGTGCCTGGAATACCAATGATATTACCTTGCCACAGTTCGCTAATAGCTAAACAGCCTTTAAAACTGCCATCACCACCAATCACGATTAATGAGTCGATGTTATTGCTGTCTAATGTCTCAACCACGCGTTTGGGACCACTACTGTCAAGCATTTCAGGGCAGCGTGCTGACTTTAAAATGGTACCGCCTTTACGAATAATATCGTCGACTTTATGGCAATCAAGGGTAATAAAATGATTGTCAATTAACCCGTTATAACCGCCGATAAAACCGAGTACCTGATACTGATATTTCTCAGCTTGCAGTGTTACGGCGCGAATTGCGGCATTCATGCCGGGTGCATCGCCGCCAGAAGTAATTAACGCAATTTTTTTAGACATAGTAACGCGAGCCATATTGAGGGCTGATAAGCCAATACTATTAAAAAACAGTATTAAATTAAACAGTTGTTTGATATGAAAAAGAAAAAAGGAAGCCGACGCTTCCTTTTATAAAGAGATAAGTAGCAAATTGATTAGAGTTGTATAACGTTCACGTCTTGTTCGTCAATTTCTAACCCAACGGGTACCGCAGGTACATCAGGTTTATCAAGGGCGATATCACCTTCATCAATCTGCGAATCTTTATTTAACTCAGCAAAATTAAAGATTGATGGGTCCGCTAAATGCGATGGCACCACGTTTTGCATTGATGTAAAAATAGTTTCTACACGGCCTGGGTGGGTTTTATCCCATTCATTGAGCATTGCTTTTATGTGCTTACGTTGCAAGTTCTCTTGCGAACCACATAAGTTACACGGAATAATTGGAAATTCTCTTGCTTCAGCGTATTTTACAATATCTTTTTCTTTACAGTAGGCAAGTGGACGAATAACCATGTGCTGACCATCATCGCTTAATAGCTTTGCTGGCATACCTTTCAATTTGCCACCATAAAACATATTTAAGAACATGGTTTCAATCATGTCATCACGGTGGTGACCGAGTGCGATTTTAGTTGCGCCCATTTCTTTTGCTGTACGGTATAAAATACCGCGACGTAAGCGTGAACACAGTGAGCAGGTGGTTTTACCTTCAGGAATTTTATCTTTTACGATGCTGTAGGTATCTTCTTCGACGATTTTATACTCAATGCCCAGAGACTCCAGGTATTCAGGTAAAATATGCTCAGGGAAACCGGGTTGCTTTTGATCTAGGTTGATTGCAAAAAGCTCAAAGTTAACCGGCGCAGAGCGTTGCAAGTTTTGCAAAATATCAAGCAGCGTATAGCTGTCTTTACCGCCTGATAAGCACACCATTATGCGGTCGCCTTCTTCAATCATATTGAAGTCTGCAATTGCTTGACCAGTAAAACGACGAAGTCGTTTCTGTAACTTATTAAGGTTATATTTCGCTTTAGCTTCTGCTGAATGCGACATACAAATACGCCCCTAGAACAAATAAAGGGGCGTATTATAGGTGAAAATATTAACGAGGTTAAGACTTATCTAAAGGGCTTTTATAACCTTGTGGTTTTAAGGCTAATACATCGCAATTTAAACTATCAATTACATGTTCAGCGGTGTTACCAATAAGTGCTGCGCTAATGCCAGTGCGCCCAACGGTGACCATTACAACCAGTTCTGCATCTAATTGGTTTGCTACTTGTGGCAATACATCTTCAGGTAAGCCTTCGTTAATATAGCAATGACTTGGCTCGACTTGATATTGCTCTGCAAGCTTATGGGTAGTTGCAACATGATGTGCTTTTACTGACTCTGCGTATTGACCTGCGTCGAATTCTGGAATTTCAATTGCAATATTAACCGGCGTACCTGGATAGGCATTGACTAAGTTAAGATTACCGTCAATTAAATCAGCCAGATAAGCGGCTTCTTTCATAATTGTATGGTTAAGCGCTTGATGGGTTTCTTCTTCGCTTGATGCATTAACTGCAGCTAAAATTTGTCCGCCTGCTGGCCAATCATGCTCTTTTACCAGTAACAAAGGCACTGGGCATTTTCGAATTAGGTGCCAGTCGGTAGGCGTGAAAATAACGGATTTAAGCGTATCATGCTGATGCGTGCCTTTTACAACCATGTCGTAGTTTTGCTCAAGCACCGCTTCAATAATGGATTCGAAAGGACGGTTATGCCAAACCACTTGGCAATCCACGTTTATGTCACCGCCATGCTGGTTAATTAAAGATGTGATCCATTCTTTTCTATCGTTGATAACCGCGTCGCGCATGGCATCGCGCTCTTCACGACTGAGCATCGTTGTCATTTCATATGAAAAGTCGTAAATAGATAAAAAGGCAGTAATTTGAGCGCCGGACTTCCTTGCCAACTCGAATGAGCGGTTTAGCGCGATTTGCTTATCTTTACTTGGGTCGATAACCGCAAGAATTTTTTTGATGGTATTCATAAAAACCTCCCAAATTATAAATTCAGTGTACTGGATCTATACTAATTTGAAAGGTTTCTAATAGATTATTTTGTTTTAGATCAAGACTTAATAGAAGCGACTTTGAATAATTCGTCAGCATCTAAAATGGTAATGAACTTACCTTCAACTTTGATGATATCGGCTTTTTGGAAGCGGCTTAATAAACGGCTGATTGTTTCAACGGTTAGGCCAAGGTAATTACCAATTTCACCACGGGTCATGGTTAAACGGAATTCTTTTTTACTAAAACCACGCTCACCAAAACGGGTAGAAAGATTCGCTAAAAACGCAGCTAGGCGCTCTTCAGCTGTCTTTTTGTTGAGCATCAGTAACATTTCTTGGTCGTAATTGATCTCATTGCTCATCATACGCATCACTTGGTGACGTAATTTAGGCAATTTCCCTGAAAGGTCATCTAATGTAGTGAATGGAATTTCACATACCATGGCTGTTTCCATCGCTTGTGCGTAGCTTTTATGGCTCATCGTGCTAATGCCATCAAAGCCAACAATGTCGCCCGCTAAATGAAAGCCAGTGATTTGCTCTTCGCCACTTTCAGTTAAGGTATATGATTTAAACGAGCCTGAACGCACAGCGTAAATAGAACGAAGTGGTTGTCCGGCTTCAAATAAGTAATCACCTTTATGAAGCGGTTTCTTTCGCTCGATGATGTCATCTAACTTGCCCATTTCTTCCGCGTTAAGAGAAACCGGAATACACAGCTGACTGATACTACAATCCTGACACTTAATCGCGCAGTTTTTCGATACTG
Organism: Pseudoalteromonas sp. T1lg24; assembly: GCF_002964745.1. Taxonomy (NCBI): domain Bacteria; kingdom Pseudomonadati; phylum Pseudomonadota; class Gammaproteobacteria; order Alteromonadales; family Pseudoalteromonadaceae; genus Pseudoalteromonas; species Pseudoalteromonas sp. T1lg24. Next base: position 478,399 of record NZ_PQCB01000016.1, on the reverse strand, counting down.
ATTTTTTGTTCAATTCCATGACACACCTAGAGAAAAGGAAATACCAGAATAATTTATACTAAAACCTTATAGTAACGCAATTATCAAAAGGTATAAACCGTAGAAAATGAAGATGTTACCAAACACCATACGCATCATCGTATGATTAAGTATTTGCTTAAATTTTTCTGCCGCAAATGCCAGTCCAACCATGGCGGGTAACGTGCCAATGGCAAACAACAACATAAAGGCTGCACCTTGCACTGCTGATTGGGTTGATATAGCAAAAAGCAGGGCAGAATAGACTAAGCCACAAGGCAACCAGCCCCACAACATACCATACGCAAGTGCTTTTGATTTTGTGTTAACCGGTAATAAGCGTTTGTTGAGCTTAACTAAATGTTGCCAGATAGCGACTTTACCAACACTTTCAATCCAATTAAGCGAAAACGTAAGGCGCATAATATAAAGTCCAACCAAAATCATAAACACACCGCTTAATATTGATAAAGCATGTGAAAATGTGGTTGATTGCGAAGCAAACTGCTGACTAATGCCTGCGGCCAGAGCACCGGCGATGCAATAGCTTAGTACGCGGCCTAAATTATAGAGTAGGGTATAGCGCTTAATTTGTGCTTTGTCTTTAACGGCGAGCGTTAATGATGACGCGACACCGCCACACATTGCTAAGCAGTGTCCGCTGCCTAACAACCCCATAACAAGCGCTGATATTAAGTGACTAGTTGTCATTACTTTTGTTGTGCTGCTCTTTATCGTCTTCGAATAATATGCTGTGTGCTTGTTTATCAAGATTATTAAACTGCTCACTGCGAACAGCCCAAAAGAACACGCCAATTGCGACAATTACCAACAAAATAGCGATGGGAATTAATACATAAATAATGCTCACTGTTACGTGCCCCTTTATTTAAGTAAACGTAATGAATTACCGATTACGATTAGTGAACTTGCCGACATACCGATAACAGCAACCCATGGCGGTACCATGCCCATTGCCGCAAGTGGTAATATAGAGCCATTGTAACATAGCGAAATAGCAAGGTTTTGCTTTATCACTCGGCGAGTCAATTTAGCTGTATTAAATAATCGACTGATGCCATTAAGTTCGCTGTTTAGCAAAACAACATCGGCGGTGTTTTTTGATATATCTGCACCCGATGCCATCGCAATTGATAAATGCGCGCTATTAAATACCGGGCTGTCATTCACGCCATCACCGACCATAGCAACAATTTTGCCTTGATGCGAAAGTTGCTCAACCTCTTTTTGTTTATCGCTTGGGCTACAACCTGTTTTTACATGATCAATGCCTAAGCTTGATACTAGTTGTTTACCTGCAAGCGAAGGGTCGCCCGTTAAAACTTGCAGCTGCAAATTATTAGCTTTAAGTGCACTTAAGGTATCTGCCGCATGGTCGCGAATTTTATCCTGTAATTTAAAGCCCGCGATCACGCGCTCGTTTAGGTATAAAAACACGTCGTGCGTTGTATCTGCTACTTGGCAATGCCAGTTTGCTTTACCGATAGCAACAGTTTGCTGTTGGAATACTGCAGAGATACCTTTTCCTGTTTCAATTTCAACATCACTAATTGCGACAGGTGACACATCTAATTCGGTAAAAGCTTTACTAATAGGGTGCTCTGAATAGGTTTCCAAGGTTTTTGCTAGCGCGTAAACCTGTTCTAATGACACGCTGTCATCAAACAATTTGGTATCAAGTAAGGTGAATTTACCTTCGGTTAACGTACCCGTTTTATCAAACGCAATATCAGTAACCTTAGTTAAGGTTTCGAGCACGTGGGAGCGTTTAATTAGTACCCCTTGCTGGGTGAGTTTGGCAACAGCACAAGTCAGCGCCGTGGGGATAGCTAAACTCAGAGCACATGGACAGGTAGCTACAAGTACTGCGATGGTCACCCAAAACGCATGTTCTGGTTCGATGTGGTACCACGAAAAAGCGGTAATCGATGCAAATACAAGTAAACATGCCACAAACCATTGCGCCACTTTATCGGTAATTTCTGCGATTTTAGGACGCGAAGTGAGCGCTTGATGTTGCAGGCGGACTATCTGATTAATAAGTGTGTCTTGACCAATTTGGTTAACTTCAATGCTAATAACGCCATCGTGATTGACCGTGCCGGCATAAACTTGGTCGCCAACTGTTTTAGCAACGGCGGCGTGTTCGCCTGTCATCATTGCTTCGTCAACAGACGTTTTACCGTCGATTAGAATACCATCCGCAGGGATTGTTTCACCTGCTTTGATCATCACTTTGTCGTTTAATTTAAGACGTTTTGCCGCAATGATTTCTTCTTCATCATTTACTAAACGGGCGGTAAGCGGTAACAGTTTTTGCAAGTTGGCAGTAAATTCAGAAGCCTTTAAACGAGCGCGGAATTCTAAATATTTACCTAACAATAATAAGAAGGTAAACATGCAGATAGATTCAAAATACACTTCGCCGGTTTCAAACACGGTTGCCCAGCAACTTGCACCATACGCGCCAAAAATAGCAAGTGATACCGGTAAGTCCATATTCAGTTGCTTGGCTTTTAAACCACGAATCGCAGACGTAAGAAATGGCAGGGCAGAGTAGAGAATAACCGGTGTGGCAAGTACTAAGCTGATCCAACGGAAGTATTGCTCAAAGCCTTCATCCATGCCTGAGAACATACCAAAGTACATGGCAAAAGCGAACATCATGACTTGCATGGTCATCAGGCCAGCAACACCTAACCTGCGCACATAGGATTGCGCTGTTTGTCGCTTTTGTTGCTCTTCGTGATCTTGTTGAAAGGGGTAGGCACGGTAACCAATGCGTGCCAATGACTCAATAATGGTACTGAGTTTTAGTTTGGACTGATCCCATTTTACCATGGCGCGATAGGTTGATGTATTTACATCAACACGCATCACGTGACCTAGATTAAGTAACTGTTTTTCAATAAGCCAAGCACATGCCGCGCAACTAATGCCTTCGACACTCAGCAAGATTTCTGCGATATCACCTTGCTTGGTGAGAAATTCTGACTGAATATCTTCATCATCGTAGCTTTGGAACATTTTAATCTGTTCCGGCACAAGTTCTTGAACTTTACCTGCGCTGTCGGTGCGGTATTTGTAATAATCCGACATACCTTGTTCAATAATCGCCTCGGCAACTGCTTGGCAGCCCAAACAACACATCGGCTTTTCGTCATTTTCAAAGGTAATGCTTAATGAAATACCTGCTGGAATAGGCTCTAAGCAATGAAAACAGTTTTTAGACATAGGTTACTTATATTCTGGCTTAATCTTAAATGCGCTGTCGTAAGGTAGTTTTATGTTTTCTTTTAATTTCCATTCGCCGCCAATCGGTTCAATAAATACCGTGTAGCGTGCATCAAGCAATTTTTCGCTAACGCCTGAATACGCACCGTTGGCGTTAGGTGCTAGCATTAAGTCAACGTCTTTATCTTTTAATGTGGTGTGATAAAACGATACTTTTAGTGCAGCAGGCTTAAGTGAGTCGCCCTTTGTGAAATTAACGGTAACAACACCGTTACTAACGGTTAGGTCTGCGTGCAAGTAAAGTGCTTTAGCACGGTCAAACTTAGAGAGTTCTAAGTTAATTGCTTTGCCTTTTTTGTAATAGTCGTCAACAACCATTGAAGGCCCTTTGTCAGACATATAAAAAAGCAGGGTAATACATGCGATAACGGCACTCGCTGGTACAAAGATGATAAACCAAGGCCAAAATTGTTTATACCAAGGGGTTGTAGACATAGTGAATAATCGTTAAATCAAATGTGGCGTTATTCTACTTGATGTGGTGTGAAAAGGGTAAAAAAAAGCTCCCGATTGGGAGCTTTTTTGATCTAGGTTCGTACTCTTAACGCAATTTTAAAATTAGTTTAAATAACGCGTTAAGTTTAACTAATCAATTACTTATCTTGAGATAAGCTGTATACGTACGCTGTTAAGATATGTACTTTATCTTCGCCTAGGATATCTTTCCACGCTGGCATTACACCGGCACGGCCATTGCGAAGCGTTTCTTCAACCGCACGTTGTGAACCACCGTATAACCAAACATTATCTGTTAGGTTAGGTGCACCAAACGCGTAGTTACCTTTACCGTCCATACCGTGACACGCAGCACACATTGCAAATTTAGTTTGACCTGCAGCTGCATCTTTTTGGTTAACAGTACGACCTGAAAGGCTTAGTACATAGGCTGTAACTTCTTTAACGCCATCTTCACCAAGTGCATCAATCCACGCTGGCATTGCAGCAACACGACCGTGAAGAAGTGTTTGTTTGATAGCTTCAGGTGAACCACCGTATAACCAATCGTTATCCGTTAGGTTAGGGAAGCCTTGGCCGCCACGTGCATCAGAGCCGTGACACTGTGCACAGTTTTGCGAGAATAAACGTTGACCGATTTCTAGTGCTTCTTCGTTAGTCGCAAGATCTTTAATATCTTGTTTTGCGAATTGCTGGAATACCGGACCAAAACGTTCTTCTGCAGCTTCCATTTCTTTATCTAGCTGTACGCGTTTGTCTGCGTTAGCTATTACAGCGTCTTTTGACTCTTGGATGTTCAAAACACCTTGGTTTGAACTCGTCCAGTCTAAAACACCTTTAAAGTTACCCATACCCGGATAAAGGATAAGGTATACAACGCCCCATACGAAGGTTGCGAAGAACATAATTGTCCACCACTTAGGTAGTGGGTTGTTTATCTCTTCGATACCATCGAATTCGTGGCCACATGTTTCATTTTCTTCAACGCCTACGTAGTTCTTTAAGTTCCAAACTAGTAGTCCGAAGCAGATTGCTAAGCATGCTATGGTTAATACAATAACCCAAATGCTCCAAAACGTAGTCATTTCTCAGACTCCTTTTTTTCCTTTTCGCCAACTGTATTGTTATGTACGTTTTCGTCTTCGAAAATCGCGTTTGCTGCTTCATCAAAGTTCTTTTTAGAACGTTTGCTGTAAGCCCACCATACAATGGCAATAAAAAGTACTAATAATACCAGAGTAAATATGCCTCTGAATGTGCCGTAATCCATAGTGGTTTACTTTAAGTGAGTACCAAGCTGCTGTAGATACGCAATAAGCGCTTCCATTTCAGTTTTACCTTCAATAGATTTAACATCAGCTTGTAATTCTTCATCACTGCCGTAACCACGACCTGGATACGCTTCTTGGTTAATACCAAAGTTGTCACGGAACACTTGTAATTTCTTAAGTGTATGCGTTGTGTCAACTTTGTTTGTCGCTAACCAAGGGTAACCTGGCATGTTTGACTCTGGAACTACATCACGTGGGTTTACCAAGTGAGCATAGTGCCAATCGTCTGAGTAACGACCACCTACGCGAGCTAGATCTGGACCAGTACGCTTAGAACCCCACTGGAATGGGTGATCCCAAACGCTTTCACCCGCTACCGAGTAGTGGCCGTAACGCTCAACTTCGTCACGGAATGGGCGGATCATTTGTGAGTGACAGTTGTAACAACCTTCACGCACGTAGATATCACGACCTTCCATTTCTAACGCTGTTAGCGGACGTAAGCCATCTACAGGTTTTGTCGTATCTTCTTGGAACATTAGTGGTGTAATTTCCACAAGTGCACCAAAGCTGATTGCGAAAACCGTTAGGATAGCCATTAGGCCAACGTTCTTTTCAACAATCTCGTGTTTGTTTTGTGAATTATTCTGGCTCATACATTACTCCTTAAGCAGGCTGAGCTTCAGCTTGCAATGCACCTTTTTCAGCTGCAACAGTTTTAACAACGTTGTATAACATGATTAGCATACCAACAACGATGAATACACCGCCTACAAAGCGCATGAAGTAGAATGGATACGATGCTTCAAGTGACTGAACAAAGCTATACATTAATGTACCGTCAGAGTTAACCGCACGCCACATTAGACCTTGCATTACACCTGAAATCCACATTGCAACGATGTACAGAACAACACCTACAGTGTGTAACCAGAAGTGTGTATTGATAAGCTTAGTGCTGTACATGCGAGCTTGACCAAATAGGTTAGGGATTAAGTGATAAACCGCACCGATTGATACCATTGCAACCCAACCTAATGCACCTGAGTGTACGTGACCAACAGTCCAGTCAGTGTAGTGAGATAGTGCATTTACAGATTTGATTGCCATCATTGGGCCTTCGAACGTTGACATACCGTAGAACGATAGTGAAACAACTAAGAAACGAAGAATTGGATCGTGGCGAAGTTTATGCCATGCGCCAGATAGCGTCATGATACCGTTAATCATACCACCCCATGATGGTACAAATAGAATTACTGACATTACCATACCTAAAGACTGAGTCCAGTCAGGTAGAGCAGTGTAGTGTAGGTGGTGAGGACCCGCCCAAATATAAAGAGAAATTAGTGCCCAGAAGTGAACTACCGATAAACGGTAAGAGTAAACTGGACGACCAGCTTGCTTAGGAACGAAGTAGTACATCATACCTAGGAAACCAGCTGTCAGTAGGAAACCTACTGCGTTGTGACCGTACCACCATTGCACCATGGCATCTACTGCGCCCGCGTAGATTGAGTACGACTTAGTCAGAGAAACTGGAATTGCCATGCTGTTTACAATGTGTAAAACAGCAACAGTGATAATGAAACCACCATAGAACCAGTTAGCAACATAAATATGCGACACTTTACGCTTGATTAAAGTACCAAAGAATACAACCGCATAAGCAACCCAAACAACCGTAATTAGGATGTCGATTGGCCACTCTAGCTCAGCGTACTCTTTACCACTTGTGAAACCAAGAGGCAGTGTAATTGCTGCTAATACAATAACAAGTTGCCAACCCCAAAAGGTAAATGATGCAAGCTTGTCTGAGAATAAACGCGTTTGACAGGTACGTTGTACAACGTAGTAAGACGTTGCAAATAGTGCACTTGTACCAAATGCGAAAATAACTGCGTTCGTATGTAACGGACGAAGTCGAGAGTAAGTTAACCATGGAATGTCAAAGTTTAACGCAGGCCATACTAGCTGAGCTGCGATGAAAACCCCGGCACCCATGCCAACAATGCCCCAAATCACCGTCATAATGGCGAATTGGCGTACAACTTTATAGTTGTATTCTGTTTGTGATGCTACTGTTGTTTGGCTCATTTTCCGGTTTCCGCTGCAATAAATTGCAATAAGAAATGAATTTCCCAGTTCTAATTAAAGAAATGGGGCCTCTAAAATATTTACCAAATTCGTTACCTTACTAACTCGAACTTTTTTGTACGACTAAAGTCAAAGATTAAGCTGGCAAGAAAACAAACCCAGTAAAACTCTTTTTTTGCATGAGAAATAATAAAATTTTTGCTTTTAAAAAGATAGCGCATTTGCCCAAAATTATGACCTCAATCAAATATTCTCGGTGAGGGTGATTTATTTTTGTGCAAATTTAGTCTAAATTCGCGGCCATCTTACAAACGCCCGTTATTGAAGAGAAATTAATGCGCATTTTAACCATCATTTTTACAGCACTAATTTTAACAAGCTGTGGTGAGTTTAGTCGTTCACAAAAAGCATCGAGCAAAGAGCAGCACATAAATTCTTCTGAGCTCAAAATTAATGAACAAACCGTCAAACCAGAAACCGAGTTTGAGATTGTTTTTACCCCGAGTAATAAAATTGAAATCATCGACGCGCATATTGAAGGGGTAAATATGTATATGGGAAAAATCCCATTATTTTTTTCGCAAAAAGATGACTCAACTTATCACGCCATGGGCATGGTTGGGGTATGTAGTAAGCGCGAAATGGTGTGGCAAATTCAGCTACGTTACCGTGATGTTTCAAGCCAGCGTGAAAAAACAGCAACTCTCAACTTTGTCGTAACAAATGCTTAACTGAGCGTCTACAGATGTAGCTTGGTTACAATTGATTACATCTGGTAACGCACGAAAACGAGTATCAATAAAAGCACGTTATTAGTGTGTAACATACTGATAAATAAACGGTACAGATGTTATTTCTGTTAATCTAATCGTAACAAACGGCGCATCCTAAGCGCCGTTTTTTATGTCTGAACAAAAGCTGAACTCGCATTCAGTTTTCATTCATTTTCACAAGCCTAGTTTGCTGCATCCGTTTTCAGATTTCTCCCTGGTTTTATATCCGAAGCCATGTTTCTAGCGTCAATTTAGGAACAACAATCTGTATCTGAAAGTGGGTAATGCAACAAGTTATTCACTTAGTTGAAGTGCTTTCAACTAAAGGGTTAGACAACTAATAAAGGTTTATTATGAATAAAACTAAATTGGGCTTAGCGATTGCCGCAGCAGTTCCACTATTCTCTGCTCATAATGCTGTAGCAGCTGAAGAAACGTCAGCAAGTGCTGTAGAACGTATCGAAGTAACAGGTTCACGCATCAAACGTACTGATATGGAAACAGCAAGCCCGGTAACAGTGATTGGTGCTGATGAAATTCGTGCCTCTGGCGCAGCGTCAATTGATGCCGTTTTACAAAAAATGACTGCTGCAAGCGGTGCAATGACTAACCCAGCAGTAAACAATGGTTCTGGTGGTAATGCGCGTGTTGATTTACGCGGTTTAGGTGCACAACGTACATTAGTACTTGTTAATGGTCGTCGTATGATCAACTCAGGTACAGGTGCTGCATCAACCGTTGATTTAAACACAATCCCAGTGTCAATGATCAAACAGGTTGAAGTACTAAAAGATGGTGCTTCAGCAGTATACGGTACTGACGCAGTAGCGGGTGTTGTAAACATTATCTTAAAAGATGATTTCGAAGGTCTAGATATGAACCTTAACGGCGCGATTAGCGGCGAGGGCGATGCAGACGAAACATCATTTGATATCACAATGGGTTCAAGCTTTGACCGCGGTAACGTGGTAATTGGCTTACAATACACAGACCGTGGCGATGCGTCTCAAGCAGACCGTGATTTCTCTGATTGTCCAATCGAAGAAGATTTCGACAATGGTAGCTTCTACTGTGGTGGTTCTCCTTACTCACCGTTCGGTCGCGTATGGGGTGACACTGCTGACCTTCAAGGTAACGCAGACGGCAGCTGGCATGACTATGTAACTGAAAACGATGCATATAATTTCTCTCAGGCGAGCTATTTATATACGCCAATGCGTCGTTTAAACCTAACGGGTGTTGGTAACTTTGACCTAACTGACGATACACGTTTAGTAACTGAATTCACTTACTCAAAGCGTTGGTCAGATCAGCAAATGGCACCACAGCCAGTATGGTTTGATTTTAAATACGATGCTGACGCAATGGGTGATTCACTATTATCTCACGGTGTAATTGATGGTGAGGAGATCTCTTACGGCCGTCGTATGACTGACGTTGGTCCTCGTGGTTACGAGCAAGTTGTTGATACAGTTCGCGCAGTAATTGGCTTAAACGGTGAATTCGATAACGGTTGGGGTTGGGATACGTCAGTTGTATTCGGTCGTAACGACTCAGTTGACCGCGCTACAAATTTACTAAACATGGGCTCAATTCAAGACGCTATCAGCAAGCAAGAATTCAACCCATTAGATCAAGGCGACTGGTCAAAAGAGAACTTAAAGCCTTATAACTACACTGAAAACAACTCAGGTGGTAGCCAGTTATTAGTTCTTTCAGCTGGTTTAAACGGCGAAGTAATGGAATTACCAGCAGGTTACGTAGGTTTTGCTGCAGGTATCGAGCACCGTGAAGAAAAAGCATGGTATGTGCCAGATTCACTTACATCACAAGGTTTAGCTAACGACCCTCGTGTTGATCCTACAGGCGGCCGTTTTGACGTAAATGAAGCTTACGTTGAATTAGCAGTACCACTTCTAGCTGACGCACCGTTTGCAGAAATGGTTGATTTAAGTGCAGCAGTACGTGCATTCGATTACAGCACATTCGGTTCTGACGAAACGTGGAAGCTAGGTTTAACATGGCGTGTAAATGATGAGTTTATGGCTCGTGCAGTACGCTCAACCGCTTTCCGTGCACCAACAGTTAACGAACTATATGCAGGTCAAGGTCCGTCATTCGAGCAAATTGATTTACCATATGCTCAAAAGCAAGCTGAAGTAACGGTTGGCGGTAACGAAAACCTAACACCAGAACAAGCTGACACACTAACCGCTGGTTTTGTATATGCACCATCTTGGTTAGACGGTTTCTCAATGACGGTTGATTACTTCGATATCGAAATTGAAAACGCAATCGCACGTGAAAACGAGCAATACATTGTTGAAACATGTCTTGATGCGACAGGTCAAAACGTTAATAACGATTTAGCACTATGTCAGTTCGCATCTGTTAAATATAACGACAAAACACGTCGTGTAACGTTTAACAACCAACTTAAAAACATTGGTACTGAACACACTAAAGGCTACGATGTAAACTTCAAGTATACATTCGACGCACTTGGTTTAGCTTGGCGTACAGGTCTAGATGTAACAATTCTAGACGAATACACAGTTGAATCGGCAGGTGCTGGCAGCGTAGATTACGCAGGTCTAATCACGTCGGGTCTAGGTAGCTACGCAGAGCTAAAAACTAACTTAAACCTTAAAGTGTCTGGCGACAACTGGGATGCACAGTACGAAGCGCGTATGATCGATGGTGTTGACGACTACTCGTGTCAAAAAGCAGACGCAAAATGTTTAGTACCAAGTGTTGGTACTGTGGTTTACCACGACATCAGCGGTTCTTACATGCTTAATGACACTGTGTCATTACAAGCTGGCGTAAACAACTTATTTGATAAGCAAGCGCCTTACTACACAGGTAACAACGATTCTAACACTGACCCGTACACGTACGATGTACTTGGTCGTCGTTTCTTCGCTGGTGTAAACGTTAAGTTCTAATTTAAGAATAATTAGCGATAAAGCCGCAGGTTAATAACCTGCGGCTTTTTTATTCACAAAACGATCATTGCGATGCCATTCAAATGTAATATTTAGCATTAATTATCGAATAAAACGCGTTGTAAACTACTTCTAGAATGCATTTCTCGCCTATTTAATTTACCTGTCACTAAACTGCAAACTAATTGTAATTAAACCCACCTAAGCTCTCGGCAAATCCACAATTGAGTTGAAAGCACATGGGAATCATCAGGAATAGAAGTTTAATTAGTCGTAATAAGCAGCAAGATAATCGCGTTTATGTACCGGCTGATTCAAGGGACAATCAGTATGTTATTGCAGAGCTCGCGGTAAATGACGCGCTTGTTGCACAATTATCTGACAAAACACTTAACCCATCGCCAAAAGAATTACTTTCGTTATTGCTTAACAAGGTAAGACGTATTGTCGCAAACCATGAAATAGATTTTGTTGCCTTGATTGCGTCAAACAAGTTTATCCGAGTACGTTATGGTGTTGATAATGAAATTAACACCACTAATGAGCAGCACATCGTTTACTACAACCCAGAAAAAAGTAAAGGCGTGGTGGGTGTATGTGCAGACGATGCAAACGCAATCCACTCTTTTCGCTTAGTGTGTTTCGCTACCGGCGAAAATTTACGTGAAAATGCAGCGTTATTTCATCAAAAAGTTGTGATGTTGGTAAATGAGATTAAAGCGGCGTTTAGCTTTGTTGATGCAATTAAATTACAAGATCACCAACACATTAGTTTTGGACTTGAAAAGCACTCATCGGCTACCCAATCGAAAGCTCATGGTTTTCGTGTTATTGAAAAACGTTATGAAAGCTCTGGTTTAACCTTGCCGCAAGAGCGCAACAGTAAAGCCTTTATCGTGGTAAAAGCCAATTTTAGTGAACTGCTTAGTGAAAAAGTGCTGAATCATGAATACGATGTCAGTCAAATGCATGGTGAAGTATCACACTTGCTTATTCAACTTGCACAAGAAGCTGGCATAAGTCACTTAGCTTATGTTGCATCGAATCGCTACCCGGTTGTTAAGTCAAACTTAGTCTCAGGCAGTGCTAATCAAAACGGTGAACTAGTGAGTCTAAATTTTGGCAACACAGAACATGAAGTGATCCAACTAATTGACGACGATTACATCAATAGTAACGCCTATTTAGTATTTTACATGCCTGAAAACTGTGTAGTGAAAGCAGGGTATGCTGCCTACATTAACAAGGTGATTAAATTGATTGATAAACTTGGCCAAAAGTTGCACCTAGCTGAACACGACAAAGCCATGCTACTAAGGTTTTATCAACACTTTAGTTATAAAGCTTGAATCTAAGCTTACATATTTGTCATAGTGTAGGAAAATAAATCAATCAACCACACTATGACAATCCAACCCAATCAAGAATTTTGTGTACCTTACGTTGAAGGTGATGGTGTAGGCCCTGAGTTAATGAGCTATGCCCGCACAGTAGCTGAGCAGGTGCTTAAAAAGTGCTATGGCGAGCAGCGTAGAATTATTTGGAAAGCTGTACTTTGCGGTGAGAAAGCCGCAGCGCAGTATCAAGGTGATTGGTTTCCTGAAGAAACACTGAATGTAATCGAACAATACAAATGCGCATTAATAGGGCCTATTACCGCACCGATAGGGTATGGTTTTAAATCCCTTAATGTCGCGCTACGCCACGAACTTGGACTGCGCGCGTCGTATACACGATATGTATCACATAACGGTAATGCTCTTTATGTCCTGCGTGATAACAGTGAAGATTTGCCGATAAAGCTTGAATGGCAAACGAATTCATTTGATGGCAATTTACTTGCGACATTTTTAAAAGAAGAGCTAGGTGTCAATAAGGTGCCACTGGCAGAAAAAAGTGTAATGGCACTTAAGTATATTTCAGAAAGTGGCGTAGATATGTTGCTATCTTCTGCAATTGAGCTTGCAAAATCGCGCAATATTAAAAACATCACTATAGTGCACCATGCCAATAGTTTACCGATTTCTGAGGGCAGTGTTGTGCGTTGGGCGCTCAGTTCAATCAAGCGTTACAGTCAAAACTCAGACGATTCATTGCCAAAATATGTTGATGATATTGCAATTGATGTGTGCTCTTTGCTGCAGTTTTTCACTCAAAACCGCACAGAGCAGGGCGATACTATTTACATTTCAGCGAACTATTTAGCGACCATTTTAAATGAATATTTTACGGGTAGTTTAGGGCAACTAAACAAGGTAAGCCAAACTAATTTTGGCAATGACATCTGTATTTTTGAACCAAAACACGGACCGTTGCACAGTTTAGTGGGTAGTGATGAGATAACCCCAGTTGCACTGATAAATGCGGTTGTTTCGCTGTTTTATCATTTGGGTTGTTTAGAAGCGGCTAACTGTCTAACTAAGGGTTTATTTGAGGCGGAAAAAAGCTTAAAGGATAACATGATATCCTTTAAGCAATTTCAAGAAACATTAGCCTTTACTTTAGGCTGATAGTTTTAGTTGTGATTGATAAAGCGGTCGCAAGTAATCAACGCATTGCTGATATACCGACAGCAGCTCGGCATCAATATTCTTAACATCAACGACTTGTGCATTACCTGCGGCAGCAATAAAAGCTGCAAATACTAACGTTGGCGTGGGGCAGCTGTATTTATCTTTAATTTCTAAGGTTTCACCAGCCAACAGGCGAGCCGTAATGCTTGGTGTTGTAACGCTTGCAAGTTCACAGAGTGATTCATTGCTAATCGTGTGTTCGCACGGCTTAGTAATCGCTTTTCTGATTTTGCCACCAAATTCTTTCAATAGTTTGATGTAATTCTCGATAAACTGCGCCTGACATTCTGCGTTATCTAAATGGTAAGTTGTTGTTAGCTGGTTAAATAAGTTTTCTTCAATGTATAAGAATTGATGTTTATGAAATTGACCTGAGCTCATTGTAATGTTCCTCGTTTTTGTTGATAAATTGGCATTTGCCTTAACAAAAAGAGTAACTAACCTAATCAAAATTTAAAAATTGAATAATTCAATTATTGATATAGATGTTGTCTATATTAGCTGTGCTAAATCTAAGTTTAACTCGGTAAAGTAGATGCAAACTCTGTGAGTTGCTGGCGCAGCCAATTGTGCGCTGGGTCGTAGTGCTTTATTGGGCTCCAAACCATGCTGATTTCTTGCGGCACCATTTGAAATGGCAATGGCAGGGTTACCAATGGTTCGTTTTGAAAACTCGCCAATGCCAAGCGGTTAGGAATAGTTAGCAGTAAACTTTTACTTCCGTTGATTAACGCTTGTGCCTGAAAATGGCGGGTAAAGACTTGAATATTACGCTTTTTTTCCATTTGCCAAAGGGCTTCGTCAAGCTCGCCAAGCTTGCTGGGATGACTATCTTTTGAAATGCGGTTTTCACTGATAATACCACTGCGACTCACCCAAATATGTGGCTGTGTTAAATAGCTATCAAGGTCTGGCGTTTGTGCAAACGGATTATCCTGATGACAGATCACCCTAAAATTATCGCGCCATAATCGTTTTTGGTGAAATGATGTCGGCGCTTGTTTAAAGCGGTTAATTGCGATATCAACACTGCCTTCTTGCAATTCACCAAGTGAACTGTCGCCAGGGGACGTAATGTTGTAGCTAATATTCGGATAACAGTCAGCGGTTTTGGCTATAAACGGAAACAGTAAACAGCTTTCAATATAATCGTTGGTTAAAATTTTAAAGGTGTGTTGCGCAGTAACCGGGTCAAATTGGCTGTCGGATTGGGTGATTGATTCACTGAGGCGAATAAATTCGTTGATCTGCGGTTTTAGTGCTAGTGCTTTTTCAGTCGGTTGCATGCCACCTGCGGTGCGAACCAATAAAGGATCAGAAAAATATTCACGTAGTCGTTTTAATGCAGCACTGACCGTTGGCTGTGTTAAAGCAAGCTTGTTTGCAGCGCGTGAAACACTTCGTTCTTCTAATAAGACGTTTAAATATACCAGCAGATTTAGGTCAATATTGCGAATATTCATAATTTTCGGTACAAGCTTTGCGTTAAATCAACGTACAACTTATACCAATTTGAATATTTATGCGATGCTTCTCGCACATAAAAATATGTATTTAGAACAGTTAGATGTGAATGCACTTAGCTTAATAATAAATATGTTTGTGCGGTAATTACGGTTTAGTATTAGTTAAACTTAGCGTTTTTAAAAATAAAAAAAGCCGAGATAGCTCGGCTTTTTTACGGTATCGGCAATATGCGATTAAAGGCCTTTCTCTGAGTAAAGGGTTACCTTACCGCCTACAAAGGTTACTTTAATGTTTGTGCTGTCATTGCCCCAAGTACAGTCTGTGTGCATGGTTTTTTCTTCACATTGTGATGCGCTGCCAAGGATCGCTTCAACTTCTTGCTTGTCTTGACCTACTTTAATTTTTTCGTAGTTTTCTAAGGTCACTTTTGAACATGCAGTTAACGTAAGTAGTGCAGCAGCAGTAATAAATAATTTTTTCATAAGACAAAGTCCTTAATGGTTATAACGACGAATTTGCATAATAATGCCGAGCTTTGGATGGTCGAAATAATGTATTTCGGAGCTTATCACACGACGGAATTGTGAAAATCGTTCGGTTTTTAATACAGTTTCAGTGAGTTGTTGCAAAGCTAAGCCATTGTCACCATCTGTAAAGTTGATGTTGTCAACGGTCTGTTCCACTAACTCGTTAAGATCAAAATCGGCTTCAATATTGAGATAATTGCGACGAATAAATACTTTAAATTTACCTTGTAGCTGCCATGTTTGTTCAGTTAAAAGCGGACTAGGCGTGTTTTCGAACGGTTCAACGTTGTTAACAATATCGCTTGGAAACGCATCTATGTCTGAACTTTGCGGCACGCCATTTAAATCAATTGCATCGCTTTGTCCAAATTGCGTATATTCATTAAGCATTTGTTCAAGTGACTGCTCATTTTCTGATTTATTAATAACTGCCGATAAATTCTTACCACCATACAAATACATAGGTGTCGCGTTACGAATATTACTTTCAGGTTGGCGCCAACCCGTGTGCAGTAACGGCGTTAAGCCACGTCGTTTTAAGCGGCTTACGGTTTCGTTAAGCTCTAGCTGCTCTTTTGATAACAAGTAAATGTAATCTGTGTGTTCGAACGTCAGTGCGTCAGGTGTAACTGGTAACGCGTCTAATTCGGCTACATTGCTATAACGTTGGCACTCAAGCTGCGCTAAGTTATCAAGTTCATCATCGTTATTAATTTGTGATGATGTCTCAAACGCTTCAATAACGTCATTGCTACTAATGGCAGGCTGGTCAAAGCCGTCAATCTGGTCGCCATTTTCATTATTGACTTCGATGCCCATGCATTCTTTATATTTCACATTTTGCAGTTCTTGATAGGCTTCAGCGATAATGTCTTTACTGTTAGTGTAGTTAATCGCTGGGAAGTCTTCGGCTGAAAGATCTTCTTTTAATTCGCTATCGGTGGGTCTTTCAAAAAAGATCAATTCAATATCAAACCAACGTAAATTGGCGCTGGCCATAAAACTTGCGCTAAGCAGGCTTAACGGCAAAACATATTTTATTATCATTATTTTACAACCTTTTGGGCAAAGTCTCTTAGCATTGCAGTAACGAGCTTTAAGCGCTCTTGGTTATTCTTTTCTTCAATCATAAAGCGCAATTTACTGGCGCCTTCCATCTTATAAAATTGCGGATTGGATTGCAGTAATCCAATAATAAAGCTTGGATCGACTTTAGTATCTTGGCCAAATTCAAAATAACCGCCTTTGATATTGGCATCAATCTTAGTTATACCAAGGCTTGAGGCTGTAATTTTGAGTTGTTGAATTGCAAATAGGTTTTGCAACGCTTCTGGTAGTAAACCAAATCGGTCAATTAATTCAACAGACAATTCATCCATTGCACCTTTATCGGTGCAACTTGCAATACGTTTGTACATGCTTAAGCGTGTATTTACATCATGAATGTAGTCGTTTGGAATAAGCGCAGGAATTTTTAAATCAACGTCACTTTGTTTGCGTAGCAAGTTTTCAAGGCTTGGTTCTTTGCCTTGTTTTAACGCTTCAACAGCTTGGTCGAGCATTTCCATATACAAACTAAAGCCTATGCTCTCAATCTGACCGCTTTGCTCATCACCTAATAGCTCACCCGCACCACGAATTTCTAAATCGTGCGTTGCTAAGGTAAAACCAGCGCCAAGATCTTCCAGTGATGAAATTGCTTCTAAACGTTTCTTCGCATCTTTACTGATCAGTTTTTCATGTGGTGTCAGCAAATAAGCGTAGGCTTGGTGATGACTACGACCAACGCGACCACGTAATTGGTGTAATTGTGCAAGACCAAAACGGTCGGCTCTATCAATCAAAATGGTATTTGCGGTTGGAATATCAATACCAGTTTCAATAATCGTGGTACACACCAACACGTTAAACTTTTGGTGATAAAAATCCGACATTAATGATTCGAGTTCTTTCTCGCGCATTTGCCCATGGGCGTAATGAACATTTGCTTCAGGTACTAATGCAGCAATATCGCTCGCAAAGCTGTCGATGGTTTCAACATTGTTATGTAAGAAGTAAACCTGACCACCGCGTTTAATTTCACGAATAATTGCTTCTTTAATCAGTTCATCGTCGTTTTGACGAACGAAGGTTTTTACTGCTAAACGTTTAGCCGGTGGCGTGGCAATAATTGATAAATCGCGCATGCCACTCATTGCCATATTCAGCGTACGCGGAATTGGCGTTGCGGTGAGCGTTAAAATATCAACATCAGCACGTAACGACTTAATTTTTTCTTTTTGGCGTACGCCAAAACGGTGTTCTTCATCCACAATCAGTAAGCCAAGATCATCAAATTTAATGTCTTGCTGCAGTAACTTATGTGTTCCAACAACAATATCAATTTTACCTTCAGCTAAGCCTTCAAGCGTTTGTTTTTGCTCTTTTGCCGTTTTAAATCGCGACAATAAGGCGACTTCAACGGCAGAGTTGGCGAAACGGTCTTTAAAGTTTTCAAAATGCTGTTGAGCGAGCAGGGTAGTTGGCACTAAAACCGCGACTTGCTTAGAGTCGTTTACTGCGACAAACGCGGCGCGCATCGCAACTTCAGTTTTACCAAAGCCAACATCACCGCACACCAAACGATCCATTGCTTGTGCTTTTTGCATATCATTCAGTACGGCACCAATGGCATTTTGTTGGTCATCGGTTTCTTCAAACGGAAAGCTATCGGCAAATTGGCGATAAGCGCTGCTGTCATGATTAAATGCGTAACCTGGCTTAACTTCGCGCTGGGCATAAATATCAAGTAATTCAGCGGCAACATCGCGGACTTTTTCGGCGGCACGACGTTTGGCTTTTTCCCACGCTTCGGAGCCCAGTTTATTGAGTGGTGCAGTTTCTAAGTCGCCACCTGAATAACGCGATAATAAATGCAGTGATGCCACAGGTACATAAAGCTTTGCTTCGTTTAAATAATGAATGGTAACAAACTCAGTACTGACACCTCCGGCGTCAATGGTTTCTAGCCCTTGGTAACGGCCGACACCGTGATCTAAATGTACTATGGGTTGACCAATTTGCAGTTCAGCAAGGTTACGAATAATTGAATCTTGACTGACTTCGTATTTATGTTTGCGACGGCGTCTTTGAGATATTTTTACACCAAGCAGCTCTTGCTCAGTGATAATGCATAAGTTTTGCGTAGTAAGGTGAATACTTTGCTCAAGCGGTGAAACAATTAAGCCAACATCACTGTTTGCTGCAGTAAATTGATCAATAGACTCGAACTCTGAAAGCTTTAACCCAGTTGGTTTCAGCAAGGTTAATAATGATTCACGGCGGCCGTCACTTTCTACTGAAAATAAAATACGCGTGTTATCACTTTTTAACGCGCTAATGTAGTTTAAGACGTGTTCAAACGGCTGCTTAAGTTGATGGTTTACACGGATATCAGGTACAGCATCAAGGGCGATATTGCTATTGCCTGCTTTCGTACCAAGCATTGCTTGAGAGAGCGCAACGCGCGGGGAACCATTTAGCGCAGAAAATAAGTTTTCTACATTAAGATAAAGCTTTGACGGTTCGAGCAGTGGGCGTAATGGATCGACTTTACGATTTTCGAAGCGTTTTTCAATATCTTGCCAAGTTTCACGGCAGCTGTGTTCAATATCGCCCAAGGTAAAAATAACGTTGTCACTTGGTAAATAATCAAACAGGGTTGCGGTGTCATCAAAAAACAATGGTAAATAATATTCAATACCTGCGGGCAAACTACCTTGGCTGACTTGTGAATAGACAGAGCCTTTTTCATGTGCCATGCCAAAGGTTTCACGATAGTTAATACGAAAACGCTCTATGTCGTCTTCGTCGGTACCAAATTCGTGCGCGGGCAATAAGTCAATTTCTTGAATGTTGTCCCGTGAGCGTTGGGTTTCCGGATCAAATTGGCGAATTGAGTCAATTTCATCATCAAATAAATCAATACGCAGCGGCGTATTACTGCCCATCGGGAATAGATCGATGATGGAACCACGAATCGCAAATTCACCATGGGCCATTACTTGTTGTACGTTGATATAGCCAACCGACTCGAGTGCGGTGCGCAACGTCATGCTATCGAGCGTGTCACCAACTTTATATTTGATTGCCTTACCGTAAATAAATTCACACGGGGCGGTGCGCAACATAAGCCCCGCAATAGGCACAATCAACACTCCGTTATGCTGATTTCTAAGCTGACTTAATAGGCTTAAGCGCTGGGAAATTATATCTTGGTGCGGCGAAAAATGGTCGTAAGGCAAGGTTTCCCAGTCTGGAAATAAGTTAACTGGGATATTAGGCAATAGTAATTTAGCTCAGCTTCAAGCTTAAGCGCCTGCTGCGTGTTTTGAGTGACAATTAATTTAAATCCAGCGTGGCTTTTTACCGCATCTGAAATTGCTAAACTTAAGGCTGAACCTGCTAAATTGCCCCACGCAATTTTGTCGTTTTGGGTTTTGATCCAGGGTAAGTTAAGCCACTGACTTTGCATTAATGTCACTCCTTACTAATCTCGGTATAATTTCGTTAGATCTTGGTAATGGTCGATACGACGGTCACGTAAATACGGCCAAATACGACGTACGGATTCACTGCGTGCACGATCGATATCGGCATACAGGATTTCATCGTCATTATTTGACGCGTGCGCCAAAATTTCGCCCTGTGGACCAGTAATAAAACTATTGCCCCAGAACTGAATGCCCTTACTTTGCTCGCTTGGATCGGCTTCATGGCCTTGGCGGTTACAGGCAATCACAGGCAGTCCATTTGATACCGCGTGAGCACGCTGGGCAATAACCCAAGCATCAAGTTGACGTTGTTGTTCAGCACTGTCGTCGTCTAAATCCCAGCCAATGGCAGTTGGGTAAATTAAAAACTCTGCACCTGCCATTGCCATTAAACGCGCAGCTTCAGGGAACCATTGATCCCAGCATACTAACACGCCAAGTTTACCAATTGAGGTCTCGATTGGTTGAAAACCTAAATCGCCCGGTGTGAAGTAAAACTTTTCATAAAAGCCAGGGTCATCAGGAATATGCATTTTACGGTAAGTGCCCGCGATTTGCCCGTCAGTATCAAGTACAACGGCGGTATTGTGATACAAGCCCGTTGCACGTTTTTCAAATAATGAGGTAACAATAACGACATTTAACTCTTTGGCAAGCGCACCGTAAAGCGCGGTACTTGGGCCTGGAATCGATTCTGCTAAGTCAAAGTTATTGGTACTTTCTACTTGGCAAAAGTAAAGACTGCGATGCAGTTCTTGCAATACAATTAACTTGGCACCATTTTTTGCGGCCTCTTTTATGCCAAGTACTGTTTTGTCTTGGTTATGCTGTAAATCACCGCTATTTGAATGTTGAATTGCCGCAACTTTAATCGTTTGAGACATAATTAGCTCCGTAAAAAACCGTTAGGTAATTGCATGGTAATACAGTGTAAGCTGCCAAATTGGTGAATTAATGGCAGACAGTCAATACCAACAACTTGATGTTGAGGGTAGGCTGCTGCGATTACATCAAGTGCAGCTTGATCATTAGCATCTTGGTAAGTAGGTACCAATACCTTGTTATTGATAATTAAATAATTGGCATAGGTTGCTGGAAGGCGCTCGCCATCGTTATCGTATTTCGCGTGTGGCCAAGGTAAGGCGTGCAAAGTATAAGGCTCGCCACTTTTTGTAGTGAATGTCTGTAACTGCTTAGCCATTGCGTCTAACGCTTGGAAGTGCTCATCGTTTTGATCAGGGCATGAAACGTAAACTAAGGCATCATTTGGCGCAAAACGCACTAACGTGTCGATATGGCTGTCGGTATCGTCTCCTGCAAGGTAACCGTGATCAAGCCAAAGAAAGTGATTAACACCTAATAATTCCGTTAGCTTTGCTTCTAGCTGTGCTTTGTTTAAATTGTTTTCACGATTGTCGTTTAATAAGCATTCGCTGGTTGTTAACAGTGTGCCGTTACCATCGCTTTCAATACCACCACCTTCGAGTGCCAGCGGCACTTTTTGTGATGATGCGCCATTGGCTAATACTGTGTTAAATAGCTGCTGATTAATCGCATTATCAAGTTCTGATTGAAACTTATTACCCCAGCCATTAAAGGTAAAATCAAGGGCATGAAGAGTGTCACCACGATATGTACTAATTGGCCCATGATCACGCGCCCACGTATCATTAGTTGGGCATACAACAAAATGGACCTTGTCTAGTGTTAGGTCGTTGTTATGAAAAAGCGTACTAATATGTTGTTTTAACGCATCGTTATGCGCAACAATCACAAGTGCTTGCTGCGACAGAATTTCTTTTGCGATAGCAAGGTAGGTGAGCTCAACTTGAGGCAAAATATCGGCCCAATCAGTATCTTTATGCGGCCAAGTTAAAAGCACGGCATCTTGCAATGCCCATTCAGCTGGAAAAACAGTGTTCATAGTAGTTAACAAGGGTAATTTTGGCCAATATTAGCAAATGGCGACACTATTTATTAGTGTTTAATTGATGTTTTTCTTTGATTGCTTCTTTTTTAACACTTTGGCTTGTGTATGCAGGCTTGCTCTAACCATAAGTTCTTGATCTTGTTCTCGAATGTGGCTGAATATAAATCGTGTCTTATATCCATCTTGGTGCGGTTCACTATCCACAACTTGGGAAAAGCAAAACACTGCTGCCGCCTCATCCGCTAAAAACAGTTTGCTCCGAAAAAAACTGTTGGGGGTATAGCAAGTGCTGGTTTGCAGTACAAAGCCGCTGCCACCAAAACTTACCGTTTCTAGCTGAGCTTCGTCTTCATTTTCCGTCGCTAATATATGCGACAAAATAAGGTCAATTTTACGTGACTGTAATTTAAGGTACTGCGCTAAATCATCTGCTACATCACCTAGTTGTCTGAGTGGGCGAAGGGCGGTTTGCTCTAGCACGTTTACTTCATTGGCTAGTTTAAATAGCGGTGGGATTATTTTGTCTATGTCACTGTCATCGCTAGGCAATTTATCTTCGTTAACCTGTTCTAAGTTAACGCTAATTGCGTGTTCGATTTGAAAGTATTGATTAAATTGTTCGATGAGGTCGGACATATGCATTGTAAATCATTAAATAATAAATAATCTTAGCCCGAACAGGGGAGTTCAGGCAAAGAATTTATTTAACTTTCAGTTAGCTGCCGGTGAACGGCACGTTCTCGATAACTTCTAACGACTGATTTAGTGCGTCAAGTCGTGTATTTACAAAACGTTCTTTACCGATTAATTCATCGATGCCAAGCCTTTCAAGTTGATGTTTAGCATCATTATTTGGGCAATATAAAAAGACTTCACAGTGTGCTTCTATAGCATCTTTAATGGCATTTTCTAAGGCGAGGCCAACGGTCATATCGATCATTGGTACATCACTTAAATCTAGGATCATCGCTTTGTACTTATGTACAGAAGAATGCTGACGAGAAATCGCTTTAGATACACTGAAAATCATTGGACCCGACAAGTAAAAGAACAGAATATTGCCTTTTGCTTTGTCTAAAATAGCGCGCTCTTGTTTATTTAACGGTACATCATCGTCATCAGCATCACTAATAGCTTTGACTTGTTTTGCCTGTTCACGACTTAATCGTTCAATCACGATGATATTTGAGATAAATACACCCAAGCCAACAGCAATAAGTAAGTCAACAAAAACAGTTAATAGCATTACTGCATACATAATCGCGGTTTGCTGCATGCTGGCTTTGTGCGCGCGCTGTAAAAAACTCCAGTCGAGAATCGAAATACCAACATACAGTGCGATACCTGCAAGCACCGCCATTGGAATTGGCTCAATTAAACTGCCCGCAACTAATACCACAAGCATCAAAATAACGGCGCGAATAATTGCCGCGGCAGGAGAGCGAGAACCCACTTGAATACTTACAACTGTGCCCATGGTTGCACCTGCACCCGGCAGTGCGCCAAATAAACCTGAGATCATGTTAGCAATACCTTGACCTTTCAGTTCTTTATTTGAATCGTGTTCTTGACGCGTTAATGAATCCGAGATTACGGCAGTTAAAAGGGTATCAATACAACCAAGTGTGCCAAGTACCATGGCTTCAATGATCATGGTAACGAATTGGTCGGCGGTAAATGTCGGGAATACTAGATTAGGTAAACCGGTTGGAATTTCACCGATACGGCGAATCGATTCATCGCTAAATAAAATAACGGAAACAAGCGTAATTGCGATAAGTGCAACGAGTTGAGCGGGGATATACTTACGGTATTTCTTTGGGAAGTAAAATAAGATACCGAGCGTTGCAAGACCTAAAAATAATTCTGAAAAGTGAAGATTGAAAATTAAACTGGGGAGTTCAGTCAGCGTGCCGACTACGCCACCAGATGGCGTTTGATGGCCTAAAAGTGGTGCTAATTGTAAGATAATTAAAATAACACCAATGCCTGACATAAAACCGGAGATAACACTGTAAGGCATTAAGGTAACGTATTTCCCCAGTTTTAATGAACCAAGTAAAAATTGAAATGCGCCGGCCATCATCACCACGGTAAAGGCCATTGCCATGCCTTGCTCTGGGTGTTTGGCCATCATTGCAGTGAGTACCGCTGTCATTATCACGGTCATCGGACCGGTCGGCTCAGAAATGAGCGAGTTTGAACCACCAAACAGTGCAGCGAATAAGCCCACTAAAATAGCGCCCCAGATACCGGCTTCGGCACCTGCGCCTGACGCCACACCAAAGGCTAGGGCAAGTGGTAGTGAGATAATTGCAGTAGTGACACCACCAAATAAGTCACCACGGAGTTGAAAGTGCTTAAATCGCTCGAACAAAAGGCATACCCCTATATTGCAGACGCGGTATTCTACCTAGACTGTTTAAATAGTTACAGTAGCTTAGCTGGAATTATGGCAAAAATTTCACTGATCAGATCTGTTATTCTGAGATTGCCTAGAAAATAATACACTTCTTATTAATAAGTGTTAAACTTCCAAAAAATTACACTTATTAAACAATCAGTAATCTATGTTTCAGCCAGTTAGTTTGTTTATTGGCATGCGCTATGCGAAATTAGCCAAGGGCAACGGCTTTATCTCTTTTATTTCATTTTTCTCTATCGCGGGTATTACGCTCGGTATCATTGCGCTAATTTGTGTGACCAGTGTAATGAACGGGTTTGAGAACCGACTTAAGCAATCTATGCTGCAAATTACGCCGCATTTATCTGTTGCACTACCTGACAAGCAAAACCACCCCTTATATCAAGCCTTGGCAACACATCCAGATGTTACTTCAATATCTCGTTTTAAAAGCAGTGAAGGGTTAGTTGTGTCAAATACTAAATTATTAGCGGCAAAAATTTATGGCATAGATGATAGCCAAGACACGCCTTTGACAGCCATGCTTAACAGTGAAACCGTTAAACAATTGGCGAACACTAAATATTCGGTAGCGATTACGCGGCGCTTAGCAACAGAGCTTAATGTTTCTGTCGGCGATAAAATTCGCTTAATGCTACCGAGTGTCACTACCTTTACCCCAGTTGGACGTATGCCATCGCAACGTTTATTTACCGTTGCAGTACTGCTTGATAACAGCGCGTTTCACAGTCAGGTAATTTTAACGAGTACATCAAACTTATTAAGACTTAATCGTATAAAACCATCGAGTTTTAACGAATTTGCACTGTATTTAACCGATCCATTTAAATTAGATGACCTAATTAATGACATGCCAGAGCTGAAAACGCTGAAGGTAGCAGATTGGAAAGATACCCAAGGTTCGCTCTTTTCTGCAGTGGCAATGGAAAAGCGCATTATGAGTTTATTACTTGGACTGATTATTTTAGTTGCGGTATTTAATATTCTCTCGGCTTTGACCATGATGGTATCTGAAAAACAGTCTGAAATTGCGATTTTACAAACCTTAGGCTTAACACCCAACGGTGTGTTACAGGTATTTATGGTACAAGGTTTATACAATGGCTTAGTTGGCAGTGTACTTGGGGTATTACTTGGTCTAGCTGTTGCACTAAACATTAATGAAATATTAGCACTGATTGGCATTCAAATTATTGCAGGTATGCAGTTACCGGTCGATGTATCTTGGTTACAAGTAGGTGTGATCTTTACGTTAAGTATTGCGATGAGCTATTTAGCCACTTTTTATCCCGCTAGACGCGCTGCGAAATTAGCACCAGCACAGGTTTTACGATATGAATAATCACCTAGTAGTAAAATGTGAACACCTCGCTAAGTCTTATCAAGATGGCGATGTTAAAGTTGATATTTTAGATGATTTAAATTTAACCCTCGAAGCGGGCACAACACTTGCCATTGTTGGCAGCTCAGGTTCGGGTAAAAGTACGCTACTACATTTGCTCGGCACATTAGATAAGCCTAATAGCGGTAAAATCGAAATAAAAGGTGTCGATACAACGACGCTTAATCGCAAGCAGCAAGCCGATTTTCGTAATAAGCACATCGGCTTTATATATCAATTTCACCATTTACTGATGGAATTTAGTGCGCTTGAAAATGTAATGCTGCCGCTATTGATTGGGGGAATGGCAAAATCAGACGCCAAAATTCAAGCAAGTGAAATGCTCGAAAACGTGGGATTAAGTCATCGAATTACGCATAAACCGGATCAACTCTCGGGTGGTGAACGTCAGCGTGTTGCCATTGCCCGTGCGCTTATCACCAAACCTGCATTAGTGCTTGCTGATGAACCGACAGGTAACCTTGATAAAGACAATGGCGAGAACATATACGAACTGATTAACCAGTTAAAAACTACCCACAATACTGCGTTTATTGTGGTGACCCATGATTTAGAGTTAGCCGCAAAGCTTGATAAAACTATGTTTATTAAACAGGGAAAGTTGGTTAGCCAATGAGTTTAAGTGTTTATTTAGTTAAAGGTTTTCGACGCGGCAAAGGCGATACCACGGTTAGTGGCTTTTTTAGTAAGTCATCAACAATTGGTATTTCACTTGGTGTGGCGGTGCTTATTTTGGCGCTATCGGTGATTAACGGCTTTGAAGTTGCACTAAAAGAGCGCTTATTAAGCGTTATTCCACATATTGAGTATTATGCGCCAGCAAAACCGCTGGATAATTTCGCTTCTCATCAAGAAAAACTACTCAGTCACCCAGAAGCGGTCGCAGTTGCCCCTTATATTAAGCTAAATGCAATGGTGTCGCACAAAGGTAAAATGCATGGCGTGCTATTAAAAGGCGTTGAACCTCAGTTAGACGCGACCGTGTCAGACAGCGCTAAGTACATTTCCCCTAAAAGCAGCGTGAATCTTGAAAAAGGTGAGCTTATTCTCGGTAAGGCTCTGGCAAATAAGTTACAACTGGAAATTGGTGATACGGTGTCTGTGTTACTGCCAGAGCCGGGAACTCAATCGCTCGCGAGTATTAAGCGAATTAATTTAAGCTTAGTTGGCACCATTAATTTAGGTGGTCAACTTGATATGAATTTTGGCCAAATTGCATTAAGCCAAGCGCAACAGCTAAAAAACGTGAGCAATACCCAGTTTGATGGGCTGCAAGTTAAGATACGTGATGTATTTAATGTGCGAAATAGTGCCCTTGCGATAGGTCAAAAATTAGATGAATTGGTGTATATCGAAACCTGGTACCGTAGTCAGGGTAATTTGTATCAAGATATACAAATGGTGCGCTTAATTGTTTACATCACGGTGTTTTTAATTGTCGCTGTTGCTAGCTTTAATATTGTCTCTACCTTGATTATGGAAGTGAAAGAAAAGAGCGCGAGTATTGCGATTTTAAAAACCATGGGTGCAACCGATGGCACAATTGTGCGCTGCTTTTTACTGCAAGGTATTCATCAGGCGGCAATAGGGTTAGGTATTGGCTTGATTCTAGGCATTATTTTATCGCTGACGGTAAGCGATATTTATTTATTAATAAGTGAATTGCTAGGCAAAAATGTGTTGTCTGGAGTTTACTTTATAGACTATCTACCAAGTCAGCTTAACGTAAACGATTTACTGATCACCACGGTGATTACGTTTACAATGGCGATAATTGCGTGCATTTATCCAGCAGTTAAAGCCAGCAAAACGGACCCTGCAAAAATACTAGGACATTAGATGCTGATAGATGAACGGCTTACCTTAATGGCGGCAATACTGGTTTACTTTTTAGGTAAATGGTTAAACCGTCGTTATAAGCCGTTACAAAGTTTTAATATTCCAGAAGCCGTTACCGGCGGCATTGTTGCCTCAAGTTTAGCGGCTTTGTCGTTTTATGTTTTCAATACTGAAATCACTTTCTCACTTCAACAGCGCGATGTGCTACTCATCATTTTCTTTACCACGATTGGCTTAAATGCACAGTTAGATAGCCTAATAAAAGGCGGTAAAAGCTTAATGATTCTATTACTACTGGCAGTCGGCTTTTTAATCTTACAAAACCTTGTTGGGATTGGTGTATTTACCTCGTTTGGCATGCCACCGGTGAGCGGATTGCTAGGTGGCTCGATTTCATTAAGCGGTGGGCATGGCACGGCAATCGCCTGGTCGCCATTTTTTAGTGAGCAGTATCAGATTGAAGGGGCGTTGGAACTCGCTTTGGCGTGCGCGACATTTGGCTTAATTTTTGGTGGTGTGCTTGGTGGTCCTATCGCCAAGTTCATAATAGAGAAGCACCAGTTAAAACAAACGGTTTATTCTGCTAAGCCACTCAAAGTTGGGGTTTCCCATGACAATGCGAAATTTGCAAGTGTTAACATAGATCAGTTTCTGATCAGTATCTTTGTTATTTTACTGGCAATTGGACTAGGTAATCGTATTGAAGCCGCATTAGTTTATTTTGATTTTGAATTACCATTTTTTGTATGTTGTCTGTTTGCCGGCATTATTATTAGTAACACGGTACCACGCTTAATATCAGTTAAGCTTTGGCCTACCAATAGCGCGTCGTTGTCGTTTATTTCTGATGTTTGCTTAGGGCTATTTTTAGCAATGTCGTTAATGAGTATTAAGATTTGGACCTTGACGAGTTTAGCAATGCCATTTGTTGTGTTACTTGTTTTTCAAGTCTTGGCGACAATACTTTATAGCACCTATGTAGTGTTTCCTAGTCTAGGTAAGAATTACGATGCAGCGGTAATGGCCTCTGGCTACGCTGGGTTGACCTTAGGCGCTACACCAACAGCAATTGCTAATATGACGGCGGTAACGCAACATTATTCGCCATCAGCTAAAGCATTTATTGTTGTACCTTTGGTGGGCGCATTTTTTATTGATATTGTAAATGCGTTGGTGATTAATCAATTTATTAGCTGGCTGGGATAATATGAATTATCAAGATATATACGACTTTTGGTTTACGGAATTAACACCTAATGATTGGTTTTCTGTTAATGACGCGCTAGATAAAACAATCAACAATAAATTTAAGGTTATTCTTGATGCAGCGATTGCAGGCGAATTACATCATTGGCGACACACTGCGATGGGTTCGCTGTGTGAGATAATAGTGCTCGATCAGTTTTCACGGAATATTTATCGAGGCCAAGCTCAGGCGTTTCGCCAAGATCCGTTGGCGCTATCTTTGGCACAAACAGCAATTGATAAGCGCTTTGATAAGCAACTTAATGAAACTGAAGTCGGGTTTATGTACTTACCATTTATGCACAGCGAAAGCGCGAAAATTCATGAATTGGCGATGATGCTGTATAAAGATCATCCTAGTTATGAATTTGAAGCGGCGCATAAGGCAATAATCGACCAGTTTGGGCGTTATCCACACCGTAATGCTATATTAGGGCGCAAATCGACTGAGCAAGAGTTAACATTTTTGACACAACCAAATTCATCTTTTTAACGTTACATCTTGCTTTGCAAAGGGTGACACAGTACAGTGATAAAATTGAAATTTTCTAAAGATGTATTATGGAAAACCAAGAACAAAAACCACAACCAACTCAAGCAGAAATTCAAGCTGCTCAAAATCAATGGATCCGCTCTACACTTGATCGCGCTAATAAACATTTAGCAGAAAAAGGCGTTATTCCAAAGACGATTCTAGATAAAGAAAGCCGTTATATTGCGCCTATGTGTGCAATTTGGAAAATCAAAAGTCAACAAGGCAAAACTTATTGGGTTGTGTCTGGCAATTTACCGACAGATCACGTTGAAGTAACTGCGGCAACCAATGCCCGTGACGCACTTCGCCATTTTTCGTTTCAATGGCAATTAAAAGCAGACCAGCTTGCTAAAAACAGTGCAGGTGACAAAGCTCAAATCGATTTTGCTAACTTGCTTGTGAACCGTGCTGAAGGTCTGTATGACTTATACAGCAATGAAAAACTTTGGACTAATGAACCAAAGTAAAGGGTTTAGGGTCAAAACGCGATAACGGACACGATAATCGTTGTCGCGCTATTCCAGCCTCCATAAACACATTGCCTTGTTCGGCATAACCGCAGCGCTTAAACTTTTCTTTCTCAACAATATTACAATTGAAACTTAGTTCTTCGGCACCTAATTCTTTCGCACATAACGCAATTTGCTCAAACATTAAATTATAAAACTCATGCGTTCGGTAAGCTTGCAGCACAGCAACGCGGCCAATTTCACCTTGTTGCGTTATTCTTGCGGTTGCTATGCTGTTACCTTGATGGTCAAACCCAAGCAGATGCTGACAACTTAAATCGCACTTATCAAATTCAACGTCCTTTGGGATATGGTATTCATAAACAAATACTTTTTCCCTCACTTGTTTGAGTTCGTTACGCTTTTCTCGCCATGTGACCTGTTTAAATGTGAAGCTCATCATTTCCTCTACTAATCGAAATACCAATAGCCCTCATTTAAAAGATTAGTAAAGTTTTGCATAAAGTGTGAACAAGTTGTGGAACTTTTAATCTGATCGGATGTCACTGTTACGTTTTGGCAAAGTGTTTCCACCCATGAAAGGCACGAGAGTGGTAGGGTAAGTACATCACCGTTTACCGCAAACAACACGTTGCTTTCTATTGATAAATAAAAGCAGCGAAGGCCTCCTAGGCGATGAATTTCGATATCTTGGTTTAGTAATTCAAGTACATAACTTGGCTCGTATTCATCTTCAAGCGGCGCTAAATCGAGATCGTGTTTTGCTTCACTCAGACTTTGTAACAACCATAAATTAAAATCTTGATTGTTATTAAGTGCATCTAGCATTTGTTGTTTAACATCTGCGACTTCATTTGCTAAAAACTCACCGGGGTTATTACGTAATTGAAGCGTTGGATCGCTGTAACGTGTATTACCCAAATCGTTATCAATGAGATAATCTGAAAATGACGACAATAATTCGCGCTGATTTGGCGCTCTAAAGCCAACTGAATAGTTCATGGCGTTTTCGACTGCGTAACCTTCGTGAGGGCAGCCAGGTGGAATATATAAAATATCGCCTGGTTCAAGTACTTCATCAATACTGGCATCAAACCCGTCAATTTGCAGCAGATCTTTACACGGAATCACTTCATTGAAGCTTTGCTTAGATTCGCCAACGCGCCAATGTCGTTTACCTTGGCCTTGAATAATAAATACATCGTATTGATCTAAGTGAGGCCCAACGCCGCCATCGGGCGTTGAGAAGCTGATCATCAAATCATCAATACGCCAGTTTGGAATAAAGCGAAACGGTTCGATTAACTCGGCAGCCTCAGGATGCCAGTGGTCAACGGCTTGCACAAGAAGTGTGCTGTTTTTTGGTGTTAATAATTCGAAATCTTCAAACGGGCCGTGGTGTGCTTGCCATTCATTGTTGTGATTAGAAATAAGACGCGACTCAATGCATTCCTCCATCGCAAGGCCTGCAAGTTCATCTGGACAAATTGGATCAACAAAGTCAGCAAACCCCGACTTGATTAACGCCGGTTTTTTTTGCCAATACTCATTAATAAATTCTTGTTGAGAGAGGGTTTTAACACCATCTGGTGTTTTGATATTGAAACTGAGTTGATACATAGGCGTCTCTAAAAATTGATAATAAAAAAGCGAAAGATATTAGAAATACCTTTCGCTTTTTATTCAAGCTAAAACTGCTGGTTATTTGATGTCGTCGATAAATTGAACTGCACGGCCAATATAATTAGCCGGTGTAAGTTGTTTTAATTCTTCTTTTACCGCTTCTGGTAAATCAAGATTATCGATGAAATCAGCCATGATCTCTTTGTTAACGCGCTTACCACGTGTTAACTCTTTAAGTTTTTCATATGGCTTTTCAATGCCATATTTACGCATTACAGTTTGGATTGGCTCAGCAAGTAGTTCCCAGTTCTGGTCAAGTTCAGCAAGTAGCTTCTCTTGGTTAACTTCTAATTTGCTAATACCTTTAAGTGTTGCTTGGTAAGCGATTAACGCATAACCCATACCTACACCTAGGTTACGTAACACGGTTGAATCCGTAAGGTCACGCTGCCAGCGAGATACTGGTAGTTTTTGTGCTAAGTGAGCAAAAATAGCGTTCGCAATACCTAAGTTACCTTCAGAGTTTTCAAAATCAATTGGGTTAACTTTGTGTGGCATAGTTGATGAACCAATTTCACCTGCAATTGTTTTTTGCTTGAAGTGATTAAGCGCAATGTAGCCCCAAACGTCACGGTCAAAGTCAATTAAGATAGTATTGAAACGTGCAATTGCATCGTAAAGTTCTGCGATGTAATCGTGTGGCTCGATTTGTGTTGTAAACGCATTCCACTCAAGACCAAGACTTGTTACAAACTTTTCAGCATGTGCATGCCAGTCGTAGTTAGGGTAAGCGCTAATGTGTGCGTTGTAGTTACCAACTGCACCGTTGATTTTACCAAGTAATTCTACATTAGCGATTTGGTCGCGTTGACGCTTTAAGCGCATGTACACGTTTGCCATTTCTTTACCCATAGTTGAAGGTGAAGCTGGCTGACCGTGTGTACGACACATCATCGGAATTGTTTGGTATTCTTTTGCAAGTGCGTGAACAGCATCAAGTAGCTTATCGCAGTATGGTAAAAGAACGTTTTCACGTGCTTCTTTTAACATTAAACCGTGTGATAGGTTATTGATGTCTTCTGAGGTACATGCAAAGTGAATAAATTCGTTAATTGCATTAAGCTCGGCGTTGTCAGCTACTTTTTCTTTTAGTAGGTATTCAACCGCTTTCACGTCGTGGTTTGTGGTGCGCTCAATGTCTTTAACACGCATTGCATCTTCTTCATTAAAGTTTGCAACGATGTTATCTAAGATTTGATTTGCTTCAGCGCTTAGTGATGGTACTTCGTCGATACCCTCGGCAGCAGCAAGTGCTTGTAACCAGCGAACTTCTACAGTAACGCGGTATTTAATTAGGCCATACTCACTAAAGATTTCTCTAAGCTCAGTTGTTTTGCTGCCGTAACGACCATCAACAGGTGAAATAGCAGTTAACGCTGAAAGCTCCATAATCACTCCTAAATATTTGTACTAGAGATTAACAATACTGTTTTGCAATTTTGACAATTTTACCTTTGCCAAAGAAAAAGTGGCGGCGTTTACCACCAACTTGGCGCCATAATACTGCGGCGCGTATACCAGCTAACAACAGGGCGCGAATACGATGTTGCACTGATTTTTGTTGTAGCAATGCTGGTTTACCAAATACTTGAATACGTTGTCCAAGCGGACTAATTACGTCGGCATAAATATCCGCAAGGCTTGCAATAATGGCGTCATCTGAAATTGATAAATGTGCCAATCGTGCGTCGATTGAATTAATGCGCGAGCCAAGTTCATTTAATGCTTTGGGGTTTGCGTTTAAAGCACGTTCTAACTGAATTAAACCGCCAACGTACTTTACAAGCTCAATGCTTTTATTTTGGCCTGATTCGAGTTGTTCAACAACTAATTGATAACCTTGGCGTAAATCCATATCACGAAATACATCTGACGGTGCATCTGGATTGGTTACTAAAATACCCGAAAGTAGTTGCTGCATTTCATAATCGGTAATTGAACCGGTTTGCGCAACTTTTTGCACTGCTTTGGTAATTTGGCACATGGCGGCAAGCGCCATAACCTGATTTTTATCCATTAGCGGATCACCGAATCAATAATACCGCCACCTAAACATGTTTCATCTAGGTAAAATACCGCAGATTGACCTGGGGTAACGGCTTTTTGCGGCTCATCAAATAATACGCGTGCAACACCGTCTTCACCAACCAGTAAAGTGCATGGAATATCAGTTTGGCGATAACGGGTTTTCACTGTGCAACGTAGCGTTGATTGCGGACCTACGCGGTCAACCCAGTGCAGCTGATTTGCCATTAGGCCGTTTGAATATAGGCGAGGGTGATCTTTGCCTTGACCAACAACAAGTACGTTACGCGCAATATCTTTATCTACAACATACCAAGGCTCACCCGAACCTTCCTTCATACCACCAATGAGTAGGCCTTTGCGTTGACCTAAAGTGTGATACATCAAGCCTTCATGCTCGCCAACATCGTTGCCTTCGCAATCTTCAATTTTGCCAGGTTGAGCTGGTAAGAATTTTTGTAAGAAGTCTTTAAATTTGCGTTCACCAATAAAGCAAATACCTGTGCTGTCTTTCTTATCATGGGTAATCAGGCCTTGTTCTTCCGCGATACGGCGTACTTCTGGCTTTTCAATTTCGCCTACTGGGAATAAGGTTTGCGCAACATGCTCATGACCAAGGGTGTATAGGAAATAGCTTTGGTCTTTATTGTCATCAAGGCCACGTACTAGGGTTGCTTTACCGTCTTTTTCAGCGCGGCGAACATAATGACCAGTTGCAATATAATCTGCACCGAGCGCTTCAGCAGCAAATTCAAGAAACGCTTTAAACTTGATTTCTTTGTTGCACATAATATCGGGGTTCGGCGTACGGCCTGCTTTGTATTCAGCAAGGAAATACTCAAACACGTTATCCCAATATTCTGCGGCAAAGTTTACCGTGTGTAACTCAATACCCAGTTTTTCGCATACAGCTTGTGCATCTTTTAAATCTTCTGCAGCTGCACAGTATTCATCAGTATCATCTTCTTCCCAGTTTTTCATAAACAAGCCTTCTACCTGATAGCCTTGTTGCTTAAGTAAATAAGCTGAAACGGAAGAGTCTACACCGCCAGACATGCCAACGATGACTTTGATGTTACTGTTATCACTCATGGTATTGAATTACTCCGAAAATTTGAGGCGCGAATTATATCATAGCTGTTTTAATAAAACATGTTCTAAAATGCGCGAGTAAGGCGCTTATTTATTCTCTGTTATAAGTCTATATTCGCCATTTTCAATACCGTCCAAGGTGTATTTACCAATGGCGTAACGAATTAAGCGTAACGTCGGAAAGCCAACATGTGCTGTCATCCGTCTTACTTGGCGATTTTTACCCTCGGTGATGGTGATTGACAGCCAAGTTGTAGGAATTGCTTTGCGTTCACGAATAGGTGGGTTACGTGGCCAAACTTTGGGCTCATTGATGCGCTTAACGTCTGCCGGTAGGGTTTTACCATCTTTCAGCACAACGCCTTGCGATAGGGCGTTTATGGCATCTTGTGTTACATCACCTTCTACTTGCACCCAGTAGGTTTTCGGTGATTTATGTTTAGGTGAAGCAATTTTATGTTGCAGCTTACCGTTGTTGGTAAGCAGTAATAATCCCTCGCTGTCTCTATCGAGACGACCTGCGGCATACACATCTTTAATGTCGATAAAATCAGCCAGTGTTTTGCGATTACCTTCATCGGTAAATTGGCTTAGCACATCAAAAGGCTTGTTAAATAGCACGATATGAGTTGGTCCTTGGTGTGGCTTTACATCGCGCGTTTTGATGTGTTTTTTAGCTGCGGCGACACGTTGTTTATTTGGTCGTGTTGGTTTTTTAGTAAGTTGTGCAGATTTAGGTTTAGATAATCGAGTCATGACTTTGATTAATTACAAGCAAGGTAGGTATTGTAGCAAATAAAAAAGGGCAACAACATGTTGCCCTTTTTCTTATTCAAACAGTACGATTATGCGATTTGCGCGATAATGTTGTTGAATGTTTCGCTTGGACGCATTGCTTTGTATGCAAGCTCTTCGCTAGGCTGGAAGTAGCCCTTAATGTCAACTGCAACGCCTTGTGCATCGTTAAGCTCTTTAACGATAACCGCTTCATTTGCTGTTAATTGCTCTGCAATAGGCGCAAACTTCGCTTTAAGTTCAGCGTCTTTGTCTTGTGCAGCAAGTTCTTGTGCCCAGAACATCGTTAGATAGAAGTGGCTACCACGGTTATCTAATTCGTTTACCTTACGAGAAGGTGATTTGTTCTCAAGTAAGAATTTAGCTGTTGCTGCGTCAAGCGTATCTGCTAATACTTGTGCCTTAGTGTTACCTGCGTTTACTGCAAGGTGCTCGTAAGAAGCCGCTAACGCTAAGAATTCACCAAGTGAATCCCAACGTAAGTGGTTTTCTTTTTCGAACTGCTGAACGTGCTTAGGTGCTGAACCACCAGCGCCTGTTTCAAATAAACCACCACCGTTCATTAATGGAACGATTGATAGCATTTTAGCACTTGTACCAAGCTCAAGAATTGGGAATAAGTCAGTTAGGTAGTCACGTAGTACGTTACCTGTTACTGAAATAGTATCTTGACCTTCTTTGATGCGCGCTAATGAGAATTGCGTTGCTTCAAATGGTGCAAGAATGCGAATATCAAGGCCGTTAGTATCGTGGTCTTGTAGGTATTGGTTAACTTTCTTAATTAACTGCGCATCGTGAGCACGGTTTTCGTCTAACCAGAATACCGCTGGCGTGCCAGTTGCACGAGCACGATTCACTGCAAGCTTAACCCAATCTTGGATTGGTAAGTCTTTAACTTGACACATACGGAAGATATCGCCCGCGTCAACGTCGTGAGACATTACAGCAACACCTGCTTGGTTAACTACGCGAACTTGACCTTTTGCTTTAATTTCAAATGTCTTGTCGTGTGAACCGTATTCTTCCGCTTTTTGAGCCATAAGGCCAACGTTTGGTACGCTACCCATAGTTGTTGGATCAAATGCGCCATTTTCTTTACAGAAATCAATCGTTGCTTGGTAAACACTTGCATAACAACGGTCTGGAATAAGTGCTTTGGTGTCTTTTAGTTTGCCATCTGGACCCCACATTTGGCCTGATGAACGAATACATGCTGGCATTGAAGCATCAATGATGATGTCACTTGGTACATGTAAGTTTGTAATGCCACGGTCAGAATCAACCATTGCAAGTGCAGGGCGGTTTGCATAAACAGCTTGTAAATCAGCTTCAATTTCAGCGCGTGTTGCGTCATCTAACTGCGCGATTTTAGCGTAAACATCGCCAATACCGTTGTTAGCATCTACACCTAGCTTTTCAAAGGTTGCTGCGTGTTTTGCAAATACGTCTTTGTAGAATACTTTTACAGCGTGACCGAAGATGATTGGATCAGAAACTTTCATCATGGTTGCTTTCATATGTAATGAAAGTAATACGTCTTCGTCTTTTGCTGCGTTGATTTCACGCTCTAAGTATGAATTTAACGCTGCAACATTCATTACAGAGCTGTCGATGATTTCGCCTGCAAGTAATGGAACTGATGCTTTTAATACTTCAACATCGCCATTTTCGTTTACGAATTCAATACGCACATCATCAGCTGAATCAACCGTTACTGATTGCTCAGATGCAAAGAAGTCGCCTTCATTCATTGATGCAACGTGTGATTTAGAATCGCTTGCCCATGCGCCCATTGAATGCGGGTTATTTTTCGCATAGTTTTTAACAGAACCAGGTGCGCGACGGTCAGAGTTACCTTCACGTAGTACTGGGTTTACAGCACTGCCTTTAATTTTGTCGTAAGTTGCTTTAACTTTCGCTTCTTCTTCGTTTTTCGGTTCTTCTGGGTACTCAGGAAGTGCGTAACCTTGAGCTTGTAATTCTTTGATTACTGCTTGTAGCTGAGGAATAGATGCACTGATGTTTGGTAGTTTAATGATGTTTGCGTCAGGTGTTTTTGCTAGTTCACCTAATTCAGCTAGTGCGTCACCGATACGTTGTTCTTCGGTTAAGTACTCTGGGAAGTTTGCGATAACGCGACCTGCAAGAGAGATGTCACGTGTTTCAACGTTTACGTCAGATACAGCGCTGAAGGCTTTAACGATTGGTAAAAACGAGTACGTGGCAAGTGCCGGTGCTTCATCCGTTTTTGTATAAATTATCTTAGATTTACTAGTCATTATTATTCCTAACTTTTAAATGCCGTTACTATGGCGTTCAATACTTACATTGAAAGGGGTGTGATTTTGCAAAATCACAAAAACTGAATGTAATTGACTTAGTCTAGCGTTATTTATAGTGCTGACAATTGGCCGATAGTATAGCAGGGCTAGTTTAAATAAAAAGAATTAGCAATCACAAAATGTTCAATTGACATGGGAGGGTAAATTTTAGGCATAAAAAAAGCGGGCGATCCGCTTCTTTATTATTATAATATGTCTTAAGCAGTACTACTTAGACTTCGCCTTCAGTTGGCGCAATATTGGTCGCGTGTAGGCCTTTCGGACCTTGTTGCAACTCAAATGTTACATCTTGGCCGGCTTTAAGTGTTTTGTATCCATCCATTTGAATGGTTGAAAAATGCGCAAAGATATCCTCCGTGCTGCCTTCTTCTACGATAAACCCAAACCCTTTTGCGTTATTGAACCATTTGACTTTTCCGCAAGCCATACCTCAACATCCTTCTATAAGTTGACTAAAATCATGTTATTCTACATGGTAAATTACTTAACAAGCTTAAAACGAACCAGTGCTGCGGATTACACAAGCTTTTGTTCGTAAATTGCTTAGTAAATAATCACATATTGACTGTAGTTTAATTGACCAAACAGTCAAGTTTTTTTTAATTGTTTTTAACAATTTAAATAATTTTTTAATTTTTAAGACTCAAAGTTGCTTGAGTTTACAAGAGATGACTATATTAAATTATGAGTGGGACACAATTTTCAGATTTAGTAGATAGCCAAAAGGAAAAACAGCGACAAAGTATTAAGCCGCCGCGCAAGTATAAAGTCATTTTAAATAATGACGATTACACGCCAATGGACTTTGTTGTTGAGGTTTTAGCACGTTTTTTTAATATGGATTCAGACAGGGCGACTGAAATTATGTTAAAGGTCCATTATGACGGCAAGGCTGTCTGTGGCGTTTACAGTGCGGAAGTCGCTGAAACCAAGGTAGCGCAAGTGAACCAATACGCGCGTGATAATGAACATCCACTGTTATGTAGTTTTGAGCCCGAATAAAGAAGTATTTAGAGGAGTTTATTATGCTTAATAAAGACTTAGAAATTACCTTAAACTCCGCATTCAGAGAAGCGCGTAGTCGCAGGCATGAATTTATGACTGTGGAGCACTTACTGTTAGCGCTATTAGATAACCCATCGGCAATTGATGCGTTGTCGAGCTGTGGCACCGATTTACAATCACTTAAAATCGCGTTGTCAGATTTTATCGATGAAACCACACCAATAATCCCCGACTTAGAAGAAGAGCGCGAAACACAGCCAACGCTTGGTTTTCAACGCGTATTGCAACGCGCTGTATTTCATGTGCAGTCGTCGGGTAAAAGTGAAGTGAACGGTGCTAATGTACTTGTTGCAATTTTTAGCGAGCAAGAAAGCCAAGCTGTTTATTTACTTAAAAAATGCGACATTACTCGCCTCGATATCGTTAATTATATTTCACACGGTATTTCGCGTTTAGACGAGGAAGAAAGTCACCACCCAAGTGAAGAAGAGCAAGAGATTGAAAACAGTGCCGAGCAGGGCGCAGATGAGAAATCTAAGCTAGAAAACTTTACCACAAACCTTAATACGCAAGCAGAGCTTGGTTTAATCGACCCGCTGATTGGGCGCGACAGTGAAATTGAGCGCACGATTCAGGTGTTATGCCGTCGTAAAAAGAACAATCCATTGCTTGTGGGTGAGGCGGGCGTTGGTAAAACGGCTATCGCAGAAGGTCTTGCTTATCGTATCGTTAACGAGCAAGTGCCAGAAGTTATTTCAGATGCGACAGTATTTTCACTCGATATGGGCGCGTTGCTTGCTGGTACAAAATACCGCGGCGATTTTGAAAAACGTTTTAAGGCGTTGCTAAAACAACTTCAGCAACACAAAAACGCAATTTTGTTTATTGATGAAATCCACACAATTATTGGCGCGGGTGCAGCCTCTGGTGGTGTGATGGATGCATCAAACCTAATCAAACCGTTACTATCAAGCGGTAAGCTTCGTTGTATGGGTTCGACCACGTACAACGAATTTAAAAATATTTTTGAAAAAGACCGCGCTTTAGTACGTCGTTTCCAAAAAATCGATATTGTTGAGCCGTCAGTTGCCGACACTACTAAGATTTTAATGGGCTTAAAAGAACGTTATGAAGAGCACCATGGCATTCGCTATACGCAAACAGCACTGAAAGCTGCTGCTGAGCTATCGGCTAAGTATATCAATGAACGTCACTTACCAGATAAAGCGATAGACGTAATTGATGAAGCGGGTGCAAGTCAGCGTTTGTTACCCGCATCGCGTCGTAAGAAAACAGTAACGGTATCGGATATTGAACACATTATTGCGAAAATCGCGCGCATTCCAGAGCAAAATGTATCAAACTCAGATAAGCAAGTTCTGCAATTACTTGATCGTAATCTGAAAATGGTGGTGTTCGGTCAAGATGATGCCATTGATGCACTTAGTGCAGCAATTCGATTATCGCGTTCAGGTCTGTCTAGCGAAGATAAACCGATTGGTTCGTTCTTGTTTGCAGGGCCAACGGGTGTGGGTAAAACCGAGATCACCAAGCAACTTGCAAAATGTTTAGGCGTTGAACTTGTGCGTTTTGATATGTCTGAATACATGGAAAAACATGCGGTAAGTCGCTTAATTGGTGCACCTCCTGGTTATGTGGGTTATGAACAAGGTGGCTTATTAACCGATGCAGTGATTAAACAGCCTCATTGCGTGGTATTACTCGATGAAATCGAAAAAGCGCATCCTGATATTTACAATGTATTATTACAAGTAATGGATCACGGCACGCTCACGGATAACAACGGCCGCAAGGCAGATTTCAGAAACGTTGTACTTGTGATGACGACGAATGCGGGTGTGCAAGAAACAATTCGTAAATCAATTGGCTTTAAGCAACAAGATCACAGTCACGATGCGATGAGTGAGATTAATAAAACGTTTACGCCTGAATTTAGAAACCGCTTAGATAACACGATTTGGTT
Organism: Pseudoalteromonas sp. T1lg24; assembly: GCF_002964745.1. Lineage (NCBI taxonomy): Bacteria > Pseudomonadati > Pseudomonadota > Gammaproteobacteria > Alteromonadales > Pseudoalteromonadaceae > Pseudoalteromonas > Pseudoalteromonas sp. T1lg24. The sequence goes on along the minus strand of NZ_PQCB01000016.1, from coordinate 437,650 downwards.
TAATCACTTAGATGAAAAAGTGATCTTGCAAGTGGTTGATAAGTTCATTGTTGAGCTGGAATCGCAACTCGATGCTAAATCAGTGTCACTGGAAGTGACCGAGCCTGCACGTAAATGGCTTGCAAAAGAAGGCTACGATAAAGCGATGGGCGCTCGTCCAATGGCTCGCCTGATCCAAGAAAAGCTGAAAAAACCATTAGCCAATGAAATTCTATTTGGTGAACTCAGTGATGGTGGTAACGTAAAAGTAAGCATGAAAGATAAGCAGCTCACCTTTAGTTACGAAAATGAAAGCGTTGAAGCATAAACAAAACGTCAATAAAAAAGCCCGCAATTAGCGGGCTTTTTTTTATATTCGATACTACTTAAAAATTAGCGAGCACGGAATACAATGCGACCTTTCGAAAGGTCATATGGCGTTAACTCAACCGTAACCTTGTCGCCTGTTAAAATACGAATATAGTTTTTGCGCATTTTACCAGAAATGTGTGCAACAACCACGTGACCGTTTTCTAATTCAACGCGGAACATAGTGTTAGGGAGTGTGTCAAGGACAGTGCCTTGCATTTCAATTACGTCTTCTTTCGCCATATTGAGCGTATAACCTCAGTTGTATTCTTTAAAGCTGCAGATTTTGCCGAAAACCCATGCATATGTAAAGCTATGATTGGCATTTACAGTCATCTTTTTACAATTCCAGATGCCAAACATTATTATTGAGCTTTTGGTAAGGTTTAAATTTAGTTTTGTAATTCATTTTGCGACATTCATCGATTTGGTAACCCAAATACAAATATTGCTTGTTGATGCTATTAGCAAATTCGATTTGTTTCAAAATCATCATGGTGCCAAGACTGTAATCTTCAAAATCAGGGTCGAAGAAAGTGTAAATAGCAGAAAGCGCATTACTTAATGTGTCTGTGACCGCAACTGCAATCAAGGTGTTGTTGTGCCAAAGTTCAAGGTAGTTAATTGGTAACCAACTACAGGTCAAAAAGCTTTCGTATTGTTCAACAGATGGTGGAAACATAGCACCATCTTGGTGTCTTAGCGTGATGTATTTTTCGTACAGTGTGTAATAAATATCTTTGCTGACACTACTTACTTTAAGTTCGAACTGCTTACTTTTATTAATGATGCGCTTTTGTGATTTACTTGGTGAAAACTGTGGCACATCAAGACGGATAGCTTCACAGGCAGCACAGTTAGCACAATGTGGACGATAAATCTGGTCGCTAGAACGACGAAAACCAAGTGCAAGAAGGTGTTCAAAACGCTGTTGGGTATAAAAATCGTGGTCTAGCACCACCAGTAAGCGCTCTTGCTCTTTATCGATATAACTGCATGGGAATTGTTGGCTTATCCCCAATTTTACCGGCATATGCTCAGTCATAAATATCCGTCAATTGTGCCTTATTCCACATAGTGTGGTGAATTGGTTGATCATCTCTTACAGTAAGTTTAGCCAAAAATTCTTCACGTGTAATGCAAGTAGCACCTAATGACGATAAATGCGGGTTTTCGATTTGGCAATCAATCAAGTTAATATTATGGTTTCGCAAGTGATTATGTAGTGCCCAAAATGCTAGTTTTGAACAGTTACTTTCAAAATGAAACATCGACTCACCACAAAACACATAGTTAACCATAATGCCATACAGTCCACCAACCAAAGTGTTGTCTTGATTATACACTTCGATACTATGCGCATATCCTTGATTGTGAAGTGCGATATACGCTGCCTTCATATCATCGGTTATCCACGTACCTTCAAGTTGTTCTCGCTGCTTAATACAATTATTTATAACACCACAAAAATCAGTATTAACGGTAATGGTGTACTTAGCTTGGCGAGCTAGTTTACGCAAACTGCGGCTGATGTTGATGTCGCCGATATTTAATACCGCTCTGCTGCTTGGACACCACCACATAATTGGCTCACCTTGATTAAACCAAGGAAAAATACCATTTTGATAGGCGGTTATTAATCGTGGCGTTGATAAGTCGCCACCAATTGCAAGCAAACCATCAGGCTCGGATAAAGCAAGATCTGCGGGAGGAAATTGAGTTGATAATGAATCGAGTAGTGTAAGTTGTGCTGTCATAAAAAAGGCTGCGTTAGTTGCAGCCTTCAGTTTAGCGAATTTTACTTGAGATTGTCTAGGTAGCGCTCGGCATCAAGTGCTGCCATACAACCTGTACCCGCTGAGGTAATTGCTTGGCGATAAATGTGGTCGCTTACGTCACCTGCTGCAAATACACCCTTAACACTGGTTTGAGTTGCATTGCCGTTTAAGCCCGACTCAACAACTAGGTAGCCGTCTTTCATTTCAAGCTGGCCTTCAAACATACCTGTATTTGGCGAGTGACCGATAGCAATAAATACACCCGCAACGTCAAGCTCATTAGTGCTTTCGTCTGTGGTTGATTTAGTACGAAGACCTGTTACACCCATATCGTCACCAAGTACTTCATCAAGCGTTTGGTTAAGGTGCAGGGTAATGTTACCGTTCTCAACTTTATCCATTAAACGATCGGTTAAGATCTTTTCACTGCGGAAAGTGTCACGACGGTGTACTAAATGTACTTCAGACGCGATGTTAGATAGGTAAAGTGCTTCTTCAACAGCTGTGTTACCGCCACCTACAACCGCTACTTTTTGATTGCGGTAGAAGAAACCGTCACATGTTGCACATGCCGAAACGCCACGGCCTTTGAATGCTTCTTCTGAATCTAAGCCTAAGTAACGAGCAGACGCACCTGTTGCAATAATAAGTGCATCACATGTATACGTGCCTGAATCGCCTGTTAGGGTGAATGGACGGTTATTTACATCAACAGTGTGAATGTGATCAAAAATGATCTCAGTCTCAAAACGTTCAGCGTGCTCTTTCATACGTTCCATAAGAGCAGGGCCGGTTAACCCGTGCGCATCACCAGGCCAGTTTTCAACTTCAGTTGTCGTTGTTAGCTGACCACCTTGTTGCATACCTGTGATTAATACAGGGTTTAAGTTTGCTCGTGCTGCGTATACTGCAGCTGTGTAACCTGCAGGGCCTGAGCCTAAAATAAGTAATTTACTGTGTTTGCTTGCGCTCATCGCATTTCCTAATTAATACTGCTTTTGCTAATTAATGCGGTTGATTCTATTAAAAACAAGGCAGATGTAAATTATTTTACGGAATTTGATATTACCAACTTGGCGTAAGCGTCAATTTAACGTAACACCCGTCGTAAATTTAGCCACTTAGCAAATCTTTCTCTCAAAAATTGTGCGTTTAATCTAATAATTTGTTATGTTGACGCTTTTATACAAAACTGATGCTATAGGATAACAGCGTGCGTTTGGATTTTTGGCAAAAAGAGCCAAGTTTTAAACTTGATAGCGAGCAAATATCAATATTGCTTGATGCGTCGTCTTATCGAGCAAAATTATTATCGTTAATTAAAAATGCTAAACAGCGCATTGTTATTACCGCGCTCTATTTACAGGATGATGAAGCGGGCCGTGAAATTTTAGAGGCACTTCATCAAGCGTCAAATGCGAACCCTGAACTACGCGTCGACATTTTGGTTGATTATCACCGTGCCCAGCGCGGCTTAATTGGTGAAGCCCAAAGTGAAGGTAATGCGGCACTATACTTAAAACTGCAACAAGCCCATCAAAATCGTGTGCGTGTTTTTGGTGTTCCTGTAAAAGGTAAAGAAGTATTTGGTGTGTTGCACCTAAAAGGTATGGTGATTGATGATACCGTGCTTTACAGCGGCGCGAGCTTAAACAATGTTTATTTACAATATGAACAGCGTTATCGCCTTGACCGTTATTTCACAATTGCTAATCAAGCACTAGCAGACTCCTTCACACAGTTTGTTGATGACTACCTGATTGCGTCAAGTGCGGTAATTCGTCTTGATGTACGTCCGATTAAAAAATTAGCAGAGTGCAAATCTGACCATAAAGCCCTGATGAAGTCGCTAAAACGTGCGAAGTATCCGTATGTTACATCGTCAGACGAAGGCTCAATTGATAGCTTTTTATTTTTAGGTTTTGGTCGTCGCGGCAATATGCTTAACCGAGCGATTAAAAATCTGTTTGAACTCGGTGAAAAAGAGTTGGTTCTTTATACCCCTTACTTTAATTTTCCGGCGCCACTATTGCGTGTACTTAGAAAGAAATTAAAGCAAGGGCTAAAAGTGACTATTGTTGTGGGTGATAAAACCGCGAACGATTTTTATATTTCGCCCGATAAGCCGTTTAGTAAAATTGGTGCGTTGCCGTATTTGTACGAAACCATATTGGCTAAGTTTTTAAAACTTAATGATAAGTTTGTGCAAGATGGCCTTTTAAATGTGCATCTTTGGCGTCATGACAGCAACTCATTTCACTTAAAGGGGATTAGTGTCGATAACCGTTATCAAATGATGACAGGGCACAACTTAAACCCTCGAGCGTGGGGTTTAGATATCGAAAACGGTATTTTATTTGATGACAGCCAAGGTTTATTAACTGACGTACTTGAGCAAGAAAAGCAACAAATATTAACGCATTGTACTAAGTTAAACAGCTACAAAGAGCTGCAAACAATGCATGATTACCCAGAACCGGTTGCTAAACTTTTAGGGCAAGCGAAGCGTGTTAAAGTTGATTTTATTATTAAGCGCTTTATTTAATTAATAATGTTTGAAACTAAAAAACACACATAAAAAAAGCAGCTTTCGCTGCTTTTTTTTATGCTTTGCAGAATGATTAGCTATTTAAAGCATCTGCTGGCGCTACGTATTCCATGTTGAAGCCTTCAGCAACTTCTTTACATGTTACTTTGCCTTTAAATACATTTAAGCCATTCATGAAGTGTGAGTCTTCAAGTAATGCAGCTTTGTAGCCTTTGTTAGCAAGCTTAATAATGTACGGTAGTGTTGCATTGTTAAGTGCAAACGTTGACGTACGAGGAACTGCACCTGGCATGTTTGCAACACAGTAGTGAACAACGTCATCAACAATATAAGTTGGCTCTGCGTGCGTTGTTGCTTTAGAAGTTTCAATACAACCACCTTGGTCGATTGCAACGTCAACAATAGCTGCGCCTGGCTTCATACGTTTGATGTGATCTGCTGTTACTAGTTTTGGTGCTGCAGCACCTGGAATAAGTACGCCACCAATTACAAGATCAGCTTCTAGTACGTGCTTTTCTAATGCATCAGCAGTTGAATAAACAGCTTTAACGCGGTTACCGAATTGTGCATCAATACGACGTAAAACATCAACGTTACGATCAAGAACAACAACATCAGCGCCCATGCCAACCGCCATTTGTGCTGCGTTGTTACCAACCATACCTGCACCAATAACAACAACTTTTGCTGGCTCAACACCTGGCACACCACCAAGTAGCATACCGCGACCTGCATTTGATTTCTCAAGTGCTTGTGCGCCTGCTTGAATTGACATACGGCCCGCTACTTCAGACATAGGCGCAAGAAGTGGTAAACCACCGCGTGCGTCTGTTACTGTTTCGTAAGCGATACAGATAGACTTAGACTTAATTAGGTCTTCAGTTTGTGGAAGATCTGGTGCTAAGTGTAAGTAAGTGAATAGAATTTGGTCTTCGCGTAGCATTGCACGCTCAACTGCTTGAGGCTCTTTCACTTTAACAATCATGTCTGCTTTAGCGAAAACTTCTTCAGCAGTATTTAGAATTTCAGCACCTGCGGCTTCATAATCTTCGTTTGTAAAACCAATGCCAATACCCGCATTCGTTTCTACAAACACACTGTGACCGTGGTTGATTAACTCACGAACACTTGCCGGAACCATACCTACACGATATTCGTGGTTTTTAATCTCTTTAGGTACACCGATAATCATAAATTCACCTTACTTTGAACTGTGGTAATAGATAATACTATTTTATCTAGCTTTAATTAGTCGATGTAACTTTATTTAATTGAAATGTTGGTTAATAAAACCATATAATCAAAAAACAAAGAGTAATATTCTAATTTGGTTAGCTAGTGTTAGATCGCATTGATAAAAAGATAATAGTCGAATTACAAAAAGATGGCAGAATTTCGAATGTGGAACTTGCGCGCCGTATAGGTTTAAGTGCAACACCTTGTTTGGAACGGGTAAAAAAACTCGAGAGGGAAGGGTATATAAAAGGCTATAAAGCCATTATCGACCCAAAAAAAGTAGGCGCAGCATTATTAGTTTACGTTGAAATTACGCTTACAAAAACCTCACCTGATGTATTTGAAGAATTCAGTAGCGCAGTAAAAACCCATGATGAGATTTTAGAATGTCATCTTGTTTCTGGTAACTTTGACTTTCTATTAAAAACCCGTGTAGCAGATATGTCTGCGTATCGTGACTTATTAGGTGATATATTACTGCGTTTACCGGCAGTATCAGAAAGTCGTACTTATGTTGTCATGGAAGAAGTGAAAAGTGATGATGTTTCGCTTCTAAAAGTAGCACCATAGTAATAGAATAAGCACACTACATACTATTTGTATCTTAGAAAGTGTTATTTGCGCTGATGTAGTCGGAAGTAAAGAATAATAAAAAGGGGAGTTGTAATGCGCCTTAATGGTGTTCAAAGATTATTAGAAGCAGGCCTTATTTTAACGACTGCATTTGCAGCGTTTGTGTTAGTTGCTTTATTAACATTTGACCCAATCGATCCGTCTTGGTCTCAAACGGGTGACTATATCAAAGTAAAAAACATGACAGGTACAGCAGGGGCGTGGACTGCCGATTTACTGTACTTTAGTTTTGGTTGGTTGGCGTTACTTGTTCCCGTTATTATTCAAGTCATCGGTTATTTACTGTTTAAAAAAACACACCAAGTATTTAAGTTAGACTACCTCACTTTGTCATTACGCGTTGTTGGTTTGGTGCTGTTTGTCGTGTCATCAACGGCAATTAGCAGCATTAATTTTGATGACTTCTATGAGTTTTCTTCTGGTGGTGTGATTGGCGATGTGTTTGCCAACGCCATGTTACCTACCTTTAACTTTACTGGCACAAGTATCATTTTACTGTGTTTTTTCTTTTCAAGCTTAACCTTGCTAACAGGGGTTTCTTGGGTACAGTTTGTCGACCAAATTGGCCGTTTTGCGATGCATGCTTTTCTATGGTTAAAAGCGTTACCACAGCGATTAGCTGAACGAAAAGTAGCGAATAACGCACCGATTAAAACCGTAACTAATGAGTCGGTTACTCAAGCACCAAAACAAGTAACTTATCATGTTGACGAATTACCAGAGCAAGAAGTAAGCGCTGAGCCACAAGAGCCGACAATCGATATTCAGCCTGAAACCACAATCGAACCAACTTTTGGTGATGATATTGCAAATACTGACATTGAAACACCAAAACAGCCTGAGTCAAACAGCAAAGGCGAAATGCACCCGGCACTACAAGAATTCGACGAGATAATTAGTGATGATTTAAGTTTTTCAGCGCTTGACGATATTCCGTTTGATGACGATAAACAAACGAATGCGCCAAAGGCTGTTTCGGAAGATTTTTTAAGCACGCTAGAACCACAATCAGATGCAGAGTCTACGTTGGCACCCGTTGTGCAGCCAAGCGAAAATCAAACCCCAACAGAACCAGTGCGTAAATCTACTTATGTTAAGCCAAAAACAGCCAAAGAGCAGTTTGAAGACTTACTTGAGGCGACACCGCCGGCAACACCAATGCCAACGTTAGATTTGCTCGATAGACCGGATAAAAAAGAAAACCCAATTACACAAGAAGAGCTGGATGCGGTTTCTCGCTTAGTTGAAACCAAGTTATTAGATTTTGGTGTGCAAGCGCAGGTAGTAGGAGTTTACCCAGGCCCTGTCGTTACACGTTTTGAGCTGGACTTAGCACCGGGTATTAAAGTCGCGAAAATTAGTGGTCTCGCGAAAGATTTAGCGCGTTCACTTTCAGCAGTAAGCGTACGTGTTGTGGAAGTGATCCCTGGCAAAACCTATGTTGGCTTAGAACTTCCAAATCAGCACCGTGAAATTGTGCGCCTCTCTGAAGTTATTGGTGCGAAAAAATTTGCTAACAACCCATCTGACTTAGCAATGGTGTTAGGTAAAGACATTGCAGGCGTACCTGTAGTTGCTGACCTTGCAAAAATGCCACACCTTCTAGTTGCTGGTACCACAGGCTCGGGTAAATCTGTGGGTGTAAACGTGATGATTTTATCGTTACTGTTTAAGTCGACTCCTGATGATGTTCGCATGATCATGATTGACCCGAAAATGCTTGAATTATCGGTTTATGAAGGCATTCCACACCTGTTGTGTGAAGTTGTAACAGATATGAAAGAAGCAGCTAATGCGCTGCGTTGGTGTGTTGGTGAAATGGAACGCCGATACAAACTCATGTCTGCATTGGGTGTACGTAACTTAAAGGGCTACAACCAAAAAGTGTTAGATGCCATTGAAGCAGGCGACCCAATTAAAGACCCGCTTTGGAAAGATACTGACGGTATGGAAACACAAGCGCCTGATTTGGGCAAGTTACCAGCCATCGTTGTGGTTATTGATGAATTTGCCGACATGATGATGATTGTTGGTAAAAAAGTTGAAGAGCTCATTGCCCGTATTGCTCAAAAAGCACGTGCTGCGGGTATTCATTTAGTGCTAGCAACTCAGCGTCCGTCAGTAGATGTAATTACGGGTTTGATTAAAGCGAACATTCCCACGCGTATGGCATTCCAAGTATCAAGTAAAATTGACTCGCGCACGATCTTAGATCAGCAAGGCGCAGAGCATTTATTAGGCATGGGTGACATGCTTTACTTACCGCCAGGTACTAGCGTACCAATTCGTGTGCATGGCGCATTTGTTGATGACCACGAAGTTCACGCGGTGGTAAATGATTGGAAAGCGCGCGGTAAACCAAATTATGTCGACGAGATATTGAACGGAGAAGCCGTTGAAGATGTCTTACTTCCAGGTGAGACTGCCGAAAGCGACGAAGAAAGCGATCCGCTTTACGATGAAGCGGTTGCGTTTGTAATTGAAAGTCGTCGCGCGTCTGTATCGAGTGTTCAGCGTAAATTGCGGGTTGGTTACAACCGTGCAGCACGCTTAGTCGAGCAGATGGAAATGTCCGGTATCGTATCAGCGCCGGGGCATAATGGCACTCGTGAAGTAATTGTTCCGAATAATGCAGGATAATATGACAAAAAAAATCACATTAATTGTTGCGAGCGTATTAGCGATCAGCACGGTAAGTGTAACAGCCGTGCGCGCGCAAACAGAAACAGCGCAACACCTTGTAGACAGCAAAGCGCAAAGTGAATTAAAAACGCGTTTAACGCAGCTAAACAACTTACAAGCAGATTTTTCTCAAACCGTAATCGACAATACCGGTAGCGAAATTATGCAAGGTACGGGTTTATTAAAAATTAAACGCCCAGAAAAGCTTTATTGGAAGCAAACATCACCAGATGAAACGGTGCTGGTTTCTGATGGCACTAAAACTTTTTATTACGATGAGTTTGCGGAACAAGTCACTATTTTAGATAGCAAAAAACTAATCGATAATACGCCGTTTGCGTTGTTAACATCAGCGGATGAAAGCTTATGGCAAAATTATGCAGTAACGCATTCAGATAATGCGTTTGTGATTACACCGACCAAACAAGGTCAAAGCCAAGTAGAGCGCTTAGAGCTTAAATTTGATGCAGATGCATTACGCTCAATGACAGTGTTTGATAACACAGGTCAAACTTCCGTTTATGTGTTCTCAAAACAGCAAGTTAATCAAACCATTGATGATGCGTATTTTCAATTCACCATTCCAGCTGACGTATTAGTGGACGATCAAAGTCAAGGTGAGTAATTTAAGCTTTTCATTTGCCCCAGAAATTAGGCCGCTTGCAGCACGCATGCGGCCAACTAATTTAAGCCAATACATAGGGCAAAAACATCTGCTTAGTGAAGGTTCGCCACTGTATAACGCTATTTTAGCCGGTCGTTGCCATAGTTTAATTTTATGGGGACCGCCTGGCGTTGGTAAAACAACGTTAGCTGAAGTCATCGCCCATCATGCAGATGCAAACGTGATCCGCTTATCAGCAGTTACCTCAGGTGTGAAAGAAATACGAGAAAGCGTTGCATCGGCAAAAGATCATTTAGCAATGCAAGGGCAGCGTACACTGTTATTTATTGACGAAGTGCACCGCTTTAACAAGTCGCAGCAAGATGCGTTTTTACCCCATATCGAAGATGGTACTTTTATCTTTATTGGTGCAACAACGGAGAATCCCTCGTTTTCACTGAATAATGCAATTTTATCGCGTGCACGCGTGTATCAATTAAAAGCGCTTGAACAGCAGGACTTAATGCAAGCCATACACAGTGCGCTTAATAACGATGAGCAGCTACAGCAAAAACATATTGAAATTGATAATGCTGCAATTGAAAAGCTAGCACTTGCAGGAGATGGCGATGCTAGACGCACGCTTAATTTACTTGAGCAAGCTATTGATATGGCCGATCAACAAAATGATAAACTGATTGTGAGCGAAAATGTGTTGGCGAATGTTCTGCCTGCACATATTGCAAAATACGATAAAGGCGGCGATTTATTTTACGATCTTATTTCAGCGTTTCATAAGTCAGTTCGCGGCTCTAGTCCCGATGGTGCGCTTTATTGGCTTTGCCGTATTTTAGCAGGTGGCGGTGACCCGCTTTACGTTGGTAGACGATTATTAGCGATTGCTACCGAAGATATCGGCAATGCCGATCCTCGTGCGATGCAAGTCGCACTTAATGCTTGGGATATTTATCATCGTGTAGGGCCTGCAGAAGGTGAAAGGGCGCTCGCCCAAGCCGCGATATATTTAGCCAGCGCACCAAAGAGTAACGCAGTTTACACAGCGTTTAAGCAAGCAAAACACGATATTGCCAATGAGCCAAGTTTTGAAGTGCCGCATCATCTGCGTAATGCACCAACCAATTTAATGAAAGACCTTGGGTATGGAGCAGAGTATCGCTATGCCCATGACGAACCAGGTGCTTATGCTGCAGGTGAGAAATATCTGCCGGAAGAAATCGCAGATAGAAAATACTATCAACCAACAGAGCGCGGTCTTGAGCAAAAGATAAAAGCAAAGCTCGATTATTTAACCGAGCAAGACAATTTAGCCACTAGGAAACGTTATGACAGGGATTAAGCTCTATTTTTACGTTGCTCTTGGTGGTGCAACAGGTGCGTGTCTTCGTTATTTTATTAGTGAATCAATGATAAAACTTTTGGGAAAGGGATTCCCTTTTGCTACCCTGACAGTTAATATTCTCGGTTCATTAATGTTAGGCGTTTTATACGGCCTACTAGAAAAAGAATTAATTGTTGTTAACCCCACCAAATCACTTATCGGAATTGGCTTTTTAGGGGCGTTAACAACGTTTTCAACCTTCTCGATAGATACGCTATTGCTGTTACAGCAAGGGCACTGGTTGAAAGCAACACTCAATGTATTTTTAAATGTAATTGGTTGTGTTTTTGTTGCCTATTTAGGTATGCAGCTAGCAATGCAAAAAGGTTAAAAAAGAATGTTAGACCCACGATTTTTACGTCAGGATATCGAAGAAGCCGCAGAGCGCCTAAAAGGCCGAGGTTTTGAATTAAACGTAGCAGAAATTCAAGCGCTTGAAGAAAAGCGTAAAGCGCTACAAGTTAAAACACAAGAATTACAAAATGAGCGTAACACACGCTCCAAAGCAATTGGTCAAGCAAAAGCCAAAGGTGAAGACATTGCACCTCTATTGGCGCTGTAGGTTCATTAGGTGATGAGCTGGATTCTGCTAAAAAAGAACAAGACGAAATCCTTGCTGAATTAAATGCCATTGCTGCAACCATCCCTAACTTACCAGATAGCGAAGTACCATTTGGTAACGACGAAGACGATAACGTTGAAGTGGTTAAATGGGGCGAGCCAAAGCAATATGACTTTGAAGTAAAAGATCACGTTGATTTAGGTGAAGGTTTATCAAAAGGCTTAGATTTTGAAGCGGGTGTTAAACTTTCAGGCGCACGCTTTACTGTAATGCGCGGTAAAGTAGCACGTATGCACCGTGCCCTTGTGCAATTTATGCTTGATACGCACACAGACACAAACGGTTACACCGAAATGTATGTACCGTATTTAGTAAACAAAGACAGTTTATACGGCACAGGTCAGTTACCTAAGTTCGCAGAAGATTTATTCCACACAGAAGCAATCAGCGAGCACAATGAAGGGTTTAGCCTAATTCCAACCGCAGAAGTACCATTAACTAACCTTGGCCGCGATGTTATTTTTGATGAAGCTGAATTACCATTAAAAATGACTGCACATACACCGTGTTTCCGCAGTGAAGCAGGTAGTTATGGCCGTGACACGCGTGGTCTTATTCGTCAGCACCAGTTCGACAAAGTTGAATTAGTACAGCTAGTGAAGCCTGAAGACTCAATGCAAGCGTTAGAAGATCTGACTAACCACGCCGAAGGTATTTTACAGGCACTTGAACTACCGTACCGTAAAGTAATTTTATGTACTGGTGATATGGGCTTTGGCGCAAGCAAAACATACGACTTAGAAGTATGGCTTCCGGCGCAAGACACCTACCGTGAAATTTCAAGCTGCTCAAATATGCAAGATTTCCAAGCACGCCGTATGCAAGCACGTTTTCGTCGTCAAGGTGAGAAAAAGCCTGAGTTACTGCACACACTAAATGGTTCTGGTTTAGCTGTGGGTCGTACACTTGTAGCGATTCTAGAGAACTACCAGCAAGCAGATGGCTCGGTAGTTGTACCAGAAGTACTTCGTCCATACATGGGTGGCCTAGAAGTTATTACTGCATAATAGTTAATAATATTAAAAACCGGCGATATGCCGGTTTTTTTATGCCTGTTAAATAGCCTGTCTATCACGTAGATAAATAGTGTTTCGCTATCGACACACATTAAAGTTAGAAACTGTATCGAAAGTGGCACAGTTATCTGGATTCATTCTAATGTGAAATTCATAAGTGATTGAAAAACATATAAAATTATCTTGGCCTGATAATTGTAATTAACCATGTAATGCAATTATTGGATTATGCTGTATGGACATAAAAATAGAGAAAAAATCAAATAAGCTTAAAAGACCATTAGCTTACGCAATTTTTGCGTGTCTGTTAATAAGCGCTGTTATGTTTATTCGTCATTATACCCAAGGTGCGTCAAACTTAGTTAAACGAGACGAAATCTTGGTCGCAAAAGTTAAACAGGGCGATTTTGCGATAGACGTAAAAGGGCTAGGCAGTCTAGCACTTGAAAAACGCCATTTGATAACGACTAATGCAGGTGGAAAAGTTGTTGAAGTGTTGGTAAAGCCGGGCGAATATGTTGAGCGAGGCGACATTATAGCGCGCTTAGACAACCCGCAAATCAAAGAGACACTCATTCAAAAAAATAGCCTTTTACTTAAAATGGTTGCGCAACATAAAGCGGAGTTGGCACAGCAAAAAGCATATCTTCAAGAAGCTGAAACCGCCTACCATGATGCCGACCTTGCGCACAAAGCCAATACAATGGAGTGGCAAGCGCAGGCAACCTTAATCGCACAGGGCAATAGCACCATTTCGAAACTTGAACATCAGCGCAGCGAATTCACAGTAAAGCGCAGTTTAAAGCAACTTGCGTTACAAAAAGCGAAAGTGGCGACGCAAAAAGAAATACTCACCGCAAAACAAAACGCGCAACAAGCAGAGCAGCAAAGCCTAAAATCAGAAATCAATTTGCTTAGCCAACATATTTCACAGTTAGATGTGAAATCGCCAATTACTGGCCAAATCCAAGATGTGTTTGTTGAGCTAGGCACGCAGCTGGCAAGTACTGGCTCAGTTGCCGAAGTTGCAGATCAAACCAAACTAATTGCCAAAATAAATGTAGCAGAACTTGATGCACCCAACGTTAAAGTAGGCCAGCAGGCTACAATTGATACCTATACGTCTCGCTTAGATGCACAAGTTACTCGCGTATCGCCAAAAGTGAACAACGGCCATGTTGAAGTTGAGCTTTCATTAATTGATGCAATTCCGTCAGAAGCGCGCGATAAACTCAATATTGAAGGCATTATTAACACTAGCTTTAAAACTCACACACTATTTGTTGCGCTACCGCGTAACGCCATTGCCGAAAGCACAAACAATGTATTTGTGTTGGAAAAGCATCTTGCAACCAAACAAGCGGTAACATTTGGTAAACGCTCCGTGAATTATATTGAGGTTGTAGCAGGGCTAACAATCGACCAAGAAATTATTATTTCAGATATGGAAAAATACACCAACGACACGCAAGTGCTTGTACGCTAGAAGGGAATTACAATGAACCCAGTTATTACTTTAAAAAACATAGAAAAATTATTCAAAACCGAAGAAATTGCAACGCAAGCACTTAATGGCATTAATCTAGTGGTTAATCCTGGGGAGTTTGTGGCTATAACAGGGCCTTCTGGTTGCGGTAAGTCGACGTTACTTTCTGTGTTAGGGCTGATTGATGAGCCAACAGCAGGCGACTACAGCATTAGCGGCAAACAAGCGGTTAATTTAAGTTCTGATCAACGCGCGCATATTCGCGCTAATCATATTGGATTTATCTTCCAAGCATTTAACCTTATAAGTGACTTAAATGTACTCGAAAATGTGATGTTGCCACTGACCTATATCGGTGGCTACTCTGAACAAGAAATGATAGAAAAAGCGCGTAAGGCGTTGATGTTAGTTGACCTTGAAAACCGCATTAATCACTTTCCTTCACAGTTATCAGGGGGGCAACAGCAGCGTGTTGCGGTCGCTCGCGCGCTCATCAATGAGCCTGACTTAATCTTAGCGGATGAACCAACTGGTAACTTAGATTCGAAAAACGCGCAACAAGTATTGCAGTTACTAAAAGATTTACACCTGTCAGGTAAAACAATTTGTATGGTAACCCACGATGCAGAGTCAACGCACTATGCCAGTCGTACGTTGAACATGTTAGACGGCGCAATTGTGCGCGATAAACAGAAAACCTCTGATACTAACCCTTCAGTGGCGTTAGAGGTATAAGCTATGGGGCTGTTATTAGACTTTCGCTACGCACTACGCAATATCGTTAAATCACTGCGTTTTTCACTGTTAATGATCTTTATTATGGTAGGGAGTTTAACCATTTCATTGATAGGGTTTAATTTTATTCATACCATCGCGTTTTCGCACTCAAGTTTTAATCACAACAAAGAAGACATTCGCATCTTAAAGGTATGGAATTCGTTAACATCGCAACGAGAATTTACGTATTCGATGTTAGATGGCTTTAAACAGCTTGATGAGGTCAATTCACTTGAAAGCTGGATCACCATTAAGCGCAGCAGTTTATGGTTGAGTACGCAACATTATGGCAAGCATTATCGAGCGTCTTATGTTGACCCGTCATTTTTTAAGTTTTTGGGACAAGAGCCGGTAATTGGGCGAGGCTTTACGAACGTCGATTACAGTAATAATGCGCTTGATGTGGTAGTGATTTCACATATCGTGTGGCAGCAACTATTTCAGGGCGATAGCGCTATTCTTGGTAAACAGTTAAACGTGGCAGGCAAGCCGCATACTATTGTTGGTGTAATGGAAAAGCGTAATCATTTTCCGATTTTTTCAAAGATTTGGCTGCCGCTAAAGCAGGCGAATATGAAGCCTGATGATGGTATCGATATTCTTTATAAGTTGCCAAATGCCGAATTCGAACGCACCTTCGAAACGCAAATCGCTCATTATTTTTACAATGCAATCAAAGACCAGGTAAGTGACAGTGATAAACAAACCGGGCAGGGTGTGCGTATTGAATCACTGACTTTGGTTGAGCTCAATACCGACGGTGAAGCCGTATTTGTATTTGGTTTGTTTGTGTTTGGTATTGTGATTGTGCTGTTTATTTCAGGGGTGAATATTGGCAACTTACTGTTTGCGAAAATTATGGAAAAGCAAAAGGAGTCTGCTATTCGCGCTGCAATCGGTGCAACACAAAAGCGTGTGATCCAGCAGCATGTTACAGAAGGTCTAATATATTGCATCGTGAGTTGGGTATTCGCCTTGATCTTTACATCGTTAGGACTGGAAATACTGAATTTTTACATGAATGTAATGTTTGGTGGAAAAATGCCGTATTGGTGGTATTGGCATTTAAATGGGCAAACAGTTTTAGTCTCGCTGTTACTATTAGCCATTATTTTTACATTTGCCGTGTTACTGCCAGCATATAAATCGGCAAAGTTTAACATTAGCAATGTACTGCGCGATGGTACACGAGGCGCAACGGGTAAAGAAACCACACTAATGTCACGCCGCTTATTGTGCGTACAAGTATCATTGGTGAGTTTTTTGCTAATGATTGCAAGTACTGTTGGCTATGTGATGTATTCAATTGCAACGAATATTGATGGCGAGCTCAGTAAAGGCGTTTACTCGGTTTATCTGGATTTTGATAATAATGATGAGCTAACCAACGACGAACAATTAACGCTAATAAATACATTAGCGGCGGGGCTTTCAAAGCAAGGCAATATTATTGACGCGGTAGTGTTTGATTCGCATATCCATGCTGACGTACTGTACCCAAATGGGGATATCTATAATGAGAAGTTTATCAGTATTAGTGCAGAGTCACATTTGTTTGCCCGAGAGTTGTTAACTGGGCGAAATTTCAATAGCAATGACAACAGTGAATCAAAACCAGTAGTAATCATTAGTGAATCACTTGCTAACGCTTTGTTTGGTAATCAAAATGTGATCGGGTCTCAGCTAATGTTGCAAGACGCGATGTGGCCAAGTGTTGAAATTATCGGCGTTGCAAAAGATGTAATCAGCGGAGTATCAGGTGACTCGCGCCATGAGCTTTACTTTAGTTTACGCCAAACCCATTTTATGGATGACAGTGTAAACATTCGATTATTGACCAATAACACGGCTAATGAGGCGTTGGAGGACTTCTATCGCGTTAAGATGCAATTATCTCATGATTTAACCATGTATTACATGTTCGACCATTACGATAACCACACATCTATGATTAATTCATTTGCAGCAATTATTTATGTATTTTTGCTGGTAGGTGGTTTCGCTCTAACGCTATCGTTAATCGGTATTTATGCGATGGGTATTAGTAATATCAATAAATCCCGTTATGAGATAGGTATTCGCCGCGCGATTGGGGCTAAAGATAGTCAAATTATGCGGTTATTTATTAAAAAGAACATTACGCATATTTTGTACGGTATTGGTACATCGTTGTTAGTGTTTGGCGTTCTATGTTATCTTGCAGAAAGCTTTTTAAGAGGAAATGTGCCAATTAACATTATGTTAGAGGCGGGTGCATTGACTGTAGTTGTGGTACTTGCAGCGGTTTGTCTCGCACTATACGTACCAGTAAGGCACGTTATTAAACAGCAGCCTGCAACAAGTTTAAGAATGGATTAAGGTTTCTTGAAAACAATTTTAGTTGTCGACGACTCGCTTGATATTCAAGCGAGTCTTAAGTTCTTTTTAGAAGACGAAGGGTATCTTTGTCACGGTGTGCTTTCACCGGATACAGCGCTTGATTATGTTGCAAAAAACAGTGTCGATTTAGTGCTGCTCGATATGAACTTTAGCCAAAATACTACCAGTGGCGCGGAGGGTTTAACAGCAATTGACGCGCTGAAAGAACTAGACCCGCTGTTGCCAGTGATTGTTATGACGGGTTGGGCAACGCTTGATTTAGCCGTTAAAGCGTTAACCACGGGGGCTGCAGATTTTATCGAAAAACCGTGGCAAGATGAACGTTTAGCCCATGCAATTAAACTTCAATTAAACGCACGTCGCGATAAGCAAGACTTAGCGCGATTAACCCAAGAAAAACAACGCTCAATTGCACACCAATCCGCATTACACGCATATAGCACACAAAAGCAGCAAGTTTTGAGTCAACTCGAAAACTTAGCAAAAAGCGATATGAATATACTGCTAACGGGTGAAAATGGCACCGGCAAAAGCTATTACGCGAAGTATATTCATCAGCATTCTTATCGCTCAAAGGCAAGCTTTATCGCACTCAATATGGGGGCGCTCAGTGATGAGTTGTTTAACTCTGAAGTGTTTGGCCATAAAAAAGGGGCGTTTACTGGCGCAAGCCAAGATCGTTTAGGAGCGTTTACCTTAGCTGAAGATGGCACCTTGTTTTTAGATGAAATCGCTAATTTATCCGCGCAATCACAAGCAAAGTTATTACATGTGCTTGAAGAGCGAAAATACACAGCCCTTGGTAGCAGCAAGGTGTTAGAGAATAAAGCGCGTATTATTTCTGCAACCAATGCGGATTTATCTGAAGCAATTGCAAACGAGTTGTTTCGCCAAGATCTATATTACCGTTTAAATACAGTTGAAATTGAAATCCCCCCGTTAAGATCGTGTAAAGACGATATTTTACCGCTAGCAAACCAGTTTTTAACATCATTTTGTAAGCAATATGATAAGCCTGCTTTGTCACTAGCACAGTGCGCTAAACAGGCACTGCTTAACTATGGTTTTCCGGGTAATGTTAGGGAACTGAAACATATTATTGAGCGCGTTATATTTATGGCGAATGGACAGCAAATAACTGCTCAAGATTTAATGTTAAGTGCTACAACAAGCAATAATAAACCAAATGTACAACACGCAGTTGATATGACGCTCAGTATCGATGAAGTCATAGAACAAGCGTTATTATCGCGGCTCGAACACTTTAATGGCAACGCATCAAAAGCGGCCAAAAGTTTAGGAATGTCGCGCAGTGCTTGGTACCGCAAAATGTCTAAGTATGATGCGGTTTAACGCATTTTCAGGGCGCTGGCTGACAAGCCTGCTGTTATTGATACTCGTCAATGGCTTACTGATCACTCATGATTACCCGTTAGCGCTTATTTTATTAGTAAATCTCACCTCAGCATTATGGTTTTTAATCGAGACCTATCGCGATGCGATAGCTAAACGCAATACCATTAATTTAATCGATACGTTATTGATTTCATTGCGCCAAGGTGAGTATGCAATTAGAGCAAACGAGGCACAAGATAGCGCGCTAAGCTCTACTGTTGAACACTTAAATGCCCTTGCAACTAAAATGCAAAAAGACAAGCGGTTAGTAACCGAGCAGCAAGATTTGCTAGCGCAGATTATCGAGAAGGTTGATTTTGCATTGTTGGTGTTTAACGAACACAGCTGTATATTCAGAAATCAATACGCGGCGCAAACATTCGATGCAAGTGAACAAAGTAATATGTGGGCTTGGTACAAGGCGTTACTAGCCAATCAACAACAAGGAAAAGTGGCCTTAACAATTAATGGCAAACAGCATGCATTTTTAATCGAGCAATCGCACTGTCGTATCGGTGAACAAAATTACGTTTTGTTGGTATTAAAGCAATTGGATTCTATTTTATATCAACAAGAAAAAGACGCGCTTAAAAAGTTTGTTCGTATTCTAAGTCACGAGATTAATAATACACTGGCGCCAATAGGCACAGTCGCGCGCAGCCTAAATAAACGGCTCGCAAATGACATTGACAAGGATAGTTTTGCAACGGGTTTAACGCTAATTAATGAACGAGCGAATTATTTAAAGTCGTTTATGGATAACTATGTGTCACTGGCAAAATTACCAGCGGCTCACAAAAACATTGAAAGCTGTGACACGTTATGCGAGCAGTTAACGGCAATTTACCCAGACATCAAAATTCAATATGAGCAAAGCGTGTTTGGCTTTTTCGATATAAGTCAGATAAAACAAGTGCTCTGTCATTTAATTAATAATGCATGTGAAGCATCTAGTCCATCACCACATGTGTTTTTAAAGCTTAGCGCAAACGATACAGACATTATATTTGATGTAATCGATACTGGACCTGGCTTTTCTAATTTGGAAGACGCCGGCACTGCGTTTTATACAACAAAAAGCGGGGGTAATGGTATTGGTTTAATGTTGTCACGCGTAATTATTGAAAATCATGGTTCGGTACTTAAACTTCAAAACCACACAGAGGGTGGGGCGTGGGTGCAATTTGCATTAGAACGGGTTATTAACAATACCAATTCATTTAAGTAGCTGAGCATCTTAGCGCGCTAAATATCATGCGAACTGCATTAGAATTTATCAATGTTCAGCAACTACATAAGAAAAATTTCGCCTAGTTTGAATTTCACTAAACCTGAGCTCTCCCTGCTCACGTATTTAACGGAATTGATATAATTAGCGGTCAATTGATAAAAGAAAGTGCCTGTTGGTTGCTAACAAGCATTATAAAAACAACATAATACAAACAAAAAAAGCGCCAATTGGCGCTTTTAAATCATCGACTTAACAATTAGCTGTTATCGTCTGCATATTTTTTACATGCTTCTTTATCTTCACATTCACCGTAAAGATAAAGCGAGTGGTTTGTTAGCTTGATGCCGTTGTCTTTAGCAATCTCTTCTTGACGCGTTTCAATCACGTCGTCTTCGAATTCAACTACTTTACCGCACTTTAAGCATACCAAGTGATCATGGTGTGTGCTGCCAGCTAGTTCAAATACTGATTTGCCGCCTTCAAAGTGGTGACGGGTAACAATACCGGCATCATCAAATTGGTTAAGAACACGGTAAACAGTGGCAAGACCAATTTCTTCGCCTTTATCTAATAAGATTTTATAAACATCTTCAGCGCTGATATGTTGATTATCTGGCGACTGTAAAATCTCCAAGATTTTGATTCGCGGCAGTGTTACTTTTAAACCTGCTTTTTTTAGCTCTAAATTGTGATCAGTCATCAACTTGGTCTCGTTTTTCTATTGTTTTGTCTATATTTGCACGACGTTTTAGTAAGGCTATACTAGATATAGCCTAATGTAAACGCAGGTTTAACTTTAATCTTCTAATTCTGCCAAGCACATTTCATCATACACTTGAGCACACCAATCTTTGATGCGCTTTTCTGTTAGTTCAGGCTGACGGTCTTCATCAATACCTAAACCAACAAAGTGGTTGTCATCAACTAATGCTTTTGACGCTTCAAATTCATAACCTTCAGTCGACCAATGGCCAACAACAATAGCGCCACGTTCAGTAACGATATCGTTAATCATGCCCATAGCGTCAAGGAAGTACTCGGCATAATCTTCTTGGTCGCCGCAGCCAAAAATAGCAACTAGCTTACCGTCGAAGCTAATTTCTTCCAATTCAGGGAAGAAATCATCCCAATCGCATTGCGCTTCGCCGTAATACCAAGTTGGGATACCGAATAAAATTAAATCAAATTCAGCAATGTCTTCTTTTGAGCTTTTAGCGATGTCATGAACATCCACCATTTTCTTACCTAGCTCTTTTTGAATTAGCTTGGCGACGTGCTCTGTATTACCTGTATCACTACCAAAAAAAATGCCTACGCTTGCCATAGTTTATTACCTTTTTGTCGCTAATTTCTCTTGTAATATAATTTCTATTAATGCGCTTCGACTCACGTTCTGCTCTTCAGCCATATCATTTAATGCTTGATATAGCTCTGAAGACACCTTGAATTCGACGCGTTTTAAACCACGTGCTTTATCACGTTTAAGCTGATTACGCTTATTGATTTTAAGCTGTAATTCTCGTGGTAAGGGGTTGGTTTTTGGGCGGCCCGGTCGCTTATCGTGTTCAAATAAATCTCGGGTCGTTCTGTCAGATTCCGCTTTGGCCATTATCCAACTCCAGCACCTTGCCAAAATACCTGAATAAGCCCTTTCGCTATAAACCCAGAACAGCCTAAAAACAGCACTAACCAAACGACGTAACGCCCAAATTTAGGAACGTCACCTTTTTTTAAAACGTCTTGGATTGCCATACCGATTAAAAAGAATATTCCGGCTAAGCCGAAATAGAGTCCAAGTATATCAATACCATCTAATAATTTATCTAACATTATTATTCTGTATCTGCGCGAAAACGGCCGCAACTATAGCATAGTAAGCCGTTAAATACATTATCAAAGATCAAAAATAGTACCACTTTAAAAAGTGTGGTTTTTGAGGCGAACAAAATCACAAATAAGTAAATCCACTAGGGGTGTTTTCGGTTTGTATTTAAAGCATTTTAGTGTGCTTTGTAAATTTCGTGTACGTTTGTAACATCAATTATAAAAGCGTGAATTTAGTTAACATAATAAATACATAATTTACTAAATGTATAAAACACGGATGGGAAAAGAACCTAACTAATCGTTTGCATGTTAAACACAGCTAGGCTCTTGATAAAAACAAAACTATTTAATCTGCACTTAGAAACTGAGCTATTGCCAAATTCACTTGGCTTGGTTTTTCAGCATGTAGCCAGTGACCTGCACCTGCGATGATCTTGGCTTTTGCATTTGGGAAAAGCGCTGCAATGTCACCGCGATGGGCTTCTAAAATGTAGTCTGAGTTAGCACCTTTTATAAATAAGGTTGGCTTTTTAAAGGCATCACCTTGCGGCTTATCTAAAATATTATTGTACGATGCAATTAGTTGAGGCAAATTAAAGCGCCATGCAAACCCGCTATCTGTTTTTGCAAGGCTCTTTAATAAAAATTGCCTTACACCAGCTTCTTGAATGTACTCTGCCAATTGTTTATCGGCGTCGCTGCGGTTAGTGATTGCCTGTAAATCAACATTATTTAATCCATTAAATACTTGTTGATGACGAGGTGAATATTTAGTTGGTGCGATATCGAGTACAACCAACTTTTCGACACGGTTACTATTCGTTAACGCCATTTGCATTGCGACTTTACCACCCATAGAGTGACCAATCACAATTGCACGAGAAATAGTTAACTCATCTAATAGTTTAAAAACATCATCTGCCATCGCGGTGTATGTCATTTCGCTATTGTGAAATGATTGTCCGTGATTACGTAAATCAATATTGATTACACAATTGTGTTCGCTCAGAGGTTTGGCGATTACATTTAGGTTTTCTTTTGAACCAAATAGTCCATGAATAATGACAATTGGGAGCGCGTCGGTTTTCTCACCTAGCTGAGTGTAATTTAATTGCATAGGGGTCGCTAAGCTAATGTAAAAGCTGCATTGTGCCGAGTGAAACTTGAAAAAGCAAACATAGAGAAATGAATTTAAACTGGGTATACTATGCGGGATTTTTGCTAAATTCGTCTAACAATTAGGATAACCATGAAAAAAATCGAAATCGACGACGAGTTATATCAGTATATAGCAAGTAATACGCAGAGTATTGGTGAAAGTGCATCGCAAATATTGCGCCGTTTGTTACAGCTGGATACGGAACTCCCAGAAAAGGCAGTAACAGAAACGCAAGAAGAGGCGCCTGAAGCCGCTCAACCAGAACAAAAAGAACATAAATGCGACAACGTATTTAATATTCTTAATAAAGAAGAGTTGGCAATGCAAAAAGGCGTGGTTGGCCGCTTTTTGTTTATTCTTTCTGCGCTACATCGTACACATAAAGGCATTTTTAATCGTGTACTGGATATTAAAGGACGCGACCGCATTTATTTTGCAACCAATAAAGAAGATTTAATTGCATCGGGTAGCAGTACTAACCCAAAAAATATTATGGATAGTGGCTATTGGGTTATGACGAACTCAAACACGACACGTAAAAAAATGATGGTTCACGAAGTTGCCATATCATTAGGCTACAGTGAAGAAGAAGCCGAAAAGCTACGCGATTACTTATAAATATATTGAAGGTGAATCATGGCAAACCATGAAAGAGCAGGGCAGCGCGCCGTACAATCTGATTTAGTCAACATTCCTAAACTGATGTCAGCTTATTATTTGTATGAACCAGATATTGAGCAAAACCCAGAGCAAGCTGTTGCGTTTGGTACATCAGGGCACCGTGGGTGTTCGTTAGACACAAAATTCAACGAGTCTCATATATTGGCAATTACGCAAGCGATTTGTGATTACCGTAAACAAAACAATATATTTGGCCCACTGTTTTTAGGCAAAGATACACATGCGTTATCAGAAGCTGCGTTTAACTCTGCTATTGAAGTATTAGTTGCGAACGAAGTGCAGGTTGTAACGCAAGAAAATGATGATTTCACACCGACACCTGTAATTAGTCATGCGATTGTCACGCAC
This sequence comes from Pseudoalteromonas sp. T1lg24, assembly GCF_002964745.1. NCBI lineage: Bacteria > Pseudomonadati > Pseudomonadota > Gammaproteobacteria > Alteromonadales > Pseudoalteromonadaceae > Pseudoalteromonas > Pseudoalteromonas sp. T1lg24. The sequence continues at coordinate 413,501 of NZ_PQCB01000016.1, read as the reverse complement.
AATAAAACGCACAGTGCTGAACTTGCGGATGGTATCGTGATTACACCTTCACACAACCCGCCACAGGATGGTGGTTTTAAGTACAACCCGCCAAATGGTGGTCCTGCTGATACCGACATTACAAAGTGGATTGAAAATAGAGCAAACCAATTGTTAATTGAAGACTTGGTTGAAGTTGAGCTATTTCCATTTGTAAAAGCAAAGCGTTCGGGCTTTATTCAATACCAAGATTTAATGACACCGTATATTGACGATTTAGCTAACATTATTGATATGCAAGCAATCAGCAAAGCAGGCATTAAAATTGGCGTTGATCCACTCGGTGGTTCTGGTATTAATTTCTGGCCACTGATTGCTGAAAAATACAATCTTGATATTACTGTGGTTAACGAGCAAATCGACCCACAGTTTTCGTTTATGTCGTTAGATAAAGACGGCAAAATTCGTATGGATTGTTCATCACCACACGCAATGGCAAGCTTAATTGCCATGAAAGATAAGTTTGATATTGCGGTAGGTAACGACCCTGATTATGACCGTCATGGCATTGTCACGCCCGATGGTTTAATGAACCCGAATCATTATTTAGCTGTTGCGATTGATTACCTAATTAGCCATCGCCCAGATTGGCCTAGTAGCGCTAAAGTAGGTAAAACTTTGGTATCCAGTGGCATGATTGATAAAGTCGTCACCAAGCACGGTCGTGAAGTATTTGAAGTGCCTGTTGGCTTTAAATGGTTCGTTGATGGTTTACTAGAATCAAGTTTACTGTTTGGCGGTGAAGAAAGTGCAGGAGCCGCATTTTTACGACGCGACGGTTGTGTGTGGGAAACCGATAAAGACGGCTTTATTTTAGCGTTACTAGCCGCTGAAATTTTAGCGGTTACGGGCAAAACACCAAGTCAGCATTATAAAGCACTCACTGATGAATTCGGCGCACCACTTTATAAGCGCTTAGATGCCCCTGCAAATACGGCGCAAAAAGCCAAACTGTCAAAACTATCGGCGGAAGACGTTAGTGCAAATACCTTAGCGGGAGACGAAATTACCGCAAAGCTAACTCACGCACCGGGCAACGGCGCGGCAATTGGTGGCTTAAAGGTAACAACGGCTAATGGCTGGTTTGCTGCCCGTCCTTCAGGTACCGAAGATATCTATAAAATTTATCTTGAATCGTTTGTCTCTGAGGCACATTTAAACGAGCTTGAAACTGAAGCCATAGCTTTAGTTAATTCAGTTATTTCATAACATTATTAGAAGTTTTAAAAGGCGGTTTACCGCCTTTTTTATTATGTAAAGAACAAAGATGAGTACTATGACAACAACAAACCTAGCAACTTCAGGCGATTTTTTATCAATTTCCCGTAATCATGAATGGCATTTAGACCCTTTTGAGTTCACTTTAGAGAGCGGCACGCATGTTAGCGTTAAAGATACAGGCGTAATTGAGTTTACTCCTCCTCGCTATGGCAAAAAAGACATTGTGTTATCGTCAGCTGTGCATGGCAATGAAACGGCGCCAATCGAAATTTGTGATGAGCTTATCCAAAACATTATCAAGGGTAAATTAACCCTAGCGCATCGTGTGCTGTTTATTTTTGGTAACCCAGCATCTATAAATATTGCGAAGCGTTTTGTTGAAGAAAACCTCAATCGTTTGTTTTGTGGTGCACACAAAGCGGGTGAGCAGAATAATGAAAAAATCCGTGCGGCAAAACTCGAAAACTACGTAAGTGATTTCTTTAATAAAGAGGCCGGTGAAGGCAGAAAACGTATCCATTACGACTTGCACACAGCCATTCGTGATTCTAAGAATGAAAAATTCGCGGTATACCCATTTTTACACGGTAAACCCTGGAAAAAAGAAGAATTGAGCTTTTTATTAAGCTGTGGTGTAAATACTGTGATGATGATGAAGTCTGCTGCAACCACATTCAGCTATTTTTCTAGCAGTACCTTTGGTGCCGATGCGTTTACTATCGAACTAGGTAAAGTAAGGCCGTTTGGCGAAAACGATATGTCACGCTTTGAAAAGGCTAAGCAGAGCTTAACGCTGCTGATCTCTCAACATGAGATGCAATATCCGGAGTTTAACTTTGATGACTTTGAGTTATTCGATGTATACCGCACCATTAATCGTACAGAGCAAAACTTTAGTTTTCCGTTTAGCGACAGCGCCGCAAACTTTACAGGCTTTGCCAAAGGAGCGCTATTGGCAACCGACGGCAATACTGAATATTTTGCCGATGTTGATGGCGAAGCCATTATTTTCCCTAATGCAAAGGTCGCACTTGGTCAACGCGCATTATTGACTGTTATCCCGCTACAAAATAAAACAGATTTTGTATAAATATCTTGCCACACCTTTTCGGATATTCAGCTAAAATTAGTTGAATATCCGTTTACGTTAACGTAAAGTCGAGCTAACTTTAATTTAATATCAGTCCAATTTATGGGTGATATGTACTAATCATACCAGTCATTTGCATAAATTAGTTGTTTAATGGTTATTGTTAGTTGAATTGATGCATTTATTTCAAATAACCTAGCTGTTATGCGTATCTCAACGTATTGCTAATTATGTTGCTAAATTGGATATTTACTCATTTTTAAAGCGCTACATCATTAGAGGTAAGCTATGACGAACCCGCAAAATGTGTCGTTAAATGCGTCAACGGAACTCGAGTTTATCGATCCATCCGCATTAGACATACCTACTGTTAGTTTATTAGATGAAAATGGTCATTTAGTAAAAGGAGCAGTAGATCCAAACATTGATAAAGACACTGCACTAAAAATTTACAAAACCATGCGATTCATCCGTGCGTTAGATGAACGTATGCAAGCAGCCCAACGCCAAGGTCGCGTTTCGTTCTATATGCAATGTTTAGGTGAAGAAGGCGCAGTTACGGCCAGTGCCGCAGCGCTAAAAGACAGCGATATGATTATGGCGCAGTATCGCGAGCAAGCCGCACTGCGTTATCGCGGTTTTAGCTTAGAGCAGTTTATGAACCAAATGTTCTCCAATGAGAAAGATTTGGGTAAAGGTCGTCAAATGCCAATTCACTATGGTTCAAAAGAATTGCACTACATGACGATTTCATCGCCGCTTGGAACGCAAATTCCACAAGCAACAGGCTATGCATATTCACAAAAAATTCCACACATTAATGCGCAATCGGGCGAGCTTGATTCTGAAATTGACAACATCACGTTGTGTTATTTTGGTGAAGGTGCTGCATCTGAAGGCGACTTTCACGCGGGCCTAAATATGGCTGCTGTTTTAAAAGCGCCGGTTATCTTTTTTGCGCGTAACAACGGTTATGCAATTTCAACACCGGCAGACGAGCAATTTGCAGGTGACGGTATTGCCAGCCGCGGTGTTGGTTATGGCATCAAAACAATTCGTGTTGATGGTGCAGATGCGCTTGCAGTTTACGCTGCGACGCAAAAAGCGCGTCAATACAGTGTTGAAACGGGTGAACCAGTATTAATTGAATCGATTGCATATCGCTTAGGTGCGCACTCGACGTCGGATGACCCAACGGGCTATCGTTCAAAAGAAGAAGAAAGCACCAATACGAAATGCCCAATTCAACGCTTTAAAGGCTACTTATTAAGCAAAGGTTGGTTAGACGAAGCGCAAGATAACGCAGAAGATGAAAGCTTGCGAGAAGCAATTTTAGACGCTGTAAAAGTTGCTGAAAAAGTGGCTAAGCCACCGATTGAAGATTTAGTTACAGATGTGTACGACACACCAATTCCATTACTTGAAAAACAACTCGAAGCATTAAAAGAGCATGTAAAAGCGCATCCAGACGCTTACCCGACAACCGCAGGGAGAATCAAATAATGGCACAAATGAATATGTTACAAGCGATTAATTCTGCGCTTGATATTTCAATGTCGGAACATCCACTTGCCTGTATTTTTGGTGAAGATGTGGGTTACTTTGGTGGTGTATTCCGTGCTACTAGTGGCTTACAAGAAAAATACGGTAAACACCGTGTGTTTAATACGCCGCTTACAGAGCAAGGTATTTTAGGTTTTGCTAACGGTTTAGCGGCAGCAGGTGCACCTGCCATCGCAGAAATCCAATTCGCTGACTATATTTTCCCAGCGTTTGACCAAATCGTAAACGAGTCTGCTAAGTTCCGTTACCGCAGTGGTAATGAATTTAATGTGGGTAAGCTAACTATTCGTACACCATACGGTGGCGGTATCGCCGGTGGTTTATACCACTCTCAATCACCAGAAGCGTATTTTGCTCATACACCGGGTTTAAAATTGGTTGTGCCACGCAACGCTTATCAAGCAAAAGGTTTGTTACGCGCATGTATTAAAGACGATAACCCAGTTATTTTCTTTGAGCCTAAGCGTTTATATCGCGCCTCTATCGGCGATGTGCCAGAAGATGATTTTATTATCCCAATTGGTAAAGCGGAAGTGGTTTCTGAAGGTTCAGACATCACGCTGCTTGCATGGGGAGCACAAATGGAAATCATTGAAAAAGCAGCTGAAATGGCGAAGCAAGATGGCATTAGTTGTGAAGTGATTGATTTACGCAGTATTCAACCTTGGGATGTTGAAACGGTTGCTAAGTCAGTAACTAAAACTGGCCGCTTAATCATCAGCCATGAAGCACCTATTACGTGCGGTTTTGGTGCCGAAATTGCTGCAACAATCCAGCAAGAATGTTTCTTACATTTAGAATCGCCAATTAGTCGTGTATGTGGTTTAGATACACCGTATCCGCTTGCACTGGAAAAAGAATACATTCCTGATGCATTAAAAGTGTTATCAGCAATTAAGCAGTCAGTGCAGTTTTAAGGAGTGGTTATGAGTCAAGATTTTATTTTACCAGACATTGGTGAAGGCATTGTTGAATGCGAAGTAGTCGAATGGCTTATTAGCGAAGGCGATACGGTAGCTGAAGACCAGCCTATTTGTGATGTAATGACCGATAAAGCACTGGTACAAATTCCTGCGGTGCACAATGGTGTTATCACAAAGCTGTATTATCAAAAAGGTGAAATAGCGAAAGTGCATGCGCCGCTTTTTGCGATGGATGTTGATGGTGCAGCGGTTGCCAGTGCGCCTCAAGAAGCAGCGCCAGAAACCAGCACTGAGCAGCCAGTGGTAAGCGAAGCGCCATCAGGCACTGCACTTGAAGATTTTATTTTACCGGATATCGGCGAAGGTATTGTTGAGTGTGAAATTGTTGATTGGCTAGTTGCTGAAGGCGATGAAATCAAAGAAGACCAAGCGGTTTGTGATGTAATGACAGATAAAGCGCTGGTACAAATTCCTGCTAAACACACCGGTCGAGTAACCAAGCTTTACCATCAAAAAGGTGAGATTGCTAAAGTACATGCGCCGCTTTTCCAAATGCAGGTTGCCAGTGCACAAGTTATCAATATCCAAGAAAAAGTGGTGAACGCCCAACAAAATGCCTCAGCTAAGCAGGTTGAAGCGACACCATCACAAGCTGTTGCCAGCGGTAAAGCCGTTGCAAGCCCAGCAGTACGCCGTTTAGCGCGAGAGCATAACATTGATATTGCGAATGTGGATGGCTCTGGTAAAAATGGCCGTGTTTATAAAGAAGATATTAAACGTTTCTTAAATGACGGCAGTACAGCGTCTAAGCGTACTGACGACAGATCAGCGCCAGTAGTAGCAACACAAACGCAAGAAACGCGCGTTGAGCCTATTCGTGGTATGCAAGCTGCGATGGCGAAACAAATGATGGAGTCGGTATCGACTATTCCACATTTCACATTGAGCGATGAGATTGATTTAACAGAACTTATCAGTTTGCGCAAAAGCCTTAAAGAACAGTATGCAAAGCAGGGCGTTAAGCTCACCATGATGCCGTTCTTTATTAAGGCGTTGTCTTTAGCGTTAAAAGAGTACCCTGTGATTAATTCGCAAGTCAATGCGGATTGCACAGAGCTTACATACTTTAATGATCACAACATTGGTATGGCGGTTGACTCAAAACTTGGCCTGTTAGTACCAAATATCAAATCATGCCAAGCTAAAAACATGGTGGACATTGCCAATGAAGTATCTCGCTTAACAGAGCAAGCGCGCGAAGGCCGTGTAACGCCTGCAGATTTAAAAGGCGGCACAATTTCAATTTCAAATATTGGTGCAATTGGTGGCACAACAGCAACACCAATTATCAATAAGCCAGAAGTTGCGATTGTGGCGCTCGGTAAACTACAACATTTACCGCGCTTTAATGCCAATGGTGAGGTTGAATCACGTGCAATTATGCAAATATCGTGGTCAGGCGATCACCGCATTATTGATGGTGCAACGATGGCACGATTCAATAACTTGTGGAAACACTATTTGGAAACGCCAAGTGCCATGTTAATGGCAATGAGCTAATAAATAAAAAGGGGTCACATGACCCCTTTTTTATGTACTAAAAAAAGAAGATTAAGTAGCCGATAGCTAAACTAGGTATGGAGGTATACAAGGTTGCTATGAGCGCCGCTTTTGGTGCAAGTGCAATCGCCGGGAAAAGGGCATCACCATCATTTGAAATGGCATTTGCCATAAGTGCCGAAAAGGGTACTAATCCTTGCATATAAAGTGAGGTGACAAGAATTTGTGGCCCGCACCCTGGCAGTAAACCAATTAAGCAGGCAATAAGCGGCAGTAACACGGCGTAGTTTTGAAAAAGAGCTGCTATATTCATATCAGACCACAGCACGAATAATTCATAGCCAATAAACGCAGCCACAACCCAACTGGTGATAAAGTGTGTATCTTGCAGTACCTTTGTTGTTAAACTTTCTTTACTGCAGTCGTCTTCAGCGGTGACATCTTGATAGCTCTTACCAGGAGATGAGCACGCCCACAATAGCGCCACGATAAAACAACAGGCCGCAGCGATATAACCTAAGCCTTGGTTAATATTTTCACCAAAGTCATATTGAAATGCGACAAGCAGTGCGGCAAGTGTCATCGGTAACGCGACAATACGCCAAAATTGAAGGCTAATAAAACCAACAGGCTTAGGCAATCTTTGGCACTGTAATTGTTGATGTGATGGTGTAATTGGCGCAAGAAAATCGGCTGGGTGCAGCAAGTTCACGAGCCAACCAAACAGTGTTGCAACCGTAAAACTAATGGTTAATACCAACAGTGCTGTTTTTGGCTCTGCCGCGATAAGTAAGAATGCCGCATCGCCCATAGTGGCTATGAGTACTGCTACCAAGGAGCCAAAACTGGCTTGTTTTTTAGTGTATTGTGTTACCACAATTATTGCGCCGCCGCAGCCTGGTAGTGCACCGAGCAAAGCGGCAAACGGAATTTCAAGTTTTGGTGTAACCTGTGCAATATAACTTAACTCGAGTTTAGGAAATCGGTTTACCAATAAGTAATAGCCATAAAGCGTTGCAGCAACAAACATAGTTACTTGTAAAAACGCATCGGCGAGGGCGCCAAGCACTACAGCGCGGGTCGACTCATTAAAAATAAGGCAGAGCAATGCTATTGGTAAAAACAAGCGTTTATAAGCGAGAGTGCTTTTAATTGCGTGTTTTGGTAGCGCGAATTGTGAGAGGGAAAACAACATACAGTGTACCTAATCGAATATTAGCTTCACTATAGTACTAACGGTAATGCGAATCAATCACATTACCGTTTAATTTAATCAATCGTGGTGATTATTTTTTTCGTTGGAACTCTGATTGACTGTCCCACTTAGGCCAAGCCTTGCTGTCAGCGATATCTAAACCAACTTGATAAAACAGCTGTAAGTCCTCAACTGCACCTGAAAGGTCCCAGCCTTTACGGTATTGATCGCATGGTTGGTGATAGCATCCACGTAAAATCAGTCCCATACGTTTGCGATAACGGGCTGTTTCGTCGTCAATCGCTTCGGTGCCACCGCCTGAATACATCGCTGGAATGCCCATTTGTGCAAATGCAAAGTGATCAGAACGATAATAGCCACCAGCAGCAGGGCGTGGATCGCCTGATAGTGTACGACTTTGCTTTGCAGCAGCGCGTGCTAAGTATTCATCCATTTCTGATTTACCAGCGCCAACCACGCTCATGTCTTTTACACGACCTAGCAGGTTCAAGCTATCCATATTAATATTGGCAACCGACTTATTTGCATCGATAACTGGGTTTGCAGCGTAGTATTTCGCCCCTAACAAGCCTTGCTCTTCCGCTGTTACTGCTAAGAAGGTCACTGAACGTGCAGGTTTGTTTGGCAGCATTGCAAACGCTTCTGCGATTTCAATCATACCCGCTGTACCAGTTGCGTTATCATGCGCACCGTTATAAATGTTGTCGCCTTTTTTACGTGGATCTTTGCCGAGGTGATCCCAATGCGCTGAGTATATAATGTGTTCGTCAGGTGTTTCGGCACCAGGCAATGTTGCAATAAAGTTACGCGAAACTGACTTTTTAATTTCGCTTTTAACCGTTACAGACGCCGTTAAATCACCCATATCAATTGAGTAGCCACCTTTCGCGGCTTTTGCTTTCTCTTTTGCAAAATCAAGTCCGGCTTTCGTAAACAGTTCATTGGCAACATCAAGCGTGATCCAACCTTCAACTGCTACGCGATCCATATTCTTGTTTTCTTTTTGAAAACCAAATTGTGGGCCTGACCATGAGTTTTCCACCACCGACCATGGGTAAGAGGCCGGGGCAGTTTCATGTACAATAATTGCGCCAGCAGCACCTTGACGTGATGCTTCTTCGTATTTATACGTCCAACGGCCGTAATAGGTCATTGCATTACCGGTGAAGAGTGACTCGTCTTGCGTAGCAAAACCAGGGTCGTTAACCAGCATTACGACGGTTTTTCCTTTTACGTCTAATCCTTCGTAATCGTTCCAGTTATACTCAGGCGCGTTAATACCATAGCCGACAAATACCAGCTCTGAATTTTCAATGGCTTCAAGCTCGCTCATGCGACTCGTACCCATTACCATATCTTTTTTGTATTGATATGCTTTGCCATCAATCGTTAGCGACATATCAGGTGATGCTTCGATTGATACAAGTGGGACTTCTTGATAAAAGCTACCCTTGTTGCCACCGACAAAGCCTAATGCTTTAAAATGTTTTTCTAAATAGGCTAGGGTGAGCTCTTCACCTTTAGTGGATGGCGCACGACCTTCAAACTCATCTGATGCAATTGTTTTTATATGTTGTCCGAGTTGTTCGGCATTAATGCTGTTATAAGCAGCATCGAGCGCGTGTTGATCATTGGTAGTTGCACAGCCACTTAACAATAAAGAGACGGCAATACCGATTGGCGTTAGTTTTTTCATAATTCAACCTGTGTCACAAATTTAGGAGATTATAAAAACTAGTTTAGTGTTGTGCTAGTAAATGCGTTAAAGTACGCGTTTTAGTTTTTACTTTTTAAATCACCAGAATGAAATTTGAAGCCCCAGCACATTGGACGACTGATTTTTTACATCATGGGATCTTTGACGATTTAAACGCCTTATTTAATTTAACGCAATTTTCCAACTGGCCAACACTTGATTGGCTAAACTCCTTAGCTATAAACATAACAAACCGAAATAACCAGCAAATTTCATTTGTTGCTAATGACGATGTTGACTGGCAACACGGTTATTACGAAGAAATCATTTTTGACAAGGGAGAGATCCCAACGCGTTTGGAGAACTGGCACGATTTGTTTGGTGCCTTTATTTGGTTACTCTTTCCAAAGACAAAGGCATTGCTTAATCAATTACATATTGAGCAAATAAATAAACATGGTAAAACCGAGCGCTCAAAAAAGCGCAATGCCATTACATTGTTGGATGAATGCGGCGTGTTAGTCGTATGTGACCAAGCACAGGCAGATTTATTGAAAAATCATTTATGGATTGAAGGTTTTTATAATCAGCGTGAACAGTGGCACAGTACGATTTATCCGTTTATGTTTGGCCATGCAAATTACGAAATGGCAACACGCCCTTACCTTGGATTAACCGGAAAAGCCCTGTATATCACCGTTGAACATCAATTAATGCCAAAATGCCTGAAAGATAGGTATGCTTGGCTAGACAGTTATCTTGAAAATCTTATTGAAAACGAAGACATTCTTTGCGATAACAGCAGTTTGTTTCCATTACCGTTACTTGGCGTACCAAATTGGTACGAGCAAAACAAAGAAAAAGCATTTTACGAAAATACCGATTATTTTCGTCCTAAACGAAGGAAGTTGAAATGATAGAAGTGTCGGCGCTAAAAAAGCGTTTTAAGCTTACTAAAGATCACAAAGTAAAAAACCAAGAAAAAAAGGATCCTAGAGAAGACAAAGATTACTTTCACTCAGTTCGTGATGTGTCGTTTACCTGTAATAAGGGCGAAGTATTGGGTTTATTAGGACCAAATGGAGCCGGTAAAACTACGACATTACGCATGCTTTCAACTGCATTGGGGCCCGATGCTGGAAAAATTGAAATTAACGGCATAGATGTTGTTAAAAAGCCACTTGAAGCACGTAAAAAGATTGGCTTTTTATCAGGTTCTACCGGACTTTACGGGCGTTTAACTGCGAAGGAAAACATCGAGTATTTTGCGCGGCTTCATGGCATGAATAAGCAAGCGGTAAAAACGCGTTGTGAAGAGTTATTTGAGATGCTTGATATGCATAGCTTTTTAGATAAGCGAGCGGAGCATTTATCAACCGGCATGAAGCAAAAAACCAATATTGCCCGTGCAGTAGTGCATAACCCCGAAGTGATTGTGCTTGATGAGCCAACAACGGGCCTTGATATTATGACAACGCAAACTGTTATCAGCTTTATTCAAAGTATTAAAGCGCAGGGCACACCGGTTATCTTCTCAACTCACCATTTAGATGAAGTTGAGCTTTTATGTGAACGCGTAAGTGTTATTGATAAAGGCATTACCTGTTTTGATGGTACAATTGATGAATTTAAAGCACGTGGCCAAAGCGATGTATTAAACAATGCGTTTTTAACGATTTTGAAGGAGCAACAAGGTGTTTGAGGTATTTTTAAAAGAGTTAAAAGAACTGCTGCGCGATAGAAAAACCCTTATTTTTGTCGTTGCCTTACCGGTTGCAATTTTTCCGGTGATTTTTGCGCTGATGGGCTTTCTAATGAGTAAAGCAGCCTTAGAGGCTGAGCAAAAGGTTCATAATTACGCAATTATAAACGCTGAGTACGCACCTGAATTTAAAGACAAATTGTTTTTTCATAAAAACTTTAAGCTAGTAGAAGGTGACTTCAAAACCGTTGAAGAATTAAAGCAAGCGGTGAAAGACGAAGTAATTGATGTAGGTATTGTTATCCCTTCAGATGCGCGCGACGCGTTGGAAAATGGTAGCAGTAATGAATGGCAAATTGTATTTAACGATGCGTCATCACTGAGTTTTATTTTTACCCGCATTAAAGAAATGGCGGAAGAGTTTTCGCAAACATTACAAAGCGAGCAATTTAACAAGCTTGGTATTGCGAAAGAGCATCAAGAATCACTGTTAAACCCTGTTGTATTAGAAAAAGTAGATACCGCCGATTTACGTGAAAACTTAGGTGAAAAGCTCGGCGCGTTAATTCCATATTTATTGATCCCATTAGTGCTTGCGGGTGCAAGTTATCCAGCCATTGACTTAGGCGCGGGTGAAAAGGAACGCGGTACATTAGAAACTCTACTGCTTACACCAATTCCACGTACCGAACTGGTATTGGGCAAGTTCTTTACAGTACTTTTTACCTCGCTTGCCACGGCATTAATAACCGTTGCCAGTATGGGAGTCTGGATGAAGTTGGCGAGTAGCTTCTTTGATGTTGAAAAGATAACTGATGCATTTTCAATGCTTGGCTTCATGGACTTTGCATTGATCTTATTACTGCTAATTCCACTTGCGTGCGTGTTTTCATCACTCGTGCTTGCGATTTCAATCTACGCACGTTCGTTTAAAGAAGCGCAAAACTATATGGGACCATTGTCAATGCTGGCGTTTTTACCGCTGATTGTTGCCATGATGCCAAATATGGAACTCAGCATGAGTACAGCTATGGTGCCAATTACCAATGTGGCATTAGCAATTAAAGAAATCATTAAAGGCACAGTAGATTACAGCTATGTTGGTATGATTTTTATTGCTACTGCTGTTTTAGCTGGTGTATTAATGGCTGCATGTGTACATTGGTTTAAGAAAGAAGAAGTGTTATTTAGATAACAATTTTAAAAAATAGAATTGTAAAACGCCCAACATCTGTTGGGCGTTTTTGTTTACAGCAAGTCTGTGCGTTTAACTAGCTCAACACGGCGGTTAGATAAACGCCCGTTTTCTGATGCATTGCTTTCTTTAGGTGAAAACTCACCGACACCAATTGCAACTAAACGCGATTTCTCAATACCTAAATCACTTAACTTAGTTTGAATAGCCAACGCGCGCTTTTTCGATAATGTTTGATTGTACTGAGCATTACCACTGTCATCCGTATGACCGACTAAATAGAAGTTTTGATTAGGCACAGATTTTAGGTAAGTTGCCAGCTTTTCGATGCTTTTACCCGAAGATTCGGTTAACTCATCACTATCAAACTTAAATTGAATATTGGGGATTTGATACTTTCCTTGTTTGTCGATAAGCGAATCTATATACGCTTTGTCGACAGATACCGTTGAATTGTTATTGCGTTTTTCCACAACCTGCACATTCAGATTGCGTGCTTTATCGTAACCCGTTGCATATATGGTGACATAAAGGTCGTCTTTAATGGCAAAAGAGCGAAACTCTTGCGTCTCATCAAACCCAAATGGTGCAGAAATACCTAGTGCGTTAGCCATACTCGCGATACTGCCACATGCCGATGCAGAGCATTGACTTAATAGGGTAAAACCACTTTTTTCAAGCGCTGCTTGATATTGTTCAACCACATCCACTTCGCTCAACGCAAGCGGAATACTATAGCTAGTTGAGCTAAGTGAACCTTTGACATCTTTACCTTGATAGCCAGTTTGTTCAAACCCAACCAATACGGTTTTTTTAACGTACTTTTTGTAATCTTGATGGGTTATCGAAGACCCTTCAATATTCGACATAAATTGCGCTAGTTGATTGGTTTTTGCATTTAAAGGGAATGATGCAGAAATTGCTATTGTGGCACAAATAGCAAGGGGGTTGATTTTCATAACACGTCCTATGTTGTACTGAATTTATAAAGTTACTAAATTACAAAGCGTTGCAAAATGTAAAATAATATGTTCCCATAAAGTAGTAAAAAGGTGAAGTGACATCACACGATTATTTTCAAGGATTGAAGAATGATACGACTCTTTTCTATTTCCCTCGTTATTGCGCTATCGCAATTTTCACCACGCTTAACTGCGGACGTTTTGCACTTCCATTTTGAGGTGTTTAATGGTGAACAACATTATGGTACAAGTGACTTTTGGGTGTCTGATACGTTTACGCGTTTTGATTTAAATATTCCTGAACACTACCATAAAACCGAATACGTTTCGTTAAAACAGGGCGTAAGTCAGTTATACGATCATGAGTTAAAAACGTATGTGTCGATTAACGATCAAGAAATAAAAGCAAGGGTTAAAAAGCAGATTAATTTTACAGGTTCAGATGAAGAGTTTGATCAACTTGTTTTAGCTACTGCTAAAGAGGAAGGCTTTCCTGATTATTTAACATTTAAACAAGAGAGTGGCGAACTAATTGCTGAATATGATGGCGAAAATTTGTTTATTATCACACCGATTACAGATAAACGTTGGATGCTCTCAGCAAAAGAGAAAAATATGCTTAGTATGGCGCTCAATAAACGTCAGCGAATGAATCCACCTGAGGTCGGTATGATAGAAGTGTTACCACCAGATGTCATGTTTTTCTTGTTAGACAACAGCCAATTTGGTTTTACGCAATACCATAATAAATTATATGAAAAGCGGTTTAGATTAAAATCTTTAGAACGTTTAAAAACTAAGGATTTTAGCGTCAAAGATGCGCAAACATATCGTAAATTAAGTTTCTAGGTGTAATTGAGAAAATGGATTTTTATATTATAGGCAAAGAAAATAAGTTGGCGAGTAAAGTGTTTAAATGTGCCAGTTTGCTAGACACTAAGGTACGTTTTGTACTGCCCGGGGATAAAATTAACACGCAGCACTCTGATAAGTATGTGTGCTTTGTAGAGTCAACCTATTTACGTTCTTATTCGTTATATGGATTAGAGAAACAGTCAATTATCGTGTTGCAGCAATCAATAAGCTTTGAACAAGAATGCGATTATTTACGCAAAGGCTATCGAGGCGTATTACAAACAGACTTATCACCTCAGCTGATTATTGATCAACTACAAGTGCTTTCAGGTAACTTTGAATTGCTCTTTAGTAGAGCGGCATTATCAAAAATAGCGTCTGAATATATCAATAAACGAGTCGAAGAAAGTAAACCTATAAGTGTATTAACACGTAAAGAAAATCAAATAGTTACCTACCTTCATAGTGGCTTACAAAATAAAGAGATTGCAAAAGAGTTGGCGATTTCTCCAGCGACAGTTAAAACACACGTGCAGCGTATTTTGAAAAAAACAGGTGCAAAAAACCGCACACAAATCCTGAGTAAAACAGCGAGTTTGTAAGTACGCCATTAGGTGTATTTTTTTCAAAAAAATTTAATTTTGTAACAAGTTTTGTCATCCCTTTGGTGAATAGAGCATTCTCTCTAAAGCACGTATCATTTTTGGTGCGTTTATTCTATTTAAGGAGAAAACAGTGAAAAAACGTCAACTTGGTCAAGGTATGACCGAATACATTATTATCGTTGCACTGATTGCGGTTGCAGCTATTGGAGTATATAGCTTCTTCGGTAAAACAGTACGAAACCAAGTATCAGCGCTTGCAAATGAAGTGTCTGGTCAGGACTCTGCAACACAGATTCAAGCTGCTAAAACTTCTGCAGGAGAAGCGACTACAGTTGCAGATAAAAACTATAACCTAGGTAACTACAATGATGCAGCGAATAAGTCTGCTGAAGGTGGTTCTAAGTAATAATTTACCTATTACTTTTAAAGGTGGGTTATGAAACGTAGTCAGTTTGGTCAAGGTATGACCGAATATATCATCATTGTTGCACTCATCGCGGTTGCGGCAATAGGTGTATATAGTTTTTTCGGTAAAACGGTACGGAATCAAGTCTCAGCAATATCGACTGAAATTTCGGGACAAGATTCTGGAAACCAAATTCAGGCAGCAAAAGACGCTGCTGGTGATAGTGCTACTGTAGCAGATAAAAATTACAATTTAGGAAATTACAACGATGGTGCGAATAAAGCATCGGGTGGTACTTCCGGTGGTGGTTCTGGTACAGATTAGTACTTGTTAAGACAAGGTAGTTGGGGAGGCATCTCCCCATTTTTCACAAGGTTGTGTTATGAGAAAACAAAGCGGTCAATCGCTAGTCGTTGGCTTGATTTTTTTACCCGTAATCGTTCTATTTTTACTTTATTTATATAACGTATCACAACAGAACCTGCACAAAACTCGGCTACAAAACACATCAGATGCGGCAGTGTTAAGTGGTTCTCAATTTTTAGCACGTGAGCTAAATTTCAAGGCGTACACAAACCGCGCAATGATCGCTAATCATGTTGCAATTGGACAGTATGTGGGTCTTTCCTCTTGGTTTAATTTTGCTGTAGAGACATTCGATAACATCGAAGATGTTGCCCGCTTTATTCCAGGTGTCGGTGCATATTTTACGCAGGCTGAGCAGTACATCGACAGTATCAATGATACGGTTTTACAACCGGGGTTAGAAGTAGCAGTGACGCTAACAAATGCAGTGAATACGGGACTGTCAAAATCGCAAAGTATTATGTCGTATGCGTCGTCGGCTGCGATGGTTGATTCACTCAATGGAATTGTAAAGTTAAATGATGCTGATGCCGAATTGGACATTATTTCTGCAACAACATTAATGAATACTATTTTCAACGATTGGCGCGATTATCAAGGTGGGTTTAATCGGACAGATAACACCGGTCGTTATCAAGAATTTTTCAAAGTAGTCACGAATTCTCGCGATCAATTTTTAGTCAATCGTTCACATGATTGGGGTTTTCCGTTTTCATTTACATGGCCTTGGTGCACAGGCTACTACAAAACGCGTCAAGCCGGGGGCACAGATTTAATTAACCACGGTGAACGAGATAAAGAGACCTGGACATCAATGGATACATTAAGTATTCACTACAAACGTTGGAAACGGTTTCGCTGCAGAAAACGTGAAGCGCGCATAGGTTGGGGCGGATCGCACGCAGGTGAAGATAATGATACGAGGCGATACTCAAGTCGCAGTCTATATGGACAATCAAGACGTATAAACCGCAGCGCTTCAAATCGTGCATACGCACGGGAAAGTGCAATGAATGATGCATATAGCGGCATACAACAGTTCTATTCTGTTAAGAAAATTGATCAATCGAATGATGCGCCTCCAGTAACGATTGTTGTATCAAAATCTATCGATGCGTTACAAACATCAAAGTCGTTAGGTATAGGCACCACGAAAGAAAATGAGACACGCAATGTTGACATAAACATTGAAGAGGGCATGGACGTACCTCGTGACCAATTCTCATCGGCAGCAAAGGCTCGAATTTACTATTATCGCGCGACTGACTTGTGGCCAAATACTCGATTTGAGTATGGAAATCTATATAACCCATACTGGCAAACAAGTTTACAAGATATCGACAATTCGGAACGTACTTATCTTTTAGGTGCTGTTTTTGGTTTAGATTTGGCAGGGATGTAAATGAAGAAACAACATGGACAATCGTTAGTTGAAGTAGGCATTTTGTTAGCCTTTGTAATAGCACCTCTGATGCTGCTTTTACCCTATTTCTCGAAGGTAATTGAAGCACGACATTACAATGATATGAGTGCGCGCTACATCGCGTTTGAAAAAACAGTATGGCTTGAGGAAGGAAAGAAAAATTACTCCAACTCAGGACAAGGAAGGTTGGCAATTAAGCAGACAGATGTAATAAAAAGCGAAGTACCCAATCGTCTTTTCGGAAAGCTTTCTACACCAATTGACTCTCGCCCAGTTGATTCCAGTCAGGGTTGGAACAGTCTTGACGATGGGTATGCATCTTTTAAGTTTACGCAAGCAAAATCAACCAAGGCGCACCAAAGTTTGTTTGCAGCGTATAACCCCAATGAAGAAAATGAAGCAAAACATCGCTTTTTTGAAGTAAAAACGACGCATGAAAAGCCACCTGGCGATATCACTTCGCTTCTTAATGGGGCACTTTCGTTACTTGAGATTGGTGGCACTGAATTTAACGATAAAGGCTTTTTTAAAGGGCAATCAGAACTTCAGATAGCAAGTCATTTACTACTCGAAGATGAAGATGGAAGAAACTCGATGTCTAGTGAAACTGGACGTGAGAAGAAGCGCGAAAGTGAATTTGAAATTGCAATGAATAGTGAACTGTATGTGCTTGCAGATGGTTGGAATGTAGGCGGGCCTCGCCACAACATTGATCAAGTTAAAGGATTGGTGCCCTCTAACCTTTTTGATAACGCGGTGGTTAACACATTGCGTAATTTTTTGTCGCACGTACCAATTGCAAAACATTTAAATTCGCGTTCGTTAAAGTTTGGTCATGTTGATATTGAAGAATTACCGTTAGAGCGTTATCGCGAAGATATTCCCGGTGATGATACCGGTAACCCAGGCGATAGTGATGATACAGATCCAGACAAGGATAAAGACCATGTTATTGATTAGATTTATTACGTTACTTAGTTTGTTATTTATTTACTCTGTTAATGCAGCTGAACTCGTTTTTCCTGAAGATAGTGAGGTTACAGTTGTAGCAGAAGATATTTTTATGAATGGTAGCCAAGTGAGTATTTGGCAAGTTGAAACGCCACTCAAACGTTCAGAACATGCAGAGTTTTATGCTAACGCTTGGCAAGGTGATGGTAAGAAGTTCGGTGTAAAGGAACTTGAAAGTGAAGTTGTAGTCAGTAAATTTTTCGATGGAAAATTGTTTACAGCTCAAGTTACGCAGCATTATCCGAAGTCGATAGCCGTGGTATCAATATCACATTCGCCGTCAAATAAACTAGCTCGTATTGTTAGTAAAATTAGTGACCTACCAAAACCCAGTGGCAGTAAAGTACTTAATGAAATCAAAGCAAAAGATGGCGCGAAGTACTCAGTAACACTGTTGTTGAGTAATAGAAAAAGCATTTCAAACAATGTGTCTTTTTATACACGTTACCTTGAACAACAAGGGTTTACAATTGACCGAGCTAAAACTCATCACAAACAAAAAGAGGGGGTTATTTTAGCTAGACGAGGTCCAAGTGAATTTAATGCGACGTTCCATATTGAGAATAATCAAACATTTATAACGGCGATCAGAGTAGATGCAGACATTTAAACGAAATCAAAAAGGACAATCGGCAGTTGAGTTTTTCGTTGTAACAGGTGCGCTCGTAGCCGCTTTGTTAATGCCAATTCCAGAAAACGAATTAGGCGGTTTTCTTGAAGAACATCAAGGACACAATGCCTTAGAAATCCTAACGCAAAAAATCAAAGACAGTTATCACGCGTACAGTTATGCCAAAAGCATTACCCCATTACCATCGAAGATAATTAATAAATAAAACTCAGAGGTTATAACTTAATGAAATCAATTAAATTTTTAGATAAAAACTGGGTTCTTTTGTTTATATCGTTATTGCTTGGCGGTATAGCAGCCTGGGCTGTGGGCCAGTATCTAAAAGTAAAAGAAGGTGAAATTCAGCAACAATATTCACGTACCGATATAGTAAAAGTCCCTGTTGTGGTAGCAGTTGGACCGCTATCAAAAGGTGATTTACTAACACCAGATAAAGCGGTTGTGCGTGAAATTCCACAAGACTATGTTCCTGATGATGCAATCCATCCAAATGACTTTGGCTTAATTGCAAATAAGATGGTGTTAAATGATGTGCAGCCTGGCAAACCAATTTTATTATCGTATGTACCAAAAAGCGGTGAAGAGCAATTTTCGGATATTTTAAAACCTGGGCGTCGTGCTGTAACTATCAATATTAACGAAAATAACTCTAATGCAAATATGCTAATGCCGGGTGACTACATCGATCTTTACCTCTCACAAAAACAAAGTGATAAGAGTCTTCATTTGATTCTTGAACGCGTAACCGTGCTAGCAACAGGTCGCCAAAGCATTTCAGAAAAAGACAAACTAAAGAAATCTATTTTTGGCGAAACAGAAGCATATTCAACAGTTACCTTAGACTTATCAACAATGGATGCGGGTCGTGTATCACTGGCTCAAGAATACGGTTCGTTTGTTGCGCTATTGAGAAACAGAAAAGATGAATTAAAGGTTAGTAGCACACTAATTAAAGAAGCGGATGTGTTTTTGCATAACGAGCGCGAACACCAAGTGGAATACATTATCGGAGGTAATGGCGGGATAGCCCAAGGCGTTACACGAGAAAATAAAATAGAAAATCCAGTTAGCCAATTTAAGACATTCGCTAACAAGGTTAATAGCAGTTTTTAGGGATTAAAATGAGACGTTATTTTATTAAGTTGAGTATGTTTTTCGTACTATTTCCAACACTTTGTTTTGCAAACATTAAACTTGAGCTTCATGTTGGTTCTATCGAAGTACTGCCAGTATCAAAAGTGACACGCGTTGTAGTAGGCCAAGGTGGTGTGGTAAGTACCAAAGTACTTGATGATAACCGTCTGTTACTTATTGCAGAGGGAGCGGGGCAGACTGAGATTCAAATTTGGAATGCGACTAACCAAACTCAAAAGATTTATGTCAATGTCGACCCAACTAATATGAATGAGCTTGAGCAACAAGTTCAGTCATTGGTTAGAGACTTACCGGGCGTAAAAGCGCGTAAGCTTGGCAGCCTGGTTGTGCTCGAAGGTGAAGTTACAGCTGATGTGATCGAAAAGGCTGAAAGCTTATCAGAAATGATTCCAAATCTAACTTCTATGCTAAGTCTGGCACCTGCTACTGTAGATTTAAAACATATGATCCGGATGGATGTACAGATTGTAGAAATGCGTAACAACACGCTTAAAAATATTGGTATTAAGTGGGGCAGTGCAATGGCAGGGCCTGCATACGGCGGTATTAAGAACTTTGTAACGAATGATATTTTCTCGGTATACACCGAAAACCCAATGGGTGACCAAATTGTAGATGCAGTAGGCAATATGGCGATTGGTAACTCTGGTTATGCGGCGTTTGGTATTGCGACTGGTTTAACAAGTCAGATTCAATTATTAGATGAACAAGGTGATTCTCGCACTTTGGCCGAGCCAACACTAAGTACGCGTAGTGGTGAGAAAGCGCGATTTCTGCTGGCGGTGAAGTACCAATCCCAATTGTTGATTCAAATGGTGGGTTAAATGTTGAGTACAAAGAGTACGGTATAAAATTAGAAATTGAACCTACTTCAGATGCTAAAGGTAACATTGTCTCTTTTGTGCGAGCTGAAGTCAGCTCAATAGACCCATCAGTGACTGTCGGCGACTATCCTGGTTTTCAAACTCGAGAAACTGAATCTGTTGTAAACGTAAAAAATGGTGAAACACTTGTTATATCAGGCTTAGTAAGTAGTGATATGTCAAAGTCTGTAAATAAGGTTCCACTGCTTGGTGATATCCCAATTTTAGGTGAGTTATTTAAGTCACGAGATTTTATTGACAAGAAAAGTGAGCTAATCATTTTAGTGACTCCTAAAATCGTACCGATTGAGGATGAATCGCATCAAAACCGCTTGCAACGTGCGAAAGAGCTAATTGGTGAAGCAAATAAACTTGAAATGTTTAATATCTTGGATTAGCCAGTATGTTTGAAGTTAATATTAAAACGGCAAAAGGTACTGAAGTTGGTAAAATTCGGTGTAGTGAGCCAACATGTGTCATAGGTAAAGACAAAAATCACCTGATAAAACTCCATGGGTTTAAGGTATCACGTGAACATGCAAAACTTTATTATCGCCCAGATGGTATTTTTTTGGAAGATCGCGGCAGCCGAACAGGCACGTTTGTGAATCAAGAGAAAATTGAATCTGTAGGGCCACTAGATGAATCGGATTTGATTGAAATTGGTGGTTATCATATTCATGTAAAAGCAGAAAACAAAAATTCTCCTAAACACGCGTTCTCCGAGCGACCTAATCATTCACAGTCGAACATGCACAGTGATAGTACACCAAAAGCTGATACTATTCAGCCCAGTTCTGCTGTCAAGGAGCATCACGAACTCGCGCAGGGCGATACCGACGAAACTAGGCAAAAAATAAAAGAACGCAATGAGTGGCGTAGACGTGTTCATAAAGAGCTGATTAGCCAAATTGATTTAAGACGCGTTAATGTGTCTGAAATGTCAGATGATGAACTACGAAGTCAAAGTGGCAGCTTAATTAACAGTATAATTAGTGGGCTTTCACTGCCTGCTGAAATCGACAGTGCTGAATTAGCGAAAGAAGTATTGGATGAGTCAGTTGGTTTGGGCCCGTTAGAGGCCTTGGTCAATGATAAAGCAGTATCAGAAATAATGGTTAATGCTTACGATGAAATCTTCTATGAACGTTCAGGTAAGTTATACCTTTCTGATATTAGTTTTACCGACCCACAAGCCGTTTTAAGTGCTATTGAACGTATTGTTACGCCAATTGGTCGTCGTATCGACGAAGGTCAACCTATGGTTGATGCTCGCTTAAAAGATGGTTCACGTGTGAATGCGATTATTCCACCATTAGCGCTGAAAGGTCCGTGTATTACAATTCGTAAATTTATGGATAAGAAGTTAGAGATTGAAGATCTCGTTAACTTTGGTTCCATGAATGAAGATATGGCTAACTTCCTAAAAACAACAGTAATAAATAAACGAAACGTAGTTATTTCAGGTGGTACAGGTTCAGGTAAAACGACGTTACTTAACGTGTTATCAAACTTTATTCCAGATGACGAACGTATTATTACAGTGGAAGATGCCGCCGAACTTAAGCTTTATCAACCTAACTTAGTATCACTGGAAGCAAGACCACCTAACCAAGAAGGCAAAGGTGCGGTTGAAATTCGAGATTTGGTTAAAAACTGTTTACGTATGCGCCCCGACAGAATTGTAGTAGGTGAGTGTCGTGGTGGTGAGGCATTAGATATGCTGCAAGCTATGAATACAGGTCACGATGGTTCATTAACAACGGCGCACGCGAATACACCAAGAGATTGTGTATCACGTTTAGAAGTGATGGTTATGATGGCGGGCATGGACTTGCCAATAATGGCTATACGCGAACAGATTGGCTCAGCGGTTAATATGATAGTGCAGCAATCCCGATTCAGTGATGGTTCGCGTCGAGTTACCTCAATTACCGAAGTAACCGGGGTTGAAGGGAATACTTTACAGTTATCAGAAATTTTTAAGTTTAAACAAACAGGTTACGACGAGAACGGAAAAGTCGTAGGCCACTTTATGGCTACTGGAATGGTTCCTGAGTTTTATGAGAATCTTCGTGATCGTGGCATAGACGTGGACCTTAGTATCTTCAAGCCAGAGGTGCCAAATGTCTAGCATGGTATTGATGATCATCGTTGGGGCTTCAGTCGCACTGTTGATTTTTGGTGGGTCATTTATTTCACGAGAACTTGCGCAGAAATACCACGAAACGTTTAAATACAACGCGAAGCGCAATTTATCAGACATGTTTTTGTTTATTGAACCGGGTAAGTTGTTTGTCGGCAATATCGTATTAATGTTCGTAACCTTTATCGTTGTTTGGGCTTACACTGGCGCTTGGTTTTTAGCAGCACTTGCTGTTATTGGAATGGCGATATTGCCCCCTTATCTTTATAAATTTCTGCAGAAAAAGCGTCGTAAAAAGTTCATTGAACAGCTGCCGGATGGGATCAATATGATTTGTGCGTCAATGCGTTCGGGTTCAAGTTTAATAAGTGCGATAGAAGCAATGGTTCAAGAAGCCGATGCGCCAATATCTCAAGAGTTCTCACTCTTTTTACGCGAGCAACGCTTGGGTGTCGATTTTATTGAGGCGCTCAATAATATGGTTGAACGTATGCCTGAACAAGACTTCAAGTTAGTGGTTGCGGGCATGCAAATATCTAAAGAGATCGGTGGTAATTTAGCAGAAACATTAGAAAGGCTAGGTGACACTTTACGTAAAAAAATTGAGATGGAAGGCAAGATTGATAGTTTGACAGCACAAGGTCGAATTCAGGGCATTGTAATGACAGGCCTTCCTATTTTCCTTGGCTATGTGTTGTACCATATGGAGCCGGTTCATATGTCTCGTTTATTTACCGAACCTATGGGATGGGCAGTGATAGCTGGCTGTTCAATCATGCTTTACATCGGATATTTCTTTATTAAGAAAATCGTAAACATCGACGTGTAAAAAGGATTTATTGAGATGTTATATTGGATACTAATTTTCTTTGCTGCATCAATATGTTTATTCGCGTACAGCGTTACTAGAATCAAGCAAAATGTGCCAGAAGATAGCCGGGATTTTATGGATCCGTTGCCTCCTTCACTTAAGCTTATTTGGCCGCTTGTTAAGATAGCATCGCATTATATTGGCGAACGACTACCTATTGATTACTTAGTTAAAACCAACAAAAAGCTACAAATTTCAGGATTGTCTTACATTATTTCAGCAGAAGACTATTTTGGTATTCGTATTGTTGTATCAATCATTTCAGGTCTGTTATGTTGGTTTTGTTTAGCTGCCCTCGATTCAGTTCAGCTTGATTACTTAGCGTGTGCGTTTATCGCAGGCTACTTTTTACCTCTTGTAACACTCAATGACTTAAAGAAAAAGCGTCAACTGAAGATAGTTAAAGCACTGCCTGTGTATTTAGATTTTATTACCATGGCGGTTGAAGCTGGTTTGAATTTAACAGGTGCGATTTCTCAAGCAGTAGATAAAGGTCCGGAAGGGCCACTAAAAGTTGAGTTTGAAAAGGTGATGCGGGATTTACGCGCAGGTGTTGGCAAAATTGACGCGTTTCGTTCTATGGCAGAGCGTGTCCAAATTACTGAAATCAATAACTTAGTTAGCGCATTGGCGCAAGCAGAGCGGACGGGTGCAAGTTTAGGCTCAACATTACGAATTCAAGCTGATCAGCGACGAGTCGAACGTTTTCAACGTGCTGAAAAGAAAGCCCTTGAAGCGCCGGTTAAACTGGTGTTTCCACTTGTTGCATTCATTTTCCCTGTAACCTTTGCGATTCTGTTTTTCCCGATCGTGATGAAATTTATTTACGAAGTTTAATATGAAGCTAGTTGAATTAACAGTAGACAACGAAAACGTAAATAACTTTAGGGTAGGGCTTGCTAATACCGCTTGGTTAAGGCTGAGAGGCTTACTTGGCCGAACAATTGATTCTGGCTTTGGTTTACTCATAAAGCCATGTAGTAGCATTCATACAATGTGGATGGGTTATCCGATTGACGCCGTATTTGTTGATAAAGCAGGCACAGTTACTGATGTTTATGAAAATTTAAAACCTTGGCGAATGGCGAGCTCTAAAGCTGCTTACTGCGTGCTTGAGCTGGAGTCGGGTAATGCTGAAAGGTTAAATATCAAAGTAGGAAGTAAAATCTCATGGTAAGAGCATTAATTAAAATTATAACGTTAGTTTTATGTGTAAGTACGCTTTTGGCGTGTTCAACTACACCTAAGCATGAACCGACAAAATCGACGAAACTTAATTTAATTGCGATAGAAGCAAATGCAGAAACCGCTTATCGCTCCGGTCAGCTTGAATTGGCCGAAGGACTTTATCGCCAATTACTTTCTGAAAAACGAAACTATGCTCCGGCTTGGTTTCGTTTAGGTAATATCTATACGCGCACAAATCGCCTTGATGCGGCGGTAACTGCTTATCAAAATTGTATAAATAGCGATAGTGAACATGCGAAAGCATGGCATAATCTTGCAATTGCAAGGGTGAGACAAGCTACCGATATTTTAATTGAGGCTCAAAACCACCTTGTTGTCGACACAAGTGCAAAATCACGCATGGATCAGTTGTTTTTAGAATTAATGAGAATTCAGTCTTCTAAAACTACTGACACGACTGTTGCAAGCAATGATTAATTTAATGATGAGTAGAAAGTTTCAAACCGGTCAAGCAATGGCTGAATTTTCGATCAGCATTCCGTTTTTAGCCCCTATCGTTCTTGTCATGATAATGCTGTTGATTCAATGGGCAACTATCTATCGCGACAAAATGACGCTTAATGCAGCCACATTTGAAGCAGCAAGAGCAGGATCGTTAAATAACGGAAGTAAAGCCAAAATGCGAGATGCCTTAGCACAAGGCATGGTGCCAATATTTATGCGAGATGAATCAAGTGCGCTTGAAGTTGGTAGGGCTTATTTAATGTCAAAGTTGTACGTTGAGGGAAGTGCGATTGCCAAAGCAGGTGCCCAAATAAATATTCTTAGCCCGACGCCTGAGATTTTTGATAAACACAAAGTAACTAGGAGTGACCGCCACGGTAATCGTTGGCAAGAAATACCTAATGACAATCTTATGTATCGTAAGTCTGATGCAAAAAAAATCACAGATGAACAGCACGTTAATATTCAAGATGCCAATTTGCTTAAGATCGAAGTTAATTGGTGTAAAAAATTAGAAGTACCCATTGCGAATTGGGTTATAGGGAAAATTTTAACCCTAACTGATCCATCGCCAAACCCTTTAGACGCTGAGTTTGTAATGTACAGCCCGCACAAGCACCAATTAGGCTGCAATGCACTGGGGGCTATTGCAGGCGCGGGGAGTGGATACAGCGATTATTATATTTCAATTAAGTCTTACGCGTTAATTAGAATGCAAACACCATTTAAGATTTAAAGGACTAAAAGGAAGCAAAATGAAAACTAAAACGCTTATAGCGATGTTTTTAAGCTGCGTGCTAGCGCTCAGCTTAACTGGTTGTAATGACCCTATTGAAAAAGAACCAGATATTGTTGAACCAGGAAATGGAAACGGTGACGATGGTAACGACGATGGTAACGACGATGGTGGTAATGATGGCGGCGGGAACAATGACCAGATTGACCCTTCAACCGGTACTTGGGAAAACAAAGACGAAGATGGCGACGGCGTTTTAGATGAAAACGATGATTTTCCATTTGACAAGAGCAAAGCGGTTTTTCCTGAACACATAGAAGAAGAATTTAACAATAACGTTGGTGAAGCAAACTATATTGGTCCAGTCCCTTTTAGAGTAGAGGGGGTCATTAACCAACATATTGATATTGATGATTTCAAATTTGACGTAACACAAGAGATTATTGATAACGATGACCTAATTACTTTTATAGTTTTGAAGCAAGCAGATAGATTTTCACCAACCGTTGGAGTGTTAACTAACGAAGGTAAAGCTGTTCAACATGTGAAACTTAAAATAGATACCGTTAATCCATTGGGTGCTGCCATTAATATCAGACCAAAAGAAGCAGGACAACTGAATTTCTCAATATTAGATGCGAATGGTATTCATGATGAATTATTCGAATATGAGGTTATCGCATTTATCGATTCAGACCGAGACGGCGTGCCAGATGAAATGGAACAAGCGCTAGGCTTAAACCACTTAGTTCAAGATACAGACGGTGATGGCGTAGTAGATGGAAATGAATATTATGCTTTTTCAAGTCGCAATGTATTTTCTCACGATAGTGATAATGATTCGGTACCAAACTGGTTAGATGAAGACAGTGATAACGATGGCATAAAAGATACGTTTGAAAAAACAACGGATCTTGATGCGGACAAACTGCCTGCGTTCATTGATAAGGACAGTGATAACGATGGTGCGTCCGACAAGGCAACGTTTGAGGCTGATGAAAAGCTTTTGGATAGCGATGGAGATTCGCTAATAAATGTTGTTGATATAGATGATGACAATGATGGGGTACTCGATATATTCGATAAAGCTCCGCTAACGCCTATTGATTATTCAAGTCAACAAACTAATGCTGTGTTAACTCAGGTGACACTATCATTATCTGAATCAGAATCAATGGTAAACACAGCCCGTCCTTTTTGGCCTATTACATTACATGGCCAGAATCTAGACTTAACAAATGCCACTGTAGTTGTTTTGAAAGGTGATAAACGTATACCGATCGTTAACGAAAGGATCAACAACAACGACCCTGATAAGCTCACTATTGTTGTACCAAATTATGAATCTGTTGAACTGGGCGGAGAACCGTTAACTGTGTTTGTTGCAACCGACGAGTACAAAACCAATAGTGTCGAGCTGCATTTACTGCACCCAGAAACACCGCTTATTTACTCTATTAGCGAAAAACGTGCTACACCCGGTACCAGTGTTGTTATAGATGGAGAAAACCTCACTTCTCTATCAGACATAGTGCTTGGTGAATATAAAACAGCGGTTACTTGGCAAAGCGATAACTCTATTAGTTTTGTTGTCCCACAAAATACACAGTCTAATTATTTGCATGTAGAAAACTCATATGGAAAGAGTAACAAGGTCTTCTTTGCAATTGACGAAAGTAAATCACTGCAAACGTCAGTAAATATTCCTTCAGTATATCAGGGGTTAACAGGACCTTTTAAAGTATTACCTACAAAGCAAGAGATTGCCTCATTGCAAGATTTGCCAGAACAGTTGGTGGTAGATATTGATGAGACAAAGTTGAGTATTTGGCATAACGAGCAAGAAATATTATCAACTATATTGTTCAAAGGTCAGACTAGTGTTGAGCTTTCGTTAGAGAGTTTTATTAAAGAAAATATCCTAACGCCATTATTTTTAAATAAAGACGACGCATATAAAACTAATGCATTAAACACACTTGTTGAGTTGGCTGAATACCAAGAAATTATATCTTACTATGAGCAAGGTTTAGCTTCGGATTATGAAGTTTTCCTTGCTGATGAAGAATATGCATTAGAAATGAAGCTAGTTCAAATTAGGGATATCTTAATTGCAGAAATGGCGAAAAAACAGTCGCAACAGGTAAGAGTGGGTAAGAATGAAGGTCTTTTTGCTCGAGGGCAATCAGTATCAAGTGACCCGCAACGTCCAATTATTCACCCAGAAGATAGGCAAGATGGAATTAAGGTCGAACCGACGAGAAAAGGTGTAACAAGTTTATTTGATTACGACGGATACACGGAAGTTCAAAACAGTACACCGATGTACTTAAGTGCGGCAGTATATGAACTAGATCAAGACCTTAACCCAAAAGGTACACCAGCAACTGGAATTGATGCTGGAGATAAACAAGGCAAGAAGCCAAAAGTATATAGCCATATTACCTCTATGATTGACAGAGATATGCTTAGCCCTTCTGAGTATCGAGTGTTTGCCATTTCTCTTTGGTCGGCAGATACACATCTCAAAGTATGTCAATTCAAAAATTGCCTTATCGAAGTATTAACGCCTGGGTTTAGCGGTGATCCGTTATCTGATCAAAGTAAAATTGAAGTGTCGAGAAAACTGTTTATTCGCAACTTGATTGACAGAGTCATTATTCCGTCATTTCAGTATGTGACCGAAATCGTTTCTAAAAAAGAAAAGTTAGAAAACCCTATTGATCCTGAAGGTTATGTTGTTGATCCCGCTGATAGTAGGACCAATCATATTACGAATGTAATTATGGCAACACCAGGTTTCTTAGACTCGATTGATGATGCCTTCAGTGATGGTAAATTAACAGTAGAAGATCAAAAAGACATTTTAAAAGAAATGGAAAAAATCTTGGATAATGAAAAAAAAGGCTTATTAATGCTTAAGCCTGGTCCAATTGTTTCCGCTATTTTTAATGAATATGGTTTTGATATTGGCGGATATTTACAAGCGTTAGCGGTAGAAGAAGTTAAAAAATTAGCGCAATCCTTTATACCGTACATCGGTAAGATTTTAGTCATTTATGATAAGTTAAAAAAAGTAAGTGATGCTGTCAATTTAGTAGAAGCTTGGTATGACTTATTTGCGCTTAAAACTCGTTATGAGTTTCGAGTGAATTGGGGACTAAAGTTACTAAAAATGTCACCTGAATACATTACTAATGATGCATCTTGGCAACCGATTACATTAACAGGAATTGGTTTATGCCCACGTTCTGATTTTTGGGGCGACCCAGTTTATCCAGATATTGCCTATAAAGATCTTACTACAGGTAAAGAAAAAGTTATACCGATTAAGAATAGAGGGGAAATTAGAGATTCATATACGGTTAATGAAAGCTGTACAGAAGCTGTCGTTTATTTATCCACAGAGATAGCACAGCAGCTTGTCGACGACTCAAAAGTTACAGTTGAATTAAGAGTAGATGATTTAGTGGCGAACTCTCAAACTCAAAATGCATCACCTAATTACTTACAGTTGGGTAACGGATTAACTATAAGCGAAGTTAACCCTAATCCTATGTACATTAATACTGAAGTTGAGATTATTGGGTATGGATTTGCACCGGAAGCGAATAATAACATCGTACAGTTTAGAAACGCGGCAAACGAATTAGTTACAGCTGAAGTTGTATATGCTAGCGAGACTTCTTTAACAGTGTTAGTACCTGATTCTGCGGTATCAGGTTTATTAAGTGTGACAGTAAATGGCGAAACCGTAGATACAAATGTCACAATTAAAGAAGCACAAATCATGCTCACATTTGGTGACAACGGAAATAAAAAAGACGATAGTTTCCAGTTGTTTATCGGTGATACTCTCGTTGATCAAACCACTGAAGGTCAAAACAAATTAACAAAAACAATTTCGTTAACGCCTGGTGACTATTCTATCAAACTGTCAGGCATTACAATACCCGACAATAGAGCAACATATTACGTATGTTTCTCAAGCAATGTAGAAGTATTAACCGGTAGCACATCTCGTAAAGTCGATATACCTGACGGTTACCAATTTAACCAAATTATTAATATTAGAGTTAATAATAGCGCCGTGTCTCAACCAGTAGGTTGTAAATTTAAAGACGAATCATTAACCTTAAATAAGTTCAAGTTAATTGATTAATTACTATGGAGGGACGTTTCCCTCCATAAATTATAGGAAAATTAATGAAATCATTATCTTTATCAACGTTATTAATAGCTGTAACTACGTTTACAGCTAATGCATCGCCAAACTATGGTATCGCTGCAAAAAATAATCAAGATCCAATTTTTATAGAAAAATGTGATGTTTATCAACAAGCGCAAAAAGAGGGAGATTTAGAAACACTAAAGTCATTTGTAGATAAAGTGTGGTTTGAAGGTGAAAAAGCTAAAAGAGCCGAGCAAGCTTTGTTAAAGAAAGCAGCCCGCTTTGAACAAAGAGTGTCAAAAGCCGGTAACTATATCGTTAAAGAAAAGCGTCTTTCAGATAAAACGCAAGATAACATCGCACAAGTACTCATAAACTGGACAAATGGGGAGAAATTTTCATCAAATGACGGTTGTGTTTTTGAAAAAATAAAAGATAGCGATTTATGGAGAATTCACTTATAGCGTTTTTATTTGCGAAGGTTGCTTCTTAACAGTGATTTGATCGCTAACATAAATAACAAGGATTGTTATGATTTTTCGTATAGCGTTAGTAGCGTTCACATTATATAACGCAGGCGCGTTTGCGGCGCCTACTAATAAAAACCTCGAAGCGCCTAAGGGCACTTGGGAAAACAAAGACGAAGATGGCGATGGCGTTTTAGATGAAAACGATGATTACCCATTCGATGCTCGCAAATCACAATACCCTGTTTACCTTGAGCAGGAGCCAAACGATAATCCTGGTATAGCAACACCGATTAAGCTCGTTCAAGGAGTGCGTGTAAAAGGAGTAATATCTTCAAATCAAGATAAGGGAGATTTATATCAATTTGAAGTGGCAGAACGTAAATCGTTAACTGCCGTTTTTTACACCAATTCAAAAGACTTTAAACCGCAAGTATATGTTTCAAATGAAACCGGTAGCGTTATCGATGAAATCTTTTTGTACAAATACCAAAAACCTAATATTTACGTTGTGAACTTTCCAATTTTTACTGCTGGCAAATACCAACTAAGTGTTATTGATGAAAACTACGCAGGTACACCAAATTTTACGTACGAAATTTTATTTTTTTCTGATCGTGACGTCGATGGGCTAGACGATATCAAAGAGACTGCATTTGGCGCTAACACACAATCAAATGATCAGGATAAAGATAAGATCCTCGATGGAATGGAGTTTAATCAATTTAATAGTGACCTCGACAGCGACGGCATACCAAATTGGTTAGATACAGACTCTGATAACGACACATTTAGCGACCGCATCGAAGGTTCAAACGACCTCGACAATGATGGCATGCCTAATTATCTCGATAAGGATGCTGATGGTAATGGTATAGAGGATAAATCAGAAAGCGGCCTTAGCAATAAACCAAACAATTTTGATAATGATCGTTTTATTGATCACCTAGATTTAGATGATGATAATGACGGTGTATTTGATATGTACGATAAATATAGACTTGAAAAACTAAAAGTTAAGCCGTGGCAACGAACAGGCGGTTTATCAATTTCCTCACTTGATACCTTGTTTGATAATAGTAAAGTAAATTATTTTACACGGGCTAACGATGAGATTGAGTTAATAGTTGAAGGCTATCCGGAATCCATAGAAAACCCAGTCGTTATAATAAAAACCAAGAAAGGGCAGCACTACAACGTAATCGCCAGCAAAGTAAATAAAATAAACGATAATACCGTCATGAGACTTGTGATGCCAAATGCAAGTGGTGATGCAAATGTAACTATCGTTGCTGGCAGATTTAAGTCAGAGCCTTACCCAATTGAAATTAAAAGTGGGCAGTTACCATTATTATCAGCGCTAAACCCTAAAGTACTAATTCCCGGGGAAGTGATCGTGTTAAACGGTGACAATTTTGATAATGATACTAGTGTACTGTTTAAAAGCATGCCAGTTAAAGCCACTATGATTTCACCTAACGAAATCACGGTACGTGTACCACATAATGTAGCGGGTAGTAGTTACTCAGTTACAAATCAACATGGTCAAAGTAATTACGTTAATTATAGTGTTCAGCAATCTATTGCGTTTAACGTAAGTGAAAGATTTGCAAAACCGATTGACGCAATTGGTGGTATTTACCCCACAATGGCAAAGCCTATTACGGGTGATACATTCCTTTTGACCAAAACCGATGAAAAGTCACAAGTTGTTTTTACTTACACCAAAGATAACCTTGGTGAGTTACAGGCATACTTAAGCGCAATTCATTTTAATGGGCAAACGCGCGTAGACTTTTGCTTTGAATCCACAGCACTCGCCTGTATTGCGTTGCCT
Source organism: Pseudoalteromonas sp. T1lg24 (assembly GCF_002964745.1). Taxonomy (NCBI): domain Bacteria; kingdom Pseudomonadati; phylum Pseudomonadota; class Gammaproteobacteria; order Alteromonadales; family Pseudoalteromonadaceae; genus Pseudoalteromonas; species Pseudoalteromonas sp. T1lg24. Next base: position 381,099 of record NZ_PQCB01000016.1, on the reverse strand, counting down.
ATGACACACGTATATCAATCCAAGGGGTTAAGTACAAAAGAATTTATAGCTATAATCCAAGCGTCTAATATATATGAGCGTTATATAGACGAGGCAACAGAGCATATAAAGCAGGATAGTTCGTTTTTTAGTTATAAAAATAGAACACAACAAACCGAAGACTTTATCGCTAAATATGAAGTAATGTTCGAAAAAGCATTATCGCGAGCACTTGTTAAGAAAAGCTAAGTATCTAACATAAGCACGCAGCTTGCTTGAAAGTTAGTTCACTAAAATAATAAGGACGTTAATATGTTAAAGCCATTTATAACAATAACAGCGATTACGCTATCATCCTATGCCCATGCAACAATTGATGTCGCAATACCCAAAGAAAACTGTTTAAAGGCCGTTGAGGTTGTAAAAAACAAAGACGTTGAATTATTGAAAAGTATCTATATACCGATTGATGCTACAAATTCTCAGTATCAAGCTTTTGTAAATGAAATTTACGACTGGGCTTATGTCAAAAATTACAATGGTATCAATGAATTTACAATACAAGATGTAAAAGTGTTTGATAATGCAAAGCAGTCAGATAATTACGTAGTTAAAACCTCATCTGATAGACATGGTCATAATGTAGAAATATGGGTAAGGTATTCTTTTGAAAGTATTAATAGGACTACCAATGCTGACGCTACTAAAGGTGGTTATTGTAAATTTGCGCTCTTAGATAACAAGTGGTACATGATCAACTTATTAAAATAAAAAGGATTGTGGTAAACAACCCATGGAAGAGACGATAACAACCGACAATACACATTGGTTTAAATACATCGATTTTAACGGTAAAAATGAGCTGTGTGAAAACAGTATTATCCAATTAAGAGTAACAAAGATATTTTATCCATTACCTTTTTGGCTTGAACTTATTTTCTTTGTACTACTTTTAGCAGTTTCGCTGTTTCCGCTAGTTAATCATCACGTTGCAATAGTTAATATTGCTTTTAGAGACTTAACCTTAGTCTATCTGCCCATTGTGCCACGTTATTTAGTTTTACGAATGATACTGGTGAATTTGTACTATCAAACTGGTAGCAAACTGTTTGTGTCAATCAGTAACAGCGCGCTAGTGCTGCCAGCAAATCGCTTAATTGGTCATAAAAAACGGCAATTAGTTTTAGCAAAAGACGATATAAAAGTGCAGTATATGCAAAATACTACGCGTCATAGTTTGTCTTGTCGCGCCTTACAGTTAACAATAAAGTCAATCTCTAAAAAAACCATCACACTAAAAGTGGATTATTTTCCAATTCAATCAATGCTTTATTTACTAACTTACTTTGGTTACCCGCTTAGTTTCGAAAGAACACATTTTGGTATATTAAAAATGACACGTATGTTTTTGTTAATTATTCCAGTACTTTGTGTAATTGCGATAAGCGGAGCATTATTCAGTGATAGCTTTTTATAGCGTTATTTATTAGTTGTAACGAATGAGTAATCTTGCAATTGCTTTCTTTAATTGTAATAAAGTCATATGTAGGATTAAGATCCTTGGTTTAAAAAACTAGTCAACCACACAGTTAACAATGGAAGGTCTGTATTAACTATTTAGAACAAACAATAATTAAAGTGACTGGTACCTCTTATTTTAATTTATTCGATATAAACAAAGGATAGTTTATGTTAATGACTAGTTTGATGTTTTCTTTATCTACTGCTGATGTATCCGTTCAGGATAAAAATTCATTGGTTGAACGCTGTGAGGTAATTCTAACCAGTATCGCATCAGGAAATAGAGATTCCTTTGAAGATCAAGTTGCAGATAAGGTTAAAGCCGATGGCGGTAAATTTCTGAATAAACGTATTGATACTTCAATGAACTCGTTTTCAAAAAATTATTCAAAAGAAACAAATTTTAAATACAATGATGATAAATCTAGAGTATGGGTACCTAAATCTCCTAACTTTATGCAAAGTTACCCAGAAGCTGAAAAATGGTATCTAGTTAAATATGACGCGACGTCTAAATCAAAGACGTTCACAGCGACATGCACGTTTTATTTAACTAATAATCAATGGTACCACTATCATGTATTTCCATTTGGTTATTAATGTATTTAACAGGAATACGCCATAAGATAAAAAATACTTTGAGATATATTTTTCAACTTAAACTAGATATACAAGGAAGTATATGAAGCATCTTACTTATTTGTTACTTTTCTCCCTACTTACAACTGATGTAATGGCATCTGGGGCACTCTTAAGTAGTCAAACTGAAAAAGACACAGATCATGATAAAGTGTTTGATATCTATGACAGTTCGCCGGAGCAAAAAGTTAAAACAATGTCGATAGAGGACCTGCCAATAATTCAATTGTCACGAATATCAGGCAACTTCAGTAACAAACTTGAAAAAGGGCGTTATCGCATAGGCGATACAGTTACCCTGACTGGCATGGGTATCGATAAGATCAAAGACCCTGTGGTTGTAATTTACGATAACGTACGAAGCTATAACGTAAAGCAGGTCGAATTAGGCAATAAAGGCATTTCTTTTCAACTTAACGTGCCGCAAGGGAAATACAAGTTATTTGTCTACAGCAATGAGAAGCGTACAAATGACTTATATATTGAACCTTTTGCTGCAAACGCACCGCTTATTTTTGGCAGCACTTCAGTTATCTTAACGAGAGACGAAGAATACACGTTAATTGGTACAGGGTTTGATATAGATACCACGGTACAATTTGGCGATAAAACCATTAAACCTACAGTCATCTCAAATGATTCACTGACATTTAAAGTACCAAAGTCAACTAATGTTCGCGATTTCCAAGTACGCAACAAATTTGCGCAAAGTAATAGTATTCGCGTATTCAAGTATAAATAATGATTTAAACACCCATGGGGTTTCTGATGTAAATCGTTATTTTCTACTTGATGCTAGTAAAAGTTTTGCTGCCAAGATATTGTTCTTCAACAGATACAAACCAAGTTTCATTTGTCTAAAAAGTATTATCTACAAAATAAAGTATAATGAATATCGAAGAGTTACTTAAAAACCAACACCAAGTATGTTTAGCGCATACTCGGCGAATACCTTATACACGGTTTACCTCGTTTTTAATGATGTTGATTGCATCAATGGTTATTGCATTTTTTATCGATGCTGGCCCGCTTTATAATACACGAGAATCACAAACAAGCGTTATATTAATGGCAGCACCGTTTATTTTTATATTGTTAGTGTGGTTACAGGCTTTTTTTCAGCGTAGTACCTGTTATAACTCAGATATTTTTGTTACCCGTAAAGGTGTGAGTATTCCTGATTTAAAAGGGCAGCAAGACTACTTTATAAAATATGCCAATATCGTAAGTATTACCGTGTATTATTTACCGCTAACCCCATTATTCAAATTTGGTCCATACATTACAACGCACTTTTCCCTAACGGATATATTAAACGTGTCTCACGGGGTGCATACATTTAACATCAAAAATTCAGAATTGCTCATTGCGTTTTTAAAGGCGCGCGGGGTAAAGGTCAAATATCGTATCGCACGTTGGCCTGTTATTTATATTTTGTTGTTTCCATTGTTTTTTACGCTTTCGTGGCTGGTATAAAATTAGGTTTAGAGATTGCAAATTAGATACGAGAATAAATAAAGCAGCATCATTATCAACGCTGTGTGTTAACAGTCGAGAAAAACGCACTTTTGTGCAATATTTTTATAAACATCTTTATTAATAAATGGTATATGACTAACTTAATAAAGTAGTCACAATTTGAGTTAATTATGAGAAGTTATGTTATCGCTATTATTACGGGTTGTTTGTTTTGTGCAAATACTTTTGCATCAGACAGTGATAACGATAAAGTACTTGATACCTTTGATTTAAATCCATCTTCTAAAGTAAAGCCATTTGCTAAAGGTTTTATTCAAATTAATGAATTGGGTGGAAATTTTAACAATGTGATTGAAAAAGGACGCTATCGTTTTGGTGACGCAATTACGTTAATAGGTGATAATTTTAGTGCGTTAAACGACCCCGTTGTGGTTGTGTATCAACACAATAATGTATTTAACTTTAAACCTAACTCCGTAAGCGCTAATCAATTAACCTTTAATTTTGATGTGCCAAAAGGCAAGTATGCCTTGTTTATTTACGACGCTGATAGCAAAACAAATGAAATGAAAGTCGATGCGTTTAATAACGCGTCTCCGCTTATTTTTGGTCACAGTGAAATATCACTTAGTAAAGGCAAGCCGTTTACCTTAAACGGCGTTGGTTTTACAAAAGACAGCAAAATTGTCATTGGCGCATTAAAAGTAACCCCGTCAAATATTACCAATACGCAAATACAATTTGATGTTCCCAATAACGCTGCAGGCCTGCAGTTATACGTCGAAAATGCGTCTTCCAAGAGTAACATTGTACGAATTGTTAGTTATTAAAAACTGTTGATTATTTATGATTGCTTATCGCAGTTTGAATAGCGTTTCGGATTAGGTGTTACGTCGAACGACGCGAAAAAATACAGTTAATAAGAGCTAAAATAGCGCAGCAAAATTCAACATACCTGAGATTTATGTAATTTAAAATGATGTACTTAAATGTTAAGGTAATGGTTGAAACCTAGACGGGCTTTGCTAAGTCATATACAAACTAACACTAGCCCGTTTATTAAAAGGATTGATAAAGTTAAAAGGAAACAATTATGTCTGAATTTCTCACAGCAAACTGGTTGCTCATTTCAATTTTAGTCGTTTTTATTGTTATTTTTTATGCGTGGTATGTCTCAATAATAACCAAACGCAACGCGATGGAAGAAGCGTTCTCTGGCATTGATGTGCAACTTAAAAAACGCACCGACTTAATTCCAAATGTATTAGCAATCGCGAAAAAATTTATGACGCACGAAAAGGAGCTACTTGAAGAAGTAACTCGTTTACGAACTGATGTATTAAATGCTGCCAGCAGCAATAACAACGAACAACGTTTTAAACTTGAAGGTCAGTTAGAAAACTCGCTATCTGGCTTGATGATTGCGGTAGAAAATTACCCAGAGCTAAAATCTGATGCAACAATGCTTGATGCGCAGCGTACTTATGCCGATGTAGAAGCGCATATATCCGCTGCAAGACGAAATTTTAATAGTGCAAATCGTGTACTACGTAACGCAATTCAAGTGTTTCCAGGCAACATCATTGCCGCCATGGTTGGCGTAAAAGCGATGGCATTTTTTGAAATTTCTGAATCTGAACGACAGCCGGTTAACGCCGCAGAACTTTTAAACTAGTTACGGGCTTTTTAGCAACAAGGAGAGTTTATGTCATCGGATAAACATGAGTTTGCAGATTTTTTATCGAAAGAAATAAAAGGATATATTGATGCATTGTCATTACGTTTCAGACGTCATAAAAAAAATGCTACCGATGTACCAGCATCAGACACCTTAAAAAACACGTTTGAACATGAGATCAAACCTAAGTTAGATCTCATTGAGCAGCAACGAGATTCGTTTAACAGCGAGTTTGAAAAGCGAAATCGCCTGCTTAATTTTAAAGTATTTCCTGCAGTGGTAATTATTGTTTTGTTAGTGGTTGCGCTAGGGGGCGATGGTAGTTTCTTTTCTACACTTATATTTGCGTTTTGTATTGGCACCAGTTGGGCGTATAAACCAGCGCTTGATTATATACACTTTTACAAACGAAACGTGATGCCGATATTAGTTAAAATGTATGGTGAATTTAGTTATTCACTGACCTCAGAAATCAAAAAAGACGAGATTAAAAAGCTCGCAATCTCACCTAGTTTTGATCACATTGAAACAGAAGATAGCATTGTTGGCGAGCTTGATAATATTGGTTTTCAATTTTGTGAACTAAAGCTTGAGCGCAGTGGTAATAATGGCCGACACACTATGTTTAAAGGCTGTATGGTTAAGTTAACCATGCCGTTTGATTTTAATTCACACACTATCGTTCAGCAAGATCGCGGTAAAGTAGCAAACTGGCTAACAAAAGATCCCAAAGCAACACAAAAAGTAAAATTAGAAAACAATTACTTTGAACAAGCATTCGAAGTATTTTCAACCGATCAGGTGCTTGCTCGCTATATACTTACGCCTGTGATGATGGAACAGATCCTAGCGCTTTACACCATGTTTATGCACAAAGCCGGTGCACAAAGCTTTGAGTGTGAATTTATTGATAACACAGCGATATTTTTAATTAGTTATAAAGCGAATCTGATTGAACCAGCGTGGATAAGTCAGTCAGCTTACGATATTGATGCGTTACCACTGATTGAGCAAGAGCTTGAATTATTAACCTCTATATCAAAACAACTTAATCTTGATTTAATGGCAGCACGAAAAGTGTCAAGTGCACAAATGGCCGTAAATCAATAACCGTTTGTGTATTTTATTTATGGTTTTATGGCTAGAGCGCTTGATATTAAAGGCGCTCTTTTTATGTAAAGGGGTATTACAAAGTGCAAAACAATATGCGTAACTTAGCCCTTATGGCTTTATTTAGCGCGTTTTTTGGTTGCAGTTCACATGCGGAAAATCAGCTAATGGTTTCGGGTCTGGCTTTTTACAACGACAGCAACGAAACCATTGAAAATGTAACGCTTAAAGTAACAGAGACTGGGAAAATGGTGAGTTGCACGCTTGTAGAGCCAAAGCGTTATTGTGCGACAGGTTTTCCGCAAACGCATTATAAAAATGCGAAGCTCTCTCTTAGCTGGCAAGTGTCGGGAAATTACGCAGTAACCAATGAGGTTGTATTTACTAAACCCGCTTCGATTGATAGTGATATAAATTACATAGCGGTTATAAAATTTAATTCATGTACAGGCTTAGATGCGTTTTTCACTAAAAATCCAAGACCGTTTTAAATAAAAAAAGCCCGAAAATTCGGGCTTTATCATGTTATATAAAGTGAATTATTAATACGCTTCGTTATGAACGCCCGCAGCACGACCTGATGGATCGGCGTTGTTCTTAAAGCTTTCATCCCATTCAAGAGCGGCTTCAGTAGAGCAAGCTACCGACTTACCATGTGGTACAGTTTTCGCTGCAGCATCACCTGGAAAGTGCTCTTCAAAAATTGAACGATAGTAATAGGCTTCTTTTGTTTGTGGCGTGTTAATCGGATACTTAAACGCAGCAGCTTCCATCATTTGGTCACTTACGATTGATTCAACATGCTCTTTTAAAGTATCAATCCAACTATAACCAACGCCATCTGAGAACTGCTCTTTTTGACGCCATAATACTTCATCTGGTAGGTAGCCATCGAACGCTTCACGAATAATGTGTTTCTCGATTTTACCGTCTTTACACATCTTACCTTCAGGGTTGATACGCATTGCGGTATCAACAAATTCTTTATCTAAGAATGGTACACGCGCTTCAACACCCCAAGCTGCCATCGATTTGTTTGCTCGTAAACAATCGAATTGGTGTAACTTACTTACTTTACGGTTTAATTCATCATGGAACTCTTTTGCATTCGGCGCTTTGTGGAAATATAAATAACCGCCAAATAACTCATCTGCACCTTCGCCCGACAACACCATTTTAATGCCCATGGCTTTAATATAACGTGCCATTAAATACATCGGTGTAGACGCACGAATGGTAGTTACATCGTATGTTTCTATGTGGTAGATGACCTCTTTAAGCGCATCGATACCTTGTTGAATTGTAAAGGTAATAGGGTGGTGTACAGTACCGATGCTGTCTGCTACTTTTTGTGCAGCGGCTAGATCTGGCGAACCTTCTAAGCCAATAGAAAAAGAGTGTAACTGAGGCCACCAGGCACTTGATTCATCGTTATCCTCAACACGTTTAGCGGCAAACATTTGCGTGATTGCTGAGATTACCGATGAGTCTAAGCCGCCCGATAATAATACGCCGTAAGGCACATCACACATCAATTGGCGTTTAACTGCTGCTTCTAAGCCTTCTTTTACATCGCTTACTTTTGCGTCGTTATCTTTTACCGCATCATAACTTTGCCAGTCACGTGCGTAATAAGGGCGAATTTCACCATCTTGACTCCATAAGTAATGACCTGGAGGAAACTCCTCAATGGTTTTACAAATAGGTGCAAGGGCTTTCATTTCAGATGCAACATAAAAGTTACCATGCTCATCATGACCGGTATAAAGTGGAATAATACCAATGTGGTCACGGCCAATTAAGTATGCGTCTTTTTCTTCATCGTATAAACAAAATGCAAAAATGCCGTTTAGGTCATCTAAGAATTCAGGCCCTTTTTGTTTATAAAGAGCCAGTAAGACTTCACAATCTGATTCGGTTTGAAATTCAAAGTCTACGCTTAGGTCTTGTTTTAATTGTTTGTGGTTATAAATTTCACCGTTTACTGCCAGTACGTGTGTTTGCTCTGGGTTATAAAGTGGTTGCGCGCCACTTGAAACACCAACGATGGCTAAACGCTCGTGTACCAAAATTGCTTTTTCTGATGAATATACGCCCGACCAATCTGGGCCACGGTGACGAAGTAACTTCGACATTTCGATTGCTTGTGAACGCAACTGCGCTGCATCTGATTTAATGTCTAGTACGCCAAAAATTGAACACATACTTCTTTCCTCATTCCTGTCAATTTTTCTTATCTTGGATAAGTTTGTTAATTAATTTGTACCAAACCAAAAATCAAATGTCACACTAAAATGAACAAAAAATAATGATTTATCAATTTGATTGTGGATTCGTTAAAAATATAAGCTTGCAATGATTGGATTGTTAATAATTAACGATGATTTACAATGAATATTATCAAATCGAAAATTTAGTGTGTTTTTCGCACAAAAAAGTATTTTTGAGCTAGTTTATGCAGTTAATCAAAAAACTAGATTTTGGCTTTAACAAAGACTTCTATTAGCCTTTTAATGCGACGTGATTAATACCAATTCACTTAAATAGCTGATCATTCTAGCGGGTTAAATGTCATGCTAACTGCGTTTGAATTTATCATTGTAGAACAACTACATAAGAAAGATTCCGCCTTGTTATCATTTCATTTATCCAGCACTACCTCTGATCACATACTTAACAGAATTGGTATAATTTATGAAGTCGTTTTGTCGATAGGGTTAAAAGAAAAAACCCCTCAATTGAGGGGTTTTTGTTGGGTTTCTCAGTGTTCATTACACCGGGAATGAGGAACTGTTATTGTGTAAGCGGTTTACACTGTCATCTCAGGAATATCACCTTCAACGATTAACTTACCAGCCGTTTTACTGATAATTTCATCAACGCTTACACCGGGTGCGCGCTCTAATAAATAAAATGCACCGTCTTTAACTTCTAACACAGCTAAATCAGTAACGATTTTCTTAACGCAGTTAACACCTGTCAGTGGTAACGTGCATGATTCAAGTAACTTTGATTCACCGTGTTTATTGGCGTGAGTCATGGTAACTACAATATTTTTTGCACCTGCAACTAAATCCATTGCGCCGCCCATGCCTTTAACGAGCTTTTTAGGGATCATCCAAGAAGCAATATTTCCTTGTTGATCAACCTCAAAGGCACCAAGTACTGTTAAATCTACATGACCACCACGGATCATTGCAAAGCTTTCGGCACTATTAAATATTGCCGCACCTGTGGCTGCTGTAACGGTTTCTTTACCCGCGTTGATCATATCCGCGTCAACTTGGTCACGAGTAGGGTATGGACCCATACCTAATAAACCATTTTCAGACTGCAGCATTACTTCAATACCTTCGGGTACATAGTTGGCAACTAAGGTAGGAATACCAATGCCTAAATTAACGTAATAACCGTCTTGAAGTTCTTGTGCAACACGCATTGCAACTTGTTCTCTTGATAACGCCATGTTGCCTCCTAGTCTTTTGTAGTTACACGTTCGATGCGCTTTTCAAAGTTACCTTTAATCACGCGATTAACATAAATACCTGGGGTGTGGATTTCGCTTGGTGATAGTTCACCTGGCTCAACAATCTCTTCTACTTCAGCTACTGTGATTTTACCTGCAGTCGCAGCCATAGGATTAAAGTTCATTGCTGTGTGGCGAAACACTAAGTTACCATAGCGATCTGCTTTCCACGCTTTTACAATGGCAAATTCACCGGTAATTGACTCTTCAAGAATATACGGGCGACCGTCAAACTCTTTTACCTCTTTGCCTTCAGCTACCGGTGTACCGTAACCCGTTGCGGTATAAAATGCAGGAATACCTGCACCGCCAGCACGCATTTTCTCAGCAAGCGTACCTTGTGGTGTTAGTTCAACTTCAATTTCACCGTTTAGTAACTGCTGTTCAAAAATCGCGTTTTCACCAACGTATGATGCGATAATTTTTTTAATTTGCTTATCGTGTAATAAAATACCTAAGCCAAAATCATCTACACCACAGTTATTTGAAACCACAGTAAGGTCAGTGGTTTTTCTACGTTTAATTTCTGCGATTAAGCCCTCTGGAATACCACATAAGCCAAATCCGCCTGCGATAACAGTATCGCCGTCTTTAATGCCTTCAAGTGCGTCTTGGTAATTGTCGACGACCTTATTAAAACCTGCCATAAAATTCTCCTGAACGAGTAGGGCGAGAAATCGGTTAAGTTAGTTTGGCTTTTAATGCCAGTGAAACTTTACTTGTTGGTTGTTTATTTAATGCTTCACTAATTTGCCAACCTGCTTGGGCTAGCATTTCTAAATCAATTCCATGCTCAATGCCAAGTCCATTAAGCATATAAATTAAATCCTCAGTGGCAAGATTTCCTGACGCACCAGCAGCATAAGGGCAGCCACCAAGGCCTGCAACCGCTGAATCGACGGTTTTAATGCCCATATTAAGCGCGGTATACACGTTAGCTAGTGCTTGGCCGTATGTATCGTGAAAGTGTACAGCTAACGTGTCAGCGGATACTTGCTCAAGCAGGGCGTTTAATAATTGTTCGGTAGATTGAGGTGTGCCAACACCGATGGTGTCACCCAGCGATACTTCGTAACAGCCCATAGCTAAAAGCTTTTTGGTTACTTTTACAACAGTATCAAGGCTAACAGCACCATCGTAGGGGCAACCCATAACACAAGACACATAACCGCGTACCGGAATATTATGTTGTTTAGCAAAATCCATCACAGGTTGAAAACGTGTTATAGATTCATCAATCGAACAATTAATGTTTTTTTGGGTAAAGGCTTCGCTTGCCGCCGTGAATATCGCAAATTCATTTGCGCCTGCATTAAATGCAAGCTCAGCACCTTTTAAATTAGGAGTAAGCGCACTGAATGTAGTGAGTGCACTTTTATCAATTTGGCGTAATACATCGCTAGAATCTGCCATTTGTGGCACCCATTTGGGAGACACAAAGGCGCCGGCTTCGAGATGCTTAACACCCGCTTTTGCTAAGGCGTTAATCAGCAATACTTTATCTTGTGTTGATACCGCGCTTTCATTTTGCAAGCCATCACGTGCGCCTACTTCAACTACTTTTACAAACTTTGGTTGCATTACGCTTCCTCAACTTTAGCAAGTAGGTCACCGTGCGATACAAGATCGCCCTCAGCAAAATAAAATTGGCTTAACTGGCCATCAAATGGTGCCGTTAATGTGTATTCCATTTTCATCGCTTCAATAATAATAACCGGGTCACCTTGTTTAAGGGTATCGCCAACGCTTGCCACTTGCTTGACTACAGTGCCATTAAGTGGTGCTTGTAAACTATTACCATCGTTTTGCTTTTCAGCCACATAGTGCTTACTTTTTAAAGCAAACTGGTAGGTGTTACCACTGTGCATAATCGCAATAGACTGCTCATCTAATACAAATTTCGCCGTGTGTTTTTCTCCGTTGATAAATGCGGTGAGGTTGTTACCGTTAAAATCGGCATTTACTGCAAAGTGTTTATTATCGTAAACCAAGGTCATAGCATCGTTATTACGTTGACATTCAAGGTCAAAATCTACAAATGGTAAGGTGTAATGATTACTGGCATTTAAGCTAAATGCGGTAAGCGTATTCCAAGGTGATGTACTTGTTTGACACGTATTTGCATTAATATAAACAAGCGCCGCCATTATTAATTGCAGAGTCTGTTCTTGTTCATCTTTTTGCGTTAGCTCACTAATGTGATCGTCTATAAAATGGGTGCTAGTTGGGCTTTCAATAAAACTTGGGTGATTTGCTAAGGTATGCAAAAAGCATACGTTAGTCGCAACACCTGAAATGGCTGTTTTCTCAAGGGCAAGTGATAGCTGACGCAGCGCAACTTTACGATTGGCACCATGCACAATCAGTTTTGCAATCATTGGGTCGTAAAATGCCGAGATTTCAGAGCCTGCAATCACACCCGTATCGATTCTTACTGCTGAAAGATCACTTGTATGCTCATTTGGCATATCAAATAGGCTTAATAAACCCGAAGATGGCATAAAGTCATCACTTGGCTCTTCTGCGTAGATACGCGCTTCGAAAGCATGGCCAGAGATCACCACTTGGTCTTGCTCTAGCGGTAGCGGCTCGTTACTAGCAACGGCTAATTGCCATTCTACTAAATCTTGACCCACCACACATTCAGTAACAGGGTGCTCTACTTGCAAGCGTGTATTCATCTCCATAAAAAAGAATTCATCGCCACACAATAAGAATTCAACGGTACCTGCGCCTTTATAGTTAATTTTTTTGGCGCAGCGTACCGCCGCTTCTCCCATTTCTTTTCGAAGCTCAGCGCTTAAACCAGGCGCTGGGGCTTCTTCAATCACTTTTTGGTGACGACGCTGCAGTGTACAGTCGCGATCGCCTAAATAAATACAGTTACCGAAGTTATCTGCAAACACTTGTACTTCTACGTGACGAGGTGCTTCAACATAGCGTTCAATCAGCACTTTATCGTTGCCAAAACCTGCAAGTGCTTCACGCTTTGCACCTTCTAACTCTTTGTTAAATGATGCGCTATCGCGTACCACACGCATGCCTTTACCGCCACCGCCATAGGTCGCTTTAATTAAAACAGGAAAGCCCACTTTTTCTGCTTCTGCGAGTAAAAAGGCTGGGTCTTGGTTTTCACCATAGTAACCGGGTACAAGCGGCACATTGGCTTCAAACATCAGCTCTTTTGAGCGTGATTTTGACCCCATTGCGTTAATTGCTTCACTGCTTGGGCCGATAAAAATAATATTGTTTTGCTCGCACTTATCAGCAAAATGCGTGTTTTCTGATAAAAAGCCATAGCCTGGGTGAATTGCATTTACGCCGGCTTTAAGCGCAACATTAATAATTTTATCGCCATCTAAATATGATTCACGGCTTGGTGCTGCGCCAATATGGTATGCCTCGTCAGCTGCTTTTACATGCTCTGCATGAATATCAGCGTCAGAATAAACCGCAACTGTCTTAATGCCTAAACGACGTGCTGTTTTGATAATGCGACACGCAATTTCACCGCGGTTTGCTATTAAAAGTTTATTAATCATGGTGATGCTCTCTATTGCCAGCTTGGTTTGCGTTTATCAAAAAAGGCTTGCAGTCCTTCTTGTCCTTCATCCGATACACGAATTTGGGCAATACGCACTGCAGTCAGTTTTCGTAAATCGTTATTTATCGGTTTGTTTGCTACATCACAAATCAACTGTTTGGCTTGTTTTGTAGCCTCAGGTCCGTTTTGTAAAATCGCATGAAGTAGGGTGTCGAGTGTATCTTCAGGTGAATCTGACACTTCATGAACTAAACCAAGCGTAAGTGCTTTATCAGCAAAAAACACTTCGGCCGTTTGGAAATAACGACGTGCTTGTCGCTCACCAATTGCATTAATCACATACGGGCTAATTACCGCCGGGATAAGGCCAAGTTTTACTTCGCTTAGGCAAAATTTCGCTTTTTCATCGGCTACAGCAATATCACAACAGGCAATTAAACCAAGGGCACCACCAAAAGCTGCGCCTTGCACTAGACATAACGTTGGCACTTTAGTTTCAAAAAGTACCTGCATTAAACGAGCAAGCTCCATTGAATCCGCCACGTTATCTTCAAACGTATTCGACACCATGGATTTCATCCAGTTTAAATCAGCACCCGCGCTAAAATGCTTACCTTCGCCTTTTAAAACTAACGCGCGAATATCTAAAGTGTTGGCATATTCAATTTGTTGAATAAGTTGTGCGATGGTGTGTGCGTCAAATGCGTTATGTACGTCGCTGCGTTCAATTGTAAGCGTCGCAACTTTTTGTTTTGTTATTGTTAAGGTTACAGACATCACTTACTCCTACATTCTAAATACGCCGAACTTCGATTCTTGCTCTGGCGCATTTTTAGCTGCACTTAAAGCAAGACCGAGTACGTTTCGTGTTTCTGCAGGATCGATGATGCCGTCATCCCATAATCGTGCACTGGCATAATACGGATGACCTTGTTCTTCATACTGCGCAATAATTGGCTTTTTAAATGCCGCAACTTCATCGTCGCTCATTGCAAGGCCTTTGCGTTTTAAACCGTCTTGTTTTACTTGGGTTAATACGCCAGCGGCTTGTTCACCACCCATTACTGAAATACGGGCATTAGGCCACATCCACATCATGGTTGGCTCAAATGCGCGGCCACACATACCGTAGTTACCAGCGCCATACGAACCACCAATTAAAATGGTAAATTTTGGCACATCAGCGCAGCTCACAGCTGTTACCATTTTCGCGCCGTGTTTTGCGATGCCTTCAGCTTCGTATTTTTTACCCACCATAAAGCCGGTAATATTCTGTAAAAACACCAATGGAATATTGCGCTGTGCACAAAGCTGAATAAAATGCGCGCCTTTTTGCGCTGATTCTGAGAAAAGAATACCGTTGTTGGCAACAATCCCTACAGGCATACCAAAAATCTCAGCAAAGCCAGTAACTAAAGTTTCACCAAAGTACTGTTTAAATTCATCAAACGATGAATCATCGACAACACGGGCAATCACTTCACGAACATCAAATGGTTTTTTAAGGTCGGTACCTACAATGCCGTAAATTTCTTTCGCATCGTAACGAGGTGCTTTGAAATTTGTTAAAATTGGTGCGGTAGGGCGTGTATGGTTTAAACGCGATACACATTGGCGTGCAATTGAAAGGGCATGCTCGTCATTTTCAGCGTAGTGATCGGCAACACCGGATGTTTTACAGTGCACATCTGCGCCGCCAAGCTCTTCGGCTGAAACTTCTTCACCGGTTGCTGCTTTTACAAGAGGCGGACCTGCTAAAAAGATAGTGCCTTGCTCTTTTACGATAATACTTTCATCTGCCATTGCTGGCACATAAGCGCCACCTGCGGTACATAAGCCCATTACCACAGCAATTTGCGGAATACCTTTTGCTGACATACGGCTTTGGTTATAGAAAATACGGCCGAAGTGCAGTTTATCTGGGAATACCTCATCTTGCTCAGGCAGGTTAGCACCACCTGAATCAACGAGATAAATACACGGTAAATGACAACGCTCTGCAATTTCTTGTGCTCGCAGGTGTTTTTTTACCGTAATAGGGAAGTAGGTGCCGCCTTTAACCGTAGCGTCGTTTGCGATGATCATACATTCAACGCCTTTTACGCGGCCAATGCCTGCTACTACACCGGCACATGGGATTTGCTCTGGATACACACCAAAAGCTGCAAATTGCGATACTTCTAAAAACGGTGAACCTTCGTCTAATAAACAATTAATGCGGTCACGGACAAATAACTTACCACGACCGCGATGACGTTCTACTAAACGTTCGCCACCGCCTTGAGTTATTTCTTGCGTTTTAGCTTTTAAGTCATCAACAAGTGCCTGCATTGATTCAGCTTTTGCTAAAAAGTCTGAATCAAGCGGGTTAATATTTGAAGTTAATATGGTCATGGCACATCCTATTTACTTTCGTTAAATAGTTCACGACCAATCAACATACGGCGGATTTCTGACGTACCCGCACCAATTTCATACAGTTTTGCGTCACGTAGTAATCGGCCTGTTGCATATTCATTGATATAACCGTTACCACCTAGAATTTGAATTGCATCAAGTGCCATTTTGGTAGCAAGCTCTGCAGCATATAAAATTGCGCCAGCAGCATCTTTACGGGTTGTTTCACCACGGTCGCACGCTTTTGCAACGGTATAAACATAAGAACGCGCGGCATTCATTTGCGTATACATATCAGCAATCTTGCCTTGAATTAACTGGAAGTTACCAATTTCAGTATTAAACTGTTTACGTTCGTGAATATAAGGCACAACAATGTCCATACATGCTTGCATAATGCCAAGTGGACCACCTGCAAGCACAACACGCTCATAGTCAAGACCACTCATCAGTACTTTTACACCTTGGTTTAATTCGCCAAGAATGTTCGCTTCTGGTACTTCACAATCTTCAAACACAAGTTCACAAGTGTTTGAACCGCGCATACCTAATTTATCGAGTTTTTGTGCTTGGCTAAAACCTGGATACGATTTTTCAACAATAAAGGCTGTTATGCCTTTCGGGCCCGCTTCTAAATCTGTTTTTGCATAAATAACAAAGGTATCTGCATCTGGACCATTGGTGATCCACATTTTATTACCGTTAAGAATGTATTTATCGCCACGCTTTTCGGCTTTTAAACGCATTGAAACAACGTCAGAACCAGAATTTGGTTCACTCATAGCAAGCGCACCAATGTGTTCACCTGAAATAAGTTTTGGTAAATATTTTTCTTTTTGCGCTTGGTTACCGTTACGGGCAATTTGGTTTACACATAAATTTGAATGTGCACCATAGCTTAAACCAATTGACGCACTGGCACGGCTAATTTCTTCCATTGCAATTACGTGTTCAAGGTAACCTAAGTTAGAACCGCCAAACTCTTCATCTACGGTTAAGCCCAATAAACCCATTTCACCAAACTTTGGCCAAAGCTCATTTGGGAACATATTGTCAATATCAGTTTTTTCTGCGAGTGGGGCAATTTCATTTGTTGCAAAACTATTTACGTGGTCACGGATCATGTCGGCTGTTTCACCAAGACCAAAATTTAATTCTTTATAAAGAGAAACGGTGCTCATTGTGTGTATCCTATTGATGTTTTGTTGCCATAAGGTGTGATTATTATTTTAAGCGTCGTCTAGGTTTTTAAGTGTGTCACGACAGCGTCGTTCAGCGGTAACTAGTTCCATTAAAACAACTTTAATGTCATCCATTTGCTGTTCTAGATGTGCTTTTTTATCAGAGATTAGCTCAAGCATAATTTTAAGTTGAGTTGCACTTGATTTGTCGGCATCATACAGCTCGAACAAACGGCCTGTTTCAGCTAGCGTAAATCCTAGGCGTTTACCTCGTAAGATCAGTTTTAAACGCACTTTATCGCGTTTACTATAGATACGTGTTTGCCCTTGACGGCGGGGCGTAACCAAACCTTGGTCTTCATAAAAACGAATGCTTCTAGTTGTTATGTCAAATTCTTTTGCAAGTTCGCTAATACTAAAGGTCTGTTCTGTATTTTCTGTACTCATCTAAACTACACCTCATTAATTTGGTAATTAACTATAAGTGAAGTTTACGTAAAGGTAAAGCTGCATACTTGGAGAGAGAGTATTTATCTACCCCAATTAGTCGTAGGTATATGCAATAAATGTTGGTTCGCCAACGAGCTTTACCAAGCTTACCGCCTTAATTTCATTACATAGTTGCCATTCATTGTCATTATTTCTTAACACTATAAAAGGTATGACATCTAGATTTACGTTTGCGTAAACGTAATTTTTATGTATGCTGAAAACATATAAATTTTGGAGATAACAAATGTCTGTTGAAAATTCTCAAATCGATCCGGTTGTAATTGTGAGTGCAAAACGCACTGCAATGGGCGGTTTTATGGGTGCTTTATCATCGGTAAATGCAACTGATTTAGGTGCTATAGCAATTAAAAGTAGTATTGAAAGCTGTGATTTAAACGCTGATATGATTGACGAAGTCATTATGGGCTGCGTATTACCTGCAGGTCTTGGCCAAGCACCTGCACGTCAAGCAATGATAAAGGCAGGGCTTAATTTAGCAACAGGCGCAACAACTATTAATAAAGTATGTGGTTCAGGCTTAAAAGCAGCGATGTTAGCCCATGACTTAATTAAAGCAGACAGCATTAACGTTGCCGTTGCTGGCGGTATGGAAAGCATGAGTAACGCACCTTACTTCTTACCAAAAGCACGTGGCGGTTTCCGTATGGGTCATGGTGAAATTAAAGATCATATGATGGCCGATGGCTTAGAAGATGCTTACGACAACAAAGCAATGGGTTGTTTTGCTCAAGAAACGGCTGATAAGTACGGTTTAACCCGTGACGATATGGATGCGTTTGCCATTTCATCTCTTTCTAAAGCCAACGCTGCAATTGAAAGTGGTGCATTTGAAGCTGAAATTGCGCCACATACCTATTCAAGCCGTAAAGGTGATGTGACAGTAGCAATTGATGAGCAGCCAGGTAATGCGCGTCCTGAGAAAATTCCAAGCCTACGCGCTGCATTTGCAAAAGACGGCACCATTACAGCAGCAAACTCATCGTCAATTTCTGACGGTGCAGCGTCACTTGTTTTAATGAAAGCGTCAAAAGCGGCAGAACTTGGTTTAACACCTCTTTGTGAAATTAAAGCCCATGCGACAAATTCACATATTCCTGCTGAATTTACTACCGCGCCAATTGGTGCGATGGAAAAAGTATTAGAAAAAGCGAGCTGGTCTAAAGAAGACGTTGATCTTTGGGAAATAAACGAAGCATTTGCCATGGTAACGATGCTTGCTATTAACGAAATGCAACTTGATAACAATAAAGTAAACGTGAATGGCGGTGCATGCGCACTTGGTCACCCAATTGGTGCAAGTGGCGCGCGTATTTTAGTAACGCTTATTCATGCACTAAAAAATCGTGGCCTAAATAAAGGCGTTGCATCACTGTGTATTGGTGGTGGTGAAGCGGTCGCAATGGCAATCGAAGTAAAATAATTAAAAATTAAAGGCGCGTTAATGCGCCTTTTTTATTGGGGAGAAGAATAATGGTAAAGGTTCCTTTATATATTAATGGCGAAATGCGCCAGTCGGAATCAAATGAATGGTTAGATGTTGTAAACCCAGCTAACCAAGAAGTGCTGGCGCAAGTGCCATTGGCAACAGACAGCGAAATTGATGAAGCAATTGCCTCTGCTAAAGAAACGTTTAAAACGTGGAAAGACGTTCCTGTAACAGAACGTGCACGCATTATGATGCGCTACGCAGCACTTTTAAAAGAACACCATGACGAGCTAGCAACCATTATTTGTCACGAATTAGGCAAAACCTTTGAAGATGCTAAAGGTGATGTGTGGCGTGGTATTGAAGTTGTTGAACAAGCAGCTAACGCGCCTGCATTAATGATGGGTGAAACCGTTGAAAACGTAGCGCGTAATATCGATACTTATTCGTACATGCAGCCACTTGGTGTGTGTGCTGGTATTACACCATTTAACTTTCCTGCGATGATCCCACTTTGGATGTTCCCAATGGCGATTGTTTGCGGTAATACCTTTATTTTAAAACCGTCTGAGCAAGATCCGCTTACACCAATGCGTTTAGTTGAACTGTTTGAAGAAGCTGGCGCACCTAAAGGTGTATTACAGGTTATTCATGGTACAAAACACCAAGTAGACCGTATTTTAGATGAGCCAAGTGTACGTGCAATTTCATTTGTTGGTTCATGTGGTGTTGGTGAGTACATCTATTCACGTGGTACAGCGAATCTTAAACGTGTTCAAGCCTGTGTTGGCGCTAAAAACCACATGGTAATTATGCCTGATGCGAAAAAAGAGCGCGCCATTTCAAACCTTGTTGGTGCATCAGTTGGTGCCGCTGGTCAGCGCTGTATGGGTATTTCAGTTGCTGTATTTGTTGGTCAATCGAAAGAATGGATTAACGAATTAAAAGAAGAATTTACTAAAGTACGCCCGGGCGTTTGGAATGACCCAGAAGCAGCCTATGGCCCTCAAACATCGCCACAAGCAAAAGCGCGTATTTTATCAATTATCGAAAGTGGTAAAGCGCAAGGTGCAACGTGTTTAATTGATGGCTCTGACTTTGTTGTTGAAGGTTATGACAAAGGTAACTGGGTAGGCCCAACGTTATTTACTGATGTAACGCGCGAAATGGACTTATACAAAGAAGAAATTTTCGGCCCTGTGCTTGCGTGTATTTGCGTTGATACGCTTGATGAAGCAATCCAAATCATCAACGAAAGCCCATACGGTAATGGTACATCTCTATTTACTGCTTGCGGTGCTGCAGCACGTAAATTCCAGCATGAGATTGAAGTAGGCCAAGTAGGTATTAATGTGCCAATTCCGGTACCACTTCCTTTCTTCTCATTTACGGGTTGGAAAGGCTCATTCTATGGCGACCAACACACCTATGGTAAACAAGGTGTTCGCTTTTACACTGAGACTAAAACAATTACTGCACGCTGGTTTGAAGATGATATCGCAACCGGTCCAAATATGAGTATCAACCTACGATAAGGCATTTGCCTTATCTGCCGTTCAAAGGGGTGACTATGAATTTTAATCTAACTGAAGATCAACAAGCGTTTGCAGAAACCGCCAAACAGTTTGCTATGAGCGAATTACTACCAAATGCGGGCAAGTGGGATCAAGAACATATTTTTCCAAAAGACGTAATCCAAAAAGCCGGTGAACTTGGTTTTTGTGGTTTATATACGCCAGAGGAAGCTGGCGGTCTTGTTTATCGCGTCTTGATTCGAGCATTATTTTCGAACAACTGGCTATGGGCTGCACTGCAACCACGGCTATGTTAACCATTCACAATATGGCTACTTGGATGATTGCAAGCTTTGGTACTGATGAGGTGAAAGCACAGTATTGTGATGAGCTTGTGATGGGGCAATTGCTAGCATCGTATTGTTTAACAGAGCCAGGTTCAGGTTCAGATGCTGCATCTCTTAAAACTAAAGCGGTGTTAGAAGGTGATGAATATGTTATTTCTGGTTCAAAAATGTTTATTTCAGGTGCAGGTGAAACCGATTTATTAGTTGTAATGGCGCGCACCGGTGAAGATGGCCCGAAAGGTATTTCGGCGTTTGTTATTGATGCAAACGCCGCGGGTATTGAATACGGTAAAGCAGAAGAAAAAATGGGCTGGAACGCGCAACCTACACGTCTTATTTCGTTTGATGGTGTGCGTATTCCAAAGCAAAACCTGTTAGGTCAAGAAGGCGAAGGGTTTAAATTTGCCATGATGGGCTTAGATGGCGGCCGCATTAATATTGCGACCTGCTCAATTGGTACCGCGCAGCAAGCACTTAACACAGCAAAAGAATATATGCGAGAGCGTAAGCAATTTGGCAAACCGTTAGCAGCGTTTCAAGCACTGCAATTTAAACTTGCTGATATGAATACAGAGCTTGTAGCTGCCCGCCAAATGGTACGCCTTGCTGCATTTAAATTGGATGAAAAAAATCCTGAGCGCACCACTTACTGCGCAATGGCAAAACGCTATGCAACCGATGTTGGCTTTAAAGTATGTGACGATGCACTGCAACTTCACGGTGGCTATGGTTATATCAAAGAATACCCGTTAGAGCGCCATTTCCGTGATGTTCGTGTACACCAAATTTTAGAGGGCACAAATGAAATTATGCGCCTGATTATTGGTCGTCGCATTTTAGCTGAAGGTTCACAAGAGATTCTGTAAGGAGAGCATAATGAGCGCACAAATCAAATTATCGATTGAAGGGCATATCGCAGTTGTTACTATGTCTAATCCACCGGCGAATACGTGGACCAAAGAAACACTGACGCAACTGCGTGATATGGTCGCTGATCTGAATAACAATAAAGATGTGTATTCGCTTGTGATCACAGGGGAAGGTGAAAAATTCTTCTCAGCTGGCGCCGATCTAAACTTATTTGCAAGCGGCGACAAAGGCGTTGCCGCTGAAATGTCGATTATTTTTGGTCAGGCGTTTGAAGCGTTAAGTAATTTCCGTGGTGTATCTATTGCAGCGATTAACGGTTACGCCATGGGCGGCGGCTTAGAAGTAGCACTTGCATGTGATTTACGTATTGCTGAAGAGCAAGCGCAAATGGCATTGCCTGAAGCTAAAGTGGGTTTATTACCTTGTGCTGGCGGTACGCAAAACCTTGCATGGCTGGTAGGTGAAGGCTGGGCGAAACGCATGATTTTATGTGGTGAGCGTTTAACTGCAGAAAAAGCCCATAATATTGGACTTGTGGAAGAGGTTGTTGGCAAAGGTGAAGCGTTTGATAAAGCAATGGCGCTTGCAAAACAAGTTGAAGAACAAAGCCCAACTTCGGTTGCTGCGTGTAAATCACTGATCCAACATAGCCGCTCAGGCACTATGACTTCTGCGTTACCACTTGAACGCGAGCTTTTCATCAATCTTTTTGATACGCAAGATCAAAAAGAGGGTGTAAATGCCTTTTTAGAAAAGCGTAAAGCAAACTGGGTGAACGGCTAATGGCTGTTGTTACGTTTGAAACAAAAAATACCGATAACGGCTTTGTTATCGGTATCGCAACCTTAAACGTTGAAAAGGCACTTAATGCGCTTAATCTTGAAATGATTGAGCTGCTTTATAACCAGTTACTTGATTGGCAAAGTGATGAACACGTTAGCATCGTGCTGTTACAAGGTGCGGGCGATAAAGCGTTTTGCGCCGGCGGTGATGTTGTTAGCTTGTACAATGCAATGCGTACCGGCGAGCCAAGCGATTACATTGAGACGTTTTTCACTAAAGAGTATCGTTTAGATTACCTTATTCATAATTATGCAAAGCCGCTATGTGTATGGGGGAACGGCATTATTATGGGTGGCGGCCTTGGTTTAATGGCGGGTGCATCGCACCGTGTATTAACCGAGTCATCGCGTATCGCTATGCCTGAAATTACCATTGGTTTATACCCAGACGTCGGTGGCAGCTATTTTCTAAATAAAATGCCAACGCAAGTAGGCTTATTTTTAGGATTAACCGGTGCATCGGTGAATGCCCAAGATGCACTTTATATTGGTTTAGGCGATACGATAATTGAGCATCAATTTAAAAGTGAGCTAATAGACTCACTTATAAGTACAAAGTGGTCAACCAATGCTGATGAAAACCATCAAGCGTTAAGTCATTTATTAACAACGTTTAATGCGAAAAGTGATATTGACCTGCCAGCCAATGTTGAATCGCACAACGCAGTATTTGCTGCTATGGCCGAAGTTGACGCACTTACCGATAAAGTGGATGCCATTTTATCGTTTGAAACAGACGATAAATGGTTAACGCGTGCGCAAAAAGGCCTTTCACATGGTAGCCCACTGAGTGCCCATTTAGTTTATCAACAGCTTAAGCGTGCAAATGGCTTATCACTCAAAGAGTGTTTTCAAATGGAACTTGGTATTAGTGTACGTTGTGGTCACCTTGGTGAGTTTAAAGAAGGTGTGCGTGCATTATTGATTGATAAAGACAACGCCCCTCAATGGCAATTTGACGCCATCAGCAATGTAGATAACGATGTGATTGAATCATTCTTTAATGTTGAATGGTCAAACGGGCATCCACTAACGGATTTATAGGAATAATCATGGCAAATATTGGATTTATTGGTTTAGGTAATATGGGCGGTCCAATGGCTGCAAACCTTGTTAAAGCGGGTCATGCAGTTACGGTATTTGATTTAAATGATTCAGCAGTGTCTGAACTGGTTGAAAAAGGTGCTAATAGCGCCACAACAGCCTTAGCATGTGCGGAAGAGAAAGACTTTGTCATTACCATGCTACCTGCTGGCAAACACGTTAAGTCAATTTATTTAGATGAAAACGGTGTTGGCGCAGCACTTACAAATAATACACAAGTGATTGATTGCAGCACTATAGATGCAGATACGGCTAAATTTGTTGCAAGCGAACTTGCCAAACGTGGCGTTAGTTTTGTGGATGCACCTGTTTCTGGTGGCGTAGCAGGCGCTACGAATGGCACATTAACCTTTATTGTTGGCGGCAGTGTTACTGAATTTGAAAATGCTAAAACCGTACTAGCTGATATGGGTAAAAACATTTTTCATGCGGGCGACCACGGTGCAGGTCAAGTAGCTAAAATCTGTAATAACATGCTACTTGCTATTTTAATGGCCGGTACCAGCGAAGCACTTCAAATGGGTATCGATAATGGTCTAGATCCTAAAGTTTTGTCAGACATTATGCTGCAAAGTTCTGGCCGTAACTGGACGTTAGAATTATATAACCCTTGCCCGAATGTGCTTGAAAATGTGCCAAGCTCAAATGACTATAAAGGTGGCTTTATGGTTGATTTAATGGCAAAAGATCTTGGCCTTGCGATGGATACTGCAAACAGCAGTCAATCAAATGTACCACTTGGCCGTTTATCGCAAAGCTTATATCAGTTAATGCAAAATCAAGAGATGGGTAATCTCGATTTCTCTTCAATCTTTAAGTTGTTTAATAAGGATTCATAATATGCAAGTAAATGGTAAAAACATTGTTATTACCGGAGGTGCGCAAGGTTTAGGTCTTGCGATGGCAAAACATTTTGCAGATAAAGGCGCGAGTATTGCCCTTATTGATATGCAAGAAGAGATGCTTGCAAATGCGAAATCTGAATTAGGCACCACAACGGGCGTTATTCGCACTTACGTATGTAATGTAACGCAAGAACAAGAAGTTGAAGACACCTTTAACCAAATTAATAACGATTTTGGTCAGATTGATGGCTTAGTAAATAACGCAGGCATTTTACGTGACGGTTTATTTTTAAAAGTTAAAGAAGGCAAAGTTGCCAAAAAAATGTCACTAGAGCAGTTCCAATCGGTCATTGACGTTAATCTAACAGGTGTATTTCTGTGTGGCCGTGAAGCGGCAAATCACATGGTTAATAACGGTAATAAAGGCGTTATTATTAATATGTCGAGTGTGGCACGTGCAGGTAATATGGGGCAAACTAATTACGCAGCATCAAAAGCGGGCGTTGTTGCAATGACGACCACTTGGGCACGCGAATTAGGCCGTTATGGTATTCGTGTCGCTGCGATTGCACCAGGAGTTATTCGCACCGCAATGACAGATGCAATGAAACCTGAAGCGAAAGAGCGTTTACTTAAAATGAAACCTGTTGGTCGTTTAGGTGAAGCAGATGAAATCGCACATACAGCAAACTTTATTTTTGAAAATGACTTTGTTACTGGCCGCGTAATGGAAATTGATGGTGGTATCACTTTCTAACCATTAAAGCGCGTTTAAATCTAAAAACGAGTGGTCTTTCACTCGTTTTTTTCTTTATAATCAATAAAAAATCAGTTTATTTCTTTCATGTCTAAAGCCATTCGTAATTTTTATATCAATGAAGAGCAATCTATTTATTTGCTTTCGCACATTGATGCTAAAAAACATAAGCAATGGCTGAAAATTTGTGAAAAGCAGCTTGAAAAACTTGGCTACTATGACGTTAAAGTAATTGGCTCAGGCGCATTTGGTTTTGTTTTTGTTGGCACCAATACTCAAGGTAAAGAATGCGTCTTTAAGTTTTCACGTATTACGCTTGCACAAAGTGTTCGGGATCGCTTAGAAGATGAAGGCTATATGCTTTCTCAAGTGAAGAATCCCATGGTGCCCGAATTTTATGCCTTTGAGCGCATAAAGAAGCAGGGCATTTTAATGATGGCTTACGCCAAAGGCGATAATCTAGAGCAAGTTAGTTTACAACAAGGCCGCGTATCAGTGCCTTTTTTGGTAAATCTTGGTCTTGAGCTTCGCAATATATTGCTGGCCCTTCGCAATCATAAAACAGGCTTTACTGAACAACCTATAGTGCATGGTGATATTAAACCTTCTAATATCGTGTGGGATGAAAACACAAACCAGTTTTCGTTAGTTGATTGGGGCTCAAGTGTATTTGCGCAAGAAGATGGTTTTGGCAATCCCGTTGCCGCTAACATGATGGATTTAATGAGCCATGATGCGAATTATTCAAATGCACGTATGGGCGATGTTTATTTTATTGGTGATGAGCAGATGTCGGGCGCTAAATCCTCACCACGCTTTGACGAGCAGGGCGTTGCATCCACATTATATGCGTTAGCGTCTGCGCAATCATGTCGTTTTGGTAATCTTGTCTTACCGGCGAAAAGTTTGGGGTTGCCGATTGAATTTGCCAGTATTATTGATGGCATGCTCAGTAAAGATAAAACCACCCGCGATTTATCTGGCGATTATTTTATTAAAAACATGCCGAAAATTGCCAAAAGCTATCTGCCTGACTTACCACTTCATAAAGACAAAGCACTTATTCCGTTTTGGCATCACCCATTTGACGATAAGCCTGATACCGTAGTGTATAGCTCACGAAAACAATTTTTACGTCAAGCAGACAGTGAAAAGCAACTTGCTAAGGTTGAAGATGCCCAGCTTGATCGCTACTACAAAGAGTTTTTGGTCGATATGGGTGATACTGAAAAAGCGTTTTTAGCGTCTATATCACGTTTAGCAAAATACCCAGTGGTAGGCGGCTTAAGTTATCAATGGCGTGAAGATAATTTGTATGTTGAATCTAATTTGGTGCTGCACGATGAATCATATCGCACAGCCTTTACTCAAGCGGTTAACAATACCATTCGAATTGCTCAAGGCATTAAGCAAAAAGGCTTATTTAAGTGTTGTTTATTCGATGCAAGGCAGACTATTCAGCTTGAGCGCGATCAAGAAGGTGCACTTATTTTCGATGAGATGCCAACCTTACATTATTCGACCTCTGAAATGCCTGATAGCGAAATAGTAAGGCCACACAGTTACTTTGAAGATGGTAAAGACCCAGACGAGCAACTAACGTTACCCAATGAAATTTTAAAAGCGGTATTTGGCTTAAACCAAATTCACCATACAGGTTGCATTATTATTGAGTCGCTGCCTGAACGTATCAAAGTGCATTATTACTATCGCTTGTTAGAACCTAGCAAAAAAGGCCTGTTTGAAAATCTGTTAAACCGCATTATGGCAAACATCGTACGTATCAAAGATCATGGTGTTGCGGGCTTTATGAAGTTGCCGTATAAAAACACTCGTGAGTTTTCTCTTTGCGATCAACACCCTAGCTTTTACTACCCGAAAAATCCGAAACTATTCATTGAAAATCAAATAGATAGAGGTAATAAATAAAGTTCAAAAATTGTTTTGAAAAAACACAAATAAAAATATTTATTCGCTTATTGTCACTTCATTAAAAAATAATTTTCCTATTTACACAAAACTGCATTGATTTCCCAAATATGCAATTAAATCTTCATACATTTGTCATGTTTATTCTATCTAACATGTTTTCTGTGTTTGATCTAACCTTATAAATATGGTCTTCTAGACATGTGGCCTTTGAGCCAGTTCATTTACTCATAATGTAAAAAGGAGCAACTTAAATCTATGTAGAGCACTTCCATTTGTTAGCACGGTTGCTAACAAGGAAATGTTAAACACCGTAACTGTAACGTGAAACCGTTACGAATTTTTTAAGTTATTGGTTAAGGGCCTTTGCCCAACTTCAACATCCAATTAGTTTAATAAGAAGGTGAGGACATTACCTATGAAGAGACAAAAAAGAGATCGTTTAGAAAGAGCACATTCTCAAGGTTACAAAGCAGGCCTAGCAGGTCGTTCCAAAGAAATGTGTCCGTATGACAATATTGACCCAAGATCTCAATGGCTCGGTGGATGGCGAGAAGCGATGGAAGATCGCACAATGTTTAAATCATAGTTTTAGGAGACGACGCCCACATAAAGTGGGCGTTTTTGTATCTGCTCGTTTAAAATTAAAACGCGCTAGTATCTTGGAAAAGACCTACTTTTAAATCTTTTGCTTCGTAGATTACACGGCCATCAACTTCTACCGTACCATCGGCAAGACCCATAAATAATTTACGCTTGATTACACGTTTCATATTTAAGCGATACGTCACTTTTTTAGCTGTTGGTAAGATTTGGCCTGTAAATTTAACTTCGCCAACACCTAATGCACGGCCAAGACCTGGACCACCAGACCAACCTAAGAAAAAGCCCACTAACTGCCACATAGCGTCTAGACCTAAACAACCAGGCATTACTGGGTCACCTTTAAAGTGACAGTCGAAAAACCACAGGCTAGGGTCGATATCAAGCTCAGCAATGATTTCACCTTTACCGTATTCACCGCCTTCATCGGCGATTTTAATGATGCGGTCCATCATGAGCATATTATCTGAAGGAAGACGGCAATTGCCTTCCCCAAACATTTCACCACGACCACATGCTTCTAATTCGGCTTTGCTATAACTGTTTTTCTGTTCCATAACTTCTTTCTTCGTAAATTTTTCCGGCTACTTTAGCTTACACTTGTACGCCAAACAACTCCGAACAGTTGAATTCTTTAAATTTGCTACTAATAGCCACGTTATCCCTTTATAATTACAGCATTGTTAAAAAGCGCAGCTTATCTATGATTTTATTTGTAAAAGACCTAACCGTTATTGATTTTTCTTACCTTTGTAAAGACCGTGGTCCATTGGGTGAAAGTTGGATTGTCGACCTTGAAATGCATGGCGATTTAAACGACGAGTCAATGGTGCTTGATTTTTCACTGGTTAAAAAACAAGTGAAGCGCATTATAGATGATGTGATTGACCATAAATTAGCGATTGCAACACAAGGCGATGCGGTTATTTCTGAAGCCGGTCAACAAACCAATGTTAGTTTTAGCTTTGGCGAGCATCAGCTTGCCGTCAGTTCGCCTCATCAAGCGTTTTGTTTGATTGATACAGATAAAATCAATGAAACCAGTGTTAAAGGCTTTTTAGAACAAACGATACTGCCGCAACTACCTAGTAATGTAAGTAAAATCGTACTTAAATTAAGACCAGAACACACCAACGGGTTTTATTATCATTACAGTCATGGTTTGAAAAAACACGATGGTAATTGTCAGCGTATTATTCACGGTCATCGCAGCACCATTGAAATTGAAGAAAATGGCATGCGCAGCCCAAGGCTTAACAAGCTTTGGTGTCAAAAGTGGCAAGATATTTACCTTGTAAGTGCAGAAGATCGTATCAACGCAGAGGAACTTAAGTTTGTAGCACCAATTGAAAATGGTGTTCACTCTGCCTACACCGCATCGCAAGGGTATTTTGAGCTAAGCATTAGTAAAGCGGTTACCGATATTTTACCGGTTGACTCAACCGTTGAGTGTATTGCACAGCATGTTGTGCAAACATTAAAAAATGATAACCCAGAGAACTCTTATCGCGTTGCAGCCTATGAAGGTGTCGGCAAAGGAGCTATTGCATATGCTTAAAAAACTGTTTGCATTAGGTCTTTCTATTATAAGTTCAGCACAAGCGCTAGAGCTAAAAGGGCATTTAACCCAAGGTGGCTTAGTAACAGGTCATATAAAAAACGCTAAGCAGGTTAAGCTAAACGATAAACCGCTTGCGATTACCCCAGGTGGCCATTTTGTTTTTGGTTTTGGCCGCGATGAAACGTTAACACACACGCTTTCTTGGCAAACTGCTGATGGCAGCTGGCAAACGCAACCGCTAGTAATAACCAAGCGTGATTACGACATTGATAAAATTACTGGTGTAGAAAAGAAATATGTTTCTCCGCCAAAATCGGTGCTTACGCGCACTAAAAAAGAAGCAAAAGCGGTGAAAGAGGCACGCAGTACCTTTTCTCATCGAGAAGATTTTTTGTCGCCGCTTTATCGCCCTGCGACAGGACGTATTTCTGGTGTTTATGGTAGTCAGCGTTATTTCAATGGTACCCCTAAACGTCCACACTTTGGGTTAGATATTGCCAACAAAACCGGTACACCTGTTTATGCACCCGTTTCAGGTAAAGTTGTATTTGCCAATAACGACTTATACTACTCAGGTGGTACGCTTATTCTTGACCATGGTTATGGCATAACCACAACCTATATTCACCTTCATAAACTGCACGTTAAAGAAGGCCAGGAAGTCAAATTAGGCGATAAAATCGCTGAAATAGGCGCAACAGGGCGAGTAACTGGCCCACACTTAGATTGGCGCTTAAACTGGGGTCAAGTTCGCCTAGATCCCGCACTATTAATGCAAGTGCAGCTTGCGAGTAAACAAAAGTAATCATGACAAATCAAGATATTATTGAACAACGTATTAAAGACTCAGTTACCTCTGTAACTAAAACGGTATTTCCAGGCCGTACAAATCATCACAACACCTTATTTGGTGGTGATGCACTTGCGTGGATGGACGAAGTGGCATTTATTGCAGCAACACGTTTTTGTCGTAAACCTTTAGTAACCATCTCTTCTGATCGCGTTGATTTTAAAGAGGCGATTCCTGCAGGCAGTTTTGCCGAGCTTGTAGCTAAAGTGGTACACGTAGGTAATACCAGTTTGAAAATAGAGGTAGTTATTTACCTTGAAACTATGCACAAAGACGATAAACACCAAGCCATCTCAGGTAGTTTTACATTTGTTGCTGTCGATGCCGAGCATAAGCCAACACCGGTTGTATGTGACAAAATGATAAATGGTTTCGGATAGAATATAGCAAATTAGCTTTTTATACCTCAGTGTATTATTGTTGTTAGTGTAATTATTCTAATAACGCTAGGGTCTGTTGATCTTTTCTGTTCTATTTTTGTTCTGTTTGAGCGTGCTTTTATCGCGGCGCTCGATGTGTGGCCTAGCAATCTAAGCGAATATCGAGCAACAATGACAAAAGTGCGCTCAAAAGAACCGTTCGGCAGCGCTTGATTGGCTTTTCTACTGTGTTATCGGCTGACTCACATAGAATGACTATGCCACGCAGCCTCTGCCTTGTATAAAATCCAATCAAACTGCTGCAAAAACGAACTTGAAAGGTCAACAGACCCTAATAACACTGAGGTAATTATGAAAACGATTGAACAATGGTTTTCTTTGTATGGCGAAAGCCATCAAAACCCCACCAACATTAAAATCCACAAAGTCGCAGTGCCGCTTATTTATTTCTCTGTTGTAGCGCTAATTAGTGCAATACCAGGGCTAACTGGGCACGTTATTCTTGGTACTATCACGCTGGCCGCATTACTCTTTTATTTTATACTGAGCATTAAACTTGGTTTTGTAATGTCGATTTTTACTGGGCTGTGTATTTACGTTGCGAGCAGTATTTCAATTTATGTGATTGAAATTGCCATTGCTGTATTTGTTGTCGCTTGGATATTTCAGTTTGTGGGGCATAAAGTAGAAGGTAAAAAGCCATCATTTTTTGATGACTTGAGCTTTTTACTCATAGGGCCTGCTTGGGTATTTAATCCGATTTTTAGTTTTGATAAAAAGTAAAAGGCCAAATAAGGCCTTTTTTTATAATACCATTGCAGCAATCCAGCCGAATATTAATAACGGAATGTTAAAGTGAATAAAGGTTGGTATAACTGTATCTCTTATATGGTCGTGTTGATTATCGGCATTGAGACCAGATGTCGGGCCTAAGGTTGAATCAGAAGCAGGGGAGCCAGCATCTCCTAATGCACCCGCCGTGCCCACTAACGCGGCGGTGGCCATTGGTGAAAAGCCAAGTGTTATGGCAAGTGGCACAATAATCGTCGCTACGATTGGCACAGTAGAAAACGAACTACCGATGCCCATAGTGATCAACAGGCCAATTATTAAAATAAGTGCTGCGGCAAATGCTTTACTATCACCAATAGAGCTCGAGATACTTTGCACAAGCGTTGATACTTCATTGGTTTGCTGAATAACAGAGGCAAAGCCTTGGGCTGATATCATAATAAACCCGATCATCGCCATCATCGCTGCACCTTTACTGAAAATATCAGACGACTCTTGCCATTTTACAACACCAAAAATAGTAAAAATAAGTACGCCGATTAAGCCACCTAAAATCATTGAGTTGGTAATGGTTTGCGCGTAAAGAGAAGTCACTATCGCAATAAAGCCAACAGCAATCACTTTGCTTTTGTTTTTAGGCAGTTTAATTTCGGATGTTTGGTTTAACGCTTGATAAGTTCGCTCGTTGCGATAAGTAAAAAACACCGCGATTATTAAACCAATTAACATGCCAATCGCTGGAATAATCATCGCAAACGGTACACTGGTCGCGTCAATGTCTAGCGCATTTTTTTCAAGATTAGTGTGCACAATGTCATATAAAAATATTCCACCAAAGCCGTAAGGTAGTACCATATAGGCGGTTGCCAAACCAAAGGTCAACACGCATGCTATTGCGCGGCGATCGAGTTTTAAATGATCAAAAATAATAAGCAGAGGCGGTATCAAAATTGGAATAAACGCAATATGCACTGGAATTAAGTTTTGTGAACTGATTGATACAAGTAAGATTAAGCTCAATACGCTCGCTTTAATAAAGAGTTGTGAGTATTGAGTTTGTTCACCTTTTATCTGGTTAATTAATTTGTCTGCCACGATATCGGTTAAGCCTGATTTGGCAATAGCAACTGCAAACCCGCCAAGCATTGCATAACTTAGAGCGGTTTTTGCACCGCCTTGCAGACCATCATTAAATGCTTGCAGTGTTTGTTCAAGGCCAAGACCTGCAGTTAATCCTGTGGTGATTGCGGCGATTGTCATCGCTACGATCACATTAATACGCAGTAAACTTAAAATCAGCATTACACTAACGCCGAGTACGACTGAGTTCATAATTGTCTCTTATATTTTATGTTATTGACATTACGTTTAAGCATCTTAGTTTGTGCCTTTGTAAGCGTTTTTTCACCATAACGGTGACGACTATAAAGGCTTAAGAAGCTCATTAAATCGGTTTTATTATTAGGGAAATGTTCGCATAATCGTGTTAAAAAATGTGCTACAGTTTCGCCATTTTCACGCGCGAGATTTTTGCCTTTCGCAAAATGCTCTAATGCAATTAAGTAAGCAGCAACTGGGTCGTCAATTTGCGTACGTCGTTGCC
The DNA here is from genome assembly GCF_002964745.1 of Pseudoalteromonas sp. T1lg24. Lineage (NCBI taxonomy): Bacteria > Pseudomonadati > Pseudomonadota > Gammaproteobacteria > Alteromonadales > Pseudoalteromonadaceae > Pseudoalteromonas > Pseudoalteromonas sp. T1lg24. The sequence goes on along the minus strand of NZ_PQCB01000016.1, from coordinate 348,109 downwards.
ATAGTTTTATCACTAAAAAGCTTACCAAAAATAATCCAATTAACGACATCACAATCACTGCTATTTTGAGCGCACTGGTTTCCTTTATAAGCTCTTTTAATAACTTATTTTGTGCTTCGTTATCAAAACTCAGCACCCATGCTGTCCATTGATAATCTAATTGTTCGAGATAAAGCCTAAGTTCATTAAAAACAGCAATATCACTTAACGCGGTTAGGCCCACGCCAATATTCTCTTCGAAGTCATCGCGTGTGTTATCAAGTTGAGAGAGTGACCCGTATAGGCGATCAGGTTCGACAAATGCCGTCGCATCAAATTTAGTCCAACCTTTTGAAGGTACCCAAACTTCCGTCCAAGCGTGTGCATCGTATTGATAAACTGATAAATATTCAGCGCTACTTGAAGCTTCACCACCTAAGTAGCCCGATACGACACGAGCAGGAATACCCGCTGCTCGAAATATAAAGGCACTGCTACTTGCGTAATGCCCACAAAAACCTTGTTTTTCCCCAAACATAAACTCATCAATTGAATTGTTACCTGTATAAATAGGTGGCTTTAACGTATAGCTAAATTGTTGTTGAGTATAATAGCGTGATAGCAATTGAATAAACTGCTCGGTTGATGTTGATTGTGCTTTTAATTGAGAAGCTAACGCAACGGCTTGTGTATTGATATCTTGTGGTAATGTAAGGTTTAACCCACGTTTACTAGACGTTAAATCGTCAGCAAAGTCTATTTCGGTTATGTCATACGTAAATTTTTGGTTGTTAGGGTTAACTCGATATAAACCACCGTCAACTGTAGTGAAGATATTACCGGTGCTTGACGAACCTGCATACAAAGTGGGTAGCCAGTTTAATGATGTTTGTTCATGGTAGATTTTAATCTCGCGACCGCCTTTTTTAAGCGCGCTGTTGCGCAATTTTAAATCCGCAGAATCAACGATATTCCACGAACGACCATCAAACTCTTCATGTATCATAGTGCGCCAATAGTAAGGAGCAGCAATATTGTCTGGCACAACAGCGCGAAATGCGAGTTTATCTGACTTAGTGAGATCAGAGATATTAAAAGGGTTTACTGATTCAGATAATCCAACTTGCGCGGTAGATAAACTCGGCATTCGCCAAAAGGCTGGCAGTTTTGGTAAAAACAGGAAAAGTACACAGGTTATTGGCAAACTTAGCAGTAATAGTTTAAACGCACGTGCGCCGCTTTGTTTTATGATTTTTCGGTTGGTAAGTAAATACAGCGCGGTGATGTTGAGCAAAAATAAAAACAAAACCAAAAGCGTCACTGGCAGAGAGTGATAAAACAAAAACACACAGCTTGAAATGAAAAAGTTAACTAACACAATTGATTTGATTTGACGTGGCTTTTCAGCAATCAATAGTTTCAGACAATTAGCTTGCAATAACATGGCAATAAATAAATTTACAAGCTCACTAATGCCGATTGTTAAGAATAAGGTAAGCGTACATACCAAAGCGAGTACATTACCAACGATAACAGTTGGTGCACTGGCCTTTGTGTAAGCAATTGCAAATACCCAAATAATTAAAAGTGCAACGGTAGCAACAAATAGTACCGCAAGTTCATCAAATAATAAGGCGCTAACAATAGCGATGATCAGCGCAGATAAGCTTTTAACGCTTTGATGATTAAACATTGCTTAATTCTTCCAAACATTTGGTCATATGCGGTTTACCCGAACCTAAATCTACTTTAGCGTGTGGTAACACTAGGCTATATCGTAAATTTTCATTTTCCGCATGGGTTACTAAATAGCTTAGATGTTGCAGTTTTTGCTCTAGGTTACCGGGTACTGTTTGCAAGCTGAACTCATACTCACTGGTACTGCCTGAAGAGAAGTCTTTGGTTGCCAGTACTTGGTGTTTAGCATAATGTTTCCACGATATGCGATTCACTTTGTCGCCATCAATATAAGGCCTAACACCTTGATAATTCTCGCTAACCGTTGCTTGGTTAGATTGAGATTGACTGTCTGATTCAATTTCAGCTTGGCTTACTTGGTGAAATGAAAACGACAGTGGAGTGGGGTATACATACGTTTTTTTCTCGGGAACGAAGTAACTCCAAGTGGTTACAAGACCAAAAGGATAGCGAGAAAATAACTTTATCCGTGGCAAACTATGTTGGCCGCGATTAGCGATATTAATTTGTAATTCTAATTTTTGCGTAGTCTCTTCAATACTATCAATAAACTGGCTACGAATATGATCACCACTAACTTCTAAACTCGTGGTGCCATCTTTATTGACCAATTGAAAGTAGGCAAAGTACCCGGTGTGCTGATAACCCGCGACTGTATGAGAAAGTGATACTTTAAGGTTATACAGATTGATAAACGCAACGATAAAATTCACTAAAAGAAACGAAAACATTAAGTAACTAAACATAATTACTAAGTTGTTTTGGTAATTAATACCTAACACATAGACCAAAACGTTCGATATCAAATACGCCATGCCAAACTTACTCGGTAAAATATAAATATTCTTATGAGTAAGGGTAATAGACGTTTCGCTGTGCTTACGTTTTTTTAATTGATTCTTAAACCAAACATTTACATGCGATTTTATAGACTGCATAAGACTTACATTAGTATCGGACATAACTTAAGGGTTGATTTTAACTTTATTTAATAAGTCGTATGACAAACTATTTGAGGTATTACTGGTTAATCCAAGACGATGTTCCGCAACAGATGGAAATATAGCTTGTACATCATCTGGGATAACATAATCACGTTGGTGTATAAACGCCCACGCCTTAGCTGCGTTTGCTATCGCGATGGATGCTCGTGGCGATAATGCCATTGGGTAATCAGGGCTATCGCGTGTTTCATTTACTAAATCTAAAATATAATCAGCAACAACTGAAGAAAGTACGACCTCGCTAACGATTTGCTGCATCTCGACTAAAAGCTCTGGTGAAAGTAATGCATTAATTTTCTTTGCCGCGTTATTTATTTCACCAAGAAGAATAGATTTTTCTGAAGCTTTATCTGGATAACCTAAACCGATACGCATTAAAAATCGGTCTAACTGAGACTCTGGCAATGGAAAGGTGCCAGCTTGATGCATTGGGTTTTGTGTAGCTATTACAAAAAACGGAGAAGGAAGTGTGTGACTTTTACCATCGATACTCACTTGTTGTTCTTCCATTGCTTCAAGCAAGGCACTTTGTGTTTTTGGTCCTGCGCGGTTTATTTCATCTGCCAGCACAACTTGATTAAATAGTGGGCCAGCATGGAAATGAAAAGTTTGCTTATTTGGATCAAAGATGGTGCTGCCGGTAATATCCGACGGTAACAGATCGCTAGTAAACTGCACGCGTTGATAATTGAGACCAAGAACATTGGATAACGCATGCGCCAAAGAGGTTTTACCCATACCTGGTAAGTCTTCAATTAATAAGTGACCCTTAGCGAGCAAACAACATATTGAGAGTTTAATTTGTTGTTGTTTACCTAAGATGACCGAGTTTAGTTGTTGTATTATCTGGTCGAGTGTTTTGTTCATTATGCTAATGTTTAAATAAACTAATAATTCACAACAGCATATAACAAAGAAGTGGACGCAACAAATAGGAAAACAGTATCAAACACTTTATTTAACATAATATACATTATGGGCTATTAAGGTTAAGCGAAAGTCTCCTGACTTTCTGGTTCTGCTGCAAGCCCTAAACATAGACCCACAATCACACAAGCAGCACTAATCTTTTTTATAACATCTGTCCATACTGCCGATTCTTCTTTTGATTTCGATTTTTCTAATGCTAATTGCAATAAAGCCTCTTTAACATCCATTTCCATCGCTTCGGCAATGTATATCACTTGGTTGGCTGTCAGGTGTCTTTCACCTTTTCTAATTTTAGACAAGTTACCCTGATGTAAACTTTCAACATCAGACAGTACTTGTTTATCCTGAGTGTAGTCTTTAAATTTTTTATACTTATCAATAAGTTCGCTACTAAAAGCCATAAGTACCTCCTTTATAAATCTATTATAAATACAAAATCTCAAAAATGACATTTTGGAAAATATCACATTTGACATATTGACACATGTCAAAATTGACATTACGCTAAATATCAAATTTGACATATGTCATTTTAAGACGGATTTGATAAGGAAATATTTATGCTTTCAGATAAAACTTTAAACGTTCTAACTGCAATCGTTAACAACGAGATTAGAGAAAAAGCATACATCCGTTCTGTTCAAACTGGCGTTGTTGAAAACGGCATCCTACAGCAAATGGATCTCGAAATAGCTGAGTTACACAAAATCTGTTACGAGTTAATCAACTACAAATCAAATCTACAACAACACGGCATAACGATTGTTAAAACCTCATTAGAAGCAACTGTTCACGCTCTTAAGTCTTCAAAGGTTGCTAACTAATGAAGTTCTACTGGCAAGAAATCCCAAACCAAGACCAATACGGACTTATGTTTAGCGGCTTAGACACGTATTTATCTTTTTATTCAAAAGCTGAAATGTTGGCTTGGATAATTGATTATCAACAAGGTGCGGAATTCGAGCTAATAGAAGTCGACGAAAACAATCGCGAAGATTTGTTAATGTCGGGGGCGTTTGACTAATGAAACTAGCGCCTAAACCACAACACCAAAATGTAACTAAGGTTGATTACCTAACTGTTACTTTTTGCCCTGCTGAAATTCAACGCCTTAAAACAATGGCTAAATGGCACGTTTCAACGGGTGAATATAACCACTATCGCGAAGCGTACAACGCGCTTATTTGTGCTGAAGTATTTGACGAAAACGGCACTGATGACTTTGATATTGTCACTGAAACAAAGCGTACTACTGACCGTTTTTATACTGATGAATCTGAAAAGGCTTACAACGATTTATTTGATAACAATAAACGTTATCCAAACAACATGCCTCATGACGAAAAGATAGCGCTTTGCAAAGTAGTCGTAAAAAAAACACAGAAATACAAGGTATTAGATAGCCTTATCGAGGGTGAACTACAACACTTTTTAACCCTATTAAATACAGTTGTTGCTACTAAAGCCGACCGTATGAACGCAGATGAACAACCGTGGACTATTCGCCAAAATACAGGCGGAATGTTTACATATGACCATTCAGCAACTCTTTACCGCCACGGGGTAAACAGCGGCATTGTAGCGTGGGGCGCAAATAACGCTGGCTGTATGGTTTCTTTTTCGGGCACTGGCTGCAAAGGCTTAGACCTAACGTTATTACATAAAATGCTTTCAAAAATGCCTCACGCAAAAATTACACGATTAGACATCGCTTATGATGACTACCAAGGCGAAATACCTGTTGACGAATACCTACGCCAATACGAAATGGGTAACTTTGCTTTAACTAACCAAATGCCTAACTGGTCATATATTTGCGGTGGTACTTACGTATCACTATCAAAAGAACAACAAACCGAATTTAAGAAAAAGCACGGCTGGCAAAAGAAATATGACCTAGTACCTAATGCTGGTTCAACGCTTTATGTTGGTTCACGTTCTAACGGCAAAATGTTTAGAGCCTATGAAAAAGGCCGTCAAATGGAATGCGAAACCAATCCTAATTGGGTACGTGCTGAGCTAGAACTGCGCGCAACTGACCGCACTATTCCACTTGATGCACTGATTAACACAGATGCGGTATTTGCTGCGGCCTATCCTGCCCTCGCCTTTGTATCTGAAAAACGCTTAGTTATCGAAACAACTAAACGCAAAAAAATGGATTCAAGACTTGTTGATATTCGCATCCAGCTAGAAGCAACAGAGCAACGCTTATTCAAATATCACAAACTCGCTTACGGCAAGTGCGTGAACTACATGAAACAAGCATTACAGCTATCAGATAGCGAAATCGTTAAACAATTAACCAAAGGATTGGCTGTTGATGACATGCCAACCAAGATAAGGCAAACGTTCGTTATGCCACCGAATTTTAACCAAACGGAGAACATCCCATGTCATTAAAAGTTGTTTTATTAGGCGCCACACTAGGCAGCGGTATCAGCACTAAATCTGGTACACCAAAGCCATATTCAATTGCATCTATTGATTACATTGTACCAGCAAGCAGTTATCACGCTGGTGACCATAACATCGATAAATGCGGCTTTGATAAGAAGTCAGTAAACATGCAACACAGCACCGACCTATTCAATAAGGTTCAAAAGCTTAGTGTTCAACATGGTGTGTGTGAAGTTGACCTAACACTATCGCCAGACCCAGAAAACCCAGCACGTAACATCGTAACTGATATTGCGCTAGCTAAGGACTAATTATGCAATGCGTAACGGTACTTCAAGACGGCACTTTACAGGCCAGTAACACAGCTTGTGACTATGTAATCGTTACGCAGGAAGAATACCTAAATTTAGGTATGCAAGGATTGGCGAATTTGCTTACTGAGCTATTCGCTTTTGATTTGGCAATATTTGGTTTTGTATCAACATCACTAGCTGTTGCCTTTGTCTCTTTCCATGGTTTAGGACGTGTCGTCCGCGCTATGGGCAAATACTAATGAAAGGAAATATCACTATGAAAAAATTTATGAAACACGCAAAAACTAAAGCAGCAAAAGCAGGTTTGGTAATTGCTTCAGGTCTTGCCGCTGCCTCAGCACAGGCTCAGGATTTAACCACAAAAATCACTGAAGCAGGCACGCAAACAGAAGCGAACTTAACAACGCTTTACCTAGCTATTTTTGGCTTTGCTGTTCTTGGTTTCGGCTTCTGGATGATTATCAGCGCAATGAAGAAAGGCTAATGCTTACGTCTATATTTCTCGCTGTCGCAGTTTATTACTGCGCTTTTGAGGGGTTTAGTTCAGCTGTAAGAACTTCATAACACGGCGGGTTTTCCCGCCTTTTTATCGGTGAATTATGCGCTATTTATCAATTTTTATACTTTTAACATTTTCCGCACTTGCACAATCACAAATAGCTGTTGAGCGCATGGGTTTAACAGATAACGAGTTAGTTATCGCCGAATTAACTCCTGTCAAAAAATGGGCTAATTGCATCGTAGATAATCGTTACGTAATCAATGAAGTCGACACAAAATCATGCATGGAATTTGCGAGCAATAAACTTGCTGAGCAAACCTATGACCCCATTGGTTATTACTATTATCATAGTACCGTTGGTACACCTGATTGTTTTGCTGATGAAAGGGAGAATGATGTAATTATTGAATGTGTTGTTCAAAAGAAATGGCAAACGCCAGAAAGCCAACCTCGCATACACTATGATTTTCGCAAGTTCATAGCAGTGGGTAATACACCTTTCGAAAACCCTACTTACAAATGTCCTCCAGCAAATAACCATCGTTACGATCAAGGCCCTATTCTAAAAGATAATGAAATTGGTACAGCGCGTTGGTGTTATAACGCAAATGATATAGGCCACAATTATTGCCCTGATGAATCACCTGATGATATTCCAGTTCTCGGTGTATCAAATAAAATCGAACAGCACTGCTTTTATAATCCTGATGGCACACAATGCAAAATCACAACTGATGAAACAGGTTCGTTCACAAAACCTTTTGAATACGCTTCACAGGAAGCCGTTGCCTGTGTTGCTGACTCACCGCAAGAAGACCCGACTGATGACCCAGACCCAACTGACGACCCAGAAACACCACCCGATGCAGCTGATACCGATAACACTGACGATACAAACGAATTAGACGCACTCAATAAAACTAACGACAATTTAGACGCAATTAATGAAAACATCGTGAACGCTAACGAAGCAAAAATAGACCGCCTTGACCAAGTTGTTGATGAAACACAAAACACAAATAAGCTTCTAGCAGACCTAAAAGATAATACGTACGACACAGCTTCAAAAAGTGCTGATACAAACACATTACTCAAAGAAACAAACGGATTATTAAAAGAGCTTGGTGATAAGTTGGGTGATGGCCAGACAGAGCCACAGCCTTGTGACAATCCAGACGGTTGTGAAAATAACGATTCAATTTCAGTTACATCTAACCGCAAAACTGGCGGCTTAAATGACTTCTTCACAGAGGAAGATAAGGCGCAATTAGTTACAGAACTTGAAAACAAAAAACAGCAATTAACTGACGTTTACACACAAATTCAGAATGACGTAACTGATCGCTTCAACTTCAGTAATAGCATTTCTGGTACGTATGAATCACGGACAATTGAGTGGCACGGACACCAAAAAGAGGTAGGCGCACAACGCTTATCTGAGAACCTCTTTAAACAACTTGCGCCAATCGTTTTATTGGTTTGTTCAATCATTGCTTTAGGGATTTTATTATGGGAATGAAGACTAAAACACTCTTACTAATAATGCTTTTTTTACCGTTGTTTGTACTGGCCGACACTTACACAGGCGAGCAAGGCGTGGCACAAATGCACGGTGATTTCATTACTGACTTATGGTCTTACTTTGAATCAGACGTACCTAACTTTATACAGCGAATGTATTCCTATTACATTGAATATATAACGATAGGCTACATTGCAGTGAAGATTGAAATGGTAAAGCTGTCATGGTCTGTTGCTGAACGTATATTAGAAAACTACGACATAGCAAGCCGCATAATTTCACAAGCTGAGTCGTTACCTCAGGACGTAAAAGCAATGCTTATTGATATACGTTTTTTTGATGGTCTTAACTTCATTATTCAAGCGGGCGTTTCTCGCTTTGTTATGAGGTTCATGTAATGGCCGCATCAATATTTCATGGTCCACCAGGTTCGTTTAAATCAGCTACCGCAACATGGTTTGAAATCATTCCAGCGCTTCGCAAAGGTCGCATTGTTATAACTAACATTGAGGGTATTTATCCGCTTGAAGAAATCGAAATCGCACTACAGGAGGAATTTCCAGAAACCGCGCAATTATGGCGTTTATCTTCACAAAATGAAGACGGTTTGAACCTATGGCGTAATTGGTTTTGTTGGGCTCCTGTAGGCGCATTGATTCTTATTGATGAGGTGCAAGACGTTTATCCCACAGAGCGTACATTCAAACCAGAGATTGAATGTGTCTATAAACACATATCAACGTTTAAAGATTTATTACCTTCGCATTGGTACGACTACCACATAGAAAAGCTAGACAGCATCAAACCAGAACAGCTTTCATCAGCTGATGTTGATGATACAGGACGGGAGTTATTTAACGAACATGGCCACATTATATACCCTAAAAACCTCAAAGAAGCCTACATGCGACACCGTAAATACAACTGGGATATCGTCGTCGCAACCCCTGACATTACAAGCGTTCACAAGTACATCAGAAACGTCTCAGAAGAAGCCTATTGCCACAAATACTTCTCAGGACTTAGTTGGATTCCATACTTTTACAGACGCCCCAGAATCCACCTACACGCAGCAAAACTCGACGGCAAAACAATCACAAAAGGTGACGCAACAAACTGGAAGAAAGTCCCGCTCGATGTCCACAAATGCTACAAATCAACCGCAACGGGCGCTATTACAGCGGGACGCGGTAAAAATATCGCAAGTCTTCCTCTCGCCATTATGGGTGCTGCGATACTCGTTTGGGTCATTGCTGCATTTATTTTTCTTTCCGGTGATTCAGATACTAAAACTGTATCTAAAGACACCACTTCGAATACTATTCAAACTACTCAAAAAGCTACTAGTGTTTCTAGTCGTAATGCTAGTGTTTCGACTAGTGATAGCAGCGTTCCTGTTCTAGAGCTGCCTTACAATGCGTCAAATATATTTGTCTCTGGTGTTGTTCAAAAACGCGACGGTGCAGCGCTTTCGAGACATATTATTTTCACGCTACAAACTCCCGATTATGGCGAACTATCGTTAAACAATATCGACTTATTAGAAATGGGTTATACAACGAAATTTTATGGTATTTGTAACGTATCGATACAACAAGGCCAGTCTGAATATAAGGCGCTTTGTAATCCAATTAGATACCAACCACCACAAACAGATAGCTTTGATTCCGCGCCAAGCGGAGCCTGAGCGTAGCGCGGAATCATAGCTATTAGATTTACAATTTAACAATACGTCACTGGTGACATTATGAATCGAAATAAACGATATGAAGAAAAGATGAAACAAAAAGGCCTTAAAAAAGTCACCCTATGGCTTCCTGTAAACGCTGAAATTGAATTCAAACAAACGGCCGAGTTTTGTATAGAAAACCCCTATCATGTTCCCTACATGGCTAAGAGCATAAAAACAGGCCGATTTGCTAAAGCTGTTTAGGGGTTATTAGGGGCTTGCCCCTGATGCAAAACCAATATGCCACATATCAATACCTGTACATCAAATCGACAAGGGCAAAACCAGCAACACTTGTATAAAAGTGGCTGGTTCGCCCCCTGCTAAACCAAAACAATGTATAAATTTAACTCCGATGTATCAGCCCTCCCCCCTAATACTAATAGGGGGGGAGCAAAAATTTTACCACATGTGCACGTAAACACCCTGTGCACGGTACTTAAATGTAATTGCATACAATCCTATGAAAACAATAATTCAACCCCTTAACCACTGAAATATAAGGAGTTAACAATGGTTAAGGTAGACTTTGAAAGTCAATTCTACTCATTATTTGGCACTGATTACGAACTAGCATCTAAAAAGCTTGGGAAATCACCAAGGCAAATAAGGCGTTATATCGAGACTGGCCGTGTGTGTGGAACGGTGAGAATACTGACGGACATTATGTATCGAGGATATTTACCCAATTCGAATGGCTGGCATGATGCCTATATCGATAAAGATGGTGTAATGCACTCCCCTTATGGCAAGGTTACTTCTGGCGAGTTAGCTTATTTGCATAATTACAAATGGGCTGCACACAGAGCTACGGAACAACTTAAAACGGCAAGAAAAAGGATCTCTGAATTAGAACAACTATCCAACAGTGATGATATACAAGATGCACTATTGGATATAGTTGCTAAATTAGCTAGAAAAACTGGCTGATTTAATTTAAGTTAAGACTGTCAATTCTATTAAATTGCATTGAGTCAAGGAGTACATTCAATGGCAAAATTTCTAAATACAAGCGCAACCAACTATTACCTCGAAGAACTAATCAAATCATCATCTGAACGTTTAATTTTGATAAGTCCATTTTTAAAGTTAAATGAACGAATTAAAGAGTTGTTAGAAGACAAAAATCGCCTAAAGCTCGATATTCGAATCGTGTATGGCAAGAGTGAGTTGCAACCTGAAGAGATTAGTTGGCTTAATGAGTTAACTTATGTGAGAACTAGTTTTTGTAAAAATTTACATGCTAAGTGCTACATCAATGAATCTTCATGCATAATTACTAGCTTAAATTTGTACGAATTTAGCCAAGTTAACAATAATGAAATGGGTATATATGTTTCTCGAGATGACGACGCAGAATTGTATCGTGATGCATATGATGAGGCACAGCGCATTATCAGAATTAGTGATGAGGTTAGAGTTAAACTAGAGAAAATTTCCTCTGAAGCTAGTGAAGAAACTGATGTAAACAGTAAGCTCTCATCTTCTAAGATTGCTAAAAAATTAGGGGTCAAAACACCTGAGCTTTTAGAAATGATGGTATCTAATGGTTACTTAAGTCTAGAGGGTGATAAGCATTCTCTCACTGAAAAATCACAAGCTTTGGGTGGTGAGCTTAAAAAGAGTAAAAGGTTTGGTGAATATTTTGTTTGGTTTGAAGATAAAACTCTAGAGGCTTTAAGTTAACTCCAGTGTATATCTATCACAAGTTCTAAATTATGGGAGCTTTAAGCTCCCTTATTATCACTATAATTCGTTTAGGAAGATCATGTCTTTATTTGAAATTTGTAAAGTGCTTGCTCCATTTATATCTGCAATAAGTTCATCAATTGCCGCATATTGTGCTTGGAACGCTATAAAAGAGAACAAGAAAAATGTATTTCTACATCAAAGATTTTTGCTTGCCGTAGCTGTAAATGACTTATATTACGAATTAGTACAACAGGGTTACAAATTTAAAATATCGGATTATCAAGAAATCAGACGCACTCTTTTGAAATCAAAATATTACACCTCAGATGTACTCTACAAAGAGTTTATAAAAGCTATAGGTATGTTTGAGGACTTAGAAGCAAATAAGACTAATTCTGAAAAAGAAGAACTTGCAAAAGAACTTAAAAATTTAATTGAAGAGTTATTACCTAAAACTCGTTTAGACCAGTAAAATTTTATTAGATCATTCGGTTTTTATTCCAAAGTTTATATTTTTATATAGGTTGAATTTAGCGAATATTTAATCATTGAATTTATGTTCATTGTCTATAAGGTGCTCCTGTATTGATATTAAATTCTTAGGCAGTCTTGAAATTCCACCAAGTATCACCATGTTTTACATACTGCTAATGGTGGCAGCAAATATTAAAGGAAAATTTAATGAGTTTTCAAAAAGGTGATGTAGTACAGTTAAAATCTGGTGGTCCTCTAATGACTGTAACTGGTGTTATTGGGGAAGAGCAAATTCTTGATGCTTTAAAAATTAATGGGTTTGAAAACGGTGATGTCACCGTTCAGTATTTCGTTAATGACAAATTGGAGCGTGGTACTTTTAAAGAGGCAACACTTCATAAATGCGATTACTAAATAGCTGTGTCATCCCAACGAGCCAGTCGCCTTGTTTGGGAAGGCACTATTTTTAGAGAAAAATTAATTAATGTATAATATGTTAATCACTTAAGATACACACCTAAATGTCAGTTTGACATATTTAAACATTTATTTAACTCTTTAATAAAAAAGAGGAAATATGTATTTCCTCTTCAATCACATACTACATGTTATGAGCCACCTTGTTTCAGCCCAATTTGTTTACTAATGAAATTTGCGCACACATCAAACTCTTAGTTGTTTGAAGTAAAAATTATACCTATTCAATTTCTTAATGATTATTTCACCCTTAATAGTATTAACAGGCAATTTTCCTGTTTTCCTTAACTTATAAAATGTTAATTTTCAAATAACTATATGACTAGTAACAATTAATTATTAGTGTTATAAATTGCTTTAGAATGTAAACAGGCGATGTTGCGGTAGAAAAAGAGGCAACTTGCCTCTTAATAAACTGTTAGCTGTACAAGGATAGATATGCTGTTGCAGATAGTTGAGAAAAATATTCGTAAAGAGTTCCCTTCACTTGAATACTCTCTCAATGAATGTGGTGATACTTTAATCATTAATGGGCCAAACGACCGTATAGGGAATGTTGAACTTGAAGATGATCTAGATGAAATTATCGTATTCGTTGGTAGTTTTACCCATTGGCACGCAGCATGTTACGACCAAACAATAACTAAGGAAGAAAGGTATCAACAAGTTTCAGCGGAAATTATGGACTTTTTGAAAGAGCTCTTCTCAAATAAGCTTGTCTTGTGGGGTAGTCATAAAACTGGTGGTGGTTTCTACAATATTGATTATGATATTAATGAACAAGACTCGCCTTGTGAGCCAGCAGAAATCGAACAATTTTTCTGGTCTGGTGATAAGTACAGCTAACAAGTTACTCAAAAGGACGCAAAACGCTTGGCTTGTGCTCCTTCGTCGCTAATTTTAGCCAAGCATTTTTGCGCCTCTTAGCAAGGCGTTAGGGTTACAAGATTGTATTTGACGATTATAGTTACATCACTAGTTCCAATCTTGGGCTTGTACCTCTACTTTAAAGTGGAGAATGCTAAAAAGTCTAAACACGGCATAAATCTGAAAAACATAGTGAATTGTCCTACCTGTAATAAACAAATGCCAATAATTAGGCTGCCCAAAAATCAATATCAAAAATTTTACGGGGGCTGGACTTGCAATAGCTGCGGCACAATGATGGATAAATGGGGCAAAAAAATTGATGAATTTGGCGAGCCATTACCGTAACCCTAACAAGCGCATCAACAATGGGCGTTACACATATAACTGTCACTTTGACATCTTTGTATGCCAACTTAACCCATTAATAAAAAAGAGGAAACTATCATTTCCTCTTCAATCACATACTATACATTATGAGCGTATTGTTGTTTGATTACTTTTCCTAGTTAAGTTGCATTCATTATTTTCAATCCATGATTTAACTTCTTAATCCATGTCAAACCTCACATCTTAATAACTTCATCTTCGCTAGATTTTAAATTTTTAATTAATTAGATTTTAAACATAAAACTTGAATGGTATGGAAGAAATCAACCAGCTAACGGCAAAAACACAAAATATATTTAAATACATGTGTCTAATAATTGTAAGTGCTTTATTTATGTAGGCTGTGAATGCGTTAGTTTCTTATTTTAAAATGATGTAACACTTTGCGTTTAAATAACTCGTTAACAAGGATATGCACGTTGTTTGTTAGTGCCGTACTTTTTAAAACATCTACTTAAATATGTTTTTTATACATAGTGACAATTTAAGTATGTACGCTAATAAATGAGGAAATTATATTGCCTCATGAATAAAATTAACAATTTCACTCGTGATATGGTATTTCGACTTAAAAATGAGTAACTGTGACGAAAAGTTTTAGTAAGCAAAAATAACACAACCAGTTAAGCTAAGAAGTTAACGATTCGTCGTTGGTACTTTGGGTCTCATTGGCTTGTTTTAATTCCTTTTCTTGACGTCGTTCTTGGCCTTTTTGATATTCCTCAGCAATCATTTCTTCTAATGCGAAAACTTGTTTTTGAAAATCTTCTTGGCTAATGTCACCCGTTTCGAGCATGCTTTCAAGTTCGGCTATTTTTTCTTTCAACTGTTTCACTTTTTCCAGATCGACGCCGAGTCGTTGCATTAAAATCGCTTCTTGAATTTTTTCTAAAAAACTCGCGTTGCGATCTGATTCAAACATGCTTTTATTTTGATACTTTTGTGATGTTTCAGATGCAGTCTGACTGGGCATTTCTTTTGTCAATACGGGGCTAAATGTTGCCGAATTTTCATCAGCTAACGGCATTTCCTTGCCAGTTTTATTTTCATTAACGTTGTTGTTGTGGTTTGGTTGCTTAATCTTGTGATCTGCATTGGTTGATGATGTGCTAAATAACAACATAATAATCCCTTATCCTTTATGTTGTTCGCTGTGCGAACAGTTAAATACGTATGTTGATTTACAAATATCAGGCCATGTTTTTACTGAATGCTCATCAATAGATAAGAATTTTATAAACCCATAGTATATTTGATACCAGTATTCACATTTTTACAGGAAGGTGCTTTAAGGAAATAAAAACCACCCTATTTTTTAACGCTTTATCACACGTGCTTTTTTGCGTTTATTATTGAGTAGTGTTTATTGAAAGAATAAAAAATCCGATGACTACACGCCACCGGATTTTAATGTAAAACAACGTTTTTATATTGTTATGAAGCTTTTTCAGATTGTGCCTTTTTACGCGCGGCTTTTTCAGCTTTACGTTTGATGATAGCTTCTTGTGCTTCGTTACCTATGTGGCCTTCGCCACGCGCTTTTGCTAGCTCAATTTGTTTTTGACGTTCTGCAAAACGCTCACGTTGCTCGTCACTTACTGTATCGATACAATGGTGGCATGATAAGCCTTCTTGATAAGCTTCAAGTTGCTTTTCTTCTTCGGTAATAGGCATACGACACGCATGACACTGATCGTATGAGCCTTTGTTTAAGTCGTGGTCTACCGCAACGCGATTATCAAATACAAAACACTCGCCTTTCCACATGGTGTCTTCTTTTGGAACTTCTTCTAAGTACTTAAGAATACCGCCTTCAAGGTGATAAACTTCTTCAAAGCCCTGCTCTTTCATATAAGCTGTTGATTTTTCGCAGCGAATGCCTCCTGTACAGAACATTGCTACTTTTTTATTTTTGCTTGGGTCGAGGTTTTTCTCAGCCCATTGGGGAAACTCGCGGAATGTTTTGGTTTTTGGATCAACGGCATTTTCAAAAGTACCAATTTCGATTTCGTAATCATTACGTGTATCAACTAGCACAACATCAGGGTCTGAAATAAGTGCATTCCAGTCTTTTGGTTTTACGTAAGTACCAACAACTTCTTTAGGGTCAATGCCTTGTACACCCATAGTAACGATTTCTTTCTTAAGTTTTACCTTGGTGCGGTAAAACGGACATTCGTCGTCAAACGATTCTTTCGATACAATATTATCAAGTCCTGGTTGCTTATCTAACCACGCTAATAATGCATCGATACCCTCGCGCTTTGCGGCAACCGTTCCGTTAATACCCTCTTGTGCTAACAATAATGTACCGCGCACATTATGTTGTTCCATAGTATTAAGTAAAGGTTGACGAATTTCTTTATAGTTAGGTAAAGAAACAAATTTATAAAGGGCACACACGACGTATTGTTGAGACATAATTTTCCTAATGTTTAGCTTTAAATACTAACCGGAGCGTAATTCCGGCGCCAAAATGGGTCGCTATTGTATCAGAAACTTTGTGCTGTTCAATTCTATTGTCTATATTTTGCACACAAAACCATCGCTAATTAGCTATGTTTTTGTCTTTCATGTAAAATGCACGCTTTATTTTATGCCACAAACACATTGAGTGGAGAGACACATTTGTCCTTTGAAGATTTAGGCGTTGATAAGCGAATTGCAAGTCAACTTTCACACATTGGTATTACTACGCCGACGGATATTCAGCAACAAGCAGTTCCTGTGGCCATTGCTGGACACGATTTACTTGCCCAATCAAAAACAGGTTCGGGCAAAACATTTGCATTTCTATTACCTGCAATTACACGCTTAAGTAAGCAAAAAGCGTTAAGTAAACGTGATCCGCGTGCGTTAATCATTACGCCGACACGTGAATTGGCGAATCAAGTGTATAAACAGTTAACCTTGATTATTGCAGGCACAGGATTAAAAGCGACAAAAATTGTTGGCGGTGATAATTATAACGACCAAGTTAAAGCGCTTTCTAAAGACCCACAATTTGTTGTTGCAACACCAGGTCGACTAGTTGACCACCTTGATGACCGTAATTTCTACTTAGAAGGTCTTGAATTATTGATTCTTGACGAAGCGGACCGTGTATTAGAGCTTGGTTTTAAAGAACAAATCGAAAAAATAAACGCAGCGGCAAATCACCGTTTACGCCAAACTTTATTTTTCTCGGCTACATTAGAGCATGCCGAAGTAGATGCGCTTTCACGTAATTTACTTAAGAATCCAAAACGCGTAACCATTGATGGCAGTACGCAAGAACACAACGACATTACACAAAAGTTTTTCTTAGCGGATCACTTAGATCATAAGATTGCGCTATTAATCGCCGCAACAAAAAGTGCTGAATCCGGCCAACAAATTGTGTTCACTGCAACCCGTGATGACACAGTAAAGTTATCCGAAATCTTGGAGCAACAAGGCTATAAAACGCTTGCGTTATCGGGTGATATGAATCAAAGCAAACGTAATTCTATTATGGATGCGTTTTCTCGTGGCCAAGCACAAATCTTAGTGACGACAGATGTTGCATCTCGTGGTCTAGATTTGCTCAATGTATCGCAAGTTATTAATTTCGACTTACCGAAGCAAGCTGAAGAATATGTGCACCGTATCGGTCGCACCGGACGCGCTGGCTTTAAAGGCAACGCGTTGTCTTTAGTAAGTGCAAAAGATTGGCAGAGTTTTAAAGCAATTGAAAGTTACTTATCTAAGCGTATTGGTTTTTCAGAAATTGATGGCTTAGTAGGTAAATTTAAAGGGTTTAAAGAAAAAACACATCAACCAAAACAGAATGTTAAAGCAAAATCCGTCAATCAAAAAATAAGCAAACATAAAAAACCATTCAAAAAGCCAAATAAAGCCAAAACTGCGAAGGCTATTCCGGCACCGTTTGATGTTGATGGTGTTGCACCGTTAAAGCGTCGCCCAAAAAAGGATGAAGAATAATGACAATTCAACTTGGTAAAATGAATAGTTTAGTTGTTAATGAAATTGCGTATGAAGGTGCGTATTTAACAGATGACAGCGGTAATGGTGAAGTTTTTCTTAAAAAAGAAGAGATGCCCAATGGCTTAGCAGTAAAACAAGTGATTGAGGTATTTGTATTTGAGGAGCAAGGAAACTTAACCGCAACAACCAAAACCCCAATAGCACAATTAGGTGACTTTGCCCTACTCCAAGTTACATCAATTAATGCCATCGGTGCGTTCGTTGATATGGGCATTGGCAAAGAGTTACTGGTGCCTTACAACGAGCAGCGTCCAAAATTTGAGTTGTCACGCTCATACTTAGTACACCTTTATTTGGACAAAGCATCACAGCGTTTATGTGGTTCATCAAACCTAAACAAATTTGTTAAACAAGAAGCAACAGGCTTTAAAAAGTCTCAAGAAGTATCCATTATTGTTGCTGGTCGTACAGATCTTGGTTTTAAAGTAATTGTGAATAATGAATACTGGGGCATGGTGTTTACCGACCAAGTTTTCAAACCTCTGTTTATTGGTCAAAAGCTAAAAGCCTATGTCGCTAAATTACGTGAAGATGGCAAATTAGATATTCGTTTAAGTAAGCCTGGCGTTGCAGGTTCAAATGAACTATCTGATGTAATTTACGATAAGTTAACACAGGAAAACGGTGTTATTCATTTAGGTGATAAGTCTGATCCAATCGCCATCAAAAAAGCATTTGGTTGCAGTAAAGCAAACTTTAAGCGTGCCATTGGTCATTTGTTTAAGGAAGGTAAGATTGATCTTGCCGCGACTAAGATTACGTTAGTTAAATAAAAAAGGCACATTGCGTGCCTTTTTCTATAAATGATTTGTTGAATCTACGAGATCAGCAAATTGATTACTGTAAACACATTTCTGATAACGTTTGCCATAATCTAATGCTTCATTACCGTCTTCGAACTCGATAGGCGCTAAACGGAAAATTTGCAGCTCGCATTCGTCTTTATATGTTTCAATTAAATTCAAGCACTCTTCCATTTTTGCTAAATTAGTTTCGTTTTTACCAATCGCTTGGCAACGAGCCTCAACTTGCGTATTTAATGAAAGCTTTAATTCAAATTGATTAATAGGCTGGCGATTAATGGTATCTAGTATATCTATAAACGCATTTTGGCGTGTTTCGTTATCGTAATGTTGATAACCTAGGTAGGCTGCAACAATAGCAGCAATTGCAAAAATAAAACGCATGAAGTACTACTCTTCTTATTCTTTTTAGCTTCAAACGGGAATGCACTAATGCCTTAATTTACATTAGTGCAACTACTTTAATCAGGTTAACTTAAAGTGTTATTTATTTCAATTAAAGTCGCTTGTGGATCAGGAGATTGGGTAATTGGGCGACCAATAACAAGGTAATCACTGCCGGCATCAATTGCTTGTCGTGGTGTCATGACGCGTTTTTGATCGCCCTTATCAGAACCAGCAGGTCGAATACCGGGGGTGACTAACTTGAATTCACTACCCAAAGTTGACTTTAATACCGACGCTTCTTGAGCAGAACATACCACGCCATCAAGGCCAGCATCTTTTGCTAATTTCGCTAAAAACTGCACTTGTTCGTTTGGTGTTTTATCAACGCCTAAACGTTTTAGTTCAGCTTCGTCCATTGATGTTAGTATTGTTACTGCGATCAGCAATGGTGCGTCATCACCATACTTTTCAAGTGCTTGTTTGGCTTTTCGCATCATTTCTGGACCGCCACTAGCATGTACATTAACCATCCAAACGCCTAATTCCGCCGCTGCGGCAACTGCTTTTGCGACTGTATTCGGAATATCGTGAAATTTTAAATCTAGAAATACATCAAAGCCTAAATCAATTAACTTCTTCACAAATTGAGGGCCAAAATACGTAAACATTTCTTTGCCCACTTTTAAGCGGCAATCTTGTGGTGAAACGCGTTTTACAAAATCTAACGCGGCGCTTTCATCTGCGTAATCTAATGCAATTAATACTTTGGCATCGTGGTTCATTAATAAATCCTAACTCAAAAAAAGGAATAACATATTATGTGTTTTGTTTAAAACCCGTCTACGCCACTCAATGGCACCAATGACTCAACATGTTTACAAGAAGGACAAAACCAATACATTTTTTTACTTGTAAAGCCACAGTGGTTACATTGATACAATGATTTTGTGGCGATGTAGTCTTGGACTAAATTATTTATTTCCGTTAATACTGTTTTAATGTCTTGGCTTTGTTCAGACATCAACATTAATAAGTAACTAAAGCCCCTAATATTGGGCTGCTTACGCAAAACTTGTGTAATATAGTTTCTCGCTTCATTAACCTTACCTTGGGCCATAAGGCTTTTACAATAATGTATTTTAATAAGCACACTATCGCTTTTTAAATGCTTAGAAAGATGAGAGAAATAGTTATCTTGTAAGTTAAGCTTTTCGTAGCTTACTTCTAATCTATCTAAAAAAATTGGAGCGAATGCGACATTTTTATCGAGTAAACTACCCCAGTATTTAATCGCTTGAAGAAAATCACCATCATCAAATGCTTTTCGCCAAGCATGTACTTTGGTCTAACGAGATCTTGTGTCAGTTCTGTTACGACATCAAGAGGTTTTAAGTTTTTGTCTTGAATCGCCTTTTCGCAATAAAAATTAGCGATTGTTTTCTTTAATTGGCTGGTGTTAAAGTCGGACTCGTGAGATTGAAATAGTGCAATGCCTTTATCCCAATCATGACTTTGCAAATATAATAGCATCAACTGGCAAAGCGCGTTGTTATCTTTTAATGAGTGCAGATAAACAAGGTTTTCTTCTGCGCGGTCAAGCAATCCAGCCATCATATAATCTTGCGCAAGTTCATAAAGAACATGTTTTTTTTGCTCTAATGAAAGGCCGTCATGTTTTAACAGTAATTCGTGTACTTTAATTGCGCGGTCTAACTCACCACGTCGACGGAACAAGGTTGCCAGAGTTAAATAATGTTCAACAGAATTTGCTGAAATTTCTAGTAAACCAATTAGGTGTTCTAAGCCTTGGTCTTCTTCACGGTCAAGTAAGAACTTTAAACCTTTACTATACTCATTAATAATTTCTTGGTTTTGTTGTTGGGCTTCATTATTAGCATTGTTTTTACCCATGATATAACCGTAAGCTGCCGCTACTGGTAACAACAAAAACAGCAATTCGATCATTAACTATCCATGACTTTGAGAAGTAAGCTTCTGATTTTGTCTTCTTAAACGACGGTTTTGCAGTTTAGCTTTTGACAATAGAATTGTACTGAGTGCAATACCTAAAAATAGGCCTAAAGCACAACAAATACTTATTATGAAAGCGAGAGGGATTTCTGCACTTGCTATTATAAAGTTAATTTTTACCAGATGTGGGTTTTGCGACCCCAATACAAATAAAACAAATAGCAAGCACAGGAGAAAAGTTACTTTGAGAATTTTGGTCAAAACAGCCTCAAATTATGCAATACTTGCATTCACGCGGTCGCGCAGTTCTTTTCCTGGCTTAAAGTGAGGTACGTATTTGCCCTGCAATTCTACTTTATCACCTGTTTTTGGGTTACGACCAACACGTGGTGCACGATAATGTAGAGAGAAACTGCCAAAACCACGGATTTCAATTCTATCTGAACTTGATAAAGAATCAGCCATAAGTTCTAACACTTCTTTTACTGCATTTTCTACATCTTTCGCTGGAATATTTGCGTGCTGTTCAGCAAGTTTTTCAATCAGTTCTGATTTTGTCATGTAAGTACCCTTTATAATTGTAATAGGAAGAGCAGCTATTAAGCTGCTCTTCCAAGTCGACTAATTAGTCTTTTTGAGCATTTTTGAAAGCTGCTGCCATAGCGTTTTCGAACTGTGGCTCTTCTTTCTTAAGCTTATCTAGCGCTTCTTTCTCTTCAGCTTCTGAAATCGCTTTGATTGAAAGGCTGATTGCGCGGTTCTTGCGATCAACACCAACAAACTTAGCTTCTACTTCGTCACCTACAGAAAGAACTGTTGAAGCGTCTTCAGTACGCTCAACTGCTACGTCAGCTACACGGATGTAACCTTCAACACCTTCGATAAGTTCAACTGTAGCGCCTTTAGCGTCAACTTCAGTTACTTTACCTTTAACAATAGCACCTTTTTTGTTTGCGTCCAGGTAGTTATTGAAAGGATCAGCTTCGATTTGCTTAACGCCTAGAGAGATACGCTCACGCTCTGGGTCAACTTGTAAAACGATAGCTGTGATTTCGTCGCCTTTCTTGAATTCACGTACAGCTTCTTCGCCAGGCGTGTTCCAAGAAATGTCTGAAAGGTGAACTAGACCGTCAATGCCGCCTTCTAGGCCGATGAAGATACCGAAGTCAGTGATTGACTTGATCTTACCAGTAACTTGGTCGCCTTTGTTTTGTAGACGAGCAAATTCTTGCCATGGGTTAGCTTTACATTGCTTAAGACCTAGAGAAATACGACGACGCTCTTCGTCGATTTCAAGAACCATAACTTCTACAGTGTCACCTAAGTTAACAACTTTTGAAGGGTGGATGTTCTTGTTAGTCCAATCCATTTCAGAAACGTGTACTAGACCTTCTACGCCTTCTTCGATTTCAACGAAACAACCGTAGTCAGTAAGGTTAGTTACACGACCAGAAAGCTTAGAACCTTCTGGGTAACGACCAGCGATAGCTGCCCATGGATCTTCGCCAAGCTGCTTAAGACCTAGAGAAACACGTGTTTTATCTTTGTCGAACTTAAGTACTTTAACTAAGATTTCGTCACCAACGTTAACGATTTCGCTTGGGTGCTTAACGCGTTTCCAAGCCATATCAGTGATGTGTAGAAGACCGTCAACACCACCTAAATCAACGAATGCACCGTAGTCAGTAAGATTCTTGATGATACCTTTAACTTCTTGACCTTCAACAAGGTTTTGTAGAAGTTCTTCACGCTCTTGTGAGTTTTCTGACTCGATAACAGCACGACGAGAAACAACAACGTTGTTACGCTTCTGGTCAAGCTTGATAACTTTGAATTCTAACTCTTTACCTTCAAGGTGAGCTGTGTCGCGTACTGGGCGCACGTCAACTAGTGAACCTGGTAAGAATGCACGGATAGTGTCAACTTCAACAGTGAAACCACCTTTAACCTTACCATTGATGATACCAGTAACAGTTTCTTGCTCTTCACATGCTTTTTCAAGACGGATCCAAGCTTCGTGACGCTTAGCTTTCTCACGAGAAAGGATAGTTTCACCGAAACCATCTTCGATTGCATCTAGTGCAACATCTACTTCATCACCAACTGCTACTTCTAATTCACCAGCAGTGTTTTTGAATTGCTCAGCAGGGATTGCGCTTTCAGACTTAAGACCCGCGTCTACTAGTACGATGTTGTTTTCGATTGAAATAACAGTACCTTTAACGATTGAACCTTGTTCTGCTTCAAAACCCTTTAGGCTTTCTTCAAATAACTGTGCAAAATTTTCTGACATTATAAGTCTCTAAATAAAATATCCATTTGGCTATCCTGCCGCGTGGGGTTGTTGTAAAAATTAACTCTTCCTATGAGTTAACCAATTAAATTCTTTTCGATACACAAAGACACCACTTGCTCAAATGCTTGATTTGCATCGAGTTCGGTAGTGTCTATAACAATTGCATCTTCAGCAGGCACAAGCGGAGCAACTGGGCGATTCATATCGCGGTCGTCACGTGCTTTGATATCTGCAACTAGGCTGTCTATTTTAACATCAACACCACGTTGCTTCAACTCAAGAAAACGGCGATTTGCACGCTCTTCTGCTGATGCTGTTAAATATACTTTTAGCACTGCATCAGGGAACACTACAGTGCCCATGTCGCGACCATCAGCAATTAAGCCTGATTCGCTTCTAAATGCACGCTGGCGGCGTAATAACGCTTCGCGAACACTCGGCAATGCGGCAATTTTAGATGCCATGCCACCAACCTCTTCAGTACGAATCGATTTGGTAACATCTTCACCTTCTAAAATAATTTTACCATTGCCGGTTTCATTATCTACCACAAATTGCACATCTAAATTAGCCGCTAACGGCAATAAAGCTTCTTCGTCTGTTGGCGCTATCATATGGTGGCTCGCTGCTAGCGCTAAAACACGATAAATCGCGCCACTATCTAATACGTCCCATCCAAGCTTATTTGCTAATAAACGGCAAACGGTTCCTTTACCTGAACCACTTGGTCCATCGACTGTAATTACTGGTTGACTACCCAACATTACAACCTCCCAAAATGTACAAAACTAAAATCGCCGCGCAGTATACGCGATAATTAAAAAATTATCGCTACTTTACGGTGAAAAATCTGTGATTTCTATTTTAGACGATTATTCCGACACACTTGCAAGTGTTTCAAAATAGGTAGGAAATGTTTTATAGGTACATTTAGGATCATTGATAATTACATCATGACCACCTACCGCCACCATTGAAAAGCACATGGCAATTCGGTGATCATCATAGGTGTCTATTTCGGCAAGTTGAATGTTATCGGTTGGGGTTACTTCAATAAAGTCATGCCCTTCTACCACCTCTGCACCGAGCTTTTTAAGCTCTGTTGCCATAGCATAAAGCCGATCCGTCTCTTTTACTCGCCAGTTATAAATGTTGCGTATGGCTGATTTACCTTTTGCAAAAAGTGCAACGGTTGCAAGTGTCATCGCGGCATCTGGGATTGCATTGGCGTCGATATCTACGCCCTTAAGGTCCCCCTTAGACACAACAAGATAATCGTCATGCCATTCGATTTTTGCACCCACCTGCTCCATCACTTTTGCAAAACCAATATCGCCTTGAACACTTGCTGCGCCAACACCATTAATACGAATTGTGCCGCCGTTAATCGCTGCCGCCGCAACAAAGTAAGACGCACTTGATGCGTCACCTTCAACCATAATTCGACCAGGCGATTGATACTGCTGGTTACCCGTCACTACAAATGATTGATAATCGTTATTTTCAACACGAACGCCAAATTTGGCCATTACGCCTAAGGTAATATCAATATAAGGTTTTGAAACAAGCTCACCCTTTATCGTGATTTCAGTGTTGTTTTTAAAAAGCGGCGCCGCCATTAACAGTGCTGTTAAAAATTGGCTCGAAATACTGCCATCAATTTCTACTTTACCACCGGCTAGTTGATTACCCACGATTTTAAGTGGCGGATAATCTTTATTTTTTAAATAGCTAATATCTGCATCTAATGCGTGAAGCGCATCAACAAGGTGACCAATTGGTCTTTCTTCCATGCGAGGTTCGCCGATTAACTCATATTCACCATTGGAAGTCGCTAATACCGCGGTAAGTGGACGAAATGCGGTACCTGCATTACCTAAAAATAGTGGTTCAGAAGGCGTTTCGAAATTGCCGCCTTTACCATGAACTTGAGCTATTGTTTTATCTTCATTTAGCGATACCTCAACGCCCATAGCATTGAGCGCTTTAAGCATATGACGAATATCGTCGCTATCGAGAAGGTTCTCTACTTGTGTTGTGTCTTCGCATAGCGCTGCCAGTAATAGAATGCGGTTAGATAAACTCTTTGAGCCCGGTAACGTGACTTCGCCATTTACACGCTTAATCGCTTTTAAGTGTAACTGTTCCATTACTTATGCTCCTGTTCGAACTTATGCATGAAGTCTACTAACGCTTTTATGCCATCAATTGGCATTGCATTGTAAATACTGGCACGCATGCCACCTACCATACGATGGCCTTCGAGGGCAAGTAAACCAGCTTGTTTCGACTCTGCTAAAAAGGCTTTGTTCTGTGATTCGTCGTTAAGCCAAAATGGTACATTCATACGTGAACGGAAGTTACGCGCAACGGTATTTTTATAAAACTGGCTATTATCAATAAAATCATAAAGTAATGACGCTTTTTCGATATTTTGTTGTTCTATTGCTGCAACGCCGCCTTGTGCTTTTAACCATTTAAAAACTTCCGCAGCTAAATACCAAGAATACGTTGGCGGCGTGTTATACATGCTTTCTTTTTTAGCTTCTAAGGCGTAATCAAAGATACTCGGCTTCTCTGTACCTTCACGTGAAAGCAGTGATTTTTTCACAATAACAATCGCAAGGCCTGATGGGCCGATATTTTTCTGTGCGCCTGCATAGATCAAATCAAACTGATTAACGTCAATTTCACGCGAAAGAATGTTTGAAGACATATCTGCAACGATTGGTGCACTGTGTTTTACCGTATCAAAAATTTCAATACCGTCGATTGTTTCATTTGGGCAATAATGAATGTATGACGCTTCGCTCGGTAATGGCCAAAGGTCAGGCGTTAAACAATTAAACTCGCCGTTTTTATCATCGCGTACATTAATTTCAATAGCATCAGTAAACTTTTGTGCTTCGCTAAATGCACCATCAGACCAAATGCCACTATTGATGTAGACAGCCTGTTTGTTTGCAACATGAAGATTCTGCGGTACTGCAGCGAACTGACCGCGACCACCACCGTGCATAAATAATACAGCATAGTCATCAGATATGTTCATTAATTCACGTAAATCACGTTCGCTTTGCTCAGCAAGCGCTATAAATTCGCTACTGCGATGACTTATTTCCATCACATTAACGCCAAGCCCTTGCCAATCTAAAAACTCTTTTTGCGCTTTTTCTAATACTGCTCGGGGCAAACTTGCTGGCCCTGCACAAAAATTATATACACTCATTCCCAAAACCTCATTTGTACATAATTAGAAAACAAAAAAGCGGCTGTTAGCCGCTTTTAACATTGTTCATACTGTAACTGATTAAATATCAAATTACCGCATGATAAAGATGAATATTTTTTCTATTCAGCTGGTTGCTCTGAATTATTTTCATCTGTATTTGGTGTTTCATTACTTTCGCTTGAAACTGCTTCATCTTCACCTTCTTCAGAAAGGAATTGAGACTCTTCAATTTCATCGATACGCTGTAAACCAACAACTTGTTCGTCATCAGCTGTACGAATTAAAATAACACCTTGTGTATTACGACCAACAGTAGATACTTCATTAACACGGGTGCGCACTAATGTACCTTTGTTAGAGATAATCATGATTTCATCATTATCTTCAACTTGCACCGCGCCAACTACTTTACCATTACGCTCAGATACTTTAATCGATACAACACCTTGTGTTGCACGACTCTTCGCTGGGTAATCTTCAAGCAGTGTACGTTTACCGTAACCATTTTCAGTGATCGTCAATACCGGACCATCGTTCTTAGGTACAATAAGTGAAACAACTTTCACGTCATCTGGCATCTTAATACCGCGTACACCTGTCGCTGTACGGCCCATCGGGCGTAACGCTAGTAACTCTTCACCTGTTTCTGGGTCAAGTTTCACTTCACCTGTTTCTGAATCACGTTGCTTTTCGTTAAAGCGTACTACTTTACCGTGATCGGTAAATAGCATGATATCGTTTGTACCATCAGTGATATCAGCACCAATCAAGCTATCGCCTTCGTTTAGATTGATTGCGATGATGCCCGAAGCACGCTGGCGACTATATGCCGTAAGTGGTGTTTTCTTAACTGTACCGTTCGCTGTTGCCATTAATACATACTTATCTTCTTCATACTCACGTACTGGTAAGATAGTGGTAATACGCTCATCAGCTTCAAGTGGTAGTAAGTTAACAATTGGCTTGCCACGCGCCGCGCGACTCGCTAATGGTAACTGATATACTTTCAGCCAATATAAACGACCTGACGTAGAGAAACATAAAATAGTGTCGTGGGTGTTTGCAACTAACAGACGTTCAATGAAGTCTTCATCTTTCATCTTAGTCGCAGACTTACCTTTACCGCCACGACGCTGCGCTTCGTAATCAGAAAGCGGTTGATACTTAACGTAACCTTCGTGTGATAGTGTTACCACAACGTCTTCTTCAGTGATTAAGTCTTCAAGACTAATATCGTGCGCAGCTGCAGTAATTTCAGTGCGACGCTCATCGCCGAAGTTGTCTTTAATTTCAACTAGCTCTTCACGAATAACTTCCATTAAACGCTCAGGAGTTGAAAGGATATAAAGTAGCTCAGCGATTAGATCTAATAGCTCTTTATATTCATTTAAGATTTTTTCGTGTTCTAAACCTGTTAGCTTATGTAAACGAAGGTCTAGAATTGCATTCGCTTGTGCTTCTGACAAGTAGTATTGGCCATCGCGAATACCTAAATCTGGTGCAAGCCATTCAGGGCGAGCAACGTCGTCTTCACCTGCTTTTTCTAGCATGCCTTTAACGTTACCCAGTTCCCAGCTACGAGAAAGTAAGGCTACTTTTGCTTCATCACGAGTTTGCGAACGACGAATAACCTCGATAATAGGATCAATATTCGCAAGCGCGATTGCTAAACCTTCAAGGGTATGTGCTCTGTCACGTGCTTTACG
The DNA here is from genome assembly GCF_002964745.1 of Pseudoalteromonas sp. T1lg24. Lineage (NCBI taxonomy): Bacteria > Pseudomonadati > Pseudomonadota > Gammaproteobacteria > Alteromonadales > Pseudoalteromonadaceae > Pseudoalteromonas > Pseudoalteromonas sp. T1lg24. Next base: position 319,710 of record NZ_PQCB01000016.1, on the reverse strand, counting down.
TAAATCAAATACCGTACGGCGCGTTACTACTTCGCGACGGTGCGTAACAAATGCTTCAAGCATTTCTTTTAGGTTAAGTAGTTTAGGTTGACCATTATCTAGCGCAACCATGTTCATACCAAACACTGTTTGCATTTGTGTTTGTGCATACAGGTTGTTTAGAACAACTTCGCCTACTTCACCGCGTTTAATTTCGATAACAATGCGCATGCCGTCTTTATCAGACTCATCTCGCAGTGCACTGATGCCTTCAATTTTCTTGTCTTTAACAAGTTCAGCAATCTTTTCAATTAAACGTGCTTTGTTAACTTGGTACGGGATTTCGTGAACAATAATTGTTTCTTTACCCGTTTTTTCGTTAACTTGAACTTCTGCTTTGGCGCGGATATAAACTTTACCACGGCCAGTTTTATACGCTTGCTCGATACCTTTTTTGCCGCTGATAATACCCGCTGTTGGGAAATCAGGACCTGGGATATAATCGATCAGCTCTTCAATTTGTATTTCAGGGTTTTCAATAACCGCTAAACAGCCGTTAATTACCTCAGATAAATTGTGTGGCGGAATATTGGTCGCCATACCTACCGCGATACCCGATGCACCGTTCACTAATAAGTTAGGAACGCGTGTTGGTAGTACCGCTGGAATTTTTTCCGTACCATCATAGTTATCAACGTAATCAACCGTTTCTTTTTCAAGGTCCGCTAATAATTGATGGGCCATTTTAGCCATACGTACTTCGGTATAACGCATCGCAGCCGCGCTGTCGCCGTCTACCGAACCGAAGTTACCTTGACCATCAACTAATAAATAACGAAGTGAGAACGGCTGAGCCATACGTACAATCGTATCGTAAACCGCGCTATCACCATGAGGGTGATATTTACCGATTACGTCACCTACAACACGTGCAGACTTTTTATAAGGTTTGTTCCAATCATTATTGAGTTCATTCATTGCGAAAAGTACGCGGCGATGAACTGGTTTTAAACCATCTCGTACATCAGGAAGCGCACGTCCTACAATTACACTCATGGCGTAATCGAGGTATGAATTTTTTAATTCATCTTCAATATTGATTGGAAGGATTTCATTGGCGAGATCTGTCATCCGATTTCTCTTCCTTCAATCGTGTATTAATTCAGTTATTATTTTTATAACCAAAGCATGCTAACACAAAAAATCATTATTTACAGGTTGTAAGCGGTAGTCTTTTTATAAAAAATCCCTTTATAATGCCCTCAAATCACTCTGGATGCTTTTTATGACCGTTCAACAAAATGTAGATGCAAGTGAAATTGCAAAATTTGAAGCCATGGCCGACCGTTGGTGGGACCTTAATGGTGAATTTAAACCACTACACGAAATAAACCCGCTTCGTTTAGACTTTATTAACTTATATAGCCAAGGCATTTTCTCAAAAAATGTATTAGATGTTGGCTGCGGTGGCGGTATATTAGCTGAAAGCATGGCTAAACTAGGCGCGCAAGTGACGGGCATTGATATGGGCGAAGAGCCCTTAAATGTTGCTAAATTACATGCATTAGAAGTGGGCGTTTCCCTTAACTATGAAAAAGTGACCGCTGAAGAGTTTGCCGAGCAAAACCCTCAGCAATTTGATGTTGTTACGTGTATGGAAATGCTTGAGCATGTACCGGATCCTGAATCGGTAATCGCATCATTAGCAACATTGGTGAAACCTGGTGGTCATGTTTTTATGTCAACGCTTAATAAAACACTTAAAGGGTATTTATTTGCCATTGTCGGTGCCGAGCACTTACTTAAGATTGTGCCAAAAGGCACGCACGACCACGACAAATTCATCAAGCCTGCAACGTTAATTAATTGGGCTGAAAAATACGGCCTTAAAGCGCGCATTATGAAAGGGTTAAGTTACAACCCGCTTGGTCAAACGTATAGTTTAACCAACGATGTCTCAGTTAACTATATGATTCATTTCGAAAAGTTAGCATAAAATGTATCAAGCAGTATTGTTTGATTTAGATGGCACCTTAATCGACAGTGCGGATGATTTAGGTGCTGCGCTTAACTTTGTGTTGGCCAAACATAATAAACCGACGGTAAGTGCAAAAACATATCGTACGCAGGCCTCTAACGGTACGCTTGCATTACTCAAACTTGGTTTTGGTGATGAATGGCAACATTTCTCAAACGACGAACAAACACATTTAAAAGAAGCGTTTCTTACTTATTACGCGAACAATTTATGGTGTAAAAGCCGTTTTTACCAAGGTATTGTGCCACTGATTACGTTTTTAGATGAGCACGCAGTTCCTTGGTCGATTGTGACAAATAAACCAAAGCACTTAACTAACCCCCTTGTTGCGCAAATCACACAATTTGCAAACTGCAAAAATATTGTATCGGGTGACACACTTGAACGCGCCAAGCCCTACCCTGATCCTTTGCTTTACAGCTGTGAATTAATGAAGGTTGATCCTAGGTGTTGCATTTATATCGGTGACGATGAGCGCGATATCATTGCTGGCAAATCTGCGGGGATGAAAACAGCTTCGGCGCTTTGGGGATATTTAAATGGCAACCCTGTTTCAAGCTGGCAATCTGACTTTAGCTTTACCAACGCCTGCTCACTGCTTAACCATATATCTAGTTGCTATGATAAAAAATAACCACTAGATATAGTGGTTATTTTAATCTCGGACCCAAAAACAATACCTTGTGAATTTGCAACAAATAAATTTTAAATATTTTTTTTTATCGTATTTTTTTCGTTGTTTTTTCACATAGACTAAACACACTTTACTTAACAAGTTAGTGGATGCTAACAGACTAGTTAGTAAAAAATTGATCACAAATTATCTCGCTTTTCTAGGCCTTGAAAAAAGACGCATACCCCTCTATCTTGTGATCATCTGTGATGGCGACACCATATCTAGTAGCTAAGCGAAAAACGAGCACTAGTGGTAATTTCGCCTGAGCCGTGCGCTTAAATAATAGGACAAAAGTCCAGTTTAATATTTCGACATAATAAAAATTTTTTGCTCGTTTGAAGGAAATTGCAGGCATAACTATGAACCAAGAGCTTTCAGTCAGTAAACGCGACGGTCGCAAGGAACCGCTTGACCTAGACAAAATTCACCGCGTTATTGCATGGGCAGCAGAAGGCCTAAATAACGTATCTGTATCGCAAGTAGAACTAAAATCACACATTCAGTTTTACGACGGTATCCGTACAGAAGATATTCACGAAACCATTATCAAAGCTGCTGCTGATCTAATTTCGAAAGAAACTCCAGATTATCAGTATCTTGCTGCGCGTTTGGCTATTTTCCATTTGCGTAAGAAAGCCTATGGTAAATTTGAGCCGCCTAAACTATATGATCATATGGTTAAGATGGTTGAAATGAACAAGTATGATCCACATCTACTTGCCGACTATAGCCTGCAGGAAATCGAAGAGCTTGACGCATATATTGATCATTCTCGTGATCTTACCTTTAGCTATGCTGCCGTTAAGCAGTTAGAAGGTAAATATCTTGTGCAAAACCGTGTTACCGGTGAGATTTATGAAAGCGCGCAGTTCCTTTATATTTTAGTTGCAGCATGTCTATTCTCGAAATATCCGAAAGACACGCGTTTAGACTATGTAAAACGTTTTTATGACGCGACGTCGACGTTTAAGATCTCATTACCAACGCCAATTATGGCGGGTGTGCGTACCCCTACACGTCAATTCAGTTCATGCGTACTGATTGAATGTGACGATAGTCTAGATTCAATTAATGCAACGTCATCGTCAATTGTAAAATACGTAAGCCAACGTGCTGGTATTGGTATTAATGCTGGTCGAATTCGCGCACTAGGTAGCCCAATTCGCAGCGGTGAAGCATTCCACACTGGCTGTATTCCTTTCTACAAGCACTTCCAAACGGCAGTTAAAAGCTGTTCACAAGGCGGTGTGCGTGGTGGCGCGGCAACCCTATTCTACCCGTTATGGCACTTAGAAGTTGAAAACCTACTGGTGCTTAAAAACAACCGTGGTGTTGATGACAACCGTGTTCGTCACTTAGATTACGGCGTTCAGTTTAACAAAGTAATGTATTCGCGTTTAATTAAAGACGATTACATTACGCTGTTCAGCCCGTCAGATGTGCCTGGTCTTTACGATGCATTCTTTGAAGATCAAGATGAGTTCGAGCGCTTATATGTGCAATACGAGCAAGATGAATCAATTCGTAAAAAACGTATTAAAGCGATTGAATTATTCTCTATGTTTGCCCAAGAGCGTGCAAGCACAGGTCGTATTTACCTACAAAACGTAGACCACACAAATACACATAGCCCGTTTGATTCAAAAGTAGCACCAATTCGTCAGTCTAACCTGTGTCTAGAAATTGCGCTTCCTACTAAGCCATTAAAACACGTAATGGACGAAGAAGGTGAAATTGCATTGTGTACGCTTTCTGCGTTCAACCTTGGTGCGATTAAATCACTTGATGAATTAGACGAATTAGCAGAACTTGCTGTACGTGCACTAGATAACTTACTAGATTATCAAGATTACCCTGTACCGGCTGCATATAACGCAACTATGGGTCGTCGTACGTTAGGTATTGGTGTAATTAACTACGCTTATTACCTTGCGAAAAACGGTGTTAAGTATTCAGACGGTTCAGCAAACGCGTTAACTCACCGTACATTTGAAGCAATTCAATATTACTTAATGAAAGCATCAAATGAACTTGCTAAAGAAAAAGGCGCGTGTCCTAAGTTTAACGAAACAACGTACGCAAAAGGCATTATGCCAATCGATACCTACAAGAAAGATCTTGATGCGGTATGTAATGAGCAATTGCACCTTGATTGGGATGGCCTACGTGAAAGCATTGTCAAACACGGTATGCGTAACTCAACGTTATCTGCGTTAATGCCGTCAGAAACGTCATCACAAATCTCTAACGCAACCAATGGTATTGAGCCACCGCGAGGACATATCAGTGTTAAAGCGAGTAAAGACGGTATCTTAAAGCAAGTAGTACCAGAGTACGAGCGTTTGCAAGATGCGTACGAGTTACTTTGGGATATTCCAAGCAACGATGGTTACTTGCAATTGGTGGGTATTATGCAGAAGTTTATCGACCAAACCATTTCTGCTAACACGAATTATGATCCAAATAAGTTTGAAGGCGGTAAAGTTCCAATGAAGCTATTGCTTAAGGATTTACTAACTGCATACAAACTTGGTGTTAAAACACTTTACTACCACAACACCCGTGATGGTGCATCGGATTCTCAGGACGAGCTTAAGCCAGAGCCTGAAGATGACGGCTGTGCAGGCGGCGCGTGTAAAATCTAAATCCCAGCGGGCAAAGTATACACTCTTTGCCCGCTAGTTTGTTTTCTCTAGAGTTAATAATAATATGTCGTATTCAACATTTAGTCGCGAGCATAATGACCAACTAAAAGAACCAATGTTCTTTGGACAAACTGTTAATGTTTCGCGCTATGATCAACAAAAGCACCCTATTTTTGAAAAGCTAATTGAAAAGCAACTTTCGTTCTTCTGGCGTCCTGAAGAAGTTGACGTAAGCAAAGACCGCATCGACTTCGAAGGTTTACCAGAACACGAAAAGCACATTTTCTTGAGCAACTTAAAATACCAAACACTACTTGATAGTGTACAAGGTCGTTCACCAAATGTTGCGTTACTCCCTATCGTATCAATTCCAGAACTTGAAACTTGGATTGAAACGTGGGCGTTCAGTGAAACCATTCACAGCCGTTCGTACACCCACATTATTCGCAACGTAACAAAACAGCCTGAACTAATTTTTGACGACATTGTTACCAATGAAAAAATTGCAGAGCGCGCAGAAGAAGTAACGCGTTACTACGATGAACTAATCAGCTTAACGACGATTTACAACGAATACGGTGAAGGCAAACACCAAATTAACGGTGAAGAAGTAAAGATCAACTTATTCGATCTTAAAAAGAAACTGTACCTTTGCATCATGTCAGTAAACATTTTAGAAGCAATCCGCTTCTATGTTAGTTTTGCTTGCTCGTTTGCGTTTGCAGAGCGTGAATTGATGGAAGGTAATGCGAAAATCATCAAGCTTATCGCACGTGATGAAGCGCTTCACTTATCGGGCACACAGCATATTCTAAACATTATGCAAGAAGGTGATGACGATCCTGAAATGGCGATTGTTGCAGCGCAATGCCGCGAAGAATCGATTGCAATGTTCACCAAGGCAGCAGAGCAAGAAAAAGAATGGGCAGAATACTTATTCAAAGACGGCTCAATGATTGGCTTAAACAAAGACATTCTTTGCCAATATGTTGAATACATTACAAATGTACGTATGGCAGCCGTTGGCTTACCAACTGTATTTGAAACCAGCTCAAACCCAATTCCTTGGATCAACGCGTGGTTAGTTTCAGATAACGTACAGGTAGCACCACAAGAAGCTGAAATTAGTTCTTACCTTGTTGGTCAAATTGATTCAGAAGTAAATGCTTCTGACTTTGGTGACTTTGATCTTTAATGAGCAAAGTTACTGTTGTAAATACTGATCAGAGTCTTGAATTCGACTCTGATCAGTCAAATCTACTTACCTTCTTAGAAAAAAATAAAATCCAAACACAATTTCACTGCCGTGAAGGGTTTTGCGGTGCCTGCCGCTGTAAACTAGTCAGTGGCAAAGTCGACTACCAGCAGGAGCCATTGGCATTTGTTCGTAAAGGTGAGATTTTATTGTGTTGTGCCACGCCACTTGAAGATATCGAAATAGACATTCCAAAGTTTTAATCCTATTTACTGCCCTTTCTGTAAATTACCGTCATCGTTTCGTAATTAGAAATAATTAATATATGTAATGATATAACAATTTATTTATTTGTGCGTGTGATGATGTTACAGTATCACATAACACGTATTTGTTTTAATCTTACTGAAGTATTCGTTATGAAAAAATCTCTCATTAGCTTGGCAGTGCTAAGCGTAGTATTCCCTCTTAGCTCACACGCAGCACAGATTTCAGGACAATTAACTGATAATTCAGGCCAGCCAATCGCTGGTGTTGCAGTGCATGTTCATGGTAAAGAAAAAACCGTTACAACCAACAATGCGGGTCAATATCAAATTGAACTGGATGCCGATAGTCAGCTACATTTCAGTAAAGATGGTTTTTTAGATAAACGTATTAGCGTTAAAAACGAAGCGCAAACGATCAACTTTGTACTAGAAAAATCATCAATTGAAGCGATCACTGTATACGCTTCAGCACTTCATAAAAGTAACTTAGACATGACCTCACCGGTAACCGTGCTATCAGGTGAAGAATTAAAAGACAAATCATCTAATACACTCGGCGAAACACTTAATAAACTGCCGGGTGTTAGCCAAACATATTTTGGTCCTGTTTCGTCATCTCCGGTAATTCGTGGATTGGATGGTCCACGTGTACGCGTAATGCAAAATGGTTTAGAAAGTAGTGACGCATCGCGTGTCGGACCTGATCATGCGAACACCAACGAAACACTCAGCGCAGAGCAAATTGAAGTACTGCGAGGCCCAGCGACATTACTGTATGGTTCAGGTGCGATTGGCGGTGTTGTTAACGTTGTTGATGGCCGCATTCCGACAACTAACTACGAGTCGTTAGAAGGTGCCGTTGAATACAAACACGATACCGTAAACGAAGGTAATACAACTGCATTTGTACTAAATGGTGGTGATAACGGTTTTAACTTCCACTTAGATGGTTTAAAACGTAAAACAGAAGACACTGAAGTGCCAAAGTTTGAAGCGCATCATGAAGAGCACGAAGAAGAACATGAAGGTGAAGACCACGCAGATGAGCATGATGAAGAAGTTTTAAACTCAGTTGAAAACAGCTTTATTGATACAACTGCATTTAATTTAGGCACAAGTTATGTGAACGAACACCTAGTTGTAGGCGTTTCTTATGGCAAGCTAGAATCAGATTACGGTATTCCGGGTCACTCTCATGCACATCACGACCATGTTCATGGGCATGAACACGAAGAAGAAAACCATGTACAGGAAGATGAGCACGAAGAACATGGTGATGTATTCGCACGATTAACTCAAGACCGTTATCAAGCGCGTTTCACTTACAGCCTACATGATTCTATGATTGAACGTTTTGATGTGAAACTTGGTTATACCGATTACCGCCACGCCGAAATTGAAGAAGGCATGGAAGGCACAGTATTCACCAATGAATCGAAAGAATTGCGCGCAACTGCAGAACATAACCTGTTAGGTTGGCACGGTGTTGTCGGTTACCACTATTATGATTCGGATTATGGCGCTGATGGTGCAGAAGCATTTACGCCACACAGCGATACAACACAACATGCACTTTTCGTTTTAGAAGAGAAAACGTTCGGCGATTTTCGCGTTGAATTAGGCGGTCGTTTTGAAAATACAGAAATCGATGCACCAGAAATTCACCTTAGTCATGACGAACACGATCATGAAGCACATGATGAAGAGGAACATCACGGTGAAGAATACGCATATGTTGGTGAATTCGACAGCGTAAGCTTATCTGCAGGTACTATCTGGAATTTCCAAGAAGGTCATTCAGTCGCACTTTCTCTCGGTCATTCAGAACGTGCGCCAAGTGCAGCTGAACTATTATCAAATGGTCTGCATATCGCAACGAGTACTTATGACCTTGGTTTAGGCTATGAAATTGAAGGCGGCGAAATTCACTTTGAGCCAGAAAACGTTGAAAGCGAAACATCGAATAATATCGACCTAACACTACGTAAATTCAATGGCGATTTTGGCTATACTATAAACGCTTTTTATAATCAGATTGATAACTTTTATTTCCAGCAAGATACAGGTTTAGTAATTGATGCGCACCATGACGAAATGCTTTCTATGGATGAGTATTTATCGCATGGTCACGACGAAGATGAAGCGACACGTGTTTTCCAATATCAATATGCAGATGTTGATTTGTACGGTATTGAGTTTGATGTTCACTACCAAGTAAATGATCAACTGCTAGTTAAATTAATTGGTGATCATATTCGTAATGATGTTAAAGACTCATCGGAATATTTACCGCGTTTCCCGCAAAATAAATTAGGTTTTGAGGCTGAGTATGACTGGCATGCATTGCAAGTAAACTTTGCTGCTACGCATTACTTTGAGCAAGACAAGTTAGGCGCACACGAAACTCACACCGACAGCTACACATTATTTGATGTATCTGCGAAGTATAATCTTGATGTGTTAAACACAGATTCGTTTGTATTTGCAAAAGTACAAAATATTACAGACGAACTTGCTTTCAGCCATACATCGTTTATTAAAGATATCGCACCATTACCAGGTCGTAACGTACAGTTAGGCCTACGCGTTTATTTCTAATACCCGAGAAAATACCAACAAAAAGGGCGTGTTAACACGCCCTTTTTTATTGTCTACCTGTAGTAACATACCGAGAAATCATCAATATAAACGTCATCAAACGGCATGTTGCCATATCACAAAGGGTTATTGTTTAGCCTGTTAGCCGCTAAATCAATGATAGTTATCTGAAACATTCCTACAATCTGCTAAAATTCTATTAAATTTATAATAAAACCCTACCTGAGGCTTTTGTGAAAATAACAACACATCTTGTATCACTCGCAGCGCTTTGTCTTTCAACAACGGTTTCTGCAAAAACACATTTCTCTGACTTTAGTGTAAGTTACTTAAACGGTAATAACTATGAAGTAGGCGACAATAAAAAACAAATCGTAACGCTAGAACACTTTGCGGTTACAAGCTGGGGAGACAGCTTTACTTTTGTTGACCGTTTGGAGTCTGACAATGGTGATAAAGAAACCTACGGCGAGTTTTCGCCACGCTTTAAAATCACCGACTTTGAAAACAATCCCGTTAAAGCACTTTACGTTGCCACTACAATTGAGTACGGCACGTTTTCATCTCATGATGGTTTTGGTTCAAGCTTAACAAACTACTTATACGGCGTAGGTGCTGGGTTTGATGTGCCCTACTTTGATTTTTTCAATGTAAACCTATACTACCGCAACAATGAGCATGGTGATAATAACTACCAAACAACCGTTACATGGGGTTTACCAATCGGACCGCTTTATTATGATGGTTTTATTGATTATGCAACAAGCAGAGACAACAGCGACGCACAGATGAATTTCACATCGCAGCTAAAATATGATGTTGCTCCACATTTAAATATCGATTCAAAATTATACCTAGGTATCGAATACGTTTATTGGCTTGATAAATTTGGCATACGTGGTGTTGACGAAAACAATGTCAATTTGCTAGTTAAATATCATTTTTAAACTAAAAAAGCCCTGCATATTTGCAGGGCTTTTTATTATCACACGATAAACTTAAATGCTTACGCGCTTATAATCACGATATTCAGGCAACCAGTAGTTCTTTTCAATTAGGCTCGCTAATTTTTCATCTGAAATCTCAAGCGCCACGCCTTGTTCAATGGCTTTTTTCGCAATGTTAAACGCAATCTTTTTAGAAAGCGATTCAACTTTTGTTAGCGGCGGCAACAAGCTACCTTCACCTGTATTTGCTCTTGGCGATTCTGCGGCAAGGGTTTCACTCGCTATCATCAGCATTTCATCGGTAATACGCTTGGCACCCACTGCAACTACACCTAGGCCAATGCCTGGGAAAATATAGCTATTGTTACATTGTGGAATAATGTGCTCTTTGCCATTAAAGGTAACTGGTTCAAATGGGCTACCCGTTGCCACAATTGCCTCACCGTTGGTCCACGCAATCACGTCTTCAGGCATCGCTTCAACTTGTTTGATTGGGTTACTTAGCGGGAAGATAATCGGCTGTTGACTACCTTGATGCATTGCCTTAATTACCTGCTCAGTAAATAGACCTGGTTGACCCGATACACCAATTAAAATATTTGGTTTTGCGCAGTTCATTACATCAAGCAAAGATGCATAGTCGCCGCTGTAATTCCAATCGCTAATGGCGTCTTTTTTCTGTGTTAATACTTGTTGAAAGTCACGTAAATCGCCCATACCCTCGGTTAATAAACCAAAACGGTCAACCATAAAGATTTGCGAACGCGCCTGCGCTTCACTAATACCTTCGCTTACCATTTGCGCAATAATTTGCTCAGCAATCCCGCAGCCTGCAGAACCGGCGCCGACAAATACCACTTTTTGTGCAGATAGCGCTTCACCTTTAACACGACACGCAGCTAATAATGAACCTACGGTAACTGAAGCTGTGCCTTGAATATCATCGTTAAAGCTACAAATGCGGTCACGGTAACGTTGTAATAACGGCATTGCGTTTGGTTGTGCAAAGTCTTCGAACTGCAACATAACATTTGGCCAACGGCGTTTAACTGCGTTAATAAATAGCTCTAAAAACTCGTCGTATTGTTCTTGCGAAATACGCTTATGACGACGCCCCATATACATAGGATCATCCAGTAGCGCTTGGTTATTGGTACCCACATCAAGCATTACCGGTAATGTATACGCTGGGCTAATGCCACCTACTGCGGTATAAAGTGATAATTTACCAATAGGAATACCCATACCACCAATACCTTGGTCACCTAAACCAAGAATACGCTCACCGTCAGTAACTACGATTACTTTTACTTTACCTTTGGTGGCGTTACGTAAAATATCATCGATACTATGGCGGTCTTCATACGAAATAAATAAACCGCGGTGTTTACGATAAATATCAGAAAAACGCTCACACGCCTCACCTACCGTTGGGGTATAAATAATCGGCATCATTTCTTCTAAGTGATCGCGTACCAAACGGAAGAACAAGGTCTCGTTAGTGTCGTGAATGGCACGTAAATAAATGTGCTTATTTAAGTTATTGGTGAAGCTTTTGTACTGCTGATAACAACGCTCAACTTGTTCTTCGATTGATTCAAAAATTGGCGGCAATAAACCCGCTAAGTTAAACTGTTCGCGTTCGCGCTGGCTAAAAGCACTGCCTTTATTTAATAGCGGTGTTTCAATTAGCGTCGGCCCAGCATAAGGAATGTACAAGTAATTTTTATGTGTGTGTTCTGTCATTGTATTCTTGGTGGTGTGTTGTAATAGCTTTAATTATTAGACTAAAGTTTAAAAATGCAAAACTATAAGATAAATAACGAATAATTGAAAACATTATCTAAGTAGCAACACGTTAAAGCAATGATTCTTGCCTCAAATTAACCAAGTTTAACGTATTGCTATCAATCTATTTACTTTGCCTCAGGTTATTGTCCGAGTGCTATGCCTTCACGGCGCGGATCGGCAGCACCGATAAGTTTATTACCCTCGATCATTACCGCATGAATGCCCGAATTTAAATCGCGAATAACGACTTTGTGGCCGCGTGCTTCAAGCGCCGTTTTATAACGTGTTACGTCACTGCCTTTTTCAAGTGTCGTTACGCGGTTACGGTTAGTAATGTTGGCAAGCTCTATCGCCTGTTGTGGCGTTAAACCAAAATCAAGTACGCCAACAAGTGCTTTGGCTACATAATTGATAATGCGTGAACCACCCGGCGAACCGATAACCATTTTTAAACTACCGTCATGATTAAACACCATAACCGGCGACATAGAAGAACGCGGACGCTTATTTGGCTCAACACGATTTGCCACAGGTTTACCGTCAATCTTAGGATTAAAGGTAAAATCAGTAAGTTGGTTATTAAGCAGGTAACCATTCACCATTAACGCTGAGCCAAAACCCATTTCAATTGATGTTGTCATTGAAAGCGCATTACCCGCGCTATCTACAATTGACACATGAGACGTTGATGGTTGCTCGTAATTAACCTGCGCGACAGACCAATCTTGTGAAAATTCGCCAGGTAACGCCATGCCCATGTCTTTGTCAGTAATTAGTTTACTACGCTCTTGTAGATAGTTTTTATCCAACATTTGCGCGACAGGTACGTCGATAAAGTCTGGATCAGCAATATAGTGGTCACGATCCGCAAACGCTAGGCGTGATGCCTGAGTAAACGCATGAATTGATTCAAGTTCCCACGATGTATTAAGTGGCGCTTTACTGTTTTCAAGTAATGCCATAATTTGCAGTACCGTAATACCACCTGAACTCGGCGGCGCCATAGAGCACACTTTATATGTTCTATACGGTGCGCATACGGGCTTTCGCTCAACACTTTTATAATTGGCTAAATCTTGAAGGCTGATTTTGCCTGGCGCAATGGATGAATTTGTCACGGTTTCAACAAGTTGCTTTGCATTTTCGCCTTGATAAAACGCGCCGATGCCGTTTTTAGCAATCGCTTTATATAAGTTAGCTAGTTTTACATTAGTTTTAACTGTGCCTGCCTTTAGCGCCGCGCCATTTGGCATAAAGTAATCTTTGGTGCCGTCAATTAATGCAACCCCAGGGTTTATTTGCAGACTGACCAGTTTTTCAAGTCGCGGTGATACCACAAAGCCTTCTTGCGCCAATTTTATCGCGTCAGTAAATAATGTATGCCATGGCAATTTACCATAACGACTGTGCGCTTTTTCTAGCGCAGCTAGCGCGCCAGGCACTCCCACTGAACGTCCACCTACTACCGCATTAATCCAGCGAATTGGTTTACCATTTTCATCTAAAAACAAAGATTCACTCGCATTCGCTGGCGCAGTTTCACGTCCGTCAAAGCTAGTTAAATGACTATTAGCTTTATCGTAATGCATCAGAAACAACCCGCCGCCAATACCAGACGATTGAGGTTCTACTAATGTTAGTACTAATTGCACTGCAATTGCGGCATCAACGGCGCTGCCACCTTTAGCCAAAATTGCGTGACCTGCTTTTACCGCATAAGGGTTAGCAGCCGCAACCATAAACTTATCAGCAATGACTTGTTGTTTTTTAGTAAAGCCGGTATTTGCTTCTGGTTCACCAACGATTGTGGCGCTAACATTGAATGAGAATAAGCTCGATGCGATAAGTATTTGTGAGAGAGTCTGTTTTAATGTTTTCATAATTAAGCAAATCTATTATTTGTGATAATCTTACAGACATTTGATATTGATTAACACAGATAGCGAATGTTAAATCTTCCAACCGATAAACGTTATATCACTGCCCCGCTTGTTCTTATTTTTGCCGCGATAATTATTTTTGCAACGCCGCTTAGTGAGTTATTTGAATATAACCGAAGCTTATTTTCTCATGGTGAATACTGGCGACTTATTACTGCTCATTTTAGTCACTCAAATAGCTACCATTTAATGTTAAACCTAGCTGGCGTTGCGCTCATCTGGGCGTTACACGGCGAATATTATGATGCGAGAAAATACGCATTAGCACTTCTTTTACTGGCGCTCTACACCGGCGGTGGGCTTTATATTTTTTATCCAGAAAATACACTTTACAATGGGTTAAGTGGTGTTTTACATGGTTTAATCGTTGTTGGCGCGTTAATTGACTGCCAAAAAGGTATGAAAACGGGTTATCTTTTGTTTATTGGTGTTTGGTTAAAAATTGCATGGGAGCAATATGCTGGACCAAGTGCTGAATTAGGGCAACTAATTAATGCACGGGTGGCTACCGAAGCACACTTGATTGGTGCAATATCCGGTATTTTTGTTTATGCGAAATTAAATCGTCATGCACTACGCGAAAATATCACCCAATAAAAAGGCCGCTATGCGGCCTTTTTAAATTATAAGTTTTGTTCAAACAACTTATAAATACGACGGTACTCATCTAACCACGAAGAAGGCTGCTTAAAGCCATGTGGCTCAACCGGGTAAATTGCCGTTTCGTAGTTTTCTTTTTCAAGTTCAATAAAACGCTGTACTAAGCGCACTACGTCTTGGAAAAATACATTGTCATCAATCATTGGCGCATTAATTAACAATGGTTTTTCTAACCCTTCAGCGAAATAAATCGGTGAGCTGCGCTTATAGGCAATTGGATCTACATCTGGGTGGTTCAAAATATTCGATGTATACGGATTATTGTAATATGCCCAGTCCGATACAGGACGAAGTGCGGCACCCGCTTGGAATAATTCTGGACGGGTTAACAATGCCATAAAGGTCATAAAACCACCGTAAGAGCCACCATATGTACCGACGCGCTGGTCGTTAACATTCGCGTTCTCAGTCATCCATTTTACACCATCGGCTAAATCTTCAATTTCAGGCTTACCCATATGGCGGTAAATTGCAGTACGCCAATCGCGACCATAGCCTTTAGATGCACGGTAATCCATGTCCATCACCACATAACCTTGCTCTGCTAGGAATGAGTGAAACATAAATTCACGGAAATAACCTGACCAACCTAAATGTGAATTTTGTAGATAACCTGCACCGTGGTTAAAGATAACCGCTTTGCGTGCTTTACCTGTTTCACCTTCTTTGTAATCACGTGGATAATACACTTTTGCATAAATAGGCTGCTCAGTATGGCTTGACGGAACGGCTACAATTTTTGGCGCAACAAGTTGAGTATTTAGGAACTTATCCGATACGGTATTGGTTAAACGCGTTACCGTATCGCCATCAACGTTAGTTACGTACAGCTCTGGCGGTAATGCTAATTTTGAGTGCGTTAACAATAGTTTTGATTCATCTGGGCTAAGCTGGTAATCGGTCATGCCGTTTAAATCGGTTTGGGCAACGCTTTCACCCGTTGTTAGATCTAATTTGTAGATTTCGTAAATGCCAGGGTGTTTTTTGTTTGCTTTATAAAAAATTGACTGACTATTACGAGCTTGTGTTAGTTCTGATACCACAAACTGACCGCTTGTTAGCTGCTGTGCTTTACCCGTAAGCGCTTTTGTATAAATATGGCTATAACCAGATTCCTCAGACAAATAATACAGCGTATCTGGTTGTTGATTTAACCAACCAAAATTATTGTACGTATAGTTAACCCAGGCTTTATCATGTAAGCGATGTTGCGAAACCAGTTTATTGCTTGCAAAGTCTACAGTTGCAATCCAACGGTCTTTATTATCAAACGCTTCAAGCATCACAGCCACCTGTGAACCATCGCTATTCCACTGAATTGCATTTTGTGACCAGCCCCAGTCCATCATTAAATTAATATGACGAGGTGCTTTTTCTGATTTGTACGTTTCACCTTGTGCTTTTGCGTTCTCGGCTTTTACACTTGCTAATACGTCTTCATCAAACCCTGGTAATGTATCGAATGGTAGGGTTGTTTGGGTATTTTCAGTGAGGTCAATCATTACCAACTCAGAGCCAGACGGCATAGTATCGGCAACACGACGCCTTACTTTTTCAGCAACAATTTCACCGTTTTGACCAATGTAGTTTGGCATAATATCGCCATCATCACGCCATGGTGAACTTTTAGTAATAACAGTAATGAGTTTATCGCCTGCTGGTGATACGACTGCACTAACAATACGATTACCTTTACCAAGGTAATATGTATCATTCATAACGCTTTCGTTTTGCGTTTTTAATGACTCGTTGTAGGCGTGTTTATCTTGTTTGTTCTTGTGGGTTAGTGCTACATAGTCAATGAGTTTATGTTGCTCTTTAGCAATATAACTTGTTGGCTCTTTTACGCCTTCTGGTTTATCAGCAACTTTAAGTGCTGCTATTTGTGAGCGTAGGCCCGTTTCTACATTAATTTTGTAAAAATTATTGTTAACTCGATATGCAAGTTCACCGCTAGTTAAAAACAACAGCTGTGATGCATTATCATCACTCAAGGTCAGCTGCTTTAATTTACCTGTTGCTTGCTCAACAGCAAAAATATTGCCTTTAAAGGTGTATGCTACCCACTTGTTATCTTGACTAAAGGTTAATTGTTTCGCACCGAGTGTGTGCAATTTATCAAGCGATACTAAATCACCATTGCCTTGCTTTTCCAACATACGAGTGTAGGTATCGCGTAATTCGTTACCCGCTTGTTTGCGCGCATAATTTACCGACTTAGAATCAAACGACCAAAATGCACGCTCAGGTTGACGACCTAACCAATCTGGGTGTGCCATAGCTTGTTTTAACGTAATCGTTTCTGGGCCTTGGTGAGTCGTTGTTTCAACTACTGGTGAAAATTCGTTAGCAGCTGCGATGGTAGATTGTTCAGTCGTTTTACAACCAGCCAAACTAATACACGCAGTTACAGCAAGAGCAATAATAGATTTATTATACATTGTGTGTTTTTTTGTAATTAAAATTACACTAATTTAACCAAACAATTGGCAATAATAAAACTGCGCTTATCGTTTTATTATGTGATTTTAGCGATTACATTTGTAACAAAAAAAGGCCAACAAGGTGTTGGCCGAATACTCTGCGCTAGCAATTTAGGTCGAAACGAAAAAGTAATTTCTCGTTTCAAAGTAATAGACCGTGCGATTCATCATTTAGTTCAAAATTTATTCAAAAAATTTATTTTAATTTCTCAAATTCGATAGTCATTGACTACCCTTTAACTATATCCAATTTGAATAGCCTGTTATGAGCAAGTTTAGATTACGTATTTATCGCGGACCTGATAAAACAAGTTTAGCTAAATGGCTTAAACAAGATGAACTTGAAAACTGGTCACGCTATCAACACTTTTACTGCGATGGAAACGAGTCAATTATTTCGCTTGATATCGGAAGTTTTTGGCAAACCATGATAAACAATAAACAAAGTCACCATGAGCAATACTTAGAAGGACACGAACGGTTATTGCAAGGTAAATACATTACCAACAACGCAGTGCCATTTTATGTTGAAGTAGATATTCAATCAGAATTAAATTAAATGGTTTTATCTTTTAGGTATAATTAAACGCATAAAAAACGGTTATACACACTAACGCGTACAACCGTTTTTTTAATGCACATGCTGTATTGTTAACTAAACAGCTTATTTAGACAGTTCAACTGCACGTGCTGCAACGCCTGGATAAGCATCTTCTGATAAATAGTTTGCAAGCACTGCAAGTTTTTTACCTAGCTCAACATTGCTGCTCGCTACGACATTAATATGACCCATTTTACGACCTGCGCGAACTGCTTTGCCGTACCAATGACTGGTTACTCCAGCAACGGATAACACATCAGCAGGAATGCTCGGCTCACCAAGCACATTGATCATCGCACTTGGCCCAATCATAGCAGTATCACCTAATGGCAACCCAGCTACTGCGCGTAAGTGGTTTTCAAACTGACTACACAGTGTGCCTTGCTGTGTCCAATGGCCTGAGTTATGAACGCGAGGTGCGATTTCATTCACCATTAATTGGCCATCAACATCGAAGAACTCAATTGCCAGTACACCAACATAATCCATCGCTGCTGATAGTTTATTAAATGCCGCTAACGCCTGGCTTTGAATTTGATCATCAATATCAGTGGCAACTGATAACGTAAGTACACCGTTGGTATGTTCGTTTTCAGTCACAGGATAAACCGCAGTATTACCCTGCTTATCACGTGCACCAATCACTGAAACTTCACGTTTAAACGGGATCATTTTTTCAGCAATAATGGTGTGTGGGAAATCTTCACTACCTGCAGCAATAAACTCAGCCATTTCTGACCAAATGTGATCTACATTAGAATCCGCTTTAATACGCCACTGCCCTTTACCATCATAACCTGCTTGACAGGTTTTGATCACAAGTGGCAGTCCTAAATCGATAATGGCACGGTCTAAGTGTTCACGCTCGGTAATAAGTAAATACGGCGCACAAGGTACATTCGCTTGATCTAATAACGCTTTTTCGATGCTACGATCGCCGCCAGCCTTAATGGCATCTTTACCTGGGTAAAATTTGCCACTTTGACAACATAACGCTAATACATCATCAGGAATATGTTCAAACTCTGCGGTGATCGCATCACATTCTGCGATAGCAGCAGCTAAGTCTTGCTCATACACGGCAAGTGTTAGCGGGTGAACAACGTGCTTAGAACCAACATCATAGGCTTTGATATTTATATCAAGAGGCGCACCTGCCAAACTCATCATACGGGCAAGTTGGCCTGCGCCGAGAACTAAAATATTCATATTATTCTGCTGGGTTTGGATGTGCTAAAACAGTGTCAGTTTGGTTTTTTCTAAATTCGTCGATTTTCGCTAGCAATTCAGGCTGCTGACAACCCAGAATTTGCGCCGCTAATAATCCAGCGTTTGCAGCGCCCGGATCACCAATCGCAAGCGTACCTACCGCAACACCTTTTGGCATTTGGCAAATTGATAGAAGTGAATCAACACCATTAAGTGCTTTAGATTTAACCGGAACGCCCAGTACCGGTAAGCTGGTAAATGCAGCTGCCATACCCGGTAAGTGTGCTGCACCGCCTGCACCTGCAATAATTACTTTAATACCGCGCTCAGCTGCTGTGCTGGCATAATCGGCTAATAACTGTGGCGTACGGTGTGCAGAAACAACCTTTGTTTCATATTCAACACCGAATTTATCAAGCATATCTGCAGCGTGTTGCATGGTAGGCCAATCTGATTTTGAACCCATAATAATGCCAACAGTCATAGTCACTCCTCATAGTTAGGCACTCAATTCACATTAATTGCACTTTTAGATTATTAACAAGCGCATTGTGAATGTTAAAAATTGTTTTCGCGATGTGGGATTGCGAGTTGCGAATTATCCAATAATCCCTTCGTTTTCTCAATTAAAAACTGTGAATTCTCTATTCTGTAAGGTAAATTAAGCGAATTGTTTCACTAGTTAGAAAAACCAATGCCTGAATTTAAAGTGATACCACCAACGACAACTGTGTATTGTGAAAAGCGTGGTGAAGGCTGGACGCTCACAGGCATTACTGGCATTGACGAAAATGCTTCGGTAATGTTTGACGGAACGCGATATACCATTCCAGCAAAAGAAATTGTTGAAACCTTATTACCTAATCAACTAAAACGAGAACAACAAAAAGGCGCCTAATGGCGCCTTTTTCGTAGGTATTAAATCAGTACTTATTTTAATGCATTAATACGCGCATCAAGTGGAGGGTGTGAACTCATTAAGTCCATTAAACCTTTACCAGATGCAATACCAAATGCCATCATCGACCCTTCAAGTTGTGACGGATGATTAACTTTAAGGCGCTCAAGTGCCGCACGCATTTTGTTTGCACCAACAAGGTCTGCAGCGCCTTTGTCAGCAGCAAACTCTCGTTGACGACTAAAATACGCCACTACAAAGCTTGCTAAAATACCGAATAATACTTGGAAGATCATATCAAAGATAAAGTATGTCCAAGAACCACCCGACTCTTCTTCATCGCTATTTAAGAAGTTATCGACGATACCTGCAAGTACCTTTGAGATGGCAATTACAAATGTGTTTACAACGCCTTGAATAAGCGTAAGTGTAACCATGTCGCCATTGGCAATATGTGATACTTCATGGGCGAGAACGGCTTCAGCTTCGTCTTGACTCATGTTGTGTAACAAACCTGTACTTACTGCAACCAGTGAATTATTTTTACTTGGCCCTGTTGCGAACGCGTTCATTTCAGGACTGTCGTAAATAGCTACCTCTGGCATTGCAATGTTGGCTTTTTTAGCTTGCTCTGCAACACGCTCAACTAACCACTTTTCTACGTCAGAACGCGGTTGCTCGATAACATGGGCACCGGTTGATTTTTTCGCCATCCATTTCGACATAAACAGCGAAATAAACGAGCCACCAAAACCAAACAACGTGGCAATTAATAAAATGCCACCTAAGCTTCGGTGTTCTATGCCTAGTACTGACATAATAACCGACAGCACAATACCTAACACCAGCATCACCGCTAGGTTAGTAATTAAAAACAATACGACTCTTTTCATTGTTACCTCAAAATGTGTTTTCTACCGCTTTATATAGTGTCTTTTGATTACGTTTCAAGATAAATTTACAAAATGACACACATATTATTTAAAACTAAACACACCATGAAATTTACATAAATTTATTTAGCGCGCGTTGATCTTTATGGTCTAAATTTTGTTCAAATCCAAACCATTTTGATCGCGGCGTCGCTTTGTAGATCTCGTGGGCTAAATCAACAAGCGACAACACGCTCTCGTTTCAATTAGCTAAATTAAGCGCAGTGTTAAGAGCTTGATACACTTGAAGCTTAGGTTTGTCGTTTTTACAGTTAGGTGCAATGGCCAATAATGGGCAATCTAAACGTGCTTTTAGGGTTTGCAGATTTTCGTCTTGTTCTAACATGCCATTGTCAACATAATTGGCAATCCAACCAACACATTTCACGCCGCTTTGTTTGATATGACTTAACGTTAATAATGCATGATTTAAACAGCCTAATTTTAGACCAACGACTAAAATCACCGGTAAATTTTGTTCGCTAACCCAATCTGACAATAAGTCATTATCATTAATTGGCAATGCCCAACCGCCAGCACCTTCGATTATCAAATGGTCAAGCTCTTGTTGCTTAAGCACATCTAAATGGTTTGATAGTGCCGGTTTAGTTATCTCTACTCCGGCTTTTTTTGCTGCAATATGTGGCGCAATGGGTGGCTCGAAGCAAAACGGGTTAATCAATTTGTACGGCAGTGCTACATTGCCAGACTCCAACAATGTTAACGCGTCTTCATTGACGAGCTCACCAAACGCCTGCTCAGCCCCTGCGGCAATCGGCTTAAAACCAGTAACGGATCGTTTATGTTGTTTAATATATTTAATTAAAAGGCTCGATACATAGGTTTTACCTACTTCTGTATCTGTGCCAGTTATAAAAACTTGATTCATTTCTCTATCACTATATAAGCAACTTGGTAACTTACCGGAAATTGCCCCTGCTCTTTTGGATAATTAGCTAACAATGCACGGTATTTACGTTTACCCATCAATCCACTGCGCTGCTCGCTACTATTAACTTTATGATTTGCACCAATTTCTTTAATAGAGTTTAAGGCAAGCTTAGGGCTATCGTAAAATATTTTATGATGACAAAAGCTACTACTGATTAATTTAAACGGCGTATGTGCAACTGCATTGGCGATATCGTTTTGTGTTACAAAGCGATTTATGTGAGGTTCATTGTCGAGCACTGAGAAAGCATGTTTAATTTCTTGCAACGTGCCATCGGCCACAATGCTGAAGTGTGCGCGACCACCTGGTTTTAAAACACGGTAAAAATGGGTTAAAAGTGCCGCTAAATCACTACTCCATTGCATTGCAAAATTACTAAATATCAGGTCAAAACAGTCGCCCTGAAACGGTAAGGTATCCATATCAGCACAGATACTAGGTGTAACACCTTGTTGTAACATGCTTTCACTTAAATCCATGCTTACAAGATAATCGCAGCGTTTTTTCAGTTCAAACGAATTAACAAAGGGGCCACAGCCTAAATCTAGCGCGACCTTATACCTTGCACCCAATGATTTTAACAGTATATCGGCTGCTTGCTTTTGCACATGGGCATGACTTTGGTAGCGCTCTGCCGCTTTAGAAAAATGAGACGCAGTGGCTTGCTTCTTGGTTAACGCTGACAACATCATAACTACTTTAACCCACCAACAAGCTGATTTATCAACTGTTCTATATCTGCTGCTTGGTGTGCAGCGGTAAGCGTTATTCTTAGCCGTGCTGTATTATGAGGGACCGTTGGTGGTCTAATTGCCGTAAGCCAAATACCATTTGATTTTAAATACTCACTCAGCGCTAAACAGCTTTCACTATCACCAAGCACCAGCGGTTGAATGGCGCTATTTGACGGCATGAGTGCTAGGTTATGATTGCTTGCAAGGGTTTTAAAATACGCAATATTGTCTTTAAGGCGTGCGCGTTTTTCATCGGCACTATAAAGCCGTTCTAATCGCGAAAGCGTTGCCGATGCAAGCCAAGGCGACATTGCTGTTGAATAAGTATAATCGCGGTTAAATTGCAATAAATAGTCGGCCACATTTTGGCTACATAACACAGCTGCCCCGCTGCTTGCGCAAGCTTTGCCAAAAGTGATAATCAGTATTTCTGGTTTAATGTCATCACAGCTGCCTAAACCATGATTACCCATTACACCAAATCCATGTGCATCATCAATCATTAACCAAGCATTATGTTGTTTCGCGATGTGCGCAAGCTCAGCTACCGGCGCGCTATCACCATCCATTGAAAACACCCCTTCACTCACAATCAACTTATGCTGCGCTTTTGATTTTTCTAAGCGACGTGTTAAATGTTTTAAATCGTTATGATTAAAGCGAGTATTCGTTGCGTTTGCTGCGAGGCCGCCGTCAATCAAGCTGGCATGATTTAGTTTATCTTGAAATATTTCACTATTGGCTTCATTCATCAAACTTTTAAGCACACTAGCGTTAGCGCTAAAGCCCGAATTAAACAATAAACACGCTTGATAATTGAGCTTAGACTTGAGGTAATTTTCAAGTGCAATATGTGCATTTTGGTAGCCGGTGACTAACGATGAACTACTTGCACCTAAGGTATTTTCTACACCCGTAATTGGCTCGTCACCTAAACCAAGGTAGTCATTTGATGCGAAATTTAAATACTGTGTATTATTTCTAAGCAAAAAACGCGGACCAACACGCTCAAAGGCAATGCGCTGACGGTATAAAGACGCTTGCTGCCGCGCGGCACGCGTCTTATTTAAATATTCGAACGCCATTTATGCTGGATAAAATAGTTCTGATGTTTCTTTATCAGCGATTGCTGATTCTAACGACGCTTGATATGCCTCGTCGGAATAATCTTCAGCACTTTCAGGTGACATACCCAGCTTTTTAATTAGCATCATATCGCTGTCTGCTTCTGGATTATCCGTAGTAAGTAATTTATCACCATAAAAAATTGAATTAGCGCCAGCAAAGAAACACATTGATTGCATCTGTTCATTCATCGCCGTGCGCCCTGCACTTAAGCGCACGTAACTCTTTGGCATCATAATGCGCGCAACCGCAATCGTACGAATAAACTCAAAATGGTCTAAATCGTCCACATCTTCAAGTGGCGTGCCTTTTACTTTTACTAGCATGTTAATTGGCACACTTTCTGGCTGCTTTGGTAAATTTGCAAGCTGCATTAGTAAACCGTAACGGTCTTTCGCTTGTTCACCCATACCAACAATGCCACCCGAGCATACTTTCATACCCGCGTCACGCACGTGATCAAGGGTATCAAGTCTATCTTGGTAGGTTCGTGTAGTGATGATTTGTTGGTAATATTCAGGTGAGGTATCTAAGTTATGATTGTAATAATCCAGTCCCGCATCACGCAGTGCATGTGCTTTATCGTTATCAAGCATGCCCAGCGTCATACAGGTTTCAAGACCCAGTTCTTTCACCTCTTTCACCATTTTTGCAATGTACGGCATATCGCGATCTTTCGGATCAGACCAAGCAGCCCCCATACAAAAACGTGTAGCACCCTTATTTTTAGCAATACGCGCTTGTTCGACTACTTTCTCAACTTCCATCAAACGCTCGCGTTCTAGATCCGTTTTATAGTGGCCTGATTGAGGACAGTACTTACAATCTTCAGGACATGCGCCCGTTTTAATAGATAACAGCGTAGAAATTTGTACTTTGTTTGGATTAAAGTGTTGACGATGAACACTGGCAGCTTGAAACAGTAAATCGTTAAACGGCATATTAAATAATGCCTTTACTTCACTGAGTGTCCAGTTATTACGCACCTGAGCTTGTTCCATGGAATTCTCGTTTTTATTTGTTTCTCGAACTTAATTTCGCTAGTCTACGCAGCAACACCTCATTGTCAACCAAACGCAAGCTTTAAGGGTTTACATTTGAATACTAAAGAAACAATTGATTTGGATTTTGATAAAAATCATTTATGGCACCCCTACACGTCAATGATAAATCCCCTGCCGGTGTACCCAGTTACACAAGCTGATGGGTGCATATTCATTTGGAAACGGGTGAAAAATTAATTGATGGAATGGCCTCATGGTGGAGCGTTTTGCATGGCTACAATAACGTTGAACTTAACAACGCAATAAAGCAACAAGTTGATAAAATGAGTCATGTGATGTTTGGCGGTTTAACCCACCAACCTGCGGTTGACCTTGGCAAAAAACTACTCGACATTACACCACACTCGCTTACGCGTATCTTTTTTGCCGATTCAGGCTCCGTTGCTGTAGAAGTTGCCATTAAAATGGCAATGCAATATTGGCGCAGTAAAGGTAATACGCGTAAAAACAAACTTATGGCACTAAGTAAAGGTTATCACGGCGATACATTTGCGGCGATGAGTGTATGCGATCCGGTTAATAGCATGCATTCGTTGTACAAAGGTTTTTTACCAGAGCACTATTTTGTTCCCGCACCAAAAAGTAAGTTTGGTGAAGCATTCGACCGTGCAGAGCGCGATATATTAGCGCAATACTTTGACGAGCATCACTTGGATGTTGCCGCCTTTATATTAGAGCCGATTGTACAAAATGCTGGCGGTATGAACTTTTATAACAGCGACTATTTAAAAGCGGTGCGCGAATTATGTGATGAGTACGACATACTGCTAATTTGTGATGAAATCGCTACGGGCTTTGGCCGTACAGGAAAAATGTTTGCCGTTGAACATGCCAATATTGAGCCTGATATTATGTGTATTGGTAAAGCAATGACCGGTGGTTATATGACGCTATCGGCAACCTTAACAACGGATAAAGTTTCAATTGGTATTAGTGAAGGCGATGCAGGTGTGATGATGCATGGACCTACATTTATGGCCAACCCGCTCGCGTGTGCCGTTGCCAATAAAAGCATTGAATTACTGCTTAAAACAGACTGGCAAAGAAATATTACGCGCATTGAACATTGTTTTAAAACACACTTACAAAAGCTTGAAAAAGTAAATTCTGTAGCCAATGTTCGTATTCTTGGGGCAATTGGTGTTGTTGAAATGAAGCAAGCGGTTGACGTTGCCAAAGTGCAAAAACAGCTAATTGAACAAGGCGTGTGGTTAAGGCCGTTTGGCAAACTGATTTATATGATGCCGCCTTATATAATGCAAGATGAGTCAATCATCAAAATGTGTAATGCGATTAAATCGATTTTGTAGGATTTTGGGGGCCTAATGGCTTACCATTCAAATAGGTAAGCCATTTTGTTGATGGTTTTTAGCGGTACTTTATGAATGTTGCGCTGATAATAAAGGTGCTGCATCGCCTTATCTTTAATTTCACCCACCACCACTTCTTTTACTTGATAACCAAGCGCGTGCGCTGCTTCAGCATACGCAATAAATTCCCACTTTTTAATGTTGGTGTTATCCAAAATCACCAACGGAATTTGCTGGCTCAACGCACGTATAAAACGCGCTAAATTAAGGTTGTGGTATTCACTTAGCTTGGCTTTATCAAAACGATATTGACCATCGCTGATAAAAAAATCGTCGGTTGAACAAATTACAAATTGGCCTTCATCGCCATTTACCATTTCATCACACAAACTCTGAGCGTAATGACTTTTCCCTGAGCCTGGCAGACCCCTTAAAATAAACACTTGTTTCATCTAAACAAAATTACCAATAAACAAATAATACAAATAACTAATAAACTGATCTGATTAACCGCGATCCTATCATCACTGCGGCGGTTGTAACGCTGACGCATGATGATTGAAATACTCGATATAATACCAGTTAAGATTAAAAAAAGAATCAGCAGGTTACGTGGCGTCATCAACCAATGATCACGATGCGATAAACCAAAATAACGGATAATGCCATATTCAAGCTCTGGTCTTGCGTAGTGAAACATAATCAGCGCAAGCAAAAAGAAAAACCACGCGATAATTGATAACGCATGTAATACGTTTTGCCTTACAGGTGATTTGCTGCGCCTTTCTTTTATCATACGCGTCAGTTATTCAATGAAATTTCACTATTTTTAAGCATATTACACATTATCGGGAAATTTGCTGTTTTTTTATTTTTCTTTCACAGGTAAGATAACAAACTTTCTTAGCGCATGCTAAGTAAGAACAACAAGAATTTATTTAGGCATTTTAATCATTGGAGTGAAAATGAGCCATATAGCTATCACAGACCTTTTGAAAGGCCGTGTAGAAGTAGGTGCAACCGTTACTATTAAAGGTTGGATCCGCACACGTCGCGATTCAAAAGCAGGAATCTCTTTTTTAGCCGTTCATGACGGTAGTTGTTTCGATCCTATTCAAGCTGTGGTACCGAATTCACTCAATAATTATGAAGAAGTGACCAAGCTAACCGCAGGCTGTTCAGTAACGGTTGTTGGTACAATCGTAGAATCACAAGGCCAAGGCCAATCGTTTGAGATTCAAGCTGAATCTGTAGAAGTTGTAGGTTGGGTAGAAAACCCAGATACATACCCTATGGCTGCAAAGCGTCACAGTATTGAATATTTACGTGAACACGCACATTTACGTCCTCGCACTAATATTATCGGTGCAGTAACGCGTGTTCGTAACTGCTTATCACAAGCAATTCACCGTTTTTACCACGAGCGTGGTTACGTTTGGATTTCTACACCTATTATCACAGCAAGTGACTGTGAAGGTGCAGGTGAAATGTTCCGCGTATCAACACTCGATATGCAAAACTTACCACGCACTGATAAAGGCGATGTAGATTACAGCGAAGACTTCTTTGGTAAAGAAGCATTCTTAACAGTATCTGGCCAGCTAAACGGCGAAACTTACTGTTCAGCAATGTCAAAAATCTACACTTTTGGCCCAACATTCCGTGCTGAAAACTCAAATACCTCTCGTCACTTAGCTGAATTCTGGATGGTTGAGCCTGAAGTTGCATTTGCGGATCTTAACGATATTGCAGCGCTTGCAGAAGATATGCTGAAATACGTATTTAAAGCAGTACTTGAAGAGCGCCGTGATGATATGGAATTCTTTGCGCAACGTGTTGAGAAAACCGCTATTTCACGTTTAGAAGACTTTGTTGAAAAAGATTTCGCACAAGTTGACTACACAGACGCTGTTGAAATTCTTAAAGGCTGTGGTAAGAAATTCGAATTCCCAGTTGAATGGGGTGTAGATTTACAATCAGAGCACGAGCGCTATCTTGCAGAAGAGCACTTTAATGCACCAGTAGTTATTAAAAACTACCCGAAAGACATTAAAGCCTTCTACATGCGTCAAAACGAAGACGGCAAAACAGTTGCAGCAATGGACGTTGTTGCACCTGGTATCGGTGAAATCATTGGCGGCTCACAACGTGAAGAACGTTTAGACGTACTTGATGCGCGTTTAGAAGAAATGGGCTTAGACAAAGAAGATTACTCTTGGTATCGCGATTTACGTAAGTACGGTACCGTTCCTCACTCAGGTTTCGGCCTAGGTTTTGAACGCCTTGTAGCTTACGTAACAGGTATGGGTAACGTACGTGACGTTATCGCCTTCCCGCGTACAAAAGGTTCAGCTACTTACTAAACGCTTATCGTTTAATTAAGTACACGTAATTAAAAACCGGCAAATGCCGGTTTTTTTGTTTTTGTCATTTTAGCCTAGGGTCTGTTGATCTTTGCTGTTCTATTTTTGTTCTGTTTGAGCGTGCTTTTATCGCGGCGCTCGATGTGTGGCCTAGTAATCTAAGCGAATATCGAGCAAAGCTTACGCGTCCTGCTCTCGCCCCTTACCTACATCCATGTAGGCAACAATGAGAAAAGTGCGCTCAAAAGAACCGTTCGGCAGCGCTTGATTGGGTTTTCTACTGTGTTATCGGCTGGCTCACATAGAATAACTATGCCACGCAGCCTCTGCCTTGTATAAAACCCAATCAAACTGCTGCAAAAACGAACTTGAAAGGTCAACAGACCCTAGTAATCTACTACATCAACAGGCTTATAAAGCACATGATAATCAATAATCTGCTCAAGCAATTTTTTACACGTGTAGTGTTTTGTGACGAACCAGCTTTGGTTTAGAAAATTAAACTAAAAAGAACCATAAAAAAAGCCTTGCTAAAGAAGCAAGGCTTTTACAATTGGAATAAGGTTGTGTTGTTACAAAGATGCTTCTAATTCTGGAAGTACATCAAATAAATCTGCAACTAGACCATAATCGGCAACTTGGAAGATTGGCGCGTCGGGATCTTTGTTGATTGCAACAATCACTTTAGAGTCTTTCATACCTGCGAGATGCTGAATTGCACCGCTAATACCTACCGCGATATAAAGTTGCGGCGCAACAATTTTACCTGTCTGCCCTACTTGCATATCGTTTGGTACAAAGCCCGCGTCAACAGCGGCACGCGATGCACCAATCGCTGCACCAAGTTTGTCTGCGATACCGTTTAACAATGCAAAGTTTTCGCCATTTTGCATTCCACGGCCGCCTGAGATGATCACATCTGCTGCGGTAAGTTCTGGGCGTTCACTTTCTGTTTCTTGTTGTGAAACAAAACTGCTTAGGGCGTTCTCTTTAACTGCATCAAACGATGAAACAGCTACTGGCGCTTGCTCACCTGCTACATCAAACGCACTCGAACGTACCGTAACAATGTGTTTATCTTCACTACTTTGTACCGTAGCAATTGCATTACCAGCATAAATTGGACGCTTAAAAGTATTTTCGTCAATCACTTCGATAATGTCAGAAATTTGCACTTTGTCTAACAGTGCAGCCACTCGCGGCATAAAGTTTTTGCCTGTTGTGGTTGCAGCTGCGAAAATATGTGAATAATCACCTGCTAAATCGACAACAAGAGCTGCCATATTTTCTGCAAGTTGATGCTCTAATGCTGCATTATCGGCGACAATCACATTTGAAACACCGTCTATTTTGCTTGCAGCTTCTGCTACTGCGGCTACGTTAAAACCTGCAACTAAAACCGTGATCGACTTACCAAGCTTTTGCGTGGCTGAAACTACTTTAGCTGTATCGTTTTTAAGCACGCCATGTTCGTGCTCTGCAATAATAAGTACTGACATTAGATCACCTTCGCTTCATTTTTTAGTTTTTCAACTAGCGTTGCTACGTCTGCGACAATTTCGCCTGCTTCACGCTTGCTTGGCTCTTCTACTTTTAAGGTTGTAATACGCGGCGTAAGATCAACACCAAGATCCGCTGCGGTTAATACATCAAGCGGCTTGCGCTTAGCCTTCATAATATTAGGAAGCGTTGCATAACGAGGTTCATTCAAGCGAAGATCCGTAGTCACAACCGCTGGTAAGTTAACTGCAATTGTTTGTAAACCACCATCAACTTCACGTGTCACGTTAAGCTTATCGCCATCAACTACAACTTCTGAGGCAAATGTTGCTTGTGAACGGTTTGTTAGTGCGGCAAGCATCTGACCTGTTTGGTTGTTATCAGAATCAATCGCTTGTTTGCCTAAAATGACTAACTCTGGGTTTTCTTGCTCTACAACTTTGGCAAGTAGCTTAGCTACATGCAGCGACTCCAAACGTTCGCTGGTGTCAATTTGGATTGCTTTGTCTGCACCGAGTGCAAGTGCTGTACGAAGCTGTTCTTGGCAAGCCTTATCGCCAATTGATACAACGACAACTTCAGTTGCGTTGCCTGCTTCTTTAATGCGGATAGCTTCTTCCACCGCGATTTCACAAAATGGGTTAAGGGCCATTTTTACATTATTAAGATCAACATCACTATTGTCGGCTTTTACACGCGCTTTTACGTTATAGTCGATCACTCGTTTGACCGGAACTAGGATTTTCATAACCTCTCCTTTAATGTTTACGCGTACGTAAACCTAGGTAAACTTATTTAACCGTTATTTGGTTTTAAGGCTACTTCCTGTTGACGTAAACGTCAACCTAAAATATGCTAAAGCCAATAACAGGTTATTTGGTTAACAAAGACCAGCTTAATTCAACAGGGGCAATATCATGGTACAACGTGAAACCATGGAGTTTGATGTAGTTATTGTAGGCGCTGGGCCTGCAGGCTTATCAAGCGCTATAAAACTGGCACAACTAGCACAAGAAAATGAACAAGAATTAATGATTTGTGTTGTTGAGAAAGGTTCAGAGGTCGGAGCTCATATCTTATCAGGCGCGGTATTTGAACCCCGTGCACTTAATGAATTACTACCAAATTGGCAAGAACTTGGCGCCCCACTTAATACTAAAGTGAGTCAAGATGACATTTATTGGTTCAATGATGAACGCAGTGCGAAAAAGCTACCTGCTTTTGCCACACCAAAAACGTTCCATAATGACGACAACTACATCGTTTCCATGGGTAATGTATGTCGTTTTTTAGCACAACAAGCAGAAAACCTTGGGGTAGAAATTTTTCCAGGGTTTAGTGCACATTCACTGATTATTGAAGATGATGCGGTAAAAGGCATAATCACAGGTGATATGGGCGTAAGTGAATCTGGCGAAGAAAAAGATGGCTTTATGCCAGGTATGGAACTTCGCGCTAAATACACTATTTTTGCTGAAGGGTGCCGCGGCCATTTAGGCAAAGAGCTGATCAGTACATTTAAATTAGATGAAGGTAAGTCACCACAACATTATGGTTTAGGGTTTAAAGAAATCTGGGAAATTCCGAGCGAACACCATAAACCCGGGCTTGTTGTACATGGTGCAGGCTGGCCACTTGATAAAGATACCGGCGGCGGCTCTTATATGTATCATGGCGATGACAATCAAGTGGTTGTTGGTCTAATCATTGATTTAAACTACAACAATCCGCACCTGTCACCGTTTGATGAATTTCAGCGCATGAAACATCACCCGGTGTTTGCAGATACACTGAAACACGGTAAACGCATAGCTTATGGCGCACGGGCCATCGCAAAAGGTGGTTTGAACTCATTACCTAAAATGACGTTTCCAGGTGGTGTGTTAGTTGGCTGTAATGCTGGTACGCTTAATTTTGCCAAGATTAAAGGTAATCACACCGCAATGAAGTCAGGCATGCTGGCCGCGGAAAGTATCTTCACTGCGATACAGGAAAATAAAGCTAATACAGAGCTCGATGACTTTGCATCGCGTTTTGAGAATTCATGGCTTTATCAAGAATTAAACAGCAGCAAAAACTTTGGCCCAGCAATGCATAAGCTAGGTAAGTTTTTTGGCGGTATGTATAACACCATTGACCAAAACTTATTTAATGGCGGTTTACCATTTAACTTTAAAGATGACACACCTGATCATGCCTGCCTTGAACCAGCGAGTCGCCATTCGGAAATTAACTATGCAAAACCTGATGGCACGCTCAGTTTTGATAAACTGAGTTCGGTTTTTTTATCAAGCACTAACCATGAAGAAGATCAGCCATGTCACTTGAAACTGGCAGATAATACAATACCGCTTGGTAAAAACTTATCTGAATACAATGAGCCTGCACAGCGCTATTGCCCAGCAGGCGTGTATGAAATTAACGAAGTTGAAGGTCAACCGACGTTCATTATTAATTCGCAAAACTGCATCCACTGTAAAACCTGCGATATTAAAGATCCGAGCCAGAACATTACTTGGGTCACACCTGAAGGTGCTGGCGGACCAAATTACCCGAATATGTAATTTCCAATTGTATTTGTCAAAGGCATGCTCTCCCACGTGAGCATGCCTTTTTTATTACTTGTTAAAACCTTAGTTATCGCTAATACTCAATAAACAACACACTGATTATCAAGTAATTATGGATAAAGACAGCGTTACATTTAGATTTTTGGCAGAACCTACCGACGTTAACTTTGGCGGTAAAGTACACGGTGGCATTGTTATGAAGTGGATTGACCAAGCGGGTTATGCTTGTGCAGCGCTGTGGAGTGGTCATTACTGTGTTACCGTATCAGTTGCGGCAATAAAATTCCATCGCCCTATTCTTGTTGGGCAACTTGTTGAAGTTGAAGCCAAAATAGCTAATACCGGTAAAACCAGTATGCAAATATTTATCGCTGTTCGCTGTGGCGATCCGAAATCTGGGCAGATGGTAGAATCGAATAATTGCATCATCAATTTTGTCGCAACGGATCAAGCTGGTTACCCTGTACCGGTTCCTGCCTTTGAAGCAAAAACCGCAAATGAAAAGCGTATTCAAAAATACGCGCAGAAGATGAAAGACATGTCACTGCAAGCGGAAAAAGTGTTCGAACAAGAAATGAAAGAAGAATAATTTTATTCAACACGTTTTATGGCAAAATAGGCACTTTTACAGTGCCTATTTAAGTTTGTTAGTGTTATGAATGACTATCAATTAAGTCCAATTGCCTTTATCGAATCTCCCTATAAACAAAAATTTGCGATACCTCGCCAGCCTCGGCTTATTCCAGAAGCAAAAGCCAAGTGCAAATTTGTTGGTGAGTTTAACCGTGAAGAGTTTGTCCGTGGTATTGAAGACTTTAGCCATGTTTGGCTTATTTTTCGTTTTCATGAAACGGCCGATAAAGGCTGGTCGCCATTAGTTCGCCCACCTCGTTTAGGCGGCAACGATAAAAAAGGAGTGTTTGCAACCCGCGCCACCTTTAGACCAAATGGCATTGGTATGAGTGCAGTTAAACTCGAAGGTGTGCACTATGAACATGGTCAACTTTGGCTTGAGCTGTCAGGTATAGACTTACTAGATGGTACACCGATTCTTGATATCAAGCCCTACTTGCCCTATTCCGATAGCCTACCAAATGCGACTGCAGGGTTTGCAGATACGCGCCCAGAAACGCCATTAGTCATTGAGTTTGCAGATAAAGCCATAGCGTTTTGTGAGAATAACTCGGCACTTTACCCTGAGCTACAAAGCTTTATTGAAAAAGTATTAAAACAAGATCCACGACCGGCCTATAAAAAAACGAAAGCCGGGTTACAAGAATACGGCATGAGCTTGTTTGATTTAAATATTAAATGGCAAGTGATTGAAAGCGACGTTACCGTATTAGAAATTAGTAAAAATAGCGAAAAGCCAGCATAGTAAGGCTTTTGAATTTTTACATACACTGATAAACTTAGCGCCTTACCTTATAAAAATAGATTTAACATTTCGGAAAGCAAATGCGTACTAGTCAATATATTTTAGCGACGTTAAAAGAAACGCCATCTGATGCTGAAATTATCAGCCATCAGCTTATGTTACGCGCGGGAATGATCCGCAAACTAGCATCGGGTTTATACACTTGGTTACCAAGTGGTTTAAAAGTACTACGTAAAGTAGAAAACATTGTTCGTGAAGAAATGAACAAAGCCGGTGCGATTGAAATGTTAATGCCCATTATCCAACCAGCCGACCTTTGGCAAGAGTCTGGTCGTTGGGAGCAATTTGGCCCAGAATTACTGCGTATTAATGACCGTCACAACCGTCCTTTTGCGTTAGGTCCTACACACGAAGAAGTTATTACTGAATTTGTTCGCAAAGAAATCAGCAGTTACAAACAACTGCCGGTAAATCTTTATCAAATCCAGACTAAAGTACGTGATGAAGTGCGTCCTCGTTTTGGTGTGATGCGTGCGCGCGAATTCACCATGAAAGATGCCTATTCTTTCCATTTAAGTGAAGAGTGCCTAAATGAAACGTATAAGAAAATGCACCAAGCATACTGTAATGTTTTTGAGCGTTTAGGGTTAGATTACCGCCCAGTAATTGCAGATACTGGTTCAATCGGTGGCTCAGTTTCGCATGAATTCCACGTACTTGCAGAATCTGGTGAAGATGCCATCGCATTTAGCTCAGAGTCAGACTACGCAGCGAATATTGAAAAAGCAGAAGCGGTAGCACCAAGTATCGAACGCCCTGCACCAGCAAAAGAGTTAAACCGTTTCGATACGCCTAATGCAAAAACAATTGAAGATCTAAAACAACAGCATGGTGTTAAACCACACCGCGGCGTTAAGACATTAATTGCGTACGGCGCGCCAAATGAGAACGAGGAGCGCGGTTTAGTTGCACTCGTTGTACGTGGCGATCATGAACTTAATGAGCTTAAAGCTGAAAAGCTAACACTTGTTGATTCACCACTTGAGTTTGCAACGGAAGAAGACATTGTTAAAGCAACGGGTGCAAAGCCAGGTTCCCTTGGTCCGGTTGGTTTAAATATGCCAATTATTGTTGACCGTACAGCGGCTGTAATGGCGGATTTTGTTGCGGGTGCGAACGAAGATGGTGTTCACTATAGTGGCATTAACTTTGACCGTGACGTTACCGACTACACAGTTGAAGATATTCGTAATGTTGTGGAAGGCGATCCTAGCCCATGTGGTAAAGGCGTATTAAATATCAAACGTGGTATTGAAGTTGGTCATATTTTCCAGCTTGGCACAAAGTACTCTGAGGCAATGAAAGCAGGCGTACTTGCTGAAAGCGGTAAAAACCAAATTATGACCATGGGTTGTTATGGTATCGGTGTTTCGCGCATCGTTGCTGCTGCAATCGAACAAAACCACGACCAATACGGTATTAAATGGCCGACTGCCCTTGCTCCGTTCGAGCTGGCAATCGTACCAATGAATATGCACAAGTCGCATCGTATTCCAGAAATTGCTGACAAGTTATACGCAGATCTTCAAGCTGCTGGTATTGATGTATTATTTGATGATCGTAAAGAGCGCCCAGGCGTAATGTTTAACGATATGGAACTAGTTGGCGTACCGCATACGTTAGTGATCGGTGAGCGTAATCTAGACAACAATCAAATCGAATATAAAAATCGTATTACAGGTGAAAAAGAACTTATTGACCTAGATAACGCGATTGAAGCAATTATTAACCTAGTTAAATCATAATTGTAAGATAATAAAAAAGCGCTGTGTTATCACAGCGCTTTTTTTGTGTCTTTTAAAAAGGATAGGCATAGCCCCTATCCTTTTTTGAAATTAGGCTTTGTTTTCTTCTTTCGCCCAAGAATCACGTAAGCCAACAGTACGGTTAAATACTAACCCTTCTGCTTTACTATCTCGACAGAAATAGCCTGTACGTTCAAACTGGTAACCTACTTCAGCTTCTGCATTGGCAAGTGCTGGCTCAACAACCGCAGAAGTTAAACGTACTAACGATTCTGGATTTAATACTGTTGCAAAGTCTTCTTCTGCTGCCGGGTTAGGCACAGTAAATAAACGGTCGTATAAACGTACTTCTGCTGGAACACCGTGGCTTGCACTTACCCAGTGTATAACGCCTTTTACTTTACGACCATCACTTGGATTTTTACCCAGTGTTTCATCGTCGTAACTACAGTAAATAGTAGTAATGTTACCTGCATCGTCTTGGTCAACACGTTCTGCTTTAATAACATACGCACCACGTAAACGCACTTCTTTACCAAGTACTAAACGCTTATATTTCTTGTTCGCCTCAAGGCGGAAATCTTCACGCTCAATAAATACTTCACGCGTGAAAGGAACGATACGTGTGCCCATTTCTTCGATGTTTGGATGATTTTGAACAGTCAGCTCTTCCACTTTATCTTCTGGGAAATTCTCGATAACTACTTTAATCGGATCAAGTACTGCCATTGCACGCGGTGCATTTTCGTTTAGGTCATCACGGATACACGCTTCTAACATGCCCATTTCTACCATATTATCTTGTTTTGTAACGCCAATACGCTTACAGAATTCGCGTACAGAAGCTGGTGTATAACCACGACGCTTTAAACCCGCAATTGTTGGCATACGCGGGTCATCCCAACCTTCTACGTGCTTTTCTTCAACTAATGCATTTAACTTACGCTTACTCATTAGTGTGTATTCAAGATTTAAACGCGAAAACTCAATTTGTTGTGGATGACATTCAAGTGAAATGTTATCTAACACCCAATCGTATAGACGACGGTTATCTTGGAACTCAAGCGTACAAAGCGAGTGCGTAATACCTTCTAACGCATCTGAAATACAGTGTGTGAAATCGTACATTGGGTAGATGCACCACTTATCACCTGTTTGGTGGTGATGTGCAAAGCGAATACGATAAATAATTGGATCGCGTAGCACCATAAATGAGCTCGCCATATCAATTTTTGCACGAAGAACACATTCGCCTTCTTTAAACTCACCATTCTTCATTTTTTCGAAAAGCGCTAAGTTTTCTTCCACACTGGTATCACGGTAAGGGCTGTTTTTACCTGCTTCTGTTAAAGTACCACGGTATTCGCGCGCTTCATCTGGTGATAAGAAACATACGTACGCTAAGCCTTTTTCAATTAGCTCTACCGCGTATCCGTATAACTCGTCAAAGTAGTTTGACGAATAACAAATATCGCCATCCCAGTTAAAACCAAGCCATTTAACATCTTGTTGAATTGAGTTTACGTAATCGATGTCTTCTTTTTCTGGGTTTGTATCATCAAAACGTAAGTTACATAGGCCTTTATAGTCTTGTGCAATACCAAAGTTTAGGCAGATAGACTTTGCGTGACCAATATGTAAAAAACCATTCGGCTCTGGTGGAAAACGTGTATGTGTTGCTTCATGTTTTCCTGATGCTAAATCTTTATCAATTAAATTAGTGATAAAGTTTGTTGCTCGATTTTCTGCTTCCGCCATTGCGAAATTTTCCTATATTCATTAAATAAATTAACGGCCTAATTATTACAAATAAAAACCGTATCGCCTAGGTGCAAACTAACCAAGGACTAAAAAAATGTGAAATAAAAAACTTATTTCGAATCTGTTAAGTATGTAACCAAATAACACGCTAATTTAGCGCATTGAATCCAATAACTAACCCGTTAAAGACTAATTCCATATGCGAGTAATAAATATACTTTCAACGCATTTTTTATGAGTTGATATAACTTGGGGTGATGATCATTAATTTCAAGATGTGAAATTGAGACGATAAAAAAGGCTGCAGATGCAGCCTTTTTCAATTGATAGGTAGATTACCAGCCAGTTTTTTCAGCTAGTGCTTTACCGATATCAGCTAGTGAACGAACAGTTTTAACGCCTGCTGCTTCTAGCGCTGCGAATTTCTCGTCAGCTGTACCTTTACCGCCAGCGATAATCGCACCAGCGTGACCCATACGCTTACCTGGAGGAGCAGTAACACCAGCGATGTAAGAAACTACCGGCTTAGTTACATTAGCTTTAATGTATTCAGCAGCTTCTTCTTCAGCTGTACCACCGATCTCACCAATCATTACGATCGCTTCAGTTTGTGGATCTTTTTCGAACATTTCTAGAACGTCGATGAAGTTAGTACCTGGGATTGGGTCACCACCGATACCAACACATGTTGATTGACCGAAACCAGCATCAGTTGTTTGCTTAACAGCTTCGTAAGTAAGTGTACCAGAACGTGATACGATACCTACTTTACCTGGCTTGTGGATGTGACCAGGCATGATACCAATTTTAGTTTCACCCGGAGTGATAACACCTGGGCAGTTTGGACCAATCATGCGAACGCCAGTTTCGTCAAGCTTAACTTTAACGTCAACCATGTCTAGCGTTGGAATACCTTCAGTGATACAAACGATTAGCTCGATACCTGCATCGATAGCTTCAAGGATTGCATCTTTACAGAAAGGTGCTGGAACGTAGATTACAGATGCAGTTGCACCAGTAGATTCTACTGCTTCACGTACTGTGTTAAATACAGGAAGACCTAGGTGAGTTTGACCACCTTTACCTGGAGAAACACCACCAACCATTTGTGTACCGTACTCAAGCGCTTGCTCTGAGTGGAAAGTACCTTGGCCGCCAGTGAAACCCTGACAGATTACTTTAGTATCTTTGTTAATTAATACAGACATTATTTGCCCTCCGCAGCAGCAACAACTTTCTCAGCAGCGTCAGTTAGTGACTCAGCTGCGATGATGTCTAGGCCAGAGTTAGCAAGAACGTCACGACCAAGATCAGCGTTAGTACCTTCTAAACGTACAACTACAGGTACATTTACACCAACTTCTTTAACTGCACCAATGATACCTTCTGCGATCATGTCACAACGTACGATACCACCGAAGATGTTAACTAGTACTGCTTTAACATTGTCATCAGATAAGATGATCTTGAATGCTTCAGCTACACGCTCTTTAGTCGCGCCGCCACCTACGTCTAGGAAGTTAGCTGGCTTGCCGCCGTGTAGGTTTACGATGTCCATCGTACCCATTGCAAGGCCTGCACCGTTAACCATACAACCAACGTTACCGTCTAGTGCTACGTAGTTCAGTTCCCACTGAGCTGCGTGTGCTTCACGCTCGTCTTCTTGTGACGGATCGTGCATTTCACGGATTT
Source organism: Pseudoalteromonas sp. T1lg24 (assembly GCF_002964745.1). NCBI lineage: Bacteria > Pseudomonadati > Pseudomonadota > Gammaproteobacteria > Alteromonadales > Pseudoalteromonadaceae > Pseudoalteromonas > Pseudoalteromonas sp. T1lg24. The sequence goes on along the minus strand of NZ_PQCB01000016.1, from coordinate 280,595 downwards.
TAGGCTGACGGTATAAAGCGTTACCATCTACACCGATTTTACCGTCTAGACAGTGAAGGTTACCTTCGTCAGTGATTACTAATGGGTTGATTTCTAATAGTGCGAAATCGTGGTCGTTGAACATGTTAGCAAGACCCATGAAGATCTTAACAAACTGCTTCATTTGCGTAGGGTTTAAACCTAGTTTGAAGCCTAGTTCACGTGCCTGGTAAGCTTGAGGACCTACTAATGGATCAATCTCAGCTTTGTGAATTAGTTCTGGTGTTTCTTCAGCAACTTGTTCGATTTCAACGCCACCTTCAGTAGATGCCATGAAAACAACTTTACGAGAAGCACGGTCTACTACAGCGCCAAGGTATAATTCGTTAGCGATATCTGTGCAGCTTTCAACAAGGATTTTAGCTACTGGCTGACCATTTTCGTCAGTTTGGTAAGTAACTAAGTTTTTACCTAACCAGTTTTGTGCAAATTCTTTGATTTCTTCTTTGCTGTCAGCAAGCTTTACACCGCCCGCTTTACCACGTCCACCTGCGTGAACCTGACATTTAACAACCCACTTGTCACCGCCAATTTTATCAGCAGCTTCTGCAGCTTCCTGAGGAGTGTCACATGCATAACCCTCAGAAACTGGTAAACCATAGTCGGCAAATAATTTCTTTGCCTGATACTCATGCAAATTCATGATGCTTTTCCAATTGTATTACGTAAAGGGTTGAACCGTTGTTCAACCATCCCAAATTGCGCACCTAGTATAGTCGCACCAATCAGGTATGAAAACCCCAGTACGACCAAAGGCGCAAAAAAAAAGCTGCGAATCACTCCACAGCTTATTTTTTAATCCAAATCTATTATACGTCTAATAATAAACGCGTTGGATCTTCTAGTAGTTCCTTAATTGTAACCAAGAAACCAACTGATTCTTTACCATCGATTTGACGGTGGTCATACGATAGTGCTAGATACATCATAGGTAAAATTTCAACTTTACCATTTACCGCCATTGGACGATCTTGGATTTTGTGCATACCAAGAATAGATGATTGCGGTAAGTTGATGATTGGCGTTGAAAGTAGTGAACCAAACACACCGCCGTTAGTAATCGTGAAGTTACCACCTGTCATGTCATCAACAGTAAGTTTACCGTCACGACCTTTAAGTGCTAGTTCACGAATACCTTTTTCAATCTCAGCAACTGACAGCTTGTCACAGTCACGAAGTACTGGAGTTACTAGACCGCGCGGCGTAGAAACTGCAATGCTGATATCGAAGTAGTTGTGATAAACAATGTCATCACCGTCGATAGACGCGTTTACTTCAGGGAAACGCTTAAGCGCTTCAGTAACTGCTTTCACATAGAAAGACATGAAACCTAAACGGATGCCGTGACGCTCTTCAAATACATCTTTGTATTGCTTACGAAGATCCATGATTGGTTTCATGTTTACTTCGTTAAACGTTGTAAGCATTGCTGTTGAATTCTTAGCTTCTAGAAGACGGTTTGCAATTGTCTTACGAAGACGTGTCATAGGAACACGCTTTTGCGTACGCTCACCAAGTGCAACAGCTGGTGCTGCCGCCGCAGGTGCTGCTGATTTAGCTGCTGGTGCTTTTAAGAACGCGTCTACGTCTTCTTTAGTGATACGACCGCCTTTACCGGAACCTTTTATTTGTGAAGCATCAAGGCCTTTTTCTGCAATTAGACGACGAACAGAAGGCGTTAATACGTCTGAATTTTCGTCAGATGCTGCTGGTGCTTCAGCTGTTGCAGCTTGCGCTGCCGCCGCAGGTGCTGCACCTGCAACTAGTTTACCGATTACTTGTTCGCCAAGTACTGTGTCGCCTTCTGAGTGAATGTGATCACCCATTACACCATCTTCTGGCGCTACAACTTCAAGAACAACTTTGTCAGTTTCGATGTCTACTAGGTTTTGGTCACGGCTTACCGCTTCACCTGGTTGAACATGCCATGTTGCAATCGTAGCGTCTGCTACTGATTCTGGAAGTACAGGAACTTTAATATCCACTTCTTTACCTTCTGCTGCTGGCGCCGCTGCTGGCGCTGCTGTTGTTTCTGCTGGCGCAGCTGCTGCATCTGCCGCACCTAATAGTGCAATCACTTGTTCACCAAGTACCGTTGCACCTTCCGTTTGAGAAATTTCAGTAACTACACCATCTTCAGGTGCAACTACTTCTAACACTACTTTATCTGTTTCAATATCAACAAGGTTTTGATCGCGGCTAACTGTATCACCAACGTTCACGTGCCAAGTTGCAACTGTTGCATCTGCAACAGATTCAGGAAGAACAGGAACCTTAATTTCGGTTGTCATCTCTTATTCCTTATTTTTTAATTGTTAGAGCGTCGGCGATCAACGCAGTTTGTTCTTTAGTATGGGTAGACATATAGCCACATGCTGGCGAAGCTGATGCCTTACGGCCTGCATAGCTTAGGTTAGCACCTTGTGGAATTGCTTCCCAGAAATGGTGTTGCGAGCAATACCAAGCACCTTGGTTTTGCGGCTCTTCTTGACACCATACGAAATCTTTAACATGTTGGTAGCGCTGCATAATTGTTTCCATTTCCGCATGTGGGAATGGGTACAATTGCTCAACACGTACAATAGCAACATTGTTTAGCTCTTGTTCACGACGCTGTTGCAGTAGCTCGTAGTAAACCTTACCACTACAGAACACAACACGCTCAACTTTGCTTGCATCAATATCATCGATTTCATCAATCATATTGTTGAATACACCCGTTGAAAGCTCTTCAAGGCTTGAAACAGCAAGTGGGTGACGCAGTAATGATTTAGGTGTCATAACAATCAATGGACGACGAAGTGGTCTAACTGATTGACGACGGATCATTGCGTAAACCTGAGCTGGCGTTGACGGCACACATACTTGCATATTGTGGTCAGCACATAGCTGTAAGAAGCGCTCTAAACGTGCAGAGCTGTGCTCTGGACCTTGGCCTTCATAACCATGCGGTAGCAATATAGTTAAGCCACATAAACGGCCCCATTTTTGCTCACCAGAACTTAAGAATTGGTCAAATACAACCTGTGCGCCATTGGCAAAGTCACCGAACTGCGCTTCCCAACATACAAGTGATGTTGGTTCTGCTGTTGCATAACCGTATTCAAACGCAAGAACTGCTTCTTCAGATAATACCGAATCGTACACTTCAAACGCGCCTTGTTCAGGGCGAATATTTTGTAGCGGCAAATAGGTAGATGCGTCTGCTTGGTTGTGCACTACTGCGTGACGGTGGAAGAACGTACCACGACCAGAATCCTGACCGGTAATACGAATATCTGTACCTTCGTCTACTAATGATGCATAAGCAAGTGTCTCAGCCATACCCCAATCTAGCGGCTTTTCGCCCGCAGCCATCGCTTTACGATCATCGTAAATTTTCTTAACGCGAGACTGTGCTTTGTGGTTTTCAGGGTAATTAGCAACTGATTCACCCAATGCTTTCAGCTTATCAAGCGGCAGCGCTGGATCGTATGCCACATCCCAATCGTGACCAACAAACTTAGACCAATCTGATGAGTGTTTTGTGTCTGGTTGAATTTCATCAACAACACACACACCATTGTCTAAACCGTTACGATAGTTATCAGCAAGCGCTTTTGCTTCATCAGCACTTAATACGCCTTGAGACACAAGCGTATCAGCGTAAATCTGACGCGGCACAGGGTGCTTTTTGATTTTCTGATACATTAACGGCTGGGTCGCATTTGGCTCATCCGCTTCGTTGTGACCATGACGACGGTAACAAACTAAGTCAATTACTACGTCACGCTTAAACTTGTTACGGAAATCAAGCGCAAGTTGCGTTACGAAAGCAACTGCTTCTGGGTCGTCTGAATTTACGTGGAAAATTGGTGCCTGCACCATTTTCGCAATATCTGTACAGTATTCAGTCGAGCGAACGTCTTCTTGCTTAGACGTTGTGAAACCAACTTGGTTGTTTACAACGATACGAATCGAACCGCCAACACTGAATGCACGTGTTTGTGATAGGTTGAATGTTTCTTGAACCACACCTTGGCCAGCAATTGCCGAGTCACCGTGAATCGTGATAGGTAGTGCTTTTGAGCCATTCGTACAGCCTAAACGGTCTAAACGTGCACGTACTGAACCCATTACCACTGGATTAACGATTTCTAAATGCGACGGGTTAAACGCAAGTGCCATGTGCACGTTGCCGCCCGTAGTTGCGAAATCAGATGAGTAACCCATGTGGTATTTAACGTCACCAGAACCTGCTAATTCGCCATATTTACCAGCGAATTCATCGAACAGAACCTGTGGGTTTTTACCAAGTACGTTAACTAAAACGTTTAAACGACCACGGTGTGCCATACCAATAACGGCTTCTTCCTGACCACTTTCCCCTGCTCTGTGAATAAGTTCTTTAAGCATAGGTACTAACGCATCACCACCTTCTAGTGAGAAACGTTTTGCACCTGGGAATTTAGCGCCTAGATATTTTTCAAGACCATCAGCAGCCGTAAGGCCTTTTAAGATGCGTAACTTAGTTTCGTTGCTAAATTGAGGCTGGGCAAAGTTAGATTCTAAACGCTGTTGTAACCAACGTTTTTCTTCTGTAGACGTGATATGCATATATTCAGCGCCAATCGAACCACAGTAGGTTTTCTTAAGTGCTGCATATAAGTCTTTTAGTTTCATAGTGTCACTGCCACAAGCAAATGACCCTACATTGAATTCTTTATCTAGGTCAGAATCCGTTAAATCGTGGTGTTCAAGTGTTAAATCACGTACTTTTTCACGCTGCCACAAACCTAATGGGTCAAGGTTTGCATTTTGGTGACCACGGAAACGGTATGCATTAATTAATTGCAGAACCCTAACCTGTTTTGCATCAGATGCGCCACCTGCTGCAACGACTACTTCTTTATGCTTGTTTTTCGCAAGCTCGGCAAATTGTGCTCTTATGTCGGAATGTTTTACATCGACATCTACACCTTCTACTTTCGGTAGTGCATCAAACACTTCACGCCATTCGTCAGAAACTGAACTCGCGTCATCTAAGTACGCTTCATACAGCTCTTCTACGTATGCGACATTACCACCGTTAAAGTGAGAAGACTCTAGCCATGCCTTCATTACACCTTCGTGCATTTATAAGCCCTTTTTACTAGCGCAGAATACTAAGTTTTAGTTAAACGGCGATAACAAAGTTATCGCCGCGGTGTTTTGTGTTACTGCCGTTTTATACCGAACGGTTTAGTAACATAGACTTAATGTGACCAATTGCCTTAGTTGGATTAAGGCCCTTAGGACACACGTTGACACAGTTCATAATACCGTGACAACGGAATACGCTGAATGCATCGTCTAAATCTGCTAAACGTTCTTCTGTCGCCGTGTCACGGCTATCAGCTAAGAAACGGTAAGCGTGTAGCAATCCAGCAGGACCAATGAACTTGTCAGGGTTCCACCAGAATGATGGGCATGAAGTTGAACAACATGCACATAAGATACACTCATATAAACCATCAAGCTTGTCACGTTCTTCAATTGATTGAAGACGCTCTTCACCGCCTGTTGGCTTATCGTTGATTAAGAATGGCTTAACTTTCTCGTATTGTGAATAGAATTGAGACATATCAATTACTAAATCACGAACAACTGGTAAGCCTGGTAATGGACGAATAACGATTTTACCCTTACCTAGTGCAGATAATGGAGTAATACACGCTAAACCGTTTTTACCATTCATGTTTACACCGTCAGAACCACATACACCTTCACGGCATGAACGACGGAAAGAAAGTGTTGGATCTTGCTCTTTTAATTGTAAAAGTGCATCCAATACCATCATATCGCGACCTTCTTCTACCTCAAGGGTATAGTCTTGCATACGCGGTGCGTTGTCTACATCTGGATTGTAACGATAGACAGAAAATTGTAATTGTGCCATTGACTTCGCTCCTAGTAAGTACGTGCTTTAGGTGGGAAGGCTTCACGTGTTTTAGGTGAGAAGTTCACCTCACGCTTAGACATTTCTTCCGTCACTGGGCTATAAACTGAGTGACATAACCAGTTTTCATCGTCACGCTCTGGGAAATCGAAGCGCGAATGTGCACCACGGCTTTCTGTACGGAAATTCGCAGCAACAGCTGTTGAGTACGCAGTTTCCATTAGGTTATCTAGCTCTAAACACTCAATACGTTGTGTGTTGAACTCAGATGACTTGTCGTCAAGACGTGCGTGCTGTAAACGTTCACGAATTTCTTTAAGCTCTGTAAGACCTGTTGCCATTGCATCACCTTCACGGAATACCGAGAAGTTAAGCTGCATGCATTTTTGTAGGTCTTTCTTGATCTGTACTGGGTCTTCACCTTGGCCTGGTTTAGAAGTTTCCCAACGATTGAAACGAGCCATCGCTGCTTCTAGATCAGATTCTGAGGCGTCTTTTGAAATTTCAGCATCTTTTAAGTATTGACCAAGGAAGTTACCCGCTGCACGACCGAATACAACAAGGTCAAGTAGTGAGTTACCACCTAAGCGGTTTGCACCGTGTACAGATACACATGCAATTTCACCTACTGCGAATAAACCTTCAACTAATTTCTCATTACCTGCACCATCTACGTTAATAACTTGACCATTAACGTTAGTTGGTACACCACCCATCATGTAGTGACATGTTGGGATTACTGGAATTGGCTCCTTTGCAGGGTCAACGTGTGCGAATGTCTTAGAAAGGTCACAAACACCTGGAAGACGTAGGTTTAGCATCTCAGCACCTAAGTGGTCTAACTTAAGTTTGATGTGCGTACCCCATGGGCCTTCACAACCACGGCCTTCACGGATTTCTGTCATCATTGCACGAGCAACAACGTCACGACCCGCTAAGTCTTTAGCGTTTGGTGCGTAACGTTCCATGAAGCGTTCGCCGTCTTTATTTAGAAGGTAACCACCTTCACCACGACAACCTTCAGTAACTAGTGTACCTGCACCTGCAATACCCGTTGGGTGGAACTGCCACATTTCCATGTCTTGCATTGAAATGCCAGCACGTGTTGCCATACCAACACCGTCACCTGTGTTAATGTGCGCGTTTGTTGTTGATGCGAAGATACGACCTGCACCACCTGTTGCTAAAACAACCGCTTTAGATTTGAAGTAAACTACTTCGCCGCTTTCGATATCGATAGCAGTACAACCAACAACGTCACCCTTGTCGTTTTTAACAAGGTCTAATGCGTACCATTCAGAGAACACATTTGTTTTGTTTTTAACGTTTTGTTGGTATAGGCAATGAAGAAGCGCGTGACCAGTACGGTCAGCTGCTGCTGCAGTACGTGCAGCTTGTTCACCACCAAAGTTTTTCGATTGACCACCGAAAGGACGTTGGTAAACACGGCCATTTTCAAAACGTGAAAATGGTAAACCCATGTTTTCTAATTCTGTAATTGCTTCAGGACCTGTTTTGGTCATGTATTCAATCGCGTCTTGGTCACCGATGTAATCAGAACCTTTTACCGTATCGTACATGTGCCATTCCCAGTTATCCTCGTGGGAATTACCTAAAGCAACTGTGATACCACCTTGTGCAGACACCGTATGAGAACGGGTTGGGAATACTTTAGAAATAAGTGCACAAGTTTTACCTGATTCACTGATAGCCAGTGCAGCACGCATACCCGCACCACCGGCACCAATTACTACAGCGTCAAATTCTCTTGTTGAAATAGCCACTTACACACTCCAAAGAACAAAGAAACCAACAGCTACATATGCAAAAGCCATCAGGTTTAGGAAAAAGCCTAGGATTGCGCGCAATTTAGCGTTCTTAACATAGTCAGTTAGAACTTGCCACAAACCAATACGGGTATGAACCATCATGCAAACTAGCGCAGCTAAGGTATACACTTTTACTGCTAAGTTAGAAAATAATCCCTGCCACGCTTCAAACGTTACAGTTGGAGTAGTAAGAAAATACCCTAAGATAAACAGAGCATATGACGCTAATACAAGTGCTGTTGCACGTAATGATACAAAATCTTGTACACCGTCGCGTTTTAGAGATGCTTGATTAACTACCATATCCATACTCCTGCTAACACGGCTAATACAACCCATAGTGCCATTACAAACTTAGCACTTGCGTTACCTGAACCTAATTCTTCAAAACGACCCATATCCATTAGAAGGTGACGTACACCTGCAACTAAGTGATATAGAAGCGCGATTACCGCACCCCATGCAATGAATTTGGCAATGAACCCGGTAAACAGGCTCTTGACGAATTCAAAACCTTGAGGAGAAGAAAGTGATTCAGACCATGCCCAAATTACAAAAGATAAAGCGAAGAACAACGCCACACCAGAAATACGGTGCAGAATTGAAGCTTTAGCAGTTGCTGGCATCGAGATAGTAGATAAATCTAGATTTACAGGTCTTTGCTTTTTCACTGTTACTTGCCCATTGACTCTAAGGAGTCCAACTATTGTTGTTATAACCCACCAAAATATTGGTGGAACCATCAAAGCGAAATTTGCCACACAGCGATGACGAGTCGCAGTATGAAAAAACAGCATTCGCTCCAGACGAAAGGCATTCACGTTTTAGAATGCCTACCACAGTATATAAGACCATATGGCCTATTACAATTCTTGTTTAATAAGAGGTGCTTGCGAAGTAGCCATTGGTATAATATTTATTCGATCGAAGAATAGTTATCATCAATTGATGCATTTAAATTGACTTTCTTCCCTATTTATAAGTTAGAATAGATAGAATTTGCTTAACATCCGTATCAAAAATAACAAACTGGTTTGTTATATTTAAAGGAGATAATTAGATGGCAGACAAAAAAGCCACGGTCCATATTGATGGGCTAGATCCTATCGAACTTCCTATTTACTCTGGCACAGCTGGTCAGGACGTTATCGACGTTCGTACCCTAGGCAGCCATGGTTACTTCACGTTCGACCCGGGTTTCATGTCTACTGGTTCATGTGAATCAGCTATCACGTACATTGACGGCGCTAAAGGTGTTTTACTACACCGTGGCTACGCAATTGACGATTTAGCTGAACAATCAAACTATATCGAACTATGTTACTTACTATTAAATGGTGAGTTACCAAATGCCGAGCAGTTAGCTGGTTTTGAAAACGAAATCACAACTAACACGATGCTTCACGAAAAAATTGGTGCTTTCTTCCAAGGTTTCCGTGTAGATTCACACCCAATGGCAATGCTATGTGGTGTTGTTGGTGCACTTTCTTCTTTCTACCACAAAGATTTAGACATCACAGATCCAGCTCAACGTCACCGTAGTGCTGTTCGTCTAATTGCTAAGTTACCAACAATTGCGGCGATGTGTTACAAGTACAACATCGGTCAGCCGTTCGTATACCCACGCAACGATTTAAGCTATGCAGAAAACTTCTTACACATGATGTTCTCTGTACCTGCTGAAAAATACGAAGTAAGCCCTGTTCTTGCAAAAGCAATGGACCGCATCTTCATGCTTCACGCGGATCACGAACAAAACGCGTCAACATCGACAGTACGTTTAGCTGGTTCATCAGGCGCTAACCCGTATGCATGTATCTCAGCTGGTATTGCATCACTTTGGGGCCCTGCGCACGGCGGTGCAAACGAAGCTTGTTTAACAATGCTAGAAGAAATCGGTTCAGTAGACCGTATCGATGAGTACGTTGCGAAAGCGAAAGATAAGAACGACCCGTTCCGTCTAATGGGCTTTGGTCACCGTGTTTACAAGAACTTCGACCCACGTGCAACAGTAATGCGTGAAACGTGTCACGAAGTACTTAAAGAGCTTAACATTGAAGATCCACTACTAGACGTAGCAATGCGTTTAGAGCAAATCGCATTAGAAGACCCATACTTCATCGAGAAGAAACTGTACCCTAACGTAGATTTCTACTCAGGTATTATTCTTAAAGCGATTGGTATTCCAACAAGCATGTTCACTGTAATCTTTGCAATGTCACGTACCGTTGGTTGGATCTCTCACTGGGATGAGATGTTATCTCAACCTGGTCAGAAGATCGGTCGTCCTCGTCAGTTATACACTGGTGAAACAAAGCGTGATTATAAAGACGTAACGTCTCGTTAATCCTCTTTGAGTTTAAAAAAGCCGCTACTTGCGGCTTTTTTAATGTCTAAATCCCGTCAATAATTGCGAAAATTAGTGTATTTCATTAAAATCGCCGCTCGCATTCTCAGGTGGCACTATGTTAGATAATCAAAAAATTCGTTCTCATTTTCCATTTTTTAAACACACTGAATTAGTTTATTTAGATAATGGTGCAACTACACAAAAACCTCAGAACGTGATTGATGCAATTACCGATTTTTATACATACCACAATGCCAATGTGCATCGAGGCGTCAGTGAGTTTGCGTCAAACACTACCGCTTTATATGAGCAAGCGCGCACAAAATTAGCACATTATTGTCAGGTAACAGCGGAACAAATTGTTTGGACCAAAGGCGCTACCGAAGCGATAAATCTGGTTGCCAGCTCGATTGATGCACATATCGAAAAAGATGATGTTATTATTATTTCGGGGCTTGAACACCACGCCAATATTGTGCCTTGGCAAACGCTGTGTAAACGCACAGGTGCAAAACTTCACATTCTACCAGTCGATGCAAATGGCGTACTAAATTTAGATGTTAGTTTAGCCATGATTAACACACTAAAGCCGAAACTGATGGCGATTAGTCACGCATCAAATACCTTAGGAAATATTTTACCAATACAAGACTTGCTTGATGCCGCACACGCCATTAACGCCATTACTTTGGTTGATGGTGCACAAGCGATGCAACATTTAAGGCCAAATATTAGTGCGCTAAGCTGCGATTTTTATGTGCTTTCTGCACACAAGATGTTCGGACCAACAGGCGTTGGCGCATTAATCGCTAAACCACACAGCCTATCTTTACTATCAACTTACCAAACTGGCGGCGAAATGATAGAACGCGTTAGCTTTAATGAAACAAGCTTTCGCCACGGTAACGCCCGTTTCGAAGCAGGCACGCCGAATATCGGTGGCGTGATTGGTTTTGCCGCTGCACTTGATTTTATGGGCTCAAGCGAGATGGCAACGCAACTAGCTGTTGAAAAAGAACTCTATCAATACACGCTAAACGCACTTAAACAGATTGATGGAATAAAAATTTACGGCGATTTAAACAATAATATCGGCACAATTAGTTTTAACTACAAAGATGAGCATAACCTAGACGTTGCAACCCTACTCGACCAAGCCGGCATTATTGTACGTTCAGGTAACCACTGTACTCAGCCATTGATAAATCTACTCGGTGTTGCGGGTACCATTCGTGTCAGTTTAAGTTGCTATAACAGCTTTGATGATATTGACCGCTTTATTGTTGCATTAAAACAAGCTATAGAATTACTAGATTAACTATGACAGAACAATATCAAAGATTAAAACAGCACTTTATCGCCAAAAAAGCATGGCAAGATAAGTACCGTGAAATTATGTTGCTTGGTAAACAGTTACCAAAATTACCAGCTGAACTCAAAGTTGACCACGCAAAAGTGAATGGCTGCGAAAGCAATGTTTGGCTTTATGTCGACTTTGACGAAAGCGAAAAGCATATCGTGGTGACAGCAGACTCTGATACACGCATCGTGAAAGGACTCATTTATATTATTTCTACACTGGTTAACGGCTTAACTGTGGATGAAGTTAAGCGCATAAATATTCAACATGAGTTCAATGAATTGGGGCTTTTACAGCACTTGAGTCCAAGTCGCGGTAACGGAATTTTAGCAATTGCCGATGCGATTACACAATTTGCAATACAAAGTGATGATTAAAACCAGCCTGCAAGATTATATTGTATACAGCTTTTATAACAAAGTTTCATAGGTAACAATCAAAGTAACTAACTTTGATTGTTACGCTCACATTTTTCTAAGTATTTTTTCACACTTTTTGCCGCTGCAAAAAACGCAAAACTACCTGTCACCATGGTTAACGAGCCAAAACCTGTTTGACAGTCCATATTCATATTGCCATCAGCACCGGCTTTCGCATGACACGCACTGCCGTCACTTGATGGGTACACCAATTGCTCTTCTGAATAAATACAATCCACACCAAATTTACGTTTTGGATTACTTGAAAAGTTGTATTGCTTACGCAGTAAATAGCGTACTTTCGCAAGCAACGGGTCTTGCTTGGTTTTAGCCACATCCCCTATTCTGATTTGGCTTGGATCGATTTGCCCGCCTGCGCCGCCTATTGTGATAATCGGTAATTTGTTGCGCTTACAATGGGCAATAAGTGCCGCTTTAACTTTTACTTGATCAATACAATCAATAACATAATCAAATTTTTCAATATGTTCTCTGATATTCTCAAGTGTTAAAAAATCATCGATAACTGACACATTACAATCAGGGTTTATCTCGTTAATTCGACTTGCCATGGCGTCAACTTTCGCCTCGCCAATAGTCGATGTCAACGCGTGGATTTGACGGTTAACGTTGGTAACGCAAATATCATCTAAATCAATTAAGGTAATGTTACCAAGGCCCGTACGCGCTAAACTTTCAGCGACCCAACTACCCACACCGCCAATGCCAACAACACAAAAATGGGCATTATTAAGCTGTTTTTGTTGTTCAATTCCGTAAAGTCGTGCAATGCCGCCAAAACGATTTTGATAAGACTCTGTCATGTAATTTTTAACCTTAATTAAATTCGTGCCAAGGCGTGTGCCATTGTTCGATAAGCTTTTTTGTTTCACCGTGCTCAAATAAGCCACCGCATGGCTTAACACTAAAATAATATGGTGTATTACCAAACGTGAATTTAATCGCATATGCATGCAAATGACCACGTTCGCTATGCTCACCGCCATAGCGTTCATCGCCTAAAATAGGCACCGATAGGCTTTTAAGCACAACCCGCAGCTGATGCGTTTTACCAGTAATTGGTTGCAGCAAATAAAGACGTAAACTGGGCTCAATTAATTGCGATTGAAACCGCGTTACAGAGGGGTTTTCCATGGTTTTTTGTAGTTTATAGCACCCACGGCGCGCCTTAACCAAGTCGCCTTTTACCCAACCCTGCTTTTTTGTAGGTTTACCTTGCGCAACGGCTAAATAGTATTTTTCCAGTGTGTTTTTGTGCTTTTGACTAAACAAATCACCAAATTCTGCAGCAGCTTGTTTGGTCCTCGCAACAATAACTAAGCCCGATGTCATTTTATCTAAGCGATGTACTGGATAGAGCTTTTCATTCACCTGCTTTTCAAACAGTACAAAAAACCCCTCTCCATCTTCGCTATGGAAGCTTACGTCATGGGGTTTATTCACCACATAAAATTCATCGCATGCGAATACTATTGGATAACTCATCAACTTACTTGCTTAAAAAAGCATTCACCTTAGCGAGATCTTCAGGCGTATCAACACCTGGCTGCGGCGCTTCGATTGCCGTTTGTACTTTTATCTTTTTGCCATGATATAACACACGTAGCTGCTCTAATGATTCGATTTGCTCAAGCGGTGATACCTCAAGAGTAATATATTCTTTAATAAAACTCGCACGATACGCATAAATACCAATATGGCGTTGATAGAAATCGCCAATTTCAGAAATTTCATCTTTGCCTAAAAAGCGGTTTCGATCATAAGGAATCGTTGCACGCGAAAAATACAATGCATTATTGTGATTATCAGCCACAACTTTTACCGCATTCGGGTTCAGGGCTTCTTCAATATCGTCGATTGCCACGCTTAACGTTGCCATAGGCGCCGAATCAGATGCTAACAAACTGGCTACTTGCGCGATGTTTTGCGGTGGAATTAACGGTTCATCACCTTGTACATTCACTACGATTGTGTCATCTGGTAAGTTAAGTTTTGTTACTACTTCAGCAAGGCGTTCTGTGCCCGACTCATGATCTTCACGAGTCATTAAAACTTCACCATCAAAGCGTTTAACAGCCGCTTCTATCTCAATATGATCCGTCGCGACAATTACCCGTTTTGCACCAGATACCAGCGATTTTTCATATACGTGCTGCACCATTGGCTTGCCTTGTATATCAGCCAGTGGTTTAGCCGGTAAGCGGCTCGACGCATAGCGCGCTGGAATAATGACTACGAATTCCACTTTTCAACCTCTTCAAGTGATAATTCGCGTGCCTCTTCTTCAAGCAATACCGGAATATCATCTCTTACTGGGTAAGCCAGTTTTGCTTGAGTGCTAATAAGCTCTAAATTCTCGCGGTCAAATTTAAGATGACCTTTTGTTACAGGGCAAGCAATGATTTCGAGTAGTTTTGTGTCAAATGCCATGATTATGGATCCCTTTTTCAATTAATAACTGGTCGAGTTTGTCGACCAGTTGTTTAGTCGGTTTAGCGGTAACTTTTAAATAATACCAATTTGCTTTCGCGAATGACTGGCATTTTACCGCATCTTTTTCAGTCATTAAGATTGCACCGTCTAGTGCGGCAAAGTCACTTTCACTGTATGTGTGATGATCTTTAAAAATAGTATGTCCGTGCACCAGAATATTCTGCTCATTTACACTTTGCTCAAAGCGGCTGGGATTACCTATTGCACTCACTAAGTGAACTGGGCTGTCTAAATTGGAAACTTTTTGCCCATCAATTATGCGATATACACCATCTACCGTTAGCTGGTACCCGTTATCCTCTACAGTGCCATTAGTAATGGTTAAATCAACATGCTTTAGTCTGCTTTTCGCTTCGCGAAGAGGACCTGCTGGCATAACAAAGCCATTGCCAAATTGACGTTTCCCATCAACAATGCAAAGCTCTATAGCGCGCGCCATTTGGTAATGTTGCAATCCATCATCAGCAATAATCACATCAGGGTTAATGTGCTTCTTTAAATAATCGATACTTAAATTTCGATTTGGGCACACTACAACAGGTGCGCCTGTGCGAACGGCTATCAACTTAGGTTCATCACCACAGACCTCTGGCGATATGCCATCTGTCACTAATAAAGGTTGGTTTTGAGTTTGACCACCATAGCCACGTGAAATAACCGCAACCGATAAACCTTTTTGCTTCAAATAATCGACAAGAAACAAGGTAAATGGTGTTTTGCCTGTGCCGCCTACCGAAATATTACCCACAACAATGACTTTTGGTGTGTCAGTCGCCAATTGTAATCTTCGCTTGCGATAGAAGCGATATAGCGTAATTAGGTAAAACAGCGCACTTAGCGGTAATAAAAGCCAAGTAATACCAAATTTTTGATACCAGCTTTTCTCAATCACATTCATTAGTCGTTAGCCTGCATTTTTTGCAGTGCTAAATAGGCACCTTGCTTTTCAATTAGCTCAGCATGCGAACCCGACTCGATTATTTGCCCTTTATCCAATACATAAATGACATCAGAGTTTTCAATCGTTGATAAGCGGTGCGCTATAACGATCGACGTGCGCCCTTTCATTAAATCGTTTAACGCATGTTGAATTAATTTTTCGGACTCAGTATCGAGTGCTGACGTGGCTTCATCCAAAATCAAAATTGGCGCGTTTTTAAGCAATGCTCGCGCGATAGCAATGCGTTGACGCTGTCCACCAGAAAGCATTACGCCATCTTCACCGACAATGGTTTGTAAGCCTTCTGGTAAGTCTTTTACAAATTCCCAAACGTGCGATTGCTCAACAATTGTTTGCAGTTTTTCAGAGGTGATATCACCTTTAAAGCCGTAAGTGATATTGTTCTCGATAGTATCGTTGAATAACACAACTTGTTGCGACACGATGGCAAATTGTTCGCGTAACCAAGTTAAATCAAAGGTATTAACCGATAGCCCGTCGAGTTTGATATCGCCATTAGTATAGGTATCGTAAAAACGTGGCAACAAGTTAGAGAGTGTTGATTTGCCTGAGCCTGAACGGCCAACTAAGGCTACTGATTGCCCAGGTTTAATATCCATGGTTAGTTCGTTTAAAATATTGCGCTCGGTATTTGGGTAGGCAAACGACAAACTCTCGATTGTGATATGGCCCTGACATTTTTCCAGCGTTTTTGAGCCGGTGTCTTTTTCATTTTCCAAATCTAAGATATCAAAAATACTTTTTGCCGCGGCAATACCACGCTGCAGTTCAACATTCACATTTGATAACTGTTTTAACGGGCGTAGCATCATCATCATTGCGGTTAATAAGCTAACGAATGCACCTGTAGAGATAGGCTCAACAAGTTTAAAGCCAATTGCGGCCAACACCATGGCGATGGCAGATGCAGCAATAATTTGAATACTGGCAACGCTCAGCGCTTTCGTCGCATCCATTTTTACGCGTTGTTGGCGATTACGGTTATTCACATCAGCAAAACGCTGCTGTTCAATCTCTTGACCACCAAATGAATGAATTACTTTATGTCCTTTTACCATTTGTTCTGAGGCACGTGTTACGCCCCCCATGGCATCTTGAATACGTTTTGCAATAACGCGAAAGCGTTTAGACACGATTGATACAATGCCTGCAACAATGGGCACGACTAAAATAAATAACAATGATAATTGCCAACTGGCAATCAACATATTGATCACTAAGAAAACAACAAACGCCCCTTCTCGCACTATGGTGATCAAGGCTTTTGTTATCGCTGTTTGTACTTGTTCTGCATCAAAGGTAATTTTTGAAATTAACTCACCGGTTGAATGCTGATCGTGAAATGACACCGGTAAATGAAGTAATTTAGCAAACAATTCTTTGCGAATTGCCATCACCACGTGTGAGCCCACATTGGCTAAGCAGTAACTTGAAACGAAATTAAACACACCGCGAAATAGCACCAATAAAATCACCACAACCGGTGCCCACTTCATCACCTCTTGATTTTTCGCCGTCAAACCTTGTTCAATAAACGGATCCATTAAATAAACAAATAATCCGTCCATTGCGGCATAGCCTAACATACCAATAATGGCGAATGTGGCTGCGAGTTTATGCGGTTTGACGTAGGTTAATAAACGCTTGTAGTAATCAGATGAGGTTGTCATGGTGCTAACTTGAATTTATTTGCGCCTATTGTATAGCGCTATGATGCAAAACCCAAGAATTTCGCAGTGTTAATCAACGAGAAACCAGTAATTTTGCTGTTTTGCATAACTAAGTGTATATCCGCTTGATGTAACCACTATTTTGACTGCGCCGCGCGAGGTTGCCACCTGCTTGGTGTCATATTCGGCATAACGCGTAACAACCGCTAAACTTGGTAATCGCCAACGATTATATGCATTCACAGAATGAACTACCCAACGTGGTTGCGTTTTATTAATAAAGCCTTCGGTTGATGAACTATTACTGCCATGGTGAGGTGAAATAAGCACATCGATATTCTGAATGCTCGGCTCTGATAACAACATATTCTCCCGCTCAGCTTCAATATCTCCTGTTAATAACAGTTTAAATTTGCCACTTGTGATAAGTAGAACACAGGAACTGTTATTATCACTGTGTGCTGTATGAGGTGCTGCAAACGACTTAAACCTTACATTTTCTAACCAATTTGCATTTATATTACAGGCTTTTTCAAACCCACTTATCGTGGAAAAATAACCAGCATGTCGTAAATCGGTTAACCCTCCACTGTGATCATTATCATCATGACTTATCACTGTTTTGATTAAGTTCAAACGGTTAATCGCTAAGGTGGGTAACACCAGATGATTAAAATAGCTGAAGTTTTGATATCGCGCACCTAAATCATAGAGCACCGCTTCACCTTGTTTACTTATGATCACCGATAAGCCATGACCTACATCCAATATACGTATTGTCAGGTTCGGCTCTTTATTAAGAGCATTGGCATAATAAAATACTAGAATAGGTAATGTCAGCAACGCGCTTCGATAATAATAAAGCAGCAATAAAACAGCAGCGATTGTTAGCATTATTAACTGCCAACTAATTTGAGGCACATAATGCCATGTTATATGTTCACCAATACGCTCGATATACTTGATAAGTAATTTCAATAGCGCATCCAGCCAACGATACGGAGTTGAAAAAGAAAACGCATAATCAACTAACACCACACAAAGCATTAATGGCATTACAAAGAACGAAAACAGCGGAATTGCTATAAGATTTACAAAAACACTCAATACACTGGTGCCGTTAAAAAACAACACAGTCAACGGCGCTAACGTAATGCTAATTACCAATTGAATAAATGCGAGTTGATACAGAGGACTGGAGATACGCCGCTTATTTGTCAAATCAAGGGCAGCCAGAATGCTGGCAACTGCGATAAATGAAAAATAAAAACCCGCACTTAACAATACAAATGGGTTAACTAATATAACCAGCAATAGCGCGCACAACAATGCCCGTTTACTGGTATAGCTGCGATTTACTAATAAGCATAAACACACTAATGCAATCATAATAAATGCACGTATTGCTGAGGTGGCATAATCAGCAGCGTGAAGATAAGTTGCGCACGCCGCTATGGCAATAAATAAGGTGTAATTCTCAGTGTATTGTGAGATGCAAATTTGCTCACAAGTAATAGCGCTAATTTCCCTAACCAAAATGAAAAGCCAAATACAATTGCCATATGTAGGCCAGAAACTGCAAATAAATGTGCAATTCCTAAGTTTCGAACTGCGCTTTTAATATTTGCAGGCATTGCACTTGTATCACCAAATAATACACCTCGATATAGCCAACTAAAGTTAGATAAACTCCCCAGATTAGTAATGTGCGACGGCGCAGCGCGTGTTAACACAGCAAAATCATCAGTTTTCGAAACGCTGCCTTTGTACTTTAATCCCACATAAAAATTATGTAAGCGCCTGTCAAACAATCCCTCATTTAACCTGGGTTTAATTGGTTTGAACTTGGCACGTATTGATATGGTGTCGCCTACTTTGGGGCTATACTGAGTATTGATTGCACGAGATATATAAACTTGTGCTCGCATTAACGCATAAGGCTTTAAATTCGTATGGGCAATTTTTGTTGTTTTAACAATTAGACGGTCATTAAATTGATAGTTATCTATTTGTTCTATAACCCCGTGCAGTACTTGTTTTTGTTGTAACTCGTCGTAGCTTAGGTTGCTACTATAAACACAGTGATAATATAAAATGGGGTAACTAGCACCGACTAGTAGCGTGATTATCGAGTAAAATTTGGCGGTGTTTTTTGTTGTAATAGCGACGATGACTAGTACAACCAGTATAATTGTCGAAAAAAAGACTAGCGTATTGAAGAAAAATAGTGACAATATGCAGCCAACAACAAAGCACACTATGCTTTGCCAAAAAGGAAGATGTAAACCGCCATGCCAAAAAAGACGATCCAAAAGCTGTTACCTGATCATAATAAGATTAAGCAAAACAAAACGCTTAGTATTTTTGGCGATATGTTACACGATGCAAATTTATGGCATTTAAATCGACGCTCAGCGCGTGGTGCATTTGCAGTTGGGTTATTTTGGGCATTTATTCCAGTTCCTTTTCAAATGCTGCTAAGCGCAGCAATCGCGATTCCATTTCGCGTAAATCTCCCGCTATCTGTAGCATTGGTTTGGATCACCAACCCTTTAACTATGGCACCGATTTTTTATTTTAACTACCTTGTTGGCTATTTGGTGTTAGGGCAACAAAAGCAAGATTTTACCTTCCAAGCAAGTTGGCAGTGGTTTGTTGACAGCTTATCAAGCATTGGTCCTGCGTTTATGGTAGGCAGTTTAGTGTGTGCAGCAGCAGCCTCTGCTATTGGTTATTTTGGTATTGATTATTTATGGCGTTATTCAGTACTAAAACAATGGAAAGCACGTAAACACAGAGGCTAACGCCATTTAACTTGGTATAAGATAAGCACTAACTGCATATTCTCATTTAAGCACTAATGAAACTCCCTAGATTTCGCGGCTAATTTATCTAACTTATCAGTTAGGTCGATAAGTTTGCCTGCAATAATATGAATAACATCGCCTTCTCGTTCTAATATTCCTTTAACTTGTAAAATTTTCGCGCCAAGAAATGCTTTTTTCTGTGCGTGTGATGTGCCCTGCCACACGACCACATTGATATTTCCTGTCGCATCTTCAAGCGTAATAAACGTCACGCCAGCTGCAGTGCCCGGCGCTTGTTTTCCTGTCACAACGCCAATCACTGTCACTAATGATTTATGTGTTTTTTCTGTTAACTCATTTGCCTTACAAAACGATGGTAATACTCCCTCAGCTTCTAATAAGTCAATTGGGTGTAAACCAAGGGAAAACCCGGTTGATTGATAATCTTCAACGACATTATCTAATTCACTGGGTGCTTGATGAAACGGCACTACTGGCTTTTGCTCTGTTGCCTGATTAGTGTTACAGCCGCTAAAAAGTGGTAAATCACTTTCACTGTTCATGATCTGCCAACGTGTTGCAAAGCGGTTTCCTGCAAGCACAGATAACGCGTTGGCACTAGCAAGTTGTGCTAATAATCGAGCTTTAATGCCTTGTTGTTTAAGCTGCTCAATACTTTCATAGCCTGTTTTAGGTCGCAGGCTGATAAGTTGTTCAATATCAGATGCAGTAACACCTTTAATAATACAAAAACCGATTTGTAATACATCTTTTTTAGTAATTGTATGTTGATAATATGAGTGATTAACACATACCGGAGCAATTTCAATATTGTGTCGTTTTGCATCTTGCAGTAACTGCGACACACTATAAAAACCAAGAGGCATGCTATTTAGTAAGGACGTATAAAATTCGACAGGATAATAGTGTTTAAGCCAAGCCGATACATATGCAAGCACGGCAAACGACGCCGAATGCGATTCAGGAAAACCATACTCGCCAAAGCCACATATTTGCTGATAAAGACGTTCTGCAAACTGCATTTGGTAACCTCGAGACAACATGCCATTTATCAGTTTTTGCTTAAACTTTTGTAATTCCCCTGACTTTTTCCAACTGGCCATCGCACGCCTTAACTGATCGGCTTCACCACCAGTAAAACCCGCGGCGACCATGGCTATTTTGATAACTTGCTCTTGAAAAATAGGTACGCCTAACGTACGCGCCAACACTTCTTTAACCTCATTTGAGGGATATGAAATGGCCTCAATGCCATTACGTCGCTTTAAAAACGGATGCACCATATCACCTTGAATAGGCCCAGGCCGCACTATGGCAATTTGGATTACTAAGTCGTAATAGCTTGCCGGTTTTAGCCTCGGTAGCATGCTCATTTGCGCTCGCGATTCGATTTGAAATACCCCAACCGTATCGGCTTTTTGGATCATCTGATAAACCGCTGCATCATCGCTTACCCGGGTAATATCAGCGATAGACAGCTGCCTTTGATGACGCATTTTAATTTCTTGAAAACATTTACGTATCGCATTGAGCATGCCCAAGGCTAAAATATCGACTTTTAATAAACCAAGGGTTTCTAAATCATCTTTATCCCATTGGATCACCGTACGTTCTTTCATCGCGGCATTTTCAACAGCAACCAGTTCATATAACGGGCCTGATGAAATAACAAAGCCCCCAACATGTTGCGATAAATGCCTTGGAAATCCTAAAATTTGCTCCGTGAGCGATACAAAGTGCTGGGCTTTATTTGATTGCGGATCTAAACCCAGCTGCTGTAACTGCGTTTGCCAGTGCGTTGTTTTATCTCGACGATTGATATTTTTAATAAAATATTCAAGCTTGCTGCTTTCAATATCCAGAACTTTACCAACCTCACGAATGGCACTTTTAAAACGAAAACTCACCACAGTAGCGGCTAATGCGGTGCGTTCTCTACCATATTTTTGATAAATATATTGGATCACTTCCTCACGTCTTTGATGTTCAAAATCGACATCAATATCAGGCGGTTCATTTCGCTCTTTACTAATAAAACGCTCAAACAATACGGCTATTTGTCGCGGGTCAACTGCGGTAATTTCAAGGCAATAACATACTACTGAGTTAGCAGCAGATCCCCGGCCTTGGTACAAAATGCCATTGTTTTTAGCAAACATCACAATGTCATGAATAGTTAAAAAATAAAATGGATAATCCAACTCTTCAATTAATGCGAGTTCTTTATCAATGGTCGCCTGTATATCCGCAGTGATCCCTTCAGGAAAACGATGCGCAATGCCCTGTTTCACTAATTGCCTTAAATAAGCTATTGCACTAACGCCTTTTGGCACTAATTCACTTGGATACTCATACCTCAATTCATCAAGGTTGAAATGACACCGGTTTGCAATAGCCGTCGTTTGTGCCAGAGCATCAGGTGAGAATAAACGTGACAACTTTTGTTTTTCACGTAATGCATATTCTTCATTGGAAAGTAGTTGTTGTCCTAATTGAGCGACGGTTTTACGTGCTTTAATGGCACTTAATACGTGCTGTAACGGTAACCTATAGGCTTGATGCATCAGCGCATGACCACATGCCACAGGCGTTATATCATATTGCGCCATCAAGCGTTGGCAGTGCTCCATATACTCTGACTCGTGCGCTAATAAAAAGCGTGTTAACCCCAGCCATAAACGATCTTCATGGTGTTTTTTAAGCCAATTAGCCCAATGATGATCGATATTTTCGCCCTTTGGTAACCAAATAAAAAGACAGTGTTTGATTGACATTAAATCCCACCGAGTCAGCAGATAGTTACCTTTTTCACTGCGTCGCCGTGCATTGGTGATTATTCGACATAACTCTGCATAAGCTTTTCTTGTTGGACATAACAAGACAACTGTTAAACTATCTTCAAGCGTAAATAAGCTACCAACAATTAACTTAATTGCCCGTTTGTGATTTTTAATCTCCCGGTATGCACGTACAACTCCAGCAACAGAGCATTCATCTGTAATCGCAATATGGGAGTAACCAAGGTTATCGGCAGTGGCAACCAGCTCTTCGGGATGTGATGCCCCATGTAAAAAAGAAAAATTTGATTGGCAAACTAATTCTGCATAATTCATTAGCTAAAAAACCCATGAATAAACCATTGTTTTTTTGGCGTACGAAAAACCCACAGCCACCGTCCACTCTCATCTCGTGCAATGAAATAATCACGAGCAACATTATTATTATCCCACCAACCCGTTACGATACGTTCAGGGCCGTGCGATATTGTGATCGGCTGAGTGAGTTCTACAGGTGAGCGCAACATAAAGCTTGGCCGGATTAACTTCATTTGTGGCACATTTGATAACGTGTGGAATGTATTCTCTTGGCTGGCTATTTCTGGCCTTAGATCATTATAAACAGTTAAGGTTTTAACCTGCTCCTGCCCTAGTTTTGCCTGTAATATTGCAGTTAACATTGCAGTATCTAAGCCTGATTTATGCTGTGAAAAAAAATCACCTTCTTCACCTAAATTAGATACAAGGTAATCACTTTTTATAGTTAATGCGATAACTGGTGCTGGTAACTCGGTATTTTCTAAACGTAATAAAAAAAGCGTTAACCAGTGCTCAGCGCGATATTCAGCATGCGCTGACGATAGTTCAAATACCAAATTGGCTACTTCTCTAAAATGCAAAATAAGGGTCACTTGCTTTGCTAACTTACAAGTAGAGAGTAAAAAAGCTTGTTGTTGCTTTAATACAAGAAAAAGTGGTTTTTCAAGGTGCTTAGTAAGCGATACTTCATAATGTAAGGTTAGTTGTTTTTCAAAATGAGTATCAGGTATGTAAAACGTTACTCGATGCGGATATTGGCCTGTTAATTTACCTACATACATTACTAATTCACGTGAGTAGCGTTTAGCTAACTCATCAAGCGATACACTCAACAACTGCTTAAAGTGCGTAATCCCTACGCGGGTTAGCAAAGCAATTTCTTTTGTAGTGATATCAGCAAATTGTAATGACAATAACGCAAGCTGATTACGCGCATTTTGCTGGTTTGTAAAAATCACATTAGTACCCGCTTGTGCTAATGCTTTTGCCAACAATGGTGAAGACCCGCTTGCGAAATAATACTTAATCCCCAATGTTTTTAACTGTGTTTCAAGCACATGCCAATACTGATCACTGTTGTTATATAAGGACTGCATACCATCACACGCTATCAGTAAACCTTTTGGCGGCATAATACAAATATCTGCAGTGTAGTTATAAAGTACACTGGCTATGCGCTTAAGCTCTGCTACTTCCACTTCTTCTTGATAAGGGTAAACCGCAAGATCAGAAACTAATAAACTAGCTTGCCCTAACCCTTGCCCTTGCGTTAATCCTTTTTTTTTAGCCGCCGTTGAAAGTTGTACTAAATTACCTTGGTGATTGGCCAAGGCAATTACCTCGGTGCTCGACATTGCAAATTGCGTATCGAGTTGTAACTGTGGAAAGTAAAGGTAAAGCCAATTTAACATTAACCAGCCTTATCAACCGGAAATGCAATAACATTGCTGATAGGCGAAGATGCAATGGTGCAATAAGGCCATGTCGTTTGCATATCAACAATAAAATAATCACTTGGCCAACCGCCTTTTCGACGGTTTATCTTTACTTTCAGTCCTTGTGGATGTGCTTGTAATGTTAAGCTTAAAGTGACAGGCAAACTCGCTTGACTGGTTTTATAGCTATTTAAGTAAAACAAACGGTTTTTACCCGATTTACTTGCTTGCTGAAAGCGCTGGATATGGGAAATCGTTAAATCTTGCTGCGGCCAGTAAATAACATCGCTGCAACTGCCACTTTGTAAACATTGTTCTACTGCCCAAAGCGCATCTTTATGTTGCTCAGGATACAATACTAACACTTGACTAACATCAACCCCTAAATGATGCAAAGCTGCACTGTTAACTAACGCAGGCGGTGAAATAAACACAATAAAACGGCTTTGCCGCATTTTAAAACTGGGTGCAATCAATCGAAGTTCACCAATGCCAGGACTACTCAATAGTTCTATCACGCCATTAGTGGGCATACCGCCAGCGAGCTTTTCATCTAAAACCGCAAAGCCCGTTTGATGCTTTTCTATCTGCTCTGTTTGATTACGATTGGATGCATACCAAAGCAGGTTGCGATGATGTAATTGCTTGATCAGTGAATTCATGAATACACCAAAGGATTATACTGTATTTATATACAGTATAATCCTTTGGTGTTGAGGATCAATGGATCCGCAATAAAAAAGGCCAACTGTTTCTGCAGTTGGCCTTCAATCATAATTTTATCAATATGTTATGAATATGAGTTTATAGCTTATCTTTTAATAAACCCATCAAAACATTAGGGTATAAAACACTTACTATTTAAAAAAGCGTCGTCTAATTGCTACAAGTGGCAATAATAATAGCCCTAATGCACCAAACGATGCACCTTGGCGTTCATATGTTTCTTGCGCTTTCTCAGGACACTTCTCAGCTACACCCTCAGCGTTATATTTCAGCTTCACTGAAACAACCACACTTTCTTGCTCTACTTTGCCGTTAGCATCAACCACAACATTACCTTGAGCATCACGCTTATCTACTGTTTTGGTCGCAGTGCCATATACAGTACCATCATTTGAAATGCTGATTGCTTCCGCAACCACATATGGGAATGATGATTCACCATCGTTTGCAAAACACGGTAATAAGTCATTTAGATTAGTGAACGTGTCTTTATTAATATCGTAAATAAACGCTTCTTGACGACGGCTTGCTGATGAACTTGTTTCGACTTCGCCTTGACCAATAATCAGGCCATTATCATTTATGTCTGTCGCAACCACAGAGCTGCTTTTAAAAAAGTCTGTTGGGAAAGTTGTCTCGCCGGTTGCAACATTATGATAAAAGAACTTATTGCGCGCAGTGTTCTCAATATTTTTAGAGGCATAACCTGTGATAATATTACTGTTATTGATAGCTACTGCTCGACCACCAGAAAGGTAGTCGTATTCGTTAATAAACTCTACAACATCTCCATCTTTGTAATACACTGGATATTGTCTAATGCTGTCACCATCACGGTATCTTACAACAGAATAACCTACCGCAATTTCGTTTTCATTAACCGCTAATGCAGTACTACGCCACGCTCTCTTTTGCTCATCTTCATCAGGTACAATACCTAACCCAAGATCAACGGTTTCAATCACATTTAATGCATTATCTAAACGCCACATTGTTGCATGGCGGTTATAAAGAGGACGGCTTCCAGACGTGACATAACTTTCATGACATACTTCAACAGGTACTTTTTCGCCATCACAACTTTCATCTAGAGACTCTTGTGAATCAGAAGCAATACTTACTGACGTTTCACCCACTACTAAATAACCATCACTTACCTGAACGATGTTATACGCACCAGAAATACCACCATAAGTTGCTTCTGTTGGCATTAAATCAACTCGTTCACCGGTATTGGTCATTACAAAACCACGACGTGTAAAATCACGAATATAATGTGTTTCCGATTCAGTTTCGCCGTCTTCAGTAAATTGAATCTTAGTATAAGGCGCAGAACCCCAACCAGCTTTAACACCATCTTCTGCAATTGATGTTAAAATGTTCTCAACTGAGCGTGTTAAACCACCATCATAATCAGGGTGTTCAACATCATAAATAACGCGTTCTTGCGTTGAATCATTATACTCAACGGCAATATTGAATTCGCTAACTCTGCCACCTGATATTTTTTGGTATAAGCTGCTTGCGTAATATTCACGTAAGAAATCTTGTAGGAATTGTTGCGCATCGCCATTAATATTGCCATTTTCGATATCGTCTAATGTGAAGGTAATTTCTTCATCACGATTTTCAAAAACACGTTCACGATTTCTATAAGCTGTCGTCATAGCAGAGCTTTCAAAATCTAATTCCGCAATATCAATAACAATATTGAATACGCCTTGCGCCATACCAACGGCTTGACCCGCTTCGTTTGCATCAGTTACATACGCGTGTTTAGCGTAATCTAGATTGCCAAGCTCTTCTAAAACATATGGAGTAGCGCCTTGAACCTGTGGCGTGATTGCAGCAAAAACTGCCGCTGCAAGTAATTTATATTTCATTTTTATTCCTACTACTGATCCTGTAATTGTTCCAATTCTTCCCAGCGCATAAAAGCGGTTTCAAGCTTCGACTCTGCTTGCTGTAATTGGTTCAAGGTTTTCTGAGTTTGCTCGCTATCTTGCTTGAAAAAATCGGGGGAGTTAACAACTTCTTGAAGTTCTTCAACTTCTTGTTCAAGCGATTCTAATAAAGCGGGTAGCTCTTCGAGTTCTCGTTTTAATTTGTATGATAACTTGCCTGCTTTTTTAGCTAAAGGCTTATCTGCGACTTTTTTGTCCTTTTCTGTGTCTTTTTGTTTTTGTTCAATTACTGTTTTTTCAGCAAGTGACTGCGCATAATTTTGGAAATCTTGGTATCCACCAACCACTTCCACTACTTTGCCATCACCTAAAAAGCCCCATACCATACTACAGGTATTGTCGATAAATTCACGGTCGTGACTTACAACCAACACAGTACCTTGATAATTAGCGAGAATTTCTTCAAGTAATTCAAGTGTTTCAACATCTAGATCATTGGTTGGCTCGTCGAGTACCAATACATTACTTGGTTTAACAAATAATTTTGCCAGTAATAAGCGGTTTTTCTCTCCACCAGATAACGACTTAACAGGTGAACGCGCTCGTGCTGGTGGGAATAAAAAGTCTTGTAAATAACCAAGCACATGACGACTGCGGCCACCGATGTTGACCTCTTGTTTACCGTCCGCAACATTATCTTGCACGCTGGCTTCTTCGTCGAGTACCGAGCGATACTGATCAAAATAAGCAACTTCTAAATTAACACCTTGCTTTACTTTGCCTGATTCCAGCGCTAATTCGCCAAATAAAATTTTCAGTAACGTTGTCTTACCAACACCATTTGGCCCTACTAACCCAATACGATCACCACGCATAACTAAGGTAGAGAAGTCTTTCACTATTGGCTTATTTGTAAAGCCTTGGCTAATGCCTTTAGCTTCAAATACTAACTTGCCAGAACGCTGAGCACTTTCTATGTTGAAATCGGCCTTACCTTGTTTTTCAACACGGGCTTTTCGTTCCACACGCAATTGTTTAAGTGCACGAACACGACCTTCGTTGCGCGTACGGCGCGCTTTAATGCCCTGACGGATCCATGCTTCTTCTTCCGCGAGTTTTTTATCAAACAAGGCATTTTGGCTTTCTTCAACTTTTAATGCGTGCTCTTTTTGCTCTAGGTATTTTTCATAATTACCAGGGTAAGAGACCAGCTTACCTCGGTCTAAATCAAGAATACGTGTTGCCATTGAACGAATAAATGCACGGTCGTGAGAAATAAATACGATCGCACCATTAAATTCTTTTAAGAATTTTTCCAACCACTCAATGCTGGCAACGTCCAAGTGGTTAGTTGGTTCATCCAGTAATAACAGATCTGGCTCACCTACCAATGCTTTCGCTAGCGCTACTTTTCTAAGCCAACCGCCCGAAAGTGAGGTTAAATCACTGTTTGGATCGAGTTCTAACTGACTTAACACTTGGTTTATTTGCGTTTCGAAACGCCAACCGTCGCTTGCCTCTAACTGAGACGATAAGCGCTCGAACTGTTTAAGTGTTTTTTCACTGTTATCTTGACTTAATCTCGCGCTCACTTCGTGATATTCAATCAACAGTGTCGCAATGTGCGGTAAGCCATTGGCAACATAGTCAAATACGGTGCCATTTGCACCTTTTGGTGGGTCTTGCTCAAGGCGCGCGACTTTTAATCCACTCAGACGGTTAATTTCACCATCATCCAGCTGAATTTGACTATCAAGCACTTTAAGCAAGCTTGATTTACCAGCGCCGTTACGACCTACAATACATACCCGCTCGCCATTTTCAATCAGCATTTCTGCATTATCAAGCAATGGGTGTGTGCCGAACGCTAACTGCGCTCCTGTAATTCTAATTAAATCCATGATTATTTATTTTTTAAAATGTCTTCAAGATCAAATGGCCAAAATAGTTTTGTGCCAGTGCTAAACTCAGCTACCGGAATCGTCGTCTGGTACTCAGCCATTAACGTTTCATCGTCAACAATGTCGACTAAATCTAGCTCTGCAGCTAAGCCGGCTTGCACAAATAATGCATGCGCTTGCTCACATAAGTGACAACCCTCTGTGTGATACAGCGTTATCTTAGGCATTACGGATAAGCCACGCGTTGTGAATTTGCTTGTTGCGTTTAAAATCAGGCGAAAGTGTTTTATCGCTGATATTTTCTGCTATCAAGCCAAGGTCAAGTAAGCCTTCTTCGTTCATCGTAAAACCGCGCTTGTTATTTGAAAACAACAAGGTACCGTTTGGTGCCAAAATACGTTTTACCCAGGTAAACAACTTAATGTGGTCACGCTGAACATCAAACTCTTTTTTCATGCGCTTTGAGTTTGAAAATGTCGGCGGATCTAAAAAGATAAAATCAAACTGACCTGTTGCTTGCTCTAACCATGCAAGGCAATCGGCTTGCTCGAAGTGATAGCGTGGGCTGTTAAGGTTATTTAACGCAAAGTTTTCACGGCCCCATTTTAAGTACGTGTTACTCATATCAACACTGGTCACCGATTTTGCACCACCTACCGCTGCGTGCGTTGATGCGCTACAGGTATACGCAAACAAGTTAAGAACACGTAAATCTTTGCAATTTTGCTGCATATAACGACGTGCTAAACGATGGTCTAAAAATAGTCCTGTGTCTAAATAGTCGTGTAGATTAACTTTAAACTTCACACCGTATTCTTCTACCGTCATATTATTTTTTGACTTGTCGGTACGCTGAGCTTTTTGATACTGCGATGTGCCCTTTTGCTGCTTACGCTGTTTTACAACAATGTTGCTTGGTGCGATATCGAGGGTTTGCGCGGATAAATAAATAATATCTTGTAAGCGCTTTTCTGCGGTGGCTTCATCAATGGTTTTTGGTGGCGCATATTCATAAATCACCAAGTACTCGTTATAAACATCAACGGCAACGTTGTACTCTGGAATATCCGCATCGTATAAACGGTAACAGCTAACGCCTTCTTTTTTAAGCCATGATTTAAGGCCTTGACGGTTTTTCTTAAGGCGATTAGCAAACGCCATCGAGCCATCGTAGTTAAGTTTAGTTTGGCTTGATTGCTCAGTGTTTTTCTCGTCTAAATCATAAAGATTAAGCACACAATCTAACGGACCATTTTTCAGTTTGTACTGCTTTTTCTTAGCAAGTTTTAAGAGGGCTAACAAACTAACGTCGGTTGCAAATAGCGCCAAATGCCAAAATTTAAAATGTTTTTTAAACGCATCGCCTAAGTGACGATATAAGTTAACAAGTTCTGCTTTTTCACCTAAACGCTCACCATACGGTAAGTTAGATAGCACCACCCCAGGTTGTTTTGCTACAGCAGTGAGTTTATTGGCATCTGCTTTTTTTAACTGAATAAACTTTGCAAAAGGTAAATTTTCAATATTATTTTGCGCTTTTTGTAATACGCGTTCATCAATATCATTACCAATTAAATACAACTTTTGATCGGTTTGTTGCTCTTTAAGTTCTTGCTTTAGTTCTTTGAATTTTGCCGCGCGAAACCCCGGAAGTGATTCGAACGCAAAATGTTTGCGATATAAACCCGGTGCAATATTCCACGCCATCATCGCCGCTTCAATTAATAGCGTTGCTGAACCACAACAAGGGTCAAACAACGGGCGCGAGGTATCATTTAGCCAACCTGAACGACTCACTAACGCCGCCGCTAAGTGTTCTTTGATCGGTGCATCGCCTTGATGAGGACGATAACCACGTTTCGAAAGGCCAGGGCCTGAAAAGTCGATATATAAAGCACATTTTTCTTTATTTAAACGACCAACAATACGCACATTAGGTGATGTTTTAGAGATGCTAGGACGTTGTTGGTGGCTTGCAAAGAAAGAATCAACAATTGCATCTTTTACTACCAGTGTTGAAAACTGAGTATTTTTCAGTTCACGGTTAGTACCGCTAAAATCAATTGCAAACGTTTGTGTTGGTCCAAAGTACTCTTGCCAATCAAACCCTTTAGCAAGCGCGTATAAATCATCTTTGGTATTAACAGTATCCGATTCGGTCAACAACATCATAACCCGTGTCGCATAGCGACTCGCTAAACACAGTGTTTGTGCTTGTTTATTGGATGCGTTAAAACGAATAGAACCGATACTCTGTTTAGTAATTTCAGCGCCAGTCGCTTGAATTTCAGTAGCGAGTAAATTTTCAACACCAATCGACGTTAGTGCAATAAAAGAAAGCGAATTGCTCAAAGCAAAAAACCCAGTTAAAAAATCTGGCTGAAGTATAACAGTTTTAAATTCGAGTAGCGATAAAGCCTAGGCGCGTTTTAGCTGTGATTGGTTGATTAAGATAGGATTTACACGATCGTTAAGCACTTTAATGGTTTCAAAACGACTTAATGCAAAATTATCGTCTAGTTGCATTTGATGCTCTAAAAACATGCACACACTGGCATCATTACCGCATTCAATAATCAAAAACTGACCGCTTTGCTTCTGTGAATTCAGGGTAATAATCGCTTCGGTACTTGGGGTGTGACCTTGATAAGGTTTGAAAAACCAACTTTTCGCAAGAACTGGTTTAAGGTGTAGTTTGGCTGCTGTCGCATGTAGTGCAATAACGGCTATTTCACCTTCACTCCAAATGCTAAAAGCTGAAAGATAATGACAAATTTGCTCGTACAGGGCGGCATCTTCGAGGCTAAAGCAACTGCCCTCGATTGCTGCTTGCGTAAGTTGACGCGTTTTATATGGCATAACAAGCTCTTCGCGTGTTGATTCGACATACAACACTAAACGGTTTCGCTCTTTACACGTTAGCCAACGCCAATCTTTCCCTGCTTGCAACATAATATCAAAAAATCCCCAAAACATGACATCTTGAGGATTATAGAGCTATGGTACTAAAAATAAACTATTTTTTAGAATATTTTCAATAGGATCATAATGTTAAATAACTGATCCTTATAAGGCGTTTATGATCTTTTTGATCATAGGTGGTCCTTGGTAAATAAAACCAGTGTAGACTTGCACTAAATCAGCGCCAGCGGCGAATTTTTCTTTCGCTGATTCGGCTGAATCAATACCGCCAACACCGATAATTGGCAACTCACCGTTAGTTAAGCGTTTAATTTCTTTAACTATTTCTGTAGATTTCTGACGAACTGGATGACCCGATAAGCCCCCTGCTTCATTCGCATGTTGCATGCCTTCTACTGCGCTGCGATCAAGCGTCGTGTTAGTTGCAATCACGCCGTCAATTTTATTATTGATCAATGATTCGGATACTTGCTGAACTTGAATTTGATCAAGATCCGGTGCAATTTTAACTAACATAGGTACTTGTTTACCGTGTTTTGCTGCTAAATCAAGCTGCTCATTCTTAAGTGAACCAAGTAAATCATCTAGCGCCTCACCATATTGTAAGTCACGTAGTCCAGGGGTATTAGGTGATGAAATATTCACCGTAATATAAGATGCACTGGTAAATACTTTACGCATACAGTGAATGTAGTCGTCTTTACCTTGCTCATTAGGCGTGTCTTTGTTCTTACCAATGTTAATGCCTAATATGCCTTTGAATTGCGAATTTTTTACGTTCTCTAGTAAGTAATCAACACCTTTATTATTAAAGCCCATACGGTTAATCACCGCATTAGCCTGAGGTAAACGGAAAATACGCGGTTTGTCGTTACCTGCCTGTGGGCGTGGTGTCACCGTACCTACTTCAATAAAGCCAAAGCCCATTTGTGAAAAGGCATCGATGCATTCGGCATTTTTATCAAGACCCGCAGCAAGACCAACTGGATTTGGCAATTCTAAACCTAAAAACGTGGTTGGTTTACTTGCAACCGATTGAGACCAGCACATCGATAACGGTGTATTGGCAAATCGCTTTAGGTTTGATAAAGCAAAGTCATGCGACCATTCAGCATCTTTACTAAACATAAAACGACGCGCTAAATCATAAAACATAATTGTGTTGACCTCTTAATAAAAAAATACCCCGGAAAATTCCGGGGTATTGTATCTAAATTTTTGTTATTGCGCAGTATCGCAATTGTGGCTTAGTAGCATTAATTCGCGTAATGCCACCGAGAATTTTGCAAAGTCGTGTGTTTGCGACGTTTTAAACTCAGCCAACATATGCTGCCAACGCTCAAGCAGTACTTGGTGCTCGTTCATCCAGCTTTCAATGATGGTATCAACATCACAACCCGCTGTTTCACAATTATTAAGCACAACTTGTGAAAGAGAACGCTGCTGCCAATCTAGCTCTTCACGGTACGATGCACGTGCAAGTGCTTGCCAGTGGTTGGCAACCGGTTGCTTAGTAATTTGATCTAAGAACCAGTGTAGACCCATGCCCGCACCAAGCTTGAAGTAAGTTTCAGAAACTTGTGAAATTGGTTTACTTGATGCATCTGCTACTTGCGCTAAGTCCATCACTGAGAACAAGCTTGAAAGTTGTGCAATGCGCTTAGCCAGTGCACTTGGTACACCTTCTTTTGCCAATAAGTTAATTTCTGTATTCAGTTTTTCAGCTTCTTCGTCAACCATATACGACGTGATGTTTTCACTTAAGTCATTAAACGCAGGTGCAAAGAACTCGATTGTTTGTTCAATGTTGAGTGCTTTGTTGCGGTGACGTAAGAACCAACGTGTCGCGCGACGTACAGTACGGCGTAATTGATACAACATTTCTGTTTGTACAATTGACGGGATCTGGTTATCAAGTGCAGAGATATCTTGCCATGCATTACCCAATTCAAAGACTGCTTTAGCCATTGAGTAACAAAGTACAATTTCGCTTACTGGTGCACCTGTCTCTTCGCTCATACGAACGATAAAGTTCAGACCCATATCATTAACGATTTGGTTTGCTAGTTTAGTTGCAATGATTTCACCGCGCAGTGGGTGGTTATCCATCGCATTGTTGAAACGTTCGCGCAGCGGTGCTGGGAATGCATCAACTAACAAGCTTCTGTAATACGGATTATCAGTGATTTCTTCGATTACAAGCTGCTCTTTAAGCACCATTTTAGCGTATGAAACAAGTACAGAAAGCTCTGGACGCGTTAAGCCCTTACCTGCTGCTTGACGTTCTGCTAACTCTTCGTCTGACGGTAAGAATTCGATATCACGGTTAAGTTTGCCATCTTTTTCAAGCGCGTGAATAAAGCGAATTTGCTCTTTAAGCGTTTGTGGACCTTTTAACTGTGTTACAGAAATTGTGTGCGTTTGACGGTAACAGTCTTTTAATACCATCTCTGATACTTCATCCGTCATTGAATAAAGTAATTCGTCACGCTGTTTCTTAGTTAAATCACCTTCAGAAACCAGACCATTTAATAAAATCTTAATGTTTACTTCGTTATCTGAACACGCAACACCACCCACGTTATCGATGAAGTCTGTGTTCATGCGACCACCGTTAGCAGTGAATTCGATACGACCTAATTGCGTTGCACCTAAGTTGCCGCCTTCACCGAAGATCTTCGCGTTCAGCTCTTCACCATTAACACGTAGCGCGTCGTTTGCACGGTCGCCCACATCAGCATGGGTTTCAGATTTCGCTTTAATGTAAGTACCAATACCACCGTTCCAAATTAGATCTACCTGCATCATTAAGATTGCACGTAACAACTCATTTGGTGTCATTGTTGCTTTCTTAGTACCTAGCATTTTCTTAATTTCAGGCGTCAGTGTAATTGATTTCGCACTACGTGAGAAAATACCACCGCCTTGAGAAATTAGATCTTTGTTATAGTCTTCCCACGATGAACGTGGTAATTCAAACATACGCTTGCGCTCTAGGTAAGAAGACGCTGCATCTGGATTCGGGTCGATAAAGATATGCATGTGGTTAAATGCAGCTTGCAGACGAATATGCTTAGATAACAGCATACCGTTACCGAATACGTCACCAGCCATGTCACCAATGGCAACACAGGTAAAGTCAGTCGTCTGACAATCAATGCCGATTTCGCGGAAATGACGTTTAACTGATTCCCACGCACCTTTCGCTGTGATACCCATAGCTTTGTGGTCGTAACCAATTGAACCGCCTGATGCAAATGCATCACCTAACCAGAAACCGTATTCTTCAGAAATGCCATTTGCAATATCCGAGAAAGTCGCGGTGCCTTTGTCGGCTGCAACTACTAGGTATGGGTCGTCTTCGTCATGACGTACAACATCCACAGGCGGTACAATTTCACCGTGGTGAATGTTATCTGTGATATCTAATAAACCACGGATGAATAGTTTGTAACACTCTTGACCTTCTTTAAAGAAGGCTTCGCGATCAGTTGGCAGCTGTTTACAAACAAAACCACCTTTTGAACCTACAGGTACAATTACGGTGTTTTTAACTTGCTGCGCTTTAACAAGACCTAGTACTTCTGTACGGAAATCTTCACGGCGGTCTGACCAACGTAAACCACCACGAGCAACCTTGCCACCACGTAAGTGAACACCTTCAACACGCGGCGAGTAAACAAAAATCTCAAACGCAGGCAGTGGTAATGGCATTTCAGGAATTAGGCTTGGTTGAACCTTAAATGAAATGTAAGACTTGTTGATGCCGTCTTTATCTTTTTGATAGAAGTTAGTACGCAGTGTTGCACCAATCATATCAACGTAAAGTCGAATAATTCGGTCATCATCTAAGTTCGCAACGTTATCAAGTTCAGCAATAATATCGTTAACGATTTTCTCATAGCCTTTTTCAGTAAACTTAGACTTAGGTGAGAACTTCTTATCGAATAATTTTACAAGTAACTGTGCAATATGTGGGTAGTTTTCAAATGTGCTTTCGATGTAGCTTTGTGAGAACGTCACACCAATTTGACGCATGTATTTTGCGTAGGCACGAATGATCGACGCTTCGCGTCCTTTTAGGCTTGCCGCAAGAACAAGTTTGTTGAAACCATCATCTTCAAGCTTGTTGTTCCATACATTAAGCAATGCAAGTTGGAAACGCTCCGACACCTTCGAGAAATCGTCAAGGTCATCGTTGCTCATTAGCATGCTGAAATCCATAATCCAGTTTACTTGACCATCTTCGGTCTTCACTGAATACGGTGTTTCACCAATAACACGAAGACCAAAATTCTCAATAATTGGCATTACATCTGATAAGTGAATTGGTTCGTTTTTGTGATATAGACTTAAACGTACCTGATTTGTATTGGCACTTTCTTGTGGACGGTAAAACAGCATTGCAAGCTTGTTTTCGTCTGACAAGCTTTCTAGCTTTTCAATATCAACAACAGCAGCACTTGGCAGTACTTGTTCACGGTAGGCACTAGCAAAGGCTTTAGAATACTTACGAGCAAGTTCATTGCCGCGCGATTCGCCTGCACGCTCTAGTAATGCACTGTGAAGTTTATCTTCCCATGTACGGGCCGCTTCAATTAGGTTTCTTTCGATTTGTTTCACTGTATATTCAACATTTTGGTCGCAACCACGTACCGTATAATGCGTACGTGCTAGCATTGATTCTGAGAAGAAGGTGGTAAACTCAACTTTTTCGTTTGAGCCAAACGCATTCGCAAGAATGTTTTGCGTTTCACGACGCAATGCCGTGTTATAGCGCTCTCTTGGTACATAGACCATGCACGAGAAGAAACGACCATAGGTATCTTGGCGTACAAATACACGTGACATATCACGTTCTTGCATATGGTGAACGCCAAGAGCAACTTCTAATAATTCTTTTTCGCGTGCTTGTAATAACTCATCACGTGGGTACGTTTCTAAAATATTAAGTACCGCTTTGTATGCATGCGTGCCCGGCGCAAAGTCTGTCATATCAAGTACGCGCTTGATCTTACTTTTTAGTACCGGTACGTCTGCTGCACTGTTGTTATAGAAGCTTGAAGAGAACAAACCAATAAAGCGATCTTCACCAATTACATTGCCTTCGTCATCGAAACGTTTAATGCCGATGTAATCAATATAAGCTGGACGATGAACGCGTGAAAGTGAGTTTGTTTTGGTAAGGATAAGCAAGTTATCACTGTGTGCTTCTTTACGTGCAACTTCTGGTAAATCAGAAAGGCGACGAGATTTAGTCTCATCTGATAACTTCATCATACCTAAGCTTGTATCAGCCACACCTGTTAACTGATAGTCACCTTTAATCGGTGATAAGTCGTATTGGCGATAGCCCATAAGTGTGAAGTTATCTTTTGCTAACCAATCTAAGAACTCAACTGTTTCTTTAACTTCAGTTTTATTTTTAATGCCTTTACGTTTTGGTAGCGCTTTGCTGATAGACACAAGTTTATCTTTAATCGCTAACCAGTCTTCAACGGCTACCGACACATCTGCCAACACTGACTCTAACTCTTTTTTAATAGATGCAATAACCGACTTATCAGACTGACGGTCGATTTCAATAAAGAACACGGTTTTGTTTGAGTCAGACTCTTGCTCTGTCTTCATACCAGACAATGCAGAGATTAAACCATCTTTGTCGCGCTTAATTTTTAACGGAGAGTGAAGTAATAAGTGTGAAACAATATTTTCACGCGCCAAAGCCATGCGAACAGAGTCCACTAAAAACGGCATGTCTTTTGCGATTATTTCTACGATTGTGTGAGAGGATTGCCAACCATTATTAGCGAGTTCTGGATTAAATACACGGATAAGCGCTGTATCATCAGTGTGTTTTTCCAAGCTATTCCATAAGCTAAGCGCTGCGCCATATAAGTCACTGTCATTACGGCTTGCTAAGTCTTCAGTCGACATATTACTGTAGAGTGTTTTAGCAAACTTTTCGACAAGCGACACATTTGTGGCTTTTACCTTACTACGGATCAAAGACGATACGTTTTCAAGTAAAACTGAGGTTTGGCCTTCTTGTTGAGTCATTATGTGTTCCTTATCTATACCTACCTGTGAACGGTAACTATTTGCAGTCTAACAAACTGCAATGGAGTCAGGTGAATTCTAACTCTTTTAGCATAGATATAAATAGCATTTTTTGTAGCAAACCAGTACATATTTCAACCAGTTGGCTTACTATTCACAAAATATAGATAGAAATGGCCATTTCTGGCCATTTCAGTACACATTTATTCAGAAGTTTTTTTGCGCCACAGTAGTGTACCTAGCGCTGGTAGGAGGAGTACAGCACCTAACATGTTGACCAAAAACATAAAGGTTAGCAGAATTCCCATGTCCATTTGGAACTTAAGTGCAGAAAATACCCAAGTGCTTACACCAACAGCTAAGGTAATACCGGTAAACAGTACCGCACTGCCACGCTCAATCAACGCACGGCGATATGCTTCTGTTAATGGTACGCCTTGACGCAATAACCCACTCATTGACGACAGAATGTAAATACCATAGTCAACACCAATACCAACACCCAGTGCAATTACCGGTAATGTACTTACTGTTAAACCAATTTCTAGCGACACCATCAGTGCTTGTGCAAGTGTTGACACCACATAAAGCGGTAACACTACAGCAATGGTGGCACGTAACGAACGGAAACTGATTAAGCAAAGTAAAATTACCGCACCGTAAACGTAAATCATCATCGGCAATTGCGCTTCACTTACTGACTCGTTTGTCGCAGCCATAACGCCAACAGGACCCGACGCTAACTTAAATTTAAGTGTGTCTGTGCCCTCTTCTTGTGCAAATTGCTTAACCGCATCGACAACGTGATTAATCGTTTTCGCTTTATGGTCTTCAATAAAGGCAACAATTGGCATCACAGAGCAATCGCTGTTCAATAAACCTGAGCTTGTTTCAACGCGGCTAGACGCTTGAACAAGTGACGCCGTGTTGCGCGGCAGAGTCTGCCACTTTAAATTACCTTCGTTGTAACCAGCGTTAACCTGCTGTGCGATACTGCTAAGAGATACAGCCGATTGCACACCGTCAACGTTTTGTAATTTCCATTGGAAACGATCGATTCGCTCCATGGTGTCGTGGAAAGTACACGCTTCAGGCTCTGCCTCAACAATCACTTTTAAAATATCTACCGAGATCGAATATTTATCGGTGATAAGGAATGTATCTTGGTTATAACGGGCATCTTCATGAAGCGACGGCGCACCTGCATGTAAGTCACCAATTTGCATTTCGTTTGATTTGATAAAACCAAATACAAAAAGAGCAGCAGCAATAAATAAAATCGCCTTGCTCGCTTTTGGCTCAGTGGCTTTAACAAGCATTTCACGAATACCCGCAAATGCGTCGTGCGTCTCGCCATTACCATCATCAACACGCTTCATTTTGGTGTAATCAAGGTAAGAGGCAATCACGGGTAGTAATACAAGGTTGGTAAAGATAATTACTGCTACACCAAGGCTCGCTGTAATCGCAAGCTCACGAATAATACCAATGTCGATTGATAATAATGTGATAAAACCAACAGTGTCAGACAATAATGCGATACCACCAGGAACAAGCAATGCAGCAAAACTAGATTGCGCGGCAACCTTATTAGACAAGCCCTTAGCCACTTTCTGACCAATACTGTTGATCATCTGCACACCATGGCTTACACCGATAGCAAATACCAAAAATGGTACTAAAATTGACATTGGATCAAGACCAAAGCCAACTAAATTTAATAAGCCAAGTTGCCAAATTACGGCGATAAGTGAGCACACAATTGGTAACACGGTTAGCTTCATACTCTTACAGAAAAGCCATACCATCACCGTAGTAATCAAAATCGCAATTAAGAAAAACAACACAACGTCTTTAGCGCCATCGGCAACATCACCTGCCATTTTAGCGAAACCGATAATGTGAATAGATACGTTATCAGTGGTAAATTTGTTACGAATTTCCGATTCAAGCTTTTCAGCAAATACTAAGGTATCCAGTTTTTCTTGCGTCTTTGGATCCGTTTCCATTAACTGAGCTGTTACCATAGCGCACGAATAATCGTTCGCTACCATACGGCCAACAACTTTTGCTTTTTCAATGTTTGATTTAACAGTTGCTAGACCGCGCGCATCAGCTTTGAAATCTGCTGGAATAATTGGTCCACCGGCGAAGCCGTCTTCAACTACTTCAACAAAGCGCGCGCTCGGTGCAAATATCGAACTTACAAGCGGTCGATTAACACCCGGAATAAAGAATAACTGATCGTGCACATTTTTAAGCTGGGTAAAGAACTCTTCATTAAAAATGTCACCACGTGTATCACACACTGAAATTAAAATACCATTAGCACCGCCAAATTGCTTTTCGTGCTTAAGGTAGGTTTTCATGTACTCGTGGTTTAACGGAATATTCTTATTAAACGACGCATCGAGTTTAATTTGAGTAGCTTGGAAACCTAAAAATACAGTGGCCGCAATAAAGATAAACAATACTGCTAAGCGGTGTCTAAAAAGACTTGTTTCTATTTTTGTTAATAATGAATTCATAATTACTGCACGCTAAGTTTATGTATTCCCGCTTCTGATGCGACGATTAATTCATTATTATTCTTCGCACCCGCCAAAAGTGATTTGCCGTCTTTTGTAACAAATTTAACTAACTGGTTATCACTGTAGGTAAACCACACACCACTATTTGCTAAAAGCACCGCTTTATTACCGACAATTTCAATATTATTTATTGATGCTGTGGTGTCAGTTTCTAATTGTGTCCACTCAACACCATCAGTGCTAGAAAACGCAGTACCGCGCAAGCCACCGACTAAGTATTGATTATCTAATTTATTGAATGAGAAAAATGAACCGGCATAGATTTCATCTAAGCGTTGCCATGTTTTACCCATATCGCTACTGGTTGCCATTAAACCGAGCTCACCCACTAGCCACAGTGTTTCGCCATCTAAAAATATTTTATTAAAATGCGGTAGAATCGCTTGGGTTTCTATTTTGTACCCTTCTGGATCGGATTCTTTTAGGTCATTCAGATATGCACGGTCTTCTTCATACAACAGCGAATCATAAAATTCTTTTTGCCATGTTTTACCACCATCAGTTGTGCGATAACTTAAGCCATACGCGCCAATTGCTAATCCGTGGTTGGCATCAAAAAACAGAATATCAAGTAACGGCTTATCTAATTCAGGTAAAAACTGCTGAATTGTCCAATTTTTTCCGCCGTCTTTAGTATGCAAAATCGTTGCGTCGTGGCCTACCGCCCAACCAACATTTGCATTTATAAAATAAACACCCGTTAGCAAGCTTTGTACTGGAGAGTTTGCTTGTAGCCATTCTTGGTTGTCATTGCTATAAACAATGTTTCCCCACTTACCAACTGCCAAAGTTTGGCTGCCGACACGGGTAATATCGGTTAATAGATTTTTAGCCGCAAGTTTAGCTGGAATTGCCGCCTGTGGTGTTACTTGCGCAATTGCGCTAGTCGTCAATAGAGAGCCGATTAAAAATAGATATTTTTTCATATAGGTAGCGTTGTGAGAAAAACGGCCCTCGCGGGCCGTATTATTATTTAGCGTCGACCAGAGCGACGTAATGCGTTTGAAGTAAACTCGGTGTCTTTGAACATTTCTTGGAAGTCATACATCTTCTCTTCGTTATCTAAGCCAATTGCTAAGTAACGACGTGAGTTAAGATCGTGATAAACATCCAAAGTACTCCAATGAGTTGGTACTTCGTAGTAGTTCACACCATGCGCCATTGCTACACGGTATAACTGGTCGCGGTTATCATAAAGATCTGCAACATGAATTTGCCAGCTATCTTCGTCAATAAAGAATACACGCTTCTTATAAATATGACGCGTACCGTCTTTAAGATTCGCTTCGACCACCCAAACACGGTGTTTTTCATAACGTACGTGTTCTGGGTTGATGTGACCAGGCTTCAAAATGTCATCATATTTCAGCTCATTGCTATGTAGCTTGTAACTGTTATATGGAATGTACATTTCTTTTTTGCCTAATAACTTCCAGTCGTAACGGTTTGGTGAACCGTTAAACATATCGAAATCATCAGTTGTACGTAAGCTATCCGACGCCGTTCCCGGTGCATCATATGCAACGTTTGGTGCACGACGAACGCGGCGTTGACCTGTGTTATAAGTCCAAGCCTGACGTGGTGTTAATACTTGGTCCATTGTTTCGTGAACAAGTAATGCCGTACCCGCTAAACGCGCTGGTTCAGTTACTTCTTGCTTAAACTTAAACAAGATATTCGACTTTTGCAGAGACTCAGGCGTTGCATCTTGCTCTGAATACTTAACCAGTAGTTTTTCATCAAAGCCAACAATATTGTATGAACCGCTTGCCGTTGGAGCCGCTTGACCACCGTAACGCTTAATTGAAAGACCACGGTAACGTAAAATATGGTTCCAAATTGCTTCTAGACCTGTTTCAGGAATCGGGAAAGGAATACCGATTGCAGTATTCTTAATACCATTACCTTCTTCAACAAGCTCTGCTGTTGTTGCATACTTTTTCGTTGCATCATAGATGAACTGTGGGTATGACGCACTACGACGCGTTTGGTAAATATTCATTTTGAAGCTATCTGGATAAGCTTCAAACATCGCTACCTGACCAGGAGAAAGCATCTCTTTGTACTGTTCAACATTCGACTTATCGATAGTGAATAATACTTTATCGTCAGCAAATGGATCTGGGTGGTGATCACCTACTTTATAGTTGTCAGGTGCTTTTGTAATACCACCTTCCCATGATGGAATTGAGCCATCCGCATTACCCGCTTTTTCAGCACCAAGTGGTGTTAAATCTTGACCTAAACGAGCAACTTGTTCTGGTGAAATTTTAGCTAAAGCTTGTGAAGCGCTAAATACGCTACACAATGCTAGAGCCACTAGGGTAGGTTTTTTAATCATATTGTTACCCTTAAATAGAATACTTAATATTAAATGAAACATAATCGCGGTCTGCTAAGCCATTGGCTGTGCCGCCACCCCAGAAACTATTGTAACCAAAGTCAAATGACCACTGGTTTTGATAGTTAAAGTTAAGGTTTACAGACGCAGACATACGATCTTCAACAAATAAGAACATTGGATCAGGCGTTGTACCATTTACATCATGTGAGAACACAACACGAGGTGAGAAGTTCACACCTGCGAATAAGTTGTTGTATTCACCTTTAGCAACTAGGCGATAACCCCATGATGTTGCTGAGGCAAACTGCTCCGTTTCAGGACCGTTAGATAATAGCAAGTGAAGTGCTGTGTAATCATCAGCTGGGCCTTGCATAATACCACTACGGCCTGTACCTGGCGCATTCAAACGAAGTTCATCATACGCTGGCATATCAAGAACATGTACACCACCTACTTCACCTAATACCGCCCAACTATCGGCACCTAAAGATGGGCCAAATAAGTGAGTTAAGCTAAATTGGAGTTGTGCTGTATCGCGTAAGATATAACCTTGTGCAACTTGACCAGGCGATACCGTTTCTACTTGTGAGATGCCTGCAAACATGTCCTGACGTACCGCATCTGGTACACCTGGGTTTGCCAACTGCTCAGCCATACCGGCATATAACAATTCTACGTCATCAATTTGTAACGGTTCGTCTTGACGATACGTCACTTCACCCGCAAACGCTGTTTCGCCAATGGCGGTGTTCCAGCTTAATGCATACATCTTGATATCTTCTGGATATTCAAGTTGTGCTTCGGTGAATGCTTTTAGATCAGTGATATTATCAGCGTTAATTGTATTGTCGGCGATATATCCTAAATCGTGACCAATTGCGGCAGCAGTAAAGTTTGATGCTTTACCAGAGATAAGCGGACGACGGCTGTGATAGTTTACATAGTATAAACCAAATTCCGTCTCGTTTAGCTCAGGCACGAACCAACCAAGTTTCAAACCATATTGGCCTGAATCTTTAGGCTCTTTCATCGCCTTTTCACCATTAGCTTTAATCGCAACTTTAGTTGGGTGAGCTAAATACATGCTAGCAAGTAGCGATTGCGCTTCAGCGCTTGATGGATCCATACCTTGTGCAGCAACAACCTGGCCCCACTGACCATACATGCTGTTTAGCGAGTTTGTTAAGTATGCTAAATCAATGTCTGGGTTCGATGTAAAACCTAGTTGAACATTGTTCGCGTTACCGTTTACTGCCGCAAAATCATTTGTAGATAAATACGTACCGGCAACTGGAAGACGTGTTTCGTGCCATTGGTATTGATAAAACATTTCCGCAGAAACATTTTCTGTAATACCTAATGATGCCCACAACATACCTACAGGAATAAAGGCTTCTTTAACTTCCGCACCTGGTGCTTTTAAACGGTCAATATCAACTGGGTTAATATTAATACCATGTGAAATTAAAGCACTTTCACCCCAGTTAATTACTTGCTGACCTAAACGAACTGATAATGGGTTGTAGCCATCATTC
The DNA here is from genome assembly GCF_002964745.1 of Pseudoalteromonas sp. T1lg24. NCBI lineage: Bacteria > Pseudomonadati > Pseudomonadota > Gammaproteobacteria > Alteromonadales > Pseudoalteromonadaceae > Pseudoalteromonas > Pseudoalteromonas sp. T1lg24. The sequence goes on along the minus strand of NZ_PQCB01000016.1, from coordinate 236,194 downwards.
AGATCAAAATCTGCATACACAAACGCGTCAAGTAAACGAAGATCTTTACACACAAGCTCTTCTGACTCTTTACTAGCACATGGGTCAACACCCTGACCTGATGTCGGGTTTTTGTATGCTAAATCTTTATCATTAAGAGCAAAATCATAGAAATACATAAAACGCGTAAAGAAACCGAAGTTGTCTTTGCGTATTTCTAATTCATGGGTGCCTTTTAATAACTGTGAAAATGCTTCACCGCTATCAAAGTTAAGGTTACCGGCATCACCATTATTTGAGTAAATGCCTTGTTCTGCCCAGATTTGGTCTGATGTGTAGATTGGGTTAAGTGCTGGGTGATAACCAGTCCAATCAAATTGAGGGTGATTAGATTTACCGATTTGAGAATCGAAATCACGGTCTTCTACACGGTAGCTCGTACCGTAAGAAAAAGTAGAGTCAAATTGTACTTCAAAACCACCAACTTCAAATGATGCAGCTAAAGCACTTTGGCTTGCAAGTGCCATACACGCGGCTGTAACACCTAAAGCCAGTTTATTTTTGACAAAAAGAGGACTTTTTATCATATATATTCCCCCTATGGCGGGCTGTTTTGTTATCAAGTTATTGTTTTTAGTATGCTTGTAACGATAGAAAGCAATTCATAAAATTACAAGTAAAACATGAGATATAGCGTAATCTATTAATTCGATTACATATTCGCTCTTGTTATTTGATATTCTACTTTCTAATCACATAGGTAAGACATCTTACCAGTTAAACAATCGAAATGAAAAGTGCTTAATGAAAAGAACTTGAAAAAGTTCTAACAACACCCCAAAAACAACACGCAAACATATGATTTTAATTTATTTTTTCTATTGAAATAAATTTATTTTCGGTGGTTAAATGGATGCGAAAACGCCCTTTTATGCCAATTGATGACATAAAAGGTCGTAATTTTTCTGCGGCGAAGCGAATTGTTTTACCACAATCACTTAGTACCTGAATGCTGGTGTAGTGGCCTTTATAGTAGGCCATACACTCTTGATAGTTTAAATTAATTGAAAAGTAGTAGGTTTTACGCTCCATTTAACGCGTTACTCACTTTTTCAAACAAATCAGGGCTTAGGTCTGGTAAATCAGCAAGGCGTTTTAATTGCGCTTTAACGTGCAATTGACGTTCATCGGTATGACGCTTAAAGCTTAACAGCGGCGTAATTAAACGTGCTGCGTTTTGTGGATTAATTTTATCGAGTTTAATCAATAAATCCGTCAGCAAACGATACCCTTCACCATTTCGCGCATGGAATGATTGCGGGTTAAACATACAATAACTCATTAGCAAAGCACGCACGCGATTTGGGTTAGTAATATCAACTTCACCACTTTCAAACATGGCGCGGATCACATTTGTTGTATTGTCACCTTTCAATCGACCTTTCAGCGCAAGCCATTTATCCAATACCAGTACATCGTGACGCCATTTATCTTTGAAGCGTTCGAGTAAGCTTTCGTGGCTGGTTAGTTTATTTTCACATGATGCTGACAGTGCGTTTAAGCTATTTGTCATGTTATCGCTGATAAACTGCGTCTCAAGCTCACTCTCTACATCTTGCCAATCTGCCGCTGCAAGATAATCTAGTAAGCGACCTTTTAATGCACGCGTTGCAATACTAGTTGCATCTAAATCACCGTTTTCGTTTAGTGCTTGATAACGCGCCGCAATATCACTTAACAATGTAGTCGCTAAAAATGATTTTACTGCATGCAATTGTTCAGTAATGGCATCAACAGGAATTGGGTGATAATCACTTGCAACCGTATCGAAACTCGGCAGTGTTAAAAGCTCGCTTAATAACGCGAGGTCCTTAACGTTTGAGGTAAGTAAATAGCGAAACAACGCCACTATTTCTTTATCAAGTTGCTTGCCGTTATCGATGCCTGCTTTTAGCGCGTCAACCATTATACGCTGCATCGCATCCCACTTCGAAAAATCGCTGCGCGCATATTTAACAATCGTGATTAGTTCAGCAAGAGATTGTTCAAACTTCACTTTACATGGCGCTGAGAAATCTTCTAAAAAGACGACCGCAGTGTCTTTTGCAATATTTTCAAATATAAATTGCTGACGTGCATCTGTTAGGTTAATAACGCGTTCAACCTTAGTGCCGTCAATAACTAAAGGTTGTGATTTGCCTTCAGGTGAAATAAGTTCTAGTGCGATTGGAATATGCAATGGCGATTTATCGCTTTGATCTTGCGTGGCTGGTGTAAACTGCGACACAGTCAGGGTTAGTGTATTGTCGGCTTCATTAAATTCTCGCTCTACCGCAAGTTCTGGTGTACCTGACTGACTATACCATTTCGAGAAAAGCGAAAGATCAATGTTCGATGCGTCTTGCATACTTTTAACAAAGTCATCGCATGTCGCCGCTGTGCCATCATGGCGTTCAATATACAATTGCATGCCTTTTTGGAAGTTTTCTTCCCCCAAAATTGTATGCATCATACGGATCACTTCTGAACCCTTGTCATATACAGTAACAGTATAAAAGTTATTCATTTCTATAACTTTTTCAGGGCGGATTGGGTGTGCCATCGGGCCTGCATCTTCACTAAACTGCGGTCCACGCATCACTTTTACTGCATCAATTCTATTTAATGCACGTGAGCCAATGTCTGAGCTAAATTCTTGGTCGCGAAATACCGTTAAACCTTCTTTTAACGATAATTGGAACCAATCCTGACACGTTACTCGGTTACCTGTCCAATTGTGAAAATATTCATGACCCACAATGCTTTCAATGGTGTGATAATCTCGATCGGTCGCGGTAGCTTGGTTTGCCAATACACATTTTGAGTTAAATACATTTAACCCTTTGTTTTCCATTGCCCCCATATTGAAGAAATCAACCGCAACAATCATGTATATATCAAGATCGTATTCAAGGTTAAAACGCTCTTCATCCCACTTCATTGCACGCTTTAACGAAGCCATCGCGTGATCAGCTTTATCAAGATTACCTTTATCAACAAATAGCTCGAGTTTTACATCGCGGCCAGAGCGTGTTTTAAAGTTATCATGTAATACATCAAAATCACCTGCCACTAATGCAAACAAATAGCTCGGTTTGTTGTAAGGGTCTTGCCAAGTGCTAAAGTGACGCCCATCAGCCAACTCGCCAGACTCAATTTTGTTACCATTAGACAATAAATGGGTAAACGCCTTATCTGCAATGACCTTTACTGTATATTTGGTTAATACGTCGGGACGGTCTTGAAAATAAGTGATCTTGCGAAACCCTTCAGCTTCACATTGTGTACAGTAAGCACCATCGGATAAATATAACCCTTCAAGTGACGTATTGTTTTGTGGGTCAATTTCAGTTTCGATATGTAGTTCAAACTCTGCTGGCAAGTTTTTCAGCGTCAAACCTAGCTCAGACATTTCATAATCGCTAAACGGTAAGCCATTTACGTTAATGCACAATAGTGTTTGATTAACGCCATCTAGCCATAACTCATTATTCGCGCCGACACGGTGATACTGCGCTTTTTGTAATACACGGGTTTGCGTCGCTTTTAAGTCAAATTCTAAATACAGTGACGAAACCGTGTAATCCGGTGCTTTATAATCAGTTCTGAACTTAGCTTGGTTAGTTGATTTTTCTTGTGTTGTCATAACGTTTGCTCCACAAAATTATTCATCGCTTGTCTGTAAATGCTTTGGCGTAATTTTTAAAACTTTAATGCCTAAGTAGGCGTAAATAATTGCCAATAATGGATTAATTAAATTAAAGAATGCATACATCGCATAATCAAGCGGGTTAATGAGTAGTACGCTTTGCATATACGCACCACAGGTATTCCATGGGATAAGAGGACTTGTGATAGTACCGCCGTCTTCTAATGTTCGTGACAAGTTAACGTTAGCAAGCCCGCGTTTTTCATACTCTTCTTTGTACATGCGTCCAGGCATTACGATTGCCATATATTGATCTGCCGCGATTAGGTTAGTGCCAATACAGGTAGCAATGGTCGACGCAATTAATGAGCCGGTACTTTTTGCGATTTTTAAAATGCTAGAAACGAAGACTTTTAGTAGGCCCACTTTTTCCATTACAGCACCAAACATTAACGCACAAATAATTAACCAAGTCGTATTAAGCATGCCTGACATACCGCCACCACTTAATAAGCTATCCATTTTCGCATCACCAGTTGTAATGCTAAAACCATCAAATAGCGCAGCCCATACCAATTTAAACGTACCAACAAAGTGAGATACACCCGACTCAATCTGCCCTGCAATTAAGTCTTGTTGAAAGATAATCGCCCAAACCGCGCCAAATAGCGCACCAATGGCAACTGCTGGGAATGCGGGCATTTTTTTAATTGCTAATGTCAGTAACACAACTAAAGGCACTAACATCTCAATACCAATATTAAAATTCTGCAGTAGAATATTAGAAATCTCTTCTATGCGTCCTTCATTTGGTACGCCTTCAGCATTAAAACCCATTACTAAGAAAATAATCAGTGCGATAACAAAGCTCGGCACTGTAGTCCAAAGCATATGATGGATATGATCAAATAGATTACTGCCAGCAACAGCCGGTGCTAAGTTTGTCGTTTCCGACAATGGGCTTAATTTATCACCAAAGTAAGCACCCGAAATAACCGCGCCCGCAGTGACAACTTGATCAAGGCCAAGACCCGTTGATACGCCGAGCAAGGCAACACCGATTGTTGCGGCTGTCGTCCATGAGCTACCAATACTCAAGGCAACAATAGCGCACAATATGCAACTTGCGGCATAGAACCAATGCGGGTTTATCAGCTGCAAGCCAAAATAAATTAGCGAAGGTACTGTGCCCGATAATAACCAAGTACCTATTAATGCCCCTACCATAAGTAAGATTAATACCGCGCCAAGAGAAATGGTGATACCTTTAATCATCGCCTCTTCTAGTTCGGCCCATTTAAAACCATTTTTAAGACCAATGATCACTGCTATTGCGGCTGAAAATAGTAAGGCTATTTGGTTTGGGCCATACGACGAATCGTCGCTATATAGATAAACGGATGTGCCAAGCAGTAGCACTAAAACGCTAATTGGAATTAACGCGTCTAAAAAGGTCGCTTGTTTTACTTGCTTCACAAAGATACCTCAAATTGTTGTCATTATTTATCAACTGACTTCTGTATAAGCACGAAGCGTTGAGTTTTATTATTTTTAGTTTTACATAAAAAAGCGCCGACTTTGTGAAAATCGGCGCTTACTACATTAGTTATAAATTAATGTTTTGCGTAACGGCCATACTTAATAAAATCTGATGTTATATGAACCGCTTCTTCAAGTCCCGGGTCGATTTCATCAAGTACGTCTGGTGCATCGTCTAGTGATGCAATTGCATCAAGCCCTAGACGTTTTAACCTTTCATTCGCTCGAGCGAGTGATTTTTGCTTGTCTTCTTCACGTTGTTTCTCTCGTTTCGCCTTAACAAGCGTCACTGATGCACGGTCTTTCTCTTTTTGATACAAGGCAATGTCATCATTGAGATAGATAAACTCAGGCTCGCCTGCAATACGCTCTTTATGTTTATCAGTCAAAAACGTAATCGCTGGCGTTAAATCGTCAAGTTTTGAATAATTCGCTTTACGAATGTGATCCCAAGGTAATGCATTGTCTTCTTGGCTTTCACCCCACTCAGCGGGATCAATTGGCGATGGGTATGTGATATCTGGGATCACGCCTTTATGCTGCGTACTGCCACCATTAATACGGTAGAACTTAGCAATTGTGTACTGCACGCTGCCAAGCGGATTTTCAAATAAATCAAATGCTTTTGTTAAGCTACGGTGCTGTTGCACTGTACCTTTACCAAAGGTTTGCTCACCAATAATAACCGCGCGACCATAGTCTTGCATTGCCGCAGCAAAAATTTCAGAAGCTGATGCACTGTAACGGTCCACTAATACGGTTAACGGGCCGTCGTAATAGGTAACGCCGTCGCGATCTTTTTGTTTTTCAACTTTGCCGTTAATGTTGTGTATTTGAACAACTGGGCCTTTGTCGAAGAACAAACCAGATAATTGTGTCGCTTCATATAACGAACCACCGCCATTACCACGCAGGTCGATCACAATACCGTCTACGTTCTGTTCTTGTAATTTAGCTAGCTCTTTTTTAACGTCTTTAGACAAGTTGTTATAAAAACCTGGGATCTCAATGACACCGATTTTGGTATCAAGTTCTGAGTAAACTGGTTCAAATACACTTGATTTAGCTGCTTTATCTTCAAGGCGAATTTTATCACGGATAATTTCCACTTCATGCGGCGTACCGTGCGAATCAGAACCTTTTAGATACTGTAACCTTACTTTGGTGCCCTTCGGCCCTTTGATTAGATCAACTACGTCATCTAAGCGCCAACCGATTACATCAACAAAGCTTTCTTGACCTTGTGCAACAGCAATAATGCGATCATCAGATTTTAGTTTTTCGGTTTTAGATGCTGGACCACCTGGGACAAGTGAGCGGATCACAGTGTAATCTTCATCAACACCTAACACTGCGCCAATACCTTCTAATTCAAGCTGCATATCTTGCTTAAACTGTTCAGCGCGGCGTGGCGATAGATAAGAAGTGTGTGCTTCGATGCTTCTTGCAAATGAATTCATTGCAATTTGGTAAGCATCTTCGCTATTTGTTTGTGAAATACGTTTTAGCGTGTAACGGTAACGTTTTTTCAGAATCTCTTGGATTTCAGGCCATTCTTTGCCAGTAAGCTTTAAGCGAAGCGCGTCGTACTTGACGCGTTGGCGCCAGATTTCATGCAATTCCGCCATCGTGGTTGGAATTTTTGCATCTTCGCGATCAAAAAAGTAATTGTCTTAACGTCAAATTTCATTTCTTTATCAAGTAAAGAAAGCGAATATTCAAAGCGTTCAAAACGACGACGCATATTCAAGTTAAAAATTTCAAATGCAAAAGACATATCGCCTTTAATTAATGCATTATCAATTTCATACTTGAAATGCTCGAATTTAGCCAAATCTGATTGCATGAACAAGCTTTTGTTACTATCAATCGACTCAATAAAACGGTCGTAGATTTGGCTCGATAAGTCATCGTCTAATCGAATAAGTTTGTAGTGCGAGCGAGTAAATAAATTGGTTATTCGCTTGGTTGCAGCAATATGCTGAATTTCCTGTTTTAACTCAGGTAAGTTTTCGATGCTAATATTATCGGCAGAAGCAAATAAATTTGCTGAAAATAGCGCTGCCGCCAGTGGAATAAGCCTAAACTTCTCACTCATACACTGTCTCCTTATACGATAAATAGACTCTCTGCTTTCGTTTTCACCTGCATGCCTGTTACAAGCACTACATGAATGTCTTCCTTGTTCACTTCGGTGATAGTACCTTTTACTAAAGCTTGGCCAAGTTTAACCTTTACCTCAGCATCCACTTTAATATCACCTGAAGGTAGCGCTTCTACTTTATTAGAACGACGCGCAGGTTTGTCTTTATTAGTGTTGTTAGAACTAAATTTAGTTCCTTTCGCAGCATTTTTATCAGCAAAATTGCCTTTCTTTTTGTAAGATTTCTTTTCACCAGCGTTACGCGGCGCAGGTTTCTTACGTTTAGCAAGTTTAGCACGGCTTTCTTCTAGTGCTTTATTTGCATGCTCTACATGCTCTTGCTCAACTTTTTCTGCATCGTTACCATCAAGGTCAATACGGAACTCGTGTTTTGTAACAGATTCCAAATAACGCCAGTTAGACGTATATTTGCGAAGCGCTTGGCGAACCTGTGTTTTGCTTACGCGCTCATCGTTTTCGATGCGCTCAGCAATATCTTTAAAGATACCAACCTTCAACGGCTTGATGCCGTCTTTCTCTTTGAAGCAGGCTGGAAACTCTGTGAAAAGGTAATTTAATACCTCTTTGATGTCTTTTAGCTTGTTAGTAGAGTCCATGTGTTTAACCTTAAGTTTTAAATCTCTTCGTCTAAGTTGTTTTCCAATTGGTTTGTCACGTAATGTAACACCCAATCGATTAATTCTTCGTGTTCGGCTTCCAAAATTGCAGTATCACCACGTAAATGTTGCCAAATACCTTCAATAATTTTGTCAATCGTATCTGCGTCTGTTTCGTCAGGCAGTTGTTGCCATGCAACATGAATCAGTTCATTCAAGTTTTCCGCAACGGTTTCTTCTTGCCCTTCCCAATCACCTACCTGATCTATACCAAACAAATAATCTTGTACGCTAAGCCAGTCCTTCATATTAAAGATGCTCTGCCAATGACGCCATAATTCGCTCTAGGCCAGTTTGATCATCACTATCAAAACGACTTAGGCTTGGGCTATCAATATCAAGCACGCCAATATAATTGCCGTCTTTAATAAGTGGAATAACGACTTCTGAATTTGATGCGGCATCACATGCAATGTGCCCTTCAAAGTCGTGAACATTGTCAATGCGCTGTGTTTGTTTTTCGGCAAATGCTGTACCACATACGCCTTTACCAACAGGGATACGAACACACGCTGGATTACCTTGAAACGGTCCCAAAACTAATGTGTCGTTTTCCAGTAAATAAAACCCCACCCAGTTAATATCTTCAAGTGAAAGATTTAACAAAGCACTTACATTTGCAAGGTTCGCTATCAGGTTGGTTTCGTCTTCAATCAAAGCAACTACTTGGTTGTTCAGACTTTGATATAAGCTTTCTTTATTCATTACGTAGAAAAGTTAACAATTCAATATTCACAAAGCTTAAAGGTACTCTTTCATAACAACAAATGAAACCTTTTTAAGCTAAAAAAAGTGAATATCGCTAAATATTCACTTAATTGTTTACTAATTATTCGACTCTGAAATTTATTTTTGCTGTTTTAATGTAAAAATAAATATGCCTGCTGCGAGCGTTGCCATTAACGTATTTACAACAAATACTTGCCCTGACGCGACATTAAACATAAAACTAAATAACGCACCACCAAATATCGCTGCCATTATCATTGCAGTGTTATTTGATTTATTTCGCTTTTGCAAATACATGTAAACAGGTACAACACATATCGCCATGGTTAACCCTACTATATGTGCATTTGCAACCGCACTTAAAACAATCGACAAAAATAGTTTAGTTGTCGCGCCATCTAATACTGCAACATAATAAATACCGATTAAACAACCAATCAGAAAGGGAGAAAACAACGAGTAGGCAACACCCTTAAGTACAATTTTTTTATCCATAATCGCGCCAAATGCGTTAAACACACGATAAGCATGGCAAATAGATAAATAATTAACAGTAGACTTAAGTATATAGATAGGAGTAAGTGGCGGAGAGATAGGGATTTGAACCCTAGATAGGCTATTAACCTATGCCGGTTTTCAAGACCGGTGCTTTCAACCACTCAGCCATCTCTCCGCATAAAAAGAAAGTGGCGGAGAGATAGGGATTTGAACCCTAGATAGGCTATTAACCTATGCCGGTTTTCAAGACCGGTGCTTTCAACCACTCAGCCATCTCTCCGCAGCGGGGCGAATATTAGGGGATTCTATTTCACTTGTGAAGCTTTTTTTTCAATTTATTTGTCAACCGCGCAATAAACATGCAACCCGTACATTATGCAATCAAATTTTAAAATTAAATTGAACTAAACGCCCTACTTCACCGTTCTAATAAAGGAATAGAATTGCTACCTAACATGTTAATTGATATGCTGTTCGCAGTTCTGAAACCTAACAGGAATGCGTTTCAATTTAAGGAGTTATTTATGAGCTTTAATCACACGTACTCTTCGCCAAAATCGGCGCAGTCGGTACTTGAAACAAATAAAGTACTACGCAACACCTATATGCTTTTAGGTATGACATTGTTATTTAGTGCTGTTACAGCAGGCATTTCAATGGCAATGCAATTACCTTACTTAATGGGTCTTGTATTTAGTATCGGCGGTCTGATCACCTTATTTGTAGTTAATAAGAAAGCAGACAGTGCATCTGGCTTACCATGGGTATTTGTTTTTACAGGTCTTATGGGGGCGGCACTCGGTCCAATGTTAAATTACTATGCTGCAATGCCAAACGGTCCGATGCTTATCATGCAAGCACTGGGTTCTACAGCACTGGTATTTTTTGGTTTATCAGCCTATGCAATGACAACTAAGAAAGACTTCTCTTTCCTAGGTGGTTTTTTATTCGTAGGTTTAATTGTTGTTGTACTAGTCAGCCTAGTAAACCTATTCGTAGGTAGCTCAATCGTATTTATGGCGATGAACGCTGCCATCGTGTTTATTATGTCTGGTTTAATTTTGTTCGACACGAGCCGCATTATTAACGGCGGTGAAACAAATTATATCCGTGCAACTGTTAGCCTATACTTAAACGTATACAACTTATTTACGTCTATCCTGCATCTACTGGGTGCAAATAATGACTAAACGTTAAAAGTTTAATAAAATAAGCCCCGTTCTTCGGGGCTTTTTTATAGGTAAATTTTGGCCAATATTATCATTAGTTATCATGCAAGTGTTACCGCACACGACAGTTTGCAACATTTGCTACGTTTCACTAAAAGCGTACTCTCGCTTGGACACACTGTATCTGGGATTTTTCTCTATCAAGACGCAGTGTTTCACGCCAGTAATCATTTTTCACTGCCGTCAGATGAGTTACAAGTAACTGATATTTGGCAGTCGCTGGCCGATTTAGGTATTAAACTGACACTTTGCGTTACTGCAGCCGAAAAACGTGGGCTCGATATTACACGCTGTGAACCCTTTGAAGTTGCAGGTCTTGCCGAATTCGCGATGGATGCTAGCAAAGCTGATAAATGGGTGCAGATTAAATGAAAAACTACCTAATTGTGTGTAATGCTTCTCCTTTTAATGACGGTAGTCTCAAAGAAAGCCTTGATATGGCGCTAATTTTTGCCGCTATTGATCAGCAAGTTAGCTTGCTTTTACAAGGCGATGCACTTTATGCCCTACTTCAAGGCCAATCAATTGAGTCACTCGAGATTAAAAATTACTTGAAAGCCTTTGGTACCCTGAGCCTTTACGATATTGAGCACATTTATGTGTGCGAACACTCAATGAAGCAACGCGGATTAGATATTACTCAGTTTGCATACGACATCATTATGCTCGATATCTCAGAAAAACAGGCTTTACTTCAACAACAGCATCAGGTGGTAACAGTATAATGCTGCATATATTTAATAAGCCCTTATCGCATTACCAAAAGCAACAACTTATTATTGCCCCCAACGATAAGCTTTTACTGTTATCCGACGCCTGCTACAGCGTTAATTGCTATATTGATGCATTTCGTCAAAACGCCCTATACGCGCTTGATGTGGATATGAAGGCACGCGCTGTCTCAAACGAAAAGATCATCACAATTTCTGATCAACAGTGGGTAGAGCTCATTGTTGACAGCGAACAACATATTACTTGGTAATTAACATGAGCTATTGCATAAACGATAAAACTATCGATACTGATAAAGAGGGTTATCTGAAGGATTTTACCCAGTGGAGCGAAGCGCTTGCCCCTATCATTGCTGAGCAGGAAAACATCTCGCTCAGTGATAATCATTGGGAAGTTGTGCATTTTGTGCGAGATTTTTATCTTGAGTTCAATACCAGCCCAGCAATACGTATGTTAGTAAAAGCCATGGCAAAAAAACTTGGTGAAGACAAAGGAAACAGCAAGTATTTATATAAATTATTCCCTAAGGGACCGGCGAAGCAAGCTACAAAAATTGCAGGGTTACCAAAACCAGCGCGCTGCATTTAACCTGGTCGGTTAGTTTACACAAATAAAAAGCCAGCATTAACGCTGGCTTTTTTATTAATAAGCAAATGCTTATAGGATATCTAATAACTCAACATCGAAGATAAGTGTTGAGAAAGGTGCGATTGATGCACCAGCACCACGCTCGCCATAAGCTAGGTCGTGTGGTACGTATAAACGCCATTTTGAACCAACTGGCATCATTTGTAATGCTTCAGTCCAACCTTTGATAACACCGCCTACTGGGAACTCAGCTGGCTGGCCGCGATCGTAGCTACTATCGAATACATCACCATTAATTAATGTACCGTGGTAATGAGTACGTACTGTTGATTCAGCTGTTGGCTTGTCACCTTCACCTGTTGTTAGTACTTCATACTGTAGACCTGATGCAGTTACCGTTACTTCAGCACGCTTAGCGTTTTCAGCAAGGAAAGATTCGCCTTCAGCTGCAAGTACTTTTGCTTCTTCTTCACGACGCTTTGTGATTTCAGCATTAATTTCTTCAAACGCTGCTTGAATAGCTGGGATCTCAACTTGGAAGTCAGCACCAGTGTAAGCATCTTTCATGCCTTCAAATACTGAGTTTAGGTTTAAACCTTCAAATGGGTTTGACTTAAGTTGCTCACCCATTTGTAGACCGATACCGTAGCTTGCTTTTTCAGCATTTGAATTAAATTTATCTGACATAATCTCTATACTTTATTTAAGTTATAAAAATGCCAGTCTAACATAGATAACACCCACTTGTTACCGCAATTACTGACTTTTACTGTGTAACAACTCTAACTTACTTTGTGCTAACAATGCCAAAATTGAAATCACGACATTAGCCAGTAACAAAGGCCAAATCAACGCCAATTGATAAGCAAATAGTGTCGGTAAAAGTGCCGATGCAAATCCAACTGTTAAAGAGAAAAGTAAACGCTGATGCGTTTTAAAGTACTTACGTGTGGTTTGTGCGACAAGCAAGTTAAATACAAATAAGCCCAATGCTGTTTGCCACTTGCTAACCAAGGCGTCCGCCCCAACTTGCAAGTAATCGGTAAGCAACAAAATGCCTTGTTGCAGCACTACTGCATAAATAACCGCAAATGCTAACACCAGAAAAATCGACTTCGCTTTATTATTCATAATCAAACTCCAAAACGAAAAAAACCGCCTAAAGGCGGTTTTGGGAATGAGGTGGCGGAGAGATAGGGATTTGAACCCTAGATAGGCTATTAACCTATGCCGGTTTTCAAGACCGGTGCTTTCAACCACTCAGCCATCTCTCCGTTGTTGGGGCGCATATTAATGAGTTCGTATCACGTTGTAAAGTAAAAATTTAATATTTAGTAATATTCTTTTGGCTGACGCGCAATTAACGAACAAACTAAGCTAAAAATAACCGTTACCAGTGATAAAAGCCCCACTTTTATCGCAATATCTGCATTTTTTAATAAGCTAACCGCTTCAAAATTAAAAAATAATACCGGTGTTATTGCAATCGAAAACACCACAAGCGAAATTTTCATCGCACGCCAAAACGAAAACCGTTTCAAATACGTCATATACCAAGTCAATAGCGAAAAAACGCCAAGCTTAATAAAGACAATATGACTAAAATCATTTGTTTGCGTTGCTGTTATATACACAGCAATCGCTGAAACGACTCCCCACATAAGCCATATTGACCAACTTTCTTTTTCGCGCAAAAACAAGTTATTCATAACTGCGCCTTTTATTATTTTGATGGATTAAATTGGTTGTTAATACATCACCTTAACAAAAAACGAACAGTTTTTAAATAGCCCATTTTAGCTTTATGTCAAGAAATAAAAACTCACTAACGCAACGATTGACGCAACTAAAACATTGAGTGCAACGCCTTGTTTTGCCATATCTTTAATTGACACTTCGCCACTAGCAAAAACAATTGAATTAGGTGCCGTTGCAACCGGTAAACAAAATGCACACGAGCAACTAATCACCACAGGGATCATTAATAGTTCAATTGGTAAATTAAGTGCAATGGCAGCACTTGCGATAATTGGCATCATAAGCGTCGCTGTTGCCGTATTAGAGGTAATTTCCGTTAAGAAGGAGACCCCTATCGCTAATGCAAACAAACTAAGTAGTACAGGTAACGTACCCAGTGCCACAAAAAACTGACCGAGTAACTCACTTAACCCGCTTGAAACAAACGCTTTAGCAATACAAATACCACCGGCAAATAACAGCAGCATGCCCCATGGGATTTCTTTCGCATCCTGCCATTCGAGAATACGACCCCCTTTGCCATTACTGGTTATTGCCATTGCAAGAACGCCTAGTAAGGCAACCGACGAATCACCTACGGTATTAATATCAAGCATCTGTGACCAGCCGCCAAGCGGCTCTTTACGAAATACCCAAAGTAGCGCAACCAGTGCAAAAATCACTAACACGCGTTTTTCTGCAATGCTCCAAGCATCGCACTTAGGCAGATGAATAGCCGACGATAAACGAATGCCACGGGCAAGCCATAGCGCCATTAATGGAATTGAAATCACAATAATCGGCACGGTTACTTTCATCCAGCGAATAAAACCGTACTCCTCGCCAGCAAACTCTTCATAAACCGACGCAAAAATCACATTTGGTGGCGTACCAATCAGTGTTCCTACCCCACCCAACGACGCCGAATATGCCAGCCCTAGCAATAAGGCGATTTTAAATCGATTATCATCGGTTGATGCGCAAATCGCAAGCACCACAGGGAGCAACGCAACGACTGTCGCGGTGTTTGAAATCCACATAGACAAAATGCTGCTAGTTGCCATAATGGCAAAAATAATGCGAAGTGCGCTGTCGCCACCAATGACTTTCAGTATGGCAAATGCAATACGCCGATGAACGCCAGATTTTTCAATTCCCACTGCTAACATAAACGCGCCCATCAACAATACAATAACGTGTGAGCCTAGCGATGATGCTGCTTGCTGGTGCGTTAATACGCCAACAAATGGAAACAAACCAATTGGTATGACCGACGTAAGCGGTATTGGTAGTGCCTCAGTCACCCAAAAATAAGCGGTAATAACGGTAATTGCTAAGGTAAAGGAAATGGTATCGGGTTGCAGCCATAAATATCGTGACGCTAAATAAGCAATCAGACACAAAACAACCCCAATCAAAATATGTTTATTATTGTTATTCATATTATTTGTAGGTTAACTTTTTATCAGTTTTTGGCAATTTTGCCATCGTGCATCACGTTTCACATCATCCCAGCTTGGATAACGCTTTTGATGAAACACCTTCATACGTGAACCGTGTTCTTGAAAATCTGCTATCGAAAGCCCATCAAGTACTTGATAAAGTCCTTCTTTTTCATTACACAGTAGTATGTTATCGCACCCGGCTTGCAAGGCTTTTATCACTCGGGTGACATAATCCCCCACTTGCACTGCGCCTTGCATTCCCATATCGTCAGATATCACAGGGCCGTTAAAACCAAGCTGCTGTCGTAACACCTTTTGCAACCAAAATGGCGAAAAACACGCTGGATTTTCATCAACTTCAGAGTAGATCACGTGCGCAGGCATCACTGCATCCGCAATGCCTAAATCAATTAACGCTTTAAACGGCAGTAAATCAAACTGACTTATCTCTCTAAAGCTACGATCATCTTTCGGCATCGCAATGTGCGAATCTGGACCGACCGAGCCGTGACCCGGAAAATGCTTAATAACCGATTTCATACCCGCACTATGTAAACCACCAATCAGCGTTTTAGCGCCATTAATTACATCCATAGGTTCAGACGAGAAAGCACGATTGCCAATAACTTGTGAAATACCATTCACGTCAACACAAGGGGCGTACGAGAAATCAATTTGACAGGCAAGTAACTCTGCAGCCAGTGTCCAGCCAATGTCATTTAAGCCGCTATTAGCAAACATAAATGCATCCGACATACTTGGCAATTCAGTAAACCCGTCACGAAAACGCTGTACACGACCGCCTTCATGGTCAACTGAAATTAATAGTGATGGATTAATGGTTTTAATGTGTTTTGTTAGCGCGCACAGTTGCTCGATATTTTCAAAGTTACGGGAAAACAAAATAACGCCGCCCACTAATGGGTGCGCTAATAGTTCAAGCTCTTCTTGAGATAATGTTTTATCATCAATGCCTGTGGTAATCGGTCCTAGCATGATGCTCCTACAAGCTTGTGAAAAAATCATTAACGTCGATATTTCGCGACTTTTTAAAATCGTTTACTTTGCTGCCAAGATACAAAAAGCCAACTAATTCATCTTCTGGAGCAAGATTAAGCGCTTGTTTTACATAGTCGTCTTGTGCATAACTACCCGTGCGCCATACACCGGCAAGCCCTTGCGCAAATGCCGCTTGTTGCATAGCCATTACCGCACACCCTGCTGATTGTACCTGCTCGATTCTTGGCACCTTGTCATGAGGCTTATACTTAGCAATACAAATAATAATAAGCGGTGCACGCAAAGGCAGCTCTTTGGCACGCGCTAACACGGTGTCATCGGCGTTGTTGTTCAATGCGGCTTGATAATAGATTTCGCCAAGTTTCTCACGGGCATCACCTTCAACAAGAATAAACTGCCATGGTTTAAGCGCTGCATGATCTGGCGCGCGAAGCGCTGCTTGTTTAATAATGTCCAACTGCTCAGTTGTAGGGCCTGGAGTAGTAAGTTTACTGTCTGATTGACGTTCTAATAAGAGTTCTAATGCGTTCATTAAGCTGACAAGTTAGTTTTTTGCCAAGCTTAACAAACTGCACTGAAAAGAAAAGAGTTTAACGCACTGATGGGCTAGCTATCTTGCTGGGTGTTTCGCAAAAACTTGCGCGCAAGCCAATAATCGAGGCTGACGTATCTGCCGCCGCCATTAAAAAATAAGCTCAACAACATGGCAAAATAAATAAAACCAAACTCAATACCGTTATTTAACACAACGGGTTTACCGGTTTCATACAAGTATTCTGTAAATCCATGTTCATCAAGGATCTCGCGCATCTTGTTCAATCGCTCTTGTGCTGCTTTGGAATTTTCTAAACTGGCCTTTGCACCAGGAATAGCTAGCCAATCCAGTACTTTTGCGGCACTGGTTTCACTATTTGTTGGGGTAATTGAAAACCAACCATTGTGCCAATGCACCGTGGTAATCGCGACAACCATAGTAAACGCTAATGGAATCGCAACGGCGCGGGTAAATAAGCCAATTAAAATCAACCACCCACCCAGAAACTCTGTCCACCCAGCTAAAAATGCCAATACCCCCGGCATTGGTAAGCCTAATCCCCATTCGCTATTACCAAACCATGAAACAACACTAGGTAACGCCGTAATGGCTTCGAAAAAACTAGCAGGGTTTTCGCTCATACCGAGCTTACTGTAACCTGCAATGATCATTACAGGTGCGAGAATTAAGCGGAACAGTAAAAATGGAATACCAGAGAAAATCTGGCTTTTTTGAATTAATGTTTGATAGTGATTAAGCAGTGTCATACCGACCTCTAATTTTTATAACTAAATTAAAGACCGGTAAAACACAGTTATTTATTCACTAAATTTTTCGAGCAACTTGCAGCGCTTCAAAAATTGCGCGTTTTGCATCAATTGCTGAGGCTAATTTTGCGCCACCGATCACATCAATTTTAGACGCATATTTTCCATTTTCGAGTTGTGATTCAAAGGTATTGGTATTAGACACTTGGCCAATACAGGTGATCACCGAATCACATGGAATGGTTTGTTGTTTACCATCTACCTCGATAACAAGGCCGTCTTTATTCAATTCAACATAATTACAACCACTGATCTGTTGTACATTTTGTTGCTTCGCTACCGCACGATGGATCCAACCAGTCGTTTTACCTAGGTCGCTACCAAAACGGCCTGGACTACGCTTTAACATAGTAATATTGTGTGGAATGTGATGTTGATGCCCTTCGACATTAATTGCCCATTGCTGCTTGAATTCGTCAACTGACTTATTCGCTTTTTCAGCTAAAAACGCAACCATATCAAAACCAATACCGCCGGCACCTAAAATAACGACATCTTTGCCAATTTCTACTTCGCCACGGATAACTTCATCATACGCAAGCAAGGTTCTGCCATCTTTTAACGCAAATGACGCTTCACGCGGGCGAACGCCTGTAGCAAATACCAGATTGTCGTACTCTTCATACATGCTATCGTCAAACGCAGTTTCAAGCTGAACATTTACCTTTAACTTAGCTAGCTCTGATTTAAAGTAATCAAGGGTATAGTTAAAGTCTTCTTTACCCGGCACACGCATCGCTAAATTAAACTGACCACCCAAGTGCTTTGAGCGCTCAATTAACGTCACTTTGTGCCCTTTCTCAGCTAAATAGCAACTTGCCGCTAAGCCTGCTGGCCCACCACCGACAACCAGTACATTTTTAGGATTAGCTGTAGGTTCTAATGAATAATCTAGTTCAAAACCTGCGCGCGGATTGACAAGACATGTGGCGCGTTTACCTTTGAATACGTTATCTAAACACCCTTGGTTACACGCAATACACACATTAATGTTGTCGCTTTTGTTTTCAACGTATTTATTAAAGAAATCTGGGTCTGCCAGTAACGGTCTTGCCATTGAGATTAAATCGGCAGATTTATTAGTTAAGATTGAATTAGCAAGGTCTGGCGTATTGATACGGTTTACCGCAACACATGGAATAGATACATGCTGTTTTAGCATTTCGGTTGCTTCAACAAACGCACCTTGCGGTACCATACTGGCAATGGTTGGGACACGCGCTTCATGCCAGCCAATACCGGTGTTAAAAATATCAACACCCGCTTGTTCTAACACTTTTGCTTGTTCAATCACTTCATCTTGGGTTGAACCTTCTTCCACTAAATCCATTACCGAAATTCGGAATACAATAATAAACTTATCGCTTACTTCTCGGCGCACAGCTTCAACAATTTCTTTTGCAAGACGCATACGGTTTTCGTTCGAACCACCGTATTTATCGGTGCGTTTGTTGGTACGCGGAGCCATAAATTCATTAATTAAATAACCTTCTGAACCCATGATTTCGACGCCATCATAGCCTGCACGCTCTGCAAGTCGAGCCGATTTAGCAAATGACTTAACCGTGCTTTGAATATTGCTAAGCGACATTTCTTTTGGCTTATATGGGTTAATTGGCGCCTTAATTGCGCTTGGCGCTTGATTAAATGGGTGATAGGCATATCGTCCTGCATGAAGCAGTTGCAAGCAAATTTTACCACCGTGTTCGTGCACCGCTTTGGTTACTGGGCGATGCTTTAACACATCAAAAAACGTATTAAATGACGACGAGATTGGCGTTAATTTACCAACCAAGTTTGGGCTGAAGCCCCCTGTAATAATTAAACCAACACCGCCTTTTGCGCGTGCCTCATAAAACGCTTTTAAGCGCTTTATGTTCCAAACACCTTCTTCTAAACCGGTGTGCATTGAGCCCATTACAAGGCGATTTCGCAGTGAATTGTTTTTCAGTTTTAATTCTTGTTCTAACATACTTGCTACTTACTCTACTGGTCATACCTCAAGCACTTTAACTGGTTTAACCAGTTAACTCAAGCTTGTCCAAAGTGATCTCTTAACTTACTCACTAACTATAATGTTTTACCTAAACTTTTTTGCTAAACACTTAGTTACGTTTTTCATTTAAGTTTGCCTAAAAAGTAAGTTAAGATGGTAATAGATGATAAATCTATATATAGGATAGGATTTTGGTTAAAAAGGCATTTGTAGGCTTTTGGAATATTCTAAATTTTTCAAGACGCCTCGTATTAAACATTCTGTTCTTCTTTATTCTAATTGCACTGTTTGTATCAATTATGAGTTCAGAAGACGAAATTATTGTTGAACAAGACTCTGCGCTAGTTCTGTCATTATCTGGCAATATTGTTGAAGAGAAAACATACATTGACCCTGTAGAAGCTGCACTTAATGACTCTATGGGTTCAAATGATGAGCCGCCTGAAGTATTGCTTGACGATATTTTGATGACAATTAAGTACGCAGCAAAAGATAAAAAAATAAAGCTGTTATTACTCGACCTACAAAAAATGCAAGGCGCGCATCTCAATAAATTAAAAGCTATTGCAGCGCAGCTTGATAAGTTCAAAGAGACTGGCAAAAAAGTATATGCATACGGCGACTATTATTCGCAAGCGCAGTATTACATTGCCAGTAAAGCAGATGAAATCTTAATGCACCCATATGGCGCTGTTGATATTTCAGGTTACGCAACTTACCCGCTTTACTTTAAAGAAGCGATTGATAAGCTGGAAATCTCACAACATATCTTCCGCGTTGGTACATTTAAGTCCGCTGTTGAGCCACTGATCCGCAGCAATATGTCCGATGCTGCAAAAGAAGCAAACAAAGCATGGCTAGACGCGCTTTGGCTTGAATATAAAACAGACGTTGCAGCACACCGTGGTTTTGAAATAACAAACTTTGACGAAGATATGGAAACGTACAAAGAAAAGTTTGCCAAGGTTAATGGTCATTCAGGTCAATTCGCATTGCAATATAAATGGGTAGACCAGTTAGTTAGCAAAGAGGCATTACGCCAAAAGCTAATTGCAGAAGTAGGCAGCAATGAATCAGGTAAATCATTTAAACAGATTTCATTTAACAAATATTTAAAAACGTTAAAACCTCCGTTCCCAATTGAAAACCCAATTACGGACAAAGTTGCTGTGGTTGTTGCAAAAGGGAACATTGTAGATGGCGAACGTAAAGCAGGTGAAATTGGTGGTGATTCAACAGCGAAACTACTGCGTCGCGCTCGCTTAAACGACAAAGTAAAAGCCGTTGTGCTGCGTATTGATTCAGGTGGCGGTAGCATGTTCGCATCTGAAATTATTCGTGCAGAAGTGTTAGCGTTAAAAGACGCAGGTAAACCTGTTATTGCATCAATGGGCTCTGTTGCTGCCTCAGGCGGCTATTGGATTGCAGCAAACGCTAATGAAATTTGGGCGGCGCCAAGTACTATCACTGGTTCAATCGGTGTATTCGGTACTATGATGACATTTGAAAAGACCCTCGCTAAGTTAGGTGTTTATTCAGATGGTGTAGCAACAACCGATATGGCATCGTTTTCTATGTTGCGCCCACTTGAGCCAAAACTAGCTGACGTTATTCAAATGTCTGTAGAAAGTGCGTATGACCGCTTCTTAACGGTTGTATCTGAAGCACGCGGCATGGATAAAGCGGAAGTCGATAAAGTAGCACAAGGTCGCGTTTGGATCGGTACAAAAGCAAAAGAGCTTGGTCTTGTAGATGCTCTTGGTAATAAGCAAGATGCAATTAAACGCGCAGCTGAGCTTGCTAGCTTATCGATGTACGATGTTATCACTATTGAGCATCAATTAACTGAGCAAGAAATGCTAGTGCAAAAGATTTTTGGCGAATCTCAAGCGGCTGCATTTGTTAAAGCGTACATTAGCAAAGACGATTACGCGCCAGTTAAAAACAGCATAATGCAAACAGCTCATGGTCTTAAACAGCAGGTATCAAGCTTAGAGCAGTTTAACGACCCAAATGGCGTTTATGCTAAATGTTTAGTGTGTACAGTTAGCTACTAAACGCTACTTATACCCTAACTTTTACACTATAATAGCCCGGTACAACTACCGGGCTATTTTTATGAAAAGAAAGAAAATATATATCGCCTACACAGGCGGTACCATAGGTATGAAGAAATCAAGCAAAGGCTATATTCCAGCTGAAGGATTTCTTACTCAAACAGTTAAAGCCAGCGCTGAATTTAATCGTGAAGAAATGCCATTATTTGATATTCACGAGTATTGCCCGTTAATTGATTCTTCTGATATGAGCCCGATGCATTGGCAGCAAATCGCTGATGATATTAAAGCAAAATACGCAGAGTACGACGGTTTTGTCGTACTACACGGTACCGATACCATGGCCTATACCGCATCTGCCCTCTCCTTTATGTTGGAAAATTTAACCAAGCCGGTGATTGTTACTGGGTCGCAAATTCCACTATCGCAATTGCGCTCAGACGGTCAAGTTAACTTACTCAACGCAATGTATCTAGCGGCTAATTACCCTATCGGTGAAGTAAGTTTATATTTCAATAATCAACTTTACCGTGGTAACCGTGCAACCAAAATGCATGCCGATGGTTTTGCTGCTTTTGGTTCACCTAACATGTCGCCGCTTGCTAAGGTAGGCATTAATATTGAGTTAGTTGCAGGTCAATTAAGCCCAAGTTTAAACAATAAACTGGACGTCACTAAAATTACGCCTCAGCAAATTGCCGTATTGCACTTGTATCCAGGCATTTCTGTCGACCTGATTAAAAGTATGATGACAGACTCTTTAAAAGCACTTGTACTATTGAGTTTCGGTGTAGGTAATGCACCTCAAAACCCTGAAATGCTTGAATTATTTAGTAGCGCAACACAAGCAGGGTTAGTAATTATCAACCTTACTCAATGTATTCAAGGCAGTGTTAATATGGGTGGTTATGCAACCGGTAACGCACTACTAAATGCGGGCGTAATTAGCGGTTACGATATGACATTAGAAGCCTGTCTTACAAAACTACATTACTTACTTAGTCAAAACTTAGAAGTTGAAACGGTACGTCATTTAATGCAAGACAACCTAAAAGGTGAGCTCTCTCGCTAGAGCAGATGTAATATGCCAGTAAAAAAGCGCCCTACGGCGCTTTTTTGTTAACTAACTTGTAATTACTTTGCTTTAAAATCTAAACACACTGAGTTAATACAATAGCGCGTACCCGTAGGCGGCGGACCATCATTAAATACGTGACCAAGATGCGCATCACACTGCTTACAACGCACTTCAATGCGTTCCATGCCATGTGAGCTATCACGTAAGTAACGAATACTTTCTTTTTCACTGAAACTAAAAGCTGGCCAACCACAACCAGATTGAAATTTATCTTCCGATTTAAATAACAAAGCATTACAGCAAACACAATAATAATCACCCGACTCAAAGAAGTCGTTATATTCTCCCGTAAATGGGTATTCAGTGCCCCCATCAACGCACACATGCTTTTGTGCGTCGGTAAGGTGTGTTTGCCATTTTTTATCCATTATCGTACTTTTGCGTAAATATGAGTTAAGTCAGTTAAATGACAAGTTTCGCCTTCGTGCGTTTTAATACCATGCTCACCAAAGTAATCGCGTTGTGCTTGCACTAAATGACCATTGCTTGGTGTTGTAAGCGTTGCATAGTAAGTTTGCGTAGCTGCAAGTACTGGGAACGCGAGGCCTGATCTTACTGCGTCAGCGGAAATGTTACGAAGTGCGATCACTTCATCATTTAAACCATCAATAAACCCGTTACCTTCTGCGATTTGATCTAAGTAATCTGCACGAATAATACAGCCTGCACGCCATGTTTGTAACGTTTTAGCTAAATCCACCTTCCACTGATGTGAGCGTGATGCACCTTTAATCAAGGCTAAACCTTGGCGGTAACATAAAAGGCTCGCTAAATGGAATGCTTTGCGTAATTCTTCTAGATCAATGTCTACTTTCGCAGGTTGCTTTGCTGCGTAAGTCATTTCTAACGCTGCGTGGGTATCTTGCGTATTGGTTAAGTGGCGAGCTTGAACCGCTGCGACTAACGACGGTACCGCAATACCTAATTCAAGGGCATTTTGCGCAGTCCAAAGGCCTGTGCCTTTTGCACCAACTTTGTTATCGATTAAATCAACGATCGGTGTGTTGTCGCTCGAATTAAGCTTTAATATATGGCTTGAAATTGACAGTAGGTAACTGTTTAGTTCACCTTCAGACCAAGTATCAAAAAGCGCTGCAATTTCATCATTTGATTTACCGCAGCCTAAACGCAGTAAATGATACACTTCTGCAATTAACTGCATTAACGCATATTCAATGCCATTGTGAACCATTTTTACAAAATGACCTGATGCCGATTGACCAACACGAGCAAAGCACGATTCGCCATTATGACTTGCCGCTACTTTTTCAAAGAAAGGAATAATGCGTTCCCAACCGCCTTCAGAGCCCGATGCCATCATAGCCGGACCATGACGCGCTCCTTCAGCACCGCCCGAAATACCCATAGTGGCAAACTCAAACTTATTTTGATATTTCAGTTTACGGGCAATACCGTCTTTATAATTACTGTTACCGCAATCGACAATAATATCGTTAATATCAACGCCCGCTTCGATTAATTCTGAACACACTTTATCTACCAACTCGCCTGCTGGTACTAAAAGTAAAATTGAACGCGGTGTTTCAAGACGACGAACCATATCGGATAAGTCGCTTACAATATGCAGTCGTTCGGCAAACCCTTCTTTTTTCGCTAAGCTCAGTAAATCTTCGCCTGCATCTGGGTTTTTGTCATAAGCGACGAGATTTAAACCTTTCTCAATTAAATTTAAGGCAAGGTTCTTACCCATAACGCCTAAGCCAACTAATGCGACTTGCATATAAAATCTCCTAACTGTTAGGTGTGAATTCATTGCTAATCTAAATTTTAGTCAGTGCGATGTTTACACTGGATTTTTAGATTAGTTAAGCGGTAATGGCGCGCATTATATGGCTTTTCGACCAGCATGCAATTTTATTATTAAAAAAATTATAGAATATAATTTCTTTGCTAGGCCTTAATTTTACTCGATTTGTTCAATTCTCTACCGAATATCAATCGTCTAACGACCGATTTCAGCGGACTTATGTCCTTTTTGAGGGCTATTAAGATAATTTAAAAGGCGTATAATAAAATTTACATAAATATTATTCATACTAAATCTAGTGTGCAATCAGTTGACGCCAACATGACACCGGTGTCATAATCTACTAACCACACAAAAAGCAAGTATATTAAGCTAGCCTCTTTAGCTTAGTTGTTGTGTAATACAAAGAATATATAGAAATAGCCAACGGGAGCTACTAAATGCCAAGACGTACCAAAATCGTTGCCACACTCGGTCCTGCTACAGATAGAGACGATAATTTAGAAAAAGTAATAAAAGCAGGTGCCAATGTAGTACGCCTAAATTTCTCTCATGGCGTCGCACAAGATCATAAAGATCGTGCAGCAAAAGTACGTGAAATTGCTAAAAAATTAGATACACACATCGCTATTCTTGCCGATTTACAAGGCCCTAAAATCCGCGTTTCAACGTTTAAAGAAGGTAAAGTTGACTTAGCAGTAGGCGCAAAGTTTATTCTTGATGCTGAAATGGAAAAAGGTCAAGGCGACATCGATGGTGTAGGTATTGATTATAAAGAGTTACCACAAGATGTGTCATCGGGTGACTTATTGCTATTAAATGATGGCTTAATTCAATTAACTGTTGATGAAGTTGTTGGTAAAAAAGTGCACACCACTGTAACTGTTGGTGGTGTGTTATCAAACAACAAAGGTATCAACCGTTTAGGTGGCGGACTAACAGCGCCAGCGTTTACAGACAAAGACAAAGAAGATTTAATCACTGCAACTGAAATCGACGTTGACTACATTGCGGTTTCTTTCCCTCGTTCTGGCGATGATATGCGTTATGTACGTTCACTTGCAGAAGCTGCCGGTTCAAAAGCGCAACTACTTGCAAAAATTGAACGTGCAGAAGCCGTTGAAACGGAAGAAGCCATTGACGATATCGTATTAGCATCTGACGCTGTTATGGTTGCCCGTGGTGACTTAGGTGTTGAAATTGGTGATGCGGCGCTTGTTGGTAAGCAAAAAGCAATTATCAGCCGCGCACGTACGCTAAACCGCACTGTTATCACTGCGACACAGATGATGGAATCAATGATTGATAACCCAATGCCAACTCGTGCAGAAGTAATGGACGTTGCCAACGCCGTACTTGATGGCACCGATGCGGTAATGCTATCAGCTGAAACAGCAGCAGGTGACTACCCTGCTATCACAGTTGAGACTATGGCGCGTGTTTGTTTAGGTGCAGAGTCTCAGCCACAAACTGCTATTTCTAAGCACCGCTTAGATTCAATGTTTGAAAACACATCTGAAACAATCGCTCTATCAGCAATGTACGCAGCAAACCACTTAGATTCTGTAAAAGCACTAGTTGCACTAACTGAATCGGGTAGCACGGCAAAATTAATGTCGCGTATTAGCTCTGGTTTACCAATTTATTCGCTATCTCGCCATAACCGCACTCTTGGTCAAACAGCACTTTATCGTGGTGTTTATCCGGTGTATTTCGATTCAACAGAATACGATTCAGGTTCATTGGTAAAACAAGCACTAGCGACATTAGTAAGCAAAGGCTACTTACAATCTGGTGATAAAGTAATTTTGACCCACGGCGATGCGATGGAAACTGTTGGTGCAACAAATACACTTAAGTTAGTTACGGTAGATTAAGCCGAAATTAATATAAAAAAACCAGTTCAAATGAACTGGTTTTTTTGTTTTTAACAATTAATAAATCGCTTATACCAATTCTGTTAAGTATGTGATTAAGAATAACGCTGGATAAATGAAATGGTAACAAGGCTGAATTTTTCTTATGTAGTTGTTCTACATTGATAAATTCTAACGCAGTTAACATGATATTTAGTCCGCTAGGATGATCAGCTACTTAAGTGAATTGGTATTATTTTGCGATATATGGGATCACTTGTTTAATTGGTTGTGAAAACGTTAAACGCTTGTCTTCCCCTTCCACATCAAGCGATTCAATTGTACAGCGATTGTCTTTACACTTAATTTCATCACCCGCGCCCATTGGTGCAGCTACTGTGTTATCAAACACTAAGGTGACACCTTTCACTTCTGGCATCATAAACGAGAACAGTGTACGCATAAAAAAGCCAGACAAACGGCCAATTAAATCATCAAACTCAGTTTGCAGCTTAGCCATTTGTTTTAACGACACACTGTCACCATAATCTTGGCTTGATTCCATCTGCAATTTTAACTGGCATTGCTCACCCGATTTTGGCTGTACCACGATAAGTGCTTTGTCTTTATCGAGCGTTTCGTCGTACGGTAACAGCAATTTACTGGTTTTCGTATAATTAAGCGGATACTCATTGGTTTTAGTAATAATACTGCCGCTTTCAATCGTACAGGGATTGGCGTTTTGGTTAATCAAATAAAAACCAACATCTGCGCTTGCGTAATCCCCTTTCGACATCACTTTTAAACGGTCATAAAAGCCATCATACGAGACAACAAATTCAGACGCATTTGCTGCTAACGAAAGTGTTGATGCAAAAATGCCTGCCGCTACTAAAATCTTATTCACCGAAATACCTTTGATTCGTCATTAACATGTGATTTAGTTCATCAATATAGGCCTGACCGCGTTCTGAGTAGCTGCCAAGACCATTCAATAACTTCTCGGCTAGTATAATCTGCTCGTCGTAGCGATTGCTTTGCCTTAGATCACGAAGTTGTTGATATGCAGGGTGCGTATTAATGTTTCTGAAATAGGCGCGCACACTTTGCTCAAGTGTTTTAAATGCCGCAACTTCATGGCTACGCCCTTCATTACGCTTATTAGGTACCATGCCGCAACCTTCTTTAAAACACCATAAGCCAAAGAAATTTAAGCCAATACGTGCAAAACGCGAGGTTCCCCATCCTGACTCGTTAGCCGCCTGTGTTAGCACCATGGCGCGTGGAATCATATCAACACGGCGTAATGCACGGGTTAAGTTTTCTTCGTTAACTGTATCGTCGAGTTTATATTCAACAAGAATTTTCTTTAACGGTTTGATTTGTGCATCGGGAATGGCAAAGCCGAGTTCTAGCTCGGTTAAGGCTAAATCAATTTTTTCCCGTTGCTTTAGTATGCGTTTGTTTTCCGCGATTACATGTGGCTTCAACAAATCAAAAAATGCTTTTTTACGCGCTTTCACATCACGAATTTTCGCAAAATCGGGTAATTTCACATTATGCAGCGGCTTTTCAACAACCACTTTTTTTACTTGCGTTGCTTTATCTTTAGATTCGGCTTGTTTGTCAGAGTCAGTGAGCCAAGGAGCGACCAACATGTAACCAAACAAACACACTATAATTAGTTTTAATAATAACTTCATATAAAATTTAAGTAGTTTAGAAATGTCTAAAAAAAGGAACAATTCTACACTAATGCATACTAGGACGTAAGCTTTTTAATCTTTGCCCTATCCCAATAAATACTGTGACCCACTAATGAACTGAGTGCTTTATTAAATAATTCGAAACTCGCAAACGGCGTCATTTTACCCGTTAAGCAGTACCAAGAATGTGAATAACAATTGCGTTTACTCACATGATAATCGTGATAAGCAAACACCTGACGAGCAACGTGTTCTTGGTCAAAATCAAATATGATTGGGTTGGCAAGCGCGTCTGTCGCAACAAAAATATGCTGACCACTGCGGTCTTGTAAAAAGCGCTTAAAACTAATGGCGCGCGATAACCCAGAACCGTGTAGCTCTAACACAAGATCATCGTCAATTACTAAGCCTGTGTGGATAAACCCGTTGTACACTCCACAGCACACTATACTGCCAATTTCCGGCGTTATTTTAAATTCACTTGGTAGATGATCGCACGGATAGCGACCGACCGCACTGCGTGCCTTTAAACCTAACTTACGTTGTTTATCTTGCTTTTCTATCTCACTTCGATAAAACGAATTTGCTAACACTGCGGCCGCTGAAACGCCAAGCAAAATTGGTAATGGCATAATCTCACTCCAAATATCACCCTAGCTTTAACTATGGCACAGCTTATACCTTAATAGTGTTTTAAGTTGTTGCAATTTATGTCTAAAATAACACTATGATAGAAGTAGATTAAACTGGATTTATGACTGAAGAATGGCTTGCTAGACGTTATCAAGAAAACAAACATCGTCCCGACGATAAACGTTCCCCGTATCAAAAAGACCGCTCTCGCATTATTCACGCAGCCGCTTTTAGGCGTTTACAAGCAAAAACCCAAATTATGGGCATTGGCGTAAATGACTTTTATCGCACCCGATTAACCCATTCACTCGAAGTAGCACAAATTGCCAGTGGTATTTTAGGTCAACTAAGAGCAAATCCGAGCAATGCATCATTTTCAGCATGCTTACCTTGTCGCAGTCTTATCGAAACGTTATCACTAGCACACGACATTGGTCACCCGCCTTTTGGTCACGGAGGTGAAACAGCTCTCAATTACATGATGCGTGCGCACGGTGGTTTTGAGGGTAACGCCCAAACACTGAGAATTGTGGCTAAACTAGAGCCTTACAGTAAAGGCTACGGTATGAATCTAACACGCCGCACTTTATTAGGGTTTATAAAATACCCACAGCTGATCAAATCGTTGTGGAAAATTCCGCATGATGATGGCACAGATAAATTCATCAACTCTACTCGTTGGCTTCCCGCAAAAGGGCTTTATTGCGAAGAAAGCGCGGTGTTTGATTGGGTATTAGCACCGCTTTCAGATACAGACAAAAGCATATTTACATCATTTGCCGAAAATGCCAATGGCGTTGCTCGCACCCAATATAAATCACTCGACTGTGCCATTATGGAATTAGCCGATGATATTGCCTATGGCGTGCATGATTTAGAAGATGCGATTGCCACAGGCATGGTAAGTCAGCATCAATGGCATGAGTTTGTAGCTAATCATTTGAGTGAGTTAGAAGATGGTTGGCTTAAAACCAATTTACCACGCATTTCTGCTCAACTATTCTCACGCGATGAAGCCGATTTAAAAGAAGTAATTGGTGAACTAGTTAATTTATTTATTACACAGGCAAAAGTGAAAAAGCTTGGCGTATTTGACAGCCCATTGCTTAACCACTCGGTATATTTAGAGAAAGAGTTATTTATTTTACTTGAAGGGTTAAAGCAATTTGTGTTTCGTAACGTAATTCGCCATCCAGAAATGCAGCAAATTGAATTTAAAGGACAAAAAATTATTTCCGATTTATTTGCCGCGTTTGCCAGCGATCCGCTAAGGTTGTTACCTCATACTCGTCAAACAATTTACCAAGCGGCGCTCGAAAACGGCGAAACCGGCTACCGTCAACTTTGCGATTACATCTCATCAATGACCGATGAATACGCCATAAAGGTACACGGTCGCTTATTTACTACTGAGTATTAAGCTATTTTTGAGTCGTCATAAAATACTGTACCATCGTCTTTTGATACATTACGACTACAGTGACTTTCTTGTGTTTCAAGTAATTCACTGGGTCGTAAACTACGCTCTTTTAATGCTTCGCCACAATGCGGACATACATCAATTAAACATTCGCTACTAAGATGAAAACAGTTGGTGCACTCAAAGCAACTCACTTCCGTTTCACTTTGTGCTTGTTCGCTTTTTTGACAATGGAACAATGCGTGTTCTGCCATATTTGACATTACGATCCTCCTTTTTGTTTGAACATAAAGAAAGCAACCCTGTTTGACAAGCTTATTTAATGAACAATTACTAAAACCAGTAAAAAGTGCTAATTAGTGCATTTTAATTGTCACAATAGCGCCATATTTATTAATCCATAAATGTGAGGAAGCGCACTAATCTTTCCTCGTACTCAGGTGCGCTAGCATAAATGTATTATAGCCTGTCATTTGTTATCTAAATATGACTCACCACCCCATGATGCTGGGAGTGCTTGCCGTTTATATTCTTCGATACGCTCAAGAAACAACGTAGATAAAACCATTAACTCTGGTTCAGAATAAAGTGATTGATAGTAGGTGTGCGCTTTTTGCCAATCCTTATCGCAATACGCTGAAAATGCCTGTGCTAATCTCTGTTGGTGCAATGGGCTTTCGAAATAACAATAGATATTGATGGCCTGCGATTTACCTTTTAAAACAACTTTATCAATTAAGGTAAAGTGGGATTTGTCATTCAGTTGCTCATAAACAGCTTGTCCAATCAATAAATCACTGCCGTACAATCTATTAACGCTTTCCAGGCGCGCCGCTTGGTTTACCGCATCGCCAATGCAGGTGTAATCGAATAAAATATCTGAGCCAAGATGACCAACGATAACTTCGCCATAATTTACACCTATACGCAGTTTCAGTTCAGGCAACCCCTGGCGTTGCAATTCTTCACTGAGTTTTACGCAAGTTGCATTCATTTCAATTGCCGCAGCAACCGCTTTTTCAACCGAGTTTTCACAGGCTACCGGTGCACCCCAAAATGCCATTACCGCATCGCCTAAATATTTATCAAGCGTGCCCCCGTGTTTTACGATAATGCGACTATGCGCTGTCAGCACCTGATGCAAAATATCAGCAACTTGTTCAGCCTGAGTTTGCTCTGCGAGCTTGGTAAACCCAGCTAAATCAGCAAATAAAATCGCTAAAAATTTACGCTCACCACCAAGCTCTAACGTTGTAGGGTTGTCTTTAAGCTCATGCAATACCTGATCGGATACATAACGTGAAAACGCATTAGTAATAAACTGCTGCTGTCTTTGCTGTTTTCGAAAGCCAAGGACAAAGTAAAATAAATAACTACTGATTGCTATTGCACACAAACTTACTACTCGCAGCGAAACACCATGATAAAACGCAAAAAGTGAAATAATCACAATGAAACCAAGTAACTTAGCCAAACCTAGTAGTGATTTTTTCAACGACGCTGCAGTAAATAGATAACTTGCAAACAATGCAACCAACAAAGCTAAAAATGCGGTTTGCAATACAGTTAACGTTGAAATGCTTGACCCGTTTTGTACATTAACAATCGCGTTAGCATGCACCTCTACACCCGACATTGTATTGCCAGATAACCAAGTAAAAGGCGTACGATAGCGGTCAATGGCCGTGTCACCAAAACGCGTATTGGCAAGAATATCGATGCCTACTAATACAATTTTGTCTTTAAAAATATGATCGGGTAACAGATTTGCACTTGTAGCCTTGACGAAAGGTATCGTTACAAAGCTGTTTGTATCGCCAATAAAGTGAATTCGGGTATTATTTGTGGGGTTTTGTGCGCTAAACGCGTAACTTATACTGCTACTATGCGGTAAATGTCTTATCACACCATCAAGATCAGATGACAATTCAAAAGACTTAATTTTTGCACCCGCATCTCGATAATAATTTAATAAAGAATCGTCCTGCCCGCTTTGACTCTTTGCAAGATAAACAGGTAAATTGCTAGCTGTTATACTGCTTGCCAAATTAGAAGCTTCTTTCTCACTTTCATTAGGTAAAGCATCTATAGGTAGATTTAATACAACCGCTTGTGCGCCTGCCTGATTTAACCGTTTTAGTAAATTAGTGTAATAACCTGCAGGCCAAGGCCAACTAGATTGATAGTGGGCAAAACTTTGCTCGTCGATTGCGACAATTACAACGTCAGTTTTACTGACTGTGGCGGGAATAATATTGGATTGTGCATCAAATGCCGTGTTTTCAAGTTGCTGCCAAGCATCACTTTTTGACAAAACGTACACACAACACACACTTATTAACGACGATAACAGGCTATACAACAACCACTTTTTGCTAACCTGATTAAACATACAAGTAATTAACCTTGAAATATGGGTTCACGCGTTGTGCTAGTCTATTTTACGCAAAGTTTGACTTTACTGTACGTTTATTCGCCTTCCGCTTCTAACAGGGTGACAGGTTCCATTAAACGTTCTGTGGTTTTTTCTAAACGGAGCGCTAAACCTTCAATGATGCGTGCGGCAATACCCGCGTTATTCGCTAACATTTCTTCAAAGCGTTCGCGCTCGTATACTTGCAATACAGTATCTTCCGTAGCAATGGCACAACAACTACGCAATGAGTTTGTGATAATCGCCATCTCACCTAAAAACTCCCCCTCGCCTAAGTAACTTAATACCACGGATTGTCCCATTTTTGACTTGACCAGCTTAATTTTACCTGAGCGGATCACATACATACGCTCTGCTTTGTCGCCTTGTTGAAACAAGGTTTGACCTTCTAATAGGGTTAATTCGCGGGTCATAGTATTCCTTACTTATAAATTGGCTTTAGGCTAAATTATCGCTATTAAACAAGGTGATGTCTACGACTGAATGACTAATTAACCTGAGCTAGGGATAACAAATTACTTTCCAGAAGGAATAAAACAAGATGGTTATTATATTTCAGATGCTTAGCTAGTTTCTCAACCCACATTCAGGTTAACTAAAATCTTTTCACATTAAAAAAGGAAGCGAATGCTTCCCTTTTACAAGATTACAATCAACGGCTCTTTAGAACTGCGCTGTTAGGTTGATTTGATACATATCGTAATCATAATCGCTATCTAGATTTGTACCATAACTACCCGATAAAGCCCAGTTGGTATTAAAGTAATAACGTCCACCAATTTGAATATCATCTGATTTATTAACTGATGCAAATACTGATAAACCTTCATTGAAATAATAGTTTGAGCCTAATAACCAATGATCGAAATCACCTGCATTAATATCAAGGTTTACAGTTAGATAACGGCCTTGCCCAAGCTCTGCATAATATTTTGTATCTAGGCTTAAGTAATCAAACTCGTCGTCAACAGATGCCGTAAATCCAACATAATCCGTTGTGTTT
The DNA here is from genome assembly GCF_002964745.1 of Pseudoalteromonas sp. T1lg24. Taxonomy (NCBI): domain Bacteria; kingdom Pseudomonadati; phylum Pseudomonadota; class Gammaproteobacteria; order Alteromonadales; family Pseudoalteromonadaceae; genus Pseudoalteromonas; species Pseudoalteromonas sp. T1lg24. The sequence continues at coordinate 202,817 of NZ_PQCB01000016.1, read as the reverse complement.
AAGCTTAAATTATACTGTGCTGTTGCATAAAAGCTGCCATCTATACCTCGCGCGTCAGAGTCACGGTAGTGAATACGTGCAATTAAATCAGGTGTAAATAAATAACCAAATGACGCCTCATAATAATCTATATCGCCCCAATTTGAATCTGAATTTCTGTAGCTACCACCAGCTACAAAGTTATTGAAGAAATATTCACCGTGCACACCAATTGTATCGACATCATCATTGTCGTTATAAAACGCACCAATGTTCGACTTGGTATTGATGTAAGAAAATTCATTGTATGGGCCAAGTGCTTTACGCGCATCAAAATAATATACAGAACCAATGCTTACAATTTCATCGTAGTCCGTATCTGCATATGACGCATTTGAAATTGACTGGTATTCATTTGCACAGGCTGCAAATGATGTAAGCGTAACTAAACTCGCTAATAATGTTTTTTTCATGCTACTTTCCTTGTGTAGTAATTTTCTCGACGGTGGATATTATAGAAAGCATTGAATCACGGACAACCATAGCGCCATTTACATTAAGTCAACAGTATCCCTTTCTATTCATAGACTTAGTACTTTTTAATCAGATTTAACACCGTATTTACAATCGCGTTTATTTATTATCTCGCACTGTAGAGATCTCTTACACGACTTTAAGACAAAATACCCGCTTATAGAACGAAAAAAGGAAGCCACAGCTCCCTTTAAAATTAATGATTTACAGTACATTTACAAAGGTACGTGTAACACCCCTTCCATTATTACCCTTGCACTTCGGCTCATACTAGCAAATTCTGCTTGCCAGCCAGCGTCAGTTTCAACTGTTTTTGCACCGACTTTCATGGTGCCTGATGGATGACCAAAGTTCACATCAGCAATATCACCGCCACCAGCAGCTAAATTTACTAATGTGCCTTTTGTCACAGCAGCGCAGGCAATCGCAACTGCTGCTGTGCCCATCATCGCATGGTGCAGTTTACCCATAGAAAGCGCACGCACATTTAAATCAATGTCAGCGCTTTTTACCATATCACCGCTTGAGCTAATGTAATCTTGTGAAGGTGAAACAAACGCAATTTTAGGTGTATGCTGGCGCGTTTTCGCTTCACTTGGGTCACTAATTAGACCCATTTTAAGCGCCCCTGCGATTCTTAGCTTTTCAAAAAAAGCCAGTTTGTCACTATCACCATTGATGTCTTCTTGCAGCTCCACACCACTGTAGTTAATATCATCACTATTAACAAAAATAGTTGGAATACCGGCATTAATCATGGTGGCTGGAATATCCCCTAAGCCCTCAACCGTTAACGTATCGACCAAATTCCCGGTTGGGAACATGTTTTCGCCCACTGGGGATGGCGCAAGGAATTGTACTTTAATTTCGCTGCTCGCAAATGCGACGCCATCAAGTTTAAAGTCGCCAACCTCGTTAACTTCACCATCTTTTATGGGTACTTGCACCACCAGCGTTTTTTCGATGTTTTTTTGCCAAATACGCACTTCAACATCGCCATTTTGCGGAATACGTGCAGCACCTACTAAACCATTGTTAATGGCAAATGCGCCCACGGCGGCCGTTAAGTTACCGCAGTTACCACTCCAATCAACACTTGGTTTATCGATTGCAACTTGGCCAAATAAGTAATCAACGTCGTGATCCGCTTTATCACTTTTAGCGACAATTACTGTTTTACTGGTGCTGGACGTTGCACCGCCCATACCATCGATTTGTTTCTCGTACGGATCTGGGCTGCCAATCGCACGCATTAGTAACTTATCGCGAAATTCACCTGGCTCCTGTGCTTCAGGCGGTAAGTCGCTTAGCTTAAAAAACACCCCTTTACTGGTGCCGCCACGCATATAAGTTGCAGGGACTTTGTATTTTGTTGTCATAGTGAGGTATAGCAGCGATTAACTCGCTGCTGTCTCCGCTAAAAAGTCTTGTGCAAAGCGTTGTAATACACCACCCGCACTGTAAATAGAGACTTCTTCCGCTGTATCTAAACGACAGGTAACCGGCACCTCTACTACTTCGCCATTTGCGCGATTGATAATCAGCGTTAAATCACACCCTGGCGCAGGCTCGCCTTTTACATCAAAGGTTTCAGTACCGTCAATTGACAGTGTTTTACGTGTTGTGCCAGCTTTAAATTCAAGCGGCATGACACCCATACCAATTAAGTTTGTACGGTGAATACGCTCAAAACCCTCTGCCACAATGGCTTCAACCCCTGCCAAGCGCACACCTTTTGCCGCCCAGTCACGTGATGAACCTTGGCCGTAATCAGCACCGGCAATAATAATTAGCGGTTGTTTACGTTCCATATAGGTTTCAATTGCTTCCCACATACGCGTTACTTTGCCTTCTGGCTCAATACGCGCAAGTGACCCTTGTTTTACTTCGCCGTTCTCTGTCACCATCTCATTAAACAGCTTAGGGTTGGCAAAAGTAGCTCGCTGCGCCGTTAAGTGATCGCCTCGGTGCGTTGCATACGAGTTAAAGTCTTCTTCTGGTAACCCCATTTTGGCTAGGTATTCCCCTGCTGCACTGCTTGCTTGAATAGCATTAGACGGTGATAAATGATCGGTTGTAATGTTATCGCCAAGTACAGCAAGCGGACGCATGCCTGTCATAGTGCGTGGTTTGGCAAGTGCGCCTTCCCAATATGGCGGACGGCGAATATAGGTACTCATTTCGCGCCAATCGTATAGTGGGTTATTGTCTTCGCCGTAATCCACGGTTAAATCGAACATTGGCGTATAAACCGCGTTAAATTGCTCTGGCTTAACGCTTTTTGCAATTACCGCGTCAATTTCTTCATCGCTTGGCCAAATATCATTTAAGCGAATTTCTTTACCCTCAGCCGATACACCCAGTACATCGTTTTCAATATCAAAACGAATACTTCCTGCGATTGCATAAGCAATAACCAGTGGTGGCGACGCTAAAAACGCTTGATTAGCATGAGGGTGAATACGACCGTCAAAGTTACGGTTACCTGAAAGTACTGCCGTCGTGTATAAATCGCGCTCAATAATTTCTTGTTGAATAACAGGGTCTAGCGCACCACTCATACCATTACACGATGTACAGGCAAAACCCACGACACCAAAACCCAAGCTTTCAAGCTCTGGTAGTAAGTTTGCTTCTTCCAAGTAGCTTTTAACCACCTTAGAACCCGGCGCAAGCGAAGATTTAACCCAAGGTTTACGGGTTAAACCAAGTTTATTGGCATTGCGCGCAATTAAACCTGCTGCAATCATATTGCGTGGGTTTGATGTATTGGTACAGCTAGTGATAGCTGCCACAATTACCGCACCATCTGGCATTTGTGTATCTGTATGCGAATAATCACCCAGTAAGTCGGTGTTTTTCAGCTCGTTGGTTGCTACGCGGCGATGCGGGTTTGAAGGCCCTGCGATATTACGGCCAACCGAACTTAAATCAAAGGTTAATACACGCTCGTATTTCGCCTCAGTCATTTCTGATGCCCAAAGGCCTGTTGTTTTTGCGTATTCTTCTACTAGCTTAATTTGACTGTCTTCACGGCCTGTTAGCTTTAAGTAATCAATGGTCTTTTCATCAATGTAGAACATGGCCGCTGTTGCGCCGTATTCTGGCGTCATATTTGAAATGGTTGCACGATCACCTAAATTTAAGTGCTGCGTACCTTCACCGAAGAATTCAAGGTAAGTAGACACCACTTTTTCGTTACGTAAAAACTCGGTAATTGCTAACACAATATCGGTTGCTGTAATACCTGGCTTACGCTCACCGATAATTTCAACCCCGACAATGTCAGGTAAACGCATATACGATGCGCGACCTAACATTACGCTTTCAGCTTCAAGGCCACCAACACCAATGGCAATAACACCTAATGCATCTACATGGGGTGTATGGCTGTCTGTGCCCACTAAAGTATCTGGGAAGGCAACGCCATCACGGGCTTGTACAACCGGCGACATCTTCTCAAGGTTGATTTGGTGCAAAATACCGTTACCCGGTGGGATCACATCAATATTTTTAAATGCCGTTTTAGTCCAATTAATAAAATGGAAGCGGTCTTCATTCCGGCGATCTTCAATCGCGCGGTTTTTTTCAAACGCGTCTTTATCGTAACCACCGTGCTCTACCGCAAGGGAGTGGTCAACAATCAGCTGTGTAGGTACTACAGGGTTAACTAGTGATGGGTCGCCGCCTTGCTCTGCGATAGCATCACGAAGGCCTGCTAAATCAACCAGTGCGGTTTGGCCTAAAATATCGTGACACACCACGCGTGCTGGAAACCATGGAAAATCAAGGTCGCGCTTGCGCTCAATAAGTTGTTTTAACGAATCAGTTAGCATTGCAGGTTCGCAGCGGCGAACGAGGTTCTCAGCTAGTACTTTTGAGGTATAAGGTAATTGTTGATAGCTACCCGGTGAAATGGCATTCACCGCAGCTTCAACATTAAAATAATCTAGGCCGGTATTGCCTAGCTTTTGACGGTATTGGGTATTCATATGGGCTCCACAACAAACTCGGAGTAAAGGCATGCTAGGCATGCCTTGATGTAACGCGACATTAACGCGCTGAAATAGGTGGTACTTCGCGTGCTTCAGGGCCTGTGTAATCAGCACTTGGACGAATAATACGGTTATTAGCACGTTGCTCTTTCACGTGTGCTGTCCAGCCTGTTACACGGCTCATTACAAAGATTGGCGTAAATAACGCTGTTGGAATACCCATAAAGTGATATGCCGATGCATGGAAGAAATCAGCATTACAAAATAGCTTTTTCTCACGCCACATTACTTCTTCACAGCGAACAGATACTGGATAAAGCACGTCATCGCCTACTTCTTTTGCAAGTAATTCAGACCACTTTTTGATGATCACATTACGCGGGTCAGACTCGCGGTAAATTGCGTGACCAAAGCCCATGATTTTTTCTTTACGTTCAAGCATGCCCATCAGTGCTTCTTCAGCTTGATCAGCACTTGTAAAGTTTTCAATCATTTCCATTGCGGCTTCGTTTGCACCGCCATGCAGTGGGCCACGCAGTGAACCAATTGCACCCGTTACACATGAATGCACATCAGACAGCGTTGAAGCACATACGCGCGCTGTGAAAGTTGACGCGTTAAATTCATGCTCTGCGTATAAAATTAGTGATACATTCATTACCTTAGCAAATAGCTCGCTTGGTGCTTTGTCGTGTAATAAATGTAAGAAGTGCGCACCAATTGAATCGTCATTAGTTTCAACATCAACACGTACACCGTCGTGCGAGAAACGATACCAATAACAAATAATACTTGGGAAAACCGCAACCATACGGTCGATATGGTCGTTCACATCGTTAAAATCGGTTTCCATTTCAAGGTTACCTAACATTGAACAACCGGTACGCATTACATCCATTGGGTGCGCTGTTTTAGGAATAGATTCTAGAACGGTTTTAAGTGCCGCAGGTAAACCACGTAGTGATTTTAGTTTTGCCTTGTACTCATCAAGTTGTGATTGATTTGGTAATTCGCCACGGCTTAAAAGGTACGATACTTCTTCAAATTCAACTTTATCTGCAAGCTCTGAAATATCATAACCACAATACGTTAAACCACTGCCTGATTTACCAACTGTACATAACGCTGTTTCACCAGCAACTTGACCACGTAATCCTGCTCCGCCTAATGCTTTATCTACCATTTTCCTGCCCCTTATTTGTTATTCTGAAAAAGTTTATCAAGTGTGTTTTCAAACGAGTGGTAATCTAAGAAGTCATACAACTCGGCGCGGGTTTGCATTGAATCAATTGCGCTTGCTTGCGAGCCTTCACTTAAAATAGTGTTGTACACATTAAGTGCCGCTTTATTCATTGCTCTAAACGCACTTAGTGGGTAAAGCACCATGCCTACACCCACTTCTTCTAATTGTGTTTTTGAATAAATTGGTGTTTGGCCAAATTCAGTAATATTAGCAAGAATTGGTACATTAAGCGCATCGCTAAATGCTTTATAGTCAGCAAGGTCGTGCACTGCTTCTGCAAAGATTGCATCGGCACCTGCTTCAATACACGCAGCTGCGCGGTCGATTGCAGCATTTAACCCTTCTTTTTGAAACGCATCGGTACGCGCCATAATGTAAAAATGCTCATCCGTTTTTGCATCAACCGCCGCCTTAATGCGGTCAACCATTTCTTGCTGACTTACGATTTCTTTGTTTGGACGGTGGCCACAACGCTTTTGCGCGACTTGATCTTCAATATGAAAACCTGCTGCCCTGCTTTTGTCATTTCTTTTACTGTACGCGCAATATTAAATGCACCACCCCAGCCTGTATCTGCATCTACAAGTAGTGGTAAATCAGATGCGCTGGTAATACGGCGAATATCTTCAAGCACATTATCTAAGCTGGTCATGCCTAAATCGGGTAAACCGTAACTTGCGTTGGCAACCCCTGCGCCTGATAAGTAAATGGCTTTATGCCCTACCTTCTCTGCCATCATTGCAGTATAGGCATTGATAGTGCCGACCACTTGAAGCGGTTGGTTCTCTGCTAATGCTTGGCGAAACTTCAAACCTGCTGACATGTATGTCTCCTTTGAACGGTATTTTTATATTTGTACGCTAGCGTTACGCTAACTAAATTTGTTTACACTTTTATTGGCATCACACATTACTGAAACTTACGTTCAATATTGTTACCTGACGCCGCGATATGTCTTTTCATTAATAATTCGGCTAATTCGCCATCACGCGCTGCAATGGCATTAATAATAGCCAAGTGCTCATCAAATGCTTTACTAACACGTGGGCCATTCATGCCCATTTGCACTCGGTACATTCGCACTAATTGGTATAATTCGTTGCACAATAGATTAATTAAGTGGCTGTTTTTACTGCCTTTAATAATGCGGTAGTGAAAATCTAAGTCACCTTCTTCTTGGTAGTAAGACTCTCCTTGGCGCACCCGTTGTGTCGACAAATGCTCATCAAGTAACGCTTTTACCTGATTGATTTCGTCGTTTGTCATATTGGTTGCTGCTAAACGACACGCTAAGCCCTCAAGGGCGCTACGTACTTGATAAATTTCATCTAACTTTTCTGGGGTAAGCGAAATTACACGGCAGCCCACGTTGGCTTTGCGCTCGATTAAATGACAGCTTTCTAAACGATTAAGCGCCTCACGCAAGGTTGCGCGACTAACTTGATGCTTTTTGGAGAGTTCTGGCTCAGAAATTTTTGAGCCTTGCGCTATTTCGCCTTCCACAATGGCTTGGCGAATGTCGACAAAAACTTTATCTGACGCTGTTTTTACTTCATTTTCCAATTTAAAACCTAACTATTGTCGACAATAACTAGGAGTAATATAGGAGTGATTCACGAAGAGATCAACAGATTGTCGACAATTTTGGCAATTAATTTTATTAAATTAGACTAAAGCGGTGTTGATTGTCGACAATAGAGAATAAGAAATACTTCGGAGAGCGTTCCGCTATTAACGTATAACGACTATTAACTAACCCTTGTGCAATTAACGCTTAATGTAAATCACTTCATTAAGCCGCTTGATTAAAAGAGCCCTTATAATTCACGTTCTACACCGAAAAAAATGTAGGCCATCGCTAAACACGCTACCTACACCTAAGTTCGTTCACATAACGCCTGTTAATTATTAAAGGCCTTTAAAGTGTTGCACCGCAAATAGAGTTTCGTTCTTCTAAATTCTTAACTAATCTGTGATTACACGCCTTTGCAAAATGATGTTTCGCATCTTCCGATTGTTTAAAATGGTTACCGATCACAGCAAATAACTGTAACGATTTACTTGCTAGGTTTGACCAAAGTAACTCATAGGCAAACGATGTCATCATGCCTTCATCTAATGTGTATTTGTTGGCTTTAATATCGGTTAATACCTTTTCAAAGGTGCCAGTGGTAATCGCTTTGGTTAATGCAAGCGCAACATCATTTTCACGATTTGGTACCTGCTCGCCATAAAGCACCTTGGCAATATCCCCTACTAGTTGGCGTTTCAACTGATAACTCATACCATTATTGCTAAGTAGAATAACGCTGTGTTTATCATCTATAAGACGCAGCACCATGCTGCTGTAGCCTTTTATTTTGCCATCATACATATGGGCATTCACTTTACGTGACTCTCTAATTGGCAATTTACCTACTCGCCAACTGTAAGGTAAATCAGGGTTAAACAATTGGCGCTTGCTTTGTGCATTAACTAGTTCTGTGCCATAAAGCGCTAAATCAAATCGATATAAATCATCGGCGCTACTATAAATGGCGGCTCCTGCACCAAATAATTTGTAGTTGTTGTCTGGTTCACGTGTATAGCCACCAGCATCTTGCCATTGATGCGCTTTAATTACGTGAGCACTTTGTGTATTAACAGGGGCGACACCCGAATGCGTCATATTAAGTGGTGCTAAAATATTGGTTTTTAGACTCTGTGCAAATGATTGCCCTGTGGCTTTTTCAATGATTTTACCTAACAGAAAGTACGCAGGGTTTGAATAATTGTGCTCTTCACCAGGCTCAGCACTTAACGGCATATTGGCTATAACATCAACAAATGCCTGCTCAGTGGTTACGTTGTGAAAGTCACGATTAAACCAGTTATTGAGCGTAAAGTGATTAGGTATACCCGATGTATGATTCAATAAATGATGTAATGTGATTTTTCGGCCAATATCATTATCAAATTCAGTAAAGTAGTCGGCTAATGTACTTTCAAGCTTTAGTTTACCTTGCTCTTTAAGTTTAAGCACTAATGTGGCTGTAATGGGTTTACTAAGCGATGCAATTTGAAACGAACTGTTTACGCTAAGTGGTGTACGATTGTCATAATTGGCAAAGCCATACGCCCGCTCAAATATTTTTTCGCCCGATTGAGAAACCAGTAACACTCCTTCAAATGCACCATGTGATACGTAACTGTTAATTACGCTTTCGATAGCGCTTTTTGTTGTTTGTGTTGTGGGCTGTTCTTTAGCATTAAGACTAAAAGATAAGGCAAGCCCTATAGTCGCAGACGCAATTTTTGCTGTTAACACAATTAAGTTCCCTGTTTTTGCATAGCGTTAGATGGTGCTTAGTATCTATTGCTTAATTACACTCAGCAAATCAAAATTGTATAAAAATATTAATGAGTTATTAGTGCGTGTTGTCCTTTTCGCCCAAAATTTAAAGGCCAAATTCGCTGGCTTTCTATCGCTAAGTAATAAGCTTATTGCAAAAAAATAGCCCAACTATTTAAATGTTTGGGCTATCACAAAATTGCTACGTTTTATTATTTGTTGTGTCCCGCGTTAAATATAAAAACACACCTAAAGATGCTAGTAAAAACGCGGTGCTAATAATAATGGCTACGGGATAATACAAGTTACCTGCTAGTTCAAGTTGGCTGTATTTAATAACCATAATCAGCCCCTCTAATGAAAGCGCGATACTCACAGTACCAATAAAACGCGGAATTGTGCCACGCAAACTCTCAATGGCATTGTTACTTTCTTCAGCCACCGAGTATTCTTTATGGATCACTAAGGCTAGCTCAAACACTGCCAACGCAATAATGCCTGTATTAATGCCGTTTAAGAAGATTTGGGTAACGTCTTCACCTGCCAAAATGCCGCTTAATGTCGATTTTCCAAGTGAGTACAACAAAGCTAACGCCATGCCTAAAAATATAAACACAAAGATTTTAGCAATTACAAAACGGACTTTTTGAAACAGGTCATTACTCATAAACTCTCCAGCAACATTGATATAAATACCGATACATCTCAACATATCGCGTATTATTAAACAACAGGTTAGCTATGACGCTTTGTTATTAAAAGTAATCTATAGCCCGTAGTAAATGTGAGAATTGAAGTTAAAAAAAGATGTGAAAATATTGTGCTTAATGAGTTTAAGCGTGCGATAAGGATATCAATCTAATTGGCTTGTTATGTGCATTTGTTGATTTCTGCTAACTCTAAATCAATATTGGCAACAATATAACCATACTCTTTTTTAGATAATTCTTTAGACTGAAACTGTTGCTTAGCTAAATCATGATTCCAAGCTTTACCACAAGGTGCCGCAGGAATAGCGGTATCAACCTTTAGAAGATAGATATCTTGTTCTTGAACAACACCACCTTTTCTTACAATACTTTTGGCACAAAGGCTTAAAGCATACTCAACCGCAAATTTATCTACACTTGGCATTCCAATAAACTCAACATCACAACCAAGTTTTTTATTACCCTTAGTATCAACATAATAAAGTTGCCCTGACGTTGTACAGGCTGAGCAAGTAAAGGCTACAAAGATTAAAAAGATATGTTTAATACTCACAGGGACTCCTTGTGTACATAGACATAATGACTCCCT